>NZ_WUUL01000009.1 GCF_009831235.1 Shimazuella alba | reverse complement strand
TCGTTTTTTTTGTGACGTCAGAAAGTTACATAGATGGTTCCATTACCTCCCTAACTGGATGCTGGTGTGCTCATATTTCTATAGTAATCAGTCGCCCTTATCTTATATAGTATGCCAACTGTATCATAATCTTCTGTATAATTATTTGCGGCAAATACTTTATGTTTTCAATCTGTATTCTAATTTAAAATAAAAAGGGAATGACGTATTATGTATCCATAGGCTCGAAACAACCGGGTTATTCTTGTTGTTTATTTACTTGATTATCTAGGAATATATCGCTTAGTTTCAACTCAGAAAGCTCTTTGGTATGATAAGGGAAATTTCCCTAATATTTATGCAATAAATTCGAAGTGTAAAACATGTGGTAAAATTACGGGGTGGTGGACAACTTTTGCTGTCCACGACCTTAATTCAGTCATACCATGTTACTTCTTAAGCAGCTTCTTGAGCTCCTTCTGAAGTTTCTTCGCAAACGTAACGGCCTCGTTGAGGTGTTCATGGGCAGGTACCGCCTTGCCGTTGATCTTGATGCCCATGCCGGCTTCCTTCATCCGCTCTGGACCACCGCAAACAAGGAAGATCTCTCCCGCACAGACTTCAACAGTTTCCTGCTGTTGCTTGGTAAGACCATCCACACATTTGTAGATGCTAGAAATGCCGGCTGAATATCTTCGGTAAACTGCTTAGCGGCATCACTCTTCGGATCAATAGCGATGAGACGATCCAGGATCTTCTTCTGTTCTGCCTTATTGCCCATAAGCTTAGCCATGGTTGATCTTTCTGTCTTTATATGTTGAGTAGGAAGATTTCTTCCCTGTCAGTAGTATATATTTCTTATAATAATGAAACAACTCTATCTTTTAAAAAACATAAATAGTAGACAATCACAAGACGGCAAACAACTTCTGCTGTTTCTATTTATTGAAGAAAGAGCAGGGTGTTTTTTTATTTTCAGGGACTATTTTGTTATTAACTTGATAGTATGATGGTCTCCCTCAAACTTGGTGTTGTAAATAAAAGAGAGCGCTAAAGAGAAGAAAGGATAGATTTTTATTCTGTTCATCTACCCTTGAAATGGAATGTGTGAAGTCTAATTGTTTCTGGGCAATGGGATAGTTTAAGATGGATTACCCAATTCTGTTAATGAACTTGTGACCCAATGAATCAATGGTAACTGCACCTACACCAAACATGGCTAGTTTTAATTCGAGTTCCACTTGAGCCATTCGTTCTACTAATTTGGATGGCTCATCTACTGCATCGCGAAGTAAAAAACGGCCAAAGCCAGCAAGATTTGCTCCAAGGGCGATGGACTTGGCAACATCGACACCTGACTGAAGACCACCACTGGCAATCAAAAATCCATTTAGTACTTTCTTTCTAACATCATATATACAATCAGCCGTTGGAATACCCCAGTCTAAGAAGGCATCTGCTGCTCTTTTTAAGATAGGAGTGGAGCGAAAGCTCTCTACCTGACTCCAAGATGTACCACCTGCACCTGCAACATCGATAAAATGCACACCACAATCGTATAGTTGTTTTGCTAGTGATCCATGTATACCCCAGCCCACTTCTTTCACTCCGACAGGTACATCCAGTTTCTTGGATAGCGCTTCTATTTTTTGCAGTAGTCCTGCGAAATTGGTATCTCCGTTCGGTTGAAATACTTCTTGCATAGGGTTTAGATGAAGAATAAGTGCATCTGCATCAGCGATTTCCACAATCTGACGACACTGATCTAAACCTATCCCTCTGTTTAATTGGATAGCACCCAGATTAATAAGTATAGGTATATCAGGTGCAAAAGGACGCATCTGAAATGTTGCATGTGTCTCTGGATTTTCAATCGCAACACGCATGGAACCAAGAGCTAAAGCCCAGCCTCTTTCTTGAGCGGCAGTAGCAAGAACACGGTTTATATTGCCCGTTTCGTGTGTTCCGCCTGTCATTGAACTTACTAACAAGGGAGTAGCTAAGGTTTTATCTAAGAAGTTTGTTTGAAGAGAGATCGAATCAAAATCGATCTCAGGTAGTGCTTGATGCTCAAAGCGATATCGTTCAAAACCAGTCGTAATTCCTTTCCCTGTTACATCTTCATTTAATACAATCTGTACATGCTCAGCCTTGCGTTGTTTTGTATCTTGTTGTGGTGCCATTATCCATCCATCGCTCCTATTTTCAATTAAAGCTAGCAAAATACTCATCCATACCGAACTTATTCGTGTTCTTGATTAATCATATGATAAGCAGTCATTACAAGCCTGTCCCACATTTCTTCTCGTACTTTCTCATCCATACCGACTTCTTGTAGTGCAGAAGCCATACAAGCTAACCATGCCTCAGCAGTTTTTGGATAGATAGGGAAGGGAAGGTGTCTTGCTCGTAAACGAGGATGACCTCTTTTTTCTGTATAGATAGGAGGACCACCAAAAAATTGACTGAGAAAAAGAAATTGCTTTTCCATAGTTTCAGTGAGATCTTCGGGAAATAAATGTTTTAACTCAGGATGTGCTTGCACACGAGGATAAAAGGCTTCTACGATTTTTTGAATCGTCGCTGCCCCTCCTATTTTTTCATAAACAGATTGCATGATATATATTCCCTTTCTAAATATCTATGTAACAATTCGTTTCATTCCACTCCTACAATTTCCAAAAGCTCTCGCATTTCTTCGATCCAATAGGTAGGCTGATGATTTTTGACATCTTCTACGTGCAAACTCCATGCAACGCCAACAGAATCAATACCTGCACGCTCAGCTGCTAATATATCATAGCGACTATCTCCAACAAAAAGCGTTTCCTTGGCACTTACATGTAACTGTTCCATTGCCAGAAGCAACATATCAGGATGAGGTTTATTGCGTTCTGCTTCCCCTTCACAAATTATGGTTTTCATCCATTTCTCCATGCCAAAACGTCTTAGTCCTTGCTCTACTGCTACGCGGCGTTTGTTGGAAGTGACACCCATTGTTATTCCGTATTCATATAATTTTTCTAAACAGGAGAGGACATGAGGGAACTCTTCTACTAATCGGTCATGTTCCGTTTCATTGAACAAACGGTATGTTTTTACCATTTCATCTGCTTGAACAGGATCAAAAAAATGCATCTGATCTGTCAATGGCTCTCCCATGATTGGCATGACATCTTCTCTTGTAAATTTATTGGGGCAGTGAATATCAAACGTATGTTCAAAAGAAGCTAATATGAGTTCGTTTGTATTGATCAGTGTACCATCCAAATCAAATAGGACTGTGGAATATCGCATAATGAATCACCTCTCTCTAATGGTACTACAAATAATAGGTGGTTTCCTAATTCTTTCATCCAATAACAAAAGCTAATGACGGATTTAAAACCGTTAATAACCAAATCAACGAGCGGATAACATCATATCCTAAGAAATGCATAATTAAAAAAGCCAATTTTCTTATACAGATAAAATTGGCTTATGATCATGTAATTAATTCTAATCGTAAAGTATTTTATTAGTATTGATGAAATCGGGTTTTTTCAAAATTCTCTTTTATTAAGCAGTTCCTCTCTTTTTTTTGAATTAGCAGTAATTTCTGTTTATGGTTCCTTGATTTCTTGCACTAACACTTTTGTGTTCTGTATTAACTTTTAATAAACCACAGACGTGACCAGTCAAACAACTTTCCGGGATCCGTTTTCCTATTAGGTGCGTATTCATCATGTCCTATAATATGTTTTCTGTCCTTTTTAATAGATGGATGATGTTTAAATATCTTATTCAATAAAATGTTTAGTGAACGGTATTGAGCATCTGTATATCCTATATTTTTAGATGAGATCAAATGGTATGTACTCTCTGACATCATGGGCAACATTTCATTGCGGGTTCCAATTCCTAATAATTCTATCCCGATAGAATACTCATTCATTTTATTTTTATATGCTGGTAATCCCGGCAGCTCTCCTTTTCCTGCGTGAAATGCAACTCGATTTTCATCTACCAAAAGGTAGATGGTGCCGTCTCGTGCAATCGTATAATGGGAAGAAGTCCCAGAGTTAACGAAAATACGATAAATTTCTTGTATATGATAGGGATTCTGAGGTTTGATTGCGGCATTTGAAATAAAATGAATTAGCACATGAGTGACTTGTTTCGTTCGTATTTTGGAATTTTGTGATGGAAGGGACAGATTTTTAATTTCAACATTAGATTCCTGTGTTATCACGAGACCTATTACTAACGCCAAAATGAATAAACACGGCGCAAAAATGACCAAAAAAGAATTTTTCATTATAATCGTATTCTCCTGAGTTATTTCGAAAGGATGATAAAAATGTAAGATTACTTTGTGTTAATTGATATTATACTATTATTTTGAAAAATGAATCAACAATTTGATAGTTCCCTTTTCCTTGTATATTATTCTGTTTGTTCTAAAAATTTGTATAATTATTCTCCAATGTTGCTCCGCAAAACAGACAAACCTTAATAATAAATTTCAATGTGAAAATAGATGGAATCAACTTATACTCTTCACCGTAGAAGACAAAACAAGCCATAGGAAGAATACACATTTTAATTTAATTTCCCGAACTATTTGTTATCAAATTGGTTTCTGACTCCAATTTTAGATGGAGAAATCAGAGTTACAGATACGGAAGAAATTCGAATCTTACTCCAATCTTGAAAATAGACATCATGAAAACTCAGTTTCTGTATCCCAATCCACTATCTTAACCAGTTGAAAATCCTTTTCGTGATTCTCCTCTGTTTTTTTCTGCACTTTTTTGTATAGGTATCAGATTTCCTACAGTCGTTGCATTGATTGGGAATGTGGTTAAGCAGCTAGTAGGTTGCAAAAGCAAAAAGCCATCCGTTGGATGACTCGCTCTATGTACTTCCCTCATTTTTTGGTGTCTGGACAGCAGTTATACTGCCCAGACTTTGATTCCACGACGATCAGATCGTCAAAGGTTGTGTGCTGTTATTACTTCTTGTTTTTGTTGTTCTTGTTGTTCTTCTGCTTTGGAATCCTAGGGATCGCAGGGCAGCCGCAGAAATTGGGATCTCCACCACAGCTACACGTTTCACCACTCATAGTTCGAACCTTTCGATAGTTCTTCAACTCCGAGGATATGGATCACTCCTAATCATAACCTATTTTTCATATTTTTAGAAGAGAAGAATGGAGGTTATCGCAATTTTATCAATCTGCTTCATGTCCTTTCGTTTATGTGTAGAAAAAACAGATAGGGAGATGAGGCTGGTTTGATATGTGAATCATATTTGTTTTAGGATTTCTCAATTGGTTTTGGAGCGAGAAACAGGAGATTTTCTTGAGACTGAAAAGCCTTTATTTATAAGGGTTCTGGGCTGCGGAAGCATAATAGGTTACAAAATATTTGTTTTGTAACCCTATTTGAGGTAAAAAGAGGGGTTAGAAGGCATAGCCATCAAGTTAAGAGAAATTGAATGTAAAGGAATACTCAAACAAGGAGTACAGCTTTCGAGGAATAAGAGGGTACACACCATCGGACGAGAGCAGCTACCGTCTCACTACTCCTATTAAAAGTGAACATAAGAACACTTTTAAAATTATTAAATACAAGGTATAGTGTAGGGTAAGAAAGGTCAGAACCACAACCCAAGAAAAGGAACCGTGATGGCTGAGTTCATCGATCCCACCTCTCCGGATCGTTTCTCCATCCTCTCCAACAAATGGCTCATGCTGGAGACAACGACCACATGTGTGCAATTTCGCGGATGCAGTACTCCATCTGGCTACGGTGTGAAGGAGTACATGACCGACGATCACATCGTGACGGTCGACGAGCAGGGGAACCGGTTCATGGCGAATCCCAAGTCGCTGAACGACAGCAGCCAACTCCGAGCCGGAACTGCCTATGGCTTCGTGGTGAAGTTCTTCGGCAACGAGAACTCATTCGGGGATCATCGCTATAGGAAGTGTTTCACCCTCGGAGTGTGGCTCTCGTTCGACGAACAGGGATACCTCGTCATTGCCGGAACCAACCAGAGGATCATGCTTCACGAGTAACTCACTGAATGCCTCTCGTTCCTCTTCTTGTCGAAAGAGTTTCTGGCTCTGCTCCATTCTGTACATTACATGCAGGATGGAGCAGGCAATTTCAGAATCGATGCCACCCCTACATGAAAATTGGTAGATTGAAAAGCATGCCAAACAAGCCTATCTAGGCTTGTTTTTAAAAATTATGCACTTTCGCAATGGATAGGTTAAACTCATAGACAACACCCAATATGTCAAAGATCGTTTTTTCTTATACCGGTGAGACTTTCTCCCATTCTTCTTTAGCAGGTGAAAGAGGTGAAGAAGGATCTTTGCATATGCTTAGGTGTTTTTCTGTATAGCCTGATGGAATAAAGAAAAAATGGGTTTGAATTATATAGAAAGCCTTATATTCGCTTAACTCGATGTGTTTTTTACGTAGCAAAAGCTCTCGCATTTGAAACAAGGTAGTGGGACAAATAAGAATGGCAATAAGATGCTCATACAAGTGACATTCCAATCTCTCCTGTTTTACATTCTTACATTGGTCAATCTGAAAAAAGATTTCCATGTTTTAAATACGATCTCGATCTGCAAACGCAGGGAATAAAGATGGTGGATATGGTTTATCATCTAAGTGAGAATGCGTTCTTAAGCCTCAATTAGCAAAAAGAAAGATATGGAACAATGGAAAGCAACAAAGCAATCAATGATAAATAATCTGAATATTATGAATGAAATGAGCGTGCAGACTATCGACCATTCGATAGTCTTGTAACCAAATAATCGGACATTTGTGTCCGGGATTAGCTGATCACAGGCACATACGCCACACTCAACCGATACGACCCTCAAGGAGATTGAGGAGCTGGTTGAACTCGTCAATCTTCATCTTGAGCATGCCCTTGACGATTCCCGCTTCCGTATTGAGGAGATGAACGATATCCACCTCAACGCGGAGATCACCGACCTGCACCCGAACGGACTCGCCGAGCAGGTGAGTCTCGAGAGAGAGGAGTTTCTTCTCCTTCTTGGTTCCATTGCGAGGGGTGAACTCGAAGTACTGCTTCTCCCCTGCCTTGATATTGCGGAGTTCCCTCGCGGTCAGGCGAAGGACACTAGGGCGGCCATCCGGACGGAAACCGCTGTGCATGATTCCCTTGACGCCGTTGAACTCGATGCCTTCGAAGGTCGCATGATTCCTGTTGATTTCGATGATGTTGAAAGCTGCAATAATCATTGTATCTCCTAAAAAAATGCATCGGGAATGTCTTCTGTATGCTAATCTTTATGTTATCAAATCTGCATTTGCAACTCAATGAATGCTTGAAAAAAATGACTATGGAACTTATTTTATTCAAATTTTGTAATATCCGATTTTGGGGAAATTTCTACGTTTATTATTTAAACTTATTTCTAGAAATCTTTTAAACCTAGTCATTGTCCAAGATGTAACAAAGACGATGAGCTATCATTGTGTAGGCGAAATTTATATCTATGGGAGAGAGAAAACCCCGAGTTTCAGCAATGGGGATGAAAGCGAACGCCAGACTAGGGAGGAGTATTTTTTCCCCTCTCATACCATGACATTTTTTGAAAAAAGATCTTTACAAACACCTATGCGCATGGTTATGCACCATGCGCAGCGATAACCATGCTGCTTAAGGGATTAATGGAACATATAAACCATGGGGCTCACGGGGTTAGCTTGGTAATGAAGTGGTCATGAGACTACCGTCTCCCAAGAATCCCCCGCATTCATGTGTTGGAAGTGGTCAAAGAAGAAATATCGAGTACTTACAAAAGAGCATTAAAAAAAGACACTCAAATGATGTCTTTTTTCATTAATGATTCAATGTGATTTTTTGTTCTATTTAACTCTGCTTTCATGATGAAATATCCTAAGTACGCGTAAAGATCACAAAGCTTTTCGCGCTCACAAGTTTTTACAAAATTGATATAGGTAGAAAGTTCTACTCCTGATAATTCTTCCAGCTTTTGAAAGAAGATCAATAACTTATGTCTGCTGATATTCTCATCATGTAAAAATTTCGACAGCTCTATTTGTGGGTTGTCTTGAATTACTTTGTATATGATATCTTTAATTTTCATAACCATAGATTAAAATTGTGCCTGATGGAGTCTTGAATATACTAACGTTTTCAAGATGAATAGAGCCTTTTTCATGACCTTCGATGGGTTCTATGTCTATCTCTAATGAGGATTGGTTTAAATCTGATAAAGATATTCCTAATAGATTTAACATATAAGACACTCCTTTTCCTTCATTGTGTCATTGGTAAAATTATAAAATTTAATATAAAATATTTCAATATTTATATTTTTTATATTAATAAGTAATATATTTTCCATAATGAGAAGGATGAAAGTAATTTTTCTGGAATACGTAATATAAATTAAATTTTTGTATTACGGAGGTTGTGCAGAATGAATAGAAAACTGTTAGGAGCAAAATTGAAAGAGAGAAGAAGAGAGCTTAAAGAGAGTATGGACAGTATTTCTGATGAATTTATTTCAGCTTCAACAGTCGGAAATATTGAAAGAGGGTTACCAAATGTTGCACAAGAAAAAATTCAATACTATGCAGAGAAACTTGGATTAGGGAAAGAGCTTTTTGGAATCTTGAGTGAGGCAGAGCGAAGAGAGAAAGAGTTAGAAGCAAAACTTTCTAAATTAGATGGAGTTTTAACTGCTGACCTTGACGCATCTATGAAGCAATTAGAAGAACTAAGTTTCATAAGCAAAGACAGCAAACTTTCCCCTCAATATCATCTTTTACTTGGTAGATGTTGTTTTCTAAAGAGAACAATAAACGGAGAAAAGATGTTGTATAAAGCTCAAAAACATTATAACGAAATTCTCAATTTACTTCTGAAATCGTTAGAACCTGACGAGGCTAACTTGAGAGCAGCTACTTTAAACGAATTAGGTAGAACTTTTTATTATTTGAGGGATTATACCAAAGCGTTAGAGTGTACAGAGAAAGGGATAGATGCATATAGGGAAACGGGTAAACGACAAGCAACCATGTTTTATCTTTTGGTCAATAAAGCGATGTATTTGGAGCATTTAAATGAGGATGAAAGAGCTTTACAAACGCTCGAAGAACTTTGGGAAAAAATATCTAGTTCAAATCCAACGAAAATACTTGCCGTATTGAGGTTAGAAACGTTTTTGCAAATTCATATTAATTTTGCAAAGGTACTTAATAAAGTCAAGCATTATCAAAGAGCACTTGAATTTGCAGAAGCGGGTGTTAATATTGCGAGGCAAAATAATAACTATGATAAGTTAGCTCTACTTTGGACTATGATAGGAACTATCTATGAAGAGAGGAATATTAATGAAGCAGTTCAGCATTACCTAAACGCATTGAGCATAAGAGAGAAGGTAAAGGAACAAAACATAGTTTACGCACTAAAAAATCTTGGATTCCTTTATATAAAAATGAAACAGTTTGAGGAATCACAGAAAGTTTTAGAAGAAGTTATTGAAATAGCAGGGAAACGAAAAGATGAGGTTACGATTTTAGATACATTGATGGTGCAAGGTACATGTTATCGTGAACAAGGTTTGTACTTAGAATCCATACCATCATATAAAAATGCACTAGAACTATCTGTAAAGCATAAGTTATTAGAAAAACAGTATGAAAATATTGTTAATCTGTGCTATTGTTATAAAAAAACAAACAATATGGATGCTCACAATTATTATTTGAAAAAGACATTTGAGCTTCAAGTTAGTATGATGGAATTGGAAGCAACCCATCAATGAGGCTAGGAGGTGTCCTTTAATGCGTTGCAGTGGACCGGACGATACAATTGGAATTGACTAGACTTTTGATGAAGAACCTGTATTTCATACAGGTTCTTTTTTGTGCTTATATTTTGTAAAAGGTTAGGTATATGCAGATTTAATCTATTTTTGAATAATTCCATAATAATTGATGGTGTCTTTTATTTCTGGTAGTAAATAAAATGTAATGTTGTAATATTCAGAATGAAATAAAAGCATAATAAAATGATATTGGTTACGAAGGGGGTGAACTTCATGCATATTTTTAAGCTGTCTCGCTGGAAAGCTCCAAAACCAAGTCATTGTCCTCAGTGTTACAAAGATGATGAGCTGATGTGGGAAAAAGGCGAGTGGAAATGTGCTCGATGTAGGCGTATTATAGAGCCGGATTAGTTTATAAGATTTCGACAAAACCTGTTCACCTTTGACAAACCACTTTCATATAAAATGGCTTCAACAAGAAGTTTAATTAAGGGAGTGGTTCTTTTTGTCTAAAGCAAAGCGAGAACATGAAGCTTTTTTAGAAGGATACAAACTAGCTCTAGTAATAAGTTCATCTAGCAAATATTTTGAAGAAGTATCAAAATTAGATTACCCAAGAATAACACCTTTTGATATTGGACCCGACAGCCATATCTTTTTCCAAACAGCAGAACAAAAACAGGAATATCAAAGAAAGATTAAAGGAGTAGAGTGGGGAACCTATGATTTTCATAAGATTGTGGGTGAAACATTAGGTTTTCCTAAAAAGAGCGTTAAGTATTATGCTAGTATGCGAGTTTTAGAAAATGAGATAGGTCATTATCCAGATGAAGAGAGAAGAGATAGTGTAGGGGTAGAGTGGGCTGGTTTCTTTTTCTCATCTCATATTGATTTTGTGATACAAGAGATTAAATGGCTTTTTGATACATACAAACATGAAAAGGCAGTTGGTTTACCCGTTTCTATTTGGGTAGCAGGTTTCGATACTCCTGATATTCCTTATGGAGACTTTAAAAGAATGAATATGATTGTAAACAAACTTCAAGAATTTAGAAAACAAAAAGCAACAGTGACTGCATAACTGGGAGAGGTCTTTTTCATGCGAAAGCGTGAACACTTTTCCTTTTTAGATGGATACAAACTTGCCTTATTAATATCACCAAGAAGTCCATTTTTTGAAGATGTAGCAGTATCCGATTTTCCAAAAATAACACCTTTTGATGAAGAACCTGGAAGCCACATCTTTTTTCAAACAGAAAAGCAGACAGAAGAGTATCAAAGAAAAATAAAAGGTGTTGCATTGCGTTCTTATGATTTTCATATGATTGTTGGTGAAAATCTTGGTTTTCCAAAGAGAAGCGTTGAATATTTTGCAAAAATGAGAGCTTTGGAAGATAAGATAGGTTATTATCCAGAGGATGAAAGGCTAAATGGATTAGGTATTATATGGGCTGGTTTTTTCTTTGCTTCTCATCTTGATTATGCAGAGCAAGAGGCGAAATGGTTATTTGATACATATCAACATGAAAAAGCGATTGGATTGCCGTTATATATATGGACAAAAGAATCTAGCTATAAGGCAGTCAGAGAGCAAAAAGAAATGGCAACTGCATAAAACTAGTTAGAAATTTTGAATTGGAACATTTGAATAAAAGATCATACAAAACTTGTCCGACTTTAACAAACTACTTTCATATAAAATGGCTTCAACAAAAATATAGATAGATGGAAGTAGTTCTTTTTGTCCAAACCAAAGTGAGGATACAAAGCGTTTCTAGTAATGATGCTTTCTCATTAGTCCAAACCGATGAATTCAAATCTTCATGTTATCAATAAGGAGTTTTATCAGATAATGTAGTGAATGATTTTGTTGTGTATGGTAAATTTACAATGAATAACTTGTCCGACTTTTGATGAAAACAAAATCTTAATCCCGAACAAACACAATTTTGTCACACTAGTATGTGACGAAATTGTGTTTTTGTTTTCTTGCGGCTGCTTTGTAAGCGCTTTACAATGAAAGCGAAGATATATTTTTACAAATTCAACTAGAGGGAAGGGGTTGCTTAGAATGGCTGCTCAATCAATGGAAACATCCAGCCTAAAGGTGAGAATCCAAAAATTTGGGCGTTTTTTGAGTGGTATGGTAATGCCCAATATTGGTGCATTCATTGCATGGGGACTTATTACTGCTTTATTTATTCCTTCAGGTTGGCTACCAAATGAAAAAATAGCTGCGTTAGTTGATCCTACTATTAAATATTTGTTGCCACTTCTTATTGGGTATACAGGCGGAAAGCTCATTTATGATGTGCGTGGAGGTGTCATAGGGGCTCTCGCTACAATCGGGGTAATAGCAGGTGCCGAAGTTCCGATGTTTTTAGGTGCGATGGTAGCAGGTCCGCTTGGCGGTTATATCATAAAAAAAGTAGACTCTCTTTTTGAAGGAAAAGTTCGCACAGGTTTCGAGATGTTAGTGAATAACTTTTCGGCTGGAATCGTTGGAGCGATTATTATGATCATTTCCTATTTGGGAATAGGTCCTATTGTCGCGGCAATATCTGCTGTTTTAAGTGCTGGTGTAAAAGTCATCGTAGGAATGGGTCTTTTGCCGCTGGTTAGTTTACTTATCGAACCAGCAAAAGTGTTATTTCTTAACAATGCCATCAATCACGGGGTCCTTTCTCCTTTAGGACTACAAGAGGCTGCGGAGACTGGAAAATCGATCTTCTTCTTGTTAGAAACAAACCCAGGTCCAGGGCTTGGACTGCTTTTAGCTTATTGGATCTTTGGGAAAGGTGCTACCAAACAATCTGCGCCAGGGGCTGCGATTATTCATTTTTTTGGCGGTATTCATGAGATATATTTTCCTTACATTCTAGCAAATCCTCGTTTGATTCTTGCGACCATTGCTGGTGGTATGAGTGGAGTCTTTACCTTCCAACTATTTGGAGCAGGTTTAGTAGCGACTCCTTCTCCTGGCAGCATCTTTGCTTTGATGGCAATATCGCCAAAAGGGGGACTCTTTCCAGTTTTACTAGGTGTTGTGATCAGTACAGCTGTCAGCTTCTTAGTAGCGACCCTTCTCATCCGCACTTCTAAAAAGAATGAGGAGGATATAGAGAAAGCACAGGTAAAAATGAAAGAAATGAAAGCACAGAGCAAAGGTCAAGTATTAACAAATACAAATAGAGACGTTAAAAAAGTTGTTTTTGCTTGTGATGCAGGAATGGGATCAAGTGCCATGGGTGCTTCTATCCTTCGCAAAAAATTCCAAGATGCAGGTATATCGATCGAGGTTATCAATAAAGCTATAAATGATATTCCAGAAGATGCTGATATTGTAATCACACAAAAAACACTGACAGATCGAGCAAAAGCTAAGCACTCAGATGCAGAGCATATTTCCGTTGATAACTTTTTAAATAGCCCAAAATATGAAGAATTAAAGGAACGTTTCCGTAACTAATACTTGTAATGTATTGGAGAGCAGCATGAGAGAGATTCATTTTTCTTGTGCTTCTCTCATTTTAGGAGTTGGAAACATGAAACTCACTTTGAAGCAGCAAGCCATCTTATTAGAACTATTAAAACAGGGTGATGAATTTGTAAGTTTATCGGAGCTTGCCGAAAAACTAACAGTAAGTGTTCGTACCATTCAAAGAGAGATCAAAGGAATGGAAAAATTAATCCTTGAAGATTTTTCTCTCACTTTGGAAAGACAAATCGGAGAAGGAATTCGATTAGAAGGTTCTGAAACACAAAAGGAATATGTTAGGAAAAAAATAGAAGAAAGCAAACGAATCGATTTCTTTCCGTTTGAACGTAAAACCTTAATTCTTCAAACTCTTCTTACGGCAAATCAACCTATCAAATTAATGGCACTTGCCTTGCAATGTAAGGTAACAACAGCGACAGTGAGTAGTGATTTAGATGAGATCGAAAATTGGTTAAAAACCTTTCAGCTAGAAGTATCACGAAAACGAGGTTCCGGGGTGGAGATTTTAGGAACCGAATCATCTAAGCGTCAAGCGATGAGTAGTATGCTTGCAGATAATCTTAGTACAGATGAACTCATGCAACTTCTTCGTAATAGAAATGCTTCATCTAATGCTGAGGAAAATATCTCCCAACGTTTGCTTGGGCTAGTGGATCAAGATACGTTGCAAATGATAGAAAGAGAACTCAATAAAATATTTGAGCAAATGAAATATCCTCTAGCTGATAGTGCTTATATCGGGCTTAGTGTTCACTTAGCACTTGCTCTTGAACGCATTAAGAATGGGGACGCCATTTCATTTAACTCAGATACATTAAAAGAATTACAGGGTTCGATGGAATACAAAGTTGCGAGCGAAATTGTCAAACGATTGGAGAAGGAATTTGGTTTTCCTATACCAGTTGACGAAATTGGTTATGTCACCATGCATTTGATGGGTTCTAAACTAAGATCATCTTTTAAAGATGAATTAGTAGACATAGAACACTCCTTAGAACTAAAAAGTAAAGCGAAGGAAATTCTTGATCGATGTGCTTTGGAATTAAAGACCACTTGGGACTCAGATAATGAAGCCCTTGATGGGCTAACTACTCATTTGGGACCTGCACTCTTTCGAATCAAAACTCACATGTCTATTCGTAATCCCATGCTTCCTCTTATTCGTGAAAAATACAATAAGCTATTTTTGGTAGTGAAAAAGAATTGTATGGATGTTTTTTCACAAATAGACATTCCTGATGAAGAAATAGGATACATCGTGATGCATGTAGGTGCTGCGCTTCAATTATCCGATGCTGCATTCATCTGGCCCAATGCTTTTGTCATTTGTTCGAGCGGAATTGGAACATCTAGAATGTTAGCAAAACAGCTTAGACAAGAGTTTCCACAGTTTGAGAAGATCGAAAATATTTCTATGTTTGAATTAGATAAAGTCGATATAGATCATAGTATCCTGATCTCTACGGTCCCATTGCCCAAAATAGATTCTGAACACTATGTACTTATCAGCCCTTTTTTAACAGCAAGAGATAAAGAAAAGGTTCATCAATATCTTCGGCAAATTAGATTTAAACTTGGTTTGAACAGAGAGTCAAAAGATTTGAATCCTGTTCGGGAAAAAACGAACAAAATCCATGCTCCCATAACTCAAATGAAGAAATACACCCATATTGTTTATGAATTAATTCGTAATTTCCAATTGCTCTCTTTAGAAAATAAAGGGATAACCAAGCAAACCTCGCTAAAGCAAATTTGTTCTAATATTAATCCACAACTAACAGAAACGGAGGTAGAGTTATTAGTAGCTCAACTCCTCCATCGTGAGGAAATGGGAGGAATCGGCATTCCAAATGCGAATTTAGCGCTCTATCATAGTAGATCAGATATGATAAAAAAGATCTCTTTTCATATTTGTTCTCTACGTGAACCTTATGCGATTCATTCGATGACAGGAGAAGAGATTCAAGTGGAAAAGCTGCTATTTCTCCTTAGTCCTTCTAATGTGTCCAAAGAAAGCCTTGAAATTCTCAGTGAAATTAGTATCTTACTTTTAGATAAAACAGCTATTGATATTTTTCAAACAGGAACGAGAGAAAACATTGTTTTCTTTTTAGAACAACATTTTTCCCAATACATCATTCAGCAAATTCAAAGGAGAGATGATTTATGATGACAGAGTTGTTTACACCAGAAAAGATTAAATTAAATGCTCATTTTCGTGATAAATGGGAAGCGATTCGAGCAACAGGAGAGATCCTTGTAGAAGCTGGCCATATAAAAAATGATTATATCCCACAAATGATGGAACGAGAAAAATTAACGACTACTTATATGGGAAACGGACTTGCAATTCCTCATGGAACAAACGAAGCTAAACAATTTATTTCTTCAACAGGAATCTGTGTCATACAAGTACCTGAAGGTGTTGATTTTGGAGATGGCAATATCGCATATATTCTTGTAGGTATTGCGGCTATGTCGGATGAGCATCTTGACATTCTTTCTCAAATTGCGATCTTTTGTTCAGACGAAGAAAATGTAAAAAGACTTTCTCAAGCAAAAAGCAAAGAGGCAATCATTGAAATGTTTCAAGGAGGCAACTAAAATGAAAGCTTTACATTTTGGTGCTGGAAATATCGGCAGAGGTTTTATCGGTTTGATCCTTCAGCAATCAGGTTTTGAAGTAACCTTTGCTGATATCAATGAAAAAGTAATAGAGGAACTAAATTATCGGAAAGAATACCAAGTTGAAATTGCAGATACCACTCATGAAACTTTCATAGTAACAGGTGTACAAGGCATTCATAGTCAAAAGGAACCAGAAAAACTTTTCCATGCAATGACCGAAGCAGATCTGATAACTACTGCTGTTGGGCCCAGTGTTTTAAGATATTTAGCTCCAACTTTAGCGGAAGGTTTACGAAGAAGAGCAAAAAAAACACGTAGACCCCTCTCGATCATCGCTTGTGAAAATATGGTGAGAGGAACCTCCAAATTTCAAGCATTCATTCAGGAACATCTTTCTTCAGAAGAACAAATAGCTCTTCAAAGTAATGTCCATTTTTTAGATGCAGCAGTAGATAGAATTGTACCCATACAAGAAAATGAAGACCCTCTCTTTGTAGTAGTAGAACCATATTATGAATGGGTGATAGAAACCAAAGATTCATTTAGTAATCAACTATCTATACCACAAGCTATCTTTGTTGATGATTTACAACCATACATCGAACGAAAGCTATATACGGTTAATACAGGACATGCTGCAGCAGCATATCTTGGATATAAGAAAGGCTATAAGTGGGTCGCTGAGGCCATGAAGGATGAAGAGATTTTAAAGACAACAAAAAATGTTTTGAATGAAACAGGCTATATCTTGACAAAAACCTATCAATTGGATGAGAGAGAACATCAAAAATACATGAACAAGATTCTTTCGCGTTTCTGTAATCCCTATTTGCCAGATGATATCGTTCGTATAGCTAGGTCTCCCATACGAAAGTTACAACCAGACGATCGTCTAGTTGCGCCGGCAATCAAGTGCTTGGAATTGAAAATAGACCCTATTCATTTAGCCTATGTCATTGCTAGTGTGCTAAAGTATGACTATAAAGGAGATCCAGAGGCACAAGAGATGCAAGCGTATATCCAAGAACATGGTATAGAAAAGGCAATTCAAAGGTATACAGGAATTTCAGAGAATAGCAGGTTATTTCATTTAATACGGAAACATATATAATTCTTTTTTTAAGCTTATATTTATGTAGAGGCTGTTGGATAAAAGAAGTTTAAAGATGGTATAAAGCGCTTGCTGTATGTGCACCTACAGCACAAGTCGCTACTTAAGCCACTTATTGTGGCAAGTTGCGCTATGTTTTCTGTGTCTGTTGTTGAACAAACACAAAGGACACTCCACCCACATCCATATTCGTAAAATGCCCCCTGTGCAGACCGTGATATCTGTACAGAGGGCGCAGATTTTATGGGAAGCAAAATCATTCGCTCTTGCAAAAGATTTTGTCTTTTAATATAATTAGTTAGCACAGCTTTACGCTGTGCTCGCTTCGGCTACATGAAACTCCTGAAAAAGTTCCACATGTAGTTAAGCGCGATTTTGATTGCGTCCCATATGACATTGGGAATCATCCCCGCCAGGATGTTCCGAACGATGCCATTTTGGGGCGCTTTCGTTTCCTCAGAAGGTTGGTCGGATTCTATAGTAGTCTCGATTGTCTCGATATACTCCAGATCGACTGAGCCATCCTGATGGAAAGTGATGCGCTTTGTGCGGGAAACCCGCTCGATATGTCGCTCCATACTTTCACCCCCTTTTGGGGAAGACTAGATGGAGAGAGCAAAGAGACGAGTCTCCCTGATCTCCCCATCGGCACTACCTTTGCTCGGTTCAAAGGCACTGCGAATGGGGAGATCTGCTACATGGGTATACTTTTGGGGCTCTTGTAGTGATGCGGGTTGTGGAGAAAGCGGTGAGAGCAACGCTGGTTGCTCGATCAAGCACGTTTCCATCGACACAACTCTCACTATTATAGTAATAGAAAATATAAGTATTGGCAATCTTTTGATCTATCGTATAAAAAAGCCCCCTAGACGGGTATTTATGTCGAAAACCAAGTCATCCATATCGAACATTTGCAAGTGAAGAACATGGTGAAAAATCAGAAGCTGACGAAATCGATCACCGATGCATCTTGGTCGGAGTTTGTTTCGATGTTGGAATACAAAGGGGAAGAATATGGAATTAAATTGGTGAAAGCAGGAAAATCCTTTCCCTCCAGTCAGCTTTGTTCGTATTGTGGTCATCGAAACAAAGAAGTGAAGCATCTGAAGTTGCGAGCATGGACATGCTCCAATTGCAATGAGCACCATGACTGAGATATCCATGATGCCAAGAACATTTTGCAAGAAGGTAGAAGATTACTTGCCGTGGGGCTCACGGTTTAAGCTTGGTAAACTTCCTTGGAGTACCGAGGATTACCCAAGAATCCCACGGCTTTAGCCGTGGGGTTGTCAAGTACGGAATTACTTACAGATCGGTTAGGTGAGAAAATGGCAACAACACGCTTGTCTGCACGTCAACGACTATTAAATGTGGCTTCTGATTTGTTTTATCAGGAAGGTATTCGTTCAGTAAGTATGGATAAAATTGTGGAGAAGTCTGGTGTAAGTAAAGCTACTCTCTATCGGCATTTTCCAACTAAAGATGATTTAATTGTTACTTATCTGAAAGAACATGATCATCATATATGGCACCATTATGATGAAGCTATCCATCAACATGAAGGTTCAGCTAAAGCGCAGTTGTACGCTGTAATCGATGCGACGATTGAACTATTGAAGCCAAAATATTATCGAGGCTGCCCCTTTTTGAATGCACTCGCAGAATTTCCTGAAGAAAATCATCCTGCTCACCAGCTTGCTTTAGAATATAATAATCAATTACGTTTACGTTTATCTCATTTAAGTCAAAAGGCAGGTGTACGCGATGACAGCTGGACAGATCAATTACTGATGGTGATTAATGGAGCTTATTCTTCCGTTCCTGTGCTAGGTTTTGAGGGTTCTGCAGTACAACTAAAAACAATCACAACTCAACTAATAGAGCAGAAGCTAGCTGATAGGAATTAAAAAAATCAGGATGCAAAGTATGTAATGCAAACAGATTTTTTCATTCATTGACACAATACTAAACGGTATAGTATCATTTTATTCGATACTATACCGTTTAGTATTAGTTATTTTATCACTTGACAGTATATGAACAGGAGGATATAGATTTCTCGGATACAAATTTGTAAAAGAAAAAATTAGATAGTGAAGCTTATTAAAGGAGGATGTAATTTGAATAAAGTCACAGTTATCGGTTTAGGGCCCATGGGTACTGCTTTGTCAAAAGCATTGCTTAAAAGCGGAAATCATGTAACTATCTGGAATAGAACAAAGGAAAAGGCCGAAGTGCTTGTCCAAGAAGGAGCGGTTCTAGCTTCAAGTGTTGCTTCTGCAATAGGTGCCAGTACTACCATCATCATATGCGTTGCTAACTATGAGATTGCTGATAGTCTGTTGAATACGGAAGATGTAACTCCAGTTCTTGCTGGTCGAACTTTGATACAATTAAGTACGGGTACTCCTCAAGAAGCTCGTAACAGTGAAAATTGGATTCGAAACTATAAAGCGGAATATCTTGATGGAGCAATTCAGGCATGGCCCAGTCATATAGGACTACCTGATACCACCATACTCTTTTCAGGATCAAGTAATGTATTCCAACAGAACGAACAACTTTTAAAAAATATAGCTGGAAATCTGGTATATATGGGTGAATCGATTGGATCAGCGTCTGCGCAAGCACTGGCTGTAGTCTCCTATCTACTAGGAACTTGGTTTGGCTTTGCTCATGGTGCACATATTTTGGAATCAGAAGGACTTCCTGTGGACTCTTTCGGACATTTGATTGAAGCGATAGCTCCACTCCTCGGAGCTGAGGCTAAGCATCAAGGTAAAGTTATTGAGAATAACAAATTTGAAAATCCAGAAAGCTCCCTCCAAACTTCATTGGACAGTGTGGAAAGACTTGTGCAACAAGCGCATGAGGCTGGGATAAACGCTGATTACCCTTTATTTGCCATACCTATCATGAAACAAGCTCTTGCTAATGGCTTCGGAAATGAGGAAGTTTCATCTATTATAAAGATATTACGTAATAATAACTGATATATAAAAGGGCAGCTAGTTGTTTACAAAACCAGCTGCTTTTTTTCTAAAATTTTCACGTGTTGTAAATTCCAATGTAGTACAAAAGATGCAATTGAATACCAGACTTTAAGCAATGAAAAAGAGCTTGTGTATATTTTAAAAGTGCATTTTTTCGTCTAACCCCAGACCACAATGGTAAATCTGAATGGCAGTTATTTGCTATCCACATCTTTGAATGGAGATTGATAAAGACTCCTAAAAACATGTCATCTAATTCAAACCCCTACTTCTATTTAGAAGGAAGTGGTAGTATAACTTTGTTTATTTAAGGAAGTAATTCTTAACCTCTTGCCAGTTATTGACTCTAACATAGCCTGTTTCATTCACATTGTGGGGTGCTGTGAATAAGATTCCTTGACCAGAAAATCTGGCAAAATGTCTTGTGTGATCATCAATGAGATAGTCTGCTTTAATAATACTCTTATCACCACAAAAGACAAAGTTCATATCATCTAAAAAACCAAAGTGCTCTTTTAACCATTCATATTTGGCTGTAAACGATGTCGGATACTCCATAGCAGCAGTAGTGATGAAAACTTCGTATTGTTTGCTTAAGTCTTTGATTACTTCTTGGCTGTCTTTGATCACTGCTAAATCGCGAAAAAAAGTAGGTTCTGTTATGTAATTGCGAATTTCCATCTTCAAGTGAGGACGGTATTCTCTTAGTTTTTTTCCTTTTAAGTCTTCAATTGTAATATTTTCATTGAAGTCTCGATTGAAAAGTGCAAGATGTTTGGGTACAAAATCCGCCATTACTTCGTCCATATCAATCGCAATTCTTTGCATATACCTATTCCTCCATGATGATCGTTATTTATGATAGGATACTCTATTATGGAACGATGAAAACATTAATCACGCTTGAATGTGGATATTTAATTTAAAAGCTGACTTTTCTTAGATAGAGTCAGCTTTTTATAAAGATAGAAATAGAAATGTAGACCAACGATAGTGCCATGACAATGTTAAAAGGGGTACGATAAGCGGACAAAAACTTTTGAAAGACAGAACCAAACAAACTCCAGCTAAAGGTCGAAAGAAAACCAATAAAACCGATAAGTAGTGCAAATAAAATAAAACTGATATTGGAATGGTAGTAAGGCAAGATAAAAGTTGTTACTAGAGTTATCCCAGACAATATGCCTTTCGGATTGACAAATTGTAATAGAATAGCAGTAAAGAAAATATGATCTTGTTTTTGGTCTTTGCTGCTTTTGGAATCCTTACTGGTCACAATCTTATAAGCAAGGTAAAGCATGTAGATTCCACCCAATATCGACATTGCAAATGTAATATTTGGAATAATGTCTTCTAGGAGTAAATTCAGGTAACAGCATAATAACATGACGAGAAAATAACCAATACCAACTCCAGAGCAAAATCGAATGGACTTTTTTAGGCCGTAGGTGCTTCCAAATGCCATGCCCATAATGTTGTTGGGACCTGGAGTAAAACTTGTGACGAATACATATAAAAAGAAAGATAAAACAGGCATAATGGAACGCTCCTCTAAGATGGTATGTTATAATAATCTTTATAGACACTATAACATATATGATGATTTATTGTACATATCGTGCGTTATATTATATAGAGGAGTGCATGTGTTGGAAGAGCTACACTTGATTATTGCGAAAAACTTAAAAACCTTTCGAGAGTCTAGGAAGTTAAGTTTGGATAAGGTTGCAGAGTTAACTGGAGTAAGTAAAGCCATGATTGGACAGATTGAACGGGGGGAATCAAGTCCAACGATTAAAACGATCTGGAAAATTGCCAATGGGCTTAAACTATCATTTAGTTCGCTTATCCATAATCCACAGCCGGATACTGTTGTTATTCCGAAAAGCGAGCGACAAACATTATATGAGGCTGATGGGAAATATCGTGTATATGCTAATTTTCCTTTTGAGGATGGGAGAAGATTTGAGGTTTATACGGTAGAGATTGATGAGGGTGGATTTTTAGATTCTGAGTCCCACTTAGATGGGACAGAAGAATATCTGACCGTTTTTGAAGGAGAACTAACCATCCATTTCAATGATGATCAGTATGTGATAAAACCTGGGGATTCGATTCGGTTTAAGGCAGATCGAGCTCATTCGTATCATAACCAAGGTTCACAGATGACACGTTTGAGTATGATCTTGTATTATCCATCCTAAAGTTTTGCCTTCAAAGTTGAAAGTGCTTTTCATCTGTTATAAACAAGCCAAAAAATTTTTTTGATACGATTTTACCTATTCAAAGACAGGGAAGTCTAGATAAATAAAGCCTAATGCCAATATCTAGCGTTAGGCTTTTTATTTTAGCTGAATAATTTGATGGAGATCCTCCCTGACGATAGGTCAGGGAGAATCTCACACCCGGAACTGAGCAGAAGCTAGGCGGACTTCTCGACGATCTGGTCGATCTGACCGTCCGTCGACAGAATGATTTCGAACTCCCCGTCGATCTTCTCCGCACGCATGGTGTCGATCTTTTCGGTGGGAGTCACGAATACACACTCACCGAAGCATCGAAGACCCCAAATGTCGTTCACCTGAACTCGCTCGACACCCGTGGGGGTAGCCTTGTAGAGCAGGTAGCCGGTGTAGATGTTCACGCCCTCGGGACACACGACGAAGTAGGTCTGACCAGCCGATCGGAGCGCCTTCACAAGTCGCATTCTGACTCCTTCTTGGATGTGATCGGAATAGTGTTGCTTATTCTATTATTGATTAACATGTATCTGTTTTCAATGGTATTTATACTCTTTTTTCTCATGGATATATTTATGGTTTATAAAATGGTCGAGGGCTTTTTACTTTTCGACTTTAGGTTGGAAGAATAAGAAGATATAAAGAGATGTTGAAAGAAATAGGAGAAAGACAGATGGGGATGTGAACTTCATTTGAAAGCCAAGCAATTGTTGCGATAGAGCACTTGCAGACTTTTCATTCTACAAAACGAATTTATATTGAGTTTATAACCTGTATAAAGATTTTTTGATGGTAATGGATATCCGATCCGAGCATTATATAAATTCGACTAAATTGTGCGGATTACTAGGTTATTACATGCATAATCAAAATCGCTGGAAATGATAAATAATAAACTATATTTTTCTCACTGAAACCTCGCTCTTTTTCAATGGATTTACCACCTATAGAATATGGAGAGCCGAAAAAAGTGACTCTCCATATCTATCTATTCCTTCATATACCTAATACACAATAGGAATAGTTTTTCTCTCTTCACTTGATTGCAGTGCTGCTAAGACTACTTTGATGGAGTTAAGACCATCTTGGCCTGTGATAGGTACAGGCTGGTTGTTGATCAATGCTTCTACAAATGCATCAATAACACCACTATTCAGTTGTACTTCATTCGTAGAAACAGCATCTACTGTGTGCTTTTCTACTGAACTATCACGATATTCTACTATTAATGGATATTCGGAGTCCGTAATTAACTTCATGGTTCCATTTTCAAAATGAATGACAGTGCTGTTATCTTCTCCAGGAACTAAGGTCCAACTTGTGGTGATGGTTCCAACAGCTCCAGAGCTGGTTTTTGCTACGATAGCAGCATTATCATCGACATCACCTGGTTTTTGTAAAGTAGCTATAAGGGCAGACACTTCTTCAATCTTCTCATCTAAGAGCCAGGTAATCAGATCGATTTTATGCACACCAAGATCTCCAAGGGAGCCAATAAAAGCTTTCTTTTTGGAGAAGAACCATGAGTTTTCCTTTTCTACACTCCATTGTTCTGGGCCGCCATGGGCGAAGGTGGTTCTAAATGTCAATACTTTACCAAGTTTGCCGCTCTCGATGATCTCTTTTGCTATCACGTGAGGGGAGAAATAACGTTGGTTATAGCCAATCATTAATTGAACATTGTTTTCTGCTGCAGTTTGGATCATTTCTTCTGCTTCTTCCAGCGTGATCGACATCGGTTTTTCACAAAGCACATGAAGACCATGCTTCATTGCTGCAATGGAGATCGGCGCATGAAAAGCGTTAGGTGTACAGACACTTACAGCATCTAATTGTTCATTTGCAAGCAATGCTTCGAAACTGTTGTAAGCAGATCCTCCATAGAGGGTAGAGAACTCTTGAGCTCTTTCTAAGACATCATCAGAAAATGCGACTAGTTTTACATTTGGATTTTGAGCGTACTCAGGTATATGGCGATGTTTGGCAATGCTACCACAGCCAATAATTCCGATACGTAATGGTTCCATGGTATTCACTCCTAATTCCACCATAAGCTTGGTAGTGGTTCTTGTGGGATAATTTGTTTTAGATTGTTTACTGCTTTGGTAAATCCTTCATCGGCTGAGAAGAAAGCATCTTCGTGTTCAATGCTTACGACATAGTCATAACCAACGACACGGAGTGTACCGAGAATATCAGCCCATGTTTTCATATCATGACCGAATCCCACTGTACGGAACTGCCATGCGCGAGTTTGTAAATTTTCAAATGGTTGCATGTCAGTTATTCCATACATGTTCACATGCTCTTGATCAAGAGAAGTATCTTTTGCATGGAAATGATAAATAGCATTTTCTCTGCCTAAAATTTTGATAGCTGCTACTGGATCAATTCCTTGCCACCACATGTGACTTGGATCGAAATTAGCACCGATTACCTCACCTACTGCTTCACGTAAACGTAGAAGGGTTGCAGGTGTATGTACAGAAAAACCTCCATGAAGCTCTAGGGCGATCTTCACATTATGATCTTCCGCAAATTTTCCCGCATCTTTCCAATATGGTATGATTTTCTCTTCCCACTGCCATTTTAAAACATCACGGTACTCGGTTGGCCAAGTAACAACAGGCCAGTTAGGATATTTAGCATTTTCCTGGTCACCGGGTGTCCCAGAAAAGCAATTAATTACCGGAACATCTAACTTTTCTGCTAATTGTACAGTTTGTAGGAATAGGTTGTGGGATTCTTCTGCAAAACTACGATCAGGTGTTAGAGGATTTGCATGACAACTAAGAGCACTGATCGTCAATCCTCTATCATCTATTGCTTTCTTAAAAGCTCGTAGTTTTGTTTCATTTTCAAGTAGCTCTTGAGGGTTGCAATGTGCATTACCAGGGTAGCATCCAGTGCCAATTTCCACTGCTTCGATGCCTTTTGCTTTGACGTGGTCTAGCATCTCTTCGAAATTCATTTTGCTAAATAGTACTGTAAAAGTACCGAGTTTCATTTGAATCATCCTTTATAAAATACTGGAAAACGTTTGCACGAAAGGAATAAAACAGAAATCCACTGTGCAAATTATGTCCGATAACCTGACACAAAAAAAGATAAAGAAACCGCTTTCATATGTGGTAAATTACCAAGACTACGTTTGCCTCTATCCTACAATAAAAAAAACGATCTGAAAACAGTTTTTTTATGCAATTTTAGACAAAGAGAAATAAATTATAGTGAAATACATAAAATTCTATATAGTGTTTGCATATGATCTCTTATCTGTTAATATAGTAGTGAAAACGTTTGCACTGGGGGTTGAATATGTCTGCTGTAACAATAAAAGAAGTGGCTCAGTTAGCAGGAGTTTCTCCTTCGACTGTTTCTCGAGTCATCTCCAATAACCCAAAAATAAGCTCAACGACGAGAAAAAGAGTACGAGAGGCAATGATTCAGCTTGATTATCATCCAAATATAATGGCTAAAAGTTTAGTTTCTAAAAGCACGCAGACAATCGGGCTTGTGCTTCCGTATTCTTCAGATAATCTATTTATTAACCCTTTTTTCTCTGAAGTTTTAAGGGGAATGTTAGCATATGCCAATAATAAAAATTATGACCTGCTTTTATCATCTGCTAGAAATCAATCAGAAGAATTAGAAGCGATCAACCGAATGGTGTTGGGAAGACGAGTTGATGGTGTAGTTTTAATGAGTCCTAATCGAGATGATAGAATTGTGGAAAAATTGATGGAATATAATTTTCCTTTTGTTTTATTAGGTAGGTCATTGGAATATCCGGAAGTGCTATCTGTTAATAACGATAATATAAAAGCTTCGTTTGATCTAACCAATTTTCTGCTGTCCCAAGGACATCATAAAATTGGAATTGTGACTGGAAAACCAGAATTAGTGGTGTCTATTGATCGGTTACAAGGATTTAAAAACGCTTTGCAAAAGGCGGGTTGTGTATTAAATCCAGATTGGATCATAAGTGCGGAAATGCTGGAGCAAAATGGATACCATACCATATCCATGGTAATGAATGCTGAAGATAGCCCAACAGCCATATTAGTAATAGATGATGTAATTGCTATTAGTTTGATACGAGAGTTGGTAGAGGCAGGTTTTCAGATACCCAGAGATATCTCGATAGTAGGCTTTAACAACATCTATATGTCAGAAATGAGTAATCCTCCTATTACTACTGTAGATGTTGGAATTTATCAATTGGGTTATCAAACGGTGCAACATCTGATACGCAAGTTATCTGGGAAAGAACAAAATCTTCCAACCCAAGTTATTGTTCCTCATCGATTAATTATACGAGAGTCTACGAAGTAGGGGCATAGGGATTCACTTCGTGAATGATAAATGGTTGGATCTCTTGGATCAACATTTCAAAGCAAGTATCCTCTATTTCTAAATCTTCTATTTGCTCTTCATTTAAATAGTCTAAAAGGATATCTAAGAAGATTGTGACTTTCTCTAACTCAGATATTTTCCAAGCAAAAAGATAAGGATAACTAGCGACTTCCGCTTTGAATTTTTCCATGCTAGAAGAGGTAATGGTTGCATAGATAAAACCATGTGGAACTTCAACGATGGCTAAATAACCGGGGACATTCACTGGAAATGGTTTACTCCATATCGATTTTTGTAACTCTATCAAGTCTTGGAAATTTTCTATGATGCTTTTCATACTTGTTCACCTAGTGTCTTATTTTAAGTAAAGTCTCACACCAATTTTTTTGCTGTAGTTATGATTATCATTATACATAATAAGATTACAATAAAAAAATAGTAATAAACAAAAATATCTCCTAATTAACTCAAAAGTCACACCAATTAGTCACACCAATTGGTGTGACTTTCTTATCATGAGCAGCTTGGTACACCTGCACGCTCTAAAACAGCAGCTTGGGCTTCCGTAATGGGAATAACTAATGGATCAAGTGTGATATTACTATCATTTACTGTAATCGTAATTTCTAACGTATATTTTCCGTCTGTTTCACGAATACAGCTTTTTATGATATCCATGGAGTTCCTCCTTTCTATTTTCGATTCTATTAATTTATGCGAACTTAATAGAAAGCGTTTAATCCTCACCTAGAAAATATAAATATGTATGTGAGCAGAAGTGAGAGAAGGAGAAGATGATGTCAGAAAAGGATAGGAACAAAGTTGCAACTTATCTCCATACATATTTCCCAAAGCTGTCTCTTCAACCACCCATTTTTTATAGCTGGGATATAGGTATCTGGTTTCAAATGGGAATCGTGAAACAGAAAGGAAAAGTATTATTTACAAGATGTTTTATGATAGAGCAATAAAACTATTTCGCACGATTTTTCATACAGGTGATGATCTTGTTGTAGTCATAAATGTTTATCAAGAGAAAAAGAAACAGTTAAAAAAAACTAATATTTACAATAAATATGTAACGAATCGTGCTGTACGCTTTACTTTTAGCCATTATCAGATGCCATTTATGTTTGATGAAACAGAGGAAGAGATTCTCACTCATCAATTTGTGATGTTATTGCTGCATCTACGGAGGAATTAAGAGAAATTTACCAGACATACTCAGATTGGGTATTAGATTACGATAGGGAAGGTATTGATAACCTGTTTCTAAAATCATGAGATAAATTGTAATATTTGATGAAGAGTGTTATAATGTAAGTCGTGTTGAAACTAGCAAGATGAATACAGAGAAAGTTCTATTTGTTGGAAGCCCAATTCATTTGGCGCGGTCATCGGAGCCGCAAAGATGAAAGAGAGGTAGGGCTTTTGTCGTTTTAGGTTTTCCATGCAAGTTAAAAAAGAGAAGTTTCTTTGTTTTATTAAACAGTTCATCATATACAAAAAACCGCACCTTATGGTGCGGTTTTGCAATTATTGATGGATTCTTATTTATCGGGAAAGGATTTTTCGTGTCCTATAAACCAATGGAAAGTGCATTTACTAAAAGTGAGGAAATTATCTATTAACTCCATGCTCAATGGTAGTTTCATAGCAGCTTGAAGAGCTTCTTTTGAGGAAAAGTATATTTGAACTTGAAAAAAAAGATTCCGTAGAGGAGTGTTGTCATATTCGTTGAATGGAGTGGATTGCAATTGGGTCGTTTTGACTTTCTCAATCCCTTCAATTTGTAAGATCGAAGGTGCACTTTCTTTTCGAAAAAAATCAAAGATTGGTAAATGATCAGTATCTGGCTTTAGCTCCATAATAAGAGTAACAATATACATACAGACAACCTTTCCTATTTAAATCAAAAATAGATCATTATTTTTTATTATGTAGCTGATTATATATATAATTTCTTTTTCTGCTAAAACAATTTCAATCATGGGATGACGATCATTTTCGATATATGATAATTATTTATGAAAGGCTAAGCGCTTTCATATTTATTCAGGCTGTTCTTTATAAAAGGTATGCTCATGTCCTACGAAAAAGTGAAATTTGCACTTGCTAAAGATGATGAAACGTTGAATAAGTCCCATAGTTTCTGGCATTTGCAGGGCTTCTTCCACTGCTTCTTCCGACGTAAACGAAATTTGAATCTGGTAGAAGAGATTTCGTAGTGGTCTCGTATCATAATCATTATAGGGGGTTGAAATAAGTTGAACGCAGTTTATTCGCTCTATTGCAGGTATTTTGAGGGATGGAAGCGCAATCTTTTTCTCATAGAATTCGATGATTTGTTTGTAGTCTGTTTCGGGAGTGAGTTCCAAAATAAGAGTTATGATATACATGAGAACAACCTTTCTTGGTGTAATAGAAAATCTGCTTTAATCAACAAGGTATTCGATAGAGTGAGTTCATTTTCCTACTTGAATTATTATTTATTTTAATAAAAAAAGAATTATTCTTGTAAAGAAGTGCAAGTTTTATAACTATTTTGGTTAATTTCATTTATTGTTTTAAATATTATGGGAATAGTTTTCCTGATAAAAACTTTATTTTTTTATATGACCTAGTGACAGCGTTCCTGCCGTATAGGGGTAGTGACATCCACTTAAAAGCTGTTTATCTTGACTTAACAGCTGTAGAAGCCATGAAAAAAGGAAAAATCAATAGTAGCATTTTTTACAGAAGGATTAAAGAATATGAATCGAATCTTTAATTGTTCGTACAATTAAAGATAGCAATAAGATGGTGTCTGCAACAGAAAGGAAGAATACTCTTGTTATAAAAGTCGTGGTAGACTGCAAGTTTCACACTGATCCTTTCTAGAATCGATTAGTATCCTAAATTAAATTATAGCCTAGCGAAAACTTATCTTGTTATTTACGGATTATCCCTTCATGTACTTTTTTGGGGATTGGGCAAAAATAGCCATCAAGCTAAGAGAAAATCGAATGTAAAGTAATATTCGAACAGGGGTAAATTCAAGGAAATAAGGGACCACACACCATTGGACGGGAGCAGCTACCGTCTCACTGTTCCTCTTAAAGTGAACATAAGAACACTTTTAAAAGAGATCAAGCAAAAGGTATAGTGAAAGTAAGAAAGGTCGAAACCTCTTCCCAAGAAAGGGAAATTGATGGCTATGAGCAGCAAGCCCAATTCTTTGAATCGTTTTTACTTCATAGAAAGCATGAAGCAATTGCTTGATGATCTTGACACAAGAAATTTGGAAACATAGAAAGATCTTTTCAACGTGCTTTTGAAAAATGAAATGATCCGTTATCAAACAGTATGAAGCAATGGCTGAATTTAATGAAACATAAAATTGACAGGATCCTTTGCATCAAGTAAATGATAACTACTCGATTTACTATGCTAAAAGTTAAACCAACTTTAATATAAATAGACTGGTCTTAGTCTTCTATGTTACGGATCGTAAGGTGGAAGACCTATTAATTAATAAATACAATTCTACTCACGTGGTCTATAGTAGGATCAACATATGGAGATCATTTCAATATATAAAAATGGACGGGCAACGGAGGTTTCCGCTGCCCGCGACCACACAGGGCAGAGCTGTAGAGCCCTTGGGTTTGGGATCAAGCTGTTGGCGAGAGCAGCTCGATCAGCTTGCGGGCAGCGCCCACAGGCAGAGAACCACCGTCGTGTGACAGGCAGGTGACCCACAGATCAACCTGCTGCTTCAGTTCGTTGTCCAGAACATTGAGAGCGGTCATCATGCGGTACCTCATCTGGTCCACGTCGAGGTCATTGATGAGGAGGGTGTTCATCTGGTGAGCACCATCAGCAAAGTCGTTGAACAGGATGTTGAGAGCGTTGAGACGTTCTGTGTTGACGTAGAATCGTCGTCCCCTGGTACACACCTGTGCCTCACTCTTCTTCACTTCGGACAGGTACATGAACAGGAGGGTCCGCTTGATCGTCTCTGCCAAAAAGTCAGGCAGCTCCGCAAATAGCCTCGCGATCTGAAGGCGATCGGAAACCGGCAGCCCTTCTTCCCTGAGGTTGAAGTCATAGTCGAGTCGCTTCATGAACAGGGGAACAGCCTTGACGAAGGTGACTCGCTGCTCGTGGGTCAGCTCCACGTAGCTTGAGATCAGCTCCTTGAGCTGCGGGACGCTGACGTTGATTTTGTCGGTCCCAGCGGTGATGTAGATCCCGCCGAGCACGCCCTTCTCCGCTTCGGAGACCGGGAAGAACAGCTCGAGCGCCCTCCTTGCGGCAGGCTCCTGGTCTTCCGGCAGGGAGTTGATGTACTCCTCCATCTCCTCACGCGCAGACTCGAACGGCTTGAAGAATCGACGAATACCCATGACATACTCCTTGTGTGGTCGCTTGTACTGTAGTTTTATTGTACCATTATCGGATGTAAGATCAATCTAGTTATGTGTAGATTAGAAAAAACCTTTTCAGAAAGCACCATAGAGCAATAAAATTGACATGAAAAGACCCCATTTAGCAGAAACATCCTAAATGGGGTCATTTTTTATCTTGTAGTTCCTAATATTTTTTGAAGAAGTGTCTTTTGTTTTTTAGCCTTTATAGAAAGATAAACTTACATGCTATTGTTATAAAATGGGTGGGCAACAGAATGTTCTGCTGCCCATGACCACACTATGTGCAAGAACAGATTCGATCAGACCGACAGCAGCTCGTGGGCTGCATCTACCAGTTTAGAGCAAGGAGGGACAGTGAACACGGTGATCCAGAGCTCCAGCTCCTGACGCTGCTGTTCGTCCAACTTGGACAGTGCAGCAGTGTAGTCGGAATGCTTGAACTGAGAGATCCGGTTGTCCGTGTCCCAACGGTCAGTATCTTCTTCGTAAAGCCAGAGAAGTACGACGACTTCATGGGAAGGATAGGTGACGCGTCCCACAGGTCGACGTCCCGGATTCATCTGCTGTGATGCCCTTTTGAGGAGAGACAGCTTTACAGCTTCTTCCAACTCCTTCGAGAGCATGGCAAAGCGTGCCGTGATCTGGATACTTTCCTGGATAGGGAGCCCGGGCTGCCATCCTGTTTTCTCACACTGATCGGTTCCGAGTCTGGGGAAGAGAAGGCGCATTACCTGCTGGAAGCGGTAACGCTGCTCCTTGTTAAATTTCTTGTATGTCGGAATCAGGGTTTTGACTGCTTTTTTCTTCTTCTTGTCAGGAACGAACTGGCACACGAATTCCTTCACATCGTCTGGCAGAAGAGAGTCGTTCTCATCCTGTCGACGAAGGACAGTGAGTCTCATGGCACACTCCTTGTGTGGTCACTTTTACTTGTAGTTATTATACCAATGAATTTTTCTATCGGAAAGAACATAGACAGGGTACATTTATTTCTACAAAAGGGAAACAGATGTATATGAGTTGCAACCGAAGCAAATATCGCTTTTTTATATAAACTTAGAAGACAACCGTCTTTAAACATGTGTTTTTTGCTGCTCAGTTCATCATAGCGATCACAGTAGTAAAAATACTTTTTGGTTTATATCAGAACAAGCATATCACCAGGCATTAACGGATAAAGCGCCTATCAAACACCTCTTTCTACAAGATGAGAAAGTGTATTTTATATGGCTCTCTGTTTGCCATGCAACTCATGTTAGCTTTGCAATCTAGATGTATGATTTCTTCCAATGGATGAATACAGATAAATTAATTAAGGAACTCCATATATCTGATTCTTTTGTTATAATAATGATGAATTCAATCCTTAAAGAGTGAATGAGGAATCATGCTTCTTTCAACATATCTCCAAGAATCCTATCGCAAGTTCAACCTTCCTAATCAGCAGGAATATCAGGAATTGCACAAAATGATGGAAAATGTTGACTGTGTTCTGCTTGATATGGATGGTGTAGCTCTCGACTTCTTCGCCATCTATCCTGCATACAGTGCTGCTGACCAAATGAAAACTTTCCTTTATAAGGAAGGTGTGCTGTTTGCAAATGATCGGTTGCCGATGAATCCGGAATCTGTGAGAATGCAATATGAAGATGATCCCCTCGCAATTCTCCGATTCTATGGATCTTTGTGTAAGAGTAAAAATTCAGAACTTCGAGCAATCGCATATAAGCTCGAATCCATCCTCTGTGAATGGGAGTGTAGAGCAGCTGGACAAACGATCGCTACCGATCTTTTTGATCAGTTTGTCGAATGTCTGGTCTCGAGGAACAAAAAGATTGCAGTTACGACGAACAACAGCCCAAAGGCGGTAAAGATTTTTTTGAAGAAGAGTAAAGTAATTCGCTTCTTTGAAGATAACGTGTTTGGACGGACAAGTCCTGACCCAGAGGCTCTTAAACCAAACAAAGATATGCTCTGTGAAGCTATGGAAGCACTTAAAGCGGATCCGAGTAGAACCTTGATGATCGGTGACTCTGTTTCGGACAAAGAAGCTGCCGATAAGGCTGGTGTTCGTTACTTTTTGGGAATGGCATACACGGATGCCAAGCAGTTTGCCTTGTTGGAAGCAGGTGTGGAGATAGTGATTAAATCGTTTATTGATTTTCTTGGGGCTATGGAGTACGAGATCGAATATTTTATCTCCGATCCGGGCAAGGTAGGAGCTGTTTTCCGATAAGGGTTGTTTTGGGCATTGTTCTAGTGTAAAAGCTAGGACAATGCCCAGTCGCTTTTTTAGCATAAATTTAAAAACAGCATACCTCTAGAAAAGAGGCACGCTGTCGTAACTTAGAAGGACAACCATTTTTTAAACATATGTTTTGTTGCTTCGCGGTTCATAGTGGCGATAGCAGTTGTAAGTGGAATACCTTTTGGACATGCTTGTACGCAGTTTTGGGAATTCCCACATTGTTGTAGTCCACCATCGGAGATCAATGCGTCTGTACGTTCTTCTTTGTTTAGAGCGCCTGTTGGATGGGCATTGAACAAGGTTACTTGTCCAACTGCAAATGGGCCAATAAAGGCAGAGTTATCATTTACATTTGGGCATGCTTCTAGGCAAACACCACATGTCATACATTTGGATAGCTCATAACGCCATTGTTGCTCTATAGCTGATTGGCGAGGAGCTGGACCTAGATCGTGTGTGCCGTCTACAGGGATCCACGCTTTTACTTTTTTCAAAGCATCAAACATGCGACCACGGTTGACAACAAGGTCACGAACAACCGGAAAAGTGTTCATAGGACCAATTCGGATTGGTTGTTGTAGTTTATCAACAAGTGCTGTACATGCTTGGCGAGGTTTTCCATTAATCACCATCGAACAAGCTCCACAAACTTCTTCTAAACAGTTAGATTCCCACTGAATCGGCGCAACTGTTTCCCCTTTGCTATTTACCGGATTTCGTTGAATTTCCATCATCGCAGAAATGATATTCATGTTTTTCCGATAAGGAACATGAAATTCTTCTTTATATGGCTTGCTATCTGGACCATCTTGTCGAGTAAAAATCAAGTGAACCGTTTTTTGTTGTTCTACTACAGCTGTTTGTTCACTCATTTCTTGTCACTTCCTTTCGCCACATCATAACGACGAGGACGGGGCTTGATTAATGAGGTATCGACATCTTCATAAGATAGTTCTGGTCCTTCTGGAGTAAAACGTGCTTTGGTTGTTTTCAAGAATTTTTCATCGTTACGATCTGGGAATTCTGGTTTGTAATGTGCTCCACGGCTCTCGTTACGATTAAGCGCTCCTAATGTGATAACACGAGATAGTTGCAGCATGTTCCATAGGTGACGGGTGAATGGTGCAGCGGAGTTGCTCCATCTGCTGGTGTCCACCATATTGATTTTTTTGTAACGCTCCATCAATTCTTGGATCTTTTCGTCGGTTTTTTGCAGGCGATCATTGTAGCGTACAACTGTTACATTATCAGTCATCCATTCACCAAGCTCACGATGGATCACATAAGCATTTTCTGTACCTTCCATCTTGAGGGTGTTTTCATATTTATCTTCTTGTTCTTTTCGTTGTGACTCAGAGAAAGCAGGATCAAAATCTATAACGGATTTATCTAATCCACGAACGTATTCTATTGCTTTTGGACCTGTGATCAAACCACCATAAATACAGGAGAGAAGGGAGTTTGCACCAAGTCTGTTTGCACCATGGTACTGGTATTCACATTCGCCAGCAGCAAATAGTCCAGGAATATTGGTCATTTGATCAAAGTCTACCCAAAGTCCGCCCATGGAATAATGAACAGCTGGGAAGATTTTCATTGGAACTTTACGTGGATCTTCTCCTATGAATTTCTCATAAATTTCAATGATTCCACCAAGTTTAATATCCAATTCTTTTGGGTCTTTGTGAGACAAGTCAAGGTAAACCATGTTTTCTCCATTAACCCCAAGTTTTAAGTCTACGCATACTTTAAAGATTTCTCGAGTTGCGATGTCACGAGGTACAAGGTTTCCATAGGCAGGATATTTTTCTTCAAGAAAATACCAAGGTTTCCCATCTTTGTAAGTCCAAACACGTCCGCCTTCCCCACGGGCGGATTCGGACATGAGACGAAGTTTATCATCTCCAGGAATCGCAGTAGGGTGAACTTGGATGAACTCTCCATTTGCATAGTATGCACCTTGTTGATATACGGCACTTGCAGCAGTACCTGTATTGATCATGGAGTTGGTAGATTTACCAAAGATGATTCCAGGACCACCCGTAGCTAAAATAACAGCATCAGCAGAGAATGCTTTGATTTCGTTGCTGCGCATATCTTGAGCGACGATACCACGACATCTGCCTTCATCGTCTTGAACGATGGAAAGGAATTCCCATTGTTCATACTTCACTACTTTTCCTTCTACTTCATAGCGACGTACTTGTTCATCTAGTGCATAGAGGAGCTGCTGTCCAGTTGTAGCACCAGCAAAAGCTGTACGGTGGTGTTTGGTTCCACCAAAGCGACGGAAGTCGATCAATCCTTCTGGGGTACGGTTAAATGGCACACCCATCCGGTCCATCAAATAGATGATCCCAGGAGCCGCTTCACACATTGCTTTTACAGGGGGCTGGTTAGCGAGGAAATCTCCGCCATAGATGGTGTCATCAAAGTGCTCCCAAGGAGAATCTCCTTCCCCTTTTGTATTAACTGCTCCATTGATACCGCCTTGTGCACATACGGAGTGGGAGCGTTTAACAGGTACGATGGAGAAAAGGTCAACAGAAGCACCTGCTTCGGCAGAACGCAATGCAGCAGCTAGTCCTGCTAAACCGCCTCCAACGATAATAATTTTTTCGTTCATTTGGTAGAGCTCCCTTCTATTGCAGTGCTGTCACGTTAATTGCAAAGTTTGGATCATTGAAAGCAAGTATGGAACTGATGCCAAAGTAGGAAATAACAACGAATGCTACAATCCATACCCATGTGGAAACAAGTTGTGCACGTGGTCCAATTGTGATACCCCAGCTTACGAGGAATGACCACATACCATTACAGAAGTGGAAAACAGTAGAAATAACAGCAATCCCATATAAAATAGCTGTTACATCATTTGATAAAATACTAGCTGTATCCATAGCTAACTCATGTGCAGTTGGCGTAGAGTCAAACAACAATTGAATCCGTGTTTGCCATACATGCCATATGATAAAGATAAGGGTAATTACACCTGTAATCCGTTGGATCACAAACATGTAATTCCGAAAAGTACCAAATTGACTCACATTATTTTTTGCACGAAAAACAATATAGAGCCCATAAAAAGCATGGTACATCAAAGGAATGAAGATAAAGAAAATTTCAAGGACAGGCAAAAGGGGAATAGCCCAAAGAAAATTAACTGCTTCTACAAATGCGTCTGCGCCTTGGGTTGCATGATAGTTCGTATAAAAGTGTTCGAGCAAAAAAAATCCAACCGGTATCACGCCCAGTAGGGAGTGAAGCCGCCGGTTGAGAAAATCGGTCTGATTGCTCACAACTAAGCCTCCGTTTCTCGTTACCGTAATGAATGTTTTCATAGGGTCTTCAACGTTTCTTATTGTACTCCCAATATCCATCGAGCGTCAAGAAATCGACATAGCTGCTTGGGAGTTAAAATCATAAGGAATAACTACTTTTATCCCTAAAAATTTATTTCAATCAACAGATTTAACGGGATGATCCTTATATTGAGTTTTTGTAAATAAATTATTTTTATAGATAGCTTTTTCTCTTATAATCGAGCCAAACAAAATGACGACACATTTTAGAATTACCATAATTTAGATATATAAAAATTAGGTTTATGAACAGATGAAAAGAAAAGAGACCATATTCGGTCTCTTTTCTAGGAATAATATTCATATCCATCATCCGATTTCTCTGGAATAGTAGTCTCTTGATCACTTTTCATGATGCGATCCAGTAAGGAAATCGAAGCAGGTAATACCATTGGCAGAAGTACAAAAACGAGTAACAACAGTGCAATGATAACGACGGTTGCTATTTGTACAAGAGTCGTTACACCTGAGGGATACATGGCTGCAAAAGTTCCCGCCAAAATGATTGCTGCGGATATGACGACACTGCCTGTTCGCTCAACTGCTTTTAAGATGGCTACTACCATACCTTGATGTTTGTATTCTTTGTATCGCATCATCACAAAGATGCTGTAATCAACACCTAAGGCAATAATCATGATAAACGAGAAGAACGGTATGGTCCAAGAAAGACCTGTGACTCCAAAGAAATTGGTAAAGATATTCTCCGAGACAGTGAGGGAAAAATAGTAAGCAAGAATCAAGGTTCCAAGAATGGTTACCGTTATCCAAACAGAACGGTACATAATAAGAAGCAGAACACCAATACCAGCTAACATGAGTATGATCGTGAGCGAGAAATCTTCGTCCGATATATTTCGCAAATCATAGTTGACCGAAGATACTCCGCCAGTACCAATTTGCAAATTGGTATACTGCGTATGTGAGATCGTCTCTCGAATCGTTGTATCGATTTCATGTGCAATTAGCATTGCTTCCTTCGAATATGGATCAACGGATAATGGAATTGTCCATGTAACAATCTTACGGTCTTTAGACATGTAAAGATCCATTGCGGTTTGGAATTCTTTGCTGTTTCGTACTTCCTTTGGAACAAAAAAGGTACCATAAGGTGATCCTTCACCAGTTACTTCTGTCAAATAATTATTTGCTGTTGATAAACCGTTATTGATCTTATCAAGACCAGTCGCACTCTGTGATAATCCTTGTTGCAGCTCTTTCATCTTAGACTCAAAGTCGTTTAACCCAGCCAAGACTTTCCGTTGTCCATTTGTAATTGCATTGAGTCCATCATTCATGGAAGGGATCGAGGAGATTACTTGTGATTGTCCAGATGCCCCTTGGGTCAACCCTTTGGCCAAATTACCAGCACCTTTTTTTAATTGGGTTGTTCCAGCGGTGATTTGCGATTGAGCGCTAGAGATCTGCGAAAGACTTTTGTTAGCAGAAGCTAAGCTGTTATTTAAAGAAGATAATGAACTATTTAATTTTGTGATGTTTTGTTGAAGAGCGGGTAAAGCTTGATACATACTATTGCTTGCATTTTTCAGAGAAGTCAAGCTAGCATCGTCTTCTAGTTCAGGATGATCTTTTTCTAATGAAGCAACGGAAGTTTGTATGGTACTGTTCCATGCAGCTAGACTGTTAATACCAGAAGCAATACCTTGATAGCCTGGAGCCAGTTTTCCTAGACTAGTGCTAATTTGTATGTATCCAGAGCTCAGTTGTTTGGTAGAACTATTTACTTTCTTTAAAGCAATTTCCAAGTCTGCCAGTCCAGATTCTATTTGTTCTGCTCCTGTAGCACCTTGCTTGATACCTTTGTTTATTTGAGATAAGGCTGTTTGGACTTGCCCAAGTCCTGATCGAACAGAAACGGTTCCATCAATAAGTTTATTAATATCATTTAAATCACCAGATGTAGATGTTTTAATCTTATCTGATGCGGTTGATAATCCTTGGGAGATCTTATCCAAACCGCTGCTGGATTGATTAATTCCTGAGCTCACACCTTTAGTCTGTTTGGAAAGATAGAGATCATTTAGATACTGCCCATTTGGACGGGTCGGTCCATAAACATCTTTCACACCTTTGATTTGAGTCAAACGCTCATGGATTTGATCTAAAAATGCTAAGCCATTGGCTGAATCCATCGGTGTTTTTGATTTGATAACTAGCGTAGTCGGTAAGGTTTGACCTGCACCAAAAGATTGAGAAACGACATGAAAACCTTTTACAGATGGGGAATCAGGACCGATCTCTGCTAAATTATTAAAAGAAAGTTGGTTTTTATAGAAAAGGAACACAGGTATACAAAGTACTACTACTAAAAGAATACTAATCGACACACGAATAACGGAAAAATGTCCTAGCCGTGACCATAGACGACTTTGTCCATGCCCTTGGAAATTTTTTAACGGCCAGAACAACCGTTGTGCCATAAGCGCCATGATAATAGGGTTTAATGTAAAGAGAGCACCTAACAGGAAAACGATACCGATCGCTACTGCGACAGCTGATTGATAGATGGAGAAATTAGAAAAACCAATCATGCTAAATCCAATTAATACAGCTAAACCACTATAAAATACCGTCTTACCAGCAGTTCGATAGGTCTCTACAATAGAAGTGAGCAGTGGTTTACCAAGACCTAGTTCTTCCTTAAAACGCATAAGTAGCAAGATATTATAGTCTGTTCCTACTCCAAATAAGACTAGTATAAGGAATATTTGTGTGGTATTGGCAAAAGGAAAGTCGAAATATTCTACCAACAAACCCACTGTTCCTTGCGCTATAAGGTATGCAACAGCAACAATGAGAAGCGAAATAATCGGTGTAACAGGAGACCGGAAGACTAGGATAAGTACCAAAACGATAAAAATGATCGTAAAGAATTCTGTCTTTTTTACACCATCAATCGAATTTTTCGCATAATCCTCTTCTATGTAACCATCGCCAGTTAGATATGTTTGGATCCCCTCTATTTTTATTTGCGGCTCCAATTGAGCTCGAATTTGTGGGATGGTTTGTGTAGTTTTTTCCACACTCGCAATTGCCATGATCGTTTTTTGATCGGCTGAAAGCAGTCGTTTTTCTGCATCTTTACTTTCAAATGGGCTCAGAAGAGATTGAATATGTAAATTTTTATTCTGTTCGATCTGTTTTAGTTTTTGTTCGATCTGCTTTTTCTGTTCTGATTGAAATCCTTTTGGATTGTGGAATACAAGAATTGTATCAAGGTTTTTACCACCTTTATCACTCTTGTGAAATTCAGCTAGTAATTTGGAAGCAGTACTTGATGAGTATGTCCCGCTCAAATTCGGCTGTCCTTTTTCCCTTATTAACGTATCCATGGAAGGCATGGTAAATAGGATCACTGCAAGGATCGCTACCCAAAACACAAGCCAAAACCATTTCAATCGAATAATACTGCGCATAGCTGCGTATCACCACCAATAGGATGTAATTTCGAACACGAATAGAATTATTATATCATTGCTTTTGATTTGAAACAGAAATGACACAAGAATGGCACATGATACCAATCGAAGAAAAGGAATATTGCTTGGATTCGAGTTTGTAGGATCAAAAAAATTGTCTAGCATTCAAGTCAGACAACTTTTTTATTGCAAGTAATAAAGCAGTAACCCCATCTCGCACTGCTTCCGAAGGAACATTGGAAATTTTCACTTGCAAAAAGTGATCTCTGGGGTAAGTTTTCAGGTAGTTTTTAGCATTAGAACCGATAATGATATTGTTTTGTCTCAACGTTTGTTCCAGTTTGGACATGGAAATAGGTCTTTTCAGGACGAGATGCGAATGTGATCCAGTTTGAATAGCTGGAAAGGAAATGTATTCATCCATCTTCATCGATACGATGGTGTCATGAAGCATTTGCATTCGTGCGGTATAGGCTGCTCGTATTTTTTCACGATGATAGTGATACATACCGTTTTTGATATAAATTTCTAACCCTGCCTGAGAAAGCATAGAGCTATCAATATCTTGGAATTTTTTGTACTGCCGAAACAGGGGAACTAATTCAGAGGGAAGGATGGTTACTCCCACTCGCAAACCAGGAAATAAAATCTTAGAAAAACTCTTTAGATAAATGATTCGACCATTTTGAAAGGAATAGATCGGATCTGCTTTGGATTCTACTTCCAAATCTATCAAATAATCATCTTCCACAATATATACATCATATCGGTTGGCTAACTCAGCTAAAGCCTTTTTGTCTTTTTGTGATAATGAGGTGCCTAGAGGATTTTGAAAACGAGGCATCGTATAAAAAAATTTGATCGGTTTTGTACGAAACAGATGTTCAAGCTGTTCTAAATCAAAGCCTTTCTGCGTTCGATGTATGCCAATAACCGGTTTATTTAATAACTCAAGCATTTGGATAAACAGATGATAACTAGGTTGTTCGATCAGTATGGTCTCCTTGGAATTGGGAAAAGGCATCATAGTCAAAATGGATAGTGCTTGTTGTACGCCGGAAGTAATGGCAAATTGTTCGCGATGCGCAAATACCTGATGATCAGCAAGTAATTTTTGCAATACATTTATGAGGGATGGAAGTCCTTGGGGAGTCCCGTATTCAAATAGATCATTTTGATAGCGGTCAATTGCTTGATTCAAACAATGTTGAAAGTCACGATATGGAAACAAGGCTGGATCAGGTGATGCAGAAACAAAATTGATCCATGCATCACTGGATTTGTGTTGCTGGTACTGCTGTTTTACAACATAATAACCACTCTGTGGAATCGCATAAATCAGATGTTGTCGTTCCAATTCAGCATATGCCCGAATAATCGTACTTTTACTGCATTGATAGTAATCGGAGAGCTGGCGAATAGATGGGAGACTTTGTCCCTCCTTCCATGTTCCATTTAATAATTTTGTCTGTAGTTCTTCTATAATTGCTTCATATTTATAGATCATCCTTCATCCTCTCTGTACCGGTACAGTTAAAGTGATTATATATTTTCAGAAGGGTTATATCTAGGTATAGTTACCTTAACTGGCAGACCAGCCAAGAAATATTGTAAATAGGAGGTTCCAAGAGATGAAAGGAACCAAAATGGCGTATCTCGCTGCTATCACATATTCGATTTTTATTGGATTTTCTTTTATGTTCGTTAAATTAGTCGTGAATATTGCTACACCCATGGATTTTCTCGCTACTCGATTTTTTTTAGCATCTGTGATGCTTACAATTCCTGTCGTATTTGGATGGATAAAGTTACAGATAAAATTTAAAGATATTTATAGGCTCATTCCACTTGCCTTACTCTACCCAATCCTTTTTTTCACTTTTCAAACTTTGGGCTTGCTTGGAGCAACTTCTGCCGAAGGCGGTATTATCCAAGCGACAGCTCCTATATTCACTATTATTCTTTCTACTATGTTTTTGAAAGAGAAAACAAATCTTTGGCAGCGATTATTTTTGGTTTTATCTGTATCAGGGGTGATATTTATCTTCCTTATGCAAGGAACTTCTATTTCTTTCGATCATATGGGCAGTATTTTATTTTTACTCGCTTCCACCCTGACATTTGCAGTGTATACCATAATGGTACGCCGTTCTGGTCAAACCTATAAAGCTTATGATCTTAGTTATGTGATTATTATGCTTAGTGCTGTCAGTTTTATAGTTATAAGCATTGTTCAACATGTTGTTAATGGGACGATGTCACAAATGATACAGCCGTTTTATCAGCCAGTTTATTGGTATAGTATTTTCTACTTAGCTGCTTTTAGTAGTGTCTTTGCGATATTACTTTCCAACTATGCTCTATCTAAACTAGAAGCCTATAAAGTAAGTGTATTTAACAATCTGAGCACCTTGGTTTCTATTCTAGCAGGAATGGTATTTCTCGATGAGCAAGTGACTTACTTCCATATAATTGGTGCAGTAATGATTATTGTGGGTGTGATAGGAACAAATCTGGCAGGGCGATGGAGCGGAAAATCCTCCCTACCAATCAAGAGTAAAATGGAATTACACACAAAAAATTAAGAGGATAAAAAAATGAAAACCAATAGGATGCTTTCTTTTTCAAAAGTACTAACAGAGCGTAACTCTATTCGTCAAGTCATATCATACCTCAAGATGAAATAGAAGAAATGATTCAATTAGCTCAAACTGCACCTTCAGCATGGAATTTACAACACTGGCAAGTAATAGTGGTACAAGATCCAGCTCATAAAAAAAACTTATTGCCAATCGTCAATAATCAGCAACAAGTGGAAGATGCTTCTGTTGTTTTTATTATTCTAGGTGATTTAGAAGCTGATAAGAATACTGAGTTTGTTTATCTTCCTTTGGTTCAATCTGGAGATTTGCCAGAGCAAACATATAAACATTTGTTAGATGATATGAAAGAAGAATATGAAAACAGAAAACATAAATCACGTGATAGTGCATTTTTAAATGCTTCGCTATTTGCCATGCAACTGATGTTAGCTGCAAAATCAAAAGGGTATGCTACTGTTCCAATGGGAGGTTTTCAGGCTGAGGAGTTAGTTGCAGAACTTCGTATACCAGAACGGTTCGTTCCGGTGATGATAATCACAGCAGGGATCGCATCTAAGCAAGCACATGCCACTACACGATTGCCGTTGGATCGTATTGTGATTCACGAATCATTCTAGTTAGAATAAGTTAGTTTGGCTGTAAAACTAATAAAAAAATCTCCGAAAAGGAGATTTTTTTATTCTCTATAATTATTGTTGAGAAGAAGAAGAGGTGAAGAAATCACCGATGGTACTAAAGATACTTCCGATAAATTCCAAGATAGTGTCAATGATTCCTTGAGGATCTACACTGAGTACATCGCCAAGGCTACCACGCAACTTAGAAATTTGATCGCTCAATTGGTTGTAATCGATATTCAGCGTAGAGAACGCTTGACCGTATTGAACCAACTGATCAATAGTTGTTTGGTTTAAATTGATATTTAAATCTCCAGCTACATTGATAATAATATCTCTGTATTCTTGTGCGCTTTGAGGATTTTGAGTTGCGATCTCTTGTTTTAAGTTGTTCATAAATTGAGCGGCTTGGTTACCAGCAGTTTGCGAATCACCACCAATATCTTTTGCGATATCTTGGGTTCTGACAATTTCTTGGTTTGCAACTTGTTTTTGGTTTTCACTAATTTGTTTCCCAGTAGCTTTTTCAAATGCTTTGATAATCCCAGTAAGACCAGCAGTACCAGATACACGAATCGGTGCTGTTACATAGATGTCTGCATCTCGAACACCTGCTGTAATGGCAGCATTGGCATACATAGCATCGGTTATGGTTGTAATATTATTAGTTTTCACAGAAATCCCTGAACCAGGAGCAGCGATCGTGATTTTTGCGGAAGATAGTGCACGAGTTCCGATTGTTGCAGCAGACATATATTTTCCTAAGTATTGATGTTCTTCTTGGTTAGTTACAAAGATTTTATTAACATTACTTGGCACTTTCATTTCAGCCAAAATACTATCTTGTTGTTGTATCGTAAGGTCTTTCCCTAACGTAACAACCGTATCTCCTTCAACAGCATCTGCAAATGTTCCTGTAGGAAGGACAACTGTAAATGCAGTGACAAGAGAGAGTGAAGCCAAAGCAAGCTTTGATAAAAGTTTCAAAGTCAAACCTCCTTAATAAGTAAAAACAAGTACAAAGGGGGATCGTGATTTCGTATTCCCTCTCCATTTTACCGTTTTGTGACGCAGATGTGAACTGGAATTTATTTAAATACGGTTTCTTTGTATTGTGCTAATTTTTCTAATGAGGACTTATCTACATCTGCATGCAGACTATTTCCATGAGAATCCATTGTTACAATCGCAGCGAAGTTCTCCACTTTCAGATGCCACATTGCTTCTGGAACACCGAAGTTAAGGAAGTCCACGCCCTCTACTTCTTTAATACATTCCGCATAATATTGAGCTGCTCCACCGATCGCATTCAGATAGACAGCCCCATGTTCCTCAAGCCCTTTTAATGTCTTAGCACCCATACCACCTTTGCCGATTACTACTTTCATTCCAAATTTCTTGATGATATCGGACTGATATGGTTCTTCTCGAATACTAGTTGTAGGACCAGCTGCCTTAACGTGCCATTTTCCTTCATCATCTTTGAGCATTACAGGTCCACAGTGATAAATTACGCTTCCTTCTAGATCCACTGGAGAATCGTTATCCATCAAATATTTGTGTAGAGCATCCCGGCCAGTATGCATTAAACCATTAATCACCACGACATCGCCAACTTTCAGGTCGCGGATTTGTTCTTCGGTGATAGGGGTGGTAAGGACAACTTGTCGATTTGAACTTTTTGCTTCTTCTTGTGATTTTGCTGTTTTTTCTACTTTTGGTCTTTCTTCTTTGTACAACCAGTTTTGGATAGCTCCTGTATCTGGATCGATCGTCACACCTTGACGGCGGAATGCCCAGCAGTTGTAGGCAACAGATACAAAGAAACTGGCAGGAAGACGGTTCATCACACCGATTTTACATCCGAGCAAAGTGGTGTTACCTCCAAAGCCCATCGTTCCAATTCCTAATGTATTTCCTTTTTCTAAGATGTAGTCTTCTAATTTGGCTAAATCTTCAATTGGGTTTACATCATCAACATGGCGGAACAATTGTTGTTTTGCTAGTTCATAACCAGTGGTACGATCTCCACCAATACCAACGCCAATAAAACCAGCGCTGCAACCTTGGCCTTGTGCTTGGTAAATGCTATGTAAAATACATTTGCGAATACCATCGAGATCACGTCCAGCACGACCGAGTCCTTCTAACTCTGTTGGAAGGCTGTATTGGATATTTTTGTTTTCACATCCACCGCCTTTTAAGATGAGGCGAACATCAATGTAATCTTTTTCCCATTGGTGAAAGTGGATGACAGGTGTTCCAGGACCTAAGTTGTCACCTGTATTAGCACCAGTCAAAGAATCAACAGAATTAGAACGTAGTTTTCCTTGTTTGGTAGCTGTTGCAATGGCGTTTTTGATCGCTTTTTCCATTTCCAACTGATTTGCCCCAACAGGTACATGAAGGATAAAAGTTGGCATACCAGTATCTTGGCAGATTGGGGATACTTTTTGTTCTGCCATTTGAATGTTTTCCGTAATTCGGCTAAGTGCAAGTGCTGCTCGTGTTCCACTGTCTTCTTTTGCATTTGCTTTGTCAATTGCTTCCCGCACATCAGGAGATAATTGGGTAGATGTGTCCGTAATCAGGGTGAGCATGGATTGTTCAAATGATTGCATGTTCAAAAACCTCTCTTTTTTTCGCCACAAAGTCAACTTTATTTTAACACAGGTATGCAAGATAGTATGGAAGGAAATAAGACTAGTATGGCATATACCACCTAATGAAAATAATGCTATAATAAAATGCGATATAAACTCAAATTGATTGGAAAGACTATGGCTGTTCCTAACACCGATGAGTGCACCAGGCTTCTGAAGAAGCACCACGTGCTTTATAAGGAGTGGAAGCGGCTTAAGGAAGAATTAGAGACTGCCCAGCGAGCAGTAGTCGAGCATCAGGGTGTCCGAGACAGTCTGGAACTGGACTATTACGATCCAAAGAAGCAGAAGGAACGAGAAACTGCTCAGAGGTAGATGGAGAGCAAGATCCAGAAGCGCAATACACTCCATACTCAGTGTAAACAAGCACATAAGAAGTTTGCTGATTTCCATGATGAGATCACCCGGGATCATGGTGAGGACTTTCTCGATCAACTGGTTCAGAAATATATTGCTGGTAAGATTACTTGGAACTAGCTTCTAACTGTCTTACACAACACGCCGCTACCTTCTAAGGTAGCGGCGTGAGCGCTTTTAAAGTCAAATTTTATATGACCTCATGTGTATATTTTCATTATCATTCCGATAAAAAACTGATATAATAAAATGGTTATTAATCAGATTGATTGGATGGAATCATGGCTGACCCTAACATCAAAGAACGCAACGAAATTCTGCGAATTTATTCGGGTCTAGTTAATAAGCGTAAGCGTCTGGACGGAGATCTCATTGCTGTTTATCGAGAAGTATCCGAACTTCAGAAAGTACGAGATGCTGCAGAACTTGGGGATAACCCGAGCGATCTGAAAAATCTTCAAAATAAGATGAATCAACTGCAAGCCAAAAAGACTTCGGTTCAGAAAGATCTTAGAAAGGCTAATGAAGATCTCGATAAATATAGTAAGGAGATCATCCGTAAGTACGGCATGGATTTCCATGATACGTTGGATAATATGGTTTTTGCCGGTAAGACAACTTGGAACTAGTTTTTAGTTGACTTACCAGCAACACGCCGCTACCTATTGTAGGTAGCGGCGTGAGTCTATTTTAAGGCTTTCGTCAGTTGAGTATGCAGGAGTGAGAAATAAAAGAATGATCTTTAGATGATATATGTTGTAATCATGTAAACATTGATATAATTAGCGTAGTCAGTAGTTACTACCTGAATGAAAGGTTAGCGATATGAAGATGTCCGATTATGAGCGGCTTTTCCCAAATGAGGACATCGAGGAGCTCATCAAGGCACTGGATGATCCTGCTGGGGGTTTCTTCGAGAAGCGAGCCAATTCCCTGACAGGAAAGGCACTTATTCGGTATGTTCAGAAGCTGGAGGAGAGCAAGCCTTCATGGATGACCAATGAGCAGCATGAAAAACTGCCAGTGGTCCTCTCCTATTTGACCCACTATCGCAAGTAAAACTGGCAAAACTGACTTTTAAAAGTCAGGGGAGAACAATTATGTTTTATAAATTGTTCTCCCGCCTACCTATGAGAAAAACCTCCCAAAAGGGAGGTTTCTTAGTATAAAATAAGATTTTATATCCACTCATGTGCCCACTTCTCAATAGAATCCAAAACAGGCTGCAGGGCTTTTCCTTTATCAGTTAGTGTATATTCAATGCGGACAGGTGTCTCGGGATAAACTTGCCGATTGATTAGTCCAGAAGCCTCTAATTCCTTGAGGCGTTCAGCCAACATCCGTTCGCTCATCTGCGGTATTTGCTCCCGTATATCGCGAAAACGGCGTTTTTCCTCCATGAGAACCCGCAAGATAAGACCCGTCCATTTTTTTGCTAATATTTCAATTGCTGCTTCGAATTTAGGACAGATGCAACTTTCCACCGAATTCCCTCCACTTCTTAACCGTTAGTGACTTATTTTTTATTTATTATAGCATAGTATGTTCTTTGCGTGTCTTGAAAACTCTCACGAATTTTTGCGTTCGTATATCCTTTTGATAGAAGATAGCGAAATTGATCAAGTAGAAGTGGAGACCATCTTAAGCCAAGTGCTGTTTGGGTAAAGGAATGCGCTGCTATTTCACGTAATCGTGACAATGGACGTTTTACAAGGAATGGTCCTCTTTTTTTAATAACAACAGATCGGAATTTTAAATCTGTTCTTCCTATAGATGTTTCCTCTAAATGATGAAACCATTCATGATATGCGTGAAGAATGATGAGATCGATGTGAGCAATTTCGCCAATTTCGTTTGAAAGAAAGCGTTGGATTTCCTTTATAGAATTTTTATAGATGACAATCGTTTGTTTTTTTCTATTGTATTGTGCTCGAATATTGGATTGTTGTGGATGCTGTTCTAACAAATGAATACGAATATTTTCTTTTAGTACATGATTAAAGAAGGAAAGATTATCCATTTGGATATAAGATTTAGCTGCTTGAGCACCAATATGCATTGCTTTTTGTAAATACTCTTCCAGTTCATCTGTAGGTAGAAATGTATAATAAGGATCTCGTTCTAATTCTAAATAAGACAGGTAAAGTGGAGACAGGTTCGGCCAATATTTTTCCCAATCAAAGGATTGAATGTTTTTTTTGGTCTGCAAAGTAGACATGAAAAATCCCCGTTTCCTGTTTTTTTACATGTATGAACGGGGATGCTTGGCTCATTCCTCTAATAATCCGAGAAACCATTTTTTTAAATCAATGATTCGTAAATTTTCAGGAGGTTGCTGTATTCCAGTAACAATCATCGGTACTAATGAATCCAAGTGATGTAGAGAACCATGGGATGCACCTTTATGCTTCGGTGAACCTTGGCCGACTAGTTCATAGCCAGGAGATACCGTAACAATGACACTTCGACTTTTTGGATCTAGTGCTCCGGATAATCGAGATAATGCATCTGGATACATTCCATACTGGATTGTTTGCTCATCAAGTGTTAAATCCAATATGGAGATATCTCCTTCTAGCTGCCATTTTTGATCGAACTCATCATGGTACTCTCCATTTGCTCGAAAACTGAGAGCGCCATCGGTTTGTCCACTTACTACATGGATCCAGCCGTCCTCTTCTTGCCAAGCGATAACATCTAATTTTTTTTCTACTTTACACAATCGAACAACGTCTTGATAAGATATTTGTTCATCTAAAATATATATATAACTCATACGCTCATTTACACAAGTGATGAGCTGGTCCTCGGGTTGAGGTGTATCTCTTGAAAGTGGCATGATCGCATATGGATGGAGAATCTTACGTAGATCGATGTATGTATCTGTCTTCACCATATTGGTTTGCCCACTGTCCCCAAGTACGACAAAATTACATTTTTGTATTGCTTCTTCCCATGAGCCAAACGCATCTAAAATGGGACTTAAGACATCATCGGTTTTCTTAATCCCTTTTCCCTCAGAAGTACCTTTTTTGTGTACGATTATGTCATTTCCTGGGAAATAAACAAGAGAAAGGCGAGGTAATTTGTCTTGTTTAATCAAGGAAATAATCTCCATCGATGAAAAATGATCATTTACGCCAAATTGGGTCAGCATATTTTTTGGATGAGATCTTTTATCGATGGTGTGCATAGAGCCGTATGAAAAATATGTTGGCACAGATGCTTCGATCTTTCTGGGTAGTAGTCCTGTTAGCCAAGCAATCCAAGGAGCTCGTAATTTCGTATGATTTTTTCCGCGATAAATCATTGCATTAATAGAAGCAGTAGGCTCATCCGTTTCTTCATGTAACGTTTTTACGTCTTTATGGAGTAGTTTTTGGTTTAATTCCAGCATCCCGGCTCGGAGTACTCGTTTTACACCAAACAAAAAGATTTCTTTGGGACCCGTACCAAAATTGTAAACTCTTTTTTGTTTTTGATGATAATAAGTAAGACCATAGATTCCATGCTGGTTGGGTGGTTTACCTGTGAGCATGCTGGAGTCAATAGAGACAGACATAGTAGGAAAAGGGCTAACGACTCGTGGATAATAGGTACCATTATCTCGAAGAAACTGTAAAGTAGGAGCCCGACCTGCTTGAATTTCTTCTTGTAATGGTGCATCCATCAACGAGTCGATCAACAGGCATATAATCGGTTTATGTATAATAAAACTGACCTCCTTCATCTGTTCACCCATATAATTATCTTTCCACCAAAAAATTCCTTCTATGTAGAGGATGATAACGATGAATTTTCTTACAAAAATTTCTAAAACAGAAATAATGGCTCGTATCGAAACCCTGAAAAATGAGTTGAAAAATCAAGCAATATCAGCAGCATTGATAACTCAAAATGTAGATATTTTTTATTTCACAGGGTCTATGCAAAATGGTCTGCTCTATGTGCCAGTTGCTGGCGATCCTATCTTTTATGTGAAAAAAAGTGTGGTCCGTGCCTCAGAGGAAAGCTCTATTGAAGTAGAACCATTAGGAAGAATGAGAACATTGGGAGATCGAATAAAAGCTCATTTTGGTAAGCCTTCTATATTAGGGTTGGAGCTGGATGTGCTGCCATATCAGCTTGGAGTACGTTATCAACAGATGTTAAATACGGAAATCAAAGATATATCTTCCCTCATTCGTTTACAACGATCTGTGAAATCGGAGTATGAACAAACTCAAATCAGGAAAGCAGCACATCTAGTAGATGAAGTAATCCAGCTTTTACCCTCTTGGATTTCAATAGATATGACAGAAGTGGAACTAGCAGCGAAAATAGAGCAGTATTTACGTGTTCGTGGAAATATAAATCTCAACCGTATGCGTGGATATAACCAAGAACTTGCGCTTGGAATGATTGCATCAGGATCTGCTGCAGCAACACCAACTTACTTTGATGGTCCCGCTGGAGGTTTAGGTTTGACCGTGGCTAGCCCACAAGGTGCAAGTTATAAAAAATTAGCTAAAAATGAGCCGATTCTACTCGATTTTAGTACAGTCGTGGAAGGATATATGGTAGACCAAACGCGAATTGCGGTCATCGGTTCTCTGCAAGATGATCTTTTACAAGCATATGAAGTAAGCCGCAATATTTTGCGTGAAGTTGAGAAACTCGGAAAACCCGGTGTCTCTTGGGAATCTTTGTATCAACATGCACTTCAGATGGTAGAACAAGCAGGCTTACAGGCTCATTTCATGGGCTTTGGAGATGATCAAGCAAAGTTTCTGGGACATGGAGTTGGAATGGAAATCGATGAACTACCTATTTTAGCAAATGGTTTCAAACAATCGTTGCAAGAGAATATGGTAATCGCGATAGAACCTAAGTTTACGTTTCCTGGTAGAGGAGTAGTAGGAATTGAAAATACCTATGTCGTAAAAAGTGATGGATTAGAATCTTTGTCGATTTCGAGTGAGGCAATTATAGTAGTAGAAGGTTAGATTGGTTTAGGTTCACTTGCCTATGATTTAGTAGTATTTTGGAAATACGGATGCTACAATGATAGCAAGAGTTTCCTACGCAAGGTAAGGGGAAAAACAGAGTGATTGTATTTGGAGAGAACTTCGGTGGCAACGCATTCACGCTGATGGGCCTTCCGATTGAAAAGGACTGCTGGTACCAAGTGACGGCAAGCTTCAAGGGCGTCGACCTCAAGGGTACGGCTCACCAGAAGCCGGTAACCGGGAACCAGCCTCCTTCCGTGAAAATCATCGGTTCGCTGGATGTGTCCACTGGCATTCGTCTGTCCGGCACTCTGATCTTCCGCGGGAGCGGTGTGATCTTCGACAGCGTGAAGTCCACCGTCACGATCCCTGACAAGGGTGAGGTGGTCATCAACAAGCGAAGTGGCCGCGTACCGTGGGATGTTCTGCTCGACGAGAATCTGGAGATTCTCTACTCCCGTCTGAGCGATTCCTACGCCAAGTAGGGAACAGGTTAGGGTCAATCCCTGTCCAGCGCCCATATCCAATGGGCGCCCCATTTTTATATAACCGGTAATTGTTTATTATTTCAAGTATATTCAAGATATAAATAACTTGACTTCGTCTCCATAAACTAAGTGATTCGCCTAAATTTCCTTTTTTGCTCTCACCCATAGGTAGATGGTCTCATAAGATAACTTGACTGAATCCCTGACCCTCATATCCAAATGCTCGAGCAAGGAAGGGTGGCATAGAAGTTGCACAATCAGAAGGGAAAAACCCTGCTTACCAATCGGGAGAGGGAAGTATTTGAGTTATTGGTTCAAGATAAGACCACCAAAGATATTGCTGGTCAATTGTTTATCAGTGAGAAAACCGTTCGTAATCATATCAGTAATGTGATGTGTACCTTTTGATAAATAAAATATTCTTTGATGCTTATTCTAGATAAGACAGTGATCCGCTATCAGAATCACTGTCTTTGTCACTTTTTTCGTAGAACTTCTGGTTGCGAAATATCATATTTTTGGGTAGTACGCTTTTCCTTGCCAAAAGCAGTAGAGTTTGTTTTAATAAACACAATTTGCGTTCTGCGATCAGGCTTAACATTCAATTTGACTACTGGTAAAAACAGTTTTATGGATTTCGTATCCATTAATAAACTCTTAAAATTTAACGGTCTTTCCCCAATTTCATATCGGAAAAAAACTGCTATTTAAACATCTCTTTTTTTCATTGTTTAACTATAGAATATCCACCTTGTTGAGGAGATGGACAAAAATAGGGCATTCATACATATTGCATTAGTTTAATTAAAAAATAGGTAATTTATTTACGCTGGTCCACCACAAAAGATTTGACAAAATTATAGTATTCTTATAATATGTTTTATCTTCATAGTACAAAAAGGAGGGATTAGATGGATAGTATTGCCCATATCCGAAAAAAGGATAAACAGGTACAAACTGTAGAACAGCACCTGCTAGAAGCAAAAGAGTTGGCGGAGGAATATGGGGAAAAGTTGGGGATTAGGCATGTTACGGGACTCGCGGGATTGCTTCATGATTTAGGTAAATATACCACCCAGTTTCGTGATTATATATTTAAAGCCGTTCATCATCCAGATTACGCGCCACGTCGAGGGAGTGTTGATCATTCGACAGCTGGAGGCAGGTTATTATACGAATATTTTCATAAACCTGATCAGCCATTTTATATGATGCTTGCAGAAATAGTTGGTAACGCAATTTTCTCGCACCATTCCTATTTAAAAGATTTCATTACACCGGATTTAGAGTCGGATTTTTTGAAGCGCGCAGAAAAACCATTAGATGAGTTTGAACAAACCAAACAGCGATTTTTCGACCAAGTGATGGATGTACAAACTTTCCAAGTCTACGTCGGTCGTGCAGTTGATGAACTTGAAACTTTTTTGAGAAGTAAATCGGTGTTTAGTTTCGAAAAAAAAATGTCGTTTTTAACCAAATTTGTGTTTAGTGCTCTGATCGATGCTGATCGTACCAATACTTGTTTATTTGAAGAGCAACAAACAACTGTACACTTCATCAATTCGCAGTCGTTATGGAGTGTGTATTATGATCGATTGATGCTCGAAATTCAATCTTTTGCAAACGATACGAAGATAAACAAACTCAGAAATTATTTATCAGAACAGTGCGAAGACTTCGCCGCAAAGTCATCGGGGATTTATACGCTATCTATTCCTACTGGTGGTGGCAAAACGTTAACAAGTTTACGCTATGCCCTAAAACATGCAAAACTACACCACAAACAACGTATTCTTTATATCCTTCCCTATACTACAATTATCGAGCAAAATGCAGCAACTGTACGCGATATTTTGCAAGATCCTGCCAATATTTTAGAACATCATTCCAATGTCATTATCGATGAAAAAGATGACGAACAAAAAGATGGTGTTACCGATGCGTTAACACTGTCAAAAGATAACTGGGATTCGCCGATTATTTTTACTACAATTGTTCAATTTCTTAATGTGTTTTATGCTTACGGAACACGTAATATCCGCCGATTGCACCAACTAAGCAATGCGGTGTTGATTTTTGATGAAGTACAAAAAGTTCCTACTCACTGCATTTCTCTATTCAATGAAGCGCTTAATTTTTTAAAAACATATGCACGTGCAAGTATTGTTCTTTGTACAGCAACACAACCTGCACTTGATTTTGTTGAGCAAAAATTAGATATCAATTCAGATGGGGAATTGGTTAAACAATTGCCTGCTATTGTGGAAGCGTTTAAACGAGTAAATATTGTCGATAATGCGACAGAAAAATCGTGGAGCAGCGAACAACTCGCTGACTTTGTTTTTGAACGTATGAAACATGTGGACAGTGTCTTAGTTATTTTAAATACGAAGACAGTAGTGAAACGACTCTATGAACTCCTGAAAGATCAAAGCCTGGATATTCCTATTTTTCATTTGAGTACAGCAATGTGTGCCGCACATCGGAAAGACATTCTGGAACAAATGAGAGATTACTTGGATCAAAAGAAAAAAGTCATTTGCATCAGTTCCCAGTTGGTAGAAGCAGGAGTGGACATTAGCTTTTCTTGTGTCATTCGTTCATTAGCGGGGTTGGATTCGATTGCACAGGCAGCTGGCAGGTGTAATCGGCATGGAGAACGGGTAATTGGTGATGTATATATCATTGATCATGAAGAAGAGAATTTAAATCACAATAGTTTAAAAGAAATTCGCATTGGAAAAGAAGTAGCGAAACGGATTCTTATAGATCGGAAACAAAGGCAGGTAGCGCATGATGATTTGTTATCTCCACGATCGATGAACCGCTATTTTCAGGAGTTCTATGAAGAACTTAAAAATGATCTAAATTACTCTATTGACGTTCAGGGATCAAAAAAAGAGATGACGGAGTTATTGTTTGCTTCGCGTACAACGAGTAGTTATTACAATTCCTATCGGAACGAAAAAAAAGTAGCTTTTCCACTTGTACTTCCCCATAGCTATGGGACGGCGGCGAAGCATTTTCGTGTGATCGATAACCAGACAACTTCGGTGATTGTGCCATATGGAGATGGCAGTGACATCATTGCTGAACTTAGTGGAGGGAGTACGATTGACCGACTTAGTCAGTGGTTGCAGCGAGCCCAGACTTATACAGTTGAGTTATTTGAGTACGAAAAACAGCAATTGATGCAAAACGGAGGGATCATTTCCTACGATGACAAGATTTTTGTGCTCAAAGACGCTGCATATAATAAATCGTACGGTGTAGATGTGCAAAATGACACTGTGTCAGGATCATTATTTGGATGAGTGAGGTGAGAAAGATTGCGTAACAGTGTGGAATTTCAACTTACTGGAAACTATGCTCTATTTACCGATCCACTAATGAAATTAGGTGGGGAAAAATTATCGTACCAAGTTCCAACTTATCAAGCTTTAAAAGGTATTGTAGAAAGTATTTATTGGAAGCCAACTTTACTGATGGTAGTAGATGCGGTACGAGTGATGAATCGCATTCAGATGGAATCCAAAGGAGTGCGACCGCTTGAATATAATGATGGCAAAAATACGCTAGCTAACTATACTTACCTGCGAGATGTTTGTTACCAAGTAAGAGCCCATTTTATTTTTAATCCTCATCGTCCGGATTTAGCTTTTGATCACAACGAACATAAGCATCACAACATATTCAAACGGTCGTTAGCTGTGGGTGGGAGACGAGACATTTTCCTTGGGACACGTGAATGCCAAGGTTATGTGGAACCTTGTGTATTTGGTGAAGGTGAGGGGTTTTATGATGTCGACGATGAAATTCATTTTGGAACAATGGTTCATGGTATCAATTATCCAGATGAGACAGGCCGTGAACAATTAGAAGTTCGTCTTTGGAATCCAGTGATGAAAAACGGTGTTATCGAGTTTATCCGACCTGATCAATGTACAGCAATTCGCTCGATTTCTGATTGGAAAATGAAAAATTTTGATGTATCCAATATACAATCAGCAGATGAATTATGGTCAGAGTTAGGGGGTGAATAAATGAGTTATTTACTACAGCTTTATGAAACATATCAAGCGAATCTTGATCAAGTGGGTAAATTCTTGAAGAGAAATAATGATCAGACATATACACTTTTACCTATTTCCCATACGACACAAACAGCTCATATCGAGGTCTTGATTAGTGAAGATGGGAATTTTCTCACAGCTAACATTCTTGGGAAAAAGGGTGATGTCACAGTTATTCCTTGTACAGAGGATTCCGCGAGCCGATCAGGCTCAAAGATAGCGCCGTACCCTTTGCATGACAAACTTAGTTATGTTGCAGGTGATTTTGCTGATTATGGAGGCAGCAAAGGGGAGAAGCCTTTTGCTCATTACTTAGAACAATTAAAACAGTGGGCTACTTCGATTCATGCTGATGAGAAAGTGAAAAGTATTTATCAGTATGTGCGGAAACGGGCATTGATTGCTGATTTGATCAAAGAAGGTATCCTTCATGTAGATGAGAACAATAAACTGATTGAAAAATGGGATAAAACAAGAGGAGATAAACCGCAAATTTTCCAGACAATCACTGAAAGTATAGATGGTGCTTTTATCCGTTTTCGTGTTTACGCTTCTCAAAAACAAATACCAAAAGTTTGGGAAGATCAGAAGATGTATACATCTTTTATTCGCTTTTATCACAAGCAGCTGCATGGAAATGATTATTGTTATGTCACTGGCGAAATCCGTGCTAGCACATACAGACATGCAAACAAAATCAGACATGCTGGTGACAAAGCGAAGCTCATTTCTTCCAATGATAATAATGGCTTTACTTTTCGAGGGAGATTTGATATTGCCAATCAAGCTGCAAATATTAGCTATGATGTATCACAGAAGGCACATAATGCGTTAAAGTGGCTAATTCAAAAACAAGCGAAAATCATTGATAATCGTGTTTTTCTCGTTTGGGGCAACCGTGTTGAATCTGTTCCTGATCCAATGGCAGACACACTTGCTGCGTTGAATATTGGATTTGAAACACAATCAACGAAACAAACCTATACTTTTGAACACTACGCTAAACAGGTAGCCAATGCAATTGAAGGGCGAAAAAATGATTTATCAGCTGATCCCAATGTCAATATCATTGTACTTGATTCGGCAACACCTGGTAGATTAGCTGTTCTCTACTATCGTCAGTTACGAAGTGACGACTACTTAGAACAATTGAAGAATTGGCACACTACATGTGTTTGGTTACATCCATTTCAAGGAAGAACTTACTTGGGTGCTCCATCTACACAAAATATTGCCCTAGCCGCCTATGGACCACAGGTAAATGAAAAAGTAGTAAAGGGATTGATGGAACGTTTTCTACCATGCATTATTGATGGACGAGCGATTCCAAATGATATCATCCGCAATGTTTTCCATCGTGCTTCTAATCCTGTGGCTTTTAAAGAAGAAGGCGAGTGGGAAAAGGCATTGAGTGTAGCCTGTGCACTAATTCATAAACAACAAGGAGGAGTTGGAGTGGAATTAGATCTGACAAATGAAGATCGTAGTTATTTATTTGGGCGGTTGCTTGCGGTTGCTGACGTTTTAGAGCGAAGGGCAATGGATAAGACGGAAAAACGCGCAACGAATGCGATTCGTTATATGAATGCTTTTCATCGACATCCAGAGCGTACTTGGGGAATGATCCAAGCTGCACTGCAACCATATCAAGTGAAATTAGGAGCAAGAGCTGCAGATTTGAACAAATTGATTGATCAGATTGGTGCAAAAATAAAGGTGGAAGATTTTAATAACAAATCGTTGTCCGGGAAATATTTACATGGTCTTTACAGTCAGCGGTATGCATTGTATCAAAAAGAGTTTGGGAAAAAGGAGATAAGTAATGATGAGTCTTGATCATAAAATTGATTTCGCGGTTGTGTTAACGGTGCATAAAGCTAATCCTAATGGTGATCCATTGAATGGTAACCGTCCTCGTCAAGACTATGACGGTCATGGTGAGATATCTGATGTTGCGATAAAACGGAAAATCCGTAATAGATTACTTGATATGGGTGAAATGGTGTTTGTTCAATCTAATGACAAACAAATAGATGGATACAGTAGTTTGAAAGCACGGGCGGAAGCTCATCCAGAATTAGAGAAATTGCTACAGGAAAAACAGGATGTGAGTGACCTGTTTGCAAGTATTGCTTGTCAAGAATGGATCGATGTAAGAAGTTTTGGGCAGGTATTCTCTTTTAAGGGTAAGGCGAAAGGAAAAGGAGTATCAGTTGGAGTGAGAGGACCGGTTTCTATTCATACAGCAACCAGTATAGATCCGATTGATATTTCCAGTATGCAAATCACCAAAAGTGTAAATAGTGAGACAAGCGATATAAAAGGATCCGACACGATGGGAATGAAACATCGGGTAGACTTTGGCGTTTACGTCTTTTATGGCAGTATCAACACACAATTGGCAGAAAAAACGCAATTTAGTAACGAAGATGCTGAAAAGATCAAAGAGACGCTGCGCACGTTATTTGTGAATGATGTTTCCTCAGCTAGGCCAGAAGGTAGCATGGAAGTGTACAAGGTGTATTGGTGGGAGCATAGTTCAAAACTAGGCCAATATTCCTCAGCGAAAGTGCATCGTGCGTTGAAAATAAAAAGTAAAACAGATGAACCAAATACGATTGACGACTATGCGATTGAGCTTGATGACAGTGACATTCCAGGGTTAAAGGTTAAAATCATCGATGGGGTATAGTGAGGAAGATGAGTATCTGTGGTTGTCTGGTATTCAACATTTCCAGTTTTGCCAACGCCAATGGGCGTTGATTTATCTCGAGGATCAATGGGCAGAAAATGATAGAACCATCGAGGGGCAGTATCTACATCGCAATGCGGATCAACCGTTGATCAGGGAAAAACGAGGAAATAAGTTGATTGTAAGAGGGATGCGGATTCGATCGCATGAGCTCAAGTTTACGGGAATTTGTGACGTAGTAGAGTTTGTGCGCGATGACAACGGAGTAAAGTTAAGTGGTGAGGAAGGAACCTACATCGCTTATCCCGTTGAATACAAACGTGGCAAACCCAAGAAAGAAGATGAAGATATTTTACAATTAGCAGCTCAGGCCATTTGTTTGGAGGAAATGCTGCTTTGTGAAGTTCCGATTGCTTATCTATTTTATGATTCGATCAAGCGACGAGTAGAGATTCCATTAACTGACACAATAAAGAACAAAGTAAGAGCTATAGCACAGCGCATGCATCAGTACTATCAACGCAAACATACGCCAAAAGTGAAGACAGGTTCTTTTTGCAAAAAATGTTCCCTTCAACACGTTTGTTTACCTGAATTGTTACGCAAACAGTCAGTCAAAAGTTATATTGAAGGGAAGATTGCTGAGTGAGAAAACTGCTCAATACTTTGTTCGTTATTGAACCGGATGCGTATTTATCTCTACAAGGGGATAACATCATCGTAGAACGAGAGAAGGAGAAAAAACGTTTTCCAGCACATAATTTGGAATCTATTGTCACTTTTGGATATACAGGAGCAAGTCCAGCGTTAATGGGTTACTGTGCAGATAGAGATATTTCGCTAGTATTTCTCAAGCGAAATGGACGATTTCAGGCGCGAGTGATTGGTAAGAGCAAAGGAAATGTATTACTGCGAAAAAAGCAGTATTTGCTCTCAGAAGATGAAACACAGTCGACCACTATCGCACGAAATTTTATTACTGGGAAGATTCATAACCATAAGTGGATATTGGAGAGAATGACACGGGACTATGAACAACGTATCGATGTTGTTCAGTTTAAAGAAATATCCCGGCATTTATCAACGATACTATCAGAAGTACGTAACTGTACCGATTTGGAACAATTGCGTGGTTGGGAAGGACAAGCTGCTGCTAGTTATAACAAAGTGTTTGATCAAATGATTTTACAGCAAAAAGAAGACTTCTACTTCCATGCTCGTTCACGCAGACCTGCTACAGATAAGGTGAATGCGATGTTATCGTTCGCTTACACACTTCTTGCAGGAAACACTGCTGCTGCGCTAGAAACGGTAGGATTGGATGCTTATGTCGGTTTTTTGCACCGTGATCGGCCAGGCAGGGTGTCGTTAGCTCTTGATCTAATGGAAGAGCTACGAGGAGTCTATGTAGATCGTTTTGTGTTATCACTTATTAATAAGAAAAAGATGCAAAAAAGAGATTTTATTGAGCAAGAAAATGGTTCGGTGATCATGACGGATGAAGCCAGAAAAAAATTTTTGTCTGCTTGGCATGAAAAACAACAGGAGAAACTTACTCACCCTTATTTGGTAGAAAAAATATCTTGGGGATTGGTTCCGTTTGTGCAAGCCTTATTATTGGCTCGATTTTTGCGTGGGGATTTAGACGAATATCCACCATTGCTATGGAAGTAGGGATTTTTGATGTTAGTCTTGGTCACTTATGATGTGAGTACAACTACAGCAGAAGGAAAGAAACGCTTGAGAAAAGTAGCGCAACTCTGTCAAAATTATGGACAACGGGTGCAAAACTCTGTTTTTGAGTGTATCATGAATACCACACAATTCACTGCTCTCAAAATAGCACTTACAAATGTGATTAATGTCGAGGAAGATAGCCTAAGATTTTACCGTATTAGTGGTTCTAATTATAAAAATAAGGTAGAGCACTTGGGAGCAAAAGCCTCGATTGATCTCGAGGGCCCATTGCTCTTTTAGTGCGAACCTCTAGCGCACATGAATTTCCTAGGACATTCGCACCATATTTTGACGTCTATATGTTCCCTTTTTATATCGGTTACTTTTAATTTAAAATGGAAAAATCGTTATAGAATATGGAAAGTATGTGGGATTGGTTCTTTTTGTATTAAAATCGCTGTCGCACCCTATATGGGTGCGTGGATTGAAATGGTTCTGCTGGGATCGTCCATAAATCCGTATTCCGTCGCACCCTATATGGGTGCGTGGATTGAAATATTTTGTTTGCTGCACAATTATCTTTGCTTCGATGTCGCACCCTATATGGGTGCGTGGATTGAAATATTATTTTGATGTTACTTCTCACGATTACGCTTTGTCGCACCCTATATGGGTGCGTGGATTGAAATTGTCAAGCCGCTGGATGCATCGGTAATCAAAAAGTCGCACCCTATATGGGTGCGTGGATTGAAATCAAAGTTAATAACAATGGTTCCCAGAAAGCCCATGTCGCACCCTATATGGGTGCGTGGATTGAAATACTGGATGGCATATTGTCCAGGAGGTAGCGGCGCAGTCGCACCCTATATGGGTGCGTGGATTGAAATATCCGTTTATCACTAATGCCTTTTTCCTTACAGAGTCGCACCCTATATGGGTGCGTGGATTGAAATCACCAAAGAACCAGAGTCCTTTGTGGTCACCATAGTCGCACCCTATATGGGTGCGTGGATTGAAATTTTTCATCGCGTATTCTTCTCACAGTATCAGCAGGTCGCACCCTATATGGGTGCGTGGATTGAAATAATACTTCTTTGTCTGTTGTGCGTTGTGCTTCATAGTCGCACCCTATATGGGTGCGTGGATTGAAATAAGTATGTGATGGATGTTGTGGAATGAAGGTATTGTCGCACCCTATATGGGTGCGTGGATTGAAATAACAAAGCAACCCCCTCACATGGGAGATTATCCACGCGTCGCACCCTATATGGGTGCGTGGATTGAAATTTTGGCGGTACGATGCCAGCTACACCGCCGTGGTCGCACCCTATATGGGTGCGTGGATTGAAATTTGTTTTGGTGGCTCTGTTGGCTTCTGTGGCTTTGGTCGCACCCTATATGGGTGCGTGGATTGAAATTTTCTTAACATCCATTAAAGATGCTAGTAATTCGGGTCGCACCCTATATGGGTGCGTGGATTGAAATAATTTCGCCCGTTTCCTTGAAATCTGCCATTGTCGGTCGCACCCTATATGGGTGCGTGGATTGAAATCTCTGTTTATAGAGATTGGTTACTTTGCATCGCTGTCGCACCCTATATGGGTGCGTGGATTGAAATACTGGACGGCTTGCAATCACGTCGTAAGGCTGGAAGTCGCACCCTATATGGGTGCGTGGATTGAAATTTTCTGTGTAGGTTCTAAACCTGCTGCGACTTCTTGTCGCACCCTATATGGGTGCGTGGATTGAAATTTTATAATAAAACACCCTAGATATATCTCTTTCGTCGCACCCTATATGGGTGCGTGGATTGAAATACGTTCGATACGACAAGAAGCAGATGTCAAAGATGTCGCACCCTATATGGGTGCGTGGATTGAAATAATCCAAGCTCGCAGGAATACAAATCCACATAGCGTCGCACCCTATATGGGTGCGTGGATTGAAATAAATCACTATAGACAAAGATGGTGAGGTTATAACTCCAACCGTAGGAACACCGGGTCGCACCCTATATGGGTGCGTGGATTGAAATTCATCTGGATTCTTTTTGTTTAAGCGCTTTATCGGTCGCACCCTATATGGGTGCGTGGATTGAAATTTGCTATTAGTGAATTTCTTTCTAAGGATAGCCGTCGCACCCTATAGCGTGGATTGAAATAAAAAATGTCAGCAAGTGCTAAAAATGATTCCTGACGCACCTACATGCCGGGTTGAGATGGAACTCGGAGAAAGTTCAGAAATTGCTGACCATGCATCTGCTGCTGTGAAAAACTCTGAATCCTAAAGCTATGGGGAATTGCAGAGTACCGGTTCTAACAGTGGGAAGGGATGGTCCCAGCAGTAACTACTACCGGTCGCTCGACAACGAGCTGCTCGTGCGTTCAGCACCGAATTTAAAATTTTCGAAATGACTAATACAGATTGGAATTTTAGCTCTTCAAGTGAATAAAGTTGCAAACCACATCTTACCAGAAGATTCGGGTTTTTGGTTTATTCCAACTACTTATGCAACAGGCACAGGTTAGATATCAAAGAATTTTTTTCAATGTCTATTTTAGGGTGTTGCACTTATAAGAGACAGAAGTATTCTTTGTGATCAGTCCCAAATAGAGAACGCGCTATATGAACCATTATTAGTTAATTGAACATAAATTTCGGCTTTGTTATTATCCCCATCTACCCAAGGTTGAATATAATGTGAAAGACATTGTTGTGGTTCCAGATACTTATTGGTGGCTATTACATCATCTGCATTATCAGGATCATATTCCTTGATAGTGATAAGTCTGCCACTACCTCCTGAGGTTAATTCATTGCATATTCTTACATATCCTGAAGCGTGTGCATTATTTACACCAGTAATCCAAGCATTAAGAGTGGAATTCCAATGTGTAGATTCCCAAGTCAGTCGCTGCCATCCTGCCGAATCTGCAAATGCGGATGAAACTGGTAACAATAGTGTGAAAATGGAAATAAGAATTGGTAATACAGTCTTTTTTAAACTCATTTTGTCTACCTCCCAGTTGTTTGAAGTGTATTCGTTTACAAAAATAAAAAAGTATAATAGAAACCATATTGATGAAAGGCATATCCCTCTTGAAACTAATTGTAAATCAAATAAAATAAAAAGCAATTACAAAATCAATCAAATTATAGCATAATTTATTAAATTAGAAGAAAAAATTGTTAAATGTTATCATTCTACTGTCTTAGAGACATTGAAAAAAAAGAGTAAATAGCAGTGGGCAAGAAAATCAAGAAGACGCGAAAACACACACATCAAGCGAATTTTGCTCTTCGTCCCAATTGATTAAAATTAGAACCACCGAGAACATTTAGATACTAAAAAGCCGTAACCTACGTCAGGTTACGGCTTTTCCTCGTCTTGTTAAGATGAAAGTGCTAGAAAGAGATTAGAATGTTTGTTGTTTATTCCAAACTATTTATCTAACAGGATCAGATAAGATCACCAAAGGATTTTTCCAATGTCTATTTTAGGGGATGCACTTCATAAGAAACAGAAGTCTTTGTGATCAGTCCCAAATAGAGAACGGGTTATAACCACCATGATTCACTTGAACATAAATCTCGGCTTGTCCATTCGTTCCATCTACCCAAGATTGAATATTACGTGAAAGACATGTATTTCCTGCAAGATACAAATTAGAGGCTATTACATCATCTGCATTATCAGGATCGTATTCCTTGATAGTGATTATTTGATCATATCCTGTGGTTAATTCATTGCATATTCTTACATATCCTGAAGCATGTGCGTTATCTACACCGGTAATCCATTTTTGAAGAGTGTCATTATAATGTGTATCTTCCCAAGTCAGTAACTGCCACCCTTCAGAATCTGCAAATGCGGATGAAACTGGTAACAATAGTGTGAAAATAGAAATAAGAAATGGTAATACGGCCTTTTTCATTAACTTCATTCTGTCTACCTCCCAGTTGGTTGAAATGTATGCGTTTGCAAAGCGAAAAAAGTATAATTGAAGCTATATTAATGAAAGGCATATCCCTCTTGAATCTAATTGTAAATCAAATAAAATAAAAAGCAATTACAAAATCAATTAAATTATAGCATAATTTATTAAATTAGAAGAAAAAAATGTAAAATCGTATCATCCTGCTGTCTTAGAAATATGGAAAAAGGATATTAGCAGTGAGCAAGAGAAATCAAGAAGTCGCGAAAACACAGTGACTTTGCTCCTCGCTCCAATTGAATATGCAACAACCTCTATATAAATATCGTTGATTCAGGGATTAAGTAAATTACCATAAGGATTGGAAAATAGTATGCCAAGAGTACAATGACATCTTGATTTGTAAGATGATAGGATCGTTTCATTAAAACTGTATGCGCATGGGCAAAGCAGGCTGAGTGAGTCATAGTCCAATGCTGTATGAGGATATAAAAGAATATTTAATTCAGCAAATTTATGATATGTACTCTTTGAAAATCACTTTTGAACGGTTATTTATTACCTATGTATTTAGGGTGCTCAGTGTTACAGATTCCTTCTCCGGCTTTTTCTATGGAGATGTTTTCTAATTCAACAGTCTGAGTCATTCATTCAAATCCGTTACCTCTGAGTGAAGTAATACTGTTTTTTCCTCCAAGTAGGTTCGGAGCAATAAAGGATATAACTATGTATATAAGAGAAGCTTTGAGTGGAACGAATTTGACTCCTTTTTCTCCTAGAAATTTCATTGTTTTTCTAGATTAACTGTGTTTCTGCCAACGAAATACTTTTACTCCCCATTCTTTTCGCATCTGCTTCTTCAGAACAAAACCCATGTTTGTACTTCTTTTGTAGTGTTAACTAAGGTGAAGTCTAATGGGGATTTCCTCATTTACAGGTTTACCCACCATTATCTCCTTGTCACAAGAGATAGGTTTCCTTCGAATAATTCCAATGACATATATAGACTAAGTGTAGGTGTAGGATCTTCTTTTGAGGGAGATGAAAATGATTGTTGTACAACTGGATAATTTCTTCCAATCTCTTTCGAAATGGGAGGTCTCATCATGATAACAACAACCTGTTTCCTAATGTTGGACAAGAGAAAATTGAAATCGCTCTCAATATCAGATCGTTTGTTCAGGTTTTTTGATCGTGCTAGGTTATGTAGTCGGACTTGTATACGTGCTTTCCAGTTTCTTGATTGTTATTGCAGCAATCATTTTAATAATCCTTGTTATGTTTGCTCCGAAGTATGGAATATCTTCGAATTCATACTCGGAACAGGTCTCGAATTAGGACTTTGAATCGTTTCAACAAAATAAAGCAGGTATAAATATATCATAATATTCACTCTATTTGTACTGATGCAAATTTTAAATAAGACATGCTTTTTTACATTGAATGTCTGCATACATTGAATGGAAGGGGTGATTAGTTTGAAGAATTCAAAACTATGCATAGGCAAGGAAATATACGGTACAAAAGATATCAAACAAGCTTTTTACGAAGCATTTGCACCGTATTTCGAACAAAACAATATGCACCCTGCAAGGTTTGTAAGTTGGATAACTCAAGAGACCAAAAAACGTGTGGGAAATAGTTAGCCCCTTTTTTGCTAGAGATTTGCGTCATAGGACGCCTTTTTATTTTACATACGGGAGGATGGTGGAATGGTGGCAATTCCAGAAATGGAAGGAAGGTAGTTTTAATCAGATATAAGACTAAATGACTCTAGAATACAGTCTGTCATCTGCACGAGAGGATTTGCATTATGGCCGAGCCGAGGCGATCTGAACTTAGGAGTACGTATCGTGATTTCTGGACTGTGGAGCACAACTCCCGATTCGAAACGGATCGCGAGTTGTCCTATGCGGTGAATGAAAATACATTTACCGTGAAGAAAGGTTATCCAAATCCCGAGGTGAATGACTGGAAGGTCTATAACCGCGAAGGTGTTCAGATTGGAGTACCTGAAATCATTGAAGATAATAAGGGTCCGATCCTTCGCATCACACGGCGACAGTAAAATGTGAAATCTAGCAGACATAATTAGTCTGGACAGTGAGCCTTGCTGTCCAGACTGTCGTTTATATAACGTATTCGGGGTTTTTGGAGAATGGTTGCAATTCACAGAGAAGGATAGATGGTCTCATGTGTCACTTTTGGTTTATAAAAACATGAAAACAATATTATAAACGTTTATTATGCTTAAAACACACATTTACGGACGTAATTGAAGTATAATTAACTCAAGAGCGAATATTTGGAAGGTGAAAATTATGCAAATGGATTATATCCGGGTTTCGAGCAAAGACCAAAACGGAGAACGCCAAGTGAGAGAGATGCTGAACCTTGGAATAAAGGAACGAATGATTTAATCGATAAGAAAAATGGAAAAGACTTTCATTGTCCAAGCTATCATACAATGAAGCGATTGATTCGAGAACGTGACTTGATTTACATTGATTGATGGCATTATTAAGAGAATGGAAAGAAATCACTAGGGATCTAAAAGCCGATATCGTCGTATTGGAAAACAGTGCTCTGTTTGATAGTCGACAATTCAAGTCGATGGGAGATATGGAGAAGTTTGAAGGAAGACCAATTCCTTAGCCTATCATCTCTTGTAGCTGAACAGGAACGAAAGAAAATCAGACAGTGACAAGCAGAAGGGATTGCAGTTGCTAAGGCAAAACGGTAAGCGTCTAAGGCGACTCCAGTTGAATCTAGACACCATCTCTGAGGAGCAAAAAAAGATTTACAGGACAATTATAAACAGTGGAGATCACAGGGAATAACTGGGGTTCAGTTTATGAAACTTCTCCATTTAAAGAAAACCATTTTTTATAAAGTCCTCAAGGAATTTAAAAAATACTCAAAGCATAATCGTGGAGGCTTCTTAATCTATGAGAGAAATAAAGTTTAGAGTCTTCGCTAAAGATAAACGATTCCCAGAAGGTAAAATACACTATCCAGACACATTAACTCAAATCGACGAAGTTATGGCTCTGATTAATAATACGGATATATCGTTGATGCAGTATACAGGTCTATTGGATCATAATGGGAAAGAAATTTATGAAGGGGATATTATAAAAACAGATTTTCGAAAAAATGCAATCGTGAGTTTTGAAAATGGTTGCTTTATGATTGGGGGCAAAAGAGGAATATCGATTGATCATTACTTGAATTCAGGTCTGGAGGTCATTGGAAATATTCATGAGAATCCAGAATTATTGACATAGAACCAGTAAACGTCGACTTAGGGGAAGAAAAATCGTTGACATGGTAAATTGTTTTATGATAAATTAATCGTTTGATAATAAAATCCAGATGTGTTAGACTGAAGAAGGCTACCATTTGGAGGTGGATTATTTGTTTCAAATTGGCGATAACATTGTTTATCCAATGCACGGAGCAGGTATAATTAAAGCCATAGAAAGAATGGAGTTCTCGGGTAAGCAACAACAATATTATGTCATGAAGATGTCTATTAGTAACATGAAAGTAATGATTCCTACAGATAAAATATTAAGTTCAAATATACGTCCAGTTACTGATGTAATTGAATTAACACACATCATACACATTTTCCAGTATGGTGAATCAGATAGATTGCTTCCCTGGAAACAAAGATATAAAGTGAACATGGATAAATTAAAAACGGGTGAAATGCAAGAAGGTGTGGAAGTTATACGTGATTTAATGCGTATGAATGAAGAAAAAACACTTAATACAAGTGAAAAAAAAATGTTGGATAATGCATATGAATTTTTGAATAGTGAACTAGGATTAATTGAAGGAATCACTGAAAATCAAATGAAAAGCTTCTGTTAAATGTAATTGGGAAGAATCAGCAACTGAACGACGAACCCCGATTTCCCCAACAATTGGAAGTAACCCTGAAGACTAGCGCACAACCTTGTCATAAGAAAAACCACATGATCTCTAAGTGCATAGAGGTTATGTGGTTTTTACTATTGTGTTTATCTAATACAGAGTGAGAAAACTACATCATTCCATGATCTGTTCTTGCTTAGCTTTTTCTTGATGAAATTGGCGTATTTCCCTGGCTTTAATATCCATTTAGCTCCTTTGTAGTTGATGTTCTCATACAGTACAGATCTATGACCGCCGGAAACTTTAGCAGATGAAAGCGATATTATTTTACTAGTGTGCTGTCATTGGAGCAGAATCGAATGGATCTCCCTTTGAAATTGATATGGCAAACAAAGTAACACAGGAATTTTTCTTCTGATGGTGTTGAGGTGCAGCAAATGCAGCAGCCAAATAAGAGAACAAGCAAGCATTACAGCAATGGAATTACTTTTTTCATATAAATGGAACACTGAAGGTATGCGTCTGGTGTTAATCAAATATGGAGTAAGAAAGAAACAAACGAGAAGAAAGAAGAATGATTGTCTGCAAAGTAACAAACAAAGTTAATAAGAAGGTTTATAAGTGTTGACTATTCATAATCACGAAACAGATTGTACAGAAAGAGGCTAACCAACATGCATAAAAGAAAAAGAAAGAGCAACACAAATCAAACTCAGGTTCCAATCAAGCAATACACAGTTAAAGAACAAACGGAGTTGCTGATTTTTTTATTGAATACTTTATCAAATCTTGGCCGGAACTCCGTTAAATCCCTATTGAGTCATGGGAGAGTATTGGTAAACGATCAAGCCGTGACAAAGTACAACTATCCGTTACAACCTGGACAAACGGTATCTATTCGTAAGGTAAAGACTACAAATACATCGCTCATGGCAGGAGTTATTATTTTACATGAAGATGAAGATATCATCGTAATTGAGAAGGAAGCAGGATTATTATCGGTCTCTTCTTCTAAAGAGAACGAATTAACAGCCTATCGACAGCTTATGGATCATGTCCGTAGAGGGAATCCTAAAAACCGAATTTTTGTCGTGCATCGTTTGGATCGGGACACATCTGGGGTGATGATGTTTGCCAAAAGTAAAGATGTACAACAAACAATGCAAAATTCATGGAAAGACATCGTACAGGAGCGTCTGTACATTGCCCTCGTTGAGGGATCGGTAAAGAAAAAAGAGGGGACTATTTCATCTTGGTTGAAAGAGACTACAACTTTCAAAACATATTCAAGTCCTCGTTCGAATGATGGGAAACTCGCTGTGACACATTACAACGTAATTAAATCCAATCAAAACTTTTCCTTATTGAAGGTGAGTCTCGACACTGGACGGAAAAATCAGATCCGTGTACATATGCAGGATATAGGGCATTCCATAGTAGGCGATAAGAAATATGGTTCACATATGAAACTGATTGGTCGACTTGGACTGCATGCTCAGGTCTTGTCGTTTGTACATCCCACAACTGGTCTCTTGCTACGTTTTGAAACAAAAATCCCTAAGTCGTTTTTAAGTCCTTTTCGAAGCACACCTACGAAAAACTAATTGTGAGAATAAATAAAAGTTTACGTGGCCCAAAATCAGCCTTCAGCGTTTGAGGGTCAACGAGACATATAATGGTATTTGTGTAAATCCCACATTTTTGAGGTACGAAAAGAGGCTAATTCGAACTTTTATTGCAAAACGTGTGGTAGATATGACTGTATGGCGAAAGACTTTGAATGATGTGTTTTTGAAAGATAAATAAAAAGGGAGCATAGAACAATGAACGAAAAATATGCATGTTATGTTCGTGTTTCTACTGATCGAGATGAACAAGTATCCTCTGTTGAAAACCAAATCGATATATGTCGTAACTGGTTAGAAAGACAGGGATACGAATGGAACGAAAACAGCGTGTATAAGGACGAAGGGATCAGTGGAACCATTTTTAAGGATCGACCAGCGATTCAACTACTATTGGAGAAAGCAAAGAAAAAAGAAATTAATATGGTGTTGTTCAAGTCGATCAGCAGACTTGCTAGGGATTTGAAGGATGCGTTAGAAATACGAGAAATTTTTTTATCGCGAAATGTGCGAATTATATCAATTGAAGAAGGCTATGACTCAGATGTGGCTGGAAAAAATGATATGAGTTTTGAAATGTCTTCCATGTTTGCGGATCACTACAGCAGAATGTTATCAGGGAGTATATCATCTGCACTAGCTGCTAAGGTTAGACGTGGTCAGCATATTGGAAAGATACCATTTGGCTATACACGAAAAGATGGAATATTACATATTAAGGATGATGAAGCTGAAATTGTGAGAATGATTTTCGATTGGTATATAAATGAAGGATTGGGATTTAAAACAATTACTCACAAATTAAATCAGCTGAACTTGAAACCAAAAGAAATACAGAAATGGCAAGTAACATCGGTGCAAACGATTATTCGAAACCGTTTATATTGTGGAGATTTTGTGCTGAATAGATACACAACAATGAAAGTAGAAGGAAAAAAGAAACAAATTCAAAATCCGGAAAGTCGTTGGCTCATATTTCAAGATCATCATGTACCAATTATCAGTCGTGAGTGGTGGGAGAGGGCTAATTCTAACTTGACCAAGACGAAAAAGAAAATATCTCCATGGAACGATCTTCGTGGGATACTAAAGTGTAGTGAATGTGAATCGAGTATAGTGCCCTTATTGTCATGGAGACTGCTTGCAAATGGGAAAAAAAAGGACTATCGATACATGAAATGCAGCAAGTATCGTCGTATGGGAGAAGCTGGTTGTGTAAATCATAGTCCGATACTATATGACGATGTAAAAGCACTTTTGATTAAACAGTTATTAGAAAAGAGCTACATGTTGAAATTGTCTTTCGAAGATCAATTCCAAGGGAAAAAACATGATCGGTTTGTTGTTGTTGAAAAAGAGATAGATGATCTCAAGAACAAAGCAGCAAAGCTGATTGACCTGCACTTGGAACAATTGATTAGCAAAGAAGAATTTAAGCAAAAGCGTGATGAAATTGATTGGAAAATCCACAACCTAGAAAATGAAAAGATTGAGTTGTCCAGACAGGAGTACACAACGGAGAGAATTGAGAATATTAAACAAGCGTTTGATGTGCTGAGCAACGATAGTCAAAATTTACATCATGCGCTTAGAACACTCCTTGAAAGAGTAGTGGTACATCCGCAGGGAAAAATGGATATATACTATTCCTTTCATGTTGAATAGAAGATAGGGTAACAAAAATGTAACTGTCAGTAGGTGCAGGGCTTTGTTATTTTCCCTTTGGAAGGCGAGACCGTTCTGGTAACGCATCGGACCAAAGGAGAAGATCATCGAAAGAGAATGAATCGTGAATATTCCGTTGTGGAAGTTCTTCAAATAAATGGGTCAATTAGGCGAAAGGATGAAGTCCATTTTCTTTTGTTGTTTCGATGATTCTATAGACAAAGGCACTGAAACTGTGAGTTGCTTTACGATGACAATATACGAGGAAAATGACTTTACATGCGATGTCCCCCACACCAGACTCGAATTCTTTGAGGAATGAATCTAGTGCGAGGGACATTGTCACACAGTTGAAGAGCTTACCCGCTAGGTATTGAGCTTCATCGGGATCCGTTTAGCGACGATCCAATGATTATCGGTCTTTCACTGGATCACAGTAATCAGTTCTCCAACCAAGACAACAATGTCTCCAGGTCCGAGCATAGCAAGGTCAATGGAATGGAGGACCAATTCACCACCGAAGATATCCTTACGAGGTTTCATTTGGGTGATTGGAGGCAAATTGCCCCAAACAAGTTCAAGAAACCAACCAGAGAAAGGAGCATCCTCCATACATTTTCTTGTATAGCCGATCCTTCTCCATCAGTTCCCAGAGGAGAAGTTGGAGCTGGTGATCTTGAAGGTTAAGATTGAGTTCCTTCCACTCCCCAGAGACGAATGCAGAGTACCTGACCGTGGAAAGGAGCTCTTCTGAACTAACTTCCTTGATTACGCAGGGAGTCTTAAGATTCTTAATAGTACTCTTGTTGGCTACCGCTTTTTGGAGCTCTCGGATTGCCTCAGCCTCAGCCAAGATAATTTTTTCGTATGTTCCACCACTCATGGTCTTACCTTTCCGGACGAAACGCCCTTATGGAGTGTGACGACTGGAATGAGTTTATTGTATCGAAAATTGGTAAGTATGAAATAGCTCACACCTGTGCATTTGGTGGACTTTGTTATGTTTTTAGTTATTCTCGTTTTATCAATACATGGACGTAGCGAGCCTCTTTTTGTATGAGTTATTTACTATGTAACTAAGGCTCTTCGAATTGTTTTATTCATGGTTTTTTCAAATCCGTGTGAGCTTCCTGTAATAGATATACTCTGTTTTCCTGCGAATTAACAGGATAATTTGTAAATGATTTATTGTGTTTTTATCCTTTAAATGAGATCCAAAACTGTTTTTTTACGTAATTCTTTTCAATCAATTCGAGAGATATCTTTGAATCTTTTCCCACTGGCGATATTCGTGTGCTCATACAAGAATGGTTACCAGACCTTAGAGAATAACCTATTGGTTAAATAGACATAAAAACCAGGAATGTTGTGCTATTTTTATATAAATCTGAAATTCCCAAGTGATTCATGTATAGTGTAGTAGAGAAGATATCATATCATAGATGGGAATAAAAATGCTGTTCTTGCGAACTTGCGCTTGGTCGCTTGCGGTTGCCGTGTTCGGTTTGATCATGGCTGCCGCTTATGGCGGGTGGATCGGAGTCATACTCGTTGGGGCAGTTGGAATAATTCTATATGCGGTGTCTTACGAGACCGCAATTTCCAACTTTTACTCCTTGAAGGCGAACGACTTTCCTGACTTTTGGCGGAAAATTCTTCTTAGGATTGGTCTTCCACTCATTGTTTTTGGGGTGCAGCTGGTTTTTCCAATTGCGATTGTGTCTATTATCGCTTGGCGCAATCCAGTAGACGTGGTCACGCTGGCATTGACCGACAAGACAAGCTACCAACAGATGACGACAGACGCTCATCCCGTGATCGCCTCATTTGTTGCGGGGTTTTTGTTGGCGGCATTTTTTGACTTCTTCTTCGAAGAGCGAGAGCGTAGATGGCTGCAGCAGCTGGAGAAGCGACTGGCTAAGGTTGGTCAGGTAGACAAGTGGGCTAAGTGGTCTCTTCTCCCGTTCGATCGGTCACTTATGATTTATTTCATAATGGTTCTGATCATCACTGCCAGTGGCTACTTTGGTAAGTTTGCCTACCAGTATGGTGGAGTTCATGTTAATATGAATCCTTGGGTGTGGTTCAGCGGAACCGCTGGTGTGCTTCTGTACCTGTTCACGAAGCACTTCGCTACAATCAGTATTATGCTCTTAGGCCAAACCAAGTTAGTTGGGCTCATTAGGCTACACGTTTTCGTGATCATAAACGTGCAGTGCTCGTTCAACGGTATGGTTGGTGCGTTTAGTATCACGAACGATATCATTCTTCTGTCGCTGGGACTAGGGCTGGGAGCGATGTTTGTCTGTGTGCTCAACATCTACTGGATTCGTCAAGTCAAACCAGGTACGTTTTATACAACTGGGAGCGATGGAAGGCGTACTAAGATTACAGGGTTCAAAAAGGTGGGCAACCGCCTATGGACTCCTTATGCTTACATCAGTCACGGCTTCCACTATACGTGTGGCGTATTGGCGGTGATCAATTTGGTTAGCATCCGGTACCATATTCCTGAGATCATCACCAGTCTCATCGGTATCATGCTGATCGCATTGTCTATCCACTCATCGAAGCGGCGCACTCGAGTGTTGGCGATGAACAACTAAATATGTCTCATCTTGCCCCCGTATGCCAATTAGGTTGCGGGGGCAGTGATGCTATTTCATGAGAATATATAGAGAAAACCCTATTGATCACATAAGGGATATGTGTTCTGAATTATTTGCTGTATAATAAAAACAGTCCTCAAACGAAGGGAAGAGTATGTCTCAAAAAAAGGCAAAATTCTGGACCCCACCCATGATAATGATGATGGTTACGGAGGGTTCAATCGTTTACCATATGGACTTTTATTCTTCAGCAATTCCAGCGTGGTTTACACGAATGGGGTTTGTTGAGACGAAGTTTGGAGGCCTTTCCGCGGTTGGCCTGACTTCGGGTCTGTCGCTGGGATTTATGTGGCTGGGCGGTATTGTTGCTGCTCCATTGTTGCGCCGTTTCTCGACTCGGCAAGTACAGCTCTTCAGTCTGACGATCATGTTCTTGACAGCATGGTGGCATGATAATATCGATGGGTGGGTTGAGATGATGTTCTGCCAGAGCATCCGTGACTTTTCCTGTGCTGTCGGTATTATCGCTTGTGGTATGCGTGCGAGGAAAATGCTCCCACAAGATCAGAAATCCCAACTAAGCGGTCTGGCGAAACTCAATGTGGTCAGTTGTGGATTGAGTGCATTGTTTGCATTTATAGGTCCGCTTGTCGTCGCCCATTCTATTCGTGTCTGGTTCCAAATCGCCATTTATTTGACTTTGTGGGGATTGCTGGAAACCATGATCACTGGGCGTTACCCAGAGCAGATGGAGAGTAAAGATACAGAACACTCAAACATCTCAATCTGGGATACGCTTCAGCTTGTGCTGCCAAGCCTTGGAATTTCTATTGCACAAGGTGTAGTCATGACCTATGTTATCCTCGATGTAGGGGTGACAATGGGTGCGCCTGTTCGAGCGATGTTTAATGTCGCGGCTGGACTAGCTGGACTTGTGATTCCACTGGCAGTTGGTCGCTGGGGAGATAAGCATGTTGTTAGAGGCTTGATGTTTCTGGTCCTGCTTGCGGTCCCAGGCCTGGTATGGCCAACATTGTACACCCTGATCTTCGTCGGATTGGCGATGGGCTTTGCTCAAATTGGACTGGGGATTATTCTAACCGTCAAGCGCCCCAACACCAGTAGCAGTGCTTCCGCCCATGCTTTGGTGGATTACGGTGGAGCTGCAACTGGTTCAACGATTTGGGGAGTGGCAAGGCAATCACTAGGTATTGCTCCTGCCTATGCCTTGCTAGCACTTCCGTTGCTTTTGTGTCACTTTTTCTTTGAGCGGCTGTTTCGTTCAAAGCGATGGAAGGCACAAGTATAGCTGGTACATGGTTCGTATCGGCATTGAGCTGGTCTACTTTTTTCAAAAAGGCAGGTCAGCTCGCGCTATTTTTATTCATTACTACAATCACAAAGTGACTGAAAGGAAATTAATGGGTATGTGTCCGGTTGAATACCAAACATATATCCATTTTTGGGTGTCTAACTTTCTGGCTCAGTGACAGGGTTTCTCTGATCCCTGTGTGGAACGCCCTTAAATATATTGGTGTAGCCCTTTGTTTCGACGATTTATAAAGTAGAGACAGAATTGTTCATTTCAAAATCTCAATATGCAGCAGATCACTTGTTTAACCTTGATGAATTATGCAAATTATTTTTCTATTGGTATGCATTGCAAATGTGATGCAAAAATTAGCAGTCAAAGGTCGTTCCCAAGCTGTCGTGGAATTGGTTCGTTTAGGTGAGCTAAAAATATAAGGAAAAATCCCCGCCTTCATTCCGTTTTTGGATGAGGTAGGGGTTTTATTTGTATCGTATATAGGAAGTTAAGGATACATTCGGCGTGCGGGATGATAATGATCTACCATCCCGCACTTGATTTCTTTTTTAGATTCTAGATGTTACATGACACTTAGGACATTCACGAGGACCGTTCTTTGTGTCGATATCGACGTAATCCTTGTGGACATCGCACCAGACACGTTCATGATTCGGCCTGTCATGCCGATGATCATAGTATTTATCTGGATGCTTTTGACCATGACTTGTCATATGTATTTCTCTTTCTCTTTTGATAAGCGCGGTTGCTTATCTCTTTCATTATAATATTTTTAAGGATGAAAATAAACTCTATCAAAAGTTAGTAGTTTATTTTGCATCAGTGGCAAAGGTGATCAATCCTTCTGTCCGAGAATGTATGCTGTCTATTTGTGATCCTAGAGTTTGAGCAGGATTGAAGATAGAGTTCTTATGATATAGGACGAACTTTCCTTTGCTCATTTGCAATAACAGCTTTTATTTGAAAGTACGTAACTTCTTCCGGCAAAGCTTCCTTTATTGGTTTTAGCTTTGAAGCTCCTAAATCTTGGACAGCTTGAATAATGATACTTTGATATTCTTGGGAAATAAGCTCATCCCAATCAATTGCATAGCCTTCGCTATGGCACTTTATTAGGTGATCTTCAATCGTTTGGGTTGAAAGGCTGCGAATAGAAGAAATTTCTTCAATAGATTTACCTTCTTGAAATAATTCATAGGTAATGACATGACTTTTGTTGTTCTGGTTTTGTTTAAAAGTTGTTTTTTCTCTTGGTTTTTCCCGTTCATCAGCAAAAGAAGCAGTAACTTCCAAAATTCGCGATCCATATTTCGCGTATTTACGTTGTGCCATGCCCACCACCGATAAAAGTTCTGTTTTATTCAGTGGGATTTGGTCCACAATTGCTCGGAGGGTTGAATCCGATAGAATCATGTAAGGTGGTAATTTTTCTTCTATCGAAAATTCTTTACGAAGATCGTATAAACGATCCAATAAGATCGAGCGTTGTGTTTGGATCGTGTTTTTGTCCCAATTAGACGGAGAGACAGTTTGAATGGGTCTCAGATATACATTTTGTTCTCCTTTAAGAACTTGAATTGCTTTTTCAGTAAGTCTTATTAAAGGGAGATTGTTCTTGCTGGATGTGTAACTGTCTATATATCCTTCTGATTGCAAGATAAGTCCAAATTGTTGTATATCTTTTTCCGTATAATCATTTAAAATTCCATATGTCGAAAGTTTATCTAATGCGAGGTCTAATACTTTTTTTGATTTTGATCCTTTCAATACTTTTGCAACCATCGAAAGTCCAAAACGTTCTTTCATTCGACGAATGCACGAAAACATTTTTTGTGCTTCAATTGTATAATCTTTGGTGCTTGTTTCCTCTTGTGCTAAACAGTTATGACATTTTCCACAAGGGGTTTCGATGGGGTCGTCAAAATATTGGATGATCGTATTTTGTAAACAATTTTGAGTGAAGCAATAACGATACATGGTATTTAGTTTTTGAAATTCATGCTTTTTTCGGTCTTGACTCAATTCCGATTGCTCAACCAAAAACCGTTGAATACGTACATCTTGTCCATGGTATAGCAAAATGCATTCGCTTTCTTCTCCGTCTCTGCCAGCACGACCAGCTTCTTGGTAGTAGCTCTCTATATTTTTAGGTAGATTGAAGTGAATAACGTACCGCACATTTTGTTTATTTATTCCCATCCCAAATGCGTTGGTAGCGATAATAATAGGTGTTCTGTCATAAGAGAACGCTTCTTGAGCTTGTTCACGCTGATCTTCGCTCATTCCTGCGTGATATCGTCCGACTTGATAACTTTTTTCTAGCAAGTATTGATAAAGAGAGTCCACTTCTTTTCGAGTAGAGCAATAAATGATACCAGACTGTTTTGGATGGCGGTTTATATAGTCTTCCGTGAATGTAATCTTATCTTGATCATGCAGGACGGAAAATCTTAGATTAGACCGTTGAAAACTAGTAAGCACGGTGTTTTCATCTGAAATTTGAAGAATGTCTCGAATGTCTTGGCGGACTTGTGCAGTCGCTGTTGCCGTTAATGCAGCTATGATTGTCGGCTTTGGTAACTGTTTTATTATGTCGCCAATGCTTAGATAGCTTGGACGAAAATCATGTCCCCATTGTGAAATACAATGTGCTTCGTCTACTACCACTAGGGAAACCTCAACTTCTTGTATCATGGGAAGAAAAGATTCTAGTCGTTCCGGTGCAATGTAAACGAGTTTTACTTGTTTATTATGTATCTCTTGAAGTCTATATTCTATTTCATAGCGGTCTACGGTACTGTTTAGGTATGTAGCTGGAATCCCTAATTGGTTCAAAGCATCTACTTGATCTTTCATGAGAGAGATCAACGGTGAAATGACAAGAGTAATACCCTCGAGCAACAGCGCAGGAATTTGATAGCAGAGCGATTTTCCTCCACCTGTGGGCATGATTCCAAGCGAATTTTTACCATCTAAGATTTGGGTAATGATTTGTTTTTGTCCATTTCTAAAAGCTGTATACCCAAACAAATCCTTCAATAACTCTTCAGCTTTATCTATTAATTTCATATTTAGCCACCTATTCACATTCAATACCTTTTAGTATATCGAAAAAATAGACATCAAACGAGGGTGAATATACCAGTTTCCTATGAACAGACAGAAATCAGTATAAGAATGAAATGTCGATGTTGTATGATAATTTATATACATAAATTAGAGCATTGGATAAAATCGCTTTATGTGCACATTTGCGCTTGTGAGATGCTTATAAAAAACACCTGACAAGTCTTATTTTAGATCAAATAAAACATAAATAGGAATATTTTGGGAGGGATTGTTCTCGTGGTAGTAGAGATGAAGCATGTTTCGTGGCGTAGAGAGCAGCGCCTTATATTAGATGATATAAATTGGGAAATTCAAAAAGGGGAGCATTGGTGTCTCGTGGGGCTAAATGGCTCTGGGAAAACGAGTATCCTTGATTTGATCAATGGGTATCATTGGCCAACATCAGGAGAGATTTCGGTTTTAGGAAAACGCTTTGGAGAAACAGATCTTCGGGAGCTACGAAAAGAGATCGGATGGGTAAGCGCATCCATGCAACAGAGGCTACATGGGTATGAAACCATTGAAAATGTGGTGCTAAGTGGCAAGTATGCATCAGTAGGAATCTATGAGAAACCAGCAGAGGAAGATTATGTGCAAGTACGTGAACTGCTAGAACAGTGGAAGTGCGGTCATCTATTAGGCAGAATCTACCAAACCTTATCTCAAGGAGAGAAGCAAAAAGTATTGATAGGACGAGCTTTGATGGCAAAACCAAAGCTACTGATACTCGATGAACCATGTACTGGTCTTGATATTTTTGCTAGGGAACAAGTCCTTACTATGATTGATCAAATAGCGAATCGTCCTGATGCACCAACTCTTATCTATGTAACACATCATATCGAAGAAATTCTGCCATGTTTTACTCACACCTTCCTTTTGAAAAAGGGAAAGGTTGCGCAAAAAGGGTTAAGTAAAGATGTATTAACGCAAGAGATACTTAGTGAATTTTTTCAAACATCCCTATCTGTCGAACAGAAAAGCGGCCGTAGCTGGCTGATGCTAAAGTAGATTCAGAACATTATAGGGATAAGATAGTTATATATTATTGATGAGTACACTTATTTCCTACTTACCAGTGAGAAATGGTACCGCTCATTGCTTCCGATTGTATTTGCTTCGTCAAGCATACACCAAAGAATTCAGTAGCGGCTTGGCCCCTTAGCTTTGTGGACTTGATTTGCAGATCTACATCAGTGAAGTTGTAAAGCGATGCTTTCGACCCTACGTAGAATCACTTGGAGTAAAGACAAATATCTCTGAGTCGAGCAAGAGAATGATGAAAGATGGAGTTTCCGTCGAAGGGAAGACATGGGAAATTACCATTGCGCGTAAGCGGTACACCATCCCCGAGTTTTTAATCGTTTGGACAGAGAGTTCAAAGGCCAGTCGATGGTTCAGCTCCAAGGGGTTTCATCATAAGTCATGGTGTATTATCCCGTCGCAGCAGATACAAAGCAGCAATTTGCAAATGGTACAGTGGAAGAGATCGTGTATCGTTTGTTACAAGAGAAACAAAATTTAGCGCAAAACGTCATGGTTCCTAGTGATAAATTAAACATCGAACAGGAGTTGTATGAACAGATTTACAACGAGTAAAGAGCAGAAAAAATATGCACGAAAACCCAACAATCGTTGGGTTTTTTATGTTTCATCTCTCAAAATAAAAATTGCATAATTTTTCCAGTTGTATATGTTAATATGAATAGGTACATTTGTTCGTTTTTTAAACTCGAGAGGAAGTGATGTAAGATGGATTCCATATTTAGTATCGGAATATTAAATTTAGTATTGCAATACCAAATTTGTATCGCTATAATAGAAAAAGAGAGGAGGGGAGATTGATGCCTGCGCACATCCAACATTCAGCCCGCACCTTTATGGATCTCCTCAGACAGTATCAAATTTATTATCCAGACGATATTGCACAGGAACTACTGAGGGTTCATCTCACGAAGAGAATCGTAGAAGAAAACAAGAAACCATTCGATGCCAAATCCGTTTATACCACGATGCAAACATTACATTTGGATTTATTCGGCGGGGATAAAGAGATGTTTTGGGAGTGTTTTCAAGCCGGTTATGAGTTGGATTTTTATGAGACACTGCTCCATATTTATCAAGATGATCGCACAGGGGTCGTGATTGTTCCAGATCAAGTAACAGAGGCGTTTTCAGAAAGAATCAGCCTGATTCAACCAAAACGTATTTTGATTCCCGAAGCTCATAAATTTCTGCGTGGCTTGTTTGAAATGGTGCATCAATACCTCTACTGTGAATTTGTTCTGTTAGCAGAAAGCTATTTGCATCAACAATTATTACATTTCTTATTTCGTGATTGTTCCCATGTACAAGTACAAGTGGCAAGTTTATATAGTTTGCTGGAATTGGAGCCTTTTGATTTTATTTTGGCACTTCCTGCATTTGGTCGCAAAAGCGATGTGGAGTCAGAACGATTTATCACCCGTGAATCAGAAGGGGTAGCAGTGGAAAATTTATTGGATCTCCTCGATGAAGACGGAGAGTTAACGATCATTCTCCCTGCGAGATTCACTTTTTCGGGTGGATCATTTGCCAAATTAAGAAAAGAGATTTCCCGTCATTATGGAGTATCTGGTATTTATACGTTGCCGAGTGGAACCCTTCGTCCTTTTACGATGATGAAGACATATGTGGCGCATATGGGACGAGAAAGGGTCGATGAGGTCAAAGTCGGAGAATTTCGCTTGGTCCAAAACCGTTTTCAAGCAGTAGATTTGGTTTCTCTATCGGATGAAGATTTTGAAAAACGAGAAGACTGGCGAATCGAACTTATCTTGTCGGACCAAGAAATGAGTAAGTCTCGGATAGGAAAAGAGAGTCAACTTCCAACTGTGAGACTGAGTGAGAAAGCAACATTATTTCGGGGGAAATCGATTTTAAAGTCTCACATTCAGCCTACTGGAGAGATTGAAGTGCTCAATATCTCTAATATGGAAGATGGGCAGATCAACTGGGATGCTTTGGATCGGATTCATGAAGATTTCGTCAAAGTACAGCGCTATGCATTAAAGCAGTATGATCTTGTATTGACATGCCGCGGTACGGTGAACAAAGTGGCTGTTGTGCAAAATGCAAACCCTCGGGTGATAGCGTCTGCAAATATTATCGCAGTCCGATTTGCAGATGATCCGAAGCTGTGGAGTAACTATGTAAAAATCTTTTTGGAAACCCCAGCAGGGCTGCACATGCTTCAGTCTTTTCAGCGAGGGACGACGGTGATGAACATCAACCCAACGGATTTGGGAGAGATGCAAATTCCCATGCTTCCAAAAGATGAAATGGAGCAATTAGTGGAGAAATATATACAAGAACAGCAGATTTATCATTCCACGATTTTGCGAGCAAAAGCGAGATGGGATGAACAGAAAAAAAGCATTTATCAAAAATGGCAGTGAGACAGAAAGAGGAGAGAAGCAAGTGGCAGTTTCCAATAGCAACAAAAGTGCAGAGCTCGGATTTGAACATAAGTTATGGAACATGGCGGATCGACTCCGCAACAACATGGATGCAGCAGAATACAAGCATGTCGTACTTGGGTTATTATTTTTAAAGTACATCTCCGAAAAATTCGAGTGGAAGTATGAAGAATTAAAAGCAGATGAGTGGGCGGATGAAGAAGATCCTGATGAGTATTTGGCAAGCAATGTATTCTGGGTACCACAGGAAGCTCGCTGGTCTTACATCAAACAAAATGCGAAAGATCCAAAGATTGGGGTATTGATTGACGATGCATTTGTCGCCATTGAAAAAGAAAACAAATCATTAAAAGGTGTTTTGCCCAAAAATTATGCTCGACCTGACTTGGATAAAACAAAACTAGGTGAAATCATCGATGCTTTTTCCTTTCCCATCGTCGACGGAGAAACAGATATTTTAGGTCGGGTGTATGAGTATTTTCTCAACAACTTTGCTAGTGCAGAAGGAAAAAATGGCGGCCAATTCTACACTCCTCGTACGATCGTAGAGCTATTGGTAGAGCTGATCGAACCATTTAAAGGACGCATCTACGACCCTTGCTGCGGATCAGGCGGGATGTTTGTCCAGAGCTCGGAGTTTGTGACTTCTCATCGGGGTCGACTGGATAATATTTCTGTTTATGGTCAAGAATCCAATCCGACGACATGGCGTTTATGCAAAATGAACCTCGCTATCCGTGGCATTGATAACAACTTGGGAGAAGCAAATGCCGATACCTTTGCCAAAGACCTCCATCCCATGCTCAGAGCAGATTATATATTAGCCAATCCACCATTTAATGTGAGCGAGTGGGGCGGGGAAAACCTCAAAGAAGATACGCGTTGGCGTTATGGTACTCCACCAGTAGGCAATGCCAACTACGCATGGATTCAACACATGGTATCCAAACTCGCCCCAAGCGGCACAGCAGCATTTGTCCTTGCGAACGGTTCGATGTCTACCAATACCTCTTCGGAAGGGGAGATTCGCAAAAATTTGATCGAGTCGGATCTAGTAGAAGCAATCATCACTTTGCCAGGACAACTTTTCTACTCGACGCAAATACCCGTTTGTGTCTGGGTGATGACCAAAAACAAAGCTGCCAGCGGTCAGCGTGATCGCAAAGGCGAAATCTTGTTTCTCGATGCGCGAAAGCTGGGAACGATGATCGATCGTACCAGAAAAGAATTGACCAAAGAAGATATCCAAAAGCTTGCAGCTACTTTTCATGCATGGCGCGGGCAGACAGAGACGAAGTATGAAGATATCAAAGGCTTTTGTAAGTCTGCGAAGCTGGAAGAAGTGAGAGAACATGAGTATATCCTCACACCGGGACGTTATGTGGGAGTAGAGGATGTAGAAGACGATGGCGAGCCGTTTGAGGAGAAGATGACACGCTTGACCGGTGAACTTGGGGAGTTGTTTGGGAAATCACGGGAGTTGGAAGAGGAAATCAGGAAGAATTTGCGGGGGATTGGGTATGAGTTTTGAGGAGTGGAAGGAAGTTAGGTTGGGGGATATATGCGAAGTAACAGATTGTGTGAATAAGACTGCACCAACAGTAAATTATAAAACCCCCTATAAAATGTTGAGAACTACTAATATACGTAACGGTCAAATCAATTCTGACAATGTAAAATATGTCACTGAGGATATATATACAAAGTGGACTAGAAGATCAACTCCAATAATAGATGATGTAATACTAACGAGAGAAGCACCTATGGGGGAAATTGGGATTATTAAAGATGATTCTAATTATTTTTTAGGTCAAAGATTAGTCCAGCTAAGAGCTAATTCAGAAATTGTAACACCTAATTTTCTCTATTTTGCTATGAGATCTCCTTTTGTTCAGAATCAGATTTATGCTTTTGAAGGATCAGGTTCTGTTGTAAGTCATATGCGAGTACCTGATGTTATGAAATTAAAACTAAAAATTCCGGGTTTGGAAAAGCAATTAGTATTAGGTAATTTCTTAAGGAATATTGAAGATAAAATCTATCTTAACAACCAAATCAACCAAAAACTCGAAGAAATGGCACAAGCAATCTTCCGTTCATGGTTTATCGACTTTGAGCCATTCCAAGAATTTGTGGAAACGGAGTTGGGAAGGATTCCAAAGGGATGGGAAGTACATCAGTTAAAAGATTTAATAGATTTTAAATACGGAAAGCCATTAAAAAAAGAGAATCGGGAACCAGGCGCGTATCCGGTCTTTGGATCAAATGGGCAAGTAGATGTTCATTCAAATTATTTGGTGGAGGGACCAGGAATAATTATAGGTAGAAAAGGAAATCCGGGAACAGTAAACTTAACACTTGATAATTTCTTCCCAATTGATACAACGTTTTATGTTGATTTTAAACAAAAAGAATCATCCATTTACTATTATTATTTTACTTTAAGTTTTCAGAACCTGAAAGATTTAAGTGCTGATTCTGCAGTTCCTGGTTTAAATAGAAATGTTGCACTGAAAAATAAAATAATTCTACCACCACAAACTGTATTAGATCGGTTTGATCAAATAATTGATGTGTTTTTTAAGACTTTAAAGAATAATAAAATCGAATCCCAAACCCTCGCCAAACTCCGTGACACGCTCCTCCCCAAACTCATGTCCGGAGAACTACGCATACCATCCGAATCCATCGAAGGAGGAGTTACCGTATGAGCACAGGAGCATATCTCGAGCAAGATCTCGAACAAGCAGTGCTGGAGTACTTTCAAGAGCTGGGCTATGATGTGGCACATGGTCCGGATCTCTCTCCAGGGGGAGATTATCCAGAGCGGGATGCATACTCGGAAGTAATCTTGAAAGAGCGCTTACGAGATGCGATGTTTCGCATCAATCCCCATTTGCCGATGGAAGCGTTGGAAGAGGCGATTCGGCGGGTGATGCTTGCCGATAAGGTGGGACTGTTAGCGAATAATCAAGCTTTCCATGAGTTGTTGACGACTGGAATTCCTGTATCTGTTCGCTTACCGGACGGAAGTTTTAAGACAGAGATGGCGTGGATGATCGATTTTCAGCAGATGCATCACAATGACTGGTTGGTTGTCGATCAGTTTACCGTGATCGAAAACGCAGTGGAGAAACGCCCTGATGTTGTCGTATTTGTAAACGGTATCCCTCTTGTGGTCGTGGAATTAAAGAATATGGGAAACGAAGAAACCGATATCACGCAAGCTTTTCAACAGATCAAAACATACCAAGATAAAATTCCTTCCTTATTTCAAACCAACGCATTTTCCGTAATTAGCGATGGCGTAAATGCGAGAGTGGGTACTTTAACAGCAGATGAAGATCGCTATATGATGTGGCGGACGATCGATGGAGAGTCAGTAGCAGCTCAAGATATTCCCCAGATTGAAGTTTTATTGAAAGGAATTTTCCAAAAAGAAATATTTCTTGATCTATTAAAACATTTCTTGCTCTTTCAGAGCGATGGAAGCAATACGTGGAAAATCTTTGCTGGTTATCATCAATACCATGCCACCCGCAAAGCACTCACGAGTACAATTCGAGCTACCGATGAAGATGGAGACAAAAAAATCGGTGTTGTCTGGCATACACAAGGTTCGGGAAAGAGTTTGTCGATGGTGTTTTATGCAGGCAAAGTGGTACAGGAGCTGAACAATCCCACGATTTTGGTGTTGACCGACCGCAACGATTTAGATGAGCAATTATTCCAAACCTTTAGCAGCTCCCACCAATTGCTCAGACAAACCCCTGTACAAGCGAAGAGCAGGGCTCATTTGCGGGAGTTACTGCAAGTAGAAGCAGGAGGTATCGTCTTCTCGACGATTCAAAAGTTTTTGCTGAACCAAGAAGAAGAGCAGATGCCCATCTTAACGAATCGGCGAAATGTCGTGGTCATCGCAGATGAAGCACACCGCAGTCAATACGGCATAGAGGCAAAAGTGAAGAAAACGGGTGAGATCACGTATGGGTTTGCCAAATATATGAACGATGCCCTGCCCAATGCCTCTTTCATCGGGTTTACCGGAACACCAGTAGAACTAACGGATCGAAACACTCCCGCAGTATTTGGTGACTATATCGATGTGTATGATATGACACGTGCGGTGGAAGATGGAACAACGGTAAAAATCTACTATGAGAGCAGACTTGCCAAGCTGGAGATGTCCGAAGAAATGCGTTCGAAGATTGATCAAGAAGTAGAAAACATCGCTTTTGATCAAGAGCTTGATACCCAAGAGAAAATGAAATCCAAGTGGTCGCAATTGGAAGCATTGGTCGGAGCAGAGGATAGGCTGCAATCAGTAGCCAAAGATTTGGTAAAACATTTTGAAGCAAGGCGCCAAGAGATCTTTGGCAAGGGTATGATCGTGACGATGTCCCGCCGCATAGCCGCAGATTTATATGAAGAGATCATCAAGCTGCGCTCCGATTGGCATGCGGATTCGCTTGCAGAGGGAAAGATCAAAGTCGTGTATACCAACGGCAGCTCCTCTGATCCTGTCTATATGCAAAAGCACCACACCACGAAGCAGCAGCGGGAGAAGCTTGCCGCTCGGATGAGAGACCCAAAAGACGATTTGCAGCTGGTGATCGTAGTCGATATGTGGCTGACAGGATTTGATGTCCCTTGTATGCACTCGATTTACATCGATAAACCGATGAAAGGTCATAACTTGATGCAAGCGATTGCTCGAGTAAACCGGGTGTTTCAAGACAAGCCTGGTGGACTGGTCGTCGATTATATCGGGATATCTGACTCGTTAAAACATGCATTAAAACAATATGCAGATAATGATCGACAAAATACGGGAGTAGATACAAGCCAAGCGTTTGAAGTGATGTTGGAAAAATACGATCTACTTTCTCACTTGCTGCATGGGCATGATTACTCCTTGTTTTTCACCGGAACAGCGCGTCAGAGATTGCAACAGATCACCATTACGATGGATTATGTGCTTGGTTTGGGTGAAGAAAAGAAAAAGAAATTTATCCAGCTCGCTTATGAAGTAGGAGCAGCCTTTACCCTTTGTGGAACACTGGATGCAGCCAAACCGTACAACGAAGAGATCAGTTTCTTTAAAACGGTACGAGCAAGCTTGCTGAAAATGATCGCTGATCCAAAGAAAAAGAAAACATCTGGTCAGATGGATGCTCAAATGCGCCAGTTGGTTTCTAAGTCGATTATTTCTGGAGAAGTTGTAGATGTATTTGATGCAGCAGGGCTCAGCAAGCCAAACATCGGACTCTTATCAGAAGAATTTATGGAAGAAGTTAAAGCGCTTAAACAGAAAAATCTCGCAGTTGAGCTGTTAAAGCGTTTACTCAAAAGTGAAGTACGCGGTTTTGGCAGACGAAACTTGGTCAAGTCGAAAAAGTTCTCGGAGATGCTGGATCAAGCGATCTTAAAGTATCAAAATCGGTCTGTTGATACCTCTATTGTCGTGCAAGAATTGGTCAACATCGCCAAAGACATTAACAAGGCGAAAAAAGAAGGTAAGCCGACTGATTTGAATACAGATGAAGAAGCTTTCTATGATGCGCTGTCGGATAATGAATCAGCCAAGCAGATATTAGGCGAAGTAGTATTGAAGCAGATCGCACGTGATTTAACGAAGATGATTCGCAACAACCTCACGGTGGATTGGAATTTACGAGACTCTGTGCGTGCCCGTTTACGAGTAGAGGTGAAGCGGTTACTGAAGAAATATGGCTATCCGCCAGATCAACAAAAAATGGCGACGGATATGGTACTTCAACAAACAGAACTCACTTGTCATGCAGATTTAGATGATGAGGAAGAAGATGAATAATCTTCTTCTCTCCTCATGGAGGAAAAGGAGTGATCACCTATGCAAAAACCGTCGTATTCGGTGCTCCTATACTGTTTCGACTTTACGACAGAGATCAAACGTCAAATCGAAAATTGGATAAAAGATGGCATCAAGGTTTATTTATTCACAGCAGATGTGCTGGATGATATCGAAGCGAACAAAGACTGGGTGGCATGGAGAAAAGCTTACTTTCTGCAATGGTTTGCGGTTCCTTATCGAACAGAATATGTAGATCGAACGCATTTCTTTTTCGATGGTCATATCGATGAGGAAGATTTGTATCGGTACTTAGTTTCCGAAGCAGAGGATCAAGGGTTTTATTCTTTTAACCCCGAGCAGTATCAGGTGGAGCATGCAAATAGTGGCGACCATTTATTCGTTATGGCAGGTGCAGGAACAGGAAAAACAACGGTTATGGTACAACGTATGCTGTTTTTAAAACATACCCTTGCTGATTTCTCTTTTGACTCGGTTGCGATGATTACTTTTACCAATGAAGCAGCTACTCTGATGCGAATTCGCTTGCAAAAGAGACTCAGAGAGTACTATCAACTGACTAACAAACGTGTCTATCTCCATTGGTTAAGAGAAATGACAGATATACAAATCTCTACTTTTCACTCGTTTGCGAAAAAGTTATTGGAACGAGAAGGTCGCGAACTCCATTTTCCCTCCCATATCCAAATACGTAATTATATAGAGATGCGAAAAAGATTAATTGGCAAATGGATAGATCGATTTGCGACACAAGAAGAGGAAATATTCAAATCTTTCGAGGCGATACCTCATTACTTGTTAATACGCTCTATTGTTACAGTGATTCAAGAATTGGAAAATAATTCTTTACATGATTCGATGTTTTCGGTTGCGGATTTTGGCGTAGATGAGAAGCATTTCCATCAACTCTTGCAATATGTTGTTGTTCATAGCATGCAAGAATTAGCAGCGTATAAACAAGAGCGAGGAGAGTGGGAAGTCAATGATCTTATTCGCAATTTATACGAGATGCAATCTGCTGATTTACCGTTAAAAAAGCAATACCACACTATTTTTGTAGATGAATTTCAAGATACGGACTATATGCAGGTTCAATTTTTGCAATGGTTAGAACAGACCAATCATTGTCGCTTGTTTATCGTCGGTGATATCAAACAAAGTATCTACCGATTTCGAGGAGCTGACTACACCGCTTTTGAACAACTCAAAATCTCATTGTCTCCAAAACGTATCAGAGAACTGTATCTCACCAAAAATTACCGGAGCACGAGCAAGCTACTCGGTGATATGGAACCGTATTTCGAGTTTTGGGGAGAGCGGGTGTCTGCGTTTCCATATAGCAAAAAAGATGCTCTTACTCCAATGACGGATGAGGATACGATAGGTGTACAGTATTTAAACGATTTAAATTTGAGACAAAACTTGCGAAAGTTGGAAGGAAAAGACGCAGCGATTCTCGTTCGATCCAATCGCGATGTCGAATGGATGGTAGACCAGTGTGAAGAGTGGGGAATTGCTTGTATTGGCCAGACAAGAGGACAATTTTTTCGATCCCGACCTGTTCGTGAGTTTTATCAGTTAGTTCGATTTCTCTTATTTCCACGCTCCGCATCTACTTGTTATGCTCTACAACATTCTTCTTACGGAGCTCAGACTATTTTGCCTACAGAGTTGATGGAGCAGTTTTCAGAAGAAAAAGATGCATTTTGGAGAAGTTGGGAGAAACAACCGGATTATGCTTATTGGCAAAGCTGTTTGCAACTAATGCGGAGAATGCCGATCATCCCACTGCTAGAAAAAATAGTGACAGAGCGTAATCCTGCTAGGTGTTTTGCGAATCGTTACTGGCAGCGTTTTGTGGATGATCAAGCACAAGATGAGACGAAATTTCATGCTTGGTGTGAACAGCGTATGTATCGTTATCAAAGTAGGTTGGAGCAATTGCTGCTCTTATTGAAAGGGAAATTTTCTGATTCGATCGCTACTCTCTTTCGTTTGGAAAAATACTTACGAATTTGTATGACAACAGATGTAACGGAAAATGATTTACCTGTCCCAGAAATTCAGCAGAGTGACATGGGTGCAATTCAATGTATGACCGTGCACAAGGCAAAGGGTCAAGAATTTGATCATGTTGTGATCCCAATGATGGATGGTCTTTTTTATGTGCATGCCAGACCTCATGTGTTTTTAAATACAACGGAAACCATACCCAAAATCGCCTATAAACTGCAATTGGATACGATGCGTATTTCCAATAATCATTTTCAAACCTATCAAAAAGAAGAGCAAGAAGAGCTTCGAGCTGAGGAAACGAGATTATTATATGTTGCGATGACCCGTGCTCGAAAAAGTTTGTTATTGGCGAATCCCTTGAGATGTTTGAATGATAAACCAGACAAATGGGGGCAATTGATCGGATGGAGGGGATTATCACATGTTTCAAGTTCAAACTTATCAAAATCCTAAGACGTATTATGCAAATCTGAAGCTGGAAGCAGATGCTTTGCACATAACCGGAGATTCTTCCTTTTTGTTGCACTTAAAACGCAGCAATCCAGATATCATTCATCCGTCTTTGTTTACCTATGACAAACTACAACACAAGTTGTTTCCTGGTTGGCATTCTCCTTTTACCAATCTACTAATCAAAACCAAAATACGCGAAAAATTTTATTCGCTTTTTCCAGAAGATAAAGAAATCTTGAAGGATACACTGGATAAGTGGGTAATGGGAATTCGCTTGTTGGTGGAGATGAATTTGATGGACGGTACAGAGCCTCGAGATCAACAAAACAAGGAACAAATCATGTTTTATCAAATATGGAGGGAATTACAACGAGATAGTCAGCTCAAAAAAATTTTTGCTGCTCGTCATAGCACAAAAATCATTCCTGCCTTGCGAAATGTCATAGATAGACATCAAATCAAGGCAATTTATGTATATCATATGATCCAATTGACAGCTAGTCGAGTGATGTTCTTGACAAAATGTGCGGAGTCAGGCATACCTGTTATTTTTCGTATTCCCTATGAGCCTGCACTTCCCCATGTATACAAGCCATGGATAGATGTTTATCAGGTATTGGTACCTCTTTCGGAGTGGAAGCATCAACAAGAGATGTCCATCCCTCGTAATGGTAGTAGATTTGCTTCTTATCTAGAAGGAAATAACAGGATAGATACAGATGATGTTTCCATCGATTTTCTTAAATTTATGTCACCTGTACATTTTCAGCGATATATGCAAGATAATCCAATGGATTACAACAGACGAAGATATGTGATTTATCGAAATGATAAAGTTCGTAAGTTATTTCGTCAAGGGGTGAAACAACCGGATGATCAAACAGAAAATGATTATCCATTAAGCCAGTTACCATGTAACCGTTTCTTTTCTTATTTTTACAAGTTTAAACATAAAAATGACACGATTTATCTGGAGTATGACGAATTGATGGAATGCATGAGCTCAGGGTGGATCAAAACAAAAGATACAAATGGTATATATACCGAGACATTGTTAATGGATCTAGAACCTTATATGAAAGGAATCTCGACTATCGATGAGGTTTTGGATCGATTAACCAATCTAATCGAGCTAAATGAAGAAAGTGCTCAGTTTGATGAGTTAGTAAAAGATAAAAGCAATCGGAGCAAAGTGAAGCGCTATCTGACAAATCCTTTTCGCGTATTCCCTTATGTCCACCGCAACCGTTCTCGAGTTACATTAAAACAACTGCAAGCATTGTGTATAGCATTAAAAAAATTAGCTACTACGCTTTTGCCGCCAGAAGATACAGAAATGTCGGTTCAAAAGCATTTGGATCATTTATACCAGCTATTTCAACGGGTAGAAGCAGAATTGTTTTTAACTCCTGGAGACAGAAATCGGATGGCTCATGTGTTCAGCAGTAAACAGTTTGTGACTTGGAACGGTAATCGACAAGAGATCGAAGAGATTGTTGCGACCTTGTTGAATATTGCACATCCAAAAGAGGGGAACAACCATTATAAGGAAGTAGACAATCTCGATCAGTTAGAAGGTTTAACATTGCAAATGGAAGAGATGCATGTTACGGGATTATCCATGCAGATGGTAGAAAAATATGGAGTTGAACTAAATATCGAACCTCTAACCTTTGAATGGTTAAAGTATTGGGCTTATTATGATGCACAAAAAGGTCGGGTTTCTTACCAAAAGATGACAAAAGCACTGCATACACACTTTGTCTTAAATCAATTGAAAAATGCTTATCTCGATTTTCAAATATATTATGTACTCGCTTTTGCCGAAGGAAAACTCACATTCAGTTGGATAGATGGGTTGCACGAACATGATGGGGAAAGTGGAATTTTTAACACGCTATTCCTGCTCTATAGCAAGGAAGTAGTTCCGCCTAATTGGGTTCAAGAGGCGACAACAGTTTCGTTTACAAAAGAAGAGGAAATACCTGCGATTGATACCCATAAAGCAGCACAAAAGCTGTTAGGTCAAATTCCAGTTGTAAATTGGCTGGATCAAGATTTTTGTTCGCGTAAGTTTTTTTGGAACACCATTGTAGAATCTCATCCTATCTACGAATCAGACTTTCACCAACAAATCGTTTTTTCTACACTAAGCTCGATGTTTGCTGGGCAAGCAATGGGATTAGAAGCAGTAACCCATCACCTATTTCCTTTATTTCCCCAGTGGACTCCTACCTTAAAGAAAAATTTGATGAATATCGCTTATCGATCGGGTGTTTTTGCTTATCGTTCTTTTCAAAACGTATCTTATCCAAAAGCAATGGAACGGTTACAGCGACTGTATAGTCGCAACCAAGTGACCAAACGATACCGAATCAAAAATGCTTACAACAAAGACCGCAACGATGATTCTAGATGGATCAAAGAGTTTGCCCAGACGATCAAGCAAACAGATGTAGAGGCTGAGCCTGGAGAGCATTGCACCATGTGTCCATATCTGATGATTTGTGAGAAAGGGGAATTTTCCATTGATCGGAAATACAGCGGCTGAATACCGAGAAAGTAGAAGAAGCTTTTTCTTTCGTTCAGCAAAATTATGGCAAAATTACTTCGATGCAACAGGAGTTCTACCTGGAATTCATCCATCTGAAGATCAAAAAGCGATCATTCAACAAGAGGAGGACCAGCTACTTATCAATGGTTCTGCGGGTAGTGGGAAGAGTATCACCTTAATGTACAAAATGTTAAAAGTAATGAAAAAGGAACAAGAGGCGAAACGGATCTTATATGTCACGTTTGGCAAAACCTTGGTACAAGATTCCATCAAACGACTACAGACATCTGAAACATATCAACAATTGGAAGAGAAAAAACTTCATCAGGTTCATCTCTATACATTTCATCAGATGGTTTATAAGCTTTTATCAGCAATCGGCGAACCACATTTGAAAGAAATGAATACTTCCTTAAAAGATATGTCTCGGGTTCAAGGGAAAATGATTCGCAGATTACACGCAATTCGCGATAGTTGGTTTGAATCAGATGAGCAAGATAATCTCCCATTGGAACAAAAATTGACAACGCGACACACCGCAAATTTTTTGATGGATGAAATCACGTGGATGAAAGCAAATGGATTTATCAATAGGGATAAGTATTTAGAGGTCGAAAGAACAGGGAGGAGTCAAAATCCACGGTTAACCAGACAACAACGAAAGTCAGTTTATCGCATATATGAAATATACCAAGAAAGAATGAGAGAAGCATATCAACATGATATGGACTTAGAAGATTATGCACTTCTGCTTTTAAAAAATATCGGTTATTTCCCAGAAGAGTTGAAATACGACTATGTATTTGTCGATGAAGTACAAGACCTCCAACCTATGCAGATCTTAGCTTTAGTCAAACTGACGAAGCAAAGTATCGTTCTTACAGGGGACCCCAAACAACGTATCTATAAAAGCAGCCCTCATAGTTATCAATCCCTCGGTTTACATGTAACAGGGAGAAAAAATCGCACCTTAAAGCAAAATTTTCGCTCGACCAAACGAATCATGGAACTAGCCAGTAAGCTCACTTTTGAAGATGTAGAAAATGATAGATTAGATGATCAAAGATATTCGCAAGAAGGAGCGATCCCGATTATCTCTTATTATCCAAATAGGCGAAAACTAGCAGATGATCTCATCGCGAAAATCACAAAAGTGTACCATCAATTTCCACAAGCGACGATCGCTATTTTGCATCGCAATGATGATGAATTGCACCGAGGACAGCGGCATGATATGGCAGTGTACTTGGAGCGGAAATTTCATCTCATCACTACAGAGGAGTTCTTTTATCGATTTGATTACCGTGCTAGCAAAAAACCTATCTTTTTTTCAGATGTTTATAGCAGTAAAGGATTAGAGTTTGATCATGTGTTTCTCCTAGATTTTGATCGAGATCATTATCCTTTGCAAAAAAGAATAGAAGACTTGAAAAAGTGTTCGGATCATATAGAGTCCGACAGTTACCAAAAAGATTTCAATCGTGTGTTTAGTGACGAGAAAAAAATGCTCTACGTAGCGATGACAAGAGCAAAATCTTCTTTGCAATTGATGTATCATGGCAACAATTCCATGAAAATCTCTCAATTCGTCCGGGATTTTAAAGGTACAGGATATGTCGCCCAAGGTTTTGATGCTGGAAGGTATCAATAAAGTCAGCTTGTTAGATTCATTTATTAGAGGATATATGAAGAAGAGTAAAAAGGTAATATTAACCCTTTTTAAGAGGCAAAGTCTTGAATAGAACGTGCACATATGAGAGGCTATGGATAAGCAAATAGATGACAGAAGGAGTCGCAAAAATGAAACAAACCAGAACTTATCAGATAGATGTGCCAGTTGATTTTGCTTTTGAATGGTTGTTACATGGGAACTTCTTGCTTGCAGGTTTAGATCTTCAGTCATTCCAATATGATGAACTGGAAGAAGGGGGCAGGTTCATCGCATATGAAGAGATCAATGATCATAAGTTTGTTCCGATTAAGGGGCAGTTTTTAAAGTTGCAAGAACCTCATCATTTTCAATTAGAAGTGTTTTTCCCAGGTGGAGAACAAATCGTTGAGTATCGTATAGAAGGGGAAGAGCGTACATCTGAGATTGAAGTAACCTATACCAATCAGTATCGTTCTTTAATGCAAGGTTGGTGGAGAAAGACATTTCCTAAAAAAACGGAATCGCTGTTTGCTGTTGCACTGGAGACTGAAAAAAATAACCTACAAGAAGCATTTCACCTGAATCGGTTGAATACGAGAATTTCCGGACGAAAAATAGATCGATTTGAGATGGAGGAGAAATGGAAGATCCACTCTCCAAGTAATCCTTATCTGCGCTGGGTTCGACCAGAGGTGTAAAAGGAGTCATGCTTTATGAAAATAGCACTTATTCAAATGAATGTTATTCAAGGAGACACGGAGCATAACCAACAACAAGCGGAGGAAATGATCACAGAAGCTGCAAATGTTGGGGCAGAATTAGTTGTGTTACCAGAAATGTGGAAATCTGGATATGATTTCGGTCATCTTTCCAAGCATATGGAATCTATCGATGGCAGTTCAGCTAATTTTTTAGCAAAACAAGCAAGGACACACGGGATTTATTTGGTTGGTGGGTCTTTTACGATGCAAGATCAAGAAAAAGTATACAACACTTCGCTGACTTTCGATCCCCAAGGAAAGTTGATCAATCAGTATTCCAAGCTGCATCTCATCGGTCTGATGCAAGAAGATAAATATTTATCTGCCGGCCAAAACTATCAGACATTTTCCATTGGAGATGCGCTAGCTAGTGTGATCATCTGTTATGACCTCCGTTTTCCAGAGTTGATCCGCACTTATGCAGTAGAAGGAGCATCCATATTATTTGTCCCTGCTCAGTGGCCGATTCAACGAGAAGCACATTGGCTAGCATTGCTTCGTGCTCGAGCGATTGAAAACCAGATGTATGTGGTGGGTACAAATGTGGTTGGAAAGAACGAAAATGACACATTTAATGGGAGATCGATTATCTTTGATCCATGGGGAGATGTAGTGGCAGAAGCAAGTAATGTCAAACAAATCTTGTATGGGGAAATCGATTTGGAACAAGTACCAAAAATACGTCGTGATATACCCGTATTTCATGATCGAGTCCCACATCTTTACCGGGTAGGCAAAAGTTAAATTTTCTTATCGCAGTAAGCGGTATTGATTAGAAGAATATTGAAAGAAGGGAGAGTCACCAAAAGGAGACTGTCCCTTCTTTAGGGTTCAGCATGAAGTGGAATAAGAAATAGGATTATTTATTCTCTAATCATCTTCTAATAAAGATAGAATGGGGTGGATCAGCGGATCTGGAACAAAATGTTAGTGGATTTGCTCATCTAGAGATCCTTATTTATGTGCTAGCTTTTTGTTGTTTCCTCAACACTTGCCGACAAGCATAATCAAAAATGGCTTGTTTTTGTTCCGTGGAGAGTTCTGTTGTGTGATGGTGAAGGGCTGATGGGTGGATATAAATACTTTCTGCTTCCGTAGATATGTTGTCCAACACCTCTTTCATTTGTTTGACAGGATCATAAGATGAGCCAAGCATTAAAAAAGACTTTGCTAGTTGTTTCCATAGTTCAAATTGATCGATTTCAGGCAGTTTTAGTTTCCCTTCTGTTAAAAGAAGATGGGGTTGGAAGTTATCTTTATACCAAATTACGTTCCAATTAGGCCACTGGAGTTTAATTTTTTTATATATTCCATCGCACCCAAAGTATGACCAGTAATGTATCGTTTTATTTGGAATATCAATATGGAAACCGCTATCAGGAAAATTGGAGGTCCACTCGGCATAGACACAATGATCTAGGCCTATTTCTGTCTCTACTTCTTGTAAGAGTTCTTCGCCTCGGCACAAATAAAGATTGGCAGATTGTTCAAGAGGATAAAAATGCAAAGCCTTATCTTCTGTTCTAACGCTACCAATCGAATCAACCCATTCTTTATTCATGGGTGCTTTTAAGGAAAATTTCTTGTAATCAGATATAGGTGGGTTGCCTTGGGATTCAAGCAGAGATCTTGGATACCCCACATAATCGGCAAGTTCTAAGATACCTTCATAAGCCCAGCGAACTTCCCAGCTTTCCCAAACTTCTCGAATGAGTTCGAGGTAAGCATTAAAAAGTAAAACATCTTGGTCTAAAGAATCCCCGCCGAATAGGATCATTACTTTTTGATAAGGGTCCACCAATGCCCCTCCTTCAGCCCAAACGTCATCTAACCAGCAGTCGTTCTCTCTTCTTTCGAAATTTTTGATGTAGCTGATCGCATACTCTGGACCCCAAAACATATCGATGGGCAAGGAAAGAGACCAGTGGCTATAGTAAAGTTCATAACTTGATTCGGTTAAAAGTATTAAATTGGCACGATGTCCCATGATGGTGTCACCTAAATTCTATGTACTTTACTATGATAATAGTAAACTCTTCCTCCATTTACAATAACACTTAGAGATATAGGGGATTCTTGGTAGTCTTTCGTACCTATCGATACCCCAGGGAAGTGGACCAAGCTATTCCTACGGCGATTAATCTCTTGCAAGATATTCTTGACGTGATGATGAACGCAACATGGTGGGCATGTCCATTCTCTTAATTGGAGCTCTATAGTAAATTCGGATTTTATTTATAGTTATGTATACTGTCATCGTCTTGTAAATGAAAAAAATAAGAATGGTAATACAAAATGGAGTATGATCAAAGAGGAGCATTTTATTGGGATGAGGTGTATGAATGGAAAGATTGGAAGGGAAAAAATACCGCTTAAATCTAATGAAGTTTCTTGGAGAACATAAGCGGATGATGATACTCAGTATGATCGTGATGCTGATTACGACAGGACTTGGAGTGGTTACACCTTGGTTAATGTCCTTTCTAGTAGATAAAGCGCTGCCCAAGCGAGATGTCAATCTTTTAGTCCTCTGTGTAGCAGGAATTGCAGTTATTCCTATATTGAATATGCTGATCTCAGCCTTGGAAAATGTTTATAAGAGCAATGTGCAAACGCAAATCACAGTAAAGCTTCGTTTTCAACTGTTAGAGAAGTTGCTCAAACTCTCTCCTATTACCTTAAGCAAATATCAACAAGGTGATATCACTGGCAGACTAGTTCGAACTTGTGATGATATATCACAATTTGTTACAAAACTGCTCAATGGATTTAACAATGTGATTTCGTTCTTGTTTGTCGGTGTTGTTATGGTAACGATGAACTGGAAACTATCGACTATTGTTCTGTTTTTTGCACCATTGATGGTTTACTTCTACTATCGCCGCATTCGTTTTTGGCGAACGACTTATAAAGACATCAGTGTAGCGCAAAAAGAGTATGATGTGTTTATTACGGAAGTAGTTCCTGGTTTGAAAACAGTTCAGACCTTCCAACAAGAACAATACGAGATCGAACATGGCCAAGAGTTAAATCGAAAATATCGTAAGCTGCAAAATCAATTACAAAAACAACGCAGCTTTCAAGGACGCCTCTTTTGGGAATTGCAAGATTCACTCAGTACTAGTCTTGTTTATGCCGCAGGTATCTATTTCATTTTTCATCAACAGATGACAATTGGTCAGTTGCTAGCATTTACGGTTTATGTACCACGATTTTATGGTGCGATCAATTCCTTATTTGTGCTCTATATGGATCGGGATCAACTCAAACCGGAGATCGAACGTTATGAAGAGATGATGGAGTTTCCTGATGAAAACATTGATGAGGCGGATGCCATTTCATTGGAAAAACCAAATGGGCAAATCGAATTTCAGCAAGTTTCATTTGGTTACTCAGATGAACGGAATATTTTACAAGATGTTTCTTTTACGATTCAACCAGGAGAATTTATAGGGATAGTAGGTGCTACAGGTGGTGGGAAATCTACTATTATCGATCTACTATTGAGGTTTGGTCAACCAAGAACAGGACAGATATTGCTTGATGGTCAGCCACTGGCTTCCTATCAATTACAAGATTACCGGAAGCATGTAGGTCTGGTTCCACAAGATATTTTCCTTTGGAATCGTACCATACGTGATAACCTTCGCTATGTGAATCCCTCCTCAACAGAAGAAGAGATGATACAAGCAGCCGAACAAGCACAATTGATGTCATTGATTGAAAATTTGCCAGAAGGTTGGGATACTCTGATCGGTGACCGAGGTGTTCGCTTGTCTGGCGGAGAGAAACAGCGCCTTGCCATTGCAAGAACTTTATTGCGTAAACCGTCTATCCTGCTGTTGGACGAACCAACATCTGCATTGGATGCCAAAACGGAATATTTACTTCAAGAATGTTTGGAAGAAGTATACAAAGATAAAACAATCATTGTCGTCGCACATCGACTTGCTACTATTCGAAATGCAGATCGAATCTTAGTGGTGAACAAAGGCCGTATCGAAGAGTCAGGTTCGCATGAAGAATTGATGGCAAAGCAAGGCTATTATTATGATTTAGCCAAACAACAATTTCAAGTATCTACATTAGTTGGGTAGTTATTTGAAGTAGGTTCTTTAATAGGATGGGTCTTCTTCCTTTAAACCGGATGAATATTAGTCACTATTGCCTTGTAAATGAATGCAAGTTTGTTCTTTGAAAAGTGTCCAGAAATGGTATGGGATAGGAAAGCTATAAGTGTGGGTGTTTTAAAGGGGCTTGGAAATCTCGATTTACCTTCTGTGAAAAAAACAGCCCAAAAGGTTATTCTTCTTGGTAGGCGTTGCCTTTGGTCAAGAGATTGAATTGATCATCTGAATAAAAAACGGAAACTCCGCCGATAAAGGGTTCTGTACAAGATTCAGATCGGCAAGCCAATAGAGCTCCTCTAGTTACCAAGTCATACTGTAAATCAACACAAGTGCATTTTCTCACCATATCTCAAAGCACATCTGGTTAGAGGTCGTTTGTTTTCTTAATAGTATGATATACTTACTAACAAAAGAACAGATTGGCCTGATGCAAAAGTGGCTTGGGCCAGATCGCGACTGAATATACCGAATCAAGATATACAGGGTAACTTCTCCGAGAGGAACATCATGAACTACCGAGTCGCTCGTCTGTTAGTGGCGGTCCTGCTTGTGTCCCTTAGCTATTGGTGGATCTTCGTTCGTAGAATTAACCACCATTTTGCTTGGAAAAACCGAGACAGTGTGGGAGCGATGGCAGTGACCGTTGCCTTCCTAGGTGCCAATGGGTTTCTGAACATTTCTCTTGTCTGGCTGTTGGTCAGGCGAGGTCTGGGAAATGAAGTTGAGGTGTCGTTCTTCTTCTTCGTCACCTCATTTCTGGCTCTAATCACTTTTCCTATCACAGGAAACTGGACCAAACGGCGGAACCCCAGAAAAGCTATGAAGGTTTTTCTCCCTCTGTGGTTGGCAACACCCGTTCTGTACTCGAATGTTGATCAGCTGTGGAGTTTGATCGTTGTACGTGTCCTGCAAGAGACGTTGGCGGGAGGAATTCACGTCGCTGTCAGCGTTCAAAGCAACCAGTCCATTCCGGAAAGACATCGACGAGAAGCAGTCAGCTTTTCGCTGGTGGTGGAGTTTACATTCATTTCCGGTCTCACGCTTCTTGCAGCGTGGCTGCTCGACCTTCCTTCCCTGCTTTGGTGGGCAGGCATCCCTCTCTTTTTCGGGTTGCTAACACTTCTCATCGTCACCGTCTGGCTGCGAGATGTTTACGTACCCCTTGGGGAACAGAAACAGACGAGGAAGAATAAATTCCATGAGGTACGGGCACTTCGAGTGAAGCTTAACCTGCGAACACTCCGAGTCCTCCCTTGGGAAGATATTATCCGATACACCTTCCTGTCTTCTATCCCACTGACTGCAGCGCTATACGGGAGATACTTGCCATTGGTAGTTCCTGGAATGGAAGGAGCGATTCTTCTCTCCCTCCAATCCATTACTTCTGCGGTCTCAGGGTGGATGGTGATCAGGGCAACAAGGAGGTGGAGCGACAACAAACTCATCCAGCTGGTGCATGGAATTCAGCTGGTAAGTCTGCTAGCCCTTTGGTGTCTGTCAGAGGTGATGCCCGTTATGATCACGGTTTCAATGTTGCTGGGTTGGTCCGTGACAGCCTACATCGTGGGAACCGTACAGGGCTTGTACAACAAAGCATCAGAAGAGGAAAAGGGGAAGCAGTCCGTGCTCAATTTGCTGCCAACCAAACTCCAGGCTCCTATCGGACATTTGGGTTCGGAGCGTCTTGCCAAAAAATGGGATGAAAACAGCGTATGGTGGATTGTTATCCCACAACACGTATTTGCCATCGCCTTTTATCAATTCATACAGAGAAAGAAGCGATGACCCTCATTCCTGTCCGTCTGCAAGAGATCATTCGATTCATTCCAGGCACGCAGTGATGCTGTTTTAGTCGTGGCTGGGCAGACGGCACCTGTTCAGAGCTCTGGTATATCTCGGTAAGATTTGAGTTGGCGATCTCTGCGTGCTCCAGAACCCAAAAAGGATCTGGAGCACACATAAAAAAAATAAACTTGATCTTAATATTAAGAATCTTCACTCTATTAGGGGCATTATCCAAGTACAGAAGAATGCGGCCCACGGCTGGAGTCAAAATCAAATTAGAATATGACTTACATAGTGGACAGTTTTTAAATATGGACGTCGGAGTTGTAGACAATTGTACACATCGGTTAAATACGAGCACAAAAAAATCAAAAGACTCTTATTAACTGATAACTGGTTGCTGTTTGGTTATTAGTATCGGCAATGATGTTGAGATGCAACCTATAGTTGATCCGTTAGTTGATCCGTAAGCTAAACAGAAAAACAAATAGGTTACGTCCAAATTTGTTCTTAACAGGAATCTAAATGAAGGATACAAAGCAACAGGCTACTTTATGTTCCTGACAGAGTGGCCTGTGTTTATATTATTTTACACGAACAGAAGAAACGATATCATTCCATGTGCCATTGCCTAGTTTACGTTTGAAATGCTTGTCGTCTGTGACGAGAACAACAATGTGCTGGGTGAGAAGCCGAAGTCCGAGGTGCATAGGAACGGTCTGTGGCATCGTGGTGCCCACCTGTGGATTACAGATGGGCGTGGAACGTGCTTCAGCAGTACCGAGACCCTCGCAAGGTGATCCTGCCTGGTGTTTGGGATATCGCTGTCGCTGGTCATGTATCAGCAGGTGATACTCCTGCTAAGACAGTTGTCAGGGAAGCAGAAGAGGAACTTGGTCTTCAGCTGAGTCTAGTCGACTTTAGCCCTATCGGGCTTAGTATGGCAGAAAGCATCACGATCACTGACATGCCGATTGTGGAAGGTTGGCAGCATCGTGTATTTGATTATAACTATGTGATGTGCCGCGAGATTGACTTGACCAAGCTTCGCTTGGAACGTGGTCATGTTGCTGATGTTCGATGGTATCCCATCGATCGGCTCGAGCAAGACCTACTGAGTCCTCAGACAGCAGCTCAGCACGCGAATCGACCCACTGACAACGATAAGCTGTACACAATGGTGATTAATGCCATGCGTAAGCTGACTGTATCGTAATCAGAAGGGTAGCCTTTTGATCCAAGCGGCTAGGAAAACCATTCCTAGCCGCGACTATTTATATTCTAACTCTTTACTTTTTAAAAAGAATAACAATGGACAGTAATAGTCCATCGTGATATAGTGTATTTCCTTGTGCTCGTGATAAAAACCCAAACTAATCGAAAGTGTTAGCAACCATGAAATTACCGCAAATCAGTGTAATCGCATGGTTGTCATTTTTTTAAAAAGGAGGAAGCTTGGGTATGGAACCGATGGTTTATGAAAAGGAAAAATTAAAAAATACGTTAGCAAAGATGGAGAGAATCCAAGCGGCACTTCTCAAAATCCCTCGTTATTATGGGAACGATATGGTGGAGCAAATATTGGACGATCAGAGGCAAGTTCAACTAAAAAACATTCAATTAGCTCAAAATGAACCGTATTTTGGACGTTTGGATTTTGAAGAAAAAGACAAACCCATTACCCCTCTCTACATAGGAAAAGCTGGTGTCCAAGATGAGAATACGAATGATCTGATTGTGATCGATTGGCGTGCTCCTGTATCGAGCATGTTTTATTCGTTTACGGGCTCAGATGATCTGATCTCCTATCAATCACCAGATGGAGAGATTACAGGGAAAATTCATTTGAAACGCAACATCGCCATTCGTAATCAAGTGTTACAACGTGTTGTAGATAGTTATGTTCGTGGCGATGAGAACATGGGAGTAACGGACGAGTTTCTTCTCTATCGTCTGAGTGATAGTAAAGATAGTAGGTTGCGAGATATTGTTTCTACCATCCAACAAGAACAAGATGTAATTATCCGTGCGGATTACAATCGTTTACTCATCATTCAAGGGGTACCTGGAAGTGGAAAAACTACCGTAGCTCTTCACCGATTAGCCTATTTGTTATATCAGTATCAGAACAAGATAAAACCAGAGAAAATCATCATTTTCGCTCCAAACCGAATGTTTTTGGATTACATATCAGAAGTATTGCCTGAGCTGGGTGTTGGAGATATTCAACAAACGATTTTTGAAGATTGGGCGTTATCGCTATTAAAGGAAAACATTCAGTTAAAAGATCGAAAACAACAGTTGGTAGATTGGTTTTCCCCTCATGCAAACCATCAAATCACAAATCCAAAAGGAAGTTATACCTTTTTGCAAGCTTTGGACAAGGCATTGCTAGAGTATGAGAACACCTTTTTGCCAGATCAAGGATTTACCGCATGGGAAAATAAGCATCTGTCCAGTAAGGAGATCGCCAGCTGGTTTTATCAAGAATATAGACATTATCCCTTAATGAAAAGAAAAGAAAGAATTATGGCTAGGATCAAGCGTTGGATGGAGACAGAACACAAAGATATTCGTGCACGTGATCCGAGGGGGGCATTAAAAAAACAAGCAAACAAACAATTTACTGCCTATAAAAAATCGTGGCCCAATCATTCTGTACTAGACTGGTATCGTTTGTTTACACAAAACACCGATCTTCTTTCAGAAGAACAGCGGTTAAAAGGAAAGCAGAGAGAAGTGTCGTACGAAGATTTGGCTCCGTTAGTTTATATTCATGATCGTTGGTATGGAATGGAAGGTGATCAAAAATATGATCATGTGGTGATCGATGAAGCACAAGATTTTTCCCCCTTTCAAGTAGCAGTTCTGAAAAATCACTGTCCCAGTAGTTCTTTTACTATTCTCGGAGATATATTACAAAACATATACACTTTTCAAGGAATTGAACGGTGGGATGATTTCTCAATCTTATTTGAGGAAGAAAAGCTGGGTTTCCACCAACTAGAACGAAGTTACCGTTCCACCATGGAAATTATTCATTTTGCCAATAGCGTATTGGGTTCATACTCGGGAGACGTAAAACCAGCTAAGCCTGTTTTTCGAAGTGGAAAACCAGTGAGATTGATGCAAGTAAAGAGTGACAAGCAGTTAGATTGGATCAAAGAAACACTTCAACAAATAGAAACTGATAATATATCTACGATTGCAATAGTTACAAGAGATGAAGCATCTTGCTCAGTGATCTTTGAATCTTTGAGAGATGCAGGGATTCAATCCAATCGCATTTCGGTGGATCAGAAAGAGTATTTGGGAGGAATTTCGATTGTACCAATTTACTTGACCAAGGGGATGGAGTTTGATTCTGTTATTTTACTAGATGTAGATGCAGAACAATATCTCGATGACTCACTGCATGCCAAGCTTCTATATGTAGGTTGTACCCGTGCGCTCCACCAGCTGTATATTACTCATGATAAATCACCATCCCCGTTGATAAAGCAGGTTTTACCTGAGTTGTATGAAGCAGATATTTATAGAGGTTAGCAGAGAGGTCTTTCTCTTATAGGAGAGAGGTCTTTTTTGTGTCACCATGGAACGGTTCTCTTGTCGCACTTTTACCTGTATAATGAATTCAAATCAACTCAAATGGATGACCTAGGAGTCAGTTAGATGCTCGCTATGCTCGCCATCATCGGGATCATGTACATCTCGAACATTGTCGGTCTGCTCACTGTGGTCATTCGGAACCGGAAGAATCTCCGAGAAATTGACGTGCTTCGCATGCAGACAGATCATACTGCGGATCGCCAGGCACAGATCGCAGCTCTCAGCGCAAAAAACGCAGCTCTCCGCGCACAGCTTGAAACTCTCAGCGTACAGACCGCAGGTCTCAACGTACTGGCCTTGATGTTCGTCTTCTCTATCACCCATCGATGATCAGGCTACCTAGCTAGAGCTCCTGATCTCTAGGCATCATGCGGCTCCAAGATAGATGTTATATCCTTGGAGCCGCGGCATTTATATAGCCTAAATTTGAAGAATAATATTTCTCACCTATACAAATCCAATACCAAATGCGATGAACAATTCACATAAATAAAAAAAGCCCTGTCTATTTTATTCGGGCTTTCGTAAGTAAACTAAAATCGTTTTACCTTATAAATAAGGTAACTGATCACAAGTGTAAGTAGCGAAAACAATACGGCTATACTCGAGAAAGCGAGCAAATACGCATTATACTCTGCAAATTGAGCAATCACTTCGTATGTGTTTAAATCAGTGAGACCTGCTGCTAAATTAAATACAATAAGAAAGAGAAATATGGTCAATAGACCTTGCGATGAATTATTGATATCTGCTTTGCTCAATGCAATGTGAGAAGAAATACAAATAGCCAAGATGACAAAAATCCAAAAAGTAGGTTCTAATAGATTTTCTATGGTAAACAGGCTTTTGCCCATTACAAGTACTGCTTCTCCTAGTGTTTGGAGCATATGAAAATCTAATTTTTCACCAGCGGCACTCTGATGAATTTGATTTTGGAGGGTTGCAAAGGATTGAGGAACGAGAAGATACATTGCTAAAATAATCGAACCAATGCCACTAATAATCGGACCAATTCCAATGAAAAAGTTGCCAATCTGTTGATACAAACTGGTTGGATTATACTGATGTTCGACATATCCCAATACTCCATTGGGATCTTTTGTTTGCAGGAGTTTGATAGATTTTACTTTATGCCTCCAAATAATACATTGAATCAAGTGTCCAATCTCGTGAATAGGAGTGCCGATCCAAGCAGTCACTAAGATTCCACGTCTTCCAAAGGTACGGGTGAGATAGATTTGTGATTGTTTTTCTAAAAAACCTAACAGTAAACCAATAGCAATTAATACACCTACCAAATAAACCAATTCAACCGCGCTTATGAGGAAAGCATCCCAAAGAAATGTGAGTAAAGCCATGTATGATATCCTTTCATGCTAATTGTTGTTGTTTTGATTTTACATCAATTAGTGAGCCAGCAGGGAAGAATCTAATAAATGACATCGTGTAGTTCTGAGAAGGTCTATTGTTAGAGCTGCTTCATTTTTATGTAGTTTGGATATTAATGATCTGGAGAAAAGAATAGTAAAAGACTTTCCTGCCAGTGGAAAGTAACTTCTCATAAACAATTCGTTACGGTAAGGGATGGGTCTATAAGCTCATAGGAAGAGTGGGGTTTGCTGGAGAAAAAAGTGAACAACGTAGTTCAAAACTTGATTCGTTTTGATATTTTAGGAAATAGTTTATTTGGATAGTTTTATATAATTTTTATTCAGTTACTATATTTCCTTTTCCTTTTTTACTATGAAGTTGATAAGATAGGAAAATTCCTTCTTTTGGGATGTAAAATTATAGAATTTCGATTGATTTATCAAATGATTATATTTAAAATATGTATAATTATTGTGATTTGTCTACCGCGATTCCAATAAAAAGGGAGAGGAATAACTTGCAGAAACGATTGCTCATCATCTTAACTAGTTTTGTTCTCTTATTGTCAGGTGTGCTTCTAGGTATTTCATTTGTCCAAGAGGGAGATGCCGGATCGTACAAAAATCCGGACAAATCTCGTTTAGAAAATATTATAGCCAAGGGAAAAATTCGTGTTGGGACGACAGGAGACTATAAACCATTTACGTATTGGAATCCTACTACAAAACAATACGAAGGCTATGATATTGACGCCGCAAAGCAGTTAGCCAAAGATCTTGGAGTAAAAGTAGAGTTTGTCAAAACAACGTGGCCCACCTTGATGCAAGATTTGCAAAACAATAAGTTTGATATTTCTATGGGTGGAATCACGAGAACGTTAGTACGTGAAAAAACAGCTCATCTCTCCCAAGCCTATATTCAGGATGGGAAATCCCCACTAATCCGCAAGGAAGATAAAGAAAAATTCAAAAGTTTAGCAGATATCGATAAACCTAATGTCAAAATTGGCGTAAACCCTGGTGGTACAAATGAAAAATTTGTTCGAGAAAATATAAAAAATGCGCAAGTCATCCTTGTCCAAAATAATCTTGAGATTCCAAAAATGGTAGCAGAGGGTAAAGTCGATGTGATGATCACAGATTCTACAGAAGCTCGCTACTATGCAACCCAAGATGAGAGGTTGTCAGCGATCCTAACAGAAAATCCCTTTGACCTCCATGAAAAAGGATATCTGATGCCCCAAGGGGATCTAGACTTCCAAAATTGGATCGATTTATGGATGGATGAAATGAAATTGCAAGGAAAATTTAAGGAATTAGAGAAGAAATGGATTTCCGGGTAATAGAGTGGAAGCGGAAGTGATTTTCACTTGAAAATGAAACCCATAATAAAAGCACCTTCGTCACATCGCTAAGAACGATGTGACGAAGGTGTTTTATATGAACAAGATAGAATTTCTTCATATGCATATTTCCATTTTAAACATGACTATAATTTACATATTTCATGGATATGATACCGACTTTCAGAAGGTGATTCCGTGTACTTGCTTGGAGATTGGTTGAGTATTGTCAATTGGTACGATTGGAATATGTGGGCAGCTTTTGGGCAGATGATCGGTGCTGTAGCAACATTATGGACAGCTAAAATCGCTTTAAAGCAAATTCAAGAGTCCAAACGAAGAGAAAAAGCAGCATTGACACCCCAAGTAAGGATGAAAGTACGTATATCCAAAAAAAACAACAACAAGAAAAACGTTCGTATTTTTATGACAAACGTCAGACCCATCCCTGTTTTTATTTACGAATACCGTTTACTCCTGCTGCCTCCAGATGTTTCCCGACAAATAAAAAGTGAACAAAATCGATAGTGATTCACAGGAATGCTGGATTTTGGAGATGTAACTACAACCGAATTTAGGTATGAGGTTGATTCGAGAACTTGAAAGCACGAAAGACTGAACTTCAAATATAGATGGCGAAATATCGTTTAAGAATGAATAAAAGACATACAAGCGGTTAGGATCATTTGTGCTAGCGATTCTTTCACTAATCTTTGTTATTTCTAGCTAATGAAAGAGCTTCATCAAATGCAGTTGCTTTTAGAACATCTTGCACAATAAAAGTTTTGTAATTGAATCCTATATCCGTATCCAACTCATCTGCTATATTTTTTGATGTTTTACCTGTGTCGTAAGTTTTGTAACATGTTCTTTGTAGTAATCAAAATTATCCAAAACAGACAGCAAAACTTTAATTAACTCCGTGTATCCTGTTTGTATATAAACTCATCAAAAACACTTCCTTTTGTGAGTTTTTCAGTATTATATTATTTATACAAGAATCAAAATAGAAGCTTCTATCTTATCATCGTATTTTATTTTAAGGGGGTATCCTTAGAAACATAACCAGTTCCCTTTTTAGCTGAGGACTTTTGTGCAGTGGTTGTGACGAAATGTGGTTTTACCTAAAAATTATCCTGTGGATGAAATCAAAACTCTGTCACTCAGGATAAAAATATTTATGTGGATGACGGTAATAATGGTACTACCTTTAGCTTGTGATTACATTGTTAATAGGTACCGTATTGTATAAATTTTATATACAACAAAAACCAATGGAAACAGTCTACACTCCATTTGATTACATTATGGGACAAACTTCAAGTGAATTTCATGAAGAAAAAGAAGAAAAGAAAGAAAATCAAGCCAAAGGAGATGATAAATAGAAAGATTATAAATAGTCACTTGAATACTTCCACTCTATGAGAGTGGTTTTTTATTGCATGGATTCAAGTTTTTAAATGAAAGAGACTTAGTAGGAAACACACCTTTTTTCACTTGAAATCAGTATAGAAATGAAAGGTATTTATTCGAAAATAAGAGGGAAAACCGGTGAGGATATCCAATAATATTCAATGTTAGGAGAGAGCGAATATAGGGGATATAACAATAGATTAGGTATCACCTATTAACGAAATAGATGTCAGAATAGACAAAAGAAAATTTATCTTTATGAGAAAAGATAGATATTCATTTATTCATTCAAAAAGATTTCACCCACAATAGAATATAGGAGGGATTTATATGCCGAACGTTTCGTTACATCGTACTTTTACCGATTCTTTTACCCAACTCCCACAGAAAATCCAAAAAAGCACATGGGATTTGGTGTTTAAGCTCAAAGATAATCCAGAAGCCAATGGATTAAACTTTGAACGGCTGAAGCGAACGACAGATTCTCATATATACTCAGCACGAGTGAACAACGACTACCGAGCTATCATATTGAAGCCAAAGACTGAAGATGTATTTATGCTCGCTTATGTGGACAAGCATGATGATGCATATCGTTGGGCAGAGCGACGACGTTTTGAAGTTAACAAGTACACAGGTACTTTCCAGATGTATATTGATAGTACAGATAGAGATTTCAATGAAGTCAGCCAAGGATTATTCTCTCATTATACTTCTGAGCAATTGCTAGCATTAGGAGTCCCAGCAGATGTTATATCTCCTGTACAGTCGTTAAAAAATGAAGAGGAACTTCTAGAGCTAGGAGAACATGTCCCAGAAGATGCAATGCTAGCACTTCAGTTTTTAGCCCAAGGGGATCAATATGATGATGTACTAGAAACGATCACGGATTGTAGGAAGCCCGGTGCATCTTATATGGAGTCCTTTATCAACACTCCCGAGCAAGTAGCCGTTATAACCTCTGATCAACATCTGCAAGAAGTTTTGTCTGCCTCGTTTGAAAAGTGGAGATTTTACCTCCATCCCAGCCAATTGGAATTAGTTCATAAAGATTTTGCAGGTTCAGTCAGAGTTTTGGGTGGTGCTGGTACAGGAAAAACTGTTGTCGCACTTCATCGCGGATGTAACCTAGCAAAGTACCATATCCAAACCGATGAAAAAATTTTAGTCACAACCTATACCGCAAACCTTGCAAATATTTTGGCAGAGCAAATGGATCATCTGGTTCAGGGAAAGGTACGGAATCAGATCGAAATTAAACATATTGATTTACTAGCTAGAGAGATATGTGAGCAAAGAATAGGATTATCGATACAAAAATTGGTGACAGATGAACAAGATAACGGGATTTGGGAACAAATCAAATCCGCTTATCAATTTGATGAAGATACGATTCAGCTTGCAAAAAAAGAATATAAATACGTTATTGACCCAGAGGGCATAAGAAATTTAGACGAGTATTTAGATGTCGTTCGTACCGGAATGAAACATCGACTGGGCAAAGTAGGCAGAAGGGCAGTTTGGGATGTCGTCGAAAAGTATAGGAATTGGATGGCAGAACGTAAGTGGTTTCGATATGCTGATTTGATTAGACATGCAAGGATTTGGCTGGAAGAAAACCCAGGAAAAATAAATTTTCGAGTTGCCATTGTAGATGAGGTACAAGACTTCTCACAAGAAGCTTTAAAACTCATTCGCGCATTGGTTCCAATAAATCGAAACGATTTATTTTTCGTTGGTGATCCACAGCAGGGAATATATGGACATCGAGTTGTTATGTCTCGTTGTGGTATCGATATTAGAGGTGGACGATCGAAACGGTTGAGGATTAATTATCGAACAACGGAGCAGATCAGAAAACAAGCAATACAAGTACTAAAAGGAATAGAATTTGATGATTTAGATGGTCAATCAAATCCTACTGATGATATCTCCTTATTAACAGGAAGCAAACCTTTGATTAAAAAACTATCTTCAAAGGATGAAGAAGCTGGATATCTCGTTCAAGAGATCAAAAATCTGATCAAACAGGGTTATCAAGCCCATGAAATTGCCATTTTTGGAAGGGTTTCCAAAACACTCAATAAATTTGTATCTCAGTTAGAAGAAGCAGATATACCTGTTAATTCCCTAACTACGAAATCCCATATCAAACAAACAGGCGTGCATTATGGAACCATGCATCGGAGCAAAGGACTGGAATTCCGAGTTGTTTTTCTTGTAGGCATGTCTAAAGGTTATATGCCGTTGCAATTTGTAGTCAAAAAACAAGAAACAGAAGAAGAAAAGCAAATCATTTTAAAACAAGAAAGATCCCTGTTTTATGTAGCTGCTACAAGAGCAAGGGAAAAGCTATACATTAGTTATCATGGGGAGGCAAGTCCATTTTTATTTCCAAAGAGCCACCACTTGGGCTATGATGATCTACTCTATAATGAAAGAAATGATAAGCTATAGGTTCCGCAATAAAACAATGCCTTTCGTTAACAGATTACTCTCGCTATAAGCAACATTCTGTCCGTAGATGGGAGTTCCTAAGAATCCCCCACCCTGAGCGTCAGCTAGGTGGTGGGAGTGTTCAATTAAAAGAAAGAAAATAACACGTGCGGGTGGTCTCTGAAAGCTTCATGAGATGAGAAAAAACATAGATTATTATTTCATTTTTAATGTTATGAAGAATATTAGTCGTCGAATGCGATTCCTAAAATATATCAGTATCCATATTTCATATAAACGAAAACAAAAGCCTTGCTCGATCAAGCAAGGCTTTTGTTTTTTATAGATTTGTATATTTTTTATAAAAGATAAGGTGCATGGGTTGTTTTTTTACACGCAACAATAAATCATCCTGTCTTTTTGCAGAGGGTAATCCATCCTTGTACAGCTTTATTCCCTCGATCATGTTGTTTTATCGCATAGACCGTAAAAAACTTAGCAAGATTGTTGCAAAGTCTATGAAAATCGTATGCAGTATGAAACATACCATGAATTACAAGAATGGAAGGCCCTTTCCCAATAACGCGATATCGGATAGGGCTGTCATCTAAAACTACTACATGCTCCTTGCCTGATTCACGAACGGCTCTTTTCCACTGTTTTGTAGTCTTGTATATGTTTGCTTCAATCAATGGAAAACCTCCTTTGTCTGAAATACCATCTCTCGAGCTATCATAACGATCTTTTTCTTATTCTACATCACAAACTCTGTATATGCAAACATATGTACCCTTTTGGTTGCGGTTTATGAGCCAAGGAGACCGTTTTTATCCTATAATAGTTTTAGGACTAAAACGTGCAACGCAGGACGTGAGTTACACCCCAGAATGGTTGATGTACGCTCTCTACTCTTCCAATGTAAATGATCCTTGCTATGTTAACGTTTATCGCAAAGATCTCCAGGTGGGAGCACCTGTTTCTATCATGGATCGCAAGAACAAAAGGCTCACGACTGCTACCCTCATGAGGTAGCCTTCCAAGAAGTGCATCTTTTGGTATACTTCAACTGGGCAGTATTTTGCTGTCTAGACAACTGATGATAAAAGAAACTTGATATAGATAAGCATCTTTCAAGAAAGAGGCTTTGCATGATATTCGAGGTGTTTGTATGGATAATATTAATACTATTTTGAAAGAAAATTATAATTTAGATGTTATAAATGTTGTACCTCAAAAGGGTGGATGGGCATCACTTGCATATAAAGTTTTTACCGATGAGCATGTTTATTTCTTAAAGGTCTATGAGAAAGACAGAGCGTCTACCGAGAAATGGACAGCTCTTATCGATGAATACATGCCAATTTTGTTTTGGCTTCTACAAAACAGTTGTTTGAAAGATAAAATTGTTGTACCTATATGGACTATCAATGGAAACTACAAGTGTGAAGACGAAAAGGGAATATATATCGTTTATGAATATATTGTTGGAGAAACCATTGGTGATAGAGACTTAACTGAAGAACAGATCGAGCAACTGTCCCATATCATTACAGAACTTCATTCATATGGGGGAGAAATACCCCAAATAACAAATGGTATCAAAGAGGATTTCACTATTCCATACTTACAAAAGCTAAGATATCTATTTATTGATGAGAATCATACGATGCCAGATGATATAAGGGAAGTAATAGATCCCTACATGGAACAAATCACAAATTGGATGGATGAGCTCGAGCGCTTATCGATATCCTTGAAAAAGAGGAATTTAAAAATGGTTCTATGCCATACAGACATTCACAATTGGAATCTGATGCAATCCCAAAAACAACTGATGTTAATTGATTGGGAAGGGCTAATATTAGCACCAGCTGAAGCTGATATGATATTTTTTGTAAAGAAGCCATACTACGATAAATTTTTAAGTATCTATCAGAAAACACATCGCTATTTTAAAATTAACCCGGATGCACTTTTGTTTTATCAAATCAAACGAAAACTGGAAGATGTATGGGAGTTCTCCGAACAACTTCTCTTCGATCAACAAAATAATCATGATCGAGCTGAAACCTTAGATAACTTATCAAAAGAACTCAGCAACTTATGAGAACAATTTCATGCTAGAATGAAGATGGAACCCGCAATGGATGGGATCGGAGTATTTAACTTTTACACTCCTTATAAAGAATTTCCCACGACTCCATATCGTTTACTTCGATTAACAGCCATTCAATATTAAAACAAAGGAAAATGAAACAATACCATGAGAAATGAACAAGAAATGATGAAGATGCTGGTTGATTTTGCGAGGAACGACAACCGCATTCGATTGGTAACGCTGGAAGGATCACGTACAAACAAAAATATCCCCAAAGACATGTTCCAAGATTATGATATCTCTTATTTTGTAACAGATATGGATTCTTTCAAAGAGAATGATCACTGGCTGAATGTTTTTGGACGGCGTGCGATGATGCAAAAACCGGAAGATATGGAGCTTTTCCCACCGGAATTAGGAAATTGGTTTTCGTACATCATTTTATTTGAAGATGGCAATAAATTAGATTTGACCCTAATTCCGATGAAAGAAGTAGATGAATACTTTACAAATAGTGATGGTTTAGTGGAAGTTTTGCTTGATAAAGATGCTCTTATGCAGACAGAAGTGATCGCAAACGACCGTCAATATTGGATAAAAAAGCCTACTGCAAGAGAATTTGATGATTGCTGTAATGAATTTTGGATGGTTTCCACTTATGTTGTAAAAGGATTAGCGAGAAAAGAAATCCTGTTTGCAATAGATCATTTAAACGAGATTACTCGACCGAATTTGTTACGAATGATGTCTTGGCAAATTGGATTAGAGCATGGATATTCCTTTAGTGTGGGAAAGAACTATAAATTCATTGATCGCTATCTCCCAAAAGAAATATGGGAAACATTGCTTTCTACTTATTCCATAAGTAGCTACCAAAATGTGTGGCAGTCTCTTCTTATTTGCTATGCGTTATTTAGACAATACTCCAACTCTGTGGCCGAAAGTCTGGGGTATGTGTATCCAGATTATGATGAAGCGATCACAAAGTACACAGAAAATATTTATCAATCACTGACCGCCGATGATTAGGCGGTTTTCTTTTTCGCTATAATTACCATTTCTAAAAGTGCATGAATTAACGTAGAAATATATGATGCTCCTGTTTTTAAGTAATTTTTTCTATCCTCCTCATCTAACTGACAATAGGTGTCAGGGTATTCGTTGTAAGATAATTTTATGGAAAAATCATTAGGAGTGATAGAAATGATAACTGAATTATTCATGGGCCTTTTGTGGACATTATTACTCATTATCCTCTTGACTGTGCCAATTTTGATTCTTGGAAAAAAGAAGGTGATCAAACTGAATGCAAAACAAAAAAGATGGTGGGTTATTTTTCATGTACTGTTTGTGATGATATATTTCACAGGTGTTTTAGCAATTGTGTGTTTGAGTATTTTTGCGATGAATACTACTGATCGTGCACTCATAAATGCAGCTCACTTTTTCATGTATATATTTGATTTCTATTTGATCGTTCCTGGCGCACTAGGGAGTTTGATAACAGGAGTTTGGTTAGCCATAGGTACGTGGGGATTAATTACCTATTACTGGATAATAGTTAAATGGATAGGAAATCTTACAACCATTCTTTTTGGCAGTACGTTTATTGGTTATTGGATTCATGTATCTTTTCAAGCGCTTTTCCACAAAGGAATCGATCCAGCGAAAAATATTGATTTTCTAGCAAATCAGAGAAATATATTATTGGGCATTTTCATTATTTTAGGAATACTAGTTTTCTTGACAGCCATTTCTTATTTAAAACCTTGGGGAAAAAGATTTGTGACTTAGAACAATATTATATTCTTACTTGAGAAAAGAACATACCTAAATTAGGATAAAGAAGTTAAGTTCCCTCTATTTTCACTCAAGAGAGGCATTTATGTCTGAGAAGAAGATTTTTAAAGAAATCGACAAGGACTGGGCGGATCAGCAGAAGATAGATCGTTATTGTGCTCAGATGAAGCGTTCATTGCGTGATGGTACGATTTTATCGTGAAGCAGTATATGCCCAACGCAAGAGGTGAAGCTAAGGTAGAGCTTCAAGAGATCCTAAAGGAGCTGGAGCAGCACGAACATTAGTTCCGTTTGGGTCGAAGGGCAAAGGATGTGCGTGCACAGATGGTTCTTCTGGATAAGACGATGAAACATTTCATTGATCTGCAAAAGCGCCCTGTCCCTGTAAGGAGTGTTAGGGAGCATGTAGACCGACTGATGTCTGAAGTAATCAGCCGGTTATCCATTTTTGTTCAAAAGAAGAGATAGCCTTCGTTTTGCTGCCCACTGTAGTTGGAAAAATAAAAAAAGATCACCCACTAGGAGCGAGTGACAATAGATAGTTTCACAATAAACCACATTCGATATTCTTAAATATCAAAATGGGTGAAGCTATTTGTTTTAATTACCAACCCCATATTTAGAGACATAAATTTGCGAAGCTCCTCCTAAGTTAACAGCTTGAAATTTAATTTTGTAATTTCCACCTGTTTTAAAGCTATAATCCACGGAGCTATTGCCACCTTTTAAGGTTCTACAGTTTGTAACTGTTGATCCTTTATAGATACATACTTTGTATTGTGCTTTAGTAGGAGAGCTGCTGTTTTTGTAAGTGTAGGTACCTGCTGGAAGATAGAATGTATCGGTAATGAAATAGTTTTTAAATTTAGCCCAACCAGATTTATACGTTTTTGCGTATGAATCGTCTGCTTGGAGTGTGAGCCCTGATACAAGGGCGAAAGCGAATACAGCAAAAAGAGCAATCTTTTTCATCATATCGTAATCGCCTACCTTATGAAGGATTAAAGTTAATATGTTTTAAAATACTAACTATTCAATATTATATAGGAATACTATGTATTTTTAAACAACTAGACTTCTACATTTGGATGCTTTTATGACAAGAAAATATGACTTTTGGAGTGATGTTTATAAAAGGGAATGGTTACATAAAAATGGAACGACCGACTCCATCGAAATGATGGGCGATCATCCCGCATTTACTACTTCCATTGTTGTAGAGGGTCAAATAAATGGAGGAATTCCCTTACATTATTTGGAAGAAGCAAGGGAAATGCCTCTTTAATCCTAGATATATCCCAATCCCACCAAGAAATTCGTTGAAGTGCTTCGATTTCTTCCAATGAGAAGCGATGACGGGTAAATTTTGCTGGATTACCTGCGGCTATTCCATATGATGGAACATCTTTTGTTACCACACTTCTAGCCCAAATAACCGCTCCGCTTCCGATTTTGACTCCTGACATGATCACTGCTCCGCTGCCGATCCAGACATCATGACCAATGACTACATCTCCTCTGGTTTTTGGATGACTATGAAACTCCGCACCTTCTGGAACAAGGACGTTAAATGGATAAGTCGTAACCCAATCTGTTCGATGTTCTCCTTCTAAAAAATGCTCACATGGTCTGCAAACGAACAAAACTTACCTACCTTTAGTGTTGTTCCTTAAGGACTTTACAACCTTCCGAGCAATAAGACCAATCCCCAATTTCATATGCAGACAGCTCGGGAATATCTTTTAGGAACATTTGTACCTCCTAGTTAACATTCAGACAGATTTCCTCTAGCATATCAGTCAAACAAGATGTGGTGATTCTTTTTCAAATATATTTTTGGAATAAGTAATTTCCATGGGAGAATGTGTTTTATCAGTAATGGATATCATTTTATATTTTATTTTTATATTCATCTGATAAAATAGATGATAGCCAACACTTATTGGTTATCCGTCTAGCGAGAAAAGAGAAGACTATGCTTAAGACCCCTGCGACTGTCGACGAGCTCCTGCGAATGTTCGCAAAGCAAACAAGTGGCCTTGACTCGGGCGCAGTGCGCACGTTGGCTGAAGCCGCCATCAGCACCGGTCAGGCCAAGCTGGAACAGCTGAAGGTCACGGACGAACTCGAGGGCAATACGAAGGCCAGCGGGAACAATCTCCGCAAAATGCAAAAAGCAGAGAGCAAGGCGAGGACCGACTACGAGCGTATTCGTACAGCTTCTCTGGATAAGGTGACCAAGATCACGGAGGAGATCGACCACACTAAGCGGGACGATCTGTATCTGGACATGCTCAATGCAGTAACTGGCGGTCGGTGGCGGTAGGTAATTCTCTTTCCCCGCTAGTGCCAATCCCTCCTGCTTTCCGAGTAGGAGGGACCACTATTTACATATAAATGAAAACAATCATGTTAAAGTGATTGCTAAGAATGACTTTACCAAGCACATAAGTTTACCAGATTTTTTCCCTGCTTTTAGTTGTTCGTCTCTAACTACTTTCAATCTATCAGAGGTGTTTTTGCATTCCTGTGAAAACAAATGAATTTCCTCTTTGATGAATTTATTCACAGAAAACGCCATGCTTCCATTTATTAATCGGAGAGAAAGCATAGCGTGTTTTTTGTTTTGTGGGGAATATTTTGTTTTTAATGTGATGAAATATGAAAATGGATGCCCCTGCCACATCGTAGATGTGACAGGGACAGAGTGTAAGCGCATCAATCCGAGGAAGTTCCGAAAGTATGGATATTCCAAGGACTCAGACCGACCCTGTGATGATGAAACTTACACTTGCCACAACCATCACAAACGGGAGTATCTCCACATGTGCTGTTGTTTGTACCAAGTGCAGCACCGTTGGGAGCAGTGCTTACTTGGGTAGTTCCGAGATAGTCACATCCCTGCTGCTTTTCTGCCATGGGAAAGCCTTTCTCTGTGTGATGGGACAAATGGCTCTCTTCATGCAAGAGCTCCTTTATTGATAATTGTAACATAAATATTGCAAACAGTTTTTGTAAGATACAAATGGGTTTATTCTCCTTTTTGCCCACTCCCCATGCATGAATGCGGAGGATTCTTGGGACGATAGTCTCTCATGACCACTTCATTATCAAGCTAACCCCGTGAGCCCCACGGTTTAGATGTTCTTATGAATCATTTAAGCAGCTTGGTTATCGACTGCTCATGGTGAATATTATAATGCGAACAAGAGTTTGTAAATATTTTTCCGAAAAATGTAAGACTTATGAGAGGAGTAAAACCCCCTTCATTGCCTGATTTTCTCTTTCATCTCATCGCTGAAGCTTTGGTTTTCTCGCTCACAAAGATATAATGTACTTGAGACAGAACAAATGTCCGATGTTGAAATCATGGGGGAACATAAATGAAATTCGTATCATGGAATGTAAACGGGCTTCGCGCAGCTACAAAACAGGGGGATTTTCAAAACTATTTTCAAGAAGTAGATGCGGATATTTTTTGTCTACAAGAGACAAAGATACAAGAAGGGCAAATGGATCTTGATTTAAAGGGATATTATACGTATTGGAACTACGCAGAGAAAAAAGGCTACTCTGGAACTGCTATTTTTACCAAGGAAGAGCCACTTGCTGTTACATATGGACTGGATATCGAAGAACATGATCGAGAAGGCAGAGTTATCACGATGGTGTTTGAAGACTTTTATTTGCTAACTGTCTACACACCCAATTCGAAGCGAGGTTTAGCACGTCTAGATTATCGAATGGAGTGGGAAGAGGTTTTTTTGGACTATATCAAACGATTGGATAAACACAAACCTGTCATTTTTTGCGGTGATCTCAATGTTGCCCACCAAGAAATCGATATCAAAAATCCGAAAACCAATCGGAAAAGTGCAGGTTTCTCTGATCAAGAAAGAGAGAAGTTTAGTTTGCTATTAGATAAAGGATTTATCGATACATATCGTTATCTCTATCCAAATCAAGAAGGTGCTTACACTTGGTGGTCCCATTTTGCAAATGCGAGAGCGAAAAATTCTGGATGGCGTCTCGATTATTTTGTAGTATCAAAACGGCTGAAAAATAAGATCAAAGAAGCGAGAATTCGTAATCAGATTATGGGCTCGGATCATTGTCCGATCGAGTTGGAGATGGATATGTAGTTCTTTAATGAAAAAAGCTGATTCCCTATCATAAGAATCAGCTTTGCTATTACTGAAATAAAAAACGACATCGATCTGCTTCCTGTTATCTCCTTGATTTTGTCATCCTGATCTCGAACACGTCATTCCGATAGGAGGTTTTGACTCCTTCGTGGGATACAGGGCTTGGTAAGGGGATAGAGCGATGAAACCTTCCCGCATAGCTCTCTCGGCGAAGCATATTGTCTTCCTTGATATCTACCATTTTGTTGACGGAAGCCCTGATCGTTAAGATATCATTTTCCATTTGTATGTTTACATCTTCTTTTCGGGTTAGTCCCGGAATATTGCAAGTGACTACAACTTCTTTCTCTGTTTCCTGTACATCCACTTGCATCACACCAAATTGCTGCTGGGTTCCAAGAATGGATGGAAAGTCAGAAAAGAAACGATCGAATACTCTGCTTAGTTGTTCAAACGGGTCATATGGTAGCAATGACATAGGTTAACCTCCTTGCCATCTCTGTGTGGCTATTTGTCTTTTTATACAGAGATATTCCTGACAACGAGAAAAGTTCATGCGTATTAAGGGTGGGTACAAACCTGGAGAGGGCTGTAGTATACTTGTCTTATCAATCGATAAATTCAGTTATTTTCCGCACACCCTACGCGTCGGATTATCCCCAGAAGGTCGTGGGAAACGTCAAACGTTAGAAATACCAATGGATTTGGTCGTTTTTAGAAATTGATTTTTGTGATTTTTTACAAATATTAGGAAGTGATGATGAGGTGTTCGGAAATCTTGTTTTGGAGCAGGGTGTACCAAGGGATTTGACACACGCGGTTTCAAAGCAAAACACTTCCATAAGAGGATTGAAACAAGTTTCCGTCAGCATTTACGCATCCGTATAGGAAATGAATTAGTTGATGAGAGACGAAATGGTAAACAGCCAGTAAGTACTTAGCGGGAAATCTTTTCAGTTTAAATGAGTTTGATGTCAGAATTGCGAATCTAAGAAATCTAAAATAGAATGTGAGAAACCCCTTTTATGATATGTCGTTATTTTCATGGAAGGGGTATTTTCGAGAGGTTTAGTAGTACCAAATACACAGAGTTATCAAAACGATTCTCAAACTGCAAAGATAAAGAATCGTCGAACACATCGCTCCATCAGCACTTATGGGACTCCTTTTTATGATAAAATATAAAAGATCGTCGTTATCTGCTAAATGGCAGATGCTCGTGATTAATATGAGTGAAATTACGATGATAACAGGAAAGGATAAACAAGTGCCTTTTGAAACCCTGCTAGCCAGTACGTGGATCTGTGCACCAATAAAGCACTAAAGGTTTGGGATACAGGCAACCGACAAGAGGCCATGGACGGCTTTCTTGTTGACATGCGAAAGCATTCCGTAACAAAGCGCTTTTACAATTCGAGTGAGATTCTGGAAAGGGATCTCAGAAATAACTTGAATGACCGCAGTGAATTCGAGCGAGTCATGCGCAAGTGTGACCTTTGGTCTTTTTAAATCCTATCCGTCCTCGGTAGACACCCACTCCAAAGTGCCTACTGAGGGCATCACTTACTAAACTTCCATCTGCCTAGAACATATATACGATGTACTTTTATTTTGGGGTTAGATGGATCAAAGGATTTGACATGCGCGGTTACAAAGCGAAACACTTCATAAGAAGATTGAAACGGTTTGTGGTAACCTGTATATGATTTTTCCACCATTGTTAAAAAGTGAAACACTTCAATAAGAGTTTGAACTTATCTTTCCATATGAGTGTTTTCTTCTTAAAATTTTCATAAGTTCCCAATAAATGCTAAGAAAATAGTATAGTCTCTAGCCTTGCTAACTTTGATAGTTCATCAGCGGCATGCCTACAAATTCACGAAATGATCGAATTTGGTTATTCTCGAACTCAAATACAACGTTGAGTTCATTACTATAAGGCGCATTATTCAAAGTCCCTTCTGCACGGAACACCACGATGCCATGATTCCTATCTTCCAGTTCGATTAAGGGAGTTAATTGCAACTGCAAGGTTTCGCGTTCAAAGCGAACTAGTTCCTCCAATCGCTGCTTGCCTCGTTGTTCCTCTTTCCATTCCTCGAAAGGTAACGGAACAAAGAAATGAAAATCCTCAGTGACAAGCGAAAGAAATTCGTTTACTTGGCCTTTTTCAAATGCTCTCTGGAAAGCCTGAAAAGCCTGACTAGTTCGGCTTTGGATGGATTCTGTTGCTAGATTAGTTGTTTCTTTTTTATTACCCATAGTTTTTATTCACTACTTTCTTGTCTTATTTGTTGATTGCAGATAAACTGTAACATAAAAATAAGACAATTCTTGTCTTATTTAATACTAAAACGATTCGAAAAGGAAAGGATATTTTTGCATAAATCACAGCGGCTTATTCAACTCATGATGGTGATCAACGCAAAAAAGAATGTTACAGTTCGAGAGCTCGCGGATGAATTTGGATTGTCTGCACGTACCATTTCCCGGGATTTACAAGATTTAAGTGAAATAGGATTTCCCATATACTCCGTTCAGGGACGTGGCGGCGGCTATAGGTTGTTACAAGAAAGGATGCTCCCACCTATAGCTTTTCTGGAAAGTGAAGCAGTTGCGATGTTTTTCGCTTTTCAATCCTTGCAGTATTTCGGTTCGTTACCATTTGAAGATGGGATGACCTCGGCACTTCTTAAGTTTTATCATTATTTACCTGATGACGTGAGAAGGCAAATCGATCGTTTACAAAACAAAATAGTAATCTGGAGTCCTCATCGATCTATGTCTTCTGCAAACCTCAAAACTCTATTACAAGCTATCATGCTTCAAAAAGTCGTGACGATCAGATACAGTTCAGCTGCTGAAGTAACAGAAAGGGATATTCAACCGATCGGAATCTATGCTAGTCAGGGATACTGGTATTGTCCAGCTTATTGTTTTTTGCGTAAAACATATAGACTTTTCCGTGCAGATCGCATTCTCTTTGCGAGCTTAAACGAATCTATCTCTTTCCGAGAAGATGTAGATCAAAGATCTGTATTTGACTGGGATGCCCCTGAAAAAAACAGATTGGAAAAAATCACTTTAGTCGTAAATATCACATCCAAAGGATGTAAAAAAATTGAATCAAATGGTTGGTTCGATGATACTGTTGATAGTAATGAGGACGGAAGTGGCACAGTTCGAGCTGTGATCCCCAAAAAGGATCTGGATTTTTATGTGGAAATGATCTGGGGATTAGGGCAGGAAGCCAAGATTATAGAACCTGTAGAAGCTGTAAACTATATCAAACAAAAAATCGAGATGCTGAGGCAGCAGTATGTCTGAGCTATATATGCAAATCTTTGATTATTGAAGTGGATAGTTTACATGCTAGAGACTTCCAATAAATCGGTCATATTTGATCAGTAGATTTAGCTGATAGAATAGGGGCAAATAAATATAGCTGCTTTACCATCCTTTAAAGTCTATTACCGTTTTCTGGTTGTTTACTCCTTAAACCCCTAAAACTTCGGCTGCAAATTTCCAAATGATTATAGTATACTTGTCTTACAAATCGATAAATTCAGCTATTTTTCCGAACATCTTATGCGTCGGATTTTTCCCTAGGGATCGTCGGAGACGTCAAACTCTATGTATAACAATGGGTTTGGTCATTGTCAGAATTCAGATTTAACGATTTTTATTCCAGTTATTAGGAGTTTTTGGCGAGGTGTTCGGAAATCCTATTTTGAAGCTAGATATACCAAGGTATTTGACCCGCGCGATTACAAAGCAAAACACTTCAATAAGAAGATTGAAACACATTGAAGTTATGATTGTAGGCTGCACGAATTTCGTTACAACAGGTTCAGGACAGTATTGTTTAAAAGATTACATACAAAGAAAAAACACCAGCTTCTCAGCTGATGTTAGAAAAATCGGTAAATTTGATTGTGAAAATTAATCGTTAATATCTTCGTCATCATTTGGACCCATTATTAGATTATGCAATAACATATATATCGTCATCACCTTTCCAATCCATTTCCTTTTGCAAATAAAACAGTTCTTTGTTTAAATGGATAAATTCTTGCTCATTTTTTAGTATATCATGGCATTCTAACAAGTGAAATAAAGCCTTAAACTGCCTATGTTTAAAGCGATTTGCTTTTGCAAGGGAGTATGCTTCTGTATACAATGGGATCGCCTCATTAGTTTGATGCTGAGATTGATAAAAGTACCCATTAACAATTAGTGCTTTTGTTAAACGATAAATATCTTTGATATCTCTTCCAATTTGAATAGCTTTGGTAACATAATCATTGGTCAGAGCCCAGTTTTGTTGACTATTATAGAGGATAGCTAGATTGGTGTAGGCATCTACATGTCTACGAGGAAATTGTATGTTTTTATCCAAGCAAATAACAGTGTGAAAATATTCACTTGCAGCATCATAATTTTTTTGTTGTAGATAGATCAATCCCAAAATCATTAAAAAGTCAAAAGTGAAGCGATTCCAAGGATTGCTTTGTGCAATTTCGAATCCTTTCAAAGCAAAATAAATTGCATCCTCTAACTGGTTTCCTTTTAATAAAAGATTAGCTTTTGATTTATAAAAATTAAGTTTTACCGGATGACTTTCTACCTGTTGAATGGAGTTCCAAACTTGTCGAACTAGTTGGAGTGCTTGAGCATTCTCCCCTTGTTTTTCAAGAAAAATAATTTTGTTTCCTAATAACATGTACTTCACTTTATTGTGAGGGATAGTTTCATTTAATTGGTTTAAGCCTTGTTCTGCCAAGATTAGAGCCTTTTCTATATTGTTTTTTTTATAACTACTAGAGCTTAGTAGGCAAAAACAATCAGAAAGAAAATTAGGTTTTGGATTTAAATGATATTGTTTACAAATACTCATCGTATGGTGAAGTGTCTCTTCGGCAATCTCATATTCTCGTTTGTAATAGTGATAGTATGCTCGGAAATAGAGGACAAGCGGGTGTAGCGGATGGTATTCGGCTAAGGAAAACCGGTCGATTTTCTCTTTTGCCTCTGAGAGGCTCTGTCCATTTAACATTGCTTCGATTAACTTTAATGAATTTTGATACTTCTTGATCTCCTTTGTTGCTGCTTCGATTCGTTTTGGCAGTTCCTTTTTGCTGATCCCTAGTTTCTCTATGATGTGGATGATTTTGATTTCTTTTACAGGTGCGGTCTGGTTCTCCATATTGGAGATTGTACTTACTGATACGGTTTTATCTGCTAAATCCTCTAAGCGCCAACCTCGTGCACTTCTTTCTTTCCGAATCAGATAGCTGATCAAGTCAGCGTTTTTTTCCAAATAAGACGTTTTCATTTCTCACACTCCGACATCTCTGTTTGATCAATAGCGTACAAGATTATAGATGAATAATCAAATAATTTCCATTTTAATTTTAATTTTGAAATAAAGGTATAAATTAACGGTTTTTTAGCCATATTTGATTGTATAACGATGGATTAGTCTGCTCATTTTAATTCGCAAATTGAAATACAAAAAGTGATTATATTACCATTATTTAGTTTATCATTTCAGCAAATACAAAGGAGGTCAGATTGATGGAACAAGAAACAAACAAAAGGAACAATCCTTTACTCCCTTCGATCCTGCCAGATGAGGTAGTTCAACTAACCGTCGCAGGTACTGGTAAAAAAGTAAGAGGGTTTTGGGAGTTTATCAAACACTGCTCATCGTATCGGTTAGATACAGATTTAAACCCTGTCTTTGATAAGCAAGATAACAGGGAAAAGATGCATATCGTGATGCAGCTTACAGAAACTCCCGCTCGTTCAATAAGTGAAGACAAGACAGTGAGTAAGGTGCAGATACAAGCTCAGAATGGACAAACCATCCTATTTACCATGCTGGATACTAAAGTTATTGAGATGTTAGATGGCATTGTTTATATTCAAGGAGCAAACTTTGATATATTTGCTTGTCCAACTCATGTAAGACAAAAGGATAGAGAAGTAGTAGAAATAGAGGAGATAAACTCGACTGTAGAGCAATAGATGTTTATCAATGAGGTATAATCATGAGAAAAATTGTAGTATAGTTAGCTTTAGCAAATAAAAATCACTTACTCTTTTCCGAACACCCTATGCATTGGGATTTTCCCCAAGAGGTCGTCGGAAACGGCAAATCCTATAAGTATCAAGGGATACAGCTATTGTCAGAATTTGATTTTGTTCATTTTTACCCAGATATTAGGTGATGACGACGAGGTGTTCGGAAATTGTATTTTTGGATTAGTGATAACTAGGAATCTGAGCCGCTCCATTACAAAGCGAAACACTTCATTAAGAAGATTGAAACTTTTGTATAATCCACTAGTTAAATTGCTTTGTAGTATTACAAAGCGAAACACCTCATTAAGAGGATTTAAACGAGTGTACTGCTAGGGATGTTCCTTGATATGACGTTACATTTTGGGTAGAGGATGAAACCAAAGAAAAATACCAGCTCATCATTGATAGCTTCAAAAACAAAGAATGGATAGGGAAAACAAAACAACCCGTATCTCAAAGGAAGTTAGCTGATGGAAATCTATATGTAATGGCTGAAGTCCTCTTCTTGATTTGGACAGAGGATAAAGATAAAGTTCACCATATCAATCTGAGTTACAGAAACTTATTTTTGTGAGGTTAGATGAAACAAGGAGATAAACGTGGAGCCGGGTGACCTCTCCGTTTTGGAGAAATCACCCGACACAAAGAGCAATTACGGATCACGCTCTCGTCGATTCATCAACGCCGACGAAGCTTGTTGATGCAAGCGTTGACGGACAAAAAGATCGAGAAGCCGATGGCACCAGAGATCACGCCGAAGGCAAAACCTGTTGCGATTTCCATTAGTCCTCCATTTGAGGTTGCCCTGTATCTAATAGGTTAAATGATTTTATCAGTATTATCAACTAAAATAGGCAGCGCGGCTGCAAGGAGTGATTGCATGAGATCAAAAAAGAAATACAGAACTATATCGAACTGGAACAAAACGCAATAAATCATTTAAATAACAAATTGATGAAAAATTGGAAAAGAACGAAGAATGAAAAAGAAAAAAATCTGAAGATGCTCACACTATCAATATTGTCGGGGGCACGTTAGTCTCTAGTAAGTGAAGGACTCGACAGCAAAATAAACAAATCCGCACTTATTATTATCTTAATCTTCAGATTTAAATATATTAGAGAGCACTTGGAACTCGGCACATCTTCGAGGCTGACGCGCGAAGGGGGATGCAAACCCGCTCGAAGCTGAAATGCTTCTTCAGGGAGTTGCTCTAGTCGACGCGATCCAGCTGAGCTGATCTGACCCTGAGGCTGCCAAGAAGGAGCTGGAAAAGATCGACGCGAAGCTCAAGGTTCTCAGCGAGTAACGCCATGATCACCTTGGGACGGGGTCAATACATGGTGTTGATTCCGCCCCATCGTTAACATTCATCTAATGATGTTTATATAAAACAAAGAAAAGTTGCATAGATAAAAACTTGCAGCTTTTTTGTTGTTTATATCGTTATTCAATGAATAAGACACGTTATACAAACTTTTATAAATATATACTTATGACATTACTATTTGTCACAAAACCTCTCAGAACGGTGTATATTTGGAGTCATCCAAGATAGGTCCAAAAGCGGCACAATAGATAGAAATAATTGTAAATGCAAATAACGATAAGGTTTTATAGCTCATGTTCGGAAAAATAATCAATAAAAAATCAAGCAATTATGAAACACAAGGTTAAGTATGCAGTGGAAAAGATAAAAATCCATACACTAAAACCAAGTCTAGGTTAGACTTGGTTTTAACATAATATATATATTAGCTATAAATTGTTTCGGAGGGACTATTTTGTTATTAACTTGATAGACATGCATTGGTATCCCTACTTTAATTAATCCGTTGATTTGCGAGTAATCATCCAAAATATCAGGGCGATGACACTAAAAGAAGCTCCCAAAAGACAGACACCATTCCATCCAAATTTATCATAAATATTTGTTGAGGTTATTGAACCAGTGGCACTACCGATTGAATAAAAAGTCATGTATGCAGCAGTAAGTCTACTTCTTGCTTCAGGGCGTACTGCCAAAATAAAACTTTGGTTGGTAACATGAACAGCTTGTACAGCGAGGTCTAGAAGAATGATTCCAATCACCAATGCAAGTAGAGAGTAGTTTATCAAGTCGATGAGAGCCCATGAGGAAACTAATAACAAAAGCGCAATTCCTGTGGTTCTTTGTCCTAGCCCTCGATCTGCAAACTGTCCAGCCTTCGCAGCTGCAATAGCTCCAGCTACTCCAGCAATGCCGAAAGCTCCAATAATTGTATGGGAAAGAGAGTGTGGTGGTGCGCTCAGAGGTAACACCAAGGAAGTCCATAGGGTACTAAAGGTAGCGAATATAAATAATGCTAAGATGCCTCGAATAAGTAAAATCCTTTCCTCAGCAAATAATAAGAGTACAGTACGCAATAACTTTGGATAAGACAAAGGAGATTGCTTAAATGTTGTATTTGGCAGTTTTTGTGAAAACAAGATAACGATCAGAAACATAAGGACAGCTGATGTAAAATAGACCGCGCGCCACCCTTCTAAATCTGCAACGATACCAGCAATGGTTCGAGCTAAAAGAATACCTATCACAATTCCACTAGTCACAAAACCAACGATACTACCACGTTCAGATGGCGAAGACAGAGTCGATGCATATGCAACGATTGTTTGCGTAATCGTCGCTAGTACCCCTATGATAGCGATTCCTAGGAAAAAGATAATCTTAGAAGGTGAAAAGCCAATGACTACAAGAGCACCACACATTATTAACATTTGACTTAGAATAAGGCGACGAGGGTTTACTATATCCCCAAGTGGGACTAAGAATATCAGACCTATAGCATAAAAGATTTGAGTGACAGTTATTACAATCCCGATGGTGGAGGGATGAATATGAAAATCATATGCTATCGAATCAAGTAGCGGATGAGCATAATAAATATTTGCAACAGCTAATCCACAAGCGATTGCTAATAATACTTTCATATAAGGTGTGATAACGGATTCGGTAGCAGATTTAGAAAAAATTGTTTCTGTATCTTTGTGATTCATTCGATTGATTGATAATTTTTTGACACGCATACTATTTTTCCCCTTCCTAAATTTCATACCGATTAGTATGAAATTGTTCCCAAAGAATAAATCATATTGATTCGTGTGTCAAGTGGATCATATGCAGATTCCTTGTCGGATAGGGAAGTATATATGTCCCTGATTTGACATCAAAGGTCGTTTTTGCTAATATATTTCGTACTAAACGGTATGTTTATATCCGAGACATTTGAATATCTATTAATGAAAATATCGGGAAAATGGGGAACCAGATTTAGAGATTATAAAGGAGGGAAAATAGTATGGGGCGAAAGCGTGAATTCGATGAGGAAAAAGCACTAGATGCCGCGATGCAGGTTTTTTGGAAGAAAGGCTATCACGCTACATCATTGACTGATTTGACTATGAATATGAAATTGCAACGGCCCAGTATATATTCAGCGTTTGGCGACAAAGAAAAATTGTTTGAAGCAACACTGCGTAACTATACAAAATTACATATTTCTAACATTCGTTCAAAACTTCAACCTGACAAGTCGGTAAAAGATGCGATTCGTTCGTTTTTTGAGGGCTTAATCGAAGAAGAATATCAAGGGAATCAGAACAAGGGATGCTTTTGTATCAATACCATGGTAGAACTTGCGCCGCATGATGAGAAGTTTGAAATTTTAACAAGGGAGCACCAAATGTATCTTTCTGTCATTTTTCAAGAAATGATACAAAAAGGGATTCAATCAGGTGAATTTCATAGGGACTTAGATGCCAAAGCCTTAGCGCAAACCTTTGTTGTTTCTTTGATCGGGATTACTGTTTTGATGAAATCACGCCCTGAACAATCCTTTATTGATAGTGCTATAAGTAATACTCTATCGTTATTGAAATAAGGCAGGAGACAAACTATGATGTGCGACTTGAAGCCCTCTCTGTAATGATTTTCTATGATCGCTAAAGGCCATGTAGTAATAGGTGCATGTATAGAAAATCACAGCTTTCTGTACATGCTAAGCAGAAAGAAAGATTAATAAAATCTTTCTTGTGTGCATAAACCGTGTAAAGTTATGTATGTTCAGATTGATATGCCTAATTACTGGTGTCGCTACTGTGAATCAAAATTTAGATCTTTAATTGGTGCGTTAAAGGCATAGGCTTGTGAACAGATTCTTCAAGATAAAATAGACAAAACAAAGAGGATGCATGAAAATCTTCAATATGTTCGCACCCTAGTTGGTATGACGTTTGGATCGCTTAGGTAGAACCATGCATCATTTAATCCATGTGGTTAACGAGCTGATCGAAAACGGTATTAGTTTTCATAGACTTCAGGAAAATATTACGATAGATCGATCCGATGCAACCGGACAACTGATGTCTCTTTTATTTGGCTCTTTTGCAGAGTTTGAGCGGAATCTGATTCGCGAACGGACAGAAGCTGGTCAAGCTGCCACACGTGCAAGAGGGAGGTTAGGTGGTCGTCAGCAAAATTTGGGAAGAAAGAAGAAAAAATGATAAAAACGCTTGCTTCTAATGAACTTCGATTAAGGACATTGCCGAAATGATGGAGATTTCTTGTACCACTGTATATCGCTATATACATAAATAAAGGGAATTTGTCAGGGTATCTATCGAGCGAACAGCATATCCCAGATTTAAACGAAATCTATCGGAAAAAGTACTACAACGCATCTATACTCCATCCTCAGAGGCAATATACTTTGTGCTTCTTTTTCACGAGGTGCAAAATTCTTATTTAAGGCAATGGTTTTACTGAAAAATTTTCGAAAATTAGAATGTTTCCCAAAGAGTCACGATATTCCTGATGTTATCATTGACTATATTCGAGATTGCCTACACTTGCCTATCGATACACCTGTCGATATGCGGCCATCTATAGTAACTCGTAAACAAGGAACAAATAGATACTCTCAACAAACTACTCCTAAGAAGCGAAAACCAACAGATGAACGTGACAACATCAAGAAGCGGCAAAAAGAAGGGATTACCATTGCTAAAGCTAAAGGAAAACATTTAGGGTGTCCGAGAATTGAGCAGCAACAGACAACGCTTGAAACCCTCTATTCGAAATGGAAAGCAGAAGAAATAACAGCAGTTCATTTTATGTAAGAGCTTGGGCTGAAGAAAAATACATTTTATCGAACTATTAACAAATATGAAGAGGGTAGAGAAGCTTAAATATGGGGCAGAACCAGCAAACGGCTACTGAGGGGCAACAGCACACCATATAATGGAATCTATCTGACGGACTAGAGCAGGAACCGTCTCGTAAAAGTGGAGCGGCTGTGCACTCACTCTCGAAGGAATAAGCACACAGCCACTGTCAGGGAAGTTCTACGTCACTTCCCGGCGTTCTCGGACTGCTCCTCGCTCGGCTTGGAGGTCTCCTGAGAGTTGCCGGAACCATCCATGTGAACTCCTCACATCAGCTACACCGGAATGGTGTATCACTAGGAAATAATATATCAGTTAATCAAAACAATCTCAACTGCTCACCACGATCAAAATATAACCGAAACTGCTTGTGGGTGAATACAGTACCGCTGATAAGAATTTGATCGACACTCACATTACGATCAAATGATATTTGTACATTGCGCGTTGTGATGGCATCGATCCGAGCGGTAACACCTGCATATGGTGTCCTATCTTTTCCATACCAGATATTTTCACCCTTGTAGCGGTTCCATGTCATCACCTCCTAGTAATTATGTTTCATTCCGTTCGTTACCCAAATCAATAAATTATGTTTATTATTGGCTATTTAGATATGCCTGATTTGGCTCATTAAGTAAACATAACTGCTATTATGTTTCAAAATTATAAACCCTATAGCAGGGAATAGATATAAACTTGATAAAGTTTGTAGTATACTATCTTTAGAAAATAACAAATTATTTATCCATTTCCGAACAACCTATGGGTCGGATTTTTCCTAGAAGTTCGTCGCAAACGGCAAAACCCATGAGGATGAAGGGATGCAGATATTGTTGGAATACCGTTAGGGAGTGTTTCTTCTAAATATTAGGAGTTCGGAAAGTCTATTTTGGGACGAGTGATACCAAGGGGTTTGAGCCTCGCGGCAAAGCGAAACACTTCAATTATGAGGATTGAAACGCCTGATGAGCTACTAGCGAATTATTGCCTATTTCAATTGCAAAGCAAAACACTTCATGAAGAAGATTGAAACCACCTTTTCAGGGCTAAGACCGCCTACAATAGTGAATTGCAAAGCGAAACACTTCATAAAGAAGATGCGAACATGTGTTCTGGAAAATTTCGGCGAGATGTAATATTATTACAAAATGAAACAACTCCAAGGGCATAAAATCAACTGTATATTTACTCTAGAGTTAACCTACAGTATGACAAGGTTCATTAGATATTACATATACAAGAAGAAACACCAACCCAATTATGACTGGTGTTTGAACAATGGATAAAGTTGATGCGAAAATTAATCATTACTATCTTCTATCATGATTTTTCTCATTATTAAGTTATGAAAGACTCTATCTAATCAAAGAAAAGAACCGATTAAAATAGCTGTCGGTTCAGTTTTTCACATATGTTCAAGTTGTCCTTCCGTACTGTTTGTGGATCCTATCTGTATTCTTAGCACGAATCACCACATCCACATCCGCATCCCCCAGGATCACAAGAGCCACGATTATCGTCATCATACCAACTGGGGTCATCCCAAGCGGCATCATCCCACCCGTCGTCACTATTATAACTTGGTGTACGTCGGTTACTCAAAATGGAGGATAGAACCGGAACCATCCCTGAAACTACGAGTGCGGGAATACCAACTAGCAGATAGTTTCCTGATACCAATTGAACTCCACTGATCGCAAATATAAAAAAGCTCATGATGGTTAAAAAAAACAAACTATTCACTCCTTTTCGATATGAATATTTTGATTTTTCTATAAAATAATTATACTATACTATGGAGTGCTGCACTTGTTCTTTTTGAAATGGCTGGAATCCTACCATAAAAATACGTTTTAAGGACGTCGCTCGGAAGAAAGTAAGAGGAATTTAGGAATTAATCAACCATTGCTTATACAATCAATTAGATTCAGATTTACGGGTCTTTGATCACTAGAAGGCGTTGTTTATATCTAAGGGGAAAACTTTCTATTTTTGTCTGTTCAGCTTTGCTATACAAAGAGCAGATCAACATCGTTGTAGAACAATAAATGGTATCACAATGAGATAAAAACGTAATGGTGGTTGTAGTATACTTACTATTAGAAAATAACAAAATTATTTTTTTCCTGTACATATACCTCGTATTTTTAGGAGGTCGTCGGAAATGTCCAAGCTTATGAGGATCAGAAGATGCAGTTGCAATACGGTTCGTAAATATTTTCTCTAACTATTAGGTGGAAAAAACGGTATTCGGAAGATTTGTTTTGGGACAAGTGCTGCTAAGGGCTTTGAGCCGTGCGATAACAAAGCGAAACACTTCACTTAGAAGATGGAAACTAGGATTTGCTCCATTCTACCTTTGCACCTTTGATTACAAAGCGAACACCTCAACAAGAGGATGGAAATTTTTCTAAAATCTTTTCCGTTTCAGCTACTTTGGGTTAATGACAAAACGAAACACTTCATTTTAGAAGATGGAAACTCCCATGGTTGAGCTAGAAATGCTGTAAACTATCAAATGAAAAGAAAACACCTCATTAAGGTGTTCTACTTGCTCTTTATAAAGTGTGATTTTAAGCAGGAGAGAAAGAAATGATAACAGGAAGGTTATGTAATCCTACTTCTATTTATGACGATTCAGAGTTTCATCAACACATATGTAGAGATGGAATGAAAGGAGAGAACATGTACACTTTAACCTTAACCCTAAATTTGCTTACCAGAAAAAAAGAATTTACCGGCGTGCATTACCGTCGCTTGCATGCGTTTGTGCTTGGATCAATGAAGGAAAGTGACCCTGCATTATCGGAAGAAATCCATTCCCGAATAGAACGTCAAATCTTTGCTATCTCCTATGAGCAAGAGAAAATAAGGATCTACACTCCTAGTAAACGAATCATTTCTTGTTTGCAACAAACGTTATTAGATCGAAAGCTGGTAGATTTGTTTGATTGGCAAGCGCAGATTATAGAGATCGCTGCTATTTTCACTACTCCAGAAGAAGTACAAAATACGTTTCACGAAAAGTTTACGCTCCGCTTTGTAACGCCCACGACCTTTTATCAGTATGGAAACTACTATCCACTTCCTGAGTTGAACCGATTATTATCAAGTGCCAGTAAAGTCATGCAGATCGTCGAAGGAGTAGAAGTGAGCAAACACCAATTGGAAACGATGGCGAGAATGATTCGAATCGAGTCTGCAAATATAAAGACAGAGCGAATCTCTTTTGGCAAATTTAACATTATCGGATTTTGCGGGGAGCTGTCTTTGCAATGCAAAGCACTTCCAAAAGAAGATCAGTATATAGTCTGGAAACTGGTGAATTATGGGACGATGATGGGATTTGGATATAAAACAGCTTGGGGATTAGGCAGAACACAGCTTATTATCCCTAAATCATCAGCACATGTAAGGAATCCCTAACTATCCTATTCTATTTCTCCATACTCAGAGTAGTACAAGGAAGCTAATATCGTACACTGAATCGAAAGTTGCTAATAATTCACCTTTTTTGAAAACCAAATAGGTCAGATCGACGAAAATGTGAAATCCTTTTACAACAAATTGGTACAGGTTTTGAGGCATGCGGTTTCCAAGATAACCACTTTAATAAGAAGATTGAAACTGTAGAATATAAAGCTCATCCGAAAACATTCGATACGTTTCCAAGATAAACACTTCACAATGAAGATTGAAACACGATAATCCCCCCTAGTCCGTCACCTTCTCGACGTACTTTTCAACCATGAACACTTCATTAAGAAGGTAGAAACCCTTCTTTATCCGTTCGATGTTTTTTAATACCTTTGGTTTCCAACATAAACACCTTATCAAGAGGATGGAAACCCCAGAATGATCGAATTGAGATGAATGACAAATTCCTCTCCTTCCAATCAAAAACCCAGTAATCTTTCAATCTTTTTCCATATAATTCAAACCCTTGATGCTTCCAAAGCAAAGATATCAAGGGTTTTTTGTGATTTATTTATGTGAAAAGAAATATTTGCAGTAAAAAGGATTTTATCTGATTCATACTGACGGAAATTGTCAGTTAACACCTATTATAATTAGCCATCAAAGCATACTTTAGAATTTATAAGGAGTAATTGATATGAGTAAAAAACGTAGATTATCCACAAATGTGGCAGGTGATTTTTATGTGAACTCTGCTTGTATTGGTTGTGGTGTTTGCAGGCAGCTAACACCTGACGTGTTTTCCATGGTGGATGGGCTATTTGCTGTGACACAGCAACCAAAAGAGGAATGGGAAAAACGGAATGTTTTTCACGCACTATTGTCATGTCCTACAGCAGCGATAAATAGTGCAGATAAGAATGGTCTAACGGAAGTGATGCACGATTTCCCACTCTTGATAGAGAAAGATGTGTATTACTGTGGTTTTACTTCAGGTAAGTCTTATGGTGGACATAGTTATTTTATCAAACACCCAGAAGGAAACTGGCTGATCGATGCTTCTAGATTTGTTCCACTGTTAGCAAAAAGATTGGAAGAACTCGGCGGAGTAGATATTATTTTTCTGACTCATAATGATGACCAAGAGTTTCTCGATGCTGATTTGTATGCGAAACGATTTGGTGCAAAGCGTATTATACACATGAAAGATAAAGTTCCTGAATTAGATGCAGAACATCTCGTAGAAGAGATTCATTCCATGAATTGGTCTGAGGATTTTCGGATCGTAGTTGTCCCAGGGCACACTGAGGGGCATATGGTGCTTTTATATAAAAAGAAATACCTTTTTTCCGGTGATCACTTATATTGGGATAGCATGAAAAACTCTCTTTCTGCACCAGAAGGTTTTTACTGTTTTTATTCTTGGTCTGAGCAAATGAATTCCATGAAATCTCTGATGAAAGAATCGTTTGAATGGGTACTTCCTCGTCACGGTGAACGTATTCAGCTTGCTCCAAAGGTAAGGAAAGAAGCAATGAAACGATTGATCCGTCATATGGAGGATACGATTTAAGTTATTCGTTTGGCATACTTGCGAGTTAGAAGAAAATATACTATATTAGGTGTTACCTAATAAGTTAAGGTAATGCCTAATAAAAATACATAAGGTGATACGATGTTGATATGGATGCTGCGAAAATTAATGGCGGATAGAGGGATTTGGAAGGGGTCTGAACTAGCTAGATTATTGGAAGAAAAAGCGGGATATCGTTTATCTGCTCCATCTATTAGTGCGCTGTTAAATGGTCAACCCAAACAAATGAAGACGGAAACTTTAGACGCTTTATGTACTGCCCTAGAGTGTACGCCAAATGATCTATGGGTGCATCGTACTTAAAATAGAGATGTGAGTGGGGGAGAAAAGATGGCTGAGAGAAAAATATTACCTTTTGGAGAACCTGTCCTTCGCAAGGTTGCAAAAGATGTGATGCGCTTTGATGAACACACATGGAAACTATTAGACGATATGATAGATACACTGAATGCAGATGATGGAAGAGCGGGATTGGCTGCTCCACAAGTAGGGGTTTTACGTCGATTGATCGTGATGAAAAGCGAAGATGGCGGGATCATCGAGCTCATTAACCCAGAGATTTTGGAAATGAGTGGAGAGCAGATTGGTCCTGAGGCATGTTTGTCATTTCCGGGATACGCAGGGATTGTCAAACGTGCCTATTATGTAAAGCTAAAAACGTTAGATAGAAATGGAAGAGTACATATCCTTGAAGGGGAAGATTATTTAGCAAGATGTATGCAGCATGAGATAGATCATCTAAATGGTATTTTATTTATAGATCATGTTAAAGAAAATGAACTCTATCAGGAAAGAACAAAGAAGGCAGTGCGTCTGCTTGATGTGATTCGCTTATCGAATGGGGTAAGATAGGGATAAAATGAAGTATACATTTTAGAAAATATGTTTTACACTCTTACAGTGGATATTTTCATGATTCGTTTTCATGGGAGGAACAGTGAGTAAGGAAAATCCCCTTCTCCAGGATGTTTCCGATGCGTTGAGCAAGGGACACACCATCGCGCAGATGAATGAATATGGTCGCTGTACGGTGGCTGGCTTTGTCGTTGAACAGCATCGAGATGCCGAAGCAGCAAGGGTTTCCTATCGATGGGTATCGGTAGATGGAGAAGAAGGTAAGCGTGGTCGTCTGAGGGGGACAGAAACAATGCTTTACGATTACATCAAGACACTTCAGACAGCAGGATTTTCCGCAACGATGCATATTGGACTATATTCTCAGAAGCCTCACCTGCGAGTGGTGAAGCAGTAGATCCACATTAGATAAATTATAACAGCGGGATTCCGTAGAAACGGTTTCGCCCACCAGATGAAAGTCTGTACGATTTCATCTGGTGGAGTGATGAACAATGAAAATCAGATAGATACAATACGATGGATGGAACTAGGCGATGAGGTGAGCTAGGCATGAGTCAAAAGGACGAACGACGAACTTTTGTTGCAGTTCCCGTGCCGACATCTTTGAAAAAGCAGCTAAGCGCATGGATCGAAGAAAAACGAGATGAGTTATCTTTTCGTAAATGGATACACCAACAAGATATCCATATCACCCTGCATTTTTTAGGGGGTACTTCTAGTTCTCAACTGGAACAAATTTTAAACACATTACATGACTTATGTAAAAAAGAAGTTCCATTTTCACTATCTGTAGATCGTTTTGGAACTTTTGGTAATAACAAACAACCGCATATTTTTTGGGCTGGTGTGGCTGGAGAATTAGACAGGCTACACCAGTTGCAAAAAAGAGTTACTGCTGCTTTGCAGCCAATCGGATTTCCAGCTGAGATCCGTCCGTATCATCCGCATATCACACTTGCTCGCAAATATGCGGCAGATGATTTTCCGCAAAGGTCATTATCGGCTCTGGATGTTGTCTCTGGAAGTTGGACAGTGGATGAAATAGTTTTATATGAATCAATTCTTGGAAAAGAACCGATGTATCATGTAGTGCAGACATTTCCATTTGGTAAATAGAATCCCCTGCTTGATGGATAGCAGGGGGTTTTCCTATACTACTTTGGCACTATTGTCATTCATAAGGAGTACCTCTTGGAGGAAGGAGACAACTTGTTCTTCGTATTGTTCTCTGTTTCGTCGATAGGCATCACTATGACCGGCACCTTCGGCAATCCACAGTCGTTTTAATCCTTTTTGTTTGGCTTCATATAGTTTCTTGCTCATATAAGTGGGGATAAAACGATCTCGATTTCCATGTATAAAGAGGATAGGCAACTCGCTTTTTGCTACTGCTTGAATAGGACGAACATCTGCAAGGTTAAAACGAGCAAATATTTTCACAAGGAAGCCAATAGTGTGATAAAAGATAAAGGTAGGCGCTTTGTAGAGGTATTTAATTTGATAGCGTATTAATTCTGCTAGATCCGAGTATGGGCAGTCTGCGATAACAAATTTAGCATGTTGGTTGATGTGGAGGTATTCAAGTGCTGTTCCGCCGCCTAAAGAGATTCCATGAAGCCCGATGAGGGTATTTGGTCCGATTTGTTCACGTATCCAATTCACCCAGCTGTCGATGTCATATTTTTCATAGTAACCATAACTAGTATACTTTCCTTCGCTTTCTCCATGTGCTCGATGATCAATTGCTAGAAGATTAAAGCCTTGTTTGATATAAAGATCTGTAAATTGCATAGACATAGGATAAGCTCTTGTATATCCATGGAGCAAAATCATTACTTTTTTGGAGTGTGGATTTGCTTCTATATAGTAACTATGCAATTTAAGATCATCATTGTTGCGTATGACAATTTCTTGCTTATGCAATTTCTCGAATTTTGTTCTAGTAAAAAGCCCTCTCCGCTCTACCGCCTGAAAACACTCATCTGTCGTTAATTTCTTCCTCATGGTAATGTTTCGATAACCAAACACGGAAATGCTATAAATTGCTATCGAAACAATCAAGAAAATGGTAACGAATACCCACCACCAGATCATTCAGTTGCCCCCTCTATCGTATTACGGAATATTCAAAAGCATATTAAAAATTCTTTTATACTAATATTAAATAGATAATTACTAGTATTTTCAAGTAGATTGTGAGTCAATTTATAAAAAATTTATATAAATTACAAATGGTTAAAATGGATAATTTTTCAATATATAATGGTGCATATTTGCATGTGCATCCTACAAAACATGAAAATGAATTATTTGTATTTTGATCGAACATGGTAGCGAAAATCCAAGAGAAAACAATAATAATTTTTATAGATTATTAATTTTACATAGCACGAAGCGTTATAAGTTTAAAAATAGTTGATAGTTTCTTGCATAAATTCGAAATATATATTTACAAACACATGTTCTATTGATAGAATATTCTTAGTTGCTTGATGAATACGAGCAATTATAGAGGGTTGTGCGAACACAACATAAAACTCTATTTAACCGTGAGGCACACTGGGTTAGCTTGGCAAGGAAGCAGTCATCAAACTGCCATCCCCCCAGCTTTATCCGTGTGGAATGTCAATAAATGAATTCATGGCATTGGTTAAGAGAAACCAATTTAACTATTTTCCAATCCTAAAAATATGTAATCATTAACCAATATCATGGAGTATTACCGAAAGGGGAAGGCATCTTGCGAATCAGAAAATGGACTGTATCTTTATTTGTGCTGGTATGTGCTGTTATCCTCCCATTCTCTTCAGCATTTGCAGCATTGGAGAAAGTGGGTACGTACGGATTGACCATTAATACAGGACAGGAGACTGGCAAGCTCACTTACTATAGAACCTCTTATATTCATTCTGATGGTGGAAGTTTTAAAGTTTGTAATAAAAACATGGGCACTACGAAGTTTTTTGTGTACGAATATGATCCAAATGGCGGTTATGGTAATGACGACTATGTATATTCTTGGACATTGAGCATGGGCAAATGTTATACATTCACAAATCTGGATAAATTTAAAGATGGAGACAATAATAAAGCGGAACTTTATGTGAAGGCAGCTCTGCCATCTGGTGGTCTTGCCTTTGAGCGTCAAGTAATATTATATGACTAATTCTTCAACGCTACGAATAAGCTGAATACATTTGATTTTAAAAAAGTTAGTTAGATACTTCGATCAATACTCAGATTGCACTGAGAGATCGAAGTATTTTTTATGGATGAACATAGATGAATGTAAAATAGTTTGTTTTCATTTCTTTTGCAAATAATAACAAGGATAAATAAGGGAACAGATGCGCATGATGTAATCAAAATGAAAGAAAAAAGGGAAATGAAAATGAAACTTTATACAGTTGGATTTATTGCTTTTGTTTGTCTGAGTCTTGCGTGTTTGTTTGGTTTTCAGACGGCGCAGCTGGACACACCAAAGCGAGTTTCCATTATCATCGATGATTTAGGAAATAACTTAAAAGGTACAAATGAGATATTTGCATTAAAAGCTCCCATCACAGTAGCGATTATGCCATTGATGCGCTCATCGAAAGCAGATGCAATTCGTGCCAAAAAAGCTGGATTTGAAGTTTTGCTTCATTTACCAATGGAATTCACCCGTGGGAAAAAAGAATGGCTGGGACCTGGGGCTATCACAACGGATATGTCTAATGAAGAGATCAAGCAGCAAGTAAGGGAAGATCTAGATAGCATCCCCTATGTGAGCGGTATCAATAATCACATGGGTTCGAAAGCTACTGGTGATGAAAGAGTAATGCGAGCTGTGATGGAGGTCGTCAAAGAACGGCATCTATTTTTTGTGGACAGTGCAACCAGTTCACGCTCCAAAGTAATCCAAGTAGCAAAAGAATTAGATGTACCATATACAAAGCGCAATATTTTTTTAGACAATATCAATAGTGCGAGTGCGATCCATAAACAACTTCGTCGTCTTATTCAAGATGGAAAACAGAAAGGGGCAAGTATTGCGATTGGACATGTTGGAATACAGGGATTGCATACATCTGGCGCTATTCGTGCTATGCTTCCCATTTTGAAGAAAGAAGGTGTACAAGTTGTACCTGTATCTTCCCTTCTTGTCAAAGGAGAGAAAACCAATCGCTATCAACAGGCCATTGAATAATAATGCTATTGGATATATTAATATTATAATTAAATCAATAAGATTAATTTATAATATTAATAGATCGATTAATTTTTATTTATATGGAATGAAAAATTACACCTTAATATATAAGCAAATAAGGTGATTACTTGCTGTTGCATTTTTTACCAATGAGATTAGAGTTTACAGAAGTGTAATCTTTATTTTAAAATAACAAGTAGAGCTTTAAGATATTTATGAATGACTATTCATTCAGAATATTTTCGGGTTTAAGGCCATTTGGTCTAGACTATATATTCCAGCAGTATATTTCGAGGAGGATAAGGAATGCGTAAGAACAGATGGTTTCTATTTACCGCCATTATCTTGGTTCTTAGTATGGTATTAACTGCTTGTGGTGGAGGCTCCGATGATGCTTCCAAAAACACACTGGTATTGACGGATAAATCAGAACCACCAAACTTAGACAGTGCTAAATCCACTGATCAAGTATCCTTTCAAATCTTAACCAATGCATTAGAAGGACTAATGAGACTTGATAAGAATCAAAAACCAGTACCAGGAATCGCAGAAAGCTATAAATTGAGTTCAGATAAATTAACCTATACATTCCATCTTCGTGATGCAAAATGGAGCGATGGAAAAGCTGTGACTGCTCAAGATTTTGAGTATGCATGGAAACGAGCATTAAACCCAAAAACAGCTTCTCAATATGCTTATATTCTAGAACCTGTTAAAAATGCGATGGAATATAATGCAGGTACAGCAAAACCCGAAGATGTTGGGGTAAAAGCATTGGATGAGAAAACGCTTCAAGTTACATTAAAAGCGCCATCACCCTATTTTTTGGAATTAACAGCATTTGCTACCTTTATGCCTCAACGCCAAGATATCGTTGAAAAATATGGTGACAAGTTTGCGTTAGAAGCAGCAAATATGGTTTACAACGGACCTTTTTCCATTGATAAATGGGAACATGGTGTAAGCGTTCACATGGTTAAAAACAATCATTACTGGGACAGCAAAAATGTAAAACTTGCTAATGCAGAAGTTAAATTCTTAAAAGAAGAATCTACGCGTGTAAACTTATATAAAACAAATAAAATTGATTTTACTGAGATCACAAAGGATTTTGCAGATGCATTTAAATCCAGTCCCGAAAGAACAGTTTTAAAAGAATCTTCTGCATGGTATATCGAGTTTAACCAAAGAGAAGGTTTCTTTAAAAACAAAAAACTTCGTCAAGCAATTGAACTTGCTATTGATAAACAAACTTTGACAAATCAAATATTGAAAACAGGTTCTGTAGCAGCTGGAGGACTAGTGCCACCAGATATTCATGCAAATGTAAATGAAAAATTCCGTGATGTATCCAAAGCCCCAGTAATGTATGATCCCAAGAAAGCTAAACAGCTTTGGGAAGAAGGATTGAAAGAAGAGGGTCTAACTAGCTCAGTGAAAATCGAGTTGGTTGGAGATGATACCACGAATTCGAAAGATCAGATGGAGTATGTTTCAGATCAATTGCAAAAAAATCTAGGGTTGAAAATCACTATCTCTCCTGTAACATTTAAAGAACGTCTCCAACGTGGTAAAGATGGTAACTTCCAAATGCTTTTCTCTGGTTGGGGTGCTGACTACAACGATGCAATGAGTTATCTAGACATTTTTACCACTGGTCAAAGCTATAACCGTGGTAAATGGAGTAACGCAGAATACGATGCATTGATTAAGAAGTCCAAAAACAATCCAGACTTTGAGGCTCGTGTTCAAGACCTTATCAAGGCAGAAAAGATTTTGATTGATGATCAAGGGATCGCTCCGCTTTACTATCGCACTCGATTAAGTCTGCTAAAACCTTATGTAAAAGGTGCAATTTGGAATACAACTTGGGGATTCTATGACTTCAAAGGTGCATCTGTAGACGGAAAGTAAAATGACCTAATAAGGTATATGTCATTAGGGCATATACCTTATCTTTTTGTGATGGTAAGGAGGAGTGAGGTAACTTGGCTAAATATACATTAAAAAGATTTGGTTTAATGCTGCTTACGTTGTTTATTATTACAACTGTAACTTTTTTTCTGGTTCGGATGCTTCCGGGAACGCCATTAGCAAATGAAGAAAAGTTACCAGCAGAGATTCGAGACCAAATTTTGACGCAATATGGTTTGAAAGACCCATTATATATACAGTATTTCAAGTTTATGGGGAACCTCGTACAAGGTGATTTAGGAATGTCCCTTAGTCAAAGTGGTCGTTCTGTCAATGAATTGCTCAGTGACCGCATAGGACCTTCGGCAATTATTGGCTTCCAAGGGATACTAATTGGTATTGTTGTTGGATTATTATTGGGAATTGCAGCGGCTCTAAAACGCGGAACATGGGTGGATAGTTTAGCTTCAGCTACAGCGGTATTTGGAGTTTCCATTCCAAACTTCGTTTTGGCAGGATTATTATCGTATTGGATTGGGGTTAAGTTTGCGTTATTACCTCCTGCTTTATGGGGTGGTTATGAGTTTACCATTTTACCTTCACTAGCTTTGTCTGTTTATGTCATCGCACAAGTATCACGTTATATTCGGACGGAAATGGTGGAAGTACTCGATCAGGATTATATCCGGACTGCCAAAGCAAAAGGATTGGCTTGGAGAAAAATTGTTACCAACCATGCATTGCGAAATGCGATGATTCCAGCTGTTACAGTATTAGGTCCGTTAACAGTTAACATTTTGACAGGTTCCCTTGTGGTGGAAAATATTTTTGGGATCCCAGGTGTAGGAAACCTATTTGTAGAGTCGATCATGGTCAACGACTATACCACCGTTTTAGGAACAACCATTTTTTATAGTGTTCTATTTTTAGGTGTTACTTTTATTGTTGACGTTTTATATGGAATTATTGACCCACGTATTCGGATTTCTGGTGTTAAGGAGTGATGGAACGAATGAATACAACAAAAAAATTCGATAAAAGTTTGTTTGAGCCCCTTGCCGCATCCGAAAAAAATAGTGAGGTCTTAGCTCCACAGGCTGGTTACTGGAAAGATGCTTGGAGGCGCTTCAAAGCAAATAAAGGTGCTCTTATTGGATTAATTTTGATTACGCTTTTGCTTTTAATAGCTTTTATTGGTCCTTATTTCAATGACCACAACTATTGGTCTCAAAATCCAAGCATGTCAAACCAAGAACATTTTGGAGATCACTTTTTTGGTACAGATGATAAAGGTCGCGATTTGTGGCAGCGTGTTTGGTATGGTGCTAAGGTATCCCTATTAATAGCTTTCATTGCTGCTTTTCTCGATGTAGTAATTGGTGTCGTATTTGGTGGTATTTCTGGTTATTTTGGTGGTCGAGTAGATGCAGTCATGCAACGAATATTGGAGATTATATACTCCATTCCTAATATTGTGGTCATCATACTTTTAATGATGTACTTAGAACCGGGGATTCTGCCAATTGCTGTTGCTTTATCTTTTACCGGTTGGGTACCTATGGCCCGGGTGGTAAGAGCGCAAATTTTAAAACTAAAAACACAAGAATATGTACTAGCGGCCCGTACGATGGGGGCAAGCCACTTTCGCATCCTTTTTAAACATTTGATTCCCAATGTAATGGGACCAATTATCATTGCCGTAACGTTTTCGATTCCTTCTGCTATTTTTTTTGAAGCATTTTTAAGCTTTATTGGGCTAGGACTTCGCCCGCCATCGGCTAGTTTAGGTATTTTGGTGAATGATGGGTATCGTGTTTTGCAATTGTTCCCATTTGAATTATTTTGGCCTGCTTTGGTGTTATCTATTATCATGTTGTCTTTCAACTTAATTGGAGATGGACTCAGAGATGCGCTTGATCCAAAAATGAAAAAGTAAGGAGGGAGTAGGATGAAACCGCTATTGGAAGTGTCTGATCTTCATGTAACATTTCGCTCTCAGCATCAAGAAGTAAAAGCGATACGTGGTGTTGATTTTACCATTGGTGAAGGGGAAGTAGTGGCATTTGTAGGAGAATCAGGGAGTGGGAAAAGTGTTACCTTTCAATCCATTATGCGTCTTCTGCCACAACCACCAGCGAATATAGATAGAGGCCAAGTTCTTTATAGTGGCCGGGATCTCACAAAGTTATCCGAAGTGGATATGCAAAAAATTCGTGGGAAAGAAATTGCGATGATTTTCCAAGATCCGATGACTTCGTTAAATCCAACCATTCGTGTAGGAAAGCAGATTACCGAAAGTTTGATGAGACACCAAAAGTTGACAAGTCAAGAAGCAAAGAATCGTTCGATAGAGCTACTAAAAATGGTTGGGATACCTAGTCCATCAGAACGGATAAATCAGTTTCCACACCAATTCAGTGGTGGAATGAGACAACGGGCGATGATCGCTATGGCATTAGCTTGTTCTCCAAAACTCTTGATTGCGGATGAACCTACAACAGCTTTGGATGTGACGATTCAAGCTCAGATCATTGATTTGTTAAAAGATCTGCAAAATAATACAGGTTCATCGATTGTCTTTATCACCCATGATTTGGGTGTGGTTGCTGAGATCGCAGATCGTGTCGCAGTCATGTATGCAGGTAAAATCGTAGAGACAGGAACATTAGATGAAATCTTCTATGATCCGAAGCATCCTTATACATGGGGTTTGTTAGCTTCTATGCCCAAACTGGATCAAAGTCGTGATCAAGATCTGGCTTCTATACCTGGCTCTCCACCGAGCTTGGTAAATCCGCCAGTTGGGTGTCCGTTTACCAGTCGGTGTCCTTATGCGATGAAGGTATGCCAAGAACAAATGCCAGAGGTGACAACATCGTCAGATTCCCATCAAGTCGCTTGTTGGTTACAACATCCAGATGCACCTGAAGTGAAAAATCCAGTAGCGTCTGCAGGGAGGTGAGTAGATTGACTCAGCCAATTTTACAAGTGAAAAATTTAGAGAAGCATTTTCAATTGGATCGCAATAAAGTCTTAAAAGCTGTTGATGGTATTTCATTTGAAGTGATGCCTGGTGAAACTTTTGGACTAGTAGGAGAATCTGGTTGTGGAAAATCTACCACTGGAAGAACCATTATTAACCTTTATGATACGACTGGTGGGGAAGTGCTCTTTGAAGGCAAAAATGTTCATCAATTAAAAGGGAAAAATCAAAAGAAGTTTCGCCGTGATATGCAGATGATTTTCCAAGATCCTTACGCATCGCTCAATCCACGCAAATCGGTAATGGATATCATTGCAGAAGGATTGGACATTCATGAGATCGCTAGTGGCAAGTCCAGAGAAGAGGTTGTTTATGAGCTGCTAGAAACAGTAGGTCTGAACAAAAGTCATGCTGCCCGCTATCCGCATGAATTCAGCGGTGGTCAACGTCAACGTATTGGGATTGCTCGTGCACTTGCGATGGAACCAAAATTTATCATTGCCGACGAGCCGATCTCGGCTCTTGACGTATCGGTTCAAGCGCAAGTCGTGAACTTGATGCGGAAATTGCAAAAAGAAAAAGGATTAACCTATCTTTTTATCGCTCATGATCTATCGATGGTAAAATATATCAGCGATCGTGTTGGAGTGATGTATCTAGGCAGAATGGCAGAGCTCGCTGATAGTGATGAACTATACAAAGAGCCGCTGCATCCTTATACCCAAGGATTGCTTTCCACTGCACCGATTCCGGATCCCATCCAAGCGAAAGAGAGAGAAAAAATCCGTATTAAAGGAGAAATACCGTCTCCTTTAAATCCTCCAAGTGGTTGTCGCTTTCGGACTCGTTGTCCATATGCGATGGAAGTCTGTGCAAAAGTGGATCCCATTTGGCAAGAAGCAAAACCAAACCATTGGGTTGCATGTCACTTGTACCAAGATTCAAATCCTCAGTGATGAGGATTTATTTTTTTACAGGTTGATATGATACAATGAGGATTCGAAGGAATTAAGGTGGGTAGGCGATAATTTGCAATTTGTGGTTACTGCTGCTGAAAGCGGAAAAATGCTAAAACAAATCTTACAAAATAGATTTCATTTTTCTCGTAGGTTTTTTCGACGTTTACGAGAGGAACAACGTGTACATGTAAATGGGAACATTATTTATTATACTTCTAGGTTAACAGAAGGTGATACCGTTTGCGTCCGGCTGGAGGAGGATAAGGAGGCTTATCTTCTGCCGCAGAAAATTGATTTTTCCGTTGTGTTTGAGGATGAGGACATCCTAATTGTGGATAAGCCTGCAGGAATTGTTGTTCACCCAACATTGGGATATAAGGAGGGCACACTAGCCAATGGTGTTGCTTACTATGCCAATGAGAGGGGAGAATCCTATCCTTTTCGTCCTGTCACGAGGTTAGATAAGGATACCTCAGGATTGATGGTTGTAGCCAAACATGCCTATGCTCATGCTGCGTTATCCAAGCAAATGAAGCAAAAAAGATATTACCGCAGGTATGTTGCTGTTTGCCATAAGGATGTTTTGGTTGACAAAGGTATGATTACCCTACCGATTGGAAATTCTCCTACTAGTATCATTGAAAGAGTAATTGATTGGGAGAATGGAAAAGATGCAGTAACCCATTTTCAAAAGCTCGCTTCATGGAAAGAAGCAACATTTCTTTCGTTAACATTGGAAACAGGAAGAACACACCAAATTCGAGTTCATTTAGCTGCTATGGGGCATCCTATTATAGGAGATTCGTTGTATGGTTCGAGTGAAGATACAAGCCTCCTTTCACGTCAAGCTCTACATGCAAAAGAAATCACCATCTTTCATCCAACACATCGGGAGTGGATGACTTGGGAAGTCCCACTTGCTAATGATATGAAAATATTACTGGAAAAGTTAAATGACCGTATATTTTGATAATGTAAACAAAATTCCATGTAACGTTTACATTTGCATTTGTAATATGGGGGTTTCTATTCTATAATTTTATTACTGTTTGACATTTAAATAGATTCTTTAAGGGGAGTATTATGGATAAACACCAACCCATTCTGCCTGATACTGTCAATGAGATTGAGTTTTTTTTGCGCGAAATCAGCGTTATTTTGAAGCGAAAAGGACGTGACATATTAGCTGATTTTCCCATCACCCCTCCGCAATTTTCTGCTCTTATTTGGCTGTACCAGGATGGAGATATGACGATTGGTGAGCTTAGTCAAAAAATGTATATTGCTTGCAGTACCATGACTGATCTGGTAGATCGAATGGAAAAAAACAAGCTAGTCGCTCGAGTTCGTGACGATCGAGATCGTCGAGTTGTACGGATTCATATGCTGGATTATGGACAAGGAATTATACAGGAAGTACTATCTGCCCGTCGTGCATATTTGAGTCGGATACTTGAAAACTATACGCAAGAACAAGCACTGCAAGCAGAACAATCTTTGCAGTTAATATATAAACAGATGCTAACGACCGAATAGCCAATACCCCCTTTGTCACCAAAGGGGTTGCTTTTTTGTAAGCTAGAACTTAGAAGTATCCCTTTTTAGGTTATGTTTGAGATGATGGAGGGAGTACAATACGATATGAATAATCACGCTATAGGGGTTTTTGATTCTGGGGTAGGCGGTATCACAGTTGTGAAGGAAATAATGCGACAACTTCCCCATGAAACGATTTATTATTTTGGTGATACCTTACGATGTCCTTATGGAGATCGCTCTACAGAAGAAGTAAAACAGTTTACACTTGAAGTTATTCAGTTTCTATTACAGTTTCCTCTTAAAGCAATCTGTATTGCGTGTAATACAGCAACATCGGCTGCTTTACTCAATGTTCGTGACCTTGTCTCGATTCCTGTTTTAGGCGTAATAGAACCCGGAGCTAGAGCTGCGATTAAGAGTACCAATAAGGGAGAAGTGGGTATTATTGGTACAGCAGGCACCATCAAGAGTGGAGCATATGAACGGACATTAAGACGGATTCATCCCAATATCTTAACTCACTCTTTGGCGTGTCCCCCTCTTGTTCCATTGGTTGAAGGGGGATTGAGACACTCTCCACATGCAGATGGAATCGTGGCAGAAGCACTTGAAGCCCTTATTGGAATAGATATGGATACGTTGATTTTGGGATGTACTCATTATCCACTGCTATCTTCTTCTATACAAAAGGCGATAGGAAAGCATGTGAAATTGATTAGCTCTGCGGAAGAAACAGCATCTGAACTTAGCACGATTTTACAATATCGTGGGATTTTAGCGACTCAAAACCAAGGGAATCGTTTCTTTACGACTGGAGACGAAGCGCAATTTTCAAAGTTAGCAGGAGATTGGCTAGGATTAGAGATCCGAGCAGAGCGAGTTTCCTTAGATTACGCCAACAAAAGCTAATTATTGTTCAAATAAAAACGATCTTGAAAATATGGGGTACCCTAAAGAATGACAAAAGAAAAGTCTATGTTTAGGGTGCCTTTTATATTTTTAAATAGAATGGTATAAGGAAAAGAAAAAATATGGGTCTGTAAAACCAATAAGGAAAGAAAATTTTAAGAGGTAATTTCAGGAGATTTCTAAAGAATACATAAATTATCTTTATTCGTCATAGTTTCGTTTCTAACCTGTCATTTTATAATAGTATAAAGCAAATCTGTTTGACTTCCCTCGTTCTTTATATGATTTAAAAAGAAACAGGTAGAGGGAGGAAATAAAATTGAATAGTTCAATCGAAAGTTCTGTTTCTGTTACGAAAAGGGCAAATTCTACCATTGTGCTTAGTGTATTAGCATTATGCGTATTTTCTATTGGTATGACGGAGTTTGTTATTATGGGGATACTGCCTCAAATAGCAAATGATTTGCATGTATCCATTTCGAAAACAGGTCTACTGGTTACTGCTTATTCTATTGGTGTTGCAATAGGCGCACCTGTTTTGACAGTTGTTACTTATCGCATGCCTCGAAAAGCAGTGTTAATTAGTTTAATGAGTATATTTGTGTTGGGACATCTTATCTCAGTCTTATCTACTAATTTTACCGTATTGATAATTTCCCGTTTGGTAGCCTCTTTTTCACATGGTTCTTTTTTCGGGATTGCTTCTATTGTAGCAATTAATCTAGTTCCAGCTCACAAAAAAGCATCCGCCATTTCAGTATTGTTAACAGGTGCATCAATTGCAAATATTTTAGGAGTACCATTTGGTACTTTTCTAGGACAATTATTTGGCTGGCAAGCTTGTTTTGCTATCATCGCACTTGTTTCATTTATTGGACTAATTGCAATTATATTTTTCGTTCCTTTTATATTGAATAATTCAGAAGGTGATATAAAAAAGGAATTTTTGGTGTTGAACAAACCTCAAGTTATTCTTGCTTTGCTTATCACTATCTTTAGTTTTGGAGGCGTATTTACTACCTTTACGTATATCGCTCCAATACTCGAACAATTGTCCCACTTTTCCGCTTCAAGCATTATTTGGATTCTTATCATTTTTGGGATAGGAGTAACGATTGGAAATGTTGTGGGAGGAAAACTGGCAGATTGGAAACTGTATCCTGCTATGCTCATCACTACCATTTCTCTAACGCTCGTATTTCTGCTGGTCGCTTTTATATGGGTGAAAGCAATCATGATTGGTTTAGTCTTCCTTCTAGGAGTAACCAGTTTTTCTATCCTGCCAAGTTTACAGGTAAATATTCTTCGACACGCAGAAGAAGCTCCACAAGTGGCTTCCTCTATAAACGTAAGTATCATTCATATTGGAAATGCATGTGGTGCAATCTTAGGTGGATGGGTTTTGGATAGCCAATGGGGTTTAGCTTCTATACCTGTAGCCTCCAGCTTTGTTACGATTGTTGGAATTATATTGATTCTCATCAGTGCATATGTAAGCCGAAAAGATGCAGCGCTTAGGTGATGGAAAAAACGCTCTTCCTGAACAATGGGAGAGCGTTTTTATATTGTTTTTTTCAATGGGTGAAAGAGCTTTTCGATTCGTTCTACAGTTTGTGTGTGTGGAACAGGTGCATAAATGCAACAGAGTATATTTTGATTATCATCCACTTGATGAAAAGTAGTAGAATCAAAGACCAGTTTTCCTGCTTGTGGATGGTTTACTTCCAAAAAGATAGAAGCGGTATCTTGAATTTGATGCAATGGCCACCATTCTCGAAATTCGCTGCTACTTTCCATTAGGTCCTCAACGATTTCTTTATAAAATGGTTCAGCAGCATGCACATCGTACGTTTTTCGGAACACCGAAATAGCGTATCTAGCGATCTCCTCCCAGTTATTTATTTTTAGCTTCGCTTCCTCTGAGAAGTATAAACGGATCATAACTCTTTCTTTGGGAGCAATAGCATCAAAATCAAACAAAATGAGCTTTGCTGCTTTGTTCCAAGCGAATACCTCAAGGTTTTCCCCCGTAACACACATCGGGTAGGGTGTATTTTCCATAAATAATTTAAAACTTGGAGAAAGTGATCTTTGTCGCTTTTCTAATGGAAAGGTTAAGAATTTACTTGATAGTCGATAAAGATGTTGGCGTTCCAATTCACTTAATCGCAATGCTTTGCTAATGCTGTCCAGTACATCAGCAGACACAGTGACATCCCTACCTTGTTCCAACCATGTATACCAAGTATTGCTGATGTTTGCTAGTTGGGCAACTTCTTCCCGGCGGAGTCCCGCAGTTCTGCGACGGGTATGTCCATCAGGAAGTCCAACTTGCTTTGGAGTAAGTTGAGTACGACGTGCTTTGAGAAAATCACCTAGTGTTTTCCGCTGTAGTTCCTGACTCATGCTATTGCCCCCCTCTAATATCAAGGTGTTACTATCTATACCAGTATAATTACAGCCTAGTTACTCGAGTAATTACCATATAAAATTCTTTACAGTCAAGTAAACCAATTCATCACTATTTAAGCGTTAAAGCAATTATAAAATGAGGTGATCGTATGTCTTTACATCCAAAAGCAAAACAATTTTTGGAAGAATTCAAGAAAACGAATGAAGGTACTCCACCATTATCGGAAATAGATCCCAAGATAATCCGAGAATCTTTGATCCCGACCATTATATCAGATAAATATGAAACGATACATTTAGAGGACCATAGCCTAGAGGGTTCTTATGGGACAATACCCATACAGATTTATCGCCCAAATCTGGATAAAGATCAACCGGTTATTGTTTTTTATCATGGTGGAGGCTTTATACTTGGAGATGTAAAAGGTTATGCACCATTTTGTCAAAAAGTTGCTCATGATACGAATTGTACGGTTGTATCCATAGAGTATCGATTGGCTCCTGAATATAAATTTCCAACAGCAATAGAGGAGTGCTATGCAGCAACTAAATGGATATACAATCAAGCAAAAGAATTAGGTTTAGATGATTCTCGTTTTGCAGTAATGGGGGACAGTGCAGGTGGAAATATAGCTGCTGTAGTAACACATTTAGCTAGAGATAAAAAAGAAATTCCTATTACTTTGCAAGTACTCATTTTTCCGATGACATCCTTCGCAATTCAATCCATTTCCAAAAAAAAGTTTGCAGAAGGCTATTTTTTAGCACAAGAGAGCTTAGATTTATTTGAAAAGCATTATCTTCGAAGTAAATCTGATGTAACAAATCCACTAGCTTCACCGTTACTAGAAGATTTACATGATTTACCTCCTGCGTTTGTCTTAACTGCTGAATATGATCCACTACGTGATGAAGCGGAAGCGTACGTTCAAAAGTTGGTTGAATCTGGGGTTGAAGTATGGTCTAAAAGGTATGCTGGTATGATTCATGGATTTACTACTTTTACCGATTTATTTGGTGATAGATCGATTCAAGACATAAGCGAGTTTATTCGATCGAAGTTTTTTATTTAAGTTTTTGGAAATGCATGTAGGGATTGATTGACAATTGTTCTAAGCATAAAAGAATGACTAGTTTGTTTCGAAAATAATAAATTCATATTATCGAGGAGGAAAGAGAAATGAAATCAATTACTGTAAAACAGGCAGGTGGAATAGAAGAGTTAAAGATTCAAGAAGTAGCTGATTTAACTCCAAAAGCAGGTTGGTTAACAATTGATGTCGCGTATGCAGGTGTTGGATTTGTTGATGTATTGCTACGCAAAGGTGAATTTTCTTCTATCACTCCTTTTCCTGTTACACCAGGGTTAGAAGTGTCTGGTTATGTACGAGAAGTTGGTATTGGAGTAGAAGGCTTTTATGTAGGGCAGCCTGTAGCATCATTAACTTTACTGGATGTGGGTGGTTATGCCTCTCAAGCCTATGTTCGCCCTGAATTGACTGTTCCTCTTGATAACTTAGGTGCTGAGATCGATCTATCGACTGCCGCTGCTGCAATAGTCAACGCTACCACTGCGTATTTGGCTGTGAAAGAGATACATAACATGAAGCAAGGAGATCAAATACTTGTACATGGAGCTGCTGGTGGGCTGGGAAGTTTCTTAGGGCAAATTGCTAAACACTATGGGGCTAGTAAAGTATGGGGTACAGTTGGAAATAAGAAAAAAACTAAGTTAGCATCCAATTTAGGTTATGACGAACTAATTGTCCGTGCTGAATTCGTGGAAAAAATCTTAGGTTTTACCAGTCAAAAGGGAGTAGATGCAGTCTATGATACCATAGGAGGAGAAACGCAGAGAAAAAGTCTAGAAGTCCTTCGTATGTTTGGTCACTTGATAGCGTTAGGCAATGCAAGTGGTCAGAAAGTTAATTATACAAATACAGATTTATGGTTTACAAATAAAAGCATTACTGGATTTATGCTAGGTGGTTTGAGTGCAGTCGATCCTAAAAGAGTAGGACAAGCAGCTAAACGAGCTTTACAACTATTAGCTAAAAAGCAGATTCTAACTGAAATCTATGGTATATATCCCTTGGAGCAAGTAGTCGATGCTCATCTGCTACTTGAAGGGAAAGAAACGGTAGGTAAATTATTATTAAAAATCTAGTCTTTACTTATTCAAGTTTCTCTTATACCCCAGAATCAACAACGAAAAAGGCACCCATTGCTGAATGAAGTGCCTTTGATAACTTTCTTAAATGGAAAATGAAAGATATTTGTAAGTATCAATTTGGTATATCTTTTATCATGATGAAATTAAACCATATTTTTATAAATGAGAATTGGAACGGGAGTGTCTATCACATTCTTCTTGCAGATGAAGGATATAAAATCACAAAAAAAGAAATTAAATTATCTCTTTTTATATAGGTTTACTCTTTTTAGCCTACAGTTTAGAGAACAACATTATTTTTCATTATGAAAAAGTTGTCCTATTTTTCCCTGGACGCTCGTATATATATTTTAAAACAAGTCCATGGGAGGACAATTATGCAAAACAAAGCAAAAGTTATCGTTTGTATGCTTCTTTTTCCAGTCGTACTAACTGGTTGTTTTTCCAATCCGAGTGCAAAGGTTTCGAAACCAATTGATCCGCCACAAGGTGAAGCTCATGTTGTCCAAGCTCCTGTTCCCGCGAAAAAAGAAGCACAAGGTCATTTAACTGAGTTATACACGATGAATCAAGATGGGTATGTGATACCTTACTCGGCAAAACTTCCTGGAAAATCATTAGCGAAAAGCTCATTGGAAAGTTTAATAGAAGGATCTGCTCAGTCTTCAGTATTACCAAAAGGTATGAAAGCTGTTTTGCCTAAAGGTACAGAGGTACTAGGAGTAAAAATTAAAAATGGTACCGCAACAGTTAACTTCTCGAAAAACTTCCGCCACTACAAGGTGCAAGATGAATTAAAAATATTAAATGCAATAACATGGACACTCACAGGGTTTAGCAAAATCAAATCTGTAAATCTACAAATCGAAGGAAAAGACCTAGCTGTGATGCCGAAAGGGAAATCTGTAGCACAAAATTTAACGCGTGCTGATGGAATTAATGTAGAAGTCGCAAACGGTGTGGATATCAGTGGGAGCATGCCTGTCACCCTTTATTTCTTAAGTCAAGCAGATGATGACTCCATTAGTTATGTTCCTGTTACCAGACTAGTAAATCGATCGGCTAATATAGGAGAAACAGTAGTGAAGGAACTTGTGAGAGGACCTTTAGAAAATAGTCACTTGATAGGACCATTGGATACGGCTACGACGATTAAAGGTGTTAAGCTGAATGGAAAACAAGTAACAGCAAACTTTGGAAAAGAAATCTTACAGTATAACGATCAAACGGCAGCGTCCAAAAGTGCTCTGGAATCTATCGTATTATCACTCACGCAAAATATGAATGCAAACAAGGTTAAAATCATGGTTGAAGGAAAACAAACAATTGGTGTTTTAAACAATGAAGGGAAAAATGTAGATTTGCCAGTAACAAGACCAAAACAAATCAATCCAAGTGGTTTGTAAGTATCAAAAAAAGTACAAGATAAAAGTAGAGGTAAGTAAACCTCTGCTTTTTCAACTTGAAATATTATTAGAATCAGTAGGTTAATTCTTATTTTTCAACATTCGTGTGTTATACTGAGTTATCGAGAACTTAGGGGGAAGGAAGCTTGAGAACGGACGGAAGAAACTACGACGAATTACGAAGAGTAGAGATTATACGGGATTATATTAAACCAGCCGAGGGATCCGTTTTTATTTCCATTGGAGATACACGAGTCATTTGTACAGCAACTGTTGAGGAAAAAGTTCCTCCTTTTCTCCGTAATTCCGGTAAAGGTTGGATTACTGCTGAGTATTCCATGCTCCCACGAGCAACGGGAGTAAGAACAATTCGAGAAGCTAGTAAGGGTAAAGTTACGGGTCGAACAATGGAAATTCAGCGTCTTATTGGCAGAGCACTGCGTTCTGTAGTGGACTTGAAAGCATTAGGAGAACGTACACTTTGGATAGATTGTGACGTTATTCAAGCAGATGGCGGAACAAGGACAACTGCTATTACTGGTGCTTTTGTGGCGATGGTCGATGCGTTGATTCCATTATTCGAGAAAAAAGCATTGAAAAAGTTTCCAGTTAAAGATTTCCTTGCTGCTACAAGCGTTGGGATCATCGGTGAAAAAGCGTGCTTAGACTTATGCTATGAAGAAGATTCATCAGCAGTTGTAGATATGAATGTCATTATGACAGGGAAAGGAAAATATGTGGAGATCCAAGGTACTGGTGAAGAAAATCCGTTCACACCAGAGCAACTACAAGAAATGCTTACTCTCGCTAGAAAAGGTACTGCTGAATTAACAGTCATTCAAAAACAGCTGTTAGGAAACAATGCTGAATTTATAGGTGGGAATAATGGGTAAACAGAAGTGGCCATTTTCGACAATTATCATTGCAACTGCAAATAAACATAAGCAAAAACAATTTGTCGATCTATTTGCACCGTTGGGTTTGGCTGTGAAAGGATTAAACGATTTACAGGATGCGCCTGAAATTATAGAAGATCAACCTACTTTTGAAGGAAATGCAGCGAAAAAAGCAGAGATTATAGCAAATTGGCTAGGAGGACCTGTTATCTCAGATGACTCTGGAATTGTCGTTCCAGACTTGGATGGGGAACCAGGGGTGTATTCTGCTCGGTATGCTGGAGAGAATGCCACAGATGAACAAAACAATCAAAAGCTCTTGAGAAGGATTACAGAGTCAAAGTTGACTGAGCCAAGTGCTTATTATGTATGTGTGATGGCAGTGGCAATCCCAAACCAAGCAACCCAGTTATTTCGTGGGGAGTGTCATGGAAAAGTAATAGCTTTTCCTCAAGGAGACAATGGTTTTGGCTATGATCCTATCTTTTATTTGCCAGAAGAACAAATGACAATGGCACAACTACCAAGTGATAAAAAGTATGTTATTAGTCATCGTGCAAAAGCTACTGCTCAGTTAGTAGATTGGCTGCAAATGAGTTATTCTTTTCAAGCCTAATTGTAACAAAGGGTGTGTAAAAGGTGAAAGTACTTGTAACAAGTGATTCACATGGCAGAGCAAACTTATTAGAACAAATCGTTGATCGAGAACAAGCAGATTATGTGATTCACTGTGGCGACTTTTGTACGGAAAAAGAAAAACTTCCGAATGTAAAAATGTCTGTTGTTAGAGGAAATTGTGATTTTGAACAGGTTGCACAAGAGGAAGAAGTGACCTTAGCTGGATATCATTTTTTTGTTACACATGGTCACCGCCATCAAGTAAAATCCAATCTATTACCGCTGTCTTTAATTGCACAGGATCGAGGATCAGATATCGTTTGTTTTGGCCACTCCCATTTTCCATTCTGTGAGCAGGACGGCAAGAAATTATTTCTCAATCCAGGGAGTATTGTTGATCCTAGAGGCTATACTGTACCTACATATGCCATCGTGAATTTGGGTGAGGAACGGACAGTAGATGTTACCTATTTCCAACCCAATGGAAGCAAAGTACCAAGTCTGGGCGGTTCGTTTGTACTATAGTGCGAACCGTCAAACTTTTTATTGACAAATGAGTTTAATTAGGTTAATATAGACTCTGTTATGTCCCTGTAGCTCAGCTGGATAGAGCAACAGCCTTCAATTAGGAGCCTCTGTAAGGAAACAGAAACTTATAGAGTGGATGACACTATATCGGTGAAACCTTAACAGATAATGCTGATGGCAATACCGAGGAAACTTACGATCTCCCTATGGAGTGTTGAAAATGTATCATCACACAAATATAAAGGAGATTTAGGAGTTCTAAAGGCTCAAGTTGATTTATGCCTAATAAACCAACTCACTTGAGGGTAAGAACTCTAAAGAATAATCAATTGCTTAAACATTAAATTCGCAGCTGATTATCGTGAGGTTCCGTAGAGACTATACGTGTCACACCTGAAATGGTGAAGATATAGTCCAGACCACAAACAATGGATTGGTGACGAAAGTCATAGTGGTATGCTAAGCTGTGGGTCGGGAGTTCGAATCTCTCCGGGGACGCCATATGTGTTTGATAAAGTCATCTCTCTTTTGAGAGATGACTTTTTTACATTTGTGAAAGAATGAGAAGAGATGGCGAAATCAGATTGGATTGGAAATCTTTACAATCCACAAAGTCGTGAAGTCAAGTTGGAGGTACTGCATCTGTTTCTCACTTTAAACACCTCTTTACTGTTCTCAAAGGTTACAGATATACTAACAATAGCAGTTGGAAAATCTTTTTTCTTCTGTGCGGGTAAGAAAAAGAGAGTGACTAACAGATTAAGGAGCGGCATGTCCCGCAAATTTCTAGAGTGGTTGAAACGCCCCGAGTGGTTGAGTCCATCCGTCATGATGGCGATGGTTTCATTCAATGTTTATTTGTCACAAAACCATTTCGTTAATTCTCCTTTTTCCAAGCTGATGCAACAGCAAGGATTAGAGAAGGAAATTTCAACCCTTAACACCTTGCTTGCAGGAGTATCCATCCTTGCAGCTCTCGTGACGATGATCAACCGAGGTCCTTGGGTAAAACCGGTCATCATGGTTGCCAGTGTAGGAAATGCGATGATGATGCTTATTTATCCTTGGGCATTGTCACTGCCAGATCCCACCACGCTCTACGTCATTCGCTGTATCCAGATTCTATTGGACAGTGTGATCTACGGAGGATTAGGCTCTCTGCTTCGGATGGTGGCGAGTGAGGAACGAACAGCCCACAAAAAAACAATGGCATTGAATGAAGCGCTAACAGCGGCAGCTACCTCCATTGCCAAAATCATGGGCTTTTGGCTGATCGCTAACCCCATGACTTGGGCAGTGTGCGGTTCATTGCTCAATCTGCTTACTATTCCTCTTGTCTGGAGGGTAGATCTCGGTGAAAAATGTAAAAAAACAGAAAAGAGAAACCTTCAGGACAAGCGGAGGGTACCATCGGGACGTAGGCAATGGTTCACAGTTGTAAGATCGGAGAGCAGTCTGTGGGCTCTGGCTTTCGGCAGGCTTATTCCGACTATTGGAAATGACTTCGTCTTTATGCTCATCGGAGGAGGAGGTTATTTTCCCTTGTTTATCCATGAGACATGGCTGGCTGGTGCTGCACTTACTGCATTCGCCCTTGCCTGTTTGGCAGGCAAATGGATTTCTGCGTGTATTCCTAAAGGATGGGATGAACGTGGTATCATCGCTGTTGCCAGTGTCTTTTCTATTGGAGGATTCCAATGTCTATACTGGGTTGATGTCGAACATGTCTATTTTATTTTGATCGCAAGTCTATTTGGAATCACTTATGGAACAGCGTCTAATTCCTATGGATTCCTGATGAACCGTTCCATTGATCCTGACCGTAAAGGAATAGCTGTTGGATCAGTAAATCTATTCCTTTCGGTAAGTAGTATGCTATGTGCTATCCTATTTGGATGGACTGGTATCCACCGCGATCTCTGGCTTTGGGGATCGTTGATTGTCGCAGGAACACTGGCTGTCATTCCATTCATCAAATATCCACCGCATGAAAACGCGGAGAGAGATGAGGGAGATACTGTGGAAGCCAGCTCCTCCAACTGAGTCATAACACCCGCCCCTCTAGTGTTTAGTGATCACCAAATGGTGTGAGCAGAGCAGCTAGGGGGATGTTTTTGAGAAGTTTTCTGGTATCTTAGTCCGTGTGCGGAAAAACAAGACTATTTAGTACCAAAATAGTTCTACAAAAAGAAAAACACGCTGTACTTTCTTAGGCAATGACAGAAGGTTGGCTTTTTTGTGGATGAAAATATTGGGCTCCACTCTTTGTTTGTTAGAGTGGAGCGGTTGATACTACCTCTTTTCTGGAGGGGTTATCCTATGTTCCTGACTAGATGCCGAAGAGGCATACGAGCTTTTTCTGGCAGGTGAACCACTTGCTGCCCTCAGGGCAGCGGAGCCACTTGCCATACACGGCTGCTTCCTTGTGCTTCTCGTGCCCGAATTCAGAATACGTTCCGAATTTAAACGCTGATCGGGCAGTGTGGGTGCCGGTGGGAAGCACCAGGAAGTGCTTTTCATCCCTCACGATCACGAAGTGATGCATGAGATGATGCAGCTCGATGTCGCTCTCCCTCTGGCCTGCTTGTTTGAGGGGACTTACGAAGAAGATGGCTCCACTTCGCAGGGATGGATTTAGATTGGTCGAACTACAGCTCTGTCCCACTGGGAGCACACGACCTTCTTCGTTGATCTGCACCCACTGGTGGAAGAGCAGATAGGATCGTTTCTGGCTGCATTGTGTGGTGAAGGGGTCGTTGCTCAGACCACACCTGTACGGTTTCGGGCTGCTCGAGTCTTTGGGAAGTACCATGAAGGAACTCCCGCAGACGATCACGATGTAGTTCACGGCAGTGAGTACCTGGATTCCGCCAGCGGTTTGCTTGGACTGGAATCGACCGAAGTTGATCAGATACTTTCGTCCTCCGACTCCATCCTCACTCACAGTCGAGAGATGGATGGTATTCCCTTTGGAATGTAAGACAGCCAGAGGTGGAGTGATGGAACGGGACATTTGCTGCCTCCTCCGAGGAGATCAATTGTCTTAGAACTATCATAAACAGTCTGGATTGATAAAGTAAAGAATATTAGTAAAAGGTTTACTCTTTGTATTTTTTGTAATAACGACTAAGTGTTATGAGAGGCCATACAAATGGATAGCTATGATAATACACATAAAACTCCCCTGCTAAACCACTGCCGACTGGGTATTTCCATTCCTCTCCTCGTTGCTCCAATAATTGAAGTAATCGTCTGATTCCTGCATTTATTTCCACCGTGGGTGCATCATGAAAGGATATCAGGGCATCGAGTGCCCAAGCGGTTTGCACCGGAGTGGAGAAAGAAAGCTTTTGATATTTCATTTTCTGATCGCTGTAACACGATTCTCCCCAACCTCCATCATTTTGCTGTATAGAACATAGCCACTTTATTCCTTTTTGTATCGTAGGATGATCTTTTTTCACTCCTATTGCAGCTAACCCTGTTAAAGCTGCCCAAGTTCCATATATGTATGTCACTCCCCACCTGCCAAACCATGAACCATCGTCACATTGATTTTGAATAAGCCAATTTTTACCCTTATTTACTACATATTGTTGCTGAGAATAGGTCGTATAATTTCCCAGAAACTCCAATGTTCTTCCTGTCAAGTCCGCCATAGATGGATCTCCCCATACTTTGCTTCCGAGGTCAGGAAGGAAAGATTGCCAGGGTTTCCCAGTGTCTTTTTCAAATGCAGGCCATCCACCATCTCTATTTTGCATCGATAGTAACCAAATAACAGCTTTGTTCCATGATTTTTGTATTTGTTTTTCTTCAAAGGAGGACGTCAAAACACGCAAAGCTACTGTTGTATCGTCTACATCTGGATTTATGGTGTTGTGATCAGAAAATCCCCAACCACCAGGCATAACACTTTTATGAAGGAGTGCCCAGTCACCAAACTTCGTATGCTGACGCAAAAGCAAATAGGATTTTCCTTTTTGGATAGTGGGGTGTTGAGGATTGACACCTGCTTCCAGCAAAGCATGCAGGGTTAATCCAGTATCCCAAACAGTGGAGTTTGCTTCTTGCACATGTCCTCCGTTTGGAAGGGTACAAAAATAATTTGACAGCAATCCTATGTAAGCCTTTTCAATGACAGGATGATTTTTGGGATACCCAAGAGCGAGTAGGGCGATAATCATTAGAAAAGTAGAGCTCATGTAGTTATAAAGTGTTCCATCTGGTTCAATCCGGCCTAACAAAAACTTTTCTCCCCAGTTAGATGCACGCTGATGGACATTTTCGCTGAGGTATTGATGAGGGATGAAAGGATAAATTTTCTCTTTTATTCGTTGTGAAAATTTTTTATGAGTAGAACTTTTTGGCAACCATTTAGCAACTTGCCTATGTTTAGGCAAAGAAATGATGAACTTTCGATCTTGTATCAGCATGATTGGAGCTAAATGAGTCCGTGCATAACCCACAAAATCAAAGAAATGAATGGGCCCCCAAGTAGGAAGAAGAAAAAATTCGATCGGTAATTTGGTAAGATGGTTCCATGGATAATGTCCAAATATGGCTAATATGGTTCGTGTTAGCGGATTAGCTTGATCGATTTGGTTGGATTCGGATAAATATTTTTTTGCTTTTTCAAGTCGTCTATCATTTAGTTTATTGCTATACAAAAGTGCTATACATGCTTCAACGGTTGCGGAAGGATTGCCACCTTTTTCATCAGGGAAAGAGTTCCAAGTACCTTTGGTGTTTTGTCTAGAGAAGATACGATTAATTAGCATGTGCTCTATTACATCCGCCTTTTTTCCCAAAATCTTTATTAGCAACAGCATATAAGCATCAGTCATAATTCCACTTTCAAAGCAGAAACGCCAACTGCCATCGGATTTTTGCTGGTTAATCAGTTCGTTTGACAAACGATCGATCATTAATTCGATCTGTTCCATAATCAGGATGACTCCTTTGTTTTTTCTTATGGATATTCGATGAAAAAGGAGAACATGTGGAAAGTCGCTCTGAGAACTCGTTAAACACAGGTATCAAATTTTGTTGGGTATTGGAAAAGATATTGAAATAGGATATGAATTTTTAATATTGAAGGGGTTTGGGGAATGAAAAAGAATGTCTTTCAAGACCAATGGGCTGTTTGTTATGACCAAAGCAATTGGTTTGTGTCGCTTCGAAACGCATTAGATGGGTTAACAACAGAACAAGCTTCTTGGAAAGCTGGGGAGCAGACTAATTCGATATGGGAGATTGTAAATCATCTCATTTATTGGAATGAACGATACTATGATCGTTTTCAAGGGATTGCTGCGTGGGAAACTTCAAGCAAAAATGATAATACTTTTGCACCAATAGATGGATGGAACTGGCAAGAGACGGTGGAAAAGTGTTATCTGATTTTATCAAAATGGATAGATGCAATGGAAAATAGTGAGGAAGATAAACTGGATGGTTTGGCAACCGAAAACTTAGATTATGCTTGGTCGTCTGTCTTATCCAATCTGACCCTTCATAATGCCTATCATATCGGGCAGATAGTATACATTCGAAAACAGCAATTATCATGGGATTCGGCAAAAGGAGTAAAGGGATAAAAATTTCTAGTCATCGAATAATTAGACTTGGTTTTCAGTATTTTCTACATAGAAATAATCAAATACCCCATCCAAAAAGCGGGTGGGGTATCCTTTTATGAAATAAGAACTACCAGCCTGATTTTACGGATGATATTTGGTCGTTCCAGCTATGCCCATTTGGCATTTTATAGTCTGTGAAGTTTCGGAACCAATAGTTACCTCCGTTATTCACAAAAGTATAATGATATCCTTCATAATGCCAGTGCTGGTATATCGTTATAGAGGAGGAGGGATGTATATTTGTTGAAGAGATTCGATCGTTCCAATTATCTCCTACATAGTAGAAGTTATAGCCGACTTGCAGGCGAATAGAGGCTCCTAGACCCCTGTTATCAAACGATGTATGTTCATAAAAATAGGAGTATGCAGCAGCTTTAGCGTCAGCATTTTGAGTGGCAAGGTTTTGTTGTTTGTAGGCGTTATATTTTTCAAATGTTGAAAACCCGAGGATATGCTTTCCTTGGACAGCATTACGATAAATAATAAAAGCAACGATCTTCTTATGTTTCTGCGCATTATAGGTCTGACCATCGACAGAATCTATTTTCAGATTTTGGGGTAGAGTACTGGCCGAAGCATTTGTGGTGGGCATGTTAAAGCTCAGAGCTAAGATGAAAACAAAAGCGATAATGGGACAAATCTTCACAAAAAACTTTCTTGTCATTCAAATCCCCCTTAAAAAAATGGTAGGTATATGGCAAACAATTTATTTATATGAAAGAGTATTGGAATTATTCATGTTATTTTTTTGAATAGAAATATTTATTTGGATGAAAGAAAGAAGAGAAGTAGCTAATAGACATAACAAAATGAATCATTTTATTGTTGATAAAGGAAATGAAAAAAGAACATAACTTTATATCTCAATCATAATATTTTACGCTATTTCGATGTTTCTTTTTTTCCTTTCACCATATAATCGCTAATGGTTATTTTTACTTGATACTTAATCGGGACTTCACCAAATTGTTTGTCCCAATTTTTCTCCATTTGTTTCCATTGATTTGGATAGTGAATACGCAGTTGTTCTCCAAAGCCAGCAGCGTCTATATGGTATTCTTTTTGTAGTTTTTTCAGTGTTTGGCTTATTTCTTTTTCTATTTCCGCTTTTATAGCTAGTTCTGCACGGTTGATAAATTTATTAGAAAATGCATTGCCAGCAAGTACCCAATCTTCATTTAATCTACCCTTTGTTTCTATATTTACATTGAAGGATATGTGATCTTTGATGATATGAGGAATAATTTCATTTTTTACTGATGTTATGTCATAAAGCAGGAGTCCCTTTGTTTTTGGGTCTTTTGCTTTGACTATTCCCCCTTTTATATTTCCAGTAATCCAGTTTAGTCCTTTGACTTCCTTTTCATTTAAAAGACCAACCAATTTTTTGGTATCCCCTTTAATAAGTGCCCCACCACTAAATTTAATTTCTTTTTGATGAGTCTGTATCGTTTGGACAATAAAACTTGTATTGGCTTCCATAAGACTTTGTAACTTTCCATGTGTCATAGGAGGAATTAAGTTTGCAGTTTTGTATCTATTTGCGCTGATTCCGACTAGTTCGAAAGAAGGTACTTCTGCGGATATTTTTAATGCATTTGCAGCTACACCTTTAGAAATTAACATAATGCAGCTATCTCGTACCTCATATGTACGTTCATGAAAGCTGAGTAATTGTTGTAAATTCATATCACGAAGCAGTTTCTCACTAATTATTGTCACTTTAAGGTGGGAGCCTATTCCAGGATGTTCAGATTTCAGGGCAAACTGACGAATGATTTCTAATTTTGAATCCCCAATTCCAGAAATATTTTGGTACTTCTGTTTCGAATTACTAGATTCAGTATCACTAGGCGTATGAGAAATAGACTGTATGGTTAATTTTACACGGTTTTTTTGATTATCTGAGATACCATCAGGAGCTTTATCAAATGCCGATCCGACGATAAAGCTTATTTGGTCAATATCTCGACTGTCCCAACAACCAGATAATAATAGAAATATACAGGTTACGAAAGCAATTCTACGTAATTGTAACATTTGATTCACCTCCAATCGTTTTATTTAGACACTTCTTTTTTTCCTTTTTCCATATAATCTTTAATCGTAATGTTCACATGGTACCTAATCGGAACGTTGCTAAAGCGCTTATTCCAATTTTTTTCGATTTGAACCCATTCTTTTGGGTAATAAATACGTAATTGTTCCCCAAATCCAACTACATCTGTTTGATATTGTTTTTGTAACTTATGAAGCGTTCGATTTATTTGGTTTTTAATTTCTTGTGTGGCGGCAATTTGCGCTCGTTCTATAAATTTATTAGAAAAGGCATTACCTGCTGAAACCGCATCTTCATTTAATCTACCGCTGGATTCAATATCTACATCAAAAGAGATATGATTTCCTTTTAAATGAGGGGAGATTTTGCTTTTTACGGTTGATACTTCATAAAGAATAAGTCCATTTGTTTTTGGATCTCTTCCTTTCACAATTCCTCCTTTTACATTTCCAGTCAACCAGTTAAGACCTTCTATTTCTCTTTCATCTAAATGCCCAATTAATTTATTGGTGTCTCCTTTTATAATTGCAGCATGGTTAAAGTCTATTTTCCCATGCTTAACTTGTACACCTTGGATGATAAAATCTTTGCGGGCAGACATAATATTAATTGCCTTGCCAATAGAAAGTGGCGGTAACAATCGAGATGTTTTATATTGGTTCTTATCAATCCCGATAAGAGTAAAAGCGGGAATACCTTTTGGTATTTTTAAGGTATCAGCTGCTAAACCTCTTGCAATAAGCAATATACAGCTGTCTCTTATTTCATAAGTACGGGAATGTTGTTCAAGAATCATTTCCATATTCATTTCTTTTGCAAGTTTTTCTCCGATAATGATAACTTTTAAATGTTGTCCGTATGATGGTTTTTCATTTTCTTGTGAAAATCGATCAATGATTTCAATTATAGAATTTCCCGAACCTGTTATGTTTTGATATTGTTGTCCTTGCACTTGACTATTTTGTTCATTTTGAGAAATAGATGGTTTAGCGGAAATAGACTGAGTGGTAAGTTTTATGAGATGTTGGTTTTTGGAAGATGCAGTAGGAGATGCTTTATCCAGAGCAGTTCCGACATGGATATTTAGTTGTTCAATATCACGGCTGTCCCAACAACCCATTAAGAACAAGAAACAACAAGAGATAAAAATGATAAAATAACATCGGAACACTACTTAACTCTCCTTTCTCTAGTAGATCAAATACAAAAAAATAGAAGGTATTATTGTGATATTTCTTTTTTTCCTTTTACCATATAATCTTCTACAGTAATGGAAACATTTAGTTTAATAGACGCTTCGCTAAAATATTTGTCCCAATTCCTTTTCAAATGATTCCATTGTTTTGGATAGTGAATGCGTACTTGTTCTCCAAATCCTGCTACATCTAGTTTTTGCTGCTTTTGTAATCGGGTAAGTGTCTGGTTGAGTAGCCGTTCCGTTTCTTCTTTTATCGCTAATTCTGTTCTATGGATAAACTTATTGGAAAAAGCGTTTCCAGCATGTACCCCGTCTTCATTTAAACGACCAACAGATTTAATGCTTATATCAAAGGAAAGATGGTTTCCTTCTATATATGGAGTGATGCTACTTTTTACAGACGAAATATTGTATGCAATTAATCCTTTGGTTTTCGGATCTTTTCCTTTTAATATACCGCCTTTTATGTCGCCTGTGAGCATATTTAAACCTTTTACTTCATCTTCATCTAAGTAACCCACTAATCTATTTACTCCACCTTTTATGAGAGCTGCGCTATTAAATTTAATTTTTCCATTTTTGGTACTAACACTCTGAATAGCCATATTCTCATCGTTTGCCATAGAACGTGTTGCTTTTCCATTTGTGGTAATAGGCAACAAATTAGCAGAATGAGATTCATTTTCTCCGATTCCGATTAGGGTGAATGCAGGAATATCAGTAGATATTTTCAATGTTTTTGCTGCTTCCCCTTTAGCAACTAACAAAATACAACTGTCTCGTACCTCTAAAGATCTGTTAAAAAGACTGAGGAGTATTTGCAAATTCTTTTCTTTCAATAGTTCTTCACCAATGACCAGAACTTTTAAATGTTGGCCATAGGGGGGAGAATCATTTTTTAGTGAAAACTCACGAAAAATTTCCAGCACTGAATCTCCAACACCTGTTAAATTTTGGTATTTTTTCTTTTTGTTTCCTTGATCAGATTCTGAAGGAAGCTGGGTTGGAGAAATATTTTGCAAGGTGAGTTTTATTTGATTTTGTTCCTTGTTTCGTCGTAATGTTGAGGTTTTTGGTTTGTCCAAGGCAGCACCAATTTCCATATATAACTCTTCAATATCATGACTGTCCCAACAACCCGTTAAAATAAAGAATAATAAACAGATTAGAAATAGCTTATGATGCAGACACATGTTTCTTCCCTCTCCAAATAGCAATTAGAAGTAACATCAAAGGAATTGGTAAAATAAAGAGCAAACCAAAATAACCGAGTAGATTACCAAAATGAAAGACATCATTGATATTTTTTGGTGATAGAGCTATTAAGTATAAGATAGGTGCTAATCCAAAAATAAATGGTTTGATCTTAGTTTGGAATAACTGAGAGAGTCCAAGAACAGCTATATAATAACACGTTACAAAAGTAGTGAAGATTTGCAAAATCCAAATTGCTAATATAAAGGTCTCAAATCTCTCAAATATTATCCCAGTGTATTCAAATTGGCGGAACAAACTTAGTACAGGCCATGTTTTTGTTTGAACTCCTGCAACACCTAATGAAGCTATCGTAAAAATGGTAGTCATGATGTAAAAAAACAATGGAATGGAAATCCCAATAGTAGCTGCTTTGATGCCTTTGTGAGGTTCTTTCATAAAAGAGAAAACAACAAGCATGCTTTCAATCCCAGTTAAAGATAAAGCGGTAGGTTGTATTCCTTTGACCACTGGCAAAACTCCCATACCCAGTATGGGACGTAAGTTATTTATTTCAAATGTCTTTAAGCTTAAAAGAATGACGATGAGAAAGACAAGGATGGTTGGAGGTAACAATATATCAAACAAACGAGCTATCGGGTTAATTCCTCCCACTATCAAATAAACACCTAAACAGATAAAAGGCACAACAGTAGCCATAAAAGGTGTTCGAGGTAACAAATACAAATGTGTCACCTCTGCCATTCCACGAACTTCAAATGCACCTAGCAATAAAAAATAAATAATCAATACCAGACTAAGTAATATCCCAAACCATTTTCCTATAATTTTCTGACTGAACTGATAAAATGTTTCTTCAGGAAATCGTTGGCAAAGTTTTATTAATACCATGCTAAATAGAATGAGAAGCAGTCCAGAGATGAGAACAGAAAGCCAACCATCAGGAGTTTGAGTCGCTGAAGTTACCACCCTTGGAAGTGTTAAAATCCCCATAGCAGTCATATGAGAAGATATATAAACGATTGCTTGAGCTGTGGTTATTTGGTCCTTTTGCTTTATCAACGAATTTTACCCCTATCTATTCAAACATCATCTTTTTGGCGTTTGTCATCTAAAACATGCATCATTTGAGGACGATTCTTCATTGTCATCAATGGAAATCGAACAATAAAATCTTTCCAACCGCTAATACTATAAGGTGCTGCTGGTGAAACGTAAGGAACACCAAAGCTTTTTAATTTACAAAGATGAATGGCCAGCAAGATAAAGAAGAGAATAACACCATATAATCCCCATATTGCGGCACAGAGCATAGAGCCGAATCGTAACATTCTAAGTGCTATTCCAGCTCCATACTGTGGAATAGCAAATGAGGAAATCGCGGTAATAGCAACAATTATCACCATTATAGGACTTACAATTCCAGCTTTTACAGCTGCCTCTCCAACTACTAATCCACCTACTAGACCTACCGTTTGACCTACAGGACGAGGTAAACGTAAACCTGCCTCTCGCAATACTTCAATAGCTGTTTCCATCAGTAATGCCTCAATGACAGAAGGAAAAGGAACACCCTCTCGTGTAGCTGCGATGGAAATAGCTAACTTAGTTGGTATCAATCCTTGATGAAAAGAGATAAAAGAAATATAAATAGATGGGAGAAATACAGTTGCAAAAGCAGCTAGATAACGAAGAATACGAATCAATGAACCAGGAATCCAGCGTTCATAGTAATCTTCAGGGGATTGCAAAAACATGGAAAAAGTAACTGGTACGATCAATGCAAATGGTGTACCATCCAACAAAATAGCTACTCTTCCTTCTGTTAGCGCTGCTATTACTCGATCGGGCCGTTCCGTACTTTGTACTTGTGGAAAAGGGGATAGATGATCATCTTGAATGAACTGCTCGATATACCCTGACTCAAGGGCAATATCCAGATCAAATTTTTCTATTCTATCCTTGGTAATGGAAATTAAATCTGGATTTGTTAGCCCTTCCAGATATAATAATAGTAATTTTTTTTTGGAACGTTGCCCTACCTCATATTCCACCATAGTAAGAGAAGGATCTGGAAGCCCTTTGCGGAGTAATGCTCTATTATCTGCTAAATTTTCATTAAATCCCTCTCTAGGACCTCTAACAAGGGACTCTGTAATGGGTTCTTCGATGGACCGTGACTTGAAAGACACTGTTCCCAAGAGGAAAATTATATCAATATTGTTTATTAACAAAGCAGTCGAGCCACTTAAGATTGAAATAATTGTGCTGTCTAATGATTTCTCCTCTTTTATTTCACTTAGGGCAATCACCTGATTATTTATCCAATCTTTCAAATGATCAGGAGTAGGAAGTGTTTCTCTTGAGAAGATACCCGCCAAGTCATAAATCATTGACTTTAGGATCTGATCTTGAATCAACTTTTTGTCAACTAAACCATCAACATAAACAATAGAAGCTTCTATTCCAGTTGAACCTAGTAGGAAAGAACGAAAGATTACATCAGTATTATGTCCTATCGCTTGTTTTATCTGATTCAAATTCACATGAATATCGGTAGTGAAATCATTTGGTTTAGAAATTATGGACTGATGGCCGCTATCATTTTTTTCTATTTTTTGATTCTCAGATGTGTTTTTTTGTTGCCATTTCGTCATAGGTACTATCTGTCCCTTCATGTCAGAGCTCCTATTTTTTTTTAGGAGATTTTAGGATTGTTTGAACAAAATCTGATAATTTTTGTATTCCAAAAGGGATGATAAATGTAATCAAAGCACCTATCCAGATATCCCATTTCAATAAATTAGAAAAAAAGCTCTCAAACATGTCTTCATTCCTTTTCTTTAAGAAGGAGGGGAGATTTAATCTTTTTTAGCTTGCGCTATGAAGAAAAGCATTATGTACTGTTAGATAAGTATAGAAAGTTATTTTTTAGTTTCCTTAGGTAAAATACTGACATTAACAGTCAAAAACAGTTAGGGTGCTAAATAAAACACGTAGAACATAAGTACATAAAGGGTATTTATTTTCCCTATAAATGCTATTTTTTATTGATTTAAACTAAAAAATAGCAACAGAAAATTGTTCCATCTTCTCACTTCCTTTTATTTGTTGTAAAATAGTTTTTATCTGGCCATATACATAATGCTAAATAATACCCTTTAGGGTTAATTTATTGCGCTTCTCCATGAACGTGTTTATAATGGAATGGTTGTAAGTGCTGATACGGCAAAGATTTTATGGACTTGTAGGAGGTTCTTTTGATGACAGCTAGTTTTGTAAAGAATGATAATAACCAAGTGGTTTTAACAGTAGAAACACCAGAAGAAAAAGTATCTGCAGCTCTTGACCAAGCATTTAAGAAAGTGGCTCAAAAAGTAAACGTACCAGGATTCCGTAAGGGGAAAATTCCTCGCCAATTGTTTGAAAAACGTTTTGGTGTCGAATCTTTGTACCAAGATGCATTGGATATTCTTTTGCCTCAAGCTTATGAAGATGCAGTCAAAGAAACAGGAATTGAGCCTGTTGATCGCCCAGAAGTAGATGTAGAACAATTGGAAAAAGGAAAATCACTTATCTTCACCGCAACTGTAACGGTAAAACCTGAAGTTTCTCTTGGAGAATACAAAGGTGTAGAGATTGAAGAAAAAGATTTCTCTGTTACGGAAGAAGCGATTAATGAAGAACTCTTAAAAATGCAAAAACAACAAGGCACATTAGAACCAGTTGAATCTGGTACCGTTGAAAATGGAGATAATGTGGTAATTGATTTTGAAGGATTTGTAGATGGTGTTGCTTTTGAAGGTGGAAAAGGCGACAACTATTCTCTAGAGATTGGTTCCAACACTTTCATCCCTGGTTTCGAAGAACAACTGATTGGGCTTGCGCTTGGCGAAGATAAAGATGTTGATGTGACATTCCCTGAGGATTACCGTGCGACAGAATTAGCTGGAAAACCTGCTACATTCCGTGTGAAATTGCATGAAATTAAACGTTTAAGTCTTCCTGAGCTAGATGATGAATTTGCTCAAGATGTGAGCGAAGAAGAAACATTAGCTGATCTAAAAAAAGATATTGAGCATAAACTAGAAGAGCGACTCAAAAAAGAAGAAGAAGATTACATTCGTAACCAAGTGGTAGAAGTTGCTTCTAACAATGCAGAAGTAGATATTCCAGCTGCTATGATCAATCATGAAGTAGATCACATGTATGGTCACTTTGTACAAAATCTGAGCTATCAAGGACTGAGCATTGAACTTTATACACAACTTACAGGCCAATCTGAAAGTGATATCAAAGCACAGATGAAAGAAGATGCAAGTAAAAAAGTTCGTGCTGATCTCGTAATCGAAGCAATATCTATCGCAGAAAATGTTGAGGTATCAGAAGAAGAAATCGATGAAGAGATCGTGCAAACAGCAAAAGAAATGAATCGTGAAGTAGAAGAAGTACGAGACATTATTAACAAACAAGGTAATATTGATTCATTGCGTGATTCTCTTAAACGGAAGAAAACTATTGATCTACTTGTATTGAACCGTAAAAATACGGCATAATGGAATAAGGAGATTGTTCATTTCAAGGCACGTTCTCACGTGCCTTGTTCTGTAGCATTATCGCATTTCTTAAAAATGAGGTGTTAACCTGTGCCCTTGGTCCCGATGGTGGTAGAACAGTCCAACCGTGGCGAACGAGCTTACGATATTTATTCTCGTCTGCTAAAAGACAGGATTATTTTTATTGGTAGTCCGATCGATGACAACATATCTAATTTAGTAGTAGCACAACTTTTGTTTTTAGCAGCTGAAGATCCAGAAAAAGATATTTCCATGTACATAAACTCTCCTGGTGGTAGTGTAACAGCAGGGATGGCGATTTTTGATACCATGCAGTTTATCGGACCAGCAGTATCTACGATGTGTATTGGTCTAGCAGCTAGTATGGGAGCATTTTTACTCGCCGCCGGTGAAAAAGGGAAACGTTTTGCACTACCGAACAGTGAGATTATGATTCACCAACCCCTTGGTGGTGCTAGAGGACAGGCATCTGACATTAAAATCCATGCAGATTGGATCCTTCGTACAAAAGATCAACTGAATCGAATCCTAAGTGAACGTACAGGACAATCTCTGGAACAGATTGCTAAAGATACAGACCGTGACAATTTTATGAGTGCAGAAGAAGCAAAAGAATATGGACTAGTAGATGACGTACTAGTACGTATCTAACATTGAAAGGGGTGAACCGATCTTGTTCAAGTTCAATGAAGAAAAAGGTCAATTAAAGTGCTCTTTCTGTGGAAAGTCCCAAGATCAAGTGCGTAAATTAGTTGCAGGGCCTGGTGTTTATATTTGTGACGAATGTATTGAGTTATGCAATGAGATTGTGGAAGAGGAATTGGGTAGTGAAGAGGAATTAGATCTTAAAAACTTGCCAAAACCTCAAGAAATTAGAGATATTCTTGATCAATATGTCATTGGTCAAGATCTGGCGAAAAAATCGCTCTCTGTTGCAGTATATAATCATTACAAAAGGGTGAATTCCACTCCTAAAACAGATGATGTGGAACTATCCAAAAGTAATATCTTGCTACTAGGACCTACCGGTAGCGGGAAAACTTTACTTGCACAAACGATGGCCCGAATCTTAAATGTACCATTTGCTATCGCTGATGCTACTTCTTTAACCGAAGCGGGCTATGTTGGTGAAGATGTAGAGAACATCCTGTTGAAATTAATTCAAGCTGCTGACTTTGATGTAGAGAAGGCAGAACGTGGAATTATCTATATTGACGAGATCGATAAAGTCGCTCGTAAATCTGAAAATCCTTCTATTACTCGTGATGTGTCTGGGGAAGGTGTACAGCAGGCGCTTCTTAAAATATTAGAAGGCACTGTTGCTAGTGTTCCACCTCAAGGAGGACGCAAGCATCCACATCAAGAATTTATCCAAATCGATACGAGCAATATCTTGTTTATTTGTGGCGGGGCATTTGATGGATTGGAAACGTTGATCAAACGGCGTAACGGTAAAAAAGTAATCGGATTCGGTTCGGATATGCAGAACATGACCATGAAGCCAGGGGAATACCTCAAAATGGTCCTTCCTGAAGATCTGTTGAAATTTGGTTTGATTCCCGAGTTTGTAGGTCGTCTTCCAGTTGTATCTACTTTGGAACCACTGGATGAGAATGCCCTCATTCAGATCTTGACTGAACCAAAGAATGCTCTTGTTAAACAATATAGTAAATTGCTTGAGATGGATAATGTAGAGCTTCATTTTGAAAAAGAAGCACTAGAGGCAATCGCTGCGGAGGCAATCAAGCGAAAAACAGGAGCGCGTGGCTTGCGTTCCATTATCGAGTCGATCATGCTCGATGTTATGTTTGATTTGCCATCACGCGATGATGTAACTAAGTGCTCTATTACCAAAGAAGCAGTGGTAAGTAAAGAAGCGCCAAAGTTGACAACAAGAGAAGGTAGAGTTGTCAATAAAAAGAAAGAAGAATCAGCATAAAGTCTTAAAAAAAGTGATCCTCTTGTTGAGGATCAC
>NZ_WUUL01000008.1 GCF_009831235.1 Shimazuella alba | reverse complement strand
AAGTTTCACTCTTCAGTTTTCAAGGAACAATATAAAGTTTCTTAGCCTCAAAGAGGGGTAGAAATCTCTTATCTTGTAAAGGCTTCTTTTTTGTTGTGTCTTCCGCTACTGTCGCGGCGACAAGAAATAATATAACATGGACAATATCTTAAGTCAACACTTTTTTCATTTTTTATCATACGTTTTTTATACTTTCATCCCTTACGCAATCTTCCATTCATTTCGCTAACATATAATGATTTGTAAACTGGAATTTTTGTATAATAAAAGAACAGCACACTCACTTCTCTAGTAAATAAGGAAACATGAACACCTTTGGAAAGGACAATCCAGTGATCGAGGCGCTTTACGTTGACCTGAACAAGGTGATCATCAAGCTCGTGAATCAGGATATCCCGATCATCTTGATCCTCTCGAGTACGGACTGGGGGAAGACCCATCACTTCACTGGGTTGAATAACGAAAACCTCGGTCCCGTATTCGACAACTCTGGAACGATGAAGGAGATCCTGCACAGCAGTCCCGATTTCGACTGGTACGCCACACTGAAAGACACTACTCTGAGGATCTTCAAACCTCAGACACCCGCGTCCATGACCGCTGTCGAACTCGATCGTATCGAGCTCACTCGCGGAGTGCTCTGCGGAGAGCCGTTCGGCTACCTCCCCATGAAGCGCTCCACCGATGGGGTGCTTGTCCCAGTGGAACAGCGTGAGTGATTGTGCAAATCCCTTGTCAAAAGGGGAATGACGACTGATTTGCAGATAGCTTATAGCTACCTGTGAACCAGTCGTCACGCATTTTACGCCTCATTTGTTTCTTTGTTTCTTCTCATTTACAAAAAAAGATGTAACCCATAAAGGGATTACATCTTCATCATATCCTATACTTTCTCATACTCTCTGCTATCCGATGATTGCTTCGGAAATATATGCAACTCTTTGCATTTCTCCCAAACGGACTGCATTGCATTCTCAGGATCTTGGTAGAAGTAACTGCCTTGTATACGATGGAAATGCCAGCCTACTCGTTCCAATAAACTTTGACGTTCAAACTCCAATTTCCACTGGTCCATGGTAAGTACTTTATCTCCATCGCACTCAATCGCCAGTCTCGTTCTTTCTCCCTCAATCACGATATCTAAACTCTTGCCGATACCAATTTGAACTTTTACACTTGCGGTATATCCTTTATCCACAATATATTGATAGACATCTTGTTCTAACTGCGAAGCAAATAACGCCGCTTCTTCCAATGCATCCATATTATTTCCTGCCGAGACATTTTGACAATACTTCAACAAGAAAAAACGAACATCGTCTGGTGATAATTCATTTAGATCAACGGAGTGAAATAAAAATAATCGATCACGCGCACGACTTGTTGCAACAGTAAACTGTCGGCGATCCGCATCTGACGCTAAGGCTTTCGGCCGTGAACCTGGCAGTACTCCAAGGGACAAGAAGATAATATCTCGCTCATCCCCTTGAAAGCGATAAGGGTCACCACAGATGATGTGACGGCGCATCATCTCCAACTCTCCCAATTCCAATCGAAGCTTATCTTCCACTAATTTTGCTTGTTCTTGTCCAGATAAAGAGATCACACCAAATGTTTTGTTCGCATACCGTTCATCTTTGGTACACTTCAAAATTTGTTCTACAACCGCTATTGCTTCAGGTTCATTCAAACCTTTTGCGTGTTCCTTTGGATTTTCTACTTGCACAGGTACAGCAACAATAGATGGTGTGAAATTATCTTGTAAATTGGGTAATCGAAGTGGAATCATTTCATTATCGTAGCTTAACTGATTGCTGAATTGGATGATCTCTGGGACACTGCGGAAATGTTCCTTCAAAATTACCTTGTTGTGAATAATACGGTTTGCTGTATCATATAAGCTTGTTGAAATATCTAGATGGCCAGATTGCGGAATATCATAGAGATATCGCTGGATTAACTCCATGTTTAATTTATTATCAAATTCCACTACATCAGGCATAATCTGCCCATCATCACCAACGATAACAGCCTTTTTCCCGCGTAAAAGAGCGCTAAGTGCATATAAATTGCTCTGGCTACTTTCGTCTACAATAACCACATCGAAACGATCGTCATCTAACTTGATATTTTCAATCACTCGTTGAATTGGCATAATCCATACAGGTATTGCACTACGGCAAACGTTGAGTTCTTCATTGGCTTCTTTCCGATACATATCCAGCTGTTTATCAGTGCTGGTACCAATTCGTTTAATTAATTGCAACCAAGAAATTAAACTCCGCTTTTCTTTCTCTGTTGTTTTTTCCAAACGTTCTTTCCATGTCGCATCCGCTACCAACTTGCGGATTATAAATGCTTCACGGTCTTGATGTTTTTTTAGTTCTTTTTCTAAACTATCTAGATTATCGGTTGGTGTAAATTGGCTCAACCAATTTTTTAAACGACTCCATTTCCAAGCTTCTGCAAAATGGTCGAATGGATATTTTTCTTCTTGTTCCATTTTCGCAACTAGTTTTGGTGCAAAGGAACGAAGTTGTTCGTACTTTTCTTGAAAACGACTATAGACTGTCTGTAAACCTTCCAGTCGTTCCAGATTCGTATATATTTGACTCCAACGATCAATATCTGCTTCTTGTAAAGCAGTCAGTAGTTCATTCCAACTCGGATGGGCATATTCGGAATCTCTACCCACTGACAAAGTATGATGGAGCTGCTTATATTTTTGGTTTAATTTTTCCCACTGAATATAATCTTGTAGTGCCTGTAATGCATTTAGAAAGTCTTCATACCATTCGATTTGGACATAATCTACTTGCGGAACTCCTAGTTTTTCTACTATCGGATCTAGTTGTTGTGCCACACGTGCAGGCCATGCTTGTAAATACTCAATCTGCTCCAAGCATTCTGTCAATAAGTGAACCAGTCTTGGTGTGTTCGCTTCAACCATTGGACCATTTATATCTTCCATCAATCGATTCCATTTTAAAACAACACGATTTCTCAGGTCATTTCGTTCAATGAAATCTTGAATAATCTCAAAATCTTCCCGTTCCTTTGCCAGTTTTCCATTAATCATGCAATCTTTAAATAAGTAAGAGTACTGTCTACCTGTGATTTGACGAAAAACTCTTCCTGTTCTTTTCATCTGCTTCATTCGGTCCAGCACATAAGCAACATCTTGTCTGATAGTAGCAGTGGATTTAGAAGTAGGTAAAACTACTTCAAATTCCAATAAAGCTTTATCATATGCACCAATCCAGCTCAATCTCTCACGAAACTCTTCGATGAGCTCTGGCCAATCATGGTCCTCTCCATTTTGTTGAAGCAAGGCCAATTGCCACGAATCACGATAAATTTCTTGCAACTCTAATATTGCTTCTTCCACTACACGTGTTGCAGGTGGCAGTAGATGAGATATAGAGCCTGATAAATTCCACTCTTGGTAAAAGACTCGATTTTGTTCTACATTCTGTTCTACGATTTGCAGCTCTTGCATCAAAGCTGAAAAAGTTTGTGGATTAGGTAATTGGGATAAATCTGGTCTCACATTGGTGAGGGCAATTCGATCTTCTAGTTGAAAATGAGTCAAACTTTCTACTAGGTCTTGTACTTCTTGTGCACTCAATGGTTGTGATATATCATAGTGGATGGAATCAGGCAACCAATTGTGTTCTTTGTTTTGATGTAGCCATTTTGCAGCAGAGAGCGGGGTCCACTTTTCTCCATCGATCTCTTTGGATGCATTATCCATCATGGCTATTTTACCCATTTGTTCTTCTATGCTATTGATATTATTTCTAACGTTTCGTAACTCTTGGTCATATTCGGCAATACTCTGTTCCAACTCTGAAAGCTGTTTTGTAGAAAGCTGTTCGGATATAGAACGGATCGAGTTTTCAAGCTCTTTGACCGATTTCGCATCTCCACCGAGAAAACTGACACACAAAGAACGAATTTCATGTGGGATTTTACCACGCAATACATCCAATACTCGTTCTTTTTCACTTGTAACAAGTACCCGTTTTCCTTGTGCTAGTAAATGACAAATCAAATTTGCAATCGTATGGCTCTTCCCAGTACCTGGTGGTCCTTGCACTACTACTCCATTTTGTTGATTGAGCTTTTCCACTATTTCTTTTTGTTGTTGATTCGCAGGTAGTGGAAAAAGCAAATGGTCTCCCAAAATGTCATCTTGATTGTCTCTTTCAAATGAAAAAACATCTTCATCTTCCAACCAAACCAATTGTGATAATACACGAGAAATCGGATAACCTTCGTTTAAACGATCAATCACCTCGTTCAGTTCTTGATTCCAAGCAAAAACACCTTTGCGACGTATAAAAACAGCAGGACTATAGGAAACAAATGGACGGCCGCTTGTTTTCGTCACTTGATCCATCTGTGGAGAATAATGTCCGTCTGGGCTAATCACATGGACAACACGTTGCAGCACAGGGGACAACTCTTCTTCCTGACGCGGTGAATACAATCCACCTTGCTCTTGAACCAAGTCATGAATCTGATTGGTATGTCCAAAAGCAACGGAAGTGAGCATATCCGTCTCCATATAACTTCCTTTCGATGTGGAAGTTAGACGAAATTCACCTTTTTCTGGGTAAAAATGCAGTTCCATTGGTGTCACGATTAAGTGACGGGAAATACGAACACCATCCACTTCCCAACTTAACAATCCATGACCCCACACAATTTCTACACTATCTCCCTCTGCCTGCAAACGATTATAAAGGGAAAACAGCTCGTCATATACTTTTTTTACACGATATTTGGATGAAACTTCCTCAGACCAAGGTTTCCAATAGTCATTGAGCCAGTTCTCGAATAATTCCACTCGCTCGGTATCTTTTTGAAACTCTTTCTTTCCTTTGCTCGCTAATGGTTTTGGCTTTTTATCTGGTTGTTTCCAGTCTGTTATCCACCCAACCAACTTACTTGGAGGTGTAGGAGCCTCGCTTAACTGCGGTCTTTCTACACTCATCCATACTTCATCATTGCTATAGATATCGTAAATATCTACTCCACTCATGCCAATCAGATCAGATTGCCACCAGACTGTTTCGTATTCATCGACAGTTTGAACTATTTTTTCTTGCAGATTTTTCGTCTCTTTCAGATATTGGAATAGCCGAATCACTCTTTCACGTATTGGGTCCATCTGTGATCATCACCTACTTTTCTTATAATCAACTTAATCTATGTATCTTGGTAAATCTATCATATCAGAAAAAATAAAGAGAAAAAATGGAGTTTCTCCATCAGATCGGCAAACAAATGGCAAAGATAACCTTATTTATTGCTGAAAAACGAGTATTAACTTTGTTGTAACAACTATCGGAAGACAGATATAATGATATTAGTTTTCTTATATGTCATGAAGGGACACCCGTGGCTCGCAACAAGCAGAAGAAGGTCGACCCGTTCTCCGCTGGGCAGAGGGAAGCCCTGAACCGCAGCAAGCATGCGCAGAGGAACCCGATCGACCCGCAGAAGAAGGCGTACTTCGACCACCACCGGAACGAAATCATCAACTGTGCGAAGTCGGTCAACAACAAGTTGACCCTGCCCCAGATCCACCAGATCTGTCAGGGCGTACTTCGAAGTTCAACAGATGTTCTCGAACTGATGACTGTCGACTTCTGGAGGAAGCAGAGCGTGTCCTGACCAACCTTTGAGATGCATCGCATCCCAACCACCTAGACACCTCCGATGACTAGGTGCACGTAAATCCGATACTTTGATGATAGATAATAAAAAACCGTAACCAGTAAGGTTACGGTTTTTTTGTTTTTGGTGGAGGCGAGCGGAGTCGAACCGCTGTCCGAAGACACCACCCCACGAGGCACTCCGAGCGCAGTCGCTGATTTATATCTCGTCTAACAAGTCGCCCAGCGACAGGCTGCTCATTAGACCAGCCACTAAAGTTCGCCAACTCGATCGTGGCCTATCGAGCGGCTAGCCTACTAAAGTTTGAGACCCAGCAGCTTCACATAGGCGATGAAGAAGTGGATCCTAGCTACACTATTAGGCAGCTAGAGCAACATTATTGTTTTTGCCAGTTATTATTGGCGTCCGCGTATTTAACGAGATACGCAGCCCCTCGGCTCGCTCCTCGTAGGACAATCATCCCCGTCGAATCCCAAAAACGCCCCCATATCAAAAGAGCAATAACGACTTATGATTATAACACATCATTACCTATTTGTATAGGTTTAGCGGTTTTGTTCCTTTAGTTTTCGTTCGATCATGCGATCTGCATCTCGTTTTGCAGCAGACGCTCGTTTATCGTACTGTTTTTTCCCCTTACCTAATGCCAATTGAAGCTTGGCAAAACCATCCCGTAGATGAAGATCAAGTGGAATCAAGGTCAAACCTTTGATTTTCGTCTGTCCGATTAGTTTATTAATCTCTTTTTTATGCATCAATAATTTTCGGGTACGAGTCGGATCTACATTGTAACGATTTCCTTGTTCAAACGGACTGATATGCATTCCAACAACAAAAACTTCCCCATTATTTACTCTCGCATAAGCATCTTGGAGATTTACTCTGCCTTGCCGGATCGACTTGATCTCTGTCCCTGTCAATACAATCCCAGCTTCAAATGTTTCTTCAATATGATAATCATGGGTTGCTTTTTTGTTACGAGCGACTACTTTGCTTCCTTTGGTTCCCATTTTGCATCACTCCTGAAGCAATATTATAGCATGTCCACCACAGAACCAAAAGTAAGAAGCCCTACTTCGAAGAATGAGGGTTATAAATTTAAATTAGATGACTTCCACCGTCCCATTCAAAAATGGGGATACCCGAAGGTATCACATATGCACGGTGGGAGTCACAATGTCCTCCATCAAGGAGGATGATATCCTTGCTGTTTGACTAGTGTCAGTAGTCCACCCTTACGAGTGAAAAAAACCAATACGCTACAGCAAAGGGGGTAATATTCCTTCTTTTGGAAAAGATTTCTTAATGTTAATACTATTTTGTTATTTTGTAAAGTATTTTATTTGCGACTGGCTCGGTGTCTTTCAAAAGACACCGAGCCAGTTGTACTCAGTCTAGATCATAGACCAAGTAGTGGGAAGGCTAGTCATGCCAAGGACCATCGACATCATCGAGAAGTCGATCCTCCTCGTCGGTGCGCTCTGAAGGACGCTTAGCCTTCGCTACTTCTTCGAGAAGCCGCCACTCCTCCTCAGTTCGCTTCGAAGGGAGCTTAGCCCATACTGCCTCTGCAAGCAGCTGCTTCTCAGACTTCACTGTACGCTGAGTCGTCTGTTCCATCAATGAATCCTTTCTTCCTGACGTAGCTTTCTGTCATCACTTACTCTTATTATATTACCGATTTTATTACTGACAAGAGTACCAGTAGAATTATTTAGATTGACAAATACGTTATCATATTAAAAAAAGTTTAATTTCCTATACAAATTTGCTTCTTTTACTTGCTCTGTTAAACTATATGTAATGAACGAATCAAAGGAGATTACAAGAACATGAACATATATGATATCCAAGTAACCACTGCAAGTAGCGAGGAAAAATCACTTGCTGATTACCGGGGAAAAGTACTGTTGATTGTCAATGTCGCCAGCAAATGCGGATTTACTCCCCAATATAAAGGATTACAAGCTCTATACGACAAATACAAAGATCAAGGGCTAGAGATTCTTGGCTTCCCTTGTAACCAGTTTCTTGGACAAGAGCCAGGAACAAACGAAGAGATTCAAGAGTTTTGCCAAGTAAACTTCGGCGCGTCTTTTCCTATCTTCGCTAAAATTGATGTAAATGGTTCCAATGCTCACCCTTTATACAAACATCTAACCAAAGAAGCATCCGGCATTCTTGGTGGAGCAATCAAGTGGAACTTTACCAAATTTCTCGTCGATCGTGATGGAAAAGTAGTCAAACGATATGCTCCAAACACTGAACCTGAGAAACTAGCGGAGAAAATCGAAGAGCTCTTGCAACAATAAACCAAAACACCTCCATTGGAGGTGTTTTGGTTTAATATTTAATCAAAGTTACATTAGTTTTTGCTTGTCAGTCTCGCAACAAAATTTATTTATATTTCATATATATCATATGATCGATCCCGCTGTACTTACTGTATTTGTGTTTGATTCGTTTGAACTCTTTGTAACCTAACTTTTCATACATTTTCAGTGCATTTGTGTTGTTATCAGCCACTACCAAAATGTATTCATTATATTGTGATAACGCAAAGATATGGTTCATGATGGCTGTTGCTACACCTTTACCTCTGTATTTAACAGAAGTTGCAACGAATTCTACCCATGCCTTTTTTTCACCCACATCAATGGGGGCTTTTGGAATTCTCGTTTAAATACTGAGTAAGCAAATGTTCCTTTCCAAAACCCCAAATGATTCCTCAACACTTTTTTACTATGATCAATAGGCATAATTTTTCCATCTGTACAAGCTGTTATTCCAGCGACTTCTCCATCGACTAACGCTACGTAAAAAACATCTAACACAAACATATGCTCGAAAGCAATGGCTAGCTTTCTTTTATCCTTTGAAAAAAAAGTATGGAGATCTCCAAATCCTTCTACAAAAATCTCACTCATCTGTTTCCTTGCGCTTTCTCCCAACTCACTAGCTCTTTTAATTTCAATCATTATATAACTTCCTTTTTTCATTTTATGAAAAATCGCTTTGGATGTTGAAGGTTAATCATCAGAAGTGAACTGATCGGGGACACCTACTGATTTTGCTAAAAGTCCAAATGCAACGGCGATAGAAACATACCCAATAGCAATAGGTATTCCTGATTTGCAACCATCTAAAAACGTTTGTTTTGCTGATATGTTGTTCTCCATATGATCTCCCATGCTGTTCCTTAAGCGCAGTCAAATACTACTATGTTCATATTTATTATTCTACTATATCAACAAAACAGACATAAGTTGTCCCCACCTCCCATACGATGAAAGTAGGATAAACGGATGGAGGTCAAATCAAAGATGAACTTTTTTTGGATACTATCAGCAAAACAACTAAAAAAAGTCAGCCTGCTAGCATTGGGGATGATTTTTGCAGCTGGGATCGTCTATGCGGAACGACAAAACGTAGATGTATTTCTCCCGTTAGACGATGGTGGGCCTTCTGCGATTTATAGTGTAAAAACCGATAAAAAGGTTGTGGCACTCACTTTCGATATAAGTTGGGGCGAAGAAAGGACAGTTCCAATTCTAGACGTATTGGAGCAGAAAGGACTGAAAAAAGCTACCTTCTTCCTCTCCTCTCCTTGGTCAGAAGGTCATCCAGATATTGTAAAGCGCATCGTGGATGCGAAATACGAGATTGGCAGCCATGGACATAAGCACGAAAACTACAGCACTTTATCTGATGCGGATATTCGCAAGCAACTTACTACTTCTGACAGCATCTTAAAGAAAGTAACTGGTTTAAAACAGATTAATCTGATTCGCTATCCCAATGGTGATTTTGACAAACGGGTACTTAAGATCGCTGATCAAATGGGATATAAATCGATTCAATGGGATACGGATTCGCGTGATTGGATGAATCCAGGAGTTGACAATATCGTCAATCGTGTAGTGACCAAAGCACATCCTGGAGATATTATTTTGTTACACGCAAGCGATTCTTGTCGCCAAACCAAAGAAGCACTGCCGCAGATTATCGATCAATTGCGGGCTAAAGGGTATGAATTTGTAACTGTGTCTGAGTTGCTTGCTGGTTCAGATGTGAAGCAAAAGCCAGTTGAGTAACTCTAGTCACTCCTTTGTTTTGAAACGCAAATTAAAAAAGATGCAGGTTTATTCCCCTGCATCTTTTTTAATCTATATTTTTCTTTCCTACTTTATACTTAGGTGGTGGTTCGAACCCAATATAGATTCGAACCACCTTCTGACAATGGTATGTCTTACTTCTTCTCTCGGTGAGCCTCCGTCATACCATTGTCAGCAAGATCCTTCTCCGTTACATTTGAAGGAACCTCGACAGTACCGGTAAAAGTGGTTCCCGGAACCGTCACGTCGACCTTATCGGTCTGCTTGTCAGCCATTTTCACTCCCACAGTATCGAGAAGGGAACTTCTATCAAATTATAGCACATAGCTAAGAAAAATTTATAAACTTCTTAAACCTCCAACATGGTTCTACCGTGATCAATTGCTGCATCAGATTTAACAAATTTACGATAAACAAAAAAAGAGGAATCCGCTAGAGAACCTCTTTTTAAAAGATTATTTTTCTTTTGGTGAACGAGTGACCAACCAGGATAGTTGGAGAATCTGATAACCATTGCACACCAGCAATATCAAAACAGTAAATATCACAAATGGGATAGGCACTTCTCCAGCTTTGGAGTTAATCGAAGGAATAGCTTCCAATGTCGTCCCAGCGATCATAAAAAATAAAGTTGGTACAAAGGCTTGTCGTACTCCTTTGGCGGATTTCCACCAAGCAACTCCCATAGAAACTACCACAATCAAAAGAGGGATAGCTAAATGAGCAAACAGAGATGCTCCAGCAAACTTACTGGTGTTCAAATAAATGAGGTTGATCAACAAAATAAGAATAAGAACAATTTGTACCCCAACAAATAACTTTTGACTTCGGAAAAATCCTTTTCCAAGCCAATTAAATACAAGGTAAGAGAAGAATCCAAGCTCTGCCACAGCCGCAAATGTCAGCCCTGTGAGCAAAATCTGTGTAAACGCACCAAAATTCGTTCCTGTTATCGCACCGATCAAATAACCTAAAACAATCGATAGTATCGCGCCTACTAACAACGTAGACACGATCCAAAAAAATAATTTTTTTAATGTCATATGTATCGCACTCCCTTGCTTCGCTTCTGATTGTAGCACATCTAGACGCCAACTTTCACATATCGACAAAGAGAATAAATTTTCTACTCCATTAGTCAGAATCCTAATTCCATTGGGAATTCTTTCTTGGTAGAATAATAGTAAATCATCACCGGAATCTACCTCGTAAGAGGGGAACGGAACGCAGTGGACATCAACTTGCTTCTGATCATCGGAGTTGTAGGAGCGATCTTGCTCTTCTCCTCCATCGCCTTCTCCATCGTAAAGAAGCGCGTCTACCGTCACGGCTTTGAGGATGGACAGTACGCCGAGCCTCCGCAGGACATGCCGTACGAGAAGGCTGTTCTTCAGGCCAATCTCCTACTGGCGCATGCTGCGTCGAAGGCACCCAAGAAGTCCATCCAAACGAGGGTCATCAACATCATCCTCTTCATGATGGAGGGAGTCAAGTACCTCCCCGAGTACGAGAAGAACGCTCGCAAGCTGATCTGGAAGGGCTACATGGAACTCGACTGGCTCTTCGAGGGACCGTTCTATAAGCAGAAGAGGGAGTCTCAGATCGCCGCCGCACGACAGCGCGAACAGTACAACCGCATGCAGCAGGCGCAGACCGATCAGTACCCGCATCCGCAGGGATACAACCGCTCCTACTCGCAGGGTGAGCACCCGTATCCGCAGAACATCAGTCAGGATCCCGCCCGCTTCCAGATGACCTCGTCCGGTCAGGAACCCAAGTACTACATGCCCGTCCACCCCCACTCCACCCACTACCGAGGCTAGATTTCACTGGTGGCGGTGACAGGACACAACATCCCTGTCACCGCCGCCCCGAACATATAATGAACGATCCCATAAAACAAAGACCAAAGGATTTATTCCTCTGGTCTTTCCTGATTCTCTTCCAATAAAAAACAACTGCGATCTCCGCATAAGACAAGCCATTCCTTCTCATATTAAGCAGTAAACAGTGTCGTCGGAGGAATTATGATGTATCGAAAACATAAAAGCTGGCTCGTATTACTCGCCCTTGCACTTATACTTCCTGCCTGTGGACAAGAGAAATCCCAACAATCAGGCCAACAAATCGAATATCCTCAAATGAAACAAATGATGCTTGATATCCTTCATTCTAAAGAAGGAGAAAAAGTTTTTCAGGATGTCTTGAGTACACCAGAAGTGAAAGAACAGCTCATGATGGATGAGCAAAAAATTAAGGAAACAATGCAAAAATCATTTGCTGATCCAAAGATGCAACAAAGTTTGGAAAAAATATTAGCAAAACCAGAAGTAGCAGAAAGTTTTTCGAAAGCAACGGAGAAACAACAGCAAAAAATGATGAAAGCATTGATGAAAGATCCTGAGTATCAGCAATCGATGATGGATATTCTAAAAGATCCGCAATTTGAAAAGCAACTGCTGGAATTGACCAAAAGCAGTGAATACCGCAAAGAAGTCATGAAAGTCATCGCGGAATCTTTACAGATTCCCACTATAAAAGATAAACTCATGAAACTTTCCAAAGAGCAACAACAAAGTGGCGGGCAGAAAAAAGATGGCGGAGAAAATCAAGAAAGTGGGGAAGAAGAAAGCGGAGAAGGTGGCGGAGAAGGCGGAGGCGGTGGAGGCGGAGGACAAAGTGCCTTCCTCCCTATCCATTAGAAAAGGAAAGAGCCAAGATTTTTGATCTTCGCAAGGAGGCGAAGTTCAGGTTTCTCGGCTCTTTCTCTCTTATGATTTTGCTACTACATTTTCCGCTAGTTGTTGATACAGTTTTCCAGTTGGATGCTCTGCATCATAGATGGATGGAGAAAAAAGTGGATCATTTGGATCACCATTATCTGGCGCCCGCAATGGGATTTGAGCAAGTAACTCCACTTGGAGTTCCTCAGCTAATTTTTGTCCACCACCACGGCCGAAGACATAATCATGTTCTCCATCTCGGGTTTCATACCAAGACATATTTTCGACCACACCTAAAAGCTCGTGTTTCGTTGTATGTATGGCCATCGCCCCTGCACGAGCTGCAACAAATGCTGCCGTAGCATGTGGAGTGGTGACGATAATTTCTTTGCTCTGTGGAATGATTTGGTGAACGTCTAAAGCAACATCGCCAGTTCCAGGTGGTAAATCAAGCAATAAATAATCTAATTCACCCCAGTGAACCTCATGAAAAAAATTACGTAACATTTTCCCTAGAATAGGACCACGCCAAACTACAGGAGCGTTATCATCTACAAAGAAACCCATCGACATGACTTTTACCCCAAAACGTTCAACTGGGAGAATCGTTTCGTCAATCACTACAGGTCGTTGTTCAATCCCCATCATATCTGGCACACTAAATCCATAGATATCCGCGTCAATGATTCCTACTTTTTTTCCAAGACGCGCTAGAGAAACAGCGAGATTAACCGTCACAGTAGACTTTCCTACTCCGCCTTTTCCACTAGCAACTGCAATAAATGTCGTTTTGGAAGAAGGAGATAATAAATCGGAATTACCAGTTTGTTGCCCAGGGTTGCGTAATTTTTGAGAAAGGGTAGCCCGCTCCTCATCGGTCATCGAACCAAATGTCACATGAACCTTTTCTGCTCCCAATGCTTTAATTGCATCTTCCACATCTTCACCGATTTTCACCTTTAAGGGACATCCTTGGATTGTTAAAATCACATCAAGGGAAACGGTAGTTCCATCGATCTGGATATTGCGAATCATATTTAATTCAACAAGGCTTCGATCGAGTTCAGGATCTTTTACTCCTCGTAAAGCCTCTAGCACTTGCTCTGCCGTTATCATGGAAGTGGACACCTCGTTTTAACTCCACCCAAACTAAATAGAAAAAATGGGCATGTGTATATTATTCGTTTTTCATTATATCGGAGTGGTATGCTAAAATGCCATAGTAGATCGAGGCAGCAATTTTCCGCTGGTATTTAGGATCGCTTAAAAGCTGTGCTTCTTCATCATTCGAAAGGAAACCAACTTCTACCAATGCAGTTGGAATTGGTGAATACTTCAACAGAAAAACATCATTTTTCGCTTTGGCAATGCGAGTAGTGTTTTCTAGGTTATGAACCAATTCTGTCTGAATGAAAGTGGCTAATTTTTTATTCGCTTCTCGGGTAGGATTATAAAAAGTCTGTGCACCATGGGATTCTCCAGGAAAGGCATTTCCATGAATGCTAATAAATAAATCGGCATTTTCATCTTTTACCATTTGTAGTCGCTTAGAAAGATCTCTTGCTTTCCAACGGCTCTTTCCGTTTCCAACACCCGCCAAATCTTTATCTGACTCTCTTGTCAGAACCACAAATGCTCCACTTTGCTGGAGAAAATCACGAAGATAAGAAGCGATATTTAACGTTATTTCTTTCTCTTCCAACCCACTTCTGCTTACTGCACCAGCATCGATTCCACCATGACCTGCATCTATGACGATCACTTTACTTGATAGAGGCATGCTCCACGTGTTCCATGATTGCTGCCAATCCAAATGAAACCACATTGGTATGGTAAGAAATCCAAATAAAAATGCAATCATTAACCATAGGAATTTCTGCTCACGCATGGATTCATGTAATTTCTCCCACACTATCCTCACCGCCCAAATTCTCACTATTGTAGCCTATGTATATGTGACAACAGACAGGCTTATCACCGCTTTTCTTCAAACAAAATAATTTTTGAGGTGATGTCTTATGGATAATGGGGGAAATTTGTTCTTTATTCTCTTTTGATATATTTACCTGAACGTTTACACTCTTCTTCTACTCCTTGACAGAACCAGTGTATCACGAGACCTTCACCTAAAAGATATACATCTGTCAATGACCGCTCATCTAACCAATGTTCTACTGCAAACTGAGACAGACAAGATTTTACGAGATCATATCCTTCATCAGTGAAGTTTCGTGCATAAATTCGTTCCCATGGAGTATCTTGAAATTCACGCATACGAAGAGAACGTGCTGTTTTTGCCGAACGCATCCCCCAGACATATGCATCATATACCAATCGATATACTGCTTCTAATACAATATTTTGCTTAACACGAGACCAATAACGAACAAGCGGAAAGACTTGTTTCTTCTTGACCTCTTCCATCTCATCCCATGGAAAATACATCAATGCTCGGTCTCGCAACTGTTCTTCATACGCTGCACGTAACGTTTCAAACTGGATAAGTCTCCCCATGTAACGGCTCCTTGTCTCTTGTTACATCCATTGTCGACAAGGAAGAAGGGGAAATATACACTAAAAAATCACGACACCCCTCTATCTTTCCTACAGATAGAGGGGTGTTTGAGTTTGGTTAAATTATATTCCAATCAAACTCCAGAATTCATCTTGTGTTTTTTTAGGGAGCGAATTTATCTTCTCTAGGAAATCTTCATACGCTTTCACTTCTCTTCGATACGTAAGGGAACCAAAACGCTTGTGTTTTTGTATTTCTTTGATTCTTGCTCTGCCAGATATTTTTGCAATATCTACTTCCACCTGATCGCAAGCTTTTTGATAAGCTCGGAAGACTTCAAAAAATTCTTCCTTCAGCTCCTCCAGATTAGAGGGAGTTTTAAGCTTCTTTGAAATCATAGGTGGGCGTCTTTCTCGGTTACCAGTTACCATAATTGTCAACCTAGATTATATCATAGGTATCCAATGAATTTATATGATATAAAAGTCTTCATCTCTATTATTTTGTTATATATATCAAAATAATTTTAAAAGATTGAATGAAAACAACCACACCCCTCTATCCTAGGATAGAGGGGTGCATGTTACGACACATACTCCAACTGAAACTTGGTAACACAGGTCCAAAAGTGCTCTTCTTGTCCATCTCGAGTAACAGCGTCGATGATCTCGCGCAGTTTTATAAAGTAAACAGAGCTTGCACCATACATGGCTTTTTGTGCCAGTTTGATCTCATGCAAGATCCGATCAACCTCTGCCTTTGATCCTCTAGACTCGCTCAGAGCACGTTCCTTCTCGGAGAGTGTATTGATATTTGCTTGATGACCGATGAGATCATCTTTCATTCGCTGCCATGTGTCCTTGTACTGCATAGCATAGTCTTCAGCACTTCTTACCTGCTTGTTCATCTATCTCTCTTTCAAGTGGGAAGAAACGAAGAATTCACAACAGAACAATTATAAGGAGAATAGCATCCTGCATCAAGCAAAAATATCATAACTGAGCCCTGATACGATGGTTTTGTCCCCTTCTTTCTCCACTTTTGCATCTAATAAGGCTAGTACCACTTTTTGCTGATCTGCAGTAACAATATGAAGTTCGTGTAAAGTGCGCAAGGATGGCTTTAATAAACTTGTCTTTACGTCACAGGTTAGCGAAAAATAATCATAGCCCTTCTCCTTCTCTTTCTCTTCTACTACAAAATATGGTTGTTCCTCCAGATAATGAACAAATGCTTGTACCTCAGCAATCTGCCCTGTAATTTGTAATTGAAGCAATAACATAACCTCCATAAAAAGAAAATATTTTGCAAACACATCATCGCATAGTATAATAAATTTTACCAATAATGAAATTAATTTGAAGTATAAAGAGTCTCCTATAAATTTCATTAAAATTCGGGTCAAAAGGCCGAATTTTAATGAAACTTCTTTGTAAATAGCATACGTTTCATTGAAATTAAGCGTTTGTCATACAAACTGGAAAAAAATTTTTTTGAGGTGTTGATATGAAAGCTCATCTCTATGTCACAGCTGAACTAGCATTCGAGATACGAGAAGCAAGAAAGAAAAAGGGATATCGGCAAGAAGACCTTGCATCGGAAGGATTTTTATCTACTGGAACCATTAGTAGAATGGAAAGGGGGAATGTTTCTGTCAGCAGAGAAAAAGTCATCTTCTTATGTGAACAGTTAGGCGTAGCAATTGAAAAGTATCAGCAAGAAGCAGAGGAAGAAGATCAAGTAGATGTAGCTTTGCAACTTCTTTCTATTGAAAACCACCTAAACATGGTCTCCCCAGATGAAGCATGGGAAGAACTGCGCACCATAAAACCAGAAAACGAATATCATCGTATCTGGGCACTGTATTTAAAAGGCAGGTATTGGGAGAGAAAAGGAAAGAAGGAAAAAGCGAAAGTAGTTTATTTGCAAGTCGTGGAAAATGATGATCCAGAATTGCGAAAGTATAATTTTATTCCAGCAAGTTATCATGCCCTTGGAAGAATAAATTTTTATGAAAACTGTCCAGATAAGGCAATGGAGTGGGTAACAAAAGGACTTGACAGTTTCTATAAAGATGGAGAAAAAGAACATATCTATTACTATCTATTAATTAGTAAAGTTATCTATTTGGAAGAATTAAATCGAAATGAAGAAGCATTGTTGGAAATCGAAGATTTATGGACAAATAGAAACAATATTGACAGTCGACAAGTAATACTTAGTATGTATGAAATAAAGACAAGGCTTTTAACTAAGCTATCCAGATTTGACCTAGCGGTAACACTAGCTACCGAGGGACTTAATATAGCTAGAATAAATCGCATGTATGAGCATTCGGGTTATCTTTGGATCACCTTAGCTGATTGTTATCAACAACAAAATAAAATAAAAAACGCAGAAATCTGTTTTCAATCTGCTATAAATATGAGTTCTCATGTGAATAATAAGTTTTATATTTCTAAGATTTTTATTCAAATGGGGAAATTGTATCAAAAAGCTAAAGCTTCAAAAAAAGCTTATGAAATGTTTACTACTGCTATTACTCTATCAAGAAAATATGCAAACAAGATATTATTGGCTGAATCGCTTCAATGTGTTGGAGATCACTACATGCAGAACGGAAAAATAGAAGAAGCAAAAAAAGCTTATGAAGAATCTATTGATATCTATAAAAGACTCCACAAACCAAAAAATATTCGAAGTTTACTTTTAAAAATGGCGAGCTGTTATCGTGATTCCGACCGAACAAAATATTATAATCTGTTAGATGAGTATCACCAGATATATTGTGAAAATAGGGGGTAGAATAATGGATTTTACAGGACCACCTGATGATGATTAGATAAATGAATCATTGTGTTTTAACAGGAGGTAAAAAAATGAGCTTTCTAGGTTCACCTGGTGATTTATAGTTTTCTTGTTTAATAAAAATAGTATCCACTAGATCCTCAAATCGATAGAACTATTCTATTTTAGAAGAATACTATCAAATTTATCCTTTCAATTAGGGGGTTATACCAAAATAAATTACGGTGCTCCTCCAGATGAAGAGTAAATTCCCAAATTGACTAACTATTCAATTTTATATATAGTAGGATAAATTCCTATTCTTTAACAGTAATACCTTCATGCTTTGTGTATACCTACTTATGATGGGAGAATGCTCGTGGACTACAGCAAAGAGAAAAGACTTGTACAACAATATGTGGACGCATACAATGCTTTTGATATCGACGGTATGGCAGCGCTTTTGCATCCTGATGTAGAATTTCGCAATATATCCGATGGTGAAGTGGAAGTGGAAACAAAGGGGATTGATGAATTTCGTGAATTAGCTGAGCAATCGAAAGACGTATTTTCAGAGCGCTGTCAAACTATCAAACAGTTTACGCTACTCCCAAATAAAGTAGAAATCGAGATTGACTATGAGGCAACACTCGCTATCGATTTGCCGATTGGATTGAACGCTGGAGAAAAGCTGAAACTTCAAGGGAAATCGATCTTTGAGATCAAAGATGATAAATTGATTGTCATCGAAGACTACAGTTAAGAAAATAAATTATGAAAGCTTCTTTGATCTCACATCTTTTAACAATTGAAGAAGCACTTCAAAGTTGGATGATACAACTAAGTACTCTTTTCACTCGTACTATATTTCAAAAATCAATGTATTAAAAAACAAGTTTCTTAGAATTCTAAGAAACTTGTTTTTGTCAGCCATTTGAAACTATTCCTTACCAGCCAGCGGTTTCCCTGTTTCCAGCAAAGTCTTCAATCCTGAAATAACCAAAGGTAAACCATTTTCCAAAACTTTCGCTGTAGTCTCTGCTTGTTCAAACTCATCGTGTGTAACTGTTACAAAACTTATACCAGGTATCTCTTTATGTTCATGTATTTCCCATGTAATGCAGGATGAAGTGTCATTTTCGGTACCCGGAAAAGCGTGAAATCGGAAACTTAGCATAAGTTTATGTGGAGCATGGATATCTAGTATAATTCCTTCCGCTTTTTTCTCTTCTTTATTTATAGTTCAATTGCCGAATCCATCTCCCAAGTAGATCGCACCTCACAGTTGAACCAAAATTTCGACGTCATTTCCGTATTTGTGATAGCATCCCAAATACGTTCGGGTTTTGCCTTTATCGCGATTCGGTTAATATGTCTTGGTCTGTTTTCCATATCTCCCTCACTCTCCAATTCGGTTTAAAAGGATGTTAATCCATCAATACAAGCTTCTGTATATTTGCTTACCCATCTATTATATAACTGACGGATAGGAACCGCATTTAATGCAGCTTTTCACGACCCACTTTCCTCGTTGTCAGAAGCTTTGCTCTTCTAACATATTGAGATGTTTCATCATACCAAATCTAGACATATCGAGTGGCTCACATACTCTATGCAATATCTGTCCATCTGTGGAATAAAGCAAATCCAACAGCTTACGACGACTCGAATCAGTCAGTGCCTTAAAGACATCCTCGTCCATCAAAAATCCTCCTAAAAAATTTTCTTAAACCCTTGACATGTTACCATTAAGTAACGTATTATAAAGCATAAAGGTTGCTTAAAAGTCACATATCAGCGAAAAAGAAAGGATTTGTCAGGAAAACAAAAGAAAATAACGAAATCAAAAAAAGGTGATAAAAACATGCGAATAACCTTAGTAGCAGGAAGTAACCGGCAAAATGCCACCAGTACCATCTTACTCAAACATATCGAATCCATTTTATTAGAAAAGCATATTTCTGTTTCCTTTATTGATCTAGCAGAAACACCGTTACCCCTCTTTACACCAGATAATTGGGAATTTCATGAGAATGCGCTTCATCTAATCAAATCCATTCAAAACGCAGATGGATTGATTTTTTCCACACCAGAATACCATGGTTCTGTATCAGGAGCACTTAAAAATGCATTGGATTATGTCAGTATCGACAAAGTTGCTGGTAAAGCCGTACTCTCTGTCAGTTCCGCAGGCGGACCGCTTGGAATAAGTTCCCTTACCCATTTACAAACTATCGTGCGTAACTTACATGGTATCAACTGCCCTGAATGGATATCCATTGGCTATGGGACAAACACATTCAATGAAGATGGGACACCTACAGATGAAGGAACGAGAGTAAGAGTTCAGACTGTATTAAACAGCTTTATAGAACTCACGAAAAATCTGTCCCATAAACCCGTTGTCTCCAGTTAGAGTCCATCCCAATTTTTTTAGGCAATATGTTACCTTTTGGTAACTTATATATAACTTTACGCTAAAGGAGATGTTCGTCATGAACACAACAGAACAAAAAAATTTGGAAGCAGTAACTGCATTTCTTCAAGATAAAGTGAATGAAAACTTGTTAAATGAAACAAATCAGTATTTCTCTCAGCAAGTAGCAGAAGCATTTACCAATCGCAAATATGAGGTAGATGAAATTTTCGTCCAAGGCGAAAAAGCAATTGCCAGAATTATTATCAGTGCTGTTCATACTGGAGGTTTCGCTGGAAATGTCCCTACAAACAAACCAGTAAAAATATCCCAGTATCGACACTTTCAAGTAGTAGATGGAAAGATAGTCAACCATCAAGGTTGGTTTGATACAGGTACTCTTTTACCTCAGATTCAAGGCTAATGTAGATGATACAAATTTAAAATTCAAAGGAGATGTTTTGAATGAATACAGTAGAACAACAAAATTTGAAAGTAATAAGCGAGTTTGTCGAGCAATTTTGGAACAAAAATGATTTTGCATGTACAGATCAATTTTTATCAGATGACTATCAAGAACTCTCTTATCAATCCACAGAAGGACTAAAGAAGTTTGCTGCCACGATACTGGAATCCTTTCCTGATAAAAGATATGTCGTAGAAGACATCATGGCCAAAGACGACAAAGTACTTGTCTGTATGAATGTAAAAGGTACACATGAAGGTATGTTTTTTGGCACAGCACCTACTGGCAATACGATTGATGTCACTCTGTATCGCCAATATCGTGTGGTTGATGGGAAAATTAGAGAACACCGCGGCTGGATCGACATGGTTACGATGTGGAGCCAAATTCGAGGAAATTAATAATTAGGAAAATAATGTTCTCCTTTGATGGACACATTCACAGAAAACAAGCTATCCATTCTTTAGCATCAAGAAAGGATAGCTTGTTTTTTGTTTTGGGGCAATTTTGTTATTAACTTGATGGCTATGGAGTGAACCCTGGGATTTACCCAAACTTGATCACGTCGAATCACAAGTGGTAAATGTTATCCCACGCTTATATATAGATCTTCTGGAAAATTATAGAACTAGTGCTAGTGAAAACAATTTTACAAAGTCATAAAAAATAACCTAAATTCAAAGTTCTAAAGTCATTTTTCTTGAATAATGCATGATGAAAAATCTTATTTCGTTTCACTTTTCAGTGTTTTCAGCAGCTCATCATACGTTGGAGCCAATTCGCGTAATGCGTTAGCGGCTTTTACGTAGTCACCGGTGACCAACGGATATTGTAAAGAGCCAATAAGATGAGCTTGTTGAGTCATGATCATAGATGCCTTGTTGTATCCGATAAGAGACAAGCAAGTAGCAGCATCAGCAACTCGTCGCGTGCCAACTCGAACCGCAAAATGAATGAGATGATCAAGTAGATCTTGGTTACAATCATTTTCGATGAGCACTGCAAGTTGTTTCGCAGCTTCACCATTCCCAAAACTATTTTCAGGCATGTTATATTCACTATTCATCGATAGCCAGCGAATTGCAGCAGGTATTGATGCTTTGATGATGTCCACATCTGATTTCTCTTCGACCCTGATGAAATCTGTGCGCATTGTAAAGGATGTACCATAACTGATTGTCTCAGCTTGCCAGGCGTTTAGAAAGTCAAGAAGCGGTAAAGAAACATATGGATATCCTTGTGGATCATGTATAAGTACAGTGTCATCGTTTATATCGAGAACGACAATATAATGATCTGCACCAATTGGCCCCGTTTTGCCTGGTTGATGTCGTAAGTAACCCATTTCCACTGGTCCTATCCATACCGGACCATTCGTAAGGGCTGTTTTGAGTCTATTGATAGAGTCAACAGCATTGTCACCATTTGTGACTGTAGAAATCCAACCCAATGCCATCAACGCATCATCAAAACCAGCCTCAGGGTCCCATCCGTATGGATCAAAAAATGGAAGAGCGCCACCGACCAACTGCATCCCAAATGGACTGCTGGTAGCGAACTCAATAACGGCTGTAGAGGGAGCATTTTTACCAAACATCATGGCAAAAGAGTTAGCATAGCAATATGGTCCAGAGCCTGTATAGGGGAAAGTTGTTATCATCGTTTATTCATCCTTTTGTAAAGTAGTCAGCAAGTCTAAAGCTATCTTAAGGAAATTTATCCATTTTCACAAGTTTTATATTATTATTACTATTATGTGATTGTTGCATAAATAAAATTTGAAAACAGTATAAAAGACGCTCGATATGTGTGCACCTAAGGCACAAGTCGCACTATGCCACTAAAGTAGCAAGTTGCGCTATGTTTTTCGCGTCTGTTGTTGAAAACATACAAAGGATGCTCCATCCACTCAAAGCTAGACTAGAAGCACAGCGACGTAGCGAGACTTGTGCCCTTGTCTGAGGTACACATCTTCGCTTTTTAGACTGTAATGCAACAGGCTCTATTATAATTAAATGATCTTACATTATAGGCTTCGGAAGGATGGCGTGTTTTCTATGAAAGAAACACCCAAAGAAAAGCTTCATTAATAAGCCTAAGTAGGCTTATTTGGGGTACTTAATCTTTTCAAAGAGAAGACTCGTTTCCATTATAATCATCATTTTTAATATGCACTTACTTAGCTTGATAGCTATGGGGAATAATCCTCTCTCGCCCAACGCTCATCTTCATCTCACGATCCAATCCGTATATTTCCTTACCGTAAATCTATAAAAGCTCCCTTTTTTTAAAGGAAGCTTTCTAATGAATTTCTCATTTGTATCTATTTTTTACTAACCTTCCAATAATCCTTGTGCTTGTTCTAATACTTTATCGCCATTCATCGTCCCATAATACATCGAATTAATAATATCTACTTTAATACCATGTGGTTCTGCTTTTGATTTAATTTTTGGTGCAAGATAACGAACTTGGGGACCGATTAAGATAACATTTGTATGGTCCAAATGATTTCCTAATTCAGCTTCTGATGTCGCATCGATTGTCGCAGATAGACCTTTCTCTTGAGCAGCCTTCCTCATCTTCTGGACTAACATGCTCGTAGACATACCTGCTGAACATACCAATATAATTTTCATAAAATCATCCTTCTATTGTTTTAATCTCTCATAGAGCTCGATAAATTCCTGAGCCATTTCTTTCACCGTCATAGCAGTCATTAAATGGTCTTGAGAGTGAATAAGAAGGACAGTAGGAGATTGTACCTGACCGCCCGCTTCTGTTTGCAACAGCTTTGTTTGGGAATGATGCGCTTCCAAAAATTCTTTTTCTGCTTCTGTTATTTTTGCTTGAGCTTCTTTAAACTTTCCATTTTTCGCAAGGTGAATTGCTTCCATCGAAGAAGATCTTGCATTTCCTGCATGAAGAATAATTTGAAACGAAATTTCTTCTAAGTTTGGTATCTCTTTATCCATGTTTTATTTCTCCTATGCAACTTTATTTTGTTTCATTTGAGCAAGGTCTGCTGTTTTGATGAAAGGAAGGTACAACAATGTTGCAATAGCGAAGTTAACGATTTGAAGCAGCACTCCCATCCATGATCCGCCTGATACTAGATATCCGCTAATAAATGGTGGAGTTGACCAAGGTATCATTGCTACCGTTTTAGGCACAATTCCTAAGCTAAGCGCAAAATAAGAGGTAATGGTTAACACGATGGGAACGAGAATAAACGGTATTAACATAACTGGATTTAATACAATTGGTAATCCGAATAAAACTGGTTCATTAATATTAAATAATCCCGCAGGAGCAGAAAGTTTGGCAATGGATCGGTACTGTGCTGACTTCACTGCGATGAAGATGGCGAGAAGAAGCGCGAGCGTTGCTCCTGAACCGCCAATGTATACATAAGAATCGAAGAAAGGCTTTGTTACAATATAAGGCACATCAAAAGCACTCATACCCGCAGCAAACAAGCTTTGATTCTTCTCAATTAAAGGTAAGTACATCGATTCCATAAAGGGTTCAATAATGTTTGTCCCGTGCAATCCAAAGAACCACAGTAAATGGTTAAGGAAAGCAATAATAATCGCTGTTGGCAATGAGTTTGACAATGACTGCAGCGGCTTTTGAATACTTTCAAAAACGATCTGGTGTAAGCTTGTATTTCCCAAAGCGGTGAGTAATGCCTGCAAAAATCCTACTAGTATAAGAATGATCATGGCTGGTAATAAGGCTTTGAAGGATTTTACCACACCTTCGGGGACTCCTTCTGGCATCGTAATCGTAAATTTCGATTTCATTAACATCCGGAATAATTCTGTAACAACAAGCGACATGATAACAGCTACAAACAAACCTTGTGCACCTGTCCATTCATATGAAATGCCCCAATCTTTGGTAACAGGGGTTAGAATAATAAGGGAAGCTACAGTAACCAAGGCTGCTGGCAGCCCGTCCACATCATAAGATTTGGCAAGTCTATAGCTGATCGATGCTGCTGCCAGCAAACCTAATATTGCAAAGGAACCATTCCAAACATTTCCTCCTACATTCTTCCATTGGTCTCCGAATAGATAGATCATGAAATTTTGAAAGGCATCGGAAGGAAAGTTATTAATCAAAACAGCTAAAGAACCAACAATAATAAGCGGCATGATCATGATAAACCCATCGCGAATCGCTACTAAATGCCGCTGAGAACCAATGCGGCCGGCAATCGGCATGAACTTTTCTTCCATCCATTGCATTACCTTATTATTCATAAAAATACCTCCTTATTTTGTGTGGAATTGCGGTAAATAATCTTTGTGAGCTTCTAATAGCTCGTCCAAAATGATCTTTGCTTTCTTTTCATTTCGTACAAATGGATTCATAATCATTGCTTGGTAAGCTTTTAAGTACTCTCCAGATATAGCTGCTTCTATTACCAATTGCTCAAACGCTTTCATTTGTTGGATGATGCCTCTGACTGATAAGGGTAATTCTCCTATTGTGATTGGTTTTGGACCTACTTTTGTAATAACTGCATTGACTTCAATGACAGAATCATGAGGAAGACCTGTAATGGCTCCTTGATTTAAAATGTTAACGGTTTGTATATCACCTTTATCGTTATAAATGCTATTCATCAGGCTGCATGCGGCATCACTGTAGTACGCTCCGCCTCTTTTTTCCAGCTCTTTTGGTTTTTCTTGCAATTGCTCTTCTTGATATTTGACAAAGAGCTCTTTTTCCACTTCTTTCACTATCTCTGCTCTCGTTCCATTTTCTGCAAACGCTTTCAAATCTTTTGCCAAAACATCTTCTGTTTGAAAATAATATTGGTGATAGGGATTTGGCAAGAGATTTATGGATTGAATGAATTCTTTCGACCACCCTAGTGAAATAATGTTGGCAGGGGAATAATCTACCTCGTTATGAATTAACTTATCAAGCACTTCTTCTGTTCGGTCGATCCCTTTCACACAAACTTTTCTTCCAAACACAAAATGATTCATGCCGATGAACTCGATTTCTACATGCTTCGCCTCCACATTCATCATTTCAGCTACACTGTTTTTCATATTAATAGGAATGTTACAGACCCCGACCACTTTTTTATGCAAACTGTATTTAAGTAAGGCTTCTGTCACAATTCCTGCTGGATTTGTAAAATTGATTAACCATGCACCAGGACATATGTCATGTATATCGCGGGAAATATCCAATAGTACGGGAATGGTACGGAGTGCTTTAAAAATCCCGCCCGGTCCATTTGTTTCTTGACCAATCACTCCATGTGTCAACGGTATTTTTTCATCTTTCTCTCTCGCTTTTAGTCCGCCAACCCGAATTTGTGTTGTAACAAAATCAGCATTTTGTAGTGCCTCTTTTCGATTCAAAGTCCATGATAGTTTAATAGGATAGCCTGATTTGTTTATCATGCGTCTTGCCAATGCACCAACTATCTCTAATTTTCCTCTTCCGCTTTCAATATCCACAAGGCTAAGTTCCGATACAGGGAATGACTCGTATCTACTAATAAATCCCTCTATAATCTCTGGTGTGTAACTGGAACCACCACCTATAATCACGACTTTTAAACTCATGAATATCCTCCCTAAAAAAGTAATCATCACTTGAAATAAATTTATCATAACAAATAATCAATGTCTACATACTTGTAGTAACAAATATTCCACATGCCAAAGAAATGTATATTTGTCATTACAAATATACAAACTTGTAGTAAACTAGAGGAGGTTAATGCTCTAAAAAAGCACCTTTTCACACACATCTGCACATATAAGCAGAAAAACTATTGTGTTTATATGGATCGTTAACAGTATAAAAGAAAGGAAAGACCTATGGATTTAAATAAAGAAGGAAAGTCTTTGCATACAAAAGTCAAAGAAGAAATTATTCGATTAATAAAAGAGAAAAAGTATAAACCAAACACCTTGCTTCCTACTGAGGCCGAATTTTGCAAACAATTTGGTGTCAGCAGGACAACGATTCGAACTGCACTGCAACAGTTAAGCATCGAAGGTTACATTTATCGGGAACAAGGAAGAGGAACTTTTGTCTCCAATCATAAAGTGAAACAAACTTTATCTATGACAGAGGTAAAATTCACAGAGCAATTGATTTCACAAGGAAAAAAACCTCAAATACAAGTTTTAAGTCTTCACGTGATCCCTGCTGATGAATTTCAGGCAAACCAATTTCAGTTAAAAGAAGGCGACCCAATCAATAAATTAGAAAGAATTCGTTATGCTGATGAAGAACCGCTTCAATATGAAATTGCTTATTTACCATGGCATAAAACCCCCAGCCTGGATAAGGAGGAGTGCGAAAAGTCCTTATACCAGTTACTAGAAGTCCAATTTGGACTAAAAATCAAAAAGACAATCGAACAACTAGAATTGTTTTTAGCTGATGAAGAAATTGCTGATAAGCTGAATATCGCTGTTCATACACCTTGTTTCTCGATTGAAACATCTGCATATTTAGAAGATGAAACGCCGATAGAATATTCACGAGCAGTCTTTCGAGGCGATCGTGCAAATTTTGTTATCGAGCGAAATTACTAGTTTGATTCATAAATCTATTTGGCATGTTAGAGAGGGGGTATTTGTGTGATCTCATTACTTGTCAATGCAGACGATTTTGGTTTTTCGAGGGGAGTAAATCATGGAATCATTGATGCTCACCGTTTTGGTATTGTAAATTCTACCACTATGATGGTTCATACACCGGCAACGGAGCATGCAGTAGAGTTAGCAAAACAATATCCTCAACTTCGGGTAGGAATACACTTAACTCTTACTTTTGGAAAACCTGTAAATCAAGATGTTCCTTCCCTTGTTGATGAAAATGGCTTCTTTCGGGTAGATAAAAATTACGAAAAGAACTCTGATGTACTATTAGAAGATGTAAGGAAGGAGTGGGAGGATCAAATTCAAAAGTTCTTCTCTTTTGGAATCCGTCCTGCTCATATGGACAGTCACCATCATATTCATGCATGGCCATTTCTTGAACCAGTAGTGAAGGAATTAGCACAAAAATATAACTTGCCTGTAAGAAATGCGTTTAGAAGAAATGTGGAGGAGATTCCTTTGTTATCTGATGTGTTCCTCGACGGATTCTATGGGGAAAACGTATCCTCCCATTTTTTCGCAAATCTCCATCAGGAAGTAGAAGATAATGTTACATTAGAAGTAATGTGTCATCCTGCATATATAGATACGTTTTTAAAAGATAATTCAACCTACTGTACGAAACGACTGCAAGAACTCGACATATTGACAAATGTCTCCTTACCAAGTATCTTTTCTTTTGTTTCTTGCATGTCTTGAACTTGGTATAAAAGAAGGGTTCACCTATAGCACAGTGAACCCATGCCTATAATATTTTTCCTGATCGAAGTGAACTAACTTGTTTTTTTCCGTTGTTTTATTAGAAACTATTATTGCAGTTTTGAGTTATATCGACTTGATCAATACAAAACTAGTATCTTATACCCCTTATCAACGTTTCAGAACAAGGAAGGAAATTGTAGTTGAAATTTTTGCCTTTCTTCTTCCCTCATGTTTTTATATTGATCCATCACAATAACTTGGTTTATGGTATCAGGATTTTTGCCTGTCTTATCGTAGTAAAAAGAAATGACGAGTAACTTTTTCCCGCATTCATAAGTGGTATAAACTCCATCTTCTCCTCTGGATTCTTTAGCAGGTGCACCTAATGTTTTTATCACTTCATGATAAGTAATGTTTTCATAGCGTTTGTCATACGATACGATATGGGTAACAGTCCCTTTGAATAAGAAAAACTCAATTCTCCGCTTGCTATAGGTATACACATCTTCGCTTGAACTATTTGGATCAGGATTTCCCCACTTTTTTTGTATGTCTTTCCCTTTTGCATTAATGGCAAAGTTTTCACTATTGATTGTTTTTCCTTGGATTGCTAGTTGCTCTGTTTTTTGAATGATACTCCTATGATTTTGTTGTTCTTGTACTTGGTTTGTATGGGAAGAAGCAGAAGTTAAATGTGGAAGACTCGTAATCGATACTCCTACTGCAAGAGCAGTCACAATCAATATTTTTGTAATTTTAAGCATGATTACATCCCTTTATGTTAGATTATTGTGTTAATTTGTAAATTTATTTTATCATACAAAAATAATGATTGTCGATTTTTTATAAAAATGGGAAATAGAGAATTTTACTCTTTGTAATGCATATCATACTTGATTAAAAAATCATGGACTGTCATAACAGTAAATACTGCCTTCACTTCCTTTGTATGAAAATGCTTTTTATCATGGGAAACAATCACATCTGATTTTCCTAACCATGCTCCGACAAAAATAATCACATCGTCTGGGTCCTTGATATATGGAAGTTGTTTCACGATCTCTTGGTATTTCAGATCCGTAGGTATAGGAGTAGGAATCAGTTCATATTGAAGATAACGGAGCATTTTGCTCACTAGAGGGATTGCTTTGGGGAAACTTCTCGTTAAGACTTCGTCGATTTCATCTAAAACAGCAGTGGAAAGCAACAGGATGTGGTTCATTTGTACGACTTCGAGGAAATGACGCATCTTTTGGCTGTTAAATGCAAGAAGAGAGATAAAAATATTGGTATCCACATAGACACGAAGTTTTTTATTCTTCTCCATAGCTTCTCTCCCTTCTTACTTTTTCCCATTCATCCAGTAAATCTTGCTCCTTAATCCCCTCGTTACTCGCCTCTTCATTTATCTCGTCTAAAACAGAAAACAAAGCCTCCATCCGATTTGCCTTTTTTAGAATGATTTCTCCATGCTCATTTTCTAGGAAATCAAGCACATCTCCAGGTGTAAGCTGGAGTTTATCTCTGATTGCTTCTGGTATCATTATTTGATTATTAGCACTAAGTTTTGCTTTGCTCATTTACAACCCCTCCTTCCCTTTTCCTTATATTGTATGTTTGAAACTCCGTTCAAATCAATGTTAGGATACATAAATAAGCCTCTTCTCATGAGAAGAGGCTCTATGTATTTTAATAAGTATAAAAATAGCAAAAACAGGGGGAACCAGTAAACATAACTATCCTTTTAATTGTTCTAAATCCCATCTATAAAAAACCTTAGTATCTCCTGCAGCAGTTGTCATAAAATCACCCAAAGATCTAAGGTAAGCAGCTAATTCTTGACCGCTTTCTGAAGCAAATGCACTTCTAACATCTTCTTCTTTCATGTATAAAGCAAGTTGATAGTGAATCGGCTTTTCTAAAAATTGTTCTTGTATATCATTAGGTGTATCAAAAAAAGGAGTCAACTCGATTTTATCGATGTACGGCATTTTATAAACATAAGGTAGAATTTGATGGTGTATGTGATGCTTAAACGTATCTTTATCAGTAGTCACTGTAAAAAGAGCTTCAAGCTTCATCATAAGAAATCATCCTTTGCTGACTATTGAGAAGAAGACCGAATCAAATGTTCATTGTAACGAGCTACAATCTCTGATTTACTGATTACTTCCGTCTGTCCCCATGCAAGTGTATAGATTGGGGCCGTATAGGAAGACAGCTTTTCCTGAAATTCTTGGCCTAGTTCACTTTCGTTTATAAAAAATTGAAATGTTTGCTTTGTTTGGAAATAGAATTCTATCTGAAGATCAAAAGGAGACGGAATATCCCTTGCAATTCCAAACGGTGGTTTTATTTTAGTAAGCTCCATACGCTCTAAACCATCTATATTTACTGCCAGCGGGATAAACTCTTCATAGTAAAAATGTTCGAATTCCTCTTCATTTTCCGGTTTCTTGAACAGAATCAAAAGTTTGTACAATCGTACACCTCCTATTTACAATTATTTTACCGCTAAATTATAGATTACACTACTTAATTGATCAAAAATATCTAGATATTGAGCTTTTTTGTTAACGAAATGCATACATTTTCGTAATCTAAAGATAATAGATCACATAATAACAAAGTTGTAACATTTTCTTTTTATTCGAATAAATAGAGCTGCCTCTAAACCGTTTCTATCTACATCTACGTCTTCATCATTCATCACTACCTCTATCCCTCATGTATAAAATACCATCTAGATTCAAAAGTTAAAAATAGCCAAATCATGAAACGGAGCTATTTTATTATGCACTCAAATAAGGAAACAGATAAATCTAATTCTAATAAAAGCATAAACAAGAACATTACTCTGTCAAGTAAGTTATCTCTCAATTTAACGAAGTTAAAAGAATTTCTTGGTAATAGCTCAGATATTGTAATAAAACGGTTGCAGTTTCACCGTCACGAAATTGCGTTTGTCTATATCACGGGACTGATTGACCAAAAAGAAACAAGAAATCTTATTAAATCTGCAAAACTCGAATTCGTTCGTCTAGAACAAACATCTCCTGATGAAGACATGATGAAAATAATGAAGGAAATGCTATCAGAAGGAGAGCTTCAACAACTCACTGAGCTGGAACAAATCATACCACTTCTCTTATCCGGAAATTTAGTTGTACTAGGCGATGGATGGTCTTGCGCTCTCATTGTGGAGGTAGCTGGCGGGAAGATCCGTGAAGTCACCCCTCCCCAATCACAAACCGTTGTTAGAGGGCCTAAAGATAGCTTCACCGAATCCATTCAAACGAATCAAGCTTTAGTTCGTCGTAGAATAAAAAGCCCAAATCTCCATGTTAAATCGTTAACAATTGGTAATATAACCAACACGAGTGTGAGCCTAATGTACATCGATGGGATTGTGAATCCAAAAGTGTTGAATCAGGTAATAAAAAAAATGGAGAAAATTGAAATCGATGGCGTACTCGAATCAGGCTACATAGAGTCTTTTATCGAAGATAAAGCGTTTAGTCCTTTCCCAACCATTTTATCAACTGAACGTCCTGATATTGTTGCTGGAAATTTATTAGAAGGGAAAGTAGCCATTCTAACTGATCAAACTCCTTTTGCACTTGTTGTTCCTGCGACCTTTTTTTCTTTTTTCCAATCAATCGAAGACTATGCTCAACGTTTTGATATTTCAACTTTTATCCGTATTCTTCGTTACATTATCTTTTTTGTCTCTATGGTTACTCCTGCACTTTATATCGCACTTATGACCTATCATCCTGAAATGTTGCCTACACAACTTGCTATCAGCCTATCCGCACAACGTGAGGGGGTTCCATTTCCAACGGTTGTAGAAGCAATTTTGATGGAGATGGTGATCGAGGCACTTCGAGAAGCTGGGATTCGCAGCCCTAGTCCTTTAAGTGTAATGATTTCGATTGTTGGAGCAATTGTAATAGGGAGTGTAGCCATTGAAGCAACCATTGTTTCCCCCGTTATGGTGATGGTTGTAGCAACAACTGCAATTGCAAGTTTTGCTACTCCTAACTACTCCCTAGCTATATCTGCAAGAATTATTCGCTTTGGTCTTATGCTGCTCGCTGCAGCACTTGGTTTATTTGGTATTACTATTGGCTTAATCTTTCTTACGGTTCACATGAATACAATACGATCTTTTGGAACACCTTATTTAGCACCCTTTGCCCCATTTGAGTTACAAGACCAAAAGGATTCTATCTTGCGAGCACCTTTATGGGCATTAAATTTACGTCCGAAATCGATCTTGAGAAAAGACGATTTGCGCATTCCAAAAGGGCAAAAGCCAAAACCGTCAACAAGTATGGATGACGAAGGAAATAAAAACAATGAATAAACTCATCACCTATTCCAAAAAAGGTTTGATAGGTATCTGGATCAGTTTATTATCCCTGACAACAGGTTGCTGGGATTATCAAGAACTAAACGATTATGGATTTGTAATGGCAGTTGGTATTGATAAATCTCATAAAAAGGGAGAATACCTATATACCTTCCAGTTAGTGAACCCAGGTGTTATTACTAGGAATGCGAGTGGAAGCCATGCTACACCTATAGCTACCTATAGTCAAACTGGAAGAACAAAACTAGAAGCAATACGAAAAATGTCACAACAGGTCTCTCGCAGACTGTTTTTCTCTCACTTACAGGTCTTTGTTATATCAGAAGAAATACTAAGAGAAGGAGCTGCACTAAAAGTGTTTGATGTTACAGATAGAGATCCGCAAGGGCGTATCAACTTTCCCGTTTTAGCAGCAAGAAATACCCAAGCATACAAAATTATAAGTGCACTGACGCCAATAGATGATATTTCTGCCAACGAATTAAAAAATAAAATTGAGACATCAAAAGATGTTTGGGGAGAAAATCGAGTTACATTGATTGAGGAAGTTATTGAAAATGTGTTAGCCAGTGGACGAGATATCGCAATAAGCGGTGTAGAATTAACAGGTGACTCAAAACAAATTGGTAAAGCAGAATCCATTCTACAAACGCGAGCTAAAGGACAAACCAAACTTAAAGGAATAGCTTTATTTAATATGCAAAATCTCGTCCAGTGGGCAGATGATGAAACCGCTCGAGGAATCATGTTTGGTAGTAATAAAATTCGCGGGGCAGCATTGAATATCAATTGCAGTAAAAATAATAACCATCATTTAACTGTAATTGTAAATTATTCCAAAACAAAGATTAAAGCAAAAATAACAAAAAACAGACCTACTATTGATATGAACATAGCAGCAGAGGGACGGATCGGAGAAGCAGAATGTCCCATCGATCTCGAAAATCCTGATGTGATTCATGAACTGGAACAGAGAACAAGCACCGAGATAAAAAAGGAAGTAGAGCTGGCTCTTGCCATGGGGAAAAAAAACCAAAGCGATGTTTTTGGATTTGGAGATGCAATACATCAAGCTGATCCAAAAACATGGACCAAGTGGAAAACAAACTGGAAAAAGTACTATCCCAAGTCACAAGTCAATATTCACGCCAGAATTTTTATTCGTACAACAGGACTACGAACCAACCCATATATGAAAGAAAGAGACTAATGGAAAAGGAAGGAATTCATCCTTTATGGAAAATGCAAGAATCAGCCCTTTTCAGCTTTTTTGTTTGGTATTTTTATTTGAATTAGGAACCGCAGTTATCATTGGACTAGGAATGGAAGCGAAACAAGATGCGTGGATTGCCATCTTAATTGGCCTTACTATAGGCATCATTGTGCTATTTATATATGGCGGTCTTTATCAGCACTATCCTGATGCTCTTTTGACAACCTATACAAAACAGATTATGGGGAAAACAATAGGATCGCTCATCAGTTTTTTGTATATCATCTATTTTATTTATATTGGAGCAAGAGTTTTGAGAGATATTGCTACCTTGCTCCAAATTACTTGGTTACAGAGAACTCCGATTCTTGTCATCAGTATGGTATTGGTCCTAGTTACTATATACACAATCTTTCATGGTGTAGAAGTGTTAGCACGAACAGGAGAAATCTATTTATTTGTCTATTTGTTTAGCACTTTAGTTACAGTGGTCTTTCTTCTATTCTCTGATGTCATCAATTTACAAAAGCTTCTTCCTGTAGCAGAGGATTGGAGATTAATTTTAAAGACAGCATTTCCTGTTATCTCCACTTTTCCTTTTGGTGAAATGATTGCCTTTACCATGTTTTTACCATATTTGAATAATAGAAGAAAAGGTTTTCGATATGGATTAATGGCAATGATTTTATCTGGTGTTCTCATCTCCTTTACGATAGCAATGGATATTGCTTCTCTTGGAGGAACAATGGTGGGCCGCTCTCCATTTCCTCTTCTCACAACAATGGGGAAAATCTCTGTTAATACATTTATTCAGAGACTAGACATATTGGCATGTATTATTCTAGTAATAGGTGGTTTCTTCAAAATAACTATTTTTTCGTATGCAGCCATAATTGGTAGTGCTGATCTATTTAAACTTTCACACAAAAAATTGACACTCCCTCTTGCCACCATTACTTTGTTACTGTCGATAATAATTGCAGAAAATACATCTGAACACTTCAAAGAAGGCCTTAAAATCGTACCTTACTATATCCAGCTCCCCATGCAAATAGGAATCCCGATTATTCTGCTATGTGTTGCGTTACTCCGAAAACGATTACTAAAAAAAACCTATTGATAGGTTTTTTTGTTTTTCCGATAATCCAAATAGGGTGGAAGAAAGTTTAACATAAGAAAAAGAATAAGAATAGGTAGCTCCACTTTCCTCATAACACCAAAAGAAGAATATAGCCCCAATATTGATTCCCAAAAGGATTTTCCAAGTATAAGGTCCAATCCGATGCTTAATAGGATACAGCCAGCAAATAAGAGCAAAAAAATACCAAGTACCTTCATGAAAGAACTCCTTTTACAGATATTTGTTAATTAGCTTGGATAGAGTACAATCTGCCCATTTATAACTGTATGTATGCGAACGAGACACAATATAAAGACAATAATATTGTAAAACTCTTTTTCATGGTTACAATGAACGGAAAATTGTATAATCACTACAACAAAAGAATGTTGGGACAGTTCTTTTATTAAATTCACAAGTAAACATATAAAGGGGTGATAGGCAACAACCCACCACCTACGCTGAAACTAAAGAAAATACAAAAGGATTTGAAGATATGAAAATCTTATTACGATGATACTCTTCGTAAACTGAAAATTAAATAAGTAAGGAAAAATCATGATTAGAAAGTATGCATATTGTCTAGATTCCTTCTTTATCGTATTAGAATAACATCTGCTGAAATTCATCTATAGCATGAAAAAAACTTTATATTATAAAACGATCAAAAAAAGTAGGATAGGCTTTTTGATAATATAGTGTCATAACGTCTATTTCATTAGTATGGTACAGAGATCTCGAACCGTTTATGGTTATTTTTCTTTACTTTAAATAGATATCGTTCCTTCGTTTTTTAAATAGCTGCGGCTATTTTCATTTCCAAATTTGAGCCTTATAAAATCGGGGAGAGTAGTCGCGAAATACCTTCTTTCATTTTTGTTAAAATAGTCCTATCTCTATATCTTTTAGGAGTAAGTTCGCTACTTACTTGGCTATCTTCATGAAACGTTTTATAAAGTTGCTTCGCAATTTGTTCATCGTATATTACAGCATTCACCTCAAAATTCAACCTAAAGCTCCGAGCATCAATATTCATTGTACCTACTGACCCTACTTGCTCATCTACTACGATGGTTTTCGCATGTAAAAAACCTTTTTCATATAACAAGACTTTCGCTCCATAATCCAATAATTCTCCTGTGTATGCTAAATTTGCCCAATAAACAAAAGGATGGTCGGGTTTGCTTGGGATCATAATCCGTAAATCAATACCAGATAGAAGTGCAATTTTGCATGCATCCATAAAACTCGGATCAGGAATGAAATATGGCGTTTGAATATACACACTGTGTTTTGCATTCAGTATTAGTTTCATGTACATATTCTTGAGATGCTCCGTATAGGAATTGGGTCCACTTGAAACAATTTGAACAGGACTACTGCCTGTCTGTTTCTCCTTATAAAAGGAAAAATCATCATAATTTATATTTTGATGGTTTCCAGCCTGATGCCAGTCTAGGATAAACCTAGATTGTATATCATTTACTGCATCTCCCCTTATTCTAAGATGAGTATCACGCCAATATCCAAATTCCTTGTTTAAACCGAGATACTCATTTCCAACGTTGAACCCCCCCAAATAAGCAACTTTCCCATCAATCACACAAAGTTTTCGATGATTTCTATTATTAATACGAAAATTTACTAGCCGAAATAGGGAAGGAAAGAAAATCTCTACTTCTCCACCAACGGAACTTAATTCTTCGAAAAAGTCAGGTGGAATTCTTTTTGAGCCAATCTCATCATAAAGGAGCCTTACTTTAACCCCTTCCTTCGCTTTTTTGATTAATTCATCCCTCAACTTTCTTCCTAATGCATCAGGTTGAATAACGTAGTATTGGATATTGATTTCTTTCTTTGCAGCTTTTATGTCCTCAAACAAAGAAATAAATTTTTGTTTACCATCGTTAAAGATTTGTATCTGATTATCCCTAGACAATAGAGCACTGGATGAAATAAGATTCATTCTGATTAAACTAGCATATTTATTTAACAAGAAAGGAAGTGTGCTTCTCTCATTTTCTAAAGCACATAATTGCTGATCCACAGCTGATTGAAGAAATCTTCTTTCTTCTTTTGTAAGCCTATAAAAATTTTTCTGCTTTAATTTTCGACCAAAAAAAATATAAATGAAAAAACCTAAAATCGGGATGAAAAATAGAACCATGATCCAAGCCCAAGTATAACCAATATCTCTTCTTTCAAAAAATAAAACTCCTGCGCATAGAATGATGTTGATAACCATAATAAAGGAGACAACAAGTGTGATTAGGTTCCCAATTCCCATACAGCATCCCCTTCTTATTACGTACTTTTCCCCTTTAAAAATACCATATTATATCTGAACAAAGATAATTTTTATCTTTTGCATTCTCATTGAACTCGATTCTCTTTTATCTAAAACTTATATAGGTTTTTGGGTCAATGTTCATTTATTTTTAAATTTAAAAAGACTCTCAATTTAAAACGGTTGAGAGCTTTTCATTCGCACTTCTTTTTAGCTCATTTTGGATTACTTACTCCACTTCAGACGATTTTTTATTCGCAAGCAATACTTTCAACATAGGAGGTGTTGCTATCGTTGAAATGATAACTGCGATAATAATCGCTGTAAAATATTGTTGTGCTAATAAACCTGAACCTAAACCAATCGTTGCAATAATTAACGCGACTTCTCCTCTGGATACCATTCCGGCTCCAATAATAAGAGAAGAATGGGTGTTAAAGCCAGTTAATTTTGCACCCAAACCGGCACCTATCAGCTTGGTGAGTACAGCAATAAGTGACAGTACGATGATGAACAAAATATGCTTTGGTAGATCCTTAAAGGATACAGAAAGGCCAATACTTACAAAAAAAACAGGAACGAAAATAGTATAGGCAAGCGGCCCAAGTTTTTTCTCCACTTTCTTTTTAAATTCCGTTTGTGAAATAGCTATTCCGGCTGCAAATGCACCGATAATACCAGCTACACCAAGATACTCAGCTATATAGGCGAAGAATAGACATAAAACAATGGAAACACTCATTATAGGTTCCGTAACTCTTAGGGATGAAAGTTTTCTCATCATGAATGGAACGAACCTCCATCCCAACAGAGCTATAATCACGAAGAATATTACTTTCTTTCCGATTACCATACCTAAACTTACATCACTTGTCGTCAAAAAACTCATCATGACAGCTAAAGTAACCACCACAATGATATCATCCACTAAGGCTGCTCCTAAAACTGTGATACTTTCTCTGCTTTTCAGATGTCCCAGTTCCTTAAATGTTTGAACAGAGATGCTGACAGAAGTTGCCGACAGGATCAGTCCTAGGAACAGAGCATGACTTTGCTCCATACCTATGGTAATCCCGGAAATATAACCTCCTATTAATGGCAGTAAAATACCACCTATACCTACAGCGAACGAAGAATTTCTGTTTTTATTCAAATCACTAATACCCGTTTCCAATCCAGCAAAGAACATGAGAAAGAGGACCCCGATATGGCTAAATGCTTCTATCACATCTGAATTTTGTACCCAATCTAGCATGGCTGGTCCAATAATCACACCAATTATCAATTTACCTAACACGGAGGGTTGACCCAACCGAACAGCAATATCTCCTGCAATTTTTGTACTAATAATAATGGTAGCTAACTGCAGAAATAACTCCATGATTTCCCCCTTGTAACCATCCCTTTAAAAGACAGAAAGAGCCTGTTATTTGCAGGCTCCTCCGGTTATTCTTCCTATTTATTATGTACTTGTATTATACCATTATCCCAAGATTTTTACCGAAAAACTTTAATAAAATACCCCCGACAGTTGAGAGTTCATTTGCATTTTCATGTAATAAACTGACTCGTCCAAACGACACTTAACTCTTTTCCCATTCCATTAAAAATTCTTCTTCGGAAGTCTGTTCATCTAATAATTCTTCTTTATTACAAAGCCATTTTTTAAATAAAAATCAACAGCCTTGTTATTTTTCTTGTACACTTTTAATTGTATATATTCCCTTTGGCTTTTTATAAAATTTAACAATCTCTTTCCGTACCCTCCACCTTGATGCTTAACATCAATAAATAATGCAGCCAAATAATTATCTACCATTGATACGAAGTCGACAACATCTTTTTCATTACTTATAACATAGGTTTCAGACATTGGGATTACTTTTTTTCCATCTCCATTTGCTGTGATTTCCAATAATCCTTATCAATAAAGTCGTGTGCTATTAAAGAACCTTTATGCCATATTTCTACTAATTTATCGATTTTTGTTTTCTTATTTGATCTAATATTCACGTTATCATCCTTTTGAAATACAGCACATATACATCATTATTCAAGGAAAATTAGTCCAAATCGTTTTATTCTATTAAATGACCCGATTCTGGAAGTGATGGTTTACGTCATTGCACATGCCTTCTTGTTATTTGAAGCAGGAACAAGTATTAAAGAAGTTCAGGAGCGGGTAAAACACTTTGATATACAAATGACGATGAAAATCTATTTTACACGTAACAGATACACTAAAAGAGCAAACCGCACTAAAATTTCAAAGGTACATGGAGCTATGATATGTGGTCAGATATAGTCCAAAACATTTTTAAGCATAAAAAGACCCTTTCCACAAAAGTGAAAAGAGCCTTGGAACGTTGATAATTAACGTTTTGAGAACTGAGGTGCACGACGTGCAGCTTTCAAGCCGTATTTTTTACGTTCTTTCATTCGTGGGTCACGGGTTAGGAAACCTGCTTTTTTCAAAGCTGGACGAAGTTCGATGTCAACTTCTAGAAGAGCACGGGAGATACCATGACGGATCGCTCCTGCTTGTCCAGTGTATCCACCACCATCAACGTTAACTAATACATCATAACGGCTAGCAGTATCGGTTAATACCAATGGTTGACGAACTATTGCCTTTAATGTTTCCAGATTGAAATATTCATCGATGCTACGTCCGTTGATGACGATACGACCGTCACCAGCTACAAGACGTACACGAGCTACGGATTCTTTACGGCGTCCGGTACCGCGATATTGTACTTGTGCCACGTAAGTGTCCTCCTATTAACCGCGGAGCTGATATTCAACTGGCTGTTGCGCCTGATGAGGATGTTCAGCACCTGCGTATACTTTTAATTTTTTCAATTGGCTACGACCAAGTGGTCCTTTAGGAAGCATTCCTTTTACAGCAAGTTCGATCATACGTTCTGGACGACTTGCACGAAGCTCTCCAGCTGTGACGGATTTCAATCCACCAGGGAAACCAGAGTGACGATAGTAACGTTTTTGATCTAACTTTTTACCAGTTAGATTGATTTGAGAAGAATTGATTACAATAACAAAATCACCAGTGTCGATATGTGGTGTATAGGTTGGTTTGTGCTTTCCGCGAAGCAAGGTAGCTACTTCAGTTGCAAGGCGACCGAGAGTTTTTCCTGCTGCGTCTACCACGTACCACTTTTGATCCACGTCTTGTGGCTTAGCCATATAGGTGGTGCGCATTTGATTCACTCCTTGAGTTGGTTTGTTTCTACACCTCGAAGCAAAGGGTAGAAGGTTTACTATCTATCGGACAATCGATTTTTGCCGAACATGATTTTCCACGGGGCTAGCGGAAAATACCAAATACGATCATACCGCAATATAGGGGCTATTGTCAATGAAATCCACAAAGATACAAGACTTGAAGATCAGGAGAAAAGTTTTCCATTGCTTAACTGATTCTATGTTTATAATTTCCATAAATATACACCATTCCAAGCAAAAAGACTATTAATAAAACAACCAGCATAATAATAGTTGATTTAGCATCTTTCCCAGATGCTTTGGCGTATAAACTAACCACTGTAATGATAACTCCATAAACAAAAATAACAATGAGAATTCCACTCAAAAGTACCATTTCCATGCTCATTTCCACTCACTCCTTCCTCTATCTACCTTTCTATTTAAATGGTATTCTATATTTTTTCAATACTTTTGTTAACGATTTATAGTATAATGCATTGTCATTTATCGATCATAGAGAGCTATCATGCATAAGAAAACAGCAATGGGTATTTGTTTGATCTGATCGAAGGCCATCCTCGAAAAGGATCAGTCACGCTTCAAAACACTGCTGATTACATTGGAACACCTTGGAAAACAAGAGAAGAAATTTAAATAGTTATTCGTAACCATAGCTGTGCTTGTGGGAGATTCAAAATTTTGCTCTGCCACTTCTTCGTCAAGTGGAGAGAAATTGCTGTAGGTTACTGTTGAGATAACAACATAGTCAGAAACGATCGAAAAGGACATCAGATAAACTGGTGTCCTCCAACATTTTTAACACAGCTTTTACCTGATCTTGGTGATACCTTAACAAATAAGCCAGCTGATCGTCTTATAATAAAAAAGTCAACTCAAAACAGAAAGAAGCTAGCATGAGTAAGCAAATTACATATATGCCGATCGCAGATGTGCTAAACAGTGGATCTGTACCCCTTAAGGAAGCAGCAGATACACTACGCGCATATGGAGAGGGACCTAGGGAATTTGCCATTTATCTGATTGATTGGCGGGTTGACAACCGTCCCCTTACTACAACCGATCAACTCCTACTGGAAAAAGCTCGAAAAATCTCTCTTTAACAGTAGAAAAAGGGATACCAGGTACTTCTGGTATCCCTGAAATTATTTATTACTATGCTTGAGCTGAAGAATATACAAAGCATGTCGTTGTTCTGGTGTATCGATTTTTAATAAACCATTTACTAAGACCTTATTTCCTGAAGGACTCCACTTTATTTGTTTATTATAGGATTGGATATTGGTGGCAAGGATGGAGATCTCAGCTTTACGGATATCTGCTATGTGTAATTCTGTTTGATTGGTGGCATAGCTTTTCCATATAAGATAACTTAATTTTTGAGAATCTCCAGACCAATTTAATCCCATAATTTCATTGCTTTGTGCAACTATTTTCTGCTGTTTTCCTGTAGTATCCATCAGCATTAGTACTTTTAAACCAACAAAAAATTCTTTTCCTTTATCATTTGGATCTTTTGGAATAAGTTTTTCAATCGCAAATGTAGTTTTATCAGGAGACAATACCATGTCATATACATGATCCATCAGTTGTTTTTTTTCATTCGTAGTTTGATTCCAAACCATTAACTTGGCTCCATCCAAATAGAAAAATTGTTCCCCTACTCGGACTAGATGCGAAGTATAACCTTCTTCCTCCTTTACCGTTTGAAAGGAATCATTAATTTTTGCTATCTGACCAAATATATTTACAGAAAAGGTCTCTCCCTTGCCAGTCATGAAGAGAATAGTTTGGTTATCAACCCAGCTTGGTTGCAGCACTTGTTCTTTTATAGGTAGGACAATCTTTTTCCCTGTAGGCAGATGCATCATATAATAATTTCCAAGCTGATTACGTTTACTGATACGATAAAATAAATACTGTTTATCAGGGGAGACCAATGGTTCTCTCGCATTACGATCGAAAACAAGAAAATAAGCTTTCTTGTTTTTTAAATGATACAAACGGAAACGGGAATCTAATACAGTATCTTCATTAATCCAGTCAACAGCATATACTTGTGGATAGATATCCGTCCCCTCTATAGTAAACTTATTGTAGGCAATATCTTTGTTTTCTAATACTACAATTCCTTCCGACTTAGGGGCACAACCTGATAGTAAACAGAAAAATAAAAATGTAATGAAACAAGTTGTTATCCGAAATCCGCTATTTCTTTTCAAGCAAAATGAACTCCCTTTTATTCTTTATTTACTTTGTTATGTAAAGAGGAAATACAATCTCTACTTCGGTCCCTTGTTGATTCTTATTTGGATTCATCGTAATTTTTCCTTGCTGCTCTTCTACCAAGCGTTTTACTAACGCCAGCCCCAATCCTGTCCCCCCTGTTTTTTTCGAACGATCTTTACTCACTGTATAAAAAGCTTCGAATATTTTTTCTCTTGCATCTGGAGGAATACCAATTCCTGTATCCACTACTTTTATAACTAAATTATCATTTCTGATGCTACTTGTTAATAAGACTTCTCCCTTTGGAACATTATATTTGATTGCATTATCCAGTAAGTTTATAAAAATCAAAACAAAACTCTCTCTATCTAGAAAAAGAAAAGCAGTTTGTAATTGGGATGCAATTTCTACTTGAAATTTTTGTGCTTTTCCACTAATTTGTTCTACAATTCCTTCTAATATTTGTCGAGATTCTATCTTCTCTCGATGTAACTCAAAATCGTATTTTTCAATAGAAGCTAATTGCAAAGCTTTTTCTACCAAATCATATAATCGATTTGCTTCTTTTTTCACATTTTGTTGAGCTTTATCGATTAAAGTAGGATCTCCTTCGTACATCTCTAATAAGTCCATGTAGGCCAAAATAACCGTCAATGGTGTTTTAAATTCATGGGTGATGTTGCCAATAAAAGTTTTCTGCTGATTTTCCAAATGTTTTAATTTCTTTACTACTAAATTTAACGAAGCTTGTTTTTGTTTCATATCTATTATATTTTCTTCAATTCTCTCACTCATAGATTGAATTCCTCGACTTAATTTCCCTAACTCGTCTGAGCGATTACTTACTGAAAAAGAACGAAATACCCCTTGTTCCATTAGCTCAGAAATGTTTTTCAGCTTTAAAATCTCATTCGTAATTCGAGAAAAATAAACATATGCAATCAAAAAGCTCATCAACACAACAATTGTCCCTACTTGAACAAACAAAAACTGGATCTTTTTGAGAAATGCTTGATCCTCTGTTAACTCGTAAGAGAATGCAATAATTCCATCATATCCATTATGAAGCGGAGCTGCATAGTACAAGGTGTTCCCTTCTATGAGATAAGCAATTTTATTATCTTTAGCATATTGAAGTAACCTTTTATCATGCTTTGTAGACGAAGTAAATGGCAGATCATAATCCAATTCTAAATCTTCTTTTGTAAAATAAAGAAGTACCCTCATTTTTGTTGTCATTTCCAGATATGTAATCATTTCCGATTTCTTTTTTTTAAGAATGCTATATCGTAAACTCATATTATTTTGATAATTAGGGTCTGATAAGATGACTTGTTCGATATACTCGTTTGCCTGTATGCTCTGTTCTAATAAATAATCTTGTTGTCTTTGTTTTTGGTCTTTCTTGATCTCTGCTAGGATAAAAAAACTCAGCATACCTACTGTAATTGTCAAAAGAAGAGCTAAAAAAATACTCGTTTTTAATTTCAAACTATGCCTCATTATGAATCTCCAACTTTGTTACCTTATACCCGACTCCATACAACGTCTGAAGCAATTGGTCATAGGGGTTACCGAGTTTTTGTCTTAATCTTCGGATGTGAATATCTACGGTACGAGTTCCTCCAATATAATCCATTCCCCAGACGAGATCCAATAGTTCTTCTCTTGTGAAAACTCTTTCAGAATGTTCGATTAACAGTGTCAATAGATCAAACTCTTTTAGTGTAAGGTTTACATGTTTACCCTGAATAGACACTTTTCTCCCTAATTTATCTATTGTCAAATCTAATATTCGATACGTTTCATTTGTTGATAATGACTGTTGTGGCAATCTACGTAAAATGGATTTAACCCTCACCAATACTTCCCGTATATCAAATGGTTTGGTGATATAATCATCTGCACCGAGTTCGATCCCCACCACTTTATCCGTAATATCATTTTTCGCAGTAAGTAAGATAATACCGATATTTTTATCTGTATTCATCTTTTGACAGATTTCGTATCCACTCATTTTAGGCATCATCACATCTAAAATTGCTATATCTGGTTGAAATTGTAACATTTGTTGGTATGCTTCCTCTCCATCTGAGGCAACCTCTACCAAATAACCTTCTTTTTGAAATGCATAAGAAAGAAGATCAGTAATACTTGTTTCATCATCTGCAATCAAAATTTTTGTTTTCATTCTCTTTCTCCTCCTCCAATAAGCATTGTTTTTATTTTCCCAAATAAAAACGGAAAACAAAATATTAAAAAGACAAAATAACAAAGAAACTTGAGTTTTTATACCCAAGTCTTTTTTGGAGAGCACACACTTATCAATCTTTTGGGAAAATGCTCATACGTACTACTTTTGGCGTAGGCTTGCCTGTATCTACACACGTTCCATGACAATTAAAAATAAATTGTAGATTATAATTTCCAATCTCATACGTATACGATCCACCATCTTCAGGACCTGACATTTGAGGCACACCTAAAATTTGTTCAATTTCAGCATCTGTAATTTCCTTATACCGTTTATCAGTAGTATCCATAGAGACTATCTCTTTTGTTTGATAGTGGAAGATAGTCTGTTTACTCTTATACTCTGCAAATTTGAACTCTGATTTTGAGTCTTCCACATCTGGATTTCCCCACAGCTTTTTTATATCGATAATGGTCAAGCTACCAATTGGTTGCAAGTCTTTTGTTGTTACTATTTTTCCTTGTTTAGCCAGCTCCTTTGCTTCTAAAATTAATTGTTTATGCTTGGGTGATACAGAAATTTGTTGTTTTTGATTTTCATTCGCTTGCACCGTTGTGTTCTCTTTTTTATTTGCTTCCATCCCAGACGAAGAACAACCTACAGATAAAAGTGCTATTGCTGTTGAAGCTGTCAGAACAAGAAATTTGCATTTGATTTTCATAGCTTCTTCCCCTTTATGTTATCTATCAAGTAAGGAACATCGTTTCCCAAAAAATATGATTTACATTTTCATTTCCTAATGTACAGATACTTCCACCGATTTTACATTTCCAATTTTGCCTTGCTTATCAACAGGAAAATAAAAAGTGAGTGCATAATCTTTCGCATCATAGGAAATATGGGCACTATCATTTCCTTTGTATTCACTACCTTTTCCTAACCTCTTTTTTACTTCACTATAAGAAATGTTTGCATAACGCTTATCCGTAGTTTTTAACAAATACACAGCTTCAGTAGGAGTGTCAAACTTGTCGAGGTAAAAAGCAGTGGAGCGTTTGCTGTATCTTAGCTCACCTTTTGGAATGTTTTTATCCGCTTTCCCCCATTTATTTTCAATTTCTTTTTGGGTGGAGTAAATACCAAACTCTTCACTAGTTACTACTTTCCCCTTTGTTGCTAATTCTTTTGTTTGATCGAGCAATGCTGTATGGTTCTCCTTTTGTATCGCTGTATGGGCAATCGAATAATGACTGTTTGCTGCATGAACTTCATTTGGATCGAATGTCCCCACTAAGATCGTTCCTACCCCTAACATTGTCGTTAACACTAGCTTAAATGCATGTTTGTTGTTCATCTCTCATCATTCTCCTTTTTTCATTTGTAACTATAGATTAAAGAACAATATTTTCGAAAAAAAATACAGATTGTTTCCAGAATGTAAACTATTGCAAAAGAAGTATGTATTATTGCTAAAGGTCTTACCAGAAGCAATTATTCTATCTTTTCTCTAATTGTTAAAAAATAAAAACAGAGGTGCTAGATAAACTAACAACTCTGCCCAATTTAATACATTTTCTTTTTCGTAAAAAAACATAATTTTTAATAAGATCCTGTTTTTCCTAGAGATTTTCCTGTTTGATAAAAACCTTTTGGAGAGTAGGCTTTGGCGCTTGCATAAGAAGTGTTTGGCTTATAATCATACACCATCGCACTATAACAGGTTTTTTGACCTGGTTGAATCATGCCGTTACCACCCTTTGAAGAACAAGAATAAACTTTTTTATCATTATTACGGTGAACGGATCCATTAATTTCCATATTAGAAGGAAGGGATTTATCCAATTTAACGTATGACCAAGCCGTTTTGCATTTGGTGCTGTACATCAAATATATTTTACCAGTTACTTTTGTGCCATTTTTGAGTTTAGAAGAAAAGGATTTTGTTTTCTTAGCGACACCACTATCATCACAATGAGTTGCTACAGGACTTTTTCCATCGTTTTTATAGTTAGCTGCATTTGTATCACTAACACCTACAAACAAGCCAGCGACTCCAACTACTGCACTCAGTAGACCTACACGCCATTTTTTTACCTTCACTTGCTCACTCTCCCTAAAAAATAGTCGAATTGGTTAAAAGTTGTTGGCAATAAATTGTTGGATCATTGATTGGTAATCATTATATTATTAATATTTCAACTTTTATTTATTATAAAATACGGAAGTTAAAAAAGATTCATTTATTAGTGAAAATAGTATGGATAAACTCCACATTTTGTAGTTGGAATGTGCTGCTGCTTCAAAAAAGCAGCAATTGGTTTAGATACTTCCTCTGGATGAATTGATGTTATGATGTGATTGTCTCAGGAATGTGGACGATCTTTATATTAGAAATTGCTTTATATAATTCAGCAAAATGAAAGAGGTCAACACATTCTTTCTCACAAGGAAGAGTCTCCTGCTCAGCATTATTTCATCCAATCTATATAATTATTATAGAACGAGAAACGAACATCTAAACTTTATCAATAGTTTTCATAACGGAGTGGATAAATAGAAAAAATATTATAAAATATGATTAAGTAAATCTATCTGATCTAACTCCACATTTACACTGTTTATCTTAGTAGATCCTTTTCATCAAGAGTATTTTTCATTAACGATCAGAAAGAGTGATACAAAGTTGAAATTAGAAACAAAACGACTTCTCTTAATAACAGTTGATCTCAAACTTATTGATGCAGCAGCTAAGCGTGATACAAAAGCAATGGAAGCACTTGGGTACAAAAGCAATGGTGAATGGCCAAACGACGATTTTTTCGAAGCTCTCCCCTACTTTCGGAAGCTTTTGATAAAAAATAATGGAACGAGGGGATTTGATTCCTGGATTATTGTGACAAAGGATACAAAGGAAATAGTTGGAGGTATTGGTTTTCTAGGTGATCCGGGTCCAGACGGCGTGATTGAAATCGGGTTTGGTACCAATGAAAGCCACCGCCGCAAAGGCTATTGCGTCGAAGCAGCTCAAACATTATTAAGTTGGGCTGCTAATCAAGCTGGAGTAAAAAAAATCATCGCTAAATGTAACACTGACAATATTGGCTCCAAATATGTATTAAAGAAGTTAGGGTTTCAAATGGACCATAGTGGTGAAGATTTGATTCACTGGACTTATTGTAGTGCTTTTTCATTGGATGATTAAAATTATCATCTATTCTTATTCCATTTCTCTGAAAAAAGGTATGAAATGAGACGAAAAAGTCTCCTTCTAAAAAACGAAGGAGACTTTAATTTCTTTCCTCATAGCCCACTTCCACCAGATGTAGTCCTTCTGGAGGAAATGTAGAACCTGCTGTTTGGCGATCACAAGCATATAAGATGCTCGGAATATTTTCTACTTTGATCTTTCCTTTGCCTACTTCGTGTAGCGTGCCAACAATAATTCTCACCATATTGTATAAAAAACCGCTTCCCGTGACTTCTACATAACGAAAGTTATCTTCTTCCGTCACCTTTATATCGTAGATCGTCCGGATTTTATTCTCCACCTCCGTTTTGGCAGAACAAAAAGAAGTGAAGTCGTGTGTCCCTACTAAATACTCAGCGGCTTTTATCATTGCATTTAGATTTAACTCATGAACTGGATAATGGTATGCAAACCTGCGCATATGAAGCCTTGGAACAGGTAGAGTCTCCACTTGGTAGCGATATGTTTTCCAACATGCACTTTTACGAGCATGAAAATCCATAGCTACTTCTTCACTTGCTACTACAATAAGATCTCGAGGTAAGGTATGACGAAGAATATAAGGGAAGCGCTCCACAGGTACAGGTTTACTGGTGACAAAGTGACAGACTTGTCCCAATGCGTGTACCCCTGCATCTGTCCTGCCAGATCCTTCCACCACAATGTCTTCATCTAAAATTCTACTCAGTGTCTCTTCTAGCGTACCTTGAATCGTACGAAGTCCAGTTTGCCGTTGAAATCCAGAGAAGTCGGTTCCGTCATATGCGATAATCAATTTCATTTTTCTCATACACGCAGCCATCCTATAACAAGAACTAAGATTAAAAAAATCACGATCAAGAAGTAATCTTTGTATGTGTATTGTAACATCCGATATTTCGTACGCCCAACTCCACCCCGATAAGCCCGTGCTTCCATTGCCATCGCTAATTCTTCTGCTCTGCGGAAAGATGAAAGAAAAAGAGGAATAAAGATCGGAATATATGCTACTAAGCGTTTGAAAATGTTCCCACTATCCAAGTTGGCTCCTCGTGCTAACTGGGCATTCATAATCTTCTCTGTCTCTTCCCACAGCGTAGGAATAAATCGAAGCGCGATCGACATCATAAGTGCTAACTCGTGGACAGGCACACGAACCTTGCGGAGAGGTCCCATCAATATTTCCAACGCATCGGTCAAATCTAGCGATGAAGTGGTAAAGGTAAGTAAAGAGGCCATCACTACTAGAATAAGAAAACGAGATGCGATAAAAATAGCTTGTCTGACACCTTCTTCATAAATGGTAAAGAGAGGGGTTACGAATAGTGCCTCTCCGCCTTTGGTTAGAATCAAATGTAGGATCACTGTAAAAAGAATAATAAATAATACCGGTTTTATCGATCGAAGAAATAAAGACAAGCGAATCTGAGAAAGCAATATAATGGTGATAACAAAAAGATAGAGTACAAGATAGGTTGCAGTATTATTCGCAAGAAAAATAAGAAAGAAAAAGAAAAACACAAAGAGTAGTTTCGCACGAGGGTCAAGTTGATGAAGAATCGAATTTCCCGGGATATATTGACCGATTACAATTTTGCTCACGATCGACTCCCCTTTCGACGGTTCTCCAAATGTGAAACCAGATGACCCAGCTCAAATAGTGAAGTTGGAATAGGCGGATTTGCTTTTTGATTTAATTTATCAATAAGTTTGGTAATACTCGGTAGTTCTAAACCGAACCTCTCTAACCTTTTTCGATCACCAAATAGCTCTACTGGCGACCCTGTAAAAGCAGTAGTTCCTGCTTCCATCACCACTACTTGATTTGCAAGTCTCGCTACTTCCTCCATCTGATGTGTTACTAGTATAATGGTCACTTGTTTTTGTTGATGTAACGTTTGAATCAAATAAAGCAATTGCTCGCTTCCTTCACGGTCTAATCCTGCTGTTGGTTCATCCAAAATAAGAATAGATGGTTCCATAGCCAGTACCCCAGCTAGAGCTACCCTTCTCATTTGTCCTCCACTGAGTCCAAATGGAGATTTATCCAAGAGAGACTCATCCAAACCAACAAGTCCGATCGCTTGTAGAACTCGTTCCTCTAATTGTTCCTTCGATATTCCCTGATTCGATGGACCATAGGCGATATCTTTATATACCGTTTCCGCAAAAAGCTGTTGCTCCGGATATTGAAAAACAACCCCTATTTTGGAACGAAAGGGGATTTTTTTCGTTTTTGCTGTTACGATATCATCGCCAACTGTGATACTTCCAGTCGTCGGACGCAACAAACCTGCAATCAATCCTATCAACGTAGACTTACCTGAACCGGTCTTTCCAACAACTGCTTGAACAATCCCATGTGGGATAGAGAGTGATAAATCCGATAAAGCATGTTCTTCAAAAGGTGTTCCCTTTTGGTATACATAGGATATATTTTTTACATGTATGTCCATATTTCGCTCACCAATTGTTCTTCATTCTCTATACGATGGGAGAGATTCCAACCTTTCGCTAGCAAGTTCTGATGGAGTTCAATACTGATTGGAACATCTAACCCCCAATTAGTAAGCTGTGCGGAGTTAGCATACAATGCTTCTCTATTTTGATCCAACATCACCTTACCCTTATTCAATACAACTAATCGATCAGCTAGAAATGCTTCTGTTGCTTGATGTGTGATATGAATGATAGTTTTGCCTGACAGATGAAGCTTTCTCATTAATTGTAGAATATGATGACGGCCATCTGGGTCAAGCATTGATGTCGATTCATCAAAGATAAGCACATCTGGTTGCATAGCGAGAACTCCAGCAATAGCTAGACGTTGTTTTTGCCCACCTGATAAATGATGAGGTTCCTTCTTCTCCAAACCGGATAGGCCAACAAGCTCCAAAACATGAGGTATACGTTTTTGCATTTCCTCTCTTGCTACACCCAAATTTTCCAAGCCAAAAGCCACATCATCTAAGACTGACGGTGCTACAATCTGGTTATCTGGATTTTGAAAAACCATCCCAATTCTTTGCTTTAATTCCCAGCGACCTTGATCATCTTCGATATGTTGACCATTGATCACAAGGTTTCCATTTGTCGGGATAAAAAGTCCATTTATTAGACAAGCTAAAGATGATTTTCCTGATCCATTAGAACCAATGATACTAACGTATTCTCCTTGTTGAAAAATAAGATCTACACCTTGAATAGCCCATTTCTCTCTGGACTCTGTCTGCGGGTAATAGTGAAACCAAACATTTTCTAGAGATATCTCTGTTGCCATAAAAAACGCTCCCAAACAAAAAAGGGTGGACCGGTCCGATCCTGCCCTCCCCTTTGACATTACTTTTTTACTTTACAAGTTCGATAAATACCATTGGTGCACCATCACCACGACGTGGTCCCAATTTCAAAATACGAGTATAACCGCCATTGCGCTCTTGGTAACGTGGTGCAATATCTTCAAATAACTTTTTCACTGCATCAACGTTTTTGTGATGAGTTGCTTCTTCGCCAATGTTCTCAGTATAAGAACGATTTGTGCGAACAAACTCAGATGCTTGACGACGAGCGTGGAGATCGCCGCGTTTTCCAAGCGTGATCAACTTGTCAGCGATTGAACGAAGTTCCTTAGCTTTTGACTCAGTTGTTTCGATTCTTTCGTTTAAGATCAAGTCAGTCACGAGGTCACGAAGAAGTGCTTTTCTCGCACTACTGTTACGTCCTAACTTGGAGTATGCCATGATAATTTCCCTCCCCCGCTACTTAGGATTAATCTTCTTCACGTAATCCAAGTCCGAGTTCCACTAGCTTTTCTTGAACTTCTTCTAGGGATTTGCGTCCTAAGTTACGTACTTTCATCATATCTTCTTCTGACTTTTGTGTTAGCTCTTGTACGGTGTTGATCCCAGCACGTTTTAAACAGTTATAAGAGCGGACAGATAGATCGAGCTCTTCGATGGTCATTTCCATCACTTTTTCTTTCTTGTCCTCTTCTTTTTCCACCATAATCTCAGCACCTTGAGCTTCTTCGGTCAAACCGACAAATAGCATCAAATGTTCATTTAAGATTTTAGCGCCTAAACTAACTGCTTCATCTGGATGCAAGCTACCATCAGACCAAACTTCCAGTGTCAGTTTGTCGTAGTTGGTAACTTGTCCAACACGCGTATTTTCAACTTGAAAGTTAACTCTGTCGATTGGTGTATAAATAGAGTCGATCGGAATAACACCAATTGGTAAGTCTTCAGACTTATTCCGCTCAGCAGGTACATAGCCACGTCCACGATTCGCAGTCATACGAATATGTAGATGGGAACCTCCCGCAAGCGTTGCAATGTGAAGTTCTGGATTTAAGATCTCTACATCGCTATCCGCACGGATATCTCCTGCAAGAACAGCTCTTCCCCCAGAGCCACCCTCAATATCGATTTCCAACACCTTTTCTTCATCGGAATGAATCTTCAGTGATAGCTTTTTCAGATTTAAAATAATCTCAGTTGTATCCTCTACCACACCCGCAATGGTGGAAAACTCGTGCAATACCCCATCGATTTGCACAGATGTGACAGCAGCACCGGGTAAAGAGGAGAGCAAGATACGGCGCAGCGAGTTACCCAATGTTGTTCCGTATCCACGTTCTAGGGGTTCCACCACGAATCTTCCGTATCGATGATCGTCGCTCATTTTTACCGCTTCGATCCTAGGTTTTTCAATTTCTATCATACGGCCCCTCCTTTTAGAACGTCGCGTTCCGGGCATTATTCGGTATTTTTAAAAAGTATACAGATGATGACAATGTCCCATCCATTATACACAAATTACCGGTAAAATAAACCAACAGGTACGACTCCCTATACACGACGACGCTTTGGTGGGCGACAACCATTGTGTGGAATAGGAGTAACGTCTTTGATTAAGTTTACTTCTAATCCCGCAGCTTGTAGTGATCGAATCGCTGCTTCACGTCCAGCTCCAGGACCTTTTACCATTACTTCAACACTTTTCATGCCGCTTTCCATGGCTGTTTTTGCAGCTTGTTCAGCAGCCATTTGTGCAGCAAACGGAGTACTTTTACGACTTCCTTTGAAGCCCATCGTACCAGCACTAGCCCAAGCGATCGAGTTACCACGTGGATCAGTAATGGTGATGATTGTGTTGTTAAAAGTGGAGCGGATGTGTACCACGCCAGATTCAACGTGTTTTTTCACACGGCGTTTCACGCGTTGGTTGGATGTTTTACGTTTTACCACTTGTATCCCTCCTTACTTGTTATTTCTTTTTGTTCGCTACAGTACGACGAGGACCTTTACGTGTACGAGCATTGGTTTTGGTACTTTGACCACGAACAGGTAAACCTCTTCTATGACGAATACCACGATAAGAAGCAATCTCCATCAAACGTTTGATGTTAAGAGCAATCTCACGACGAAGATCTCCTTCTACAACGATGCCTTTGTCGATGAAAGTACGTAGTTTGGAAATTTCCTCTTCGGTAAGATCACGTACACGAGTATCTGGATTAATACCAGTCGCTGCTAAGATTTCATTAGCTTTAGGGCGACCAATACCATAGATGTAGGTGAGAGCGATCTCTACTCGTTTTTCACGAGGTAAGTCAATACTTGCTATACGTGCCATCTATCTCTACACCTCCTAACCTTGCTTTTGTTTGTGCCTTGGATTTTCACAAATTACCATTATGACCCCTTTGCGACGAATCACTTTACATTTTTCGCAAATGGGTTTTACGGATGGTCGAACTTTCACTTCTCCAAACCTCCTATTTTAGAGGAAACAAAGTAGAAGCTTTTAAGAGATTCCACTTCTATTCTCCAACCTCTAACCTTTAGACTATTTATACCGGTAGGTAATACGCCCACGGGATAAGTCGTATGGAGAAAGTTGAACTGTCACTTTGTCTCCTGGCAATATCCGAATGAAGTGCATGCGAATCTTCCCAGATACATGAGCGAGCACTTCATGACCGTTCTCTAACTCCACTTTAAACATGGCGTTAGGTAGGGGCTCTTTTACGATGCCCTCAACCTCAATCACATCTTCTTTGGCCAATAGAGTTACTCTGCCACGAAAACATAGTAAATTGCTATACAATCATCGTCTCTCTTGGCGTAAGTCAGCTCAATCAGACTTACAGATCAAAACTAAAGTTAACCTAATCGAGAAGCATAGTCAAGATAGCAACCAATAAACCTAAATTTTTCTAGGTATATTGCTACGTTCTGCAGCAGATTTCCCCCCCTTCAAATTCAGCTTTTTGTACTGATTTAGGGCAAACACCAATTTTGCATCATCTACATTGCCAGTAGATTCGATTACATAAGCGATTTCGTCTGCAATAAATCTAGTAGGTTGTATATGACGTCTATTCTTCCGTTTTGGTTTTGCAAATTTCCGCTCTCTTCCATCTGCGAGCCATACACAAGAATCATCTAAACGAACAACTACAGCATTTTTTCCTGCATCCCGTCCAGATAAGACTATTATTATCTGCCCTAAATGAATTCGACTTGCTGCCTCTTTCAAGGCCTTCATTCGAAGTCACCTTCTGCTAGGGTGAGAATCTCATAGCCTTCATCTGTGATCAGGGTAGTGTGCTCAAAATGGGCGCATAAGGAACCGTCATCGGTCACAACCGTCCATCCATCATCAAGTGTATGAACAAATCGAGTCCCTATATTCACCATTGGTTCAATCGCCAGTGTCATTCCACTTTTTATTCTCTGGCCACGTCCAGCAATGCCATAGTTTGGTATAGTAGGTTGTTCGTGCAACTCTCTACCGATTCCATGACCTGCATACTCCTGAACAATAGAAAAGCCAGCATCTTCTGCTACTGCTTGGATCTGACTTCCCAAATCACCAAGACGTACACCTGCCTTTAATACTTTTAGGCCTTCGAATAAGGAGGCTTCTGTCACTGCTAGAAGACGAGCAGCCTCAGGAGAAATGTTACCTACTGGATACGTCCAAGCAGAGTCACCATGAAAACCTTCATAAAACACACCGATATCGATTGAGATGATATCTCCATCTTGGAGTTTTCTCGGTCCTGGTATTCCATGTACTAGTTCATCGTTTACAGAAGTGCAGACACTTCCCGAGAAGCCATTATATCCCTTAAAGGATGGTGTTGCTCCAAAACTACGGATGAACTTTTCAGCATGTTTATCCAATTCCAAAGTCGTAATCCCAGGATGAATATATTTTTTCAATTCACGATGCGTAAGGGCAACTAACCTACCTGCTTGACGCATTTTTTCGATTTCATTTGCTGATTTTATTGTAATCATTTGGACTATCTCCGAATTTTAGACAAGATTGCTGTCGTTACTTGCTCTATCGGTTGTTCGCCATCCACTCGTACTAGCTTTTCATTTGCTGTATAGTAACGAATCAAATGTTCTGTCTGTTCCTGATTGATTTTTAAACGTTTCGCAACAGTCTCTTCTTGATCATCTTCTCGCTGATAAAGAGGACCACCACAGCGGTCACAAACTCCATCTTCTTTAGGTGGAGCAAACTGAAGATGGAATGTTGTACCACAGTTTCTACAGATTCTACGACCTGTTAGACGACTGAGTAGTTCTTGCTGAGGAACTTCAATATAGATCACATGGTCAATTTCTTTTCCAAGATCTTGAAGTAGTTCATCAAGGGCTTCTGCCTGTGGAACAGTTCGTGGAAATCCATCTAGTAGAAAACCACTTTCACAATCATCTTTACCTAACCGATCTCGGACGATACCAATCGTCACACGGTCAGGGACAAGTGCCCCTTGATCCATGTAAGATTTGGCTTCTATACCAAGAGGTGTTTCTTCTTTTACAGCGGCACGAAACATGTCCCCAGTGGAAATATGAGGAATGTGCAGTTTCTCTACAATGATAGCTGCTTGTGTTCCTTTTCCTGCACCAGGTAATCCCATCAGTATGATATTCACATCTCATCCCTCCGGAAGGACGGCCACACGTATCAAGTTCGACCTAAACGGTCGCATGTGTATGTCAGTTTCTTTGTCTGGGTATTTTGTCTTAGCTTTTTTGTATCTCTTATCCGTTTAGTGATAAGATTCCTGCGCTCAACACCTCAATGAATGAAGAAAAACAGGCCATCCCCGTAGTTTCTACAGTGAGATACATCATTCACTAAGCACTATAAATACTTCCTCACCTAAAAGCATGTGTTACTCGTGCCAAAGGGTTGGTTAATTCATAAATCCTTTGTAGTGGCGCTTGATTAGTTGGCTTTCGATTGTCTTCATCACTTCTAGTACTACCCCAACAACAATTAGTAGCGAAGTACCACCGATCTGCACAGATTGTGGAAGACCTGAGACAGAAATAATAAAGACTGGAAGAACGGCAACTGCTGCAAGGAAGAATGAACCTGGAAGGGTAAGACGATTTAATACTTTTGTCAAATATGACTCTGTCGCTTTACCAGGACGGATACCAGGTACAAAACCACCATTTTTCTTCATTTGTTCTGATAACTGCATTGGATTGATTTGTACAAACGTGTAGAAGTACGTAAATCCAACGATTAGAAGAACATAAAGAATCATACCTAGTGGAGCTTGTGTATAGTCGAAATTGACGCGAATCCAATCCGCTATAGCATTTCCAGCCCAGAAGCTTGCGATAGTGGGTGGGAAAAGCAAGAGTGATAAAGCAAAGATTACTGGGATAACACCAGCTGCATTAATTTTAAATGGCAAGTGTGTCGATTGACCCCCGTACATCTTCCGTCCTACCACACGTTTGGTATATTGAACTGGGATTTTACGTACACCCTGTTGAATGTAAATAACAGCCACAATAACTAGCACAATCACAATAAGTAATCCGACAGTTTTTAACACACCAATAGCAATAGGTGCATTCTTGGTAAACAAGCTACTGTATATTTGACTGATATGAGTAGGGATGCTAGCTGCAATACCAGCAAAAATAAGAATAGAGATTCCGTTCCCAATCCCTTTTTCTGTGATCTGCTCCCCTACCCACATCAAGAAAGTAGTACCCGCGGTTAACGTTAGAGAGATAAGTGCATAAGTCCAAAAGTTAGGATTTTGTATGAATCCACTTCCAAGCAGACGATCAAAACCTAAGGACAAGGTGATCGATTGGATCAAAGCCAAGGTAATTGTAAAATAACGTGTTGCTTGTGTGATTTTACGTCTACCTGTCTCTCCTTCTTTTGCCCAACGAGCAAATGCAGGAATTACATCCATCGTGAGTAGCTGAACAATGATTGAAGCAGTAATGTAAGGCATAATCCCCATCGCAAAGATAGAGAAATTACTGAAGGCTCCACCAGAAAAAGCATTGATTAAGCCGAATACTCCTTGACTTTTATCAGCAAGTGATTGCAATACAGCAGGATTGGTATTTGGAACAGGGATAAAGCTACCTACTCGAAAAACTACCAACATGATAAGAGTAAACAGTATTCGACGGCGGAGGTCTTCTACCTTAAAAATGTTACCAAGTGTCGCAAACATGTTAGATTACCTCCGTTGCTCCGCCAGCGGCTCTGATTTTCTCAGCTGCAGTGTCAGAAAACTTATGAGCTTTTACAGTAAGTTTTACACTAAGCTCGCCATTTCCTAGAATTTTAAGCCCAGACTTCATATCTTTCACGATACCAAGTTCAGTCAATAACTCAGGAGTGACGACGGTTCCTTCATCAAAGCGACTCAACGTGTCTAGATTTACGATCGCGTATTCTTTACGATTCGGGCTAGTGAATCCACGTTTTGGCAAACGACGGTAGATTGGGTTTTGACCACCTTCAAAGCCTGGTCGAACTCCACCACCAGAGCGTGCGTTTTGACCTTTATGTCCGCGTCCAGAGGTTTTACCAGAACCGGAACCAGTTCCACGGCCTACGCGTCTTGACTCTTTGCGAGAGCCAGGTGCTGGTTGTAGCTCGTTTAATTTCATGCTTTGCACCTCCTCTTGTATTAAGTCAAAGCTATTATTCAGATACTTCTTTTACATCTACAAGATGAACAACTTGATTTACCATACCTCGAATCGAAGCATTATCAGGCTTGACCACAGTTTGTTCACGTTTGGTAAGGCCTAACGTACGAAGGGTTACCCGTTCACGTTCAGGTCGACCAATCATACTCCGTCTGAGGGTAATCGCTAATTTGTTTGCCACGGTTATCCCTCCTATCCGAGTAGCTCTTCAACAGTTTTGCCACGAAGTTTTGCTACTTGTTCAGCTTGTTTCAAGCTAGATAGACCAGCGAGCGTTGCACGAACCATGTTGATTGGGTTGTTCGAACCTGTTGACTTTGTCAAAATGTCACCAACACCAGCAACAGTTAGTACATCACGCACAGGACCACCAGCGATAACACCAGTACCTTGGCTAGCCGGTTTTAAAAGAACTTTTCCTGCTCCAAAACGACCAACAATATCATGAGGAATTGTATTTCCGGTTAGTGGAACAGTAATTAGGTTTTTCTTCGCAGCTTCTACGCCTTTTTTGATTGCTTCTGGTACTTCAGCCGCTTTTCCGATACCTGCCCCTACGCGACCTTTTCCATCACCAACAACAACAAGTGCACTGAAGCTAAAACGACGTCCACCTTTAACAACTTTTGCTACGCGGTTGATGTTTACCAGTTTTTCTGTAAACTCGGACTGAGCGCCATCTCTTTTATTTCCTTTGTTCTGCTTCATTAGAAGTCAAGACCTCCTTCCCTTGCCCCATCCGCTAAGGCTTGTACACGACCATGATAGAGGTATCCTCCACGATCAAAGACAACTTTGTTGTATCCTTTTTCGATAGCACGTTTGGCTATTAACTCGCCGACACTTTTTGCTGCATCAACGGTTCCTCCACCAGCGCCTTGGTACTCTTTCTCCACCGTAGAAGCGGAAACAAGGGTTACGCCTGCTTCGTCATCAATAAGTTGTGCATATATGTTCTTAGATGAACGGAATACATTGAGGCGAGGACGAAGAGCCGTGCCAAAAAGTTTTTTCCGAACCCGAAGGTGACGCTTTTTCCGCTTTTGATTGCGATCTGCTTTTTGAATCACGGTCTGGTTCACTCCCTTCTAGTTATAAGTTCTATTTACCAGTTTTACCTTCTTTACGACGAATCCGTTCAGTAGAGTATTTAATACCTTTGCCTTTATATGGTTCAGGTTCACGAACAGAACGAATATTAGCTGCCATGGCACCAACTTTTTCTTTGTCGATCCCTTTGACAATTACTTGTGTTTGAGTAGGAACGTCAAGTTCGATACCTTCTGTTGGAGTGATCTCAACTGGGTGAGAATATCCAACGTTCAATACAACTTTAGTTCCTTTTTTGGATGCACGGTAACCAACACCGACTAGGTCAAGTGTTTTAGCGAAACCTGTAGAAACACCTTCCACCATGTTGGAGATGATGCTACGAGTTGTTCCGTGCAGTGCCCGATGTGTACGATGATCGCTAGGACGCTCAACCAACAACTCATTATCCGAGATATTGATCTTCATATCAGCGTGCAGATTGCGGACCAATGTACCTTTGGGTCCTTTTACCGTCAACTGATTGCCTTCTAAGTTCACTTCCACACCAGCAGGTACGGTAATCGGTTTTTTCCCGATACGAGACATGTTTGGTTCACCTCCATCATTACCAGATGTATGCTAGCACTTCTCCACCAACGCGTTGTTGACGTGCTACTTTGTCCGTTACGATTCCTTTATTGGTTGATAGGATCGCAATTCCAAGTCCACGTAGTACACGAGGTACTTCAGTAGATTTGGCATATACACGAAGTCCAGGTTTACTGATTCTCTTTAAACCAGTGATTACCTTTTCGTTGTTTGCACCGTACTTTAAGAAAATACGAAGGATACCTTGTTTACTATCCTCGATGTATTCAGCATCACGAATAAATCCTTCTTGTTTTAGAATTTCTGCGATCTCACGTTTCACACGAGAAGCAGGTAGTTCAACACTTTCATGGCGAACCATGTTTGCGTTACGAATTCTAGTCAGCATATCCGCAATGGGATCTGTCATCACCATGTGTGAGCCCTCCTTTCAGAAGCATTACCAGCTTGCTTTTTTTACGCCGGGAATCTGCCCTTGGTAGGCCAATTCACGGAAACAGATACGACATAGTCGAAATTTACGTAAGACAGAGTGAGGACGTCCACAACGTTCGCAACGAGTGTATCCTTGCACCTGAAACTTCGGCTTTCGTTGTGATTTGACGATCATCGATTTTCTGGCCAACGGATTCCCTCCTTTACCTCTTATTTACGAAATGGCATTCCCATTTCGGTGAGTAATGCATGTGCTTCTTCGTCCGTATTAGCAGTAGTTACGATAACTACATCCATCCCACGAACTTTATCGATCTTGTCATATGAGATTTCTGGGAAAATCAATTGTTCTTTTACTCCAAGTGTATAATTTCCACGTCCATCAAATGATTTAGGGGAAATCCCTCTGAAGTCACGTACACGAGGTAGTGAGATATTAATTAATTTATCTAAGAAATCATACATACGCTCTCCACGCAAGGTAACTTTTACACCAATTGGCATACCTTCACGAAGCTTAAAACCAGCGATAGACTTTTTGGCACGCGTAATAACTGGTTTTTGACCAGAAATAGCGGTCAAATCTTCTACAGCGTTGTCCAATACTTTGGAGTTTTGAACTGCTTCACCAACACCCATGTTGATAACGATCTTCTCCACTTTTGGAACTTGCATAACTGATTTGTATTCAAATTTGCTCAACAATGCAGGAATAATTTCGTTTGTATACGTCTCTTTTAATCGAGCAGTCAAGGAATGTACCTCCCTTCCTCAAAACTATTTATCCAGGATTTCGCCTGACTTTTTCGCAAACCGTACTTTCTTTTGCTCACCGTTTTTAGCCTCGATAAACTTATAGCCAATACGGGTTGGTTGTTTTGTTTTTGGATCTTCAATCATCAAGTTGGATACATCGATTGGTGCTTCTTTCTCGACAATACCACCTTGAGGGTTAGTTTGTGTTGGTCGGGAGTGTTTTTTTACCATGTTTACTCCCTCCACAAGTGCTCTTCCTTCTTTTGGGAGCATTTTGATGACACGACCTTTTGTGTACACCTTTTTCCCATCTTGGAAGTATGGAGCTTCTTTCCCACGCATCACGATAACCGTATCACCAGTTTTGATGTGAAGTTTATTGGGGCGTTTTTCGCTTTTCACTCATGCGCACCTCCTTATCTCTCACGATCTGTCCTTAGAGCACTTCTGGTGCCAAGGAGATAATCTTCATAAAGTCGCGATCACGTAACTCACGGGCAACTGGTCCAAAAATACGGGTACCACGTGGGCTTTTGTCATCCTTAATCACGACTGCTGCATTTTCATCGAAACGGATATAGGAGCCATCAGGTCGGCGGTTTGCACGAGTAGTACGAACTACTACGCATCTGACAACCTCGCCTTTCTTAACAACGCCTCCGGGTGTAGCTTGTTTCACCGAAGCAACGATGATATCACCGATACCAGCAGTAGACTTCTTCGATCCACCTAACACACGAATGCACATGATTTCTTTCGCACCGGAGTTATCCGCAACTCGAAGACGTGTCTGTGGTTGAATCATCGGTATTTCCTCCTTCCTTAAGAGAACTCCCTAGATGATGACAGCCTCTTCTACAATCTCAACGAGACGCCAATTTTTATCTTTCGATAATGGGCGAGTCTCCATGATTTTTACGATGTCACCTGTTTTTGCTTGGTTGTTCTCATCATGGGCTTTAAACTTTTTAGTATGTTTCACGCGTTTTCCGTACAGTCGATCCTTTTTGTAAGTTTCTACTGTAACTACAATTGTTTTATCCATTTTGTCGCTGACCACTTTACCGACACGTACTTTCCGACGTGTTGTACGTTGTTCGCTCAACCCTGATTCCTCCTTTCGCTATCCAGTTCACGCTGGCGAAGGACAGTTTTGCAACGAGCAATGTCTTTACGGACTTGTCCCAAACGGTTTGGGTTTTCTAGTTGCCCAGTTGCAGATTGAAAACGTAGGTTAAACAATTCTTCTTTGTACTGCGTCAGTCTTTGTTCGATTTCGGTGGTGGTCAACTCGATTAGCTCTGCTGCCTTCATTCGTTACCACCTGCTTCACGTTTTACAAATTTAGTTTTGATTGGAAGTTTGTGAGCTGCTAAACGCATGGCTTCACGTGCAACTTCCTCTGACACACCCGCTAGTTCAAACATGATTTTACCTGGTTTTACAACAGCTACCCATTTTTCTGGGGAACCTTTACCGCTACCCATCCGAACCTCAAGAGGCTTTTGAGTAACTGGCTTATCTGGGAAAATTTTAATCCATACTTTCCCACCACGTTTGATATAACGAGTCATCGCAATACGCGCTGCTTCAATTTGACGGTTGGTAATCCAAGTTGGTTCAAGTGCTTGTAGGCCATATTCGCCAAAAGCTACTTCTGTTCCGCCTTTTGCCTTCCCGCGCATTTTGCCACGGTGAGGACGACGAAACTTCACCTTTTTGGGCATTAGCATGCGTTACTCGCCTCCTTCAACTGCTCCTTTTTTCCCTTTGGTTGGCAGTACTTCACCACGGTAAATCCATACTTTTACACCAATACGGCCAAATGTGGTATGTGCTTCTGCAAATCCATAGTCAATATCAGCACGCAAAGTATGAAGTGGTACTGTACCTTCGCTGTATCCCTCACTACGAGCAATATCAGCTCCACCAAGACGACCACTTACGAGAGTACGAACCCCTTTAGCACCAGAACGAAGGGTACGTCCGATAGCTTGCTTCATAGCACGACGGAAAGAAACACGACGTTCTAATTGGCTTGCGATGTTTTCAGCTACAAGATAAGCATCCAACTCAGGGTTTTTGATTTCGTTGATGTTGATGTGAACTTTTTTACCAGTCATTTTGGTAAGTTGGTTGCGAAGTTTTTCAACTTCAGTACCACCTTTCCCAATAACCATACCAGGTTTCGCAGTATAGATAGAAACGTTCAGGCGATTTGCTGCACGCTCGATCTCTACTTTGGAGACTGAAGAGTCCTTCAACTTCGTTTTAATGTATTCGCGAACACGAATATCTTCATGAAGTAGTGTAGCGTAGTCTTTACCACCATACCATTTGGATTCCCAGTCACGAATAATACCGACTCTTAGTCCTACTGGGCTAACTTTTTGACCCAAAGTTCTTCCCTCCTTATTGATATTATTTTTCGGATACAACCACAGTGATGTGACTTGTCCGCTTGTTGATACGACTTGCACGTCCTTGTGCACGTGGAATAAATCGTTTCAATGTTGGTCCTTCATCCACATATGCTTCTTTTACAACCAAGTTACCTTGGTTTAGGTTGAAGTTATGCTCTGCATTTGCTACAGCAGAACTCAATACCTTCTCGATAACTGGAGAAGCCGCCCGAGGTGTGAATTTAAGAATTGCTGCAGCTTCGTCGATAGACTTTCCACGGATCAAATCCACTACCAAACGAACTTTACGAGGAGCAATTCTTACACTTTTAGCAACTGCAAATGGTGGGAAAACGAATTTTGTTGTACCACCTTTTGTAGAAGCGATGATCAGACCTAGTTCTTTGACATCTTTTTCTACCGCTTCTTCTGTTGCTTTTACACCCGCATCTTGAAGATGCTCAGTCAACTCAGCAACGCTTGCGATGTCATGTGCTTTGATCAGCTTTTTAATCTTGCGTTGGCGTACGACGTTCATTTTTACCCTCCTTTCTTTCAAAAAGAATAACTAGCGCTTACGAGTTTTTTTATCGTCCCCAGCATGTCCTTTATACGTACGGGTAGGAACAAATTCACCAAGTTTATGTCCAACCATATCTTCACTTACATATACAGGTACATGTTTACGTCCATCATGAACAGCAAAAGTGTGACCAACAAAATCAGGGAAGATGGTAGAACGACGAGACCAAGTTTTAATGATCTTTTTTTCGCTTTTCTCGTTTAAAACCTCTACTTTTTTCAGTAGATGAGCATCTGCAAAAGGCCCTTTTTTCAGGCTACGACCCATGCGATACGCCTCCTCTCATACCGTAATCATCCAACATATCGTTCCCACGAAAGATCCCTTCCGCGGGATAGGAAGAGGTGATTATTTCTTACGACGACGAACGATAAATTTGTCCGAAGCCTTGTTTTTCTTACGAGTTTTGTAGCCAAGAGTTGGTTTACCCCAAGGAGTAACAGGAGACTTACGTCCAATAGGAGCACGACCTTCACCACCACCATGTGGATGGTCATTAGGGTTCATAACAGAACCACGAACGGTTGGACGAATACCTTTCCAGCGTGAACGACCTGCTTTACCAACTGTGATCAATTCATGATCTAGGTTACCAACTTGACCGATTGTTGCACGACAATCTGCAAGGATCATACGTGTTTCACCAGAAGCTAGACGAATGATAACATACTTACCTTCTTCACCTTTGTGAGCACCTTTACCCAATAACTGAGCAGAAGTACCAGCAGCACGTACCAATTGTCCACCGCGACCTGGCTTCAACTCGATGTTGTGAATCTCTGTACCAACTGGGATATTACGAAGTGGCAAAGCATTACCTACTTTAATATCAGATTCTGGTCCAGACACGATTTCCATACCAACTTTTAAACCTTTTGGCGCTAAAACATAGCGTTTTTCACCATCAGCATAATGAATGAGTGCAATGTTCGCAGAGCGGTTTGGATCGTATTCGATCGTAGCTACTTTACCTGGGATACCGTCTTTGTTACGTTTGAAATCGATAATACGATATTTCCGTTTATGACCGCCACCTTGGTGACGCATGGTAAGACGACCTTGGTTATTACGACCAGCTTTTCTTACTAAGGAAGTAGTAAGAGACTTTTCTGGTGTAGAAGTAGTAATCTCTTCAAAAGTAGAACCAGTCATATGACGACGTGAAGGTGTAGTTGGTTTATACTTTTTAATACCCATTTGCTTTTCCCTCCTTTTCTTTACTTATTTTTAGTTCTCAAAGATTTCGATTTGCTTGCTACCTTCAGCAAGTTTCACAATAGCTTTTTTCCATTCTGGTGTCCGACCGGAGTAACGACCTTGGCGCTTGATTTTACCTGGCACACGCATCGTGTTTACACGGTCCACTTTCACATCAAAAATGGTCTCTAACGCTTGACGGATTTGATATTTGTTCGCACGAATATCTACTTCAAATACGTATTTTCCTTCTTCCATCAAAGCTGTAGATGCTTCTGTTACAATGGGACGACGGATAATGTCACGTGGGTCCTTCACTGGCCAAACACCTCCTCTACACGACTTACTGCATCTGTAGTAATGATCAACTTGTCATGTGCAAGCACATCAAGTACGTTTACTCCTTCAGCAGCAATCAATTTCACACCTGGGATATTACGAGCAGCACGCACAGCATCGTCTTCTAATTTATTAGTTACAACAAGTGCTTTCTTCTCGGCACCCAAGTTTTTTAGTACTTGAACCATTTCTTTTGTTTTTGCAGCAGAAAGATTCAGAGCATCCAAAACAACTACATCTTTTTCTTCTACTTTGGTAGAAAGAGCAGATTTGATTGCGAGACGGCGAACTTTTTTAGGAAGCTTGTAAGCATAGCTACGAGGTGTAGGACCGAAAACTGTTCCACCACCAACCCATATCGGGGAGCGTGTGCTACCTGCACGAGCACGTCCTGTTCCTTTTTGCTTCCATGGTTTCTTACCACCACCACGCACTTCGGAACGATTCTTTACATCGTGAGTTCCGCTACGCAGGGATGCTTGTTGCATCACTACTGCATCATGAAGTACAGCTTTGTTAGGGGTAATCCCGAATACTGCGTCAGCTAACTCCAACTCGCCAACCTGGGAACCCGATACATCAACAACTGTTACCTTTGGCATGATTGATCCTCCTTTCTGATGTTAATTAAACGCCTTTTGCCGCGGAACGAATTACTAAATAGCTGTTCCGAGGTCCAGGTACGTTTCCTTTGATAAGAAGTAAATTCTTTTCAGAATCCACACGAACTACTTGTAGGTTTTGTGTAGTGATACGTTCACCGCCCATACGACCTGGTAAGGTTTGTCCTTTGAAAACACGGTTTGGAGCAATAGCACCTAAAGAACCAGGTCCACGGTGGTAGTGAGAACCGTGACTCATTGGTCCTCGGCTTTGATTGTGACGTTTGATCGCCCCTGCAAAACCTTTACCTTTCGAAGTACCTGTTACGTCAACAAGCTCTCCTTCATTGAAAAGATCAGCTTTGACTACAGCACCTAATTCGTACTCTTCTGGGTTCATTCCACGGATTTCTTTGATAAAGCTCTGTGCTTTCGCATTTGCTTTTTTCGCATGTCCAAGCTCTGGTTTATTGGAACGGTGTTCCTTTTTCTCTTTAAACCCTAGTTGGATCGCTTCGTATCCGTCGGTTGTTTCATCTTTCTTTTGCAGAACAACACATGGGCCAGCTTCTACTACTGTTACGGTAACAGCTGTACCATCTTCACGAAACAATTGGGTCATCCCAACTTTTTTCCCAAGAATTCCTTTCATTGTTACACCTCCTGCCATTTTCAATTGTTGAATTATAGTTTGATTTCAATGTCGACGCCGGATGGCAGGTCGAGTCTCATTAGCGCATCAACAGTTTGTTGAGTTGGATTCACAATATCAATCAAACGCTTATGCGTGCGCATTTCAAACTGCTCACGTGAATCTTTATATTTATGAACCGCCCGCAAAATGGTGTAAACTGCTTTTTCCGTTGGAAGTGGAATCGGACCCGATACACTTGCTCCCGTACGTTTTGCAGTGTCGACAATCTTCACTGCCGATTGATCCAAAACACGGTGGTCATACGCCTTCAGTCGAATGCGAATCTTTTGTTTTGCCATCTTTAACCCTCCTTCGCTCATTTTGATAAATGAACTTCTCCGCGAAAATTTTCCGCCCAACCATGGCAAAGGGGCCGGGTGTGTCGGCAACCTTCCGCATCATCGCTGTTCACAGTACAACATTGGCTATTATATAGAAAAAGGAAATAGGATGCAAGAGAAAAAATATGATTGCCTACTATTGGATGAATTTGAATCTAAAAATCTAATGATATCTTCAACTTAATGGAGTATTATTGCGTTTCGAATAATGCTTGGTCATTAAAATCAGTATCCATTATAAAGTTAATAAAGTTTTTGCTAGCAGGTGTCACTTCTTCAAAAGAATGAGTTATGACACCTATCTCACGAGTAACTCTAGGAATAATATCTTTTATGATTAAATGATGCCGTACAGAAGACAAGGTGAAGCTTGAAATAATGCCAATACCTAAATTACGTTTGACCATATTGATTAGAGTTTCAGCATTTTGAACTGTTAAATTCTCTTTATATGTGATGTCGTTTTTTTGGAGTTTTTTGGTTAAGGCGAGCTCATGTCCTCCCTTACAGAAGATAATATCCCCCTGATAGTTTTCTAAATTAATCTTCTGCACGTCACTTAAATTGTGATGATCAGGAATAACAGCAACCATATAATCATGATACAAAACTTTATATTCAAATGAATCAAAAGGTGAGGAGACAATTCCGAAATCAATAGATCGTTCCCCTACCCATTTTTTTATCTGGTTTGATGTTCCTTCTACTAATTCAATCTTTACATCTGGGAATTTGGATCTAAATAAGGAAATGACCTGAGGCAATATCTTTGTAGATACAGCTGGAAAAGACCCCACCTTAACTTTCCCTCTTAATAATTGGTTTTCTTGATAAGCAACTTGATACATTTTATTTTCAATCAACTTCATTTTTCTCGCTAAAATAAGAATTTCTTTTCCTACTTCAGTAAGTAGTAAACCATTTTGTTTATCCCGAAGAAACAATTTAACACCCAATGATTCTTCTAAATTTTTTACTACTTTGCTTACTGCTGGTTGAGATATATATAACTCTCTGGCAGCCTCAGTAATGTTCATTTTTTCTGCGACCTTTAAAAATGTCTCTAAGTTATTCATTTTCATAACCAATTAGTTATCTCCTTTATAAAAAATAACTATTTCAGTTATATACAACTATATCATAAGATTATATCCAACATCCATATGCAAAGTAGCCAATGAATTGTATTCCTTTTTTACCTAATACTAAATACCAAGGAGGTTTCAGAAATGAATCAAGCACATTACAAAGAAACTTCAACTTTGCATCGTCAACCTAGGGCATCTGAAACACAGGAAACTGATAAATCGAGACACAATCAACAATCTCGGCGTATATGGATAGCTTCTTGGATGGTAACGGCAGTCTTTATACTCGCAAACTTACCGACTCCACTCTATGTGTTCTGGCAACAGGAAATGGGTTTTTCAAACGGTACTCTAACCCTCGTTTTTGCAGCATACATTGTGGGGCTTCTAATGGCGCTTCTTTTTGCCGGACAGCTCTCTGATCGGTTCGGACGAAAGTCGGTACTGTATCCTGGTCTAGCAACAGCTATCCTTGCTTGTTTACTATTTGCTACAGCTTCCTCAGTCATTGCACTTGTAGGAGCCCGCTTTCTGTCTGGTATTTCTATTGGAGTAATCGTTTCTGCAGGTATGGCAGCAGTAATGGATGTGGGTGGATCAGAACAAAAGACAACTGCCTCACTTGCTGCATCGGTCGCAATGGTACTGGGGGCTGGTCTTGGACCACTGCTGGCTGGAATATTGGCAGAAATAATTGCTCAGCCTGTAATTCCGATTTTCACTATTGAACTGGTGTTATTAATTAGTGCATTTCTTATAGTAGGTATACTTCCTAAAAGAGGAATGGAGTCCAGTCAACAGAGTGAATGGCGTCTAAAGGTTCCTAGTGTCCCATCAGCAAATCGCTTGCATTTAGCTTTCGGGATTGCTGTGTTCGCGCCCGGTATTACAGCGACATCCTTTGTTTTATCTCTTGGTCCTTCGCTTTTATCGAAGCTTCTAAATATAAAAAGTCCTCTTATTTCGGGTATTACAGCCTGCGTGATGTTCTTAGCAGCAACTGGAATACAGTTCATGCTAAAAAAGCAATCTGTTCGAACAAATTTCTTGATCGGTGCAACAGCAACAATCCTTTCTATGGTTAGTATTGCATTGGCCGTCCATTTCTCGATTGTACTATTGTTCGTAATTGCGGCTATACTTGCTGGAATTGGTCAAGGCCTTGGACAACTTGGTGGATTAACACTTATCGGTGTACATGTTCCAGATCATCGTAGAGCAGAAGCAAACGCCGTACTCAATCTTGGCGGATACATTTCAGCAGCTCTCTTACCAGTAGGCACTGGTTACCTTATCGATATAACAAGTTTAGCAATCGGAGCAACTATCTTCACAGCTATCCTTTCTATTATGGCTGGAACTGCTATGATTTTCGTCCTAACACGTTTTCAAAAAGAATAGCACGTTCTTGGCTAGATCATATTAACAGTAAATGAAATTGTAGACTTACTAACAGCACTAGGAGAGAATCGGTCATGAATATATTAGTTATTATTGTTCATCCTAATATTGAGAATTCAAGGATTAATAAGATGTGGAAAACCGAGCTAGAGACAGACACCACCATCACTATCCATGAACTTTATAAAAAATATCCAAATGAGATAATAAATGTAAAAGAAGAACAGAAGTTGTTAGAAAACCATGATCGTATTATTTTTCAATTTCCTATGTATTGGTATAGTTCACCACCTCTATTAAAGAAATGGTTCGATGTCGTTTTATTAAAAGATTGGGCATTCGGACCAGACGGCAATGCACTAAAGGACAAGGAATTTGGTTTAGCTGTTTCTACTTTTTCACCAGAAGAACACTATTCACATGAGGGCTTAAACGGCCATACCATAGAAGAACTTTCATTTCCATTTGAGACAACAGTGAACAAAATCAAAGGTATTTACCTTCCTATATTTGCGTTGCATGGAGTAGGAAAAATCAGCGATGATGATTTAAAAAAGAATGCTTTGGAATACAAAAACCATATAATAAAGAAATATATCATTGGAAAAAAATCGAGATTTCAATGATGCTCTTTCCTTCGTTAGAAAAAAATATTTCAATATTATCAGTTAATCATAACAAAGTAAGTTTTTTTAACTGATTGTCTTAAGACACTCTTTGCAGTGGAGGGTCCGTTTCATTTATCAGAATCTAGGTCCTAAATCTAGGTCCTCCACTCTCTTTCACTTTTTATTCTCTTTTGATCTGTGACCACCTCTACGTATAATGCGATAACTGACGACTTCCAAAGAAATAGCTATTATAATCGCCCCTACTCCTATGCTTGTACATGATTCCCCAAAAAACTCAAAAAGATTAAAACCAAACAACATTGGAAAAATACCAGAATAAAAAAGTAGATCTAGGAAGGTTGCGTAAAATAATAAGTTAATGACAGAGATAGTGATCCCAATAAGCAAATTTTTATTCATGTTATTCCTTTCATCATTGTCTTGAAAATATAGATAAGTATGTCTTGATTAGAAAATATATTGAAAGTAATATAGTATTTTCTCTATTCTTCATAACTATATCGTACAAGTAGTGGTTATCTCCATAAAACTTCAAATTCCTAGTAATAGCTCAAAATATTTCTTGTTCCTTGATGTCTGATTTATTTGACGAAATCGTGAAGAAAGTATATTCTAACTTTAGCAAAATAAAGTATCAAAAAGGAGTTTCTATGCCGTCCGAAAAAAGATTGAACGAATGTGTTGTCACATATAAAGACCAAGAAACACCCGCATTGTATGTTATCCTTGATAATGGTGGAGTATTTGAAGAACAAGCAGATAATGTTTTCAAAGCCACCACTGGTCGGCTTTATGTTCACTGTGTAAAGTCAGACTTTAAACTTTATCCTTCAGATGAACAGCCTGCTTATGTACAGGTTGTGAAAGAATAAAATATAGATGGGGCATGGAATTTCAATCCATGCCTCTTTTTCAAATTTCCAAAGATTTTATCAATCGATCCCATACTGATGGTCCCCTACTATCAATTAAAAAGTGAATATGCTGTCAGCGAGTCATCTATTTGAATGTCAATTGATGTCATTTAAAAAGTAATTTGAAATAGGAATGTGAATAATAGATTTATTCCCTCTGTTTTTTATAAGAATGATACAGCTTTTTTCAATAGCAATTAAAGGTATTAGATTGATTACAATTCATCTCATTTCGTGCAAATTACTATAAAAAATGTGGATTGATTACACTCAATTTATGAAACTACATATGAGGTAACAAAGCCTCCATTGATCAGGAGACAAAAATGGGTAGTATTATAAGTGGTAGTTTTCATATGGAAGGTAAGATGACCGTTGTTTTCAACAATGAACCTAATAAAGAGATTGACTGCAATGTAGCTATTCTACAGAATGGCGAGTATACGATAAGTAAAGACAAAAAACACACTACGATCTTCTCTGCGCAAACTTTTCTATGGAACACACATTTTACTACTTTCTCTTCCAGTGATCCACGCTCTCCAATCACTATCTTTAGTAAGTAATTCCTATCGTTATGTGCAGATAGCGAATGCTATCTGGCACTGCCATTTTTAAAGAGAAAAAGCAGTTTCCCCAAGAAGGAGAACAATTTTCTAATTGGAAACTAATCACTATACAGCCACTGCATCATCACCAACAATATGTCTCCTTCACGGATGGTGAAACGAGTTCCATCTTCAATTGCAATTGGACAGATTTTAACCCAACAGTTAGTGATGAAACTTTCGAAAAACACCGTTACAAAATTGACGAATCAAATAGTAATGCTACTATGTAAATGTTCCTCTACTCACTATTTAGGAGCAACATGCTGAAGCACTTTATCGAAGCAAAGTTTCCTTATACCAAGGGAACGGCTATTTTTTCGGCAGAAGACTGTACCGTCACATACAGAGGAGAAACATTCCCTGCCAAAAAGGCTTATGCCGTCGACTACTCGCCTTGTTCCAAGAAAGAAAATACCATCACTGTAACAGGTGGAAGGGTCACACTTTCAGTGAAAAAGACTGGTTTCCATCCAGCTCAGCGAACAGATAAGTTGATCTATGGCATTTATCCGAGTAGTGAGGAGCCTGCAATCATTAAGGTGACGTAATTTACTTCACCTAGCGATGCTGGACAGCGAAAAAGGTGTCCAGATCTCATATACAACGAAAAAAGCTGTCCTCCCACCCTAATAGGAGAACAGCTTTTTCTATTCCATATACTACTCGCTGATTACGGTAACTGCACCAGCACCAACGGTACGTCCACCTTCACGGATGGTGAAACGGGTTCCGTCTTCGATAGCGATAGGAGCAATCAATTCTACTTCCATCTCTACGTTATCTCCAGGCATACACATTTCAGTACCTTCTGGAAGTTGGATAACACCAGTTACGTCCGTTGTACGGAAGTAGAACTGTGGACGGTAGCTAGAGAAGAAAGGAGTATGACGTCCACCTTCTTCTTTGGATAGAACGTAAACTTGAGCTTTAAATTTGGTGTGTGGTTTCACACTACCTGGTTTAGCAAGTACTTGACCACGTTGGATGTCTTTACGTTCAACACCACGAAGCAGAGCACCGATGTTGTCACCAGCTTGAGCGGAATCAAGGAGACGACGGAACATTTCTACACCAGTTACAACGGTTTTACGAGTATCGGTAATACCAATGATTTCTACTTCTTCCCCAACTTTTACAGCACCGCTTTCTACACGACCGGTAGCAACTGTACCACGACCAGTGATGGTGAATACATCCTCAACTGGCATCAAGAAAGGTTTGTCAGTGTCACGAACTGGTTCTGGGACATAAGCGTCTACAGCAGCCATCAGTTCAACAATTTTGTCAGCCCATTCTCCACCAGCTGGATTTTCAAGAGCTTTCAAAGCAGAACCAGCGATTACTGGAATGTCATCGCCAGGGAATTCGTATTCGTCAAGAAGTTCACGAACTTCCATTTCTACCAATTCCAATAGTTCTTCATCATCAACCATATCTACTTTGTTCAAGAAAACAACGATGTGAGATACACCTACTTGGCGAGAAAGCAAGATGTGTTCACGAGTTTGAGGCATAGGACCGTCAGCAGCAGATACTACCAAGATAGCTCCGTCCATTTGCGCAGCACCGGTGATCATGTTTTTTACATAGTCAGCGTGTCCTGGGCAGTCAACGTGTGCATAGTGACGGTTGTCTGTTTCATACTCTACGTGTGCAGTAGAGATAGTGATACCACGCTCTTTTTCTTCTGGAGCTTTGTCGATTTGGTCGTAAGCAGTAGCGGTAGCGCCACCTTTTTGTGCAAGAACTGTTGTGATTGCAGCAGTAAGTGTTGTTTTACCATGGTCAACGTGACCAATTGTACCAACGTTAACGTGTGGTTTTGTACGTTCAAACTTGGCTTTTGCCATTTTAGGAATCCTCCTTCAAAATAAGAAGAGTAATTTTTTTTGATTTAATCATGTATAGGAATCTAGTAGATATTTCAACTAGGTTCTTTTAAATTTAGCCATTTGTAGCTTTTTTGATGATCTCTTCAGCAACACTTTTTGGAACTTCTTCAAAATGGTCAAACTGCATGGAGAAAACTCCACGACCTTGGGTACGAGAACGTAGGTTAGTTGCATACCCAAACATTTCTGCGAGGGGAACCATTGCACGAACAACTTGTGCCCCACCGCGAGCTTCCATACCTTCTACACGGCCACGACGGGAGCTAGCATCACCCATCACATCACCCATGTATTCTTCTGGTACGGTTACTTCTACTCTCATGATTGGCTCAAGAATAACTGGGTTACATTTGCTCTTTGCAGCTTTCAAAGACATGGAACCAGCGATCTTAAATGCCATCTCAGAAGAGTCAACATCGTGATAAGAACCATCTACAAGAGTAGCACGCACGTCTACCAATTGGTAACCAGCGAGAACACCATTGAGCATGGATTCTTCGATACCTTTTTGTACAGCTGGGATGTATTCTTTTGGAACAACCCCGCCGACGATTTTATTGACGAATTCAAAACCAGTACCTTCTGGTAATGGCTCATATTCAATCCAAACGTGACCAAATTGACCTTTACCACCTGATTGACGAATAAACTTACCTTCAACTTTAGCAGATGAACGGAAGGTTTCTTTGAATGCAACTTGTGGTGCACCCACATTTGCTTCTACTTTGAACTCTTCCTTCAAACGGTCTACGATGATTTCTAGGTGAAGCTCACCCATACCAGCAATAATCGTTTGACCAGTGTCTTCGTCTGTATGAGTACGGAAAGTAGGATCTTCTTCAGCCAATTTCGCAAGTGCTACACCCATTTTATCTTGGTCTGCTTTTGTTTTTGGTTCAATAGCAACCTCGATAACTGGTTCTGGGAATGTCATGGACTCAAGAATGATTTCGTTCTTTTCATCTGATAGAGTGTCACCAGTAGTAGTAACTTTTAGACCAACCGCTGCTGCAATATCCCCAGCATACACAGTTCCAATTTCTTCACGAGTGTTAGCATGCATCTGTAAGATACGCCCAATACGTTCCCGTTTTCCTTTGGTTGTGTTTTGCACATAAGAACCAGAATCAAGAGAACCAGAGTATACACGGAAGAAAGTCAATTTCCCAACAAATGGGTCTGTAGCGATTTTGAATGCAAGTGCAGAAAAAGGCTCTTCGTCACTGGAGTGACGCACTGCCTCTGTACCATCTGGAAGCTCCCCTTGAATAGCAGGAACATCAAGTGGGGATGGTAGGTAAGCAACAACTGCATCAAGTAATGGTTGTACCCCTTTGTTTTTGTAAGAAGAACCACAGAGCACAGGAGTAATCTTCACTTCAACAGTTCCTTTGCGAAGTGCAGCATGGATCTCTTCCTCTGTCAACTCTTCTCCTTCTAGGTATTTCTCCATCAAGTCATCATCGAGTTCAGCAACAGCATCGAGTAAGTTGGTACGATACTCTTCTGCTTGTTCTTTGTACTCATCAGGGATTTCCCTTGCTTCTGAAGTTGTTCCTAGATCATCGGTGTAGATGATAGCTTTCATGGTGATCAAATCGATCATACCTTGGAAAGTATCTTCTGCTCCGATAGGTAATTGGATTGGAACAGCATTAGCTTTCAAACGATCCTTCATTTCCTCTACAGAACCAAGGAAGTCTGCACCAATGATATCCATCTTGTTGATATAAGCAATCCGCGGTACATTATAGCGGTCTGCTTGACGCCAAACTGTTTCTGATTGAGGTTCTACTCCGCCTTTTGCGTCAAAAACCCCAACTGCTCCATCTAATACACGAAGAGAACGCTCTACCTCTACGGTGAAATCAACGTGTCCCGGAGTGTCAATTATGTTGATTCGATGACCTTTCCACTGAGCTGTCGTCGCAGCAGAAGTAATCGTAATCCCACGTTCTTGTTCTTGTTTCATCCAGTCCATGGTAGCGGCACCTTCATGTACCTCACCAATCTTGTGAACACGACCAGTATAAAACAATACACGTTCGGTTGTCGTTGTCTTTCCCGCATCGATGTGAGCCATGATGCCGATATTTCGTGTATTTTTCAAGGAGAATTCACGTGCCATGAAAAACTTCTCCCTTCACATAACCTAAGTAGTTGATCTGTCCAAGGGCTTAGCTTGGAAGTAAAATTACCAGCGGTAGTGTGCAAACGCACGGTTCGCTTCTGCCATCCGGTGTGTATCTTCTTTCTTCTTCACAGCTGAACCACCGTTATTTGCAGCATCTAAAATCTCGTTAGCAAGGCGTTCTTGCATGGTCTTCTCGTTTCGAAGACGTGCATAGGATACTAACCAACGAAGACCAAGGCTTGTACGACGTTCAGGTTTTACTTCGATTGGTACTTGGTAGTTTGCACCACCAACACGACGTGCCTTTACTTCCAGCACTGGCATTACGTTTTTCAAAGCTTGTTCAAAAACTTCCATTGGGTCGTTTCCAGAACGATCTTTGATCAAAGCAAATGCATCATACAAGATACGCTGTGCCTTCCCTTTTTCTCCATCGTACATGAGACGATTGATAAGACGGGTAACGAGTTTGCTGTTGTAAATTGGATCTGGTAATGCATCACGACGTTCTACAGGACCTTTACGTGGCATCGGATTCCCCTCCTTTTCTCTATGGATGTTTGTATTTCAAACAATTATTTTTTCTTCGCACGTTTTGTTCCATATTTAGAACGGCCTTGTCCACGGTTTTGTACACCAGCGGTGTCAAGTGCTCCACGAACGATATGGTAACGTACCCCTGGTAAGTCTTTTACACGTCCACCACGAACAAGTACAACGGAGTGCTCTTGTAGGTTGTGGCCAATTCCAGGAATATAAGCAGTTACCTCAATACCATTGCTCAAACGAACACGCGCATATTTACGCAATGCGGAGTTAGGTTTTTTAGGTGTCATGGTCCCTACACGAGTACAAACCCCTCGTTTTTGTGGTGAGCTTTGTGGAGTGCTCTCTTTGCGGAAGCTATTGAAATTCAATTGCAATGCAGGAGATTTGGACTTCACGATCTTGTTCTTACGTCCTTTACGCACTAACTGATTGATTGTTGGCATCTTTGCACCCCCTCATTTAAGATTTTTTATTTAAAACAACAGATCCAGGTGGATCGTAATTTGCGAAAAAAATAGAGTAACCATTAGATTAAATATCGTATATAGTCGACGTCTATACAATATAAAGCCTAAAAGTCAGCACTAATCTTTCAAAATGGCAACAGCAGCTGTTCCCACTTGTATCCCACTAGCCTTTCCAAGCTCTTTCATAGAAGGAACATATGTATAGGATACATGATTGTCCTCACAAGCTATTTGGATGGGATAAGTTAGCAATAAATCAGCATCTTTTGCCAATATAACAAGATGAGCCAATTGTCGATCAACAGCTTTTCTTGTTTGTTTGGTACCAATCACAAGTTGCTTTGCTTGCTTCACTTTTTCATAAGACATCCTTCAAGCCCTCCAAAGTGATACTCATACAAGCACAGGAGAAATCTTACCACCATGACACACAAAAGTCAAGAAGATTTTCGAACAATTATTAGATTTATGTGGTGCACTGCTCATTCGATAATTTATATATCCACAAGAGGAGCTAAAATGTGTTAAACAACAACAGTTCCCTTTGAGATCAATTCTATTTCATGTGGTGTTGATTTTCAACTTTTACTCTTTTTATAAATAATCCAATCAGCAAGCCAACGGCAGAAACGGATATTGTGAAAAAGAATGCATCTTGAATCCCTGCGGTTAATGCTAGAGAGGGATGAAGAACATCAGGTGATGATGAGTTTTCTAGAAATTTTATTTCTCCTATTTTCATGACACTTACCGCTGTTGCTGTACCAATAGCACCAGCAATCTGTAAGAGAGTGTTCATAATAGCTGTACCATCAGGATACATTTCTGGAGGGAGATCATTCATTCCATTTGTTTGAGCGGGATTCCAAACCATCACAATTCCTATCATTAGACTACAATGTAGTGACACGATTAGAGAAATAGTTGATGTAGGAGAGAGACTTGTTAAAAACCAAAGACTAACAACAACAATAATTAGCCCCGGAAGTACCAGCCACTTTGGCCCATATTTATCAAACAACCGACCTATAACAGGAGCAAAGAAAGCAAAAATAAGTCCTCCAGGAAGAAGAACTAAACCAGCTGATAAAGCATTCAATCCAATAACGCGAATAAGATACATTGGAAGAATTAACATTGCTGACAAATTAACCATCATGCAAACAAGTATCAACAATGTCCCATTAACAAACATCGACTTTTGGAAAGCTCTGAGATCCATTAATGGCTTTTCGATCGTCAATTGGCGAAACACAAAAAATGTGAGTATTACAATGCTGATTACTATAGGTATAAAAACCTTCGTACTATTCCAGTCACTTTCGCTTTCTCCGATGTTGCTAAAGCCGAATACCAGAGCTCCAAATCCAAAGATTGACATAAATAAGGAAAACAGTTCGATTTTTGGTTTTGTAATTTTCGATATGTTCTGTATATAAATAGCACCAAAAACCAAAGAAACCAACATAAATAAGCAAGATATCCAAAATATCCAATGCCAACTGAGCTTAACAATTAATAGACCAGATATGGTTGGTCCAACAGCTGGTGCTGCCGTGAACACTAGTGCAACAAGCCCCATTGCTGATCCTCGTTTTTCTGGAGGAAATAGAATTAGAGCGGAATTGAATAGTAACGGTAATAGTATGGCTGTCCCAGCTGCTTGGAATATACGAGCTATCATTAATATTTCAAAACTACCTGCTATTGCCCCAGTGACTGCACCTATGATTGATAAAGCTACTGCAGTTAGAAAAAGCTGTCTTGTTGTAAACCACTTCATTAATAAGCCGGAAAGCGGGACTAATATCCCTAACGTAAGCAAATATCCAGTTGTAAGCCACTGAACCAAAGTTTCACCGATGTGAAAAGTTCGCATCAATTCGCTAAGAGCAACATTAAGAGCCGTCTCATTAAAAGTACCTATAAAGACTGCTAGCATTAAAGAGAACATAATTGGAAATACTTTAACTTTTGGAATCTGATGTTCCACAACATTAGCTTCTTGCATCATCCACACTCCTAGTTTTCAGATTTGCTAGTTGGTTTAACTTGAAAGAGTCAAATTTGAACTAAACAAAATATATCATACGCCTGTCAAGAACCTGCATAATCCACATTTAAAGTCAAGTAATTTTTTTCAAATAGCAAATCAGAATCAATTAGTGAGACGATTCATTCTCTAGTCCACCACATACGCTGCCAAGTCGGTATTGACATATCTAAACCCAAAATATTTTGCGTTTACTGGATTTATCTCTTCTTAAGAGATTGGTATCCTAGTCCTCAAATTGGGCACTCTTCTTATCTTCTATTCTCTGTTTATAAAAAAAAGCAGAGGCTTTATACCCCTGCTCCTGACAGTATTAATCAATCAAAACTGTCTCTTTTTCATCTACTATTTCTGCTACTTCATTAGCCAACTGTACATCTAATGTACGATAACGGTTCATACCAGTACCTGCTGGGACTAGTTTCCCGATGATAACATTCTCTTTCAATCCAAGGAGTCGGTCTACTTTTCCTTTGATTGCTGCATCTGTCAAAACACGAGTCGTTTCTTGGAAAGATGCAGCGGATAAGAATGATTCTGTCTCAAGAGATGCTTTGGTAATACCAAGCAAGACAGGTCTAGCTACTGCTGGTTCACCACCAGCCAGTAATGTTTTTCTGTTGGACGCTTCATAGTCATGAATATCTGTCACAGAACCTGGTAGAAGATCCGTTGTACCAGCATCCGTGATACGGACTTTACGCATCATTTGTCTGATCATTACTTCTACGTGTTTGTCGTTAATTTCTACCCCTTGCAGGCGGTATACTTTTTGTACTTCTTGTAGGATATATGCCTGAACACCTTGTACACCTTTAATTCGGAGTAGCTCTTTTGGATCAATAGAACCTTCTGTGAGAACATCTCCAGCAGATACTTCATCACCCTCGATTATTTTCAAACGGGAACCATAAGGGATGGTATGTGTCTTGCTTTCTACTTCACCTTCGATCTCAACCTCACGACGATCTTTTACTTCGCGAATTTCGATTACTTTTCCATCAATTTCTGCAACAATCGCTTGCCCTTTTGGATTACGCGCCTCAAAGAGCTCCTGAATACGAGGTAGACCCTGGGTGATGTCATCCCCTGCAACCCCACCAGTGTGGAAGGTACGCATGGTTAACTGGGTTCCTGGTTCTCCAATAGATTGAGCAGCGATAATACCAACTGCTTCTCCGATCTCTACTGGCGTACCAAGTGCTAAGTTACGACCATAACATTTCTTACATACTCCATGCTTTGTACGACAAGAAAGTACAGAACGAATAACTACGGTTTCGATACCAGCTTCCATGATCTCAGTAGCGATCTCTTCGTCGATCAGTTCATTAGGACTAATGATAATATGATCTGTTTGAGGATGACGAACGGTTTGGAAGCTCACACGCCCAACAATACGATCATATAAGTCCTCGATGATTTCATTTCCATCATGAATGCGTTTCACAAGTAATCCTTTATCGGTACCACAATCATCTTCTCGAACGATAACATCTTGGGCTACGTCTACTAAACGTCTGGTTAAATAACCAGAGTCAGCGGTACGTAGCGCGGTATCCGCCAAACCTTTCCTCGCACCGTGGGTGGAAATAAAGTATTCCAAAACGGTTAGACCCTCACGGAAGTTGGTACGAATAGGCTGCTCAATAATCTTACCGGCTGGGTTTGCCATCAAACCCCTCATACCAGCTAGCTGAGTAATCTGAGACACGTTACCACGAGCACCAGAAAATGCCATCATATAGATTGGGTTGTATTTACCCATGTTGCCCATTAATACTTCAGTGATACGATCTTTCGTTTTACTCCAAATGGAGATAACACGCTCATAGCGCTCATCATCAGTAATCAAACCACGACGATATTGCTTCATCACAGTTTTTACTTGCTCTTCTGCTTCTGCCAAGATATCTTTCTTTGCTTCTGGCACCATAACATCTGATACGGACATAGTGATACCAGCTTTGGTGGAATAAGAATATCCAAGTGCTTTCACACGGTCCAAGATCACAGAAGTCATCATTGTACCGAAACGGCGGAAACATTCAGCGATAATTGCACCTAAATCCTTTTTAGTCAATGCACCAGGTTCATCCAATGTTTTTATAAACTCAGGGATGTTAACCCCTTTTTCATAGATGAAGTACTTTTCGGGTGTAGCTGTAAAGTTCTTTTTACCAGGTTCATTGATATAAGGGAAGTTCTCAGGCAAAATTTCGTTGAAAATCAATTTACCTGGTGTAGTCACAAGTAAAGCTGATTGTTGTGCTTCAGTGAAGGTAGTTTTACTAAGTGATTTTACCGGGATTGCAATACGAGAGTGTAGTGTTACATAGCCATGATGATATGCACTAATCGCTTCTGCTGTAGAGTAAAAGACACTTCCCTCACCTTTTTCTCCAGTCTTCTGAATGGTTAGGTAGTAACAACCTAAGACCATGTCTTGAGAAGGAGTAACAACAGGTTTTCCGTCTTTTGGATTCAAGATGTTTTGTGCAGCTAGCATAAGTAAACGCGCTTCTGCTTGTGCTTCTGCTGACAACGGTACGTGAACAGCCATTTGGTCACCGTCAAAGTCAGCATTATATGCTGTACACACAAGTGGATGCAAACGAATTGCTCTACCTTCTACTAGGATCGGTTCAAACGCTTGGATACCTAGACGGTGAAGCGTAGGAGCACGGTTTAAGAGTACTGGATGCTCTTTAATAACTTCCTCCAATACATCCCAAACTTCTGGATGAATTCGCTCTACTTTTCGTTTCGCACTCTTAATGTTGTGTGCTAAACCTTTTGCCACTAGTTCTTTCATCACAAAAGGTTTAAACAGTTCCAATGCCATCTCTTTTGGCAGACCACATTGGTACATTTTCAGGTTAGGACCAACAACAATAACCGAACGACCAGAGTAGTCAACCCGTTTACCCAATAGGTTTTGACGGAAGCGTCCTTGTTTCCCTTTTAGCATATGAGAAAGGGATTTTAGCGGTCTGTTTCCAGGACCGGTGACTGGACGTCCACGACGACCATTATCGATTAGCGCATCTACTGCTTCTTGAAGCATGCGTTTTTCGTTCTGTACAATAATATCTGGTGCGCCGAGATCCAATAGACGTTTTAGTCGGTTGTTCCGGTTAATCACACGACGATATAAATCATTCAAATCAGAAGTAGCAAAACGTCCACCATCTAATTGAACCATTGGACGAATTTCTGGTGGAATGACAGGAAGTACATCCATGATCATCCAGTCTGGGCTGTTTCCAGAGGAACGAAACGCTTCTAAAACTTCCAAACGTTTGACCGCACGATTACGACGTTGACCTTGTGCAGTTTCCAATTCTTCTTTTAATTGATCTACTTCTTTGTCCAGATCGATAGAAGCAAGAAGACGTTTGATCGCTTCTGCTCCCATCATCGCTACAAAACCATTGCCGTACTTTTCACGGTAGCTACGAAACTCTTTTTCCGATAAGAGTTGTTTCTTTTCCAGAGGAGTAGCACCTGCATCTACTACCACGTAAGACGCGAAGTAGATCACTTCCTCTAATGACCGTGGAGACATATCCAATACCAAACCCATACGGCTTGGAATGCCTTTGAAATACCAAATATGTGATACAGGAGCAGCCAGCTCAATATGTCCCATACGTTCACGACGTACTTTTGCACGAGTAACTTCTACACCACAGCGATCACAAACGACACCTTTGTAACGAACTCGTTTGTATTTACCGCAGTGACACTCCCAGTCTTTTTGCGGGCCAAAAATCTTCTCGCAGAACAATCCTTCTTTTTCAGGTTTTAATGTTCTGTAGTTAATGGTTTCTGGCTTTTTGACCTCCCCACGAGACCAAGACCGGATCTTTTCAGGAGAGGCTAAACCTATTTTCATATATTCGAAGTTGTTAACATCGAGCATCGGGCCATTCCTCCCTTAGGATTCCATGGTAGAGCGAGTTTCTTGCTCATCCAATTCAAAACCAAGTCGATCACTTGCTGGTTCATCCTCATCATCCAGCTCACGCATTTCAATCTCTTCTTCGTTTTCAGCCAAAATCTTGACGTCCATTCCAAGGCTTTGAAGTTCTTTAATCAATACTTTAAAGGACTCTGGCACACCTGGCTCTGGTACATTCTCACCTTTGACGATGGATTCATATGTTTTGACACGACCTACTACATCATCCGATTTCACCGTCAGTATTTCTTGCAAGGTATATGCAGCTCCATAAGCCTCAAGTGCCCATACCTCCATCTCCCCAAAACGTTGTCCCCCAAACTGCGCCTTACCACCAAGCGGCTGCTGGGTAACTAGGGAATATGGCCCAGTAGAACGAGCATGGATTTTGTCATCAACCATATGTGCCAACTTGATCATGTACATCACACCAACAGTAACTCTGTTTTCCATTGGCTCACCAGTACGTCCATCATGCAGCACGAACTTACCATCTGAATTCAAACCAGCTTCAATCAAAGTTTCGAATACATCATTCTCTGTTGCACCATCAAATACTGGGGTTGCAATATGCAATCCTAAGGTTTTGGCTGCCATACCGAGGTGAACTTCTAATACCTGTCCGATGTTCATCCGAGATGGAACACCCAGTGGATTTAGTACAACTTGCACAGGAGTACCATCTGGTAAGAACGGCATATCTTCTTCAGGCATGATCCGGGCAATAACCCCTTTGTTTCCGTGACGACCAGCCATTTTGTCTCCCTCAGAGATTTTTCGCTTCTGAGCGATATAAACACGTACAAGTTGGTTAACACCAGGTGGTAATTCATCGCCATTTTCTCTGGTAAATACTTTCACATCTACCACAATACCATCTTGTCCATGCGGAACACGTAAGGAAGTATCTCTAACTTCACGTGCTTTTTCTCCAAAGATCGCATGGAGTAACCGTTCTTCTGCTGTTAGTTCTGTTACTCCTTTAGGAGTTACTTTCCCTACTAGAATATCCCCAGCTTTGATCTCTGCACCGACACGAATAATTCCACGTTCGTCAAGGTTTTTCAACGCTTCTTCCCCGACATTTGGTATATCTCTGGTGATTTCTTCCGGACCTAGTTTGGTATCCCTTGCTTCTGATTCATGCTTCTCAATATGAATAGAGGTATATACGTCTTCTTTGACCAGTTTTTCGCTTAAGAGAATAGCATCCTCATAGTTATAACCTTCCCAAGTCATAAAGGCCACAACAACATTACGACCTAACGCCATTTCGCCTTGCTCAGTAGAAGGACCATCTGCTAAGGTGTCTCCAACCTCTACACGGTCTCCCGTTTTTACAACTGGTCGTTGGTTGATAGAGGTTCCTTGGTTCGATCGGATAAATTTGCTTAAACGATAACGATCCAGATCACCTTTTACAATACGACCGTCTACTTCTGCCTCATGACGAACGAGAATCTCATCAGCTGTAACTCTTTCTACCACACCTGCGCGGCGAGCAAGAATCATGACCCCAGAATCCCGAGCAGCTTTATACTCCATACCAGTGCCAATAAAAGGAGCTTCTGGTTTTAAGAGTGGGACAGCCTGACGTTGCATGTTTGATCCCATTAGAGCACGGTTGGAGTCGTCGTTTTCTAAGAAAGGAATACATGCAGTCGCAACAGATACTACTTGTTTAGGTGAAACATCCATATAGTCTACACGGTCTTTTGGCACCGCAATTGTTTCATCACGATAACGAACTGTCACAGAATCTTGTAAGAAGTTTCCTTCTTCATCAATCTTTGCATTTGCCTGTGCTACATAGTAGTTATCTTCTTCATCAGCAGTTAAATAATCGATCTGATTGGTAACCCGACCTGTATCTCCATCAACACGGCGATAAGGTGTTTCGATGAAACCAAAGTTATTAATTCGTGCATAAGAAGAAAGAGAGTTGATCAGACCAATGTTAGGACCTTCAGGTGTTTCGATCGGACACATTCTACCATAGTGAGAATGGTGAACGTCACGCACTTCCATCCCTGCTCGTTCCCTTGTAAGTCCTCCAGGGCCTAAAGCAGATAACCTACGTTTGTGGGTTAATTCAGCTAGTGGGTTGGTTTGGTCCATAAACTGGGACAACTGGCTGCTACCAAAAAACTCTTTAATCGAGGCAATAACAGGACGAATATTGATCAATGCCTGTGGTGTGATCGCATTAGCATCTTGGATTGACATTCTCTCTTTTACTACCCGTTCCATACGAGACAGTCCAATACGGAATTGGTTCTGCAAGAGTTCTCCAACGGAACGAAGGCGGCGATTACCAAGATGGTCAATATCATCCGTTAAACCAATACCATGAAGTAAATTAATAAAGTAGTTGATCGATGCAATGATGTCAGCAGGTGTAATGTGTTTAATCTCTTGATCTACTTCTGCATTGGAAATAACTTTGATTATTTGATCATCATTTCTAGCTGAATGAATATTAACAGATTGTAAGCGAACCAATCCCTCAGTTGCTTTTGGCTCCATTTGGACTCCACCGCGAACCGTGTATTCTTGTATACCAAAAGGTGTTTCGCCTACCAAGTATGGTATAACTTTATCCAAGAGACGACGCTCTAACACTTGCCCTGCTTCTGCTAATACTTCACCAGTTTCACTGTCTACGATATGCTCCGCTAGTTTTTGATTGAGTAGACGATTTTTGATATGTAACTTTTTGTTCATTTTATAGCGGCCAACGTTCGCTAAATCGTAGCGTTTTGGGTCAAAGAAACGTGAATATAATAGATCACGAGCATTTTCAGCCGTTGGAGGTTCTCCAGGACGCAAGCGCTCATAGATTTCGATGAGTGCCTTTTCTGTATTACCCGTGTTGTCTTTGTCAAGTGTATTGCGAATATATTCATCTTCACCGAGAAGATCGATAATTTCCGCATCAGAACTATAACCTAAAGCGCGCAAAAGAACCGTGACAGGTATCTTTCTGGTACGGTCAATCCGAACATAAATAATATCCTTCGCATCCGTTTCAAGCTCTAACCACGCACCACGATTTGGAATTACTGTGGCAGTATATGTTGGTTTACCATTCTTGTCTAATTTCGTGCTATAATACACACTAGGAGAGCGAACTAGCTGGCTAACAATAACACGCTCTGCCCCATTGTAGATAAAGGTACCTGTTTCCGTCATCAAAGGAAAGTCACCCATAAATACCTCTTGCTCTTTTACTTCACCAGTCTCTTTGTTAATGAGACGCACTTTTACTCGCAGTGGAGCAGCATAAGTAACTTGGTGGTCTTTTGATTCCTCCAAGTTATATTTTGGTTCGCCTAATTTATAGTCGATGAACTCCAGAACCAAATTCCCCGTAAAATCCTCAATCGGAGAAATATCCTGAAACATCTCACGCAAACCTTCCGCTAGAAACCATTCATAAGATTGCTGTTGGATTTCTATCAGATTTGGCAAATCTAGTACTTCATTAATTCGAGCGTAACTTCTTCGTTGACGCCGACCGTGCTGGACAAGTTTACCTAGCAAAATGAGCTCCCCCCTCATACCCTATCCAAGAGAACCAAAAAGAAAATGGGTAAAAAAATTACCACAAGGATACCAAAAATAAAACCTATTAAACTATCTTAACCAAGAAATAGGAAAAATAAACCAACACAAAAATGTTTAACATATTAAAAGGATTTCTGCAAGTTATAACACTAGCACAAGCATTATACTGTGTCAATTGTTTTTTGCGAGAAAAATACAGTAGCCTTTTTTCTGAGAGACTTGCTCTACGTAAGGAAATAACCGAGCCAATTCTTCTTTCGCGGAAGCTGCTCCTTGTTGCTTTCGAATCACAATCCATAAGGAACCATTCTCGGATAAAAAATCTCTAGATTGAGCAAAAAGTTCATAGACAAATACTTTCCCTACTCGAATCGGGGGATTACATAGAATGGCATCAAACTGTACTCCTTCTAATTTGTCAAAGCCATCACTTATCTTTACTTCAATCTGAGCCGCAACATGATTGATTCTTGCATTTTCTTTTGCAAGTAAAGTAGCACGTTCATTCACATCCACCATCTGCACTTTCAGAGATGGATTCGCTTTTGCAAGTGAAATACCGACAGGCCCATACCCACACCCTAAATCTAACAGGCTCTTCACTCCAGAGAGTTCTACCGTTTCTATCAATAGCCTACTACCAAAATCAATCCCCTTTTTGGAAAAGACCCCAGCATCCGTTTGAAAAGAAAGTAGATTCCCACATAACTGAGCCTCTATGATTCTTTTTTCATGTTTCGATTCCGGTTTAGAAGAATAGTAATGATTAGACACTTGCGACCCCCTGATAGGAAAACGGACTCGCCAAGATTAGGCGAGTCCATTTAATTATTTTACCTCTACGTTAGCGCCAGCTGCTTCTAATTCTTCTTTGATCTTTTCAGCTTCCTCTTTGGAAACTGCTTCTTTTACAGGGGATGGAGCTCCATCAACTAGTGCTTTTGCTTCTTTCAAGCCAAGACCAGTGATACCACGAACAGCTTTGATAACTCCAACTTTGGATGCTCCAGCATTTGTTAGGATAACATCGAACTCAGTTTTCTCAGCAGCTGCTTCACCAGCTCCGCCGCCGCCACCCATTACAACAGGTGCTGCAGCAGTTACACCAAATTCTTCTTCAATTGCTTTAACCAATTCGTTTAATTCTAGTACGGTCATATTTTTTACCGCTTCTAAGATTTGTTCGTTAGACATTTATAGTACCTCCCAAAGGATTATTAGATTTTTTATTTTTTACTAAACTAGCATTTTCAAGAAATCACCAGTATTTTTATACTACTACTCAGCAGAAGCAGCTTCTGGTTGTTCTTGTTGATCAGCAACAGCTTTCACCACATAAGCGAAGTTGCGAACTGGAGCTTGAAGAACGGAAAGAAGCATAGATAGTAAACCTTCGCGTGATGGTAGAGATGCAATCTCTTTCACTTTGTCAGGACCAACTACTGCACCTTCTACGATTGCACCTTTGATCTCAAGATTTTTATGCTCTTTTGCAAAATTATGAAGAACTTTTGCTGGAGCAACAACATCTTCTTTACTAAATGCAATAGCAGTAGGACCTGTAAGAAACTGATCCATTTCGGACAAACCAACTTCACCAGTAGCACGACGCACCAAAGTATTTTTCAATACTTGGTATTCGACTCCAGCTTCGCGCAATTGTTTACGTAGCTCTGTCACCTCCGCAACAGAAAGACCACGATAGTCAGTTACCACTGTACTCACACTAGTGTTCAACTTTTCTTTTACTTCCGCTACTACTTGTTGTTTTTGTTCCAGTACTTTGGACATTCAGGACACCTCCTTGGGTGGAGTAAAAATACGTTATTGCAGACAGTTTTAGGAAAAAGAAAAAGCCTTCGTAGACGGACGAAGGCCAGTGGCTTTCACCTCGGTAGGAAATTAAGTGCCGTCGCACACCTACTGTCTACGGTAAGAAAGATGAATTTCATCTTCTTATTCAATTTCGAACAGTTTATTCCAATTAACGAGCGTTCAATGCAGAGGAGCTAATTTGAACACCAGGTCCCATGGTGGAAGAAACACTGACGTTTTTCATATAGGTCCCTTTTGCAGCAGCTGGTTTCGCTTTGGTAAGCGCATCAGACAATGCTTGTAAGTTTTCGGAAAGTTGTTCGGTGGAGAAAGAAACTTTACCGATTGCTGCATGAATGTTTCCTGCTTTATCTGCACGATATTCGATCTTACCAGCTTTGATCTCGTTAACAGCCTTTTCTACTTCAAAGGTAACTGTACCTGTTTTAGGGTTAGGCATAAGACCTTTAGGTCCAAGGATTCGTCCAAGGCGACCAACTTGTCCCATCATGTCAGGAGTAGCTACTACAACATCGAACTCAAGCCAACCTTGTTGAACTTTGCCAACTAGTTCTTCGTCTCCTACAAAATCAGCTCCAGCAGCTTCTGCTTCTTTTGCTTTTTCCCCTTTAGCAAATACAAGTACGCGTTTGGTTTTCCCTGTTCCATGAGGTAAAACCACTGCCCCTCTTACTTGCTGATCCGCTTTTTTCGTGTCAATCCCCAAGCGGAAAGCAGCTTCTACTGTTTCATCAAACTTAGCAGTAGAAATAGATTTTACCAGTTCCAATGCTTCTGCTGGCTCATATACTTTTTCGCGATCTATTTTCTGAATCGCTTCTTGATACTTTTTACCATGTTTTGCCACTTTCATTACCTCCTCATGTGGTGATAGCGGAAAATCCTCCCACCAGACGAATGACCCGCGGCTGGATCATTAGTCTTTTATAACAATACCCATGCTGCGTGCTGTACCTTCTACCATACGCATTGCTGATTCTACATTAGCTGCGTTTAGGTCAGGCATTTTTGTTTCTGCAATCTCACGAACTTTATCACGTGAAAGTGTAGCCACTTTCTTGGTGTTTGGCTCGCCAGAACCAGATTCGATACCTGCTGCTTTTTTCAAAAGAACTGCAGCTGGTGGAGTTTTGGTCACAAAAGTAAAAGAACGATCTTCAAAAACGGTAATCACTACAGGAATGATTAAACCAGCTTGTTCTGAAGTACGTGCGTTAAACTCTTTACAAAAGCCCATGATGTTCACACCAGCTTGACCTAGAGCAGGTCCAACAGGTGGTGCTGGATTCGCTTTACCAGCTGGGATTTGTAGCTTGACCACTTTAATCACTTTTTTGGCCATGCTTCTTACCTCCTTCAAATGTGGTAGCCCCACTCCAAGAATTTGGAGTCCCAGGGTCGCGGGTTTCACCCTCCCACGGTAACAACAAACCGATCAGGCAAACATTTATAAAAATAACACATTATCGGTAAAAAGAAAAGTTTTTTGGATGGTCGATACAGGAAAAAAATTTTTCCATATCGACATAAGTGCAACTAAGCCTCTGGATTCGCCTTATAGGCTCGCCAATCGGCAAGTTTTCTTTACTAAAGTTTTTCCACCTGTCCAAAATCGAGTTCTACTGGTGTCTCTCTTCCAAACATGTTGACTAAAACCTTTAGCTTCTCACGGTCCCCATCGACACCTTCGATCTCTCCAACGAAGTTTTCAAATGGACCTTCGATTACTTTCACGCTTTCACCAAGTGCAAAATCAACAACGGTTCGAACTTCTTCGACTCCCATTTGCTGTAAAATCGTTTGGACTTCATCAGGCAAGAGAGGTGTTGGTTTGGAGCCCGCACCAGCAGAACCGACAAAGCCAGTTACACCCGGAGTGTTACGAACAACATACCACGAGTCATCTGTCATTATCATCTCCACAAGCACATAACCTGGGAAAACCTTCCGCATGACTGTCTTCTTCTTGCCATCTTTGTGCTCAATCTCTTCCTCCATTGGCACCATGACACGAAAGATTTTGTCTTGCATTCCCATGGAGTCTAATCGTTTCTCCAAGTTTGTCTTTACTTTGTTTTCATAGCCGGAATATGTGTGCACCACATACCAATTTTTTTCCATACCATCAGGGAAAAAAACCCCTGTCCCCCCTTATGACGTCCATCTACTTCTTAGTAATCAACTGGATTAGCTGCGCGATTCCCATATCTACGAGGAAGAAAAAGATGGTAAGGATTACAACAGCGGCAACCACAACAGTCGTATATTTGACCATCTCTTTGCGAGTAGGCCATTTTACTTTTTTAAACTCTTGATAACTAGAGCGAAAGAAGCCAGTAGTTCCACTAACACTTCTCTTTATTCCGCGTCCAATATTTGTGAGTACAGCCATCTATCTTCCCACCCCAATTTACTTCGTTTCCCGATGTAGCGTATGTGAGTTGCAACGGGGGCAATACTTGCGGAGCTCCATCCGATCTGGATGTTTCCGTTTGTTTTTGGTAAGCGCATAGTTGCGTTCACGGCAATCTGTACATGCAAGCGTAACATTTACTCGCATTTTCGCACCTCCTCTTTGGAGCATATAAACTAGCGATATCGATAGAAAATACCCAAATTAGGTTAACATAAGAGCCCTCTCAGGTCAAATAAATTGATAATCAACGAAGTTTTTTTACCTTATTTTTTCTAAAAAAGAAAGAGACTCGTGCATATGCCTTTGTCTCTACTCCAATGTTTGATTCAAATTATTCTCTGTAAAATAACCGAAAAAACTTGCAATGATCAAGTTTTCTCAGCTGTCGACAGGGCTCCCATTACGAAATAGATAAGAGACGTAATATATACACTTTTTCTTATCTACCGAAAAGGTATTTGTCCTTTTTTGTCGAATTTGTAGAACAATGGGATCAAATGATCACAAAGAGATTTCTTCAATATCTAAATACTTCTCTAATTTTCGCTTTACTCGCTGCAAAGCATTATCAATCGATTTTACATGTCGATTTAAGTCGACGGCGATCTCTTGATAAGATCTTCCATCTAAATATAACATAAGCACTTTCCGCTCTAAATCGCTTAAAATCTGGGAAATCTTATCTTCTATGTCGCTATGCTCTTCTCGATTTATATATATTTCCTCTGGATTAGTACGCCCACCTGTCAAAGTATCATAAAGCGTCCGATCGGAGTCATCGTGACTTGGCTTGTCCAATGATACATAAGAATTGAGCGGTATATGCTTTTGTCTTGTTGCCGTTTTGATCGCGGTAATGATTTGTCTTGTGATACACAGTTCTGCAAACGCTTTAAAAGAAGCTAATTTGTCCCCCCGAAAATCGCGAATGGCTTTATACAAGCCAATCATACCTTCTTGTACGATATCCTCGTGATCAGCACCAATTAAAAAGTACGACCGGGCTTTGGCTCTAACGAAGTTTTTGTACTTATGAATGAGATACTCTAGAGCTTCCTGGTCTCCTACACGTATATCTCTAACTAGTTCCTCATCGCCTAACTGATGGTAAAGGACTCTCCTATCCAAATCCCTCGGACTGCTAGATAGTAGGTCAATGCTCAAAATATTTCCCCCTGACCAAGTCGCATTTCAAAATGGCAAGTCTTATTATATTGAATTGAAACAAAAACGTCAATTTTTCCGCTATTTTTTTCTGCGAAAATTCTCCAATTTATGTCTAAGAGCTTCAGGAATACTTTCCCAGAGAGGGTTTTTTGCCGTTTTCGGTACGTGCTTCGCTTTAAGATGATTTTTGATTCGCTTCTTAGATTGGGTTAGTTGATCAATAAATTCTCGCGCAGATATCCGATAAGCGCCTTGTCCAAAAACCATACGTTGCTCTAAAAAGTCAGAAGTCGCCACATATATATGGCGTTTCTCATCTTTGTACTTTCGAACAAATTGCTCAATCCAAGCATCAGCCGTTTCTTCCTTGTCTGTAAATATAATTTTAATTATTTTTTTTGGTTCTTTGTTTCGTAAGCCTACCATTCGATATGCATCGAAAACCACAAAAATTTTCATTCCGGAAACCGCTTGGTACTCCATTAGATCATGGATTAGTTCGTCGCGTGCAACTTCTATTTCATTACTATAGTTTGGATTAGCACGAATAATGTTGTATCCATCGACTACCAGCCATTCTTCCATCCTAATTACCTTTTGTCTTTCGGCTTTGCAATACTTGATAAAGCATAACACCTGTAGCAACAGACGCATTAAGTGAAGATACTCTTCCCTTCATCGGTAAGCGTACAAGAAAATCACATTTCTTCTTTAATTGCTGGCTAATTCCTTGGCCCTCATTACCTATTACTAAAGCTACAGGCATATCATAATCTACTGTTTCATACGACTGTTTGGATTCCCCATCCGTACCCACTAACCAAACACCTTGATCTTTCAAATATTCAGCTGTTCGGTTCATATTGGTGACCTTTGCTACTGGTACATATTCGATCGCACCAGCGGATATCTTTGCTACTGTTGCTGTCAAGCCAACTGCCCGCCGTTTCGGAATAATGACACCATGAACTCCTGTTGCATCTGCTGTACGCAAAACAGTGCCTAAGTTATGCGGGTCCACAATTCCATCTAGAAGGAGGAGAAAAGGATGCTCTCCTTTATGTTTGGCATTTGCTACTATTTGCTCCACAGATACATACTGATAACTGCTCACTTGTGCAGCTACACCTTGATGATTTTGATTTTCCGCTACTTGATCTAATTTCGATCGCGGCACCCAGTGATAAGGTACTTTTTGATCTTCCAATTGTCGAACTAAGTCTTCTACACTCTTTTTCTTCATTCCCTCTGCAAGCCATACTTTCTCCATATCTCTTCCCGCAGAAGCAGCTTCTAAAACCGCATGCTTACCAAATATCCAATCCGTCATGATTACCTATTCTCCTTTTCTAATGGTCCAAGTTCTATTAACATTTTCATGATCTGGTCCAATCTTTCTGCTTGTCCCATAAGGTAAAGGTAGCCAATTAGAGTCTCTAAGCCAGTTCCTTGTCGGTAAAGACCTACATTTGCTCGTCTAGAAATGCTAGTTGTTTTTGCATTTCTACCTCGTTTGTAGACAGCAACTTCTTCCTCGGTCAACTTATCCATAATTGCTTGAATAGCATGAGCTTGAGCAGCAGCCGAAACATAACGAACTGCATTCTGTTGTAACTTTTGCGGTTTTACTTCTCCCATAGCGATTAAATGATGCCGTACATATAACTCTTGTACGGCATCACCTATATATGCAAGTGTTAATGGGGGTAGCTCTTCTGGTTTACGCTTTAAATCTCCCAGCGTCCCAAATAGATGCTGCTCTCTCATTTCTTCTTCCACCTAACTCCTTGAGGTGTATCTTCCAACAAAATCCCTGCATGCAGCAGTTGATCTCGAATTTCATCAGCACGTTGAAAGTTTCGCTGCTTGCGTGCTGATTGGCGTTCTTCGATCAACTTTTCGATCTGACCTTCCAGCACAGTCTCTGCATTGGTATCTACTAAGCCGAGTACTTGTTCACCATAAATGGTAAACCAATCAAGCAACGAATGAATGGATTCCTTGCTCAAAACTGGCTTGGATAACCATTCGTTTGCTGTACGAACAGCCTCAAATAACACCGTAATCCCATTTGCAGCATTGAAATCGTCATTCATCGCCTCTGCAAACTGAACAGATAGTTGTTCCAATTGAGCTGTTAATTCATTTGGTACTTCTCCAGATAACGATGTTTGCTGACGATGACGTAAATTATCTACAGAAGTTTGTAATCTTTCTACACTCTGCTCTGCTTGGTTCATCACTTCATTAGTAAAGTTTATAGGATTTCGATAATGGGCAGAAAGCAAGAAATAGCGAATCGCTTTTGCAGAATACATTTTTCGCATATCAAAAACACGCATCACATTTCCAAGTGATTTGGACATTTTTTCATTATCCATATTGATAAAACCGTTATGCATCCAATAGCGAACAAATGGCTTATCATTTAATGCTTCACTTTGTGCTATTTCATTTTCGTGATGCGGAAAACATAAATCAACGCCTCCGGCATGAATATCCAGTGTATCCCCTAAGTACTCTTTTGCCATAACAGAGCACTCAATATGCCATCCTGGACGACCCTTTCCCCACGGAGTATTCCAACTAATTTCTCCTTCTTTGGCGCGTTTCCACAAGGCAAAATCAAACGGATGCTCTTTGATTTCATTCACTTCTACACGAGCACCTGACTGCAGATCCTCTACTGATTGATGAGAAAGTTTCCCATATCCGTCCTGACGAAGGGTGCGAAAATACACATCTCCATTTACTTCATATGCTTTTCCTTTTTTGATCAATGTTGCAATCGCATCAATCATTTGTCCAATATGCTCTGTTGCTTTGGGATGAATGTCTGCGCGATGAACCCCCAATGCATCCATATCTGCAAAATATGCATCTGTATACTCTTCAGCGATCTGAGCTACGCTTTTTCCCGTTTCGATCGATGCTTTGATCAATTTATCATCCACATCCGTAAAATTTTGTACATAGGTTACTTTGTAACCCAGATTAGCAAGGTATCGTCTTACTACATCAAAAAAAACAAATACACGAGCATTTCCGATATGAATATAGTTGTAGACGGTTGGACCGCAAACATACATGGATACGGTTTGACCATTTGTTTCAAATATTTCTTTCTCTCTACTCAATGTGTTGTAAACTTTGACTGTCATCTGATGATTTGCCCCCTGTGTGTCTCTTTAACCACTCTACTTCCATTTTTAGCGCAGCTATTTCATCTTGGATAGAACGAAACATCTCTGCTACTGGATCTGGAATATTAACATGATCCATATCAGCTTGCACTCTTATTCCATCTTGGACAACAACACGTCCTGGTACTCCTACAACGGTAGAATTTGCAGGGACATCTCGCAAAACTACAGAACCTGCACCAATCTTGGCACAACGCCCAACACGGATTGATCCTAGTATCTTCGCGCCTGAGGAGACCATCACATGATCTTCCAAAGTCGGATGTCTCTTTCCCTTCTCTTTTCCAGTACCACCAAGTGTAACCCCTTGAAAAATGGTTACATAATCACCAATTTCACAAGTTTCTCCAATCACTACACCCATCCCATGGTCAATAAACACACCTTTTCCAATCGAAGCCCCTGGATGGATCTCAATTCCTGTAAAGAAACGACTTACTTGTGATACCATTCTCGCAAGCAGAAAAGCTTTGTGACGGTAGAGAAAATGAGCAAATCGATGAGACCAAAGTGCATGAATGCCTGAATAAGTAAGAATGATTTCTAAAGTTGTCCGTGCTGCTGGATCTCGATCAAATACTGCTTGAATGTCAGCTTGGATATTTCGTTTGCAATTTCTCCATTTACTGAGAATTGACAAAATAACCATTCCCTTCTCATAAATAAACCGCCCCTGTAGCCATGGCTACAGAGACGGAAAAAATCCGCGGTCCCACTCTGTTTGGAATAAACTTAGTCCCACTTTTCAACTAATAACGGTAGTGAACCGGATCACCCTACTCTTCATTCAAGTGATCACTCATAGGGGCATTTCAAGCAGTCAACATAAAGCTTTGCATCAACCAGCTTCTTTCTGAAATGTTGACTTGCCTTACTTCTCCTAATCATCGCTTTCTCTTCATTATATTCTGTTAGAGCTAAATATGTTTGTCAAGATTTCCTCACAACAGAAAATTCCCTACACGACTACTTCAATCTAGTTTGAACCTCTCTTATCTACCAAAGCTACGACAGCCATCGCAGCAATCCCTTCTTTTCTCCCTGTAAAACCAAGTTGTTCGGTTGTTGTTGCCTTAACATTTATTTGACCTGCTTCTGCTTCTAGCAACTGGGCAATCCGCTCTACCATTTGAGGAATATATGGAGCCATTTTCGGTTTCTGGGCAATGATGGTTGCGTCTAAATTATTTAAAACATAGCCTTTCTCTTTCACCATTTGCCAAACATCATGAAGCAAAACGGCACTATCCGCACCTTTGTATGCCATATCAGTATCTGGAAAATGTTTTCCTATATCCCCCATTGCTAGTGCTCCTAATATCGCATCTGTAATGGTATGAAGTAGTACATCTGCATCAGAGTGACCAATCAGTCCCTGATCATAAGGGATATGAATCCCTCCTATAATCAAAGGCCCTGATCCCCCTAGTTGATGCACATCAAATCCTTGTCCAAATCGAATCATGGTGTTTATACGCTACCTTTCTGTCTCTTTGCCAAAATTGCTTCCCCAAGATAAATATCATCTGGAGTGGTAACCTTGATGTTTGTATATTCTCCTTCTACTACATGTACGGGTTCCCCAAGTAATTCAATCAACATAGCATCATCTGTTGCGTTTACATGCTGTTTAGATGCTTGTTCATGGGCATGGAGCAATAAAGCTCTATGGATAAGCTGTGGAGTCTGGATACTCCAAAGTTGGTCTCGTTTAAGAGTCTCTTCTACTACACCGTTTCGATTTACCTTTTTGATTGTGTCCTTCACTGGTACAGCAAGTGTTACTGCTTGATGATTCCCTTTTCCCGCTTCCACTAAACGACTAATCTCTTCAGGTGTAATAAAAGCACGAACAGCATCATGCACCATAATCCAATCCGTATTTGTAGCTACTACCCCCACATAAACACTATCTTGACGTTCTTTCCCGCCTATCACAATCTGTTTCACTTTGTTCAATTCATATCTTTCAACAAACAGCTTCACTTGTGAAAAACTAGCTTCATTCGTCACCACAGTTATTTCATCAATAAGTATATGTTGTTGGAATACTTCTAGTGTATGTATCAAAATCGGCTTTCCAGAAAGCTCTAAAAATTGTTTGGGGATAGTGCTGTTCATTCGTTTCCCAATTCCTGCTGCTGGAATCACTACACCTATGCCCACTTCTCTTACTCCTTTTTATCATCTCTGAGCTGAGGATACCACATTTCAAACAGAAAACAAGCCCAGTATGCAAACTGGGCTATAGAGCACGTTCTAATAATTTTGGTTTTGCAAAAATCATCCGACCTGCAGATGTTTGAAGTACACTGGTGACGAGTACATCAATCTCATCCCCGATAAACTCACGTCCGCCTTCAATCACAATCATCGTGCCATCATCTAAGTAAGCAACACCTTGACCATGTTCTTTTCCGTCTTTGATCACTTGAACATGAATTTCTTCTCCAGGTAAAACAACCGGTTTAACCGCATTAGCTAAATCATTAATATTTAGCACTTTCACACCTTGTAATTCACAAACTTTGTTCAAATTAAAGTCGTTGGTCACTACTTTACCACCAAGTACTTTCGCCAACTTCACCAGTTTACTATCTACTTCTTGAATATCTTCAAAGTCACCTTCGTAAATCATTACTTTCACATCTAATTCTTTTTGAATCTTATTCAAAATGTCGAGGCCACGGCGACCACGATTGCGTTTTAGCAAATCAGATGAATCTGCAATATGTTGCAATTCTTCCAGTACAAATCCTGGGATCACAAGCGTGCCTTCTAGAAATCCTGTCCGACAGATATCAGCAATCCTACCATCGATAATTACACTTGTGTCCAAGATCTTATGTTCTTGTATAGCTGCTTGTTTCTCTTTTTGCCTAGCTTTTTCTCTTGATTGTCTACCAAGGGTAAAAATAGTAATCAATTCATCACGTTTTTTATAACCTAATCGAAAACCAATATATCCAAGAAATCCAGATAATACAAATGGTAAAGTACGTGATACACCTGGAATATTAGGCAGTTGAGACAGTGGTTGCTGAATTAAAAACGCAATTATGAGTCCAAAGATGAGGCCAAGCGCACCAAAAAGTCCATCTGCCGCAGGTATCTTTACCAATCTTTCTTCAACCCATTTAATCCACGATACAATAGGGTCAGCCACCCACATGGCTACCACAAATAGAATGATTGCCCCAAGAATTGCTCCAACCAAGTTTGGTGCAGGAACTTCACCCAAATTCAGAGGAGACCTGAGAAGCACCCCAAATATTTTAGGTCCTAAATAATATCCAGCGGATGCTCCAACAAGTGCGAAAGCGAGTTGCACAAAACGTTTCATCATTGGGGCTTCACCCCCTCTCTTATCAACTCTAGTTGTTATCATTATAAACAAATGATAGTCAGAATAATCGAATCCAAGAAAATTTATTTTTGTAGATAAAAAGCAAATAATTTATCTTATCTACATAAAGGAACTAGGGCTGAGTCTAAAGCAAACACAATATGGTTTACTTCACATTACTATTGCTGCTCTTCGCTAGTAATTACTCCATCTATGAGCTGAAAAGCCTGTTCTTCTTCTAAGTCGCGCGCAAGAACAAACTCACTGATCAAAATCTGCTTAGCATTGTCAAGCATCTTCCGTTCACCAGTTGATAAGCCTTTTTCGCCATCTCTTCGCATGAGAGAACGAACAACTTCAGCTACATCATAAATATCTCCTGTTTTCATTTTATCTAAATTTGCTCGAAATCTTCTGTTCCAGTTAGTAGTATCATCATCTTCAAACTGTCTCATTCGTTGCAGTACAAGCTCAACGGTATTATCATCAATCACTTCTCGTAAACCAATTGTGTCTACATTTTTGAGAGGAACCATCACCTTCATGTCCCCAATCGGCATACGCATAATATAATATTGTTGACGTTCACCCAAAATTTCTCTCTCTTCGATTGACTCAATAACGCCGGCTCCATGCATTGGGTAAACCACTTTGTCACCTATGTTGAACAAACGGGCCACCTCCATAGACAATGTCTATTTCCAAGATATCACAAAGCGGCAGTTATGTCAATCAAAACAAACAGAACATATTAGCATAATAACAGAAATGCGTCAACGACTTTTTTTGAATCTTTTCTACAAGCAAAGGAATCTTTCCATCGATTTAATAAATTTGTAAAATAATCACAGAAACTCCTCGATACAATTTAAGGTTTTACTTTCATATAACATATAGACCTCTTGATAAATGATGTTGATATTTTCGGAGGAAGAATATCCATCATCAAGATTTTCAAGTATTTTATCATGTAAATATGTGTTTTTCATGGATGAAACCTTACTGTAAAGATTTCTTAACAGTGAGTTCCCTAACTTGCGAACAAAATAACAAAAATCTCAGGGATTTTCCCTTACTTATCGTAATTAATTTCTGTTATATGCTTATCACCGTCATCTACAATTCATAAAAAGAACCAACCCTATTACAGAATAGGGTTGGTTTTCTAATCTTCAACTGGTTCTTCATTTTTTTCTGCTCGTCTGCGATTAAGGGATTTTTTCAATCCATAGAGCGCATAGAGCGCAAGTGGTACAAAGATGACCATTGGTAATTGTGCTGGATAAAAAATCGCTGAAATCGCGATAGCTACGATAAAGATACTGGATATCCAAATAAAAGCTTTTGGAGCCTTCATCTTCTTAAATGCTGGATACTTGATCTGGCTTACCATTAAGAATGATAAAAAGAGCATACCAATTACCATGATATAATGACTATCTACGTACTTGTCATACAATGCCATCGTTGCCAGTATGCCACCTGCCGCAGTAATTGGTAATCCAATAAAATAACCTTTTGGGCTCGATTGAACATTAAAGCGTGCTAAACGCAGTGCACCACAGATAGGAAAGATCGCAGTAATAAACCATCCTTCTGTACCAAAATGCTTCAAAACAGAAACATACATAATAATTGCTGGGGCCACACCAAAAGTTATAACATCAGATAATGAGTCCAATTCTTTGCCAAATTCACTCTGTGTGTTAAGCATGCGAGCTACTCTGCCATCCAAACCATCCAGCAACATTCCGATGATAACGGTAATTGCTGCATATTCCCAGTGGTTGTTCATCGCTAATAAGATAGCCATAATACCTAAAAATAAGTTCCCCACTGTGAATAGATTAGGTAAAACTCTTGCAAACATAGTGGAACCTCCTAGAGATCAGAAACCGAGTTTATCAAGGGGTTAATTGATGTGGTTGGTGGATGATAAGTTTGTGGTATCCAATCTAATTCATACAGACATTCTACCACAAGTAAAATAGGCATTCACCAAAATATTCAATTTTAAAGGCAAGCATACACCATTTAACGGAACATTACAAATGACGGTCAATAAATACTTGGCTTCTAATCCGCTTTAATCCATCTTGCACAGCCCTCGCACGAACAGCACCGATCCCTTCCACTTCGTCTAATTCATCCATCGTTGCCAACATCATCTGGGGCAATACCTCAAAACGTTCCACTAATTTTTGGACAACGGTACTAGGTATACGTGGAATTTTACAAAGGATTCGATATCCTTTTGCTGATACCGACTCTTCTTGAAGATTTAATGGCCCAGGATAGCCAATTAACTTTGCTACCACTTGATGATCTAATAATTCATCTGCTGACAATTGTTTTAAAGCAGCAAATACTTTTTCAGGTGGATACTGATCGCTATCGATTGCATAATCTTTTACCAATAAAAATGCTTCTTGCTCCATATTACCCATTAATTCATCCAATTGCATACGGATCAGGCGACCTTCGATCCCTAGTTCATGTATATAACTATCGATCTCTCGTTTCACACGCAAAACCATTTCCATACGTTGCAGCACAGTCGTTACTTCATCCAACGTAACCAATTCTTCAAATTCCAAAGCACTGAGGTTTGTTGTTGCTTGATCCAGAACAGATTTATATTTTTCTAAAGTTTGAACAGCTTGATTCGCTTTTGTCAGTATGACACGAATATCTTTTAAGGAATAACGTATCATCCCTTTGTAAAGTGTAATGGTGTTACGACGTTGGGAAATAGACACAACCAATTTCCCTGTTTGGCGAGCAGTTCGCTGGGCAGTTCGGTGGCGAATTCCAGTTTCGGTCGAGGGAAGGGTAGCACTAGGTACCAATTGTGCATTTGCATACAAAATACGTTTTCCATCATTTGACAAGATGATTGCTCCATCCATCTTAGCCAGTTCATATAAGAACGATGACGAAAATGGACAATCAATGTGAAAACCACCATCTACGATATCAGCTACTGAATTGTCATAACCCATCACGATAAGTGCACCAGTTTTTGCACCTAAAATATTATCCAAACCTTCCCGAAAAGCAGTACCTGGTGCTATTAATGTCAGCATATCATCAATGTGTTCTGTTTTTTCCTCTCGCAACTTATTTACCCTCCCAATGCGACTTCCAATGCTTCTTTCAATGTTTTGACTCCAATTCGTTCAATTCCTTCTGGTGGATTCCATCCACGCATATTTTTTTCTGGAATGATGACATTGGTAAATCCCATTTGCCAAGCTTCCGCAACACGCTGTTCAATTCGACTGACTCCACGAACTTCTCCTGTTAATCCAATCTCTCCTATAAATAAATAGTCTACCCCAATTGGCCTGTCCCGAAAACTAGATGCGAGACTTAGTGCAATAGCTAGGTCAATAGCAGGTTCATCCAGCTTCACACCTCCAACGACATTTAAAAACACATCTTGCTGATGAAGAGAGAAACCGAGTCTTTTCTCTAAAACCGCAAGCATCATGCTGACTCGATGATGATCAACACCTGTAGCCATTCGTTTCGGAATCGCATTGCTAGTAGGGGTAACCAGCGCTTGGAGTTCCACGAGTACTGGTCTTGTTCCTTCAATACTTGCGGCAACTGCAGTTCCAGGAACTCCTACAGGTCGACCAGCTAAAAATAGTTCAGAAGGATTACCAACTTCCGCTAATCCAGCTTCTTTCATTTCAAATACACCAATCTCATTCGTAGAACCAAATCGGTTTTTAACCGCACGAAGCACCCGATACGTATGATGTCGCTCTCCTTCAAAATAAAGAACAGAGTCCACCATATGTTCCAACATTCGCGGACCAGCAAGTGCACCAGATTTAGTAACATGACCAACAATAATAATGGTAACTCTTTTCTCTTTGGCCAAACGCATCAACTGGCTGGTACATTCTCTAACTTGAGACACACTCCCTGGAGCAGATGTTATTTCTGGATGAAACATAGTCTGTATGGAGTCAATCACAACTAATTTGGGTGATGTTTCCTCAATCAATGACTCGATAGAAAGTAAATCCGTTTCGGCTGCGATGAGTAATTTCTCTGATAATGATTCTAAACGCTCTGCTCGAAGCCTAATTTGCTCCATGGATTCCTCACCAGATACATAGAGAACAGGCATCCCCCCATCTGCTAGGAGATGAGTAGATTGCAGAAGTAGAGTAGACTTCCCAATCCCAGGATCTCCTCCTACCAGCACCAATGAACCCGGAACTAAACCTCCGCCTAACACTCTATTCAGCTCTCGCATGCGAGTATCATAGCGCGGGGTTTCCAGTTTTTCTACTTTGGTGATCGGTATCGCTTTTTCTTTTGTTTTTTTGTTATTTCGATTGACTGCCTGTTTGTTTCCTCCAGTGATCACTTTCTCTTCAACTAAACTATTCCATACTCCGCACCCAGGACATCGTCCCATCCATTTTGGCAACTCATATCCGCACTCACCACATACAAATACACTTTTACTTTTTGCCAATAGTCTTTTCCCCTATCCCGTTTATTTGTTACTCATTATACCAAACGGACCAAACATATGATGCTTTGGCAAAAAGCGCGGAATAGGATAAACTAAAAGTTCATACAAAAGGAGGAATCAGCTTTGTTTCTTGCACATTTACACTATCAAAGACCATTTGATGTCGTACAACTCCATGTGGAAGCACATCGATCCTACTTAGAAACTTTATATGCATCAGGTAAACTGATTGTTTCCGGACCAAAAATGGATAAATCTGGTGGTATAATTTTGTTCGCTACCACAGATCGACAAGAAGTAGAAGCCATTATTTCAAAAGATCCATACTATACGTTAGATCTCGCTACTTACGAAGTGATAGAATTTAATCCAGTTAAATACGATGCTAAATTTGCAGATCTCTATTTATAATAAAAATACTATCATTATTAAAAAATATGATTCCATTTTTATAAATTTAACATACTTCGTGCTCTTTTTCAGCACTTCAACACAGTAAAACACAAAAAAGCGGCCTTTCGCCGCTTTTTTTAAGTAGTGCTTACATTTGCTTTTTCAACTACTAACTCGTTGTCTTTTAGATCAATCGTTACGTGATCTCCACGAACAATATTTCCTTTCAGTAGTTCCTCAGAGAGACGATCTTCTACATGTTTTTGAATAGCACGACGTAGTGGTCGAGCCCCATAAGCAGGGTCAAATCCTTCTTTCGCCAAATGCTTAGTAGCTTCTGACGTCATCGTGACATGTATGTTTTGTTCTGCCAAGCGCTTTCTTAATTCCTCTGACATCAATGTTACGATCTCGCTGAGATGTTCTTCTTTCAAGGAATGGAACACAATCACATCATCAATTCGGTTTAAAAACTCTGGACGGAAGCTTTTCTTCAATTCTTCCATCACGTTTTGTTTCATGCGTTCATACTCATCTTTGCTGTTATCCCCAACCGTAAAACCAAGTTTTGTATTCTTCCCGATAGTAGATGCACCAACGTTGGATGTCATGATAATGATCGTATTGCGGAAGTCAACGGTACGACCCTTACTATCAGTCAAGCGACCGTCTTCCAAAACTTGAAGCAGTACATTGAACACTTCTGGGTGTGCTTTTTCTATTTCATCAAAAAGAACCACAGAGTAAGGTTTACGACGAACTTTCTCTGTTAATTGTCCGCCTTCATCATAACCGACATATCCTGGTGGAGAACCAACGAGACGACTTGTAGAATGTTTCTCCATATACTCAGACATATCAATCCGAATCATAGCATCTTCGTCCCCGAACATCGACTCTGCCAAAGCTCTAGCAAGTTCTGTTTTCCCTACTCCGGTAGGTCCTAAGAAGATAAAGGAACCAATCGGACGTTTCGGATCTTTTAACCCTGCACGAGCTCGACGAATAGCACGAGCCACAGAGACTACAGCTTCTTCTTGACCGATGACCCGATTATGCAAGATTTCTTCCATTTTTAGCAGGCGTTCTGTCTCTTCTTCTGCGAGTTTTACTACAGGAACTCCAGTCCAACTTGCTACTACATCTGCTACATCTTCTGCTGTTACAGCTGAGTCACTTTTTCCTTGATCCTGTCTCCAGCGATTACGAGTAGTCTCTAGTTCCTCACGCAGCTTTTGCTCTGTATCGCGAAGTGAGGCTGCTTTTTCAAATTCTTGACTTTGAACTGCTGCATCTTTTTCTTTTTTCACTTCTTCCATTCGTTGCTCCAACTCTTTCAATTCTGGAGGAACTGTGTAAGAGGAAAGTCTTACTTTTGATGCTGCTTCGTCAATCAAATCGATTGCTTTATCTGGTAGATAGCGGTCTGTTATATAGCGATCAGAAAGTTTTACTGCTTGTTTGATAGCTTCATCTGTAATTTTCACTCGATGGTGAGCTTCATAACGATCACGAAGTCCTTGAAGAATGAGAATAGCTTCTTCTTTGGATGGTTCATCTACCGTAATTGGTTGGAAACGACGTTCTAGTGCAGCATCTTTTTCAATATACTTGCGATACTCATCGAGGGTAGTTGCGCCTACGCATTGTAATTCTCCACGAGCGAGTGCTGGTTTTAATATATTGGAAGCATCAATCGCACCTTCTGCACCACCGGCACCAATTAACGTATGCAACTCATCGATAAAGAGAATGATGTTACCTGCTTGGCGAATTTCGTCCATAATTTTTTTCAAACGATCTTCAAATTCCCCACGATACTTGGTTCCAGCTACTACTGTACCCATATCAAGGGTCATCACACGTTTTCCACGAAGAGTCTCTGGAATATCTCCTTCGACGATTCGCTGTGCCAGCCCTTCTGCTACTGCGGTTTTCCCAACACCTGGCTCTCCGATCAGCACAGGATTATTTTTGGTACGGCGAGATAATACTTGAATAACCCGGTCGATCTCTTTGCTTCTACCGATTACTGGATCTAAATTACTTTCTCTAGCCGATTGGGTCAGATCACGAGCAAGACTATCCAATGTAGGCGTATTCGCGCTCATTTGTGTTCCCCCTTGATGAGATGAAACCGTCTCTGTACTCCCAAGTAGTTGAAGAACCTGACCACGTGCTTTGTTCAAACTAACACCAAGATTATTCAAAACTCTTGCTGCCACTCCTTCTCCTTCCCGAATCAATCCAAGGAGAATATGCTCGGTACCGACATAAGTATGACCGAGCTTACGAGCTTCATCCATTGACAGCTCGATTACCTTTTTCGCTCTTGGGGTATAAGCGATACTCGTAGGTTGACCACTTCCACGTCCAATCAGCGTTTCCACTTCTTTTTGGATTTTTTCCATGCCAAGACCTAGTGCAACTAATGCTTTTGCTGCAATTCCATCGCCTTCTCGAATTAATCCCAAAAGAATATGTTCGGTTCCAATATTGGTATGACCGAGACGAACCGCTTCCTCTTGTGCTAAAGAAAGTACTTTTTGCGCGCGTTCTGTAAATCGTCCAAAGATCATATCGCTTCACCTCTTCTATTTATCTATTCATCCTTTTCCATTCCAAATCGTTCACGAATCAACTCAGCCCGGCGAACATCGCGTTCTTCTGCCCCTAGTTTTTCTCCAGCATATTGCTGTAGAAAGCCTGGCTGGATCAAAACCATCAACTCATTCATCACAGAAGATGGAACTCCTTGCAGCAATTTTAAATCAATCCCTAGACGAACATCAGAAAGACGTTTCATCGCCTCTTTGGAATCGATAATCTTCGCATGAGCTAGAATACCAAATGATCTGCTAACTCTATCTTCTAGTTGAATGGGGGACAAACCAAGCAACCGTTCACGGGCTTGTTTCTCATGGTCGATCATCTGGTGAACGACACCTTGCAATTTGTTAATGATCTCTACTTCTGACTGTCCAAGTGTCACTTGATTCGATACTTGATAAAGATTACCTAATGCTTCGCTGCCTTCTCCATAAATTCCTCGTACCGCAAGCCCCACTTGTGTAATTGCTGGAATAAAACGATTTAACTGCTGTGTCAATGCTAATGCAGGCAAGTGAATCATTACAGAAGCTCGAATACCTGTGCCAACATTGGTTGGACAACTTGTTAAATAGCCGCATTGCTCATCAAACGCAAAAGTCACATGCTTTTCTAACCAATCATCTATTTGAGAAGCCAACTGCCAAGCTTTCTCTAATTGAAAACCTGGAAATAGGCATTGTATACGTACATGGTCTTCTTCATTCACCATAATACTCACTGATTCATCTTGGCTAAATAAAACCGCACCAGAGGTAGACTCTTCCGCAAGATGAGGGCTGATCAAATGTTTCTCTACCAGTACTCTTTTTTGGAGTTCCGTCAAATCAGCCATCTGAATTAATTCCGCATTCTCCAAAATCTCTGGGATATCCTCTTTTGTCAGTGCTTCTTCTATTAAGTGAATGACTTCTTCTGACTGGGAGGCGGTACTAAGCATGGGAAACGGCATATGTGCTAAGTTTCTGGCGATACGAACCCTACTGGAGAAAATAACATCAGAATGATCGCCTTTTACTCGCATCCACTCACTCATTGCATTTTCAAGAAATTGATTTAATGACACATCTCCCGCCTCCTTACTCCGAAAGTCGTTCCTGTAAGGAACGCACCTGATCTCGAAGTTGTGCTGCCTCTTCAAATTCCTCTGATTCTATCGCTCGGGCCAGCTGTTCCCGAAGTTTTTCTAAATCACGTCTAATTTTGAGTTCTCCTTTGGTACGCTCTGGAATCTTCCCATGGTGAGTGGTAGATCCATGGATGCGTCGAAGGAGCGGATCAAGACGGTCACGAAATGTTTCAAAACAATCGCTACAACCAAACCGCCCAATTTTACTAAATTGATTATACGTTAACCCGCATGTTGCACACCTTGGAACTGTCTTCGGTTGTGCAATATTGGGGGATTCACTTTCTACCATATCAAAGTTCAATAATCCAGATAACAGGTTATGAAACGAGAAGCCATTGTCAAACCCAGGCATATACTCGCCTTTTTCCTGTGCGCATACCTCACACAAATGAGATTCAGTCTTTTCTCCATTGACAATTTTGGTGAAATGGAGTGTTGCTGGACGTTTTCCACACTCAGGACAAAGCAAGCTTCATCACCCTCCTAACCTTCCAAACAGAATGGAGACCATCGATCGTAACATACGGGCTCTCAGCTCATCGCGAAGAGGAAGTGGCAGTTGAAGAGTTTCCCGGGAAATAATGCCTTTGATCAAAATCGCTTCACGCTCGGTTAACAATTGGTCCTCTTGCAGGCGGCTAATGACATGCTCTGCCGTTATCTGCGGGATCGTCTCCCCAATATGAAGCAAAAGATCAGCAAAATACTCCTTCTGAGAATGAAGCCTTGCACGACGAATTCGAATAAATCCGCCTCCACCGCGTTTGCTCTCTACCAGATAACCTTTTTCCACCGTAAATCTGGTACTGATCACATAATTGATCTGAGAGGGGACGCATTGGAACTCATCGGCTAATTCACTTCGTTTGATCTCTACCATCCCGCTGTCACTTGCTGCTAACATCTGTTGTAGATATTTTTCGATGATGTCCGAAATATTCCCCACACCGGACACCCCCTTGCTGACTTTGACTAACTTTGACCTTCTGTTATTATTATACACCAACCAACGAAAATGACAATGCTTTTTCTTATTTTTGGTCTTGATTCTGACAAATATACCAAAAAGATTAGCCTATAAGAACAAACATTTTAGCTTTAACAATTCCGTATAACAATCGGAGCAAAAAGCATCTTAAATGATAAAAAAATAAAAGAACTAACTCTATATCAGTTAGCTCTTTTTCAAACATCTATGTGAATGAATATTTTTATGCGGGGGACAAACACTGCACTCGGAAAGAGTATAGGATTGTCCGGCCCCCCTACGCTTGTTACAGCGCAGGGGGGCCGACCGTTGAGGAGAGCAGTGTTACTGCTGCTGACCCTTCTTCCGCTTGCGGGAGCGGTTGGTCTCGGCCGTCTTGCCTCGGTTGGCCTTCCTCCGATTCTCCTCGCTCCGCTTCGCCGGCTCCAGCATCGGCTGGAGCTTGGACGTGAGGTCGGGGCGAACGTCGAGCAGGAGCTGGATCTCCTTGGCGGTCATCGCGGCTCCGTTGTCGAACTTCTCCTCCAGCTTGCGCTGAAGGGCGGAGTTCTTGGACACGGGACGCCTCGTCTTCACACCCTTGGGCGTGAACGGACGCGTCGCCGACTCACCGGGACGCTGCTGGGTCTCCTCGGTGCTGGTGGCGCTCGGCTGGACCGGCTTGGTGGCACTGGTCTGCTGCGGGCGCGCCGGACGCTTGGGAGCCGTGGTCGGGACCTGGACGGTCCGACGAGCGGGCATCATCTTGGGGGTCGGACGAACGGCGGTGATGGTCATGGTGACTCCTCGTACTACGTGCACTTGATGCACAACGGTCGATGTACCTTCATCCTACAGTATTCCCCCTATTATTTCAATACAGAATATAACGATAATTTTTAAATAAAAAGGAGTTAGCAAATACTAACTCCCTTCATCTATATATAAAAACGTTGTTAGCTCGGGACGATCACTAGTATACGCTAGTAACCATCCCCTCTCCTTAAGAAGTTGTTACTCCTCTAGAAGAATCGGGCTCAGGCAGCGACGGCGAGCTGCTTCTGCGCCTGCTCCAGCAGGTTCTGCCAGTACTTGGCGTCCTTGAACTGGGCCTCGCTGATGCCCTGTCGAGCGGGAAGGATCAGCACGTCCGTTCCCTCCAGAATCAGCTCACCGTGCGGACGTCGGATGAGCGGGAAGACCTCGCCGGAGGAAACGGTCACCTCCACATGAGTCGGGAAGATTCCCTGCGAGGTGATCCACGTTCGACCGGTGAAGGAGACACCCACCTTCTTCATCGTTCCACCCGTGGCGTACTCGACTCCCTCGTATGTGTACCATTCGGCGTAGGTGACGTGACGGCTGAGGGGCGGGCGCTGGGCACCCGTGAGACGCTCGGAACCGGGAAGCACGGAAGCGGCGCTCGTCGTCATGTGAACTCCTGATTTTGGCGGCGATTTTTTCGGAAAATCACCTAGACTAATTTTATTTTAAAGGAATAAACTGAACATTTGCAAGTATAAAACGTAGCATATTGCAAAGAGAGAGACTTGTGGAAAACACAAAAAGAGTTGGACCAAGCCAACTCTTTTTGTATTTATATACAATTTCATTATATGCGGCGCCCAAAACTTGAAAATTATCAAATCATGGGCGGGTCTCTCCTCAGAAGGAGAGGGTGTATCAGATCAGCTGAACAGACTCATCAGCAGCTCCTGCTGCTCCAGGCTGAAGGCGTTGCCGACACGGAGCTTGGAAGCTGCCTGTGGGCGGGCCTTCACCTGCGGACGAGTCACCTCCGGCAGCGATCGCCGGGTACGGACCTGCTCGGTCTTCTTCGCCGGTCGTCCCGGCTGGTAGTCCGGGTGCATGCGTCGGTACGCTGCCATCTGATTGATCTCCTGCTGGCGTCGGTTCGCGATACCCAGGACGGAGGCCCCCTCCGACGCGGTCATCGCGCGGGTGAAACCGGAGTGCCTCGAACGGTTGCGGGCAGCGGCAGCCTGCTTGTCGATCAGGGACATGTCTTAGCCTCAATTCGGGCTCGATCTGGTAGAAGTAACCTTAAAATATACCATTCTAACTTCTCTGTCAAGATAAGAAGCCGCATCTTACAAATCTTCACATAGAAGAAAAGTCGGCTTTCACCGACTCTTTTATTACAATTTGTATTTTCGAAGTTCTGTCCCTGTATCACTGACCGTTCTATTGGTCTGGTGGAAATTCACTTTACTTTCAACAGAATATTTCCCCAAAATCATATCAAAGATCCTAATAAACTTGCTCTACTCGATTGATTCCTTCTACTTGCTGTAATTCCTCAAGGAGTTTTGCATCAAGGCTTTCTCCTTTTATCTTTATCGTAAACGTAATCTTCGATTCTTCATGTTGATCTTCTTCAATCCGTAATTTTTTGATCGAGACACTCTTACTATTAGCAATAATCGTAATGAGCTCACTGAGCTGGACTACTTCATTATCCGTCCATACTTCTAATACTGCCCTCGTTTTTTTGTTCCAAAAGATTCGATCAAGTTGTTTTCGGATAATCAACCCAACAAATACAATAATAGTAGTAATAATTGCTGGAAAATAATAACCTGCCCCAGTAGATAAACCAATTGCTGCAACAACCCATAAGGAGGCAGCCGTGGTTAAACCACTTACGGTGACACCTTGACGTAAGATCGTCCCTGCTCCAAGAAAACCAATCCCACTAACAACTTGTGCACTAATTCGTGATGGATCAAAAGTAAAATGTTTTAGCTCTACAAAATCTGCAAAACCATAAATAGAAATCAACATGATAAGGGCTGAGCCTACTGAAACCAAAATATGTGTGCGAAATCCTGCTGGAGAATGATTTAACTCTCGCTCCCAACCGATTAATCCGCCCATCAATGCAGCCATAAATAAACGCTCTGTTAACACCCAGTAGCTCGGATGCAAGATGTCAACCAATACCTCCACCTCCTTACCATACAATTACCCTAATTAGATATATTATTATACATATTTAACATGTTTTATAAAGAGCTATTCAACTTCTGTGTTCTTCCATCTGATAATTCAAGTATAATAAAATTAGCTCTTACCCTAGTAGAAATGGATGAATCATGAACGATCGCGCAGCCCTTGAGACTCTTCGTGGTATGCGGAATCCTTTCAGTGGATTCTATCGCGAAGGCGAGGGAATGCCCAAGATTCTAGTAGATCTCTATAGGCTTCTGGAGAATGGAGATACACCTACCTCGAAGCAGCTGGGTTCTACTCGCTCTGAATTGAAAAAGCTTTCCGCATCTGCTACTTCGAGTTTCAAGAGCATAGAAAAAAAGCTTGATGGCATGAATGAGCGTCCCGGCGATAATAGCTCAAACGATCCTCAAGTACGGAAGCTTGTTAAAGAATACTGGCGATACTACTGGGCCAACGAAAAGTTTAAGGAGCTGATCAATCACCTTGGGTGATCGTCTGACTGGGTATCAATGTAGATACCCAGTCACCTATATGAATTTAAGCAAGATTACATATTTCACTGTAGAGTGTCTGCATGTTCAAATAAATCATTTTGTGTGTAAACAAATTCAATTTTTCAAAACCAATTAACAGTTAGTGGATATTTCAAGTATACTATCAGTAGAGAACTTTCCTTTCTAGTAGAAAGAGTTTGATCATCATGAGCAGATTGCAAGCTCTCACCGATTTCCGGGCTCTTCTCAATCCCTATGGAGGTCGCTATGCTCATGGGAATGGGCTCCCGCAAGTTCTAGAAGTGGTATATCTGAAGCTTCTTCGAAAAGGAGATCCTCCAACCACAGAGGAACTTCAAAAGGCTATCGGATATCTCCAAGGTCTCAGTCAAAGTACTCAATCAAAACTCATCGAAACACAACAAGGGTTGACGAGGCTACACCAACGGCTGGGAATGCCCTGCACTCGACGCGAAAGACTTGAACTTCCTCGTGTAATCTCTACGGATACTCGCGTGAAGCAAGTTTACTCTAGGGATATTGCTCTCTATCGATCGTTGATCAGACAGCTACAGCAGCTACAAGAACAGACGAGTGAGCGAGAACTTGCAACTGTCTGATCGAGCTCCGACCGGATATCTTACCAAAGGTATCCGGTCGTCGACTTTCTTTCTATAGATTATCCTCGGCTTTTCCGCTATCATGAGAAAGGAAACTTTCTATAAGAAGCGGTGAATTATGATGTCTAGTAACCAAATCAAATGGCTTATCCTCGCCATTCCTACTCTGACAATCGGAATATGGGAATATCTCCGTCATTCCATTCTTCTTCCCCATATTTCTATGGAATTAGGAAACTGGCTTTCACCTCTCATTATATTTCTTGTAACCATCACAGTAGTCAGTCCACTTTTTCGAGCTTATGAAAACTTACAGCAAGAATTAAAACAAGAGCGGGAAAGTACACAATTAATGGCGGAAAGAGAAAGAATCGCTAGAGAGTTACACGACGGTATCGCCCAAACACTGTTTTTATCTTCTGTCCAGGTGGAGAAACTAAAAGCAGTCTCCCCTAATGAAGAATGGAAAGAACTACAACATAGTCTCTATCATATCCAAGAATATGTCAGGCGATCGATTCACACGCTAAAAACAGAGAATCAAATAGCTTTGTCTGCACAAATGCAAGCCTGTATCGAACAATTTCAGTTGGATACAGGCATTGCGATTGATTATAGATCCGATTTTCAAGATAGTCACTTCTCGCAAAAAGAAGGCTGGGAAATAGCAGCTTGTACGAATGAAGCATTAACAAATATCCGAAAACACGCGAATGCTACTGATGTATCTATTTCACTAGCCTCAACCTCTTCCACATGGACATTATGTATTACAGATAATGGCGTAGGATTTGATGAAAATTTGATAAATACTCCCAACAGTTTTGGATTGCGAATCATGCGAGAACGTGCGGAAGAATGTGGTGCACGGTTCTCTTTTTCTCATTTAAATAAGAAAACAACGGTAAGGATAAGTAAAGGAGAACAATAAAGATGAGTTATCGTATCTTAATTTGCGACGACCATGAACATGCACGTAAAGCAATGCGAATTATTCTTGCAGAGGATGAAAGATTTACCATTGTAGGGGAAGCCAAACGTGGAGATGAGATTCTTTTCTTAACGGAACAACTGATGCCAGATATGATTCTGATGGATATCAATATGCCATCTCTTAATGGTTTGGAAGCGACTCGTTTAGTAAAAGAACGATTTCCTTATGTCAAAATCGTTATGGTTACAGTGTCAGATGATGTGACAAATCTGTTTGAAGCAATCAAAAATGGTGCACAAGGATACTTAGTCAAAAACTTAAATCCATCCATTTGGCTCTCGTATCTGCATGCTTTGGCTACTGATTCCGCTCCCATGCCACAAGCAATAGCCAACCGAATTTTAGCAGAATTTACAGGGATGAAATCATCTGATCACACGCTTCTGACTCCTCGAGAACAAGAAATTTTGACTAGAGTTGCACAAGGATTAAGCAACCGGGAAATCGCAGTGGAATTGGTAATTTCTGAGTATACAGTGAAAAATCATCTAAAGAATATCATGCAGAAATTACATCTGAATAACCGAGTACAGTTAACCAGATATGCTTATGAACAAGGATTTATGAAAAGACCTACATAAGATAAATAGTCCAAATGAGGGATAGGTTTTACCTTCTTCGTTTTTTAAAATAAGGATTGAATAATTTCCCATTTTTAAACGATTTTAAAGGAAAACAAATCGAATGAAGGAGTTTCTTACCGTGAAAAAATTAGGATGGATTTTCGTTTTAGTGCTACTCCTCATCAGTGGCTGTACCTCACAATCCACTACTCCAACTATTCCTACCATACCAAAAAATATCGCCCTTTCTTTTTCCACTATCCCTAGCAATCCAACTCCCAATCAGCCTGTCACGCTCGTCGCAAAAGTAACTGGAGACAGCAAGCCAGTGAATGATGCTAGTGTAGAGTTCGAGGTATGGAATACAGGATCGGAAAATCACTCGATGTTAAAAACGAAGCGAACTGGAGAAGGAACGTATACGATTTCCAATACTTATCCAATCGCAGGATCCTACAACGTTATCGTTCATGCTACAACACCACAAACACACCAAATGATTTCCAAAACTTTTACTATTGGGGAATCTACAGAAAAACAACATGATCATCATGCCAAAACAGATGGACTTATGCTGCATATTCAACTACCATCTACAGCAAAAAGTGGACAAGATACTAAATTATTCGGACATATCACTCAAAATAACAAACCTTTTACAGCAGCGAATGTCCAGTTTGAGATATGGAAAAAAGATACAAACCCTCACGACTTTACCGATGTTGCCGAAACCAAGCCAGGTGAGTATTACAGCACCTATCGTTTTAAAACTCCTGGAACTTATTATGTAAAGTTACATGTAGAGAAGGGAAAAGTACATGATCATACGGAGCAATCACTAGTTGTGAAATAGCTCCTATGCTAGAATATAAGAAGCAATCCATATACTAGTTTGGAGATAAAATGGGGAATTATTATGACCCAAATGACCTTTTATGGGAAGCTTTGACGGATCTCATGCTGACGCTTTTTCAACTCCCAGATGAATTAGAAGCAATCCGCATTCATCTGATGACCCGACCATACACAGCAATAGATACACGTAACAAAGCAAAAGCAAGAAAATGCCTAGAAAAGCTTATCTCCACCACAAACAGCAAAATGAAGCAATTGATAGAGGATTTGTCAAAAGAAGGAATTCTCCTAGTTGATCTAAATTCTGACAAGCAGCCAGATCGCTTGGAAACGAAGAAAATCAAGCTCTGGGTAGAATCGTACAAAAAGCAGCAGAAAATTTCCGAAGACAGCTTAGCAGTTCTGAAAGCTCTTCCAAATTAGTATATCCCCGCTAGACCCAAAAGAGTTTAGCGGGGATTCGTCTATGCTATGATAATATAGAGAAGTAGTATCCCTTACTTTTTGGAGAATAATATGCACCACGATCTGGCTGTAGAAACCCTGCATGATCTGGCTTGCGATCTTAGAGGAATGGGTATCACCATCCCAAAGCCGCTAGATGATTATCGGAAAAAGAAAAGTACAGATACAACTGAGGTACTTCGTCATCTTCGTAACCTTCTTGCAGATTTCAAGAAGAAGACAGAATCCGCGAAAAAAGAGGTTAAGGGGTATGGCAAGGAGATCACCTACTCTGGTTATGATCACCCAGATCCTTCTATTCAAGAACGTATCGATGAATTGCGTGCAATCTACTGGAAGTTCAATCCTGTAGAGGAACGTATTCTTGAAATAATTGGTCAACTAGAGGGATGATATCCATGTGCTGGCTTCTATCATAAATAGGAGCCAGCACGCTCTCATTTTTAACACAAAAAACCACTAACAAATGTTAGCGGTCTTCTTGAAACAATTCATATAACAACGCCATTCGAACCCACATACCATTTTTCGCCTGCTCAAAGTATAGAGCACGTAGATCTCTATCTACCTCAGGTGCAATCTCTTGATTGCGAGGAAGAGGATGAAGAACAATGGTATGATTAGCAAATCCATCAAGCACTACCTGATTGATCACAATCTCTTTTACTTCTCCTTCACTAACAGACATTCTCTCTCGCTGGGTTCTCGTCTGGTAGAGAACATCCACATCACCAGGCACTTCTGCGAGTGTAGAGCACGGGATAAAGCGTCCTCCATGTTCTTCTATATAGCGAATATAATCCTCACTTAGTTCCAATCCGGGTAAACTAACCCCATAAATAGTCAATCCATCATATAACGATAGCATTTTAACTAACGAATGGACTGTTCGACCATATCTCAAATCACCTATTGCAGCAATCGATAAGTTATCTAAAGAAGAACGATGCTCTAAAATCGTGAAGCAATCGAGCAGAGATTGGGTTGGATGTTCCCCTGATCCTCCACCAGCGTTGACAATGGGTACAGCAGATATTTTGCTTGCTATATCTGCCGCATCATTATCATAGTGGCGCATAACGATTGCATCAGCATAACCTTCTATAATACGAATCGTATCAGCAAGGCTTTCTCCTTTAACAGACGAAGAGACTTCTTTTGCATTTTCTGTGCTTATTAAACTTGCACCAAGTCGCTGAATAGCGGACTCAAAAGAAAGCCGAGTACGTGTACTCGGTTCATAAAATAAGGTAGCTATCACTTTTCCTTGAAGAGCTTTGCTGTAGCGACTAGGATCGTTCTTGATTTTAGATGTTAGTGCAAATAAAGGAGTTAAACTTTCTTTGGTATATTGACTGCTAGAAATGACATGTCGCATGAATGCTTACCCTCCGTTGTTTTTGGTAAAGGTAATAATTATTTCCCCTTCACCACCAGGCCCTATTTTTACAGGCATGGATGTAAGTTCAATCGAATCTGATTGCATCTCCAAATAAGGAGTTTTTATTTTCAATTCCTCATCTGCAGCATATACATAAGGAATAGAAACCAGAAATAAGGAACAAAGACTTAGCAGTAATAGCTTCCATTGCACTCTTTATCTATCCTTTCTGCAAGACTACTTCATAGCTTGAGCACTTGACAGTCCGTTCTGATAGAGTCGATTACTTGGTTCAAGCGTAGTCGCTTTTTGAAAAGCAGCTACTGCTTGGGCTTTATTCTTCACAGCCATATAACAAACTCCTAACTGATAAGCATACAACGCATTGTCCGGATCACGAGTAAGTGCTTTTTGTGTTGCTATAATAGCAGATTGATAGCTGTCAGCATTCGATTTCCCATTGATGTAGTAGGCTCGTGCTTTGTAGTAATATCCTTCTGCATTTTTATCATCTATCTTATTAACTTCAACGAATTGATCAAAAGCTAGATTAAGAAGATCCTTTAGTCGCTTCTCCTTAATCTCTGGTCGTAAACTTTGGTTGCGAAGTAGTTCGTCTCGTTGTTTGAGATACAAAAGTCCTAGCGAGATAAGATAATCGATATTTTTCTTATCTAATTGAACTGCTTTTTTCTCATTATCCACCGCAGCTTGAATATGATTGGCTTGTAATTGTATTAGGGCAAAATCATGAAAGTATAATGCATTTTTCGGATCTTTGGCTACTGCGATTTTCATACTGGCTATCGCTTCATCACTATTTTTTAAGGCATTGTAAATTTTCCCACGATGGTACTGTGCACTCGCCATATTTTTGTTGATTCCTACTGCTTGCTCAATTGCTTCTTTAGCCTTTTCATAGTCTCGTACATAAAAATGAAAAACAGCAAGTTGATCAAAAAGCTTTGCATCATCTGTTATATACGATGTTGCAGAAGTCAAAACTAGGACACCAGACTTATAATCTTTTTTGAGTCCATAAAGATTGGCAAGGTGAACATAGTATGTTTTGTTCCCAGTATCTACGGCAAGTGCTTGTTTGGCTAATGCCAATGATTTTTCTATATCTTTACCCTCATAAGCTTTGACTGATTGATTGTACAGTGATATCGCTTTGTTTTCGTCCTGCTCAACCTCTTGAATAATCTTGGCATCAATCAAAGCAGTTACATCAGGATCAGGAGAAGCCCATAATTGCATGAGAAAAAGAAGTGCTAGTACTCCAATTACCACCCATGTCACCCATGCTGGTAATTTTTTCTTTTGCTTTTTGTCATTACTTTTTGCCTTTATATCCTTTACCCCAAAAGAATCTAATTTTGGCTTATGAGGCAGCAGTTTATCTGAAAGCGGCGGCTTATTGGAATTCAGCTTATCTGAAAGTGGCTGCTTATTGGGAATCAGCTTTTCCATCAAAGACTTTTCTTTCTTCTTTGGTTCCGGTTCTGGCTCTACATCCTCAATCATCTCAGGTTTTTTACCCCCAAAAGAATGTGCCCATTTCCAAAGCTCATGAAGCGGTGGTCGCATGATCGGGTCCGGTGAAACACTCTTCATGATCCATGACTCTAATTCGACTGGTACATCTCCACGTAAAGAACGCAGTGGTCTCATTTCATCCTTGTGTTCTTCAAATCCATCCCCAGTAAGCATATGAAATAACAATTCAGCCATTTGCTTCGCAATCTCTGCTTCACTATAAGAATTTGCCTTCTCTCTAGGAAAAACCGACAATGGTCCGCCATATAAAAACCGTATTTTTGTATTCTCTTCTATCACCATGTTTTGCGGATCAATAAGTGCAAACTCATCCTGAGACTCACATTCCATCAAATGGTCAGAAATCGTTTGCGTAATTTGAGAAATCTCACCTAAGGCTAGTGGTGCATTTTGGTAGAGATAGATTCCTAACAGGTTTCCTTCCATCTTCTCAAATACTTGATATAATACACCATCTTCAACAAATACTTCTTGTAGAGGGACAAAAATACGTTCATTTCTAAGAGGCAGTTTTGACAAAGTATTTTCATCAGGTAACGGATGTAATTGAATTGCATGGATAAAACGAGTTGGCGTTTCTTCTGGATCAAACGAATCATACGTTGTGTAGTATAATACCCCATCAACAAAAGGAAAAACACTAATCACTTGGTAATTTCGTTTTATTCGCTCTCCTTGCTGTTTTATCTCCATAACTTCTCCTCACTCTATCAAGCGGTCATTTTTCATATCCCCTATTGTAACATGAAGTAACACAAAGGTTGAATGGCATTTTCGTTTCGACATTTCCCTTGAGTGAAAAAAGGAGATTCGCACGAAGAGGATGTTATTAATCTTTTAATTAGGAAACTGCATGTTTTGTATGAATATTATTATATTATCTACTCGATAAAATAGAGAAGAGAAACCAAATCTATAAAAAACCCTCTCTAACTATATCCTAATTGATGAAAAAATTCATATAATAATAACAAAGATTCCTTTCAAAAGTGAGAGATATATCCCCTTTAATCATATTTCATCAAAAAATGAACTTCATATTCTTATTTATTTTGAAGAGCAAGATGACTTTTAAGGAGGAAAATCATGAACAAAAAAGCTGTACGTGCTTGGATATGGTATGACTGGGCAAACTCTGCGTTTGCAACCACCATGATTGCAGCTGTCATGCCGATATTTTTTTCTGATGTAGCTGCGAAATCACTATCTAAGACAACAGCTACTGCTTATTGGGGGTACACAGAATCGATATCCTTGGTATTACTTGTTTTCCTATCTCCAATTTTGGGTACTATCGCTGATCAAGCTGGAAGAAAAAAACAATTCCTTCGCTTTTTTACCTATCTAGGAATAGCAGCTTCTTTACTTATGGCAACAATTGGAGAAGGAGACTGGATATGGGCTGTCATTCTTGTCATTATTGGAACACTAGCTTTTGCCTGCAGCAATATCTTTTATGATGCCTTCTTACCAGAGATAGCGGATGAACAAGATCGAGATATGGTTTCTAGCCGTGGCTATGCTCTTGGATATATTGGCGGCGGGGTACTACTAGCATTGCAGTTGGTATTGATTCAACAACCAGAATGGTTTGGATTAACCACTATTTCAGCTACACAAATCTCTTTTGCATCCGTAGCGGTATGGTGGTTTCTCTTCTCTCTGCCTCTCTTTCGTCATGTAGAAGAAAAATCGAAAAAAACAGAAGAAAGCTTACTAAAACTGTGTAAAAATAGTATCTACCAGGTTCTGCAAACCATCAAACAACTTCCTAGATATCCAGAATTACTTCGTTTTCTTATTGCTTTCTGGTTTTTTAATGATGGGATTAATACCATCATTAAAATGGCTACCATTTATGGCAGAGAAATCGGCATTGGTACAAGTGATCTTATTTTCGCCTTACTAATTACCCAATTTGTTGGGTTACCCTGTACGTTACTTTTTGGGAAATTTGCAGGATGGTTTGGAACCAAGCGGACTTTAATTTTGACTATCATCGTCTACCTGTTTATTGTCTTATTAGGGTATGGAATGACAACTGCCTTTCACTTTTACACGCTTGCAATCTTAGTTGGAATCGTACAAGGAGGAAGCCAAGCTCTATCCAGATCCATCTATAGCCAACTTGTACCAATTGGTAGAAATGCAGAGTTTTTTGGATTCTATGGACTATCGGGGAAATTTTCTGCTATATTTGGACCTTTTGTCTTTGGACTCGCTGGACAATTAACAGGATCAAGTAGATTTGGTATTCTTTCACTCGCTATATTTTTCTTGATCGGGATCGCGCTACTGTGGAGCCTCAATCTAGAAAAAGGGAAACAAGAAGCAAAACAATAAAACAACTTGCCAGAAAAATTGGCCACCCTGATAATAAAGGGATGGCCTTTATCATTTGTGTCAGGTTTATCTCCTTGAACGAAGCCGAATTTTCCTTACCATTATCGCAGTAGGCCAAGCAATGAGAACCGTGACGATTAGAACGGATCCAACATTTTTGTTGAGCATACCATATACAAAAAAGTTAATCAGATAATTCATGATTACAATTAACATGTTAGCAAGAAAAACATGAAAAAAGAGTTGTTTATCTACATGCCTTCCAATCCAATACCCAACGGCAATCTCCCCAATAACAACCACAGGAATGGTCAATAAAATAATGGCTAAATTTGGATCCATTTGAAACTGCAAAATAGTAAATAATTGTTCGATAAGATATCCTAGCGGTAACATAATGACAAATCCTAATCCACCTGCTTGTAAAATGCGCAACCTATTTAATTTCATTTATAAACCTCCAAAAATTATAAATATGAATAAATATTATCATTACTTTCTATACAAATAACTCGTATAAAAACGGTATTTATTTACAAAAAATGAAGTTGAATCATATGGCAACAAAAAAGCATATCCACACTTACATGGATACACTCGCTTCATGCTAAGCTATTTTATTTACGACGTACCAACAATGCAAGCGGGTACGAAGGAATACTGAGAAACAAAGCCATAACAGGCGTAAAGGCCGCAAACCAGAAAGCATTTTGACCTGCGAGAAAACCGAGAATGACAAGAAACAAAAACAATACAATATTAGCAAAAAAAACATGGGAAAATAAATGTAAAGCACGACCACCTACTTTTCTCCCAAGCCAAAATCCCAATACAAACTGTGCAATGACTTGGATAGGTAAGAAATAAGCAAGCATTTGGTCATATGTAATTGATTTTGGAGATATACCCTGATAACTCATAATGAAACCAGATATGATCCCTCCAAGTATTAAACAAGCGATCGCTAATCCTACAGCTTGCAAGATACGGGCTTGATTCATTTGAAAAACTCCCTATTTCCTAGTACTAACATTTTAAAGTTGCTGATTGGATGTATCTGTGAAGTTTCACTTACGATCAAAAGCCAGCAGATCTAGTTACTACTACACCCACTCTGATAAGAATAACATATTCTACGGTGGGTGACCCAACATTATTCTTAGATCTCCATCTTTGAACGTCCAATATTCTGCTATCCTCTCATAGAGGATCAACCAAAATTGGTTGTACTTTCCCGATGACATTATAGATACGGACAAAGAAAAGATAGAACTCCTCTTCTATCTTATTTTTTATTTGATTTCGTTTTATGTCAACCAACTTTTGTTTGTTTTTCACTCCATTTTTTATCACAAAGAACTACAGATGTCTCGATTTGCCTTAGTGAAACATTCCAATATTTCTTTAACCACCTTTCTTTTCCCGCCTCTGAAACCACATGGTAAAAACGTATTGCCATGATGCTGAATCCCATGTCCCTATTAAAATGGGTTGATCGGTAGACTTTATCAAGTGAAGCAAGAGTTTGGAGCCTATCCCCACTGTTTCGTTGAGTTGTTTTTATAGCATGCCTAATAAGAGAAACTTCGCTTTTTTCCTGTAACCTCATCATATCTAACACCTCATTTTTCTCCTCACAGCCAAAAAATAACCCCATCCTATATAGTAAAAGAAATCACCGAGTTCGAGTGGAAGATCAAATTGATGGACCCCTACAGTTACAATTAAGGTATGCATATTCATAACTTTCTTTCGAACAGGAGCAGATATCTGCTCTTGTTTCATCTCATCAAAAGCAATACCAGTTTATAAATTCGACCTTACTGATTATCTGGACTTTTTCCCGATCTGATACAAACAAGAAGCTAGAGGATATCCTCTAGCTTACATAGGCTTTCGTATATAATTTCGATACAAGTTGATCACCAATACAAATGGCAGCACATAATTCACTAGGTAGAAGTAAAAGTTAACTGATCGAAATATTTTATTCTCCGAAACAAAATAATCTGGGTTGAACATATAGATAAAAGGCAGTATGGCAAAAAGACCAATAATAATGTTGCCAAATCCTTTTAGTTTAGAGCTCAAAACTTCTAGCAGATATCCAAAATCTGTTCTTGTGCTTTTACCCATGAATGCCCATTGATAAACACGATAGCGAGGTGTAAAAGTAGCAAAAATATATAAGAGCGGTAAAAGACCAATCAAGGATACATTTATCATGCTAGGATTGTATTTTTGGATTAAAACTAATTCAGCTGTACTGACAAGTGCAAAAAGCCAGCTTCCTGTAAATTGTCTTCCCTCACGTTTACAGATCAAAGCGCGGGAATGCTTGATTTGTTTTATAAGATCCTTGTTATTGGTTTTTATGGAAGAAGCACGCTTAAGATAAATATATGCCATGGTAACATCTGCTTGTGAGGTAGGATAAAAGCCAGCCTCCAGATGTGGATGGCCTTCCTCAATTTCTTTCCATGTGCTAAAGGCAATGTCCAAATATGCTCGTACTAGTTCTTCTTTGTAAGTATGATTTTCGGGTGCTTGCTCTACACTTTTTTCGAGTAGTTGAATACCATGCCGAAAGTTACCATGTTGTACATAGAGAGAACCAAGCCTATACTGGTATTCGGTTTCTGAAGAATCTAAAGATATCGCATGTTCAAATGCCTCTTCCGCTCTAGATAACCGATTAGAGGATTGATACATTTGACCTAGTATAAATGAATATTCAGCATTATTAGGTGCACGATCACAAGCCTTGGTCATAGCCTCGATCGCTTCCTGTTTTTCGCCTACAGCAAATCTAGCTTGACCAAGTAATGCCCAAGCTTCCGCTCGATCTTGAATATGTTCCGTCAACTTAATAGCAATAAACAATGCATCCTCAGGTTGACTTACTTCTAACAAACGAAAGCCTTCTGCAACTGCTTCTGTAATCTTTTCTTCCGGCCAACCAGTAGGATGGTCTCGAAGTTGCTGATCGTAAATCTCTCTTTGCTCTTTATTGAGCAGTATTGCTTCTATCGTTTCCAATTTACTCAACATTTGTTCCGCTTCTTGTCTGCGGTTCATTTGAGCGGCATTGGTTCGAGCACTCCACAATCGTATCTGATGATGGATGATTTTCTGTATCTCTTCCGTGGTTGCATTTTGGGAGAGCTCTAAAAATTGATAGTAGTTCTCCATGGCGGATATTCCTTTTCGTGTGCTCAGCTGATCGCTAAGTTGGCAACACGTTTTTGTTTTTCTATTACTTCATCTTCTGTCAAGTTGGATGTACGTTCAATATCTAATTCACCTAGCAAAGTTCCTGCTGTTGAGTCAATCACAGATATATGGATGATCCCATCACTATCATATTCAAAAATAACTTCAATCGGAGCACCTTTTGGATATTCGGGAAGATCAATCATACCTTCTCCAACTATTTTTACATAGTCGAGATCAACATCTTCACCCTCTGTTACTTGAATATGTAATTGAGTTTGCTGATCCACCGTAGTGGTATAGTGATTGCTTACTCTTGTAGGAATAGCAGTATCCTTTTTCAAAACGATAGAGTTTACTTCATGGCCACTCTCATCTAGCGCTACTACCCCCATGCTATGTGAGTTAACATCTTGTACTTCCACCATTGGAAAGGAATGGTTATCAACTAATTCTTGACGTCCTTCCTTCATCATCAAGATTAATCCTTGAATAGCAGCACCTTGTGCAACTACCTCATCTGGATTTACATCTAATGATGGTTTAAGACCTGTTACACGCTCGATCAATTCAGGTACAGCGCGCATTCTGGTAGAACCTCCAACAAGTAAGACACGGTTGATATCGTTCCAACCTAATCCTGCGTCTTCGAGTACAAACTCCATAATTTTCTGTGTTTGTTTAAGTAAATGGTTGGTAACTTCTTCGAAGTTTTGGCGAGAAAGAGGAATGGTAACGTTCACTCCATTAGCAGAAAGGAACACATTAGTACGTTCTCTAGAAGATAGCGTTTTCTTGGCAATTTCTGCTTTGTCTCTCAGATCTTGTTCTAACATCGGATCTTCTAAAAGGTCTACTCCACCTGCTTTGACAAATTGATCATTGAGATACTCCATTACTGCGTTATCCCAATCAAAACCACCCAAGCTCTTGGCACCGCCTGTTGCCAGTACCTTCAATCCCTCAGGGCTCAAATGCATAATGGTAACGTCAAAGGTACCCCCACCAAGATCATAAACGAGAATGGTTTGGGTTTCATCTAATTTATTTAATCCATATGCAAGTGCAGCTGCAGTAGGTTCATTGATAATACGCAAAACATTTATACCAGCAATCCGTCCAGCATCTTGTGTTGCTTTTCGTTGTGCATCATCAAAATATGCAGGAACAGTAACAACAGCATCTTCGATTTTTTCCCCAAGCAGGGTTTCTGCATCTTCTTTTAAACGGCGTAAAATCATTGCAGAAATTTCTTCTGGAGTGTAAACTTCCGCATTTTCGGTACGAAACTTCCACCCTTTATCACCAATTTGTCTTTTTACAAATTGAATTACGTTGAATGGATTGGCAACCGCAGATCGCTTTGCAATGCTACCTACGATTGGATCATCTCCATCGAATAAGACTACAGAAGGGGTTATTCTTTCTCCTTCTCGGTTGGTTAGTACTTCTGGTTTTCCATATTGGTTAACGATTGAGATCGCTGAGTATGTTGTACCTAAATCGATTCCTACTACTCGCGCCATCTTTTTTCACTCCTTCTTACCGCATAATGTCAGATGAACGCCAAGCTCGCTAGTTTTTTCAGAAGAAAATGAAAAGATGGTTGCCCATCTATGTGGAGAAAAAGCAAAGAGGTTAGAGGGATCTATGTTTGCAATTAAATTCATTTCATTTTTTTATAAAATCATAAACTTTGCTCATTTCTTTGCAAACTAGAGAACTCTTCCCTACTATACTACTTCCTCGTAACCTCTCAACCTCCATAAACAATAGAGAGCAACGGCCTTATTTTGGTTGGTACTTCTTGATGACAACTTTGGTTGGTCTTAAAATAACATCTTTGTACTTAAAACCATTTCGAACAATATCAACAATCTGGTTGTCTTCACTTGGATGAAATGTAGGTTCTATCTTAACTACTTCTTGATACTTAGGATCGAAGGTATAAGATGTGAGGATTATTGGTTCTACTCCACGTCTGTACAATATCTCCATCAATTCACCATTTAGTGATTTGAGCAGATCTGCTAACTCAGGAGATAACACCCCTGAATCGATCGCATCTTTATAGATACTCTCCATCCGATCGTGAAATAAAATTAAGTCAATATATAGTGGACGAAGATGTGCTAGTTCTTGATCTTGCTTAAGGTCATCCATTTCTTGATACAAGCGTTCAAATGCTACTTCTTTGGTTTTGTCATAGCTCAACCGTTTCTCAACTAATCGAACAAGTGATGTGAAATTAGATTGTAGACCAGACAAAAAAGAGAGTACCTGTTGTTGTTGACGATCGGGTGATTTTACCTCCTTCACTTCCTTAGAAGTTGCAGCACGTTCTCTGGACAGAAAACTCATCCGAGACGCTTGCTGGCTTTTTTGCGGAAGCTGCGGAGCTTTACCGAAAAATCTCTGGCTCTCTTTTTTGGGACCCATAGATGTTCCTCCCTATTCATGAGTTTACATTTGCAATGATACTAGCCCTATTAAAACCACAAATTTTGGTCGCGTTCAGTCCCCACAAGATGAAAGGAGCAAAAGGTAAGGTAGTATCTTTATTCACTTTTTTACTTTGAAATACCTTCCCATATCTTAAGAAAAACAAGCGTAAAGTTTGTCGTGTAAATGTGTACGGAGAAATAGTAGTGATTGTAAACAGACTTAATATGGAGAGTATTTCAATATCGCCGCCGCCAATCGCCCCCTAGTCTTATACGAAGAGCGATTAATGTTATAAGACTTGTACCAATGTAGTCCCACTGAAAATAGGGTAGTAGCGAGATCGACATATTATTGCTAATACAAGTCTGATTAGAATAACTCGATCAAGAGATCATCAGCGATATCTCTAGCTAAAGCTAGTATAGAAAGTGAGCGAAAATAGTATCGGATAGAGTGCTACAGATGACTCTCCCAGATAAACTTACTGTTAGATAACCCGTTCTCAAGGATACAGGGTCATTATAATATCTTTTGTTCGATGAAGACAAGGAGAGCAAGTATGTTCTCACTCATACTTATCTCACTCTTATCGATTTACTATTTATCATTATAACAGCTACTTTGGATACTAGCACTAATCTGTTATTCTATTGGCAATATGTGTATATATTTTCAGGTTTTTGTTTTTTTACGTTAATAAAGGTACCTTAAACCTCCTTATTGACAAGAAATGATTTGTTTCCTCAATAAGTATACAAAAAATCAGATTAGTTTTAAAGAGAGTATAGAAAAATTAGCCTCTATCTGTAAAACGGTAGAGGCTAATTTTTTATTGTTGTTCACGCATATGAGGAAATAATAGAACATCTCGAATAGAAGGGCTATCTGTTAACAGCATAACAAGACGATCGATCCCAATCCCTAAACCACCAGCTGGCGGCATACCGTGTTCCATTGCTTCTAAGAAATCTTCATCCAAAGGTTGCGCTTCGTCATTACCAGCTGCTTTTTCTGCCATCTGTGCTTCAAAACGAATGCGTTGTTCGATTGGATCATTTAGTTCTGTAAATGCATTGGCATGTTCTCTACCATAAATAAATAACTCGAACCGATCCGTAAAACGATCATCTTGCGCATTTTGTTTCGCTAGAGGTGAGATCGCCACTGGATGGCCATATACAAAAGTAGGTTGAATGAGTAAGTGCTCGATTTTTTGTTCAAAAAATTCGTTGACGATATGACCGAATGTCATAGCTGGTGTTACTTCTACGCCATGTTCACGAGCTAGTTGATGAGCTTGTTCGTCCGAAATTTGCTCCGTAAAATCAATTCCTACATGTTCTTTGATCAAATCAGTCATGGAACGACGCGCCCATCCAAGGGAGAGATCAATTTCTTGGCCTTGATACGTAATAACGGAAGTACCACGAACTTGTTTGGTGATAGAGGCAATCAAGTTCTCCGTCAAATCCATAATATCTTCAAAGTCTGCATATGCTTCATATAATTCCATCATGGTGAATTCAGGATTATGTCTTGTAGAAATCCCTTCATTACGATAACATCTTCCGATTTCAAAAACTTTTTCCACTCCACCAATCATGAGGCGCTTCAAATGTAGTTCAAGCGCTACACGCATAAAAAGAGGCATGTCCAACGCATTATGATGAGTTACAAATGGCCTAGCAGAAGCTCCACCAGCTAACACGTGTAAAGTAGGAGTCTCTACTTCCAAATAGCCAAGATCAGTCAAATGTCGACGCATCGCAGTCAAAACTTGACTTCTCGTTATAAAGGTTTGTTTGACTTCTGGGTTCACAATCAAATCTAGATAACGTTTCCGGTAACGTTGTTCTACATCTTTGAGTCCATGATATTTTTCTGGAAGAGGGCGCAATGCTTTGGACAAAAATGTGAGTTCTTTTGCACGAACGCTCAGTTCTCCTCGATTGGTTTTAAAGACAATACCAGAGATCCCTAAATAATCTCCCATATCGCTTTGTGAAAATACATCATACTGCTCTTCACCTACTTGATCCAAACGCACATAGATCTGGATTTGACCACTTACATCTTGCAAATGGGCAAAAGACGCTTTTCCTTGTACCCGTTTGGTCATTAACCGTCCAGCTATGGAAACAGTAATTTCTTTGTCTGCTAGTTCTTCTTTCGTGAACCCGTCATATAGCGCTTCTAAATCTTTTGTTACATGAGTACGGACATATTTTTTACCAAATGGATCAACACCACGTTCTTTTAGTGCTTCCATTTTTTCTCTTCTTACTTGCATTTGTTCACTTTGTTCAGCTTGATCGATCATTTCTCGTCTTCACTCCTCAAATCCGCAACTCTAAGCGACGGTTTCCTCTACTTCTTGTGCAAAGGTTAACAAATAACCAGCCATTTCATCACGGGTCGTAGCTCGATTTACAATATCTTTTAATTTTGAGCTGTCACGCAACCCCTTTAAATACCAAGCAGCATGTTTACGCATTTCGCGAACTGCAACTTCTTCTCCTCGAAGGGCGATCAGGCGATCCATATGAAGAATTGCAATCTCCATTTTTTCTTTGGCTCCTGGTTCTGGAGTAAGAATACCCTCTTGTAAATAATTGATGGTGCGATATAGCATCCAAGGGTTCCCAAGTGCAGCACGACCGATCATCACACCATCACATCTGGTTTTTTCCAACATGGTGCGGGCATCTTCTGGTGTAAATACATCACCATTACCGATCACAGGAATCTTCACAGCAGCCTTCACTTGGCGGATGATCTCCCAATCCGCTTTTCCTTTATACATTTGAACCCTTGTACGACCATGTACAGAAACCGCAGACCCACCTGCTCGTTCTACTGCCTGTGCATTTTCGATCGCAAAAATATGCTCATCATCCCAGCCAATTCTCATTTTAACAGTGACTGGCTTTTTCACTGCATCTACAACAGCTGAAACCATTTCATATATTTTATTTGGATCAAGCAGCCAGCGGGCTCCAGCATCGCATTTTACTACCTTGGGAACAGGACAACCCATGTTAATATCGATAATATCTGCATTGGTCTCTTGATCCACTACTTTTGCTGCTTCTACCAATGTCTGTCGATCTCCACCAAAAATTTGCAGACTCAGTGGCTTCTCTCGTTCATCGACAAACAACATTTCTCTTGTTCGTTTGTTTCCATGCAAAATAGCCTTATCGCTAACCATCTCTGCACAAACTAACCCAGTACCAAATTCTTTGGCGATCAGGCGAAAGGCAGGATTACAAACTCCAGCCATTGGAGCCAATACTACTTGATTTTTCATAGTGATAGAACCAATTTTCAACATTATTTTTCCTCCCTTCTCACATTTTTTAGGCACAAGGAAACTTTCGTTGTTTTGTAGTTAAGACAAAGTTATACTATCTCCCCTGCCAAGTAAAAGTCTTTTTTTGTATCCACTGATCATTCGATAGTGCCTTTACTGCTTGGTCTATTTTCTCTCCTGTAGGAAGAGTGAGGTCTCCTGCCACTTCGTGAAGTGGTACTAATGCAAATGCTCTCTCCAATAATCTAGGATGAGGAATGATCAAATCAGGCAAGTTGAAAATACGCTGGCCATATAGAAGGATATCTACATCCATTGTACGAGGACCAAAACGTTCTTTTCGAACACGGTGCAAACTTTGCTCTACTTTCTGTGTCATATTTAATAATTGCATAGGTGGGAGAACTGTATCAATCTCTGCTACTAAGTTATAAAAATTGGGCTGATCTAAATAGCCAACAGGTGATGTTTCATACAAGGAGGATACCTGCCTAATGGAGATACCCTGCGAATGATGCAAAAGTGCCAATGCCTGTTGTAATTGATCAAGCGGATCACCTAAATTTGCCCCAAGGCCCAAATAGGCTATCACATGTTTACTCATTTGGACCGAACCAATTCTACCCCAACTGATTGATAATGTCCTGGAATTGGAGGATCCGGTTTCACAACTCTTACCAAAACTTCTGGCACTGAAAAATTGGTAAGAAGTTCATTTGCAATTTTTTCTGCTAATGCTTCAATTAAACGAAAACGTTGATTTTCAACGATTTCTTGTACCATCTGAAAAACATTGCCATAGTCGATGGAATGCTCCAATTGGTCTGTCTTACCTGCGGTTTGTAAATTCAAACGTAGTTCTACATCTACCATAAAGCGCTGTCCAAGTTTATTCTCCTCAGGAAAAGCACCATGATAAGCATAGAAACTCATCTGCTTGAGCATGATTTTATCCATTTTCACCTGTGACTCCTTTTAATACATCCATCATCCGACAAAAACGAACCGTCTGCCCAACATCATGAACACGCACAATATGACATCCTTTGTCTATCCCCCAACCTACTGTTGCCAGTGTACCCTCTAGTCTCTCATCCGTTGGGAGCGAGAGTGTATGTCCAATAAAGGACTTACGAGAAGTAGCAAGTAACACAGGAAACCCAAGTGATACAATCTCTTCTATATGCTGTATCACAAAAATATTCTCTTCAACCGTTTTTGCAAATCCAATACCTGGATCTAGAATGATTTTTTCATCTGGTAACCCTGCTTCTCTAACCAGCTCAATTGATTGCTGCAAATCGCTCTCTACATCTTCCATCAAGTTTTCATACGGGACAGATGGGCGATTATGCATCAGAACTACGGGAACTTTTAGCTCGCCCATGACGCTGGGCATATTCGGATCTTTCTTCGCTCCCCATATATCATTAATCATATGCGCACCAGCTTCGATAGCTTCTTTGGCTACTTTTGCTTTATACGTATCAATAGATAGTGGCAAATCAATCCGAGTCACTAACTTTTCAATGATCGGGATAACTCTTGTGAGTTCTTCTTCTACAGAAACAAATTTTGCCCCTGGTCTCGTCGATTCTCCACCAATATCTAAAATATCTGCGCCCTCTTGCTGCAATTTTTCAGCATGAAACAAAGCTCGATCAAGGGAATCAAACTTACCGCCATCTGAAAAAGAATCAGGTGTCACATTTAAAATTCCCATGACGAGAGTGCGCTTCCCTATGGGAAGGGAGTACGGTCCTGCTGTAAACAAGCAAAAAACCTCCTAAGATGCATACGTACGGATAAAGTTGGTCAGCAATTGCTTCCCATGTTGGCTTAAGAGCGATTCTGGATGAAACTGGACTCCTTCAATCGGTAAGGAGCGATGACGTACAGCCATAATTTCACCTGTTTGAGTCCGTGCACTTATCTCAAGTGAATCTGGTAAAGATGCTGGATCTATGATTAATGAGTGGTATCTGGTTGCAGTAAAAGGGGAAGGCAAGTCATGAAAGACTCCTTTAGCATCATGGAAAATTTCAGATGTTTTTCCATGCATCAACTCCGCTGCACGTACCACTTTCCCTCCAAATGCTTGACCGATGGATTGATGACCTAAGCATACTCCAAAGATTGGGATCTTACCCGCAAGTTTTTCTATTATTTCCAACGTAACCCCTGCATCATCTGGAGTCCCCGGTCCTGGGGATATCACGATCATTTTAGGAGACAGGGCCTGTATCTCTTCCACCGTCTTCTCATCGTTACGAATGACTTGTAACTCTTCCCCTAACTCACCAAAATACTGCACCAAATTATACGTAAATGAATCATAGTTATCAATCATTACAATCATCTCTACTCCACTCCTCAAGCTTTCTCGGCTATACTCAATAATGCTTCATTTTAACACAGAATGAAAGAAATCCAAAAGGAAAAAAGGATATAGAAGCCGCTTGATACTGTTTTACGGAAATTATGAATAATTTTTGGAAATAGACAAGGTCCATCATTTTGCACCCTGTCCATTGTCTGTATTTGTAAATTTTAATTTCAACTTGATTCGAACAATCAGTCTTCCTCTGACTTCTCTATCTTCTGATCTAGTTCTTTTTTTTCTTCTGTCCACCATAGCGACTCTTCCGGTTCTTCTAAAATATCTTTTATCTCATGTTTCTCTGCAACTGCTGGAGGTGATCCACGAAGAGGCTTTCCAGAAGTATCTTTTACAAAATACGTTACAATCACAATTCCAATAATGGATGCAAATATAAGATAATATGCAGGCACCATTCGATTCGATGTCACTTTTATCAACCAGGCGACAAGCAACGGTGTAGTCCCACCAAACAAAGAAGCTGAAATGTTATAAGAAATCGCCAATGCACCGTTTCTCACTTCGGTAAAAAATAAAGATGGCAATAAAGATGGCATCGTGCCTTGGAAGAAAGAAGAGAAGACAGCTAATATTAACAAGCCCAAAAAAACAAGCCAGGTATTTCCACTACCTATTAATAAAAACGAAGGAACCGATAACAAAGCCAATCCAATCAATCCAATTTGAATAACCCGTTTCGCACCAATACGGTCGCCAAAATAGCCCATTAATAATACAATTGGAACCATGATTAACATGACAATTAAAATTAACAATAACCCTTTTGTTTCGCCATAACCTAATACTGTACTTAAATGTGAAGGCATATAAGACAAAACCATGTAGTTAACAACAAGATAAAAGAAAACCACAAACATCCCGACTACAATAGGCTTCCAATGATAAATCAAAATATCTTTAAAGGAGACTTGATCGTTTTCTGCTTCTTTTGCTTTTTCCATCGCTTCAAAAGCAGGTGTTTCTTCTAATCGACTGCGCAGATAAAAACCAACAAGTCCAATAGGAGCTGCAATCAAAAATGGAATACGCCAACCCCATTCCAACATTTTTTCCTCTCCAAGTATAAAGGTAAGCAAAGTGACAATACCAGATCCTGCGATGTAGCCTATTAATGTTCCTACTTCTAAACCACTTGCCATGAAACCCCGTTTTTTGTCAGGCGTTGATTCTGCAATAAATGTCATAGCTCCTGAATATTCCCCACCTGTTGAAAATCCTTGAACCAATCGAGCGATAAGCAACAAAGCAGTACCCCATGAACCAATGGATGCATAACTAGGAATTAAGCCAATGCTTAAAGTCGCAAATGACATCATAATAAGCGTAATTGCAAGGATCTTCTTGCGCCCTAATCGATCTCCTAATATACCAAATAATACACCCCCAATTGGACGTGCAATAAAGGCAACTGCAAAAGTTCCAAATGAATAAACCAATTGCATTGGTCCACTCATTGCTGGAAAAAATACTTTTCCTAATGTTGCTGCCAAGTACGAATAAATCCCAAAGTCAAACCACTCCATAGCATTTCCTAAACTTGTTGCCACAACGGCCTTTTTCGCAACTTCTGCATCTACAATCGTAATATCATCTTTCTGTAAGGTTTGTTTTGGCTTCTTTCGAAATGAAAAACGAGATCGCTCTTTGTTTTTTTTATGATCATCCAACCGTATTCAACCTCCAATGCTGCTTGTATTTTGTATATCACATATTAGAATTTCTAATGCCTTCCTTTAAGTAATTTGTGAAACTCAACAACTATATACAAGGCAAGTAATGGGAGAGGAAAAGGTTGGAAATATATCAGATCCGCCGTCAAATAAATAAATTTCATGATTAGCAACTAGGGGACAAGTTACTTCTCTTTTCTTTATTTGAAAAAGTATTCGTAATTATCACTCCTCACTGCTAAATAAAAATAAAAGCTGATCTCAGGATTATTTTCTCCTTTGATCAGCTTATCTTCTTAGTTCTATGGATGATTACTTATTTTTTATCTTCAAATTGGTACAAAGGGGTAGTTAAGTAACGTTCTCCATTACTTGGGATGACTGCAATAACTTTTTTCCCCGCACCTAGTCGGCGTGCCACCTTCAATGCTGCTGATACTGCGGCTCCAGAAGAGATACCCACTAAGATACCTTCTTCACGTGCTAGTTTCCTTGCCCATGTGAATGCTTCTTCGTTTTCTACTTGGATAATCTCATCGTATACTTCTGTATTTAAAATAGGAGGTACAAAACCCGCACCAATTCCTTGAATTTTATGAGGACCTGGTTTTCCACCAGATAAGACTGGAGAGTCTGTTGGTTCTACTGCTACCACATGAAGATCAGGGAATGTTTCTTTTAACACTTCTCCTACTCCAGTTATGGTTCCGCCAGTTCCTATACCTGAAACAAAAGCATCTATTTGACCATCTACTTGATTAGCCAGCTCTCTGGCTGTTGTCTCACGATGGATTTTTACATTGTCTTCATTTTTAAATTGCTGTGGCATAAAGTACTCTGGATGTGCTTCTTTTAGCGCTTCTGCTTTGGCGATTGCACCTTTCATCCCTTCCGCCCCAGGGGTTAAAACTAACTCAGCACCATACGCCCGAAGCAAGTTACGACGTTCTATACTCATCGTATCTGGCATCACAAGAATAGCACGATATCCTTTGGCTGCTGCTACCATTGCTAATCCAATACCAGTATTTCCACTAGTCGGTTCAATGATAGTATCTCCTCGCTTCAATTCCCCACGTTCTTCTGCACCTTCAATCATACTCAGTGCTATCCGATCCTTCACACTCCCGCCTGGATTGTAAAACTCCAATTTCAAATACACATCTGCATCAGCTTTTCCCACAATATGATTTAACTTTACCAAAGGTGTTTGACCTATTAATTCCAGTATGTTGCTTGCGACTCGCATATTAATCCCCCTAATTCCGAGTAATAAAACAGGAATATATGCATTTATCTTAACAACTACATGAATAAATTGTCAATCCAACGATCCTATGATTTCTAATAATTCTTCTTTATTAAACTGATATTTCTCATTACAAAAATGACAGACAACCTCTGCTTCACCAACTTCATCCACAATAGCTGTTAATTCTTTTTCTCCTAGGCTAACCAACATGTTTTTCACTTTATCCCGAGAACAAGTACATCCAAAACGGGTTTCTTTCTTCTCTAAAAACCGTGTATCATCACCCATAATTTGCTGCAACAGTTGTTCTGGTGTTATATCTTTTGCCAATAGATCTGTGATAGATGTTATCTTGCTTATTCGAGCTTCTAACATATCGATTACAGATTCGGGTGCATTGGGTAAAAGTTGCACCATATATCCACCAGCAACCAAGATTTTATCACGATTGACCAAAACTCCAAGTCCTACTGAGCTAGGTGTCTGTTCAGAAGAAGTGAAGTAATAAGTGAAATCTTCGGCGAGTTCTCCAGAAACAATGGGTGAAGCCCCTTGATATGGGTTACCTAAACCTAGATCTCGTGTTATATAAAGAGAACCCTGACCCACCGCACCTGATACGTCCAACTTCCCATTTTCCTTTAACGGAATAAGAACATCAGGATTGTCGACATAGCCACGAATATTACTCTCACCGTCTGTTTCTGCAACGATACGTCCTAGTGGTCCATCCCCCTCCACTTGTATGGTGATCCGCTCTTTTTTATCTTTAATCGTTAGACTTAGCAAAGATGCCATCGTAACCGTTCTTCCAAGTGCTGCACTTGCTACTGGAAACGTAAAATGTCTCTTCTGTAATTCTTGTACAAGGTTTGTGGTGAGTGCAGCAAATCCGCGTACATATCCATCAGCAGAAATTGCACGAGTAGTGTAATCCATTTAGGAACCTCCTAATTTAAGTTTCGTTTATAGATGAGTTTCAAACCTTCTAGTGTCAGCAGTGGATCTACTTTATCAATGGTCTGAGTACTATGACAGATAAGACTCGCCAAACCTCCTGTTGCAATAACAGTCGGGGTAACTACTGATTGCTCTTTCATTCTACTGACAATCCCATCAACCAAACCTACATATCCATAGTAAATGCCAGATTGTACCGCATGGACGGTATTTTTACCTACCACTTCTGTTGGTTGAACAATTTCGACTCTCGTCAATTTAGCAGCTCGTTGGTACAAAGCTTCCGCAGATATTTGTACTCCTGGAGCGATTGCTCCTCCAAAATATCTAGCTTGCTCATCCACATAGCAGAAGGTTGTTGCTGTACCAAAATCTACGATAATAGCTGGTGCTCCATATAGTTCTACTGCAGCTACAGCATTGGCTATCCGGTCAGCTCCCACTTCTCGTGGGTCATCTGTTTGAATATGCAATCCAGTTTTTACGCCAGGTCCTAAAACCAAAGGGCTGAGCATTAGATATTTTTCACTTAGTTTTCGAAGCACATAAGTTATCGGTGGGACAACGGAGGAAAGTATTGCTCCCTTGATTTGCGAAAACTCTAAACCAACATGAGACAACAAATGTTTAAATGTCATCGCATATTCATCTTCTGTCGCATTCCGGTCTGTTTGCATTCTCCAATGGTGTAACAGTTTTTCTTGATCATAAATCCCAAAAACAATATTGGTATTTCCAACATCCATTACGAGTAACATTTTTTTACTCCTTTTCTCCCCAAAGAAAAAAACCTGTATGACCTCCAAAGGTAGGAAAGGTCAGAGGAAGGAATCCTCTAGCCTTTTTACCTCTCCCATCGAGTGTCCATACTAGGTTTTTTATCTATTACTGATCTTTTTTTGGTGGTTCTTCTTCTTTTGGTGCATCGATGTGAATTTCATCTGCTTTTGGTTCTTCCGAATTCGTATTTGGAGGTTGTATTTCTTCAACCTTTGGTTCTTCTTTCAATGCTTCTTCTTTGCCTTGGATAGTTACAACTACATCGTCATCGATCTTACCATTTTCTAATAGTTGCTTGATTTGTTCTTCATCCAATGTCTCACGTGTAAGTAACGTTTCAGCTAATAAATTAAGCTGTTCACGGCGTTCAGTCAACATTTGTTTCGCTTCATTGTAACATTTTCTGATCAATTCTTGCATTTCAGTGTCGATTTCATAAGCGATTTGATCAGAATAATTTTGCTCATGACCCAAATCTCTTCCGAGGAAGACTTGACCTTGGGTTCTGCCAAACTGCATGGTCGCAAATTTTTCACTCATTCCATACTCGGTAATCATAGAGCGAACAATACCAGTTGCCCGTTCAAAATCATTGCTTGCTCCTGTACTTACCTCGCCAAACACAACTTCTTCAGCTACTCGACCACCAAGTAATCCAGTAACACGATCAAGCAGTTCGCCTTTGGTAGCGATATAACGATCTTCTTTTGGAAGCATCATCGCATATCCACCAGCTTGACCACGCGGCACAATCGTAACTTTATGTACCGTGTCCGCGTTTTTCACATAATACCCGACAATAACATGTCCGGCTTCATGGTAAGCAACAATCTGGCGTTCTTTTTGGCTGACAACACGGCTCTTCTTCTGAGGACCTGCGATAACCCGGTCAACTGCTTCATCAATCTCTAACATCGTAATTTTTCGTTTGTTCTCACGAGCAGCAAGCAATGCAGCTTCATTGAGCAAGTTTTCGAGATCAGCCCCGGAGAAACCTGTTGTTCGCTGTGCTACAACGGAAAGTTTTACACTTTCATCTATCGGTTTGTTTCGTGCATGCACTTTTAAGATCTCTTCTCGACCACGTACATCCGGACGGTTGACCAAAATTTGACGGTCGAATCGACCAGGACGTAACAAGGCAGGGTCTAAAATATCTGGTCTGTTGGTTGCTGCCATGATGATAATACCAGCATTGGCATCAAATCCGTCCATCTCAACAAGTAACTGATTAAGGGTTTGCTCACGCTCATCGTGACCTCCACCAAGACCTGCACCTCGTTGACGACCTACAGCATCAATTTCGTCTATAAAGATAATACAAGGAGCGTTTTTCTTCGCTTGTTCAAACAAGTCACGTACGCGGGATGCCCCAACCCCAACAAACATTTCTACGAAGTCGGAACCGCTGATAGAGAAAAATGGTACTTTTGCTTCTCCAGCAACCGCTCGTGCCAGTAAGGTTTTCCCTGTCCCTGGTGGTCCGACTAGAAGAACACCTTTTGGAATACGTGCACCCATCTGTGCAAAGCGCCGATTATCTTTCAAGAAATCAACAATTTCAATAAGCTCTGTCTTCTCTTCATCAGCACCTGCTACATCATTAAATGTAACACGCTTCTTCTCCTCGTTGTATAAACGTGCTTTGCTTTTCCCAAAGTTCATCACTCGGCTACCGCCGCCTTGAGCTTGATTCATCAGGAAAAGGAATAAAATGATTACACCAACAATGGGAATAATCGATGTGAAGATAGAAATCCAAATGGAATCACTTTTCGTTTTTTCCACAGAGAACTTCACATTGTATTTTTGCAAATCTTGTGTAACAGTTGATCCATAACCTAGAGGACCTTGTGTTACAAACGATTTCGTTTTATTGTTTTTATACTTACCAGTAATGTGATAAGTATCACCTTCTGGTTGAATCACAACACTCTCAATCTGTTTTGTTTTTAACAGATTGTGGTATTCACTATACGTTAGTTGTTTTGTAGCTGAGCTCGTATTGGCTACGAGATTAAAAACACCAACAATAACAAGGATGAGAGTAACATACAATAAACCATTTCTGAGGAAGTAGTTTTTCATCCTTGGCCTCCTCTCCATTCCATATCAGTCCATTTATGTCAACGACCCGCCACCTATTTTAACTTTGAGGTGGGAGCTTGTATCTGTCCAGTCATGCGAGCGTCTTTCGACTCTGACCTTAGCGTGACGATACATCAGGGCAGGTTGACAGCCTACCCGCACTACAGGAGGCATGCTCCTGTAGTTCCTGCACCTAGTATAAGAATTCCCAGCGGTGTAGATATTGATAGATCATTTGGTAAAGAGCGCCTTATTGCACATTGTGCTGAGCGGTTTTCTCGTAACCAAGTAATCCTATTGGCAATAATAATAAAAAAATGTGTTCTGCTTCCTGAAAGAGCACTTGTTCATTCTAGCACAAGTTAAAATGCTCGACTACACTCCTATCAATTTCCAACCAAAATCAAGTGATTTTTGTATTGTATACCTCTTCTTTCAAAACTCCTATGTAAGGCAAGTTTCTATACTTTTCATCGTAATCAAGTCCAAATCCGATAACAAACTTATCTGGCACTTGAAAACCAAAGTAGTCAGGAACTAAATCTGCTTGCCGTCTGGACGGCTTGTCGAGCAGTGTAACAGTCTTCACCGAACGAGCTTCGCGTCCTTTAAACAAATCAACCAAGTAACTCAGAGTAAGCCCTGTATCAATGATATCTTCTACGAGAAGAATGTCACGATTTTGAACGGATGATTCAAGATCTTTCAAAATCCTAACCTCTCCCGATGATTTCGTTGATGTTCCATAACTAGAGCAGGCCATGAAATCAATTTCCATCGGAAGATCAATTTGCCGGATCAGATCAGCCATAAATGGGGCTGCTCCTTTTAATATGCACACACATAGTAAGTCTTTCTCTTGGTAATCATTTGTAATTTGTTGACCTAATGAAATAATCTTTTCTTGAATCTGTTCTGTTGAAACTAAAATCTCTTTCACATCTTGATGCAAAGTAATATTCCCTCCAGACGACTTGTAAAAACTGTTCCCTTTGTTTCCGTTTCCAATATGTATAACTTCCTAACAAATACCCTATTTCTCCAACCATTGAAGCATGAGAAAACGGGAAGTTTCTGGAGTGACAGGAGCAATAGCAGACCGTCGAATATTAGGAATCCATACAATCTCATCTTTTACTACTACTATTGGCTGTTTATTCCTCTGACTCAGAGGAATCTTCTTCTCCATAAACAAAGCTTTCACCTGTTTGTGCCCAGAAAACCCATATGGCCTAATACGGTCTCCTGCTCGACGATTTCGAACTGATAAATGAGCCAAGTCTAGTTGTTCTGCATCAAATACAGCTTTGTGAGGAGATTCACGAGTATCAGAATGAAAAGGTGTTGAAGAAATAATAGATTGAATCGCACCCTGTGGCAAGTAAGTAATTCCTGGAATTTGGAGAGGAAAAATCCACTCTGCTTCCGCTTTATTTATGTAATCTTTGGTCAAACGGAGTTTCTCATAAGATCTTACTCCTTTTATTCCACCGGGAAGGAAAATCCATACCGAGGGAGATGGGTGTACCACTAATTGTAACACCTGTTCAATTGAATGATAAGGTAGATTTTCATCGGTTAGACAATTTAATATTAGTTTAACCATTCTCCTTTGTAAAGCAACGGGGTAAGAAAGAAAGGATTTAATATCAATTAAATACTCTTGTTCACTTACTTTGGTTGAAATGGACGCTACTCCTTCATTTGTCCACTTTTGCCAAACCTCCTCTTCCTCTTCTATTAAACTTCCTAGTTGTAATAGTGCTTGCTTCACATGTGGATTATAACTCATCAAATCTGGTATTAGTTCCAGCCTCAGCCGATTCCTCGTGTAGAGTGTGGATTGATTGGACTCATCTTCACGTGGTACTATTTGGCAATCCTCTAGATAATCTTCCATTTCTTTTCGGTAAATACGAAGCAAGGGACGAACAACTTGTATGCTTCCTAAAACACGAATTCTTTTCATTCCTACTAACCCACTAGGACCTGTTCCTCTGATTAACCTCATTACCATGGTTTCTACTTGGTCATCAGCGTGATGTGCTAAGGTTAATTTTTTTATTCCTTGTTCTTGTGCAACTGCTTGAAAAGCCCGATATCTCAACTGACGAGCGATAGCTTGTTTGTTACCTCCATCCTCCGCTCGTTTTGCTTGTACATCAACCTTTTTAATTTGATAAGGGATTTGATATTTCTCACAGAATTTTGCTACATAATCAGCATCTTGGTCACTTGCCTCCCCTCGAAGCTGGTGATTGACATGAACAACATGAATTTGCCATCTATACTCAGGAGCAAGTCGGACCAAACCATGAAGCAGTGCAATCGAATCAGTTCCACCTGACACGCCAACTAATATTTTTTCACCATTGTTAAAAAGCTGATATTGCTTAATTTCCGATTCCAATTTTGCTAAAAACAACTTGCCACCTCATAACTAAATAGTGACCTCATTTTATCAATATACAACTTTAATTCCAATAAAAAGACTAAGAATATGAAAAAACGATATGATTGATTCCGCTTATTTCGATACAGCTTGGAATAATCATATCGTTTATTTTTCTGATATTAATTACTTACTACTGTACGATCGATCCTTCTTATCCCAGGAATTCGAATCGAAGACCATTCTGGAGCATAACGTTCTACTTTGGAAACAACAACCGTCATATCATCATGAATCGCGCCTTGATGTTGACGAATTACCTTTTCGAGCAAACAATCGGCAAAATCTTGTGGGTCTTTTGTATCAATTTCATGAATAATGCGATTCATAAATGCCTCTTTATTCATCGCATGGCGAGAAGCATCATAGACACCATCACTCATCATGATCAAAATATCTCCAGGCTCTAGCTGTAAGTCAATGGGCTTCACATCAATCTCCTTTAAGATTCCAATTGGCGGACTGGAAGCTGCCAGCTTCATAATTTTTTTTCCTCGTTTAATAAATCCTGGTGTAGAACCGATCTTCATAAATCTACCTCTACCAGAGTTTAAATCGACCATAGCAAGATCAATCGTGGCAAACATCTCGTCCATCGTGCGTAAAGATAAAATAGAATTCACTGAATCTACAGCACGCTCTTCGTTCATACCAGCTTGTAGCAATCTCCGTAGTAATTTTAATGCTGCACTAGATTCCTCTTGTGCTCGTTGTCCATTTCCCATCCCATCACTAATCGCAATAGCAGCTTTTCCTGTTCCTAAGTGCAAAGAGCAGAAACTATCTCCTGAAACTACAGCACCTCCCTTAGCTGCAACAGCTGAACCTGTCTTTAGTTCAAATTTTTGAGCCGATCCGAGCGTAATAATAGCTCCTGATACTCCATCTTGCACCATCTTTCGGTGTACATTGATCGGTTCACCTATTATTTCTGTCAATAATGGCGCAATAAGCTTTTTGCATTCATCTAGCGCATCTATATGTGGCATGACAATCTCTATCTCTACTTTACCTTCTGCCAAATTCAACACATCCACTCGTTGGATGGCTACGCCTAATCTTTCTAATGAAGAATGTATTTGGTCTTCCTGTACCGTTAATACTTGTGCTTCATGCCGAATCTCTCTTGTTAACTTCTCCATAACTTCTGCCATTCCACTGAGTTGATCAGATACTATTTTTTTTGATTCATCGATTTTCTCTTTCCAATAAACTCTTTCATGGTGATAAGAATACTGAGCTTGGCATGATTCCAATACTTTTTCTGGCCTGATACAGTGATCAGCCCAAGATGGAGGAACAGGTAGGGGACCATCTCCACTCGATTCCACCAATGTAAGTAAATTAGTCATTCCTTGATACGTCTTTACTACTTTTTTCTCCCAACAATCACTAAATCTCCGGCACCCCATGCATGCTTCTCCCATAATATTGCCAATAAACTGGTTCACTTGCTCTTCATCGTCCTGTCTTTTCCGTGATACATCTTCGCGAAAACTTCCTGCCAATTCATAAAACAGCTCGGTAAATCTTTCAACTTTTCCAGCTGTGGCATCTCTAAGTCGACGAATATACTCTTGATGCGCCATCTGGTTTTCAAAAGTTCCAGGAACCAATCGCGAAATTTTTAAAAAAACCGCCTCTCTTGTCAAGAAGAAAGCAAATATGGCGATCATAGATTCTTCAAGTGATATCCAAAAGTTACCACCACCTGCTTGATACAGTGACAAAATCGAAGAACCAAGTAAAAATCCTACTGCTACACCAATTCTTCTGGCTTCTTGAAACAAACCAGCCAATAATCCAGAGAAAGAAAGTAACGATATTTCTAAGATTGCTTTTACATCAGATAAATTTAAAATTAGACCAGTTACAACTCCCATCGATGCACCTAACATCCCACCTCCAACAAGTGCCAAGACCAATATCATATAACGGGAGGCAATATGAACAATCGATAGATCTCCTATATGCCAGCCAATCATCCCTGTCAACACAGAGCCCATCAAAATGACCAAACAAACCATCTCTTCGTGTTTTAACCCAAGCCGATTTTTTTTGACGGTAAATAGGGGTAATGATTGGACAAAAATAAACGTAAGAATAAAACTGAGTAAGATATCAACTGCTGCGAGCAAGTATGGATACTGAGTGTACGGTTGCCAACTTAATTCTATTAGGTGGCCCACGGTGCTGCTGATCATTACGACAAACGGGGTTGAAGACAAACTTCCACGACCTAGCCAATGAAACAATTTGTGAACGATAAACAATACCATAAAAAAACCTGTCATTTTCACAGCGGCCATCGGTCCAAGCGTAGCAGCCCCCAGAAGTAAAGTTAGCATTACCAAAGGCCATTCTCGCCTTCCAAGATGAAAAAGCACTGCCAGGTAAGCTAATGCAAATGGTGACATTGTGTCTAAAATGGTGGCACGACCTAGCAAAAAACCCATTGCAAGCACTGGAAAATTCCACATTTTCGTTAATTGGTGGGAAAATCTTTTCACCCAGCCTTTTTCTAAAAATGAAGGACGATAAAGAATATTTTTCATAAATGACATAATAGACCCCCGTTTGTCTTATTTGTGTTCCCATTATAGGTTGCGATTCTGAAAATGTTTGTCAAAACGGCTGGAGATCAAAAAAAACTTTCCGACAAAGGGGGCAGATTAGATAACGTAAAGGATAAGAAAAAAAAAAGAAGCGAATCTTCCCTTTCATTGGGAAAAATTCGCCTCTTTTTTCGTCTTATCGTGTCGATATCGAAGGTGTGAACGGATTCTCCGACAAAACTTCTCAATTGACAATCTTTCTATGTCGAAAAACTCACTTTCGAGCAATTGGCTTTGGAATAATCGGAACCATTTCTGCATCTTGGACAAAACGAGGGACCAATCTGCGTTTGGTTTGAAGTTGCAACATGGTATCCAGTGTTCGTAGAGCATGTACCTGCTGTCGCTTACGCAAGTGACCTTTATCAATAGAATCAGCAAATTCATCAACATCAATCAAATGATAGCGGCCATCTGGGTATACGATGAGATCGAGTAGAAGGTCTACCATCACATATCGCATGGGAGAGACCTCTTTCATTTCCATCACATCACAATAGTAATACATGAACTCACCATTTTTGTGAAAGACCTTGGAAATGGTATATCCTTTCTTCACAAAGTAGTAAGTATGAAAAATTCGTTTGCCATCTGGGTTGGCATACTGAGTGGAAAAGCAGGACCGGCCGCGCCAATCACGAACTTTTTCGGTATAGGTCTTATTTATAGTAGTAAACTTTACCTTTTTGATTACCACATTCACCAGATATTTCCCACTCTTCCATACAAGAAGAGAAGGCGCTATACGCAACCTTGAACTAAGGTTGTGTTCCGCCTTCTCCTCTCTTCTTTTGGTAGCGGCGGAGGGGCTCGAACCCCCGACCTCACGGGTATGAACCGTACGCTCTAGCCAGCTGAGCTACGCCGCCAAACTTATAGTATTGGTTACAGGGGCAGGATTTGAACCTGCGACCTTTGGGTTATGAGCCCAACGAGCTACCGAGCTGCTCCACCCTGTGATAATATTGGTTGCGGGGGCAGGATTTGAACCTGCGACCTTTGGGTTATGAGCCCAACGAGCTACCGAGCTGCTCCACCCCGCGGTATCAGCGAACAGACTTTATTGTAGTATAAATCATAAAGAAAAGTCAAGAACAAAATTTGTCTCACTGGTCATATCTATTTTCACCCATACAAAAGGATGTGCACCATGCACACCCTTCATTATCTATTCATTTTCAACCTGAACATTCTTTTCACCGGGCTTTCCATACCCATGTTTATGTGCTTGTTCCATCATGTAATCTTTGTCTTGATAACGCTTTACATCTTTTTTTAATTTCTTAGTATTAGACTCCATGGTAGCCAACTCTTGCTGACGCTTATGTAAGAGTTCTTCTTTTTGAGAGATTTCGATCTCCTGCATTACTAACTGAATAATACACCATCCAAAAAACAAGACCATCAGTACAAGCCAGATCAAACGTCGGCGTTTCACTTTCGGATGCAGTTTTGGGGGTAAAGACTTGGGGATAGTCCCAGTTTCCACATGAGGTTCAGGTGATCGAAACCGAAGTATTTTGTTATTCAGGTTCATCATCATTTCCTTTCTTTCGGCTAGCCCACCAATTTTTCAACTTAGTGGTATATGGTCGGCAAAAGGTAATCAAAGGACTTAGTAACCATAATAACGGTTTTGTTATTATTTTCCAAATAAAAAGAAGAATTGCTCGAGTAATACGCCAAAGAAGGCTACACAGCCGAACAATGGGACGACAGATGACAACTTCTACTATTCGAATCAGCTTCGTGATTAACCATTCTACAAATTGCAATAGCTTGGTTAATACATGGGATACCGGTTTTGTTAATAGACGAAGGTAAAATAAAATTCCAGCTATGATAGCGAGCATAATATAAAATCGCATCTCGCCCCAATTACTCCATAATAATACCGCAAAAACAAAACACGCAGAAGATACCCAAAAGAGCAAATCGATCATGGAGATCGGCCAGCCTCGAAGCGTAAATCTTCGAGTCAAGACACGGTATACATCTAAAAAGACACCTAAAAGTGCTCCTGAAGCAAACATCAACGACAGCGTCATCCATTGTGTACCTAATGTCAACGGAATAACCGTCCCAATACACTTTTGGTTTTATCTGATCTTGGATGGTTGACATCCAAATAACTAATATCTAAAAATTGACCACGAATAGATACAATCCCTTGCTCCAGATCAAGATTCTTTAGATGTAATTCTTGTCCGCGAATACCTAAATATCCATATTCCGTAGATAATAAAAATTCTTCGCTATCAAAGCTCTCTATTCCTGTCACACCACTAACCTCTAATTCATTGCGGTTGGTCAAGATTAGTTCATGGTGCTTATTGCTATCCTGTACCATATCCTTATGTCCCCTTCCCGAAAACTCTTTTGGTATAACTTATGGGGACAACCTAAGGATTAGAACGGAAATTAATGAACTGCTTCTTCTTTGACGATTGTATATAGCGTATCTGCCATATCTTTGGAGACATTATCGGCGATGCGTTCAATTTTAGCTGTGACCAATTTTTGCCCAAACCGAATGGTTAATATATCTCCAGCCTTTACTTCTGAGCCAGCCTTTGCTACTTTATCATTGATCGAGACCCGCCCTCCATCACACACTTCTTTTGCTAGTGTACGACGCTTGATCATCCGTGATACTTTTAAAAACTTATCCAATCTCATTCATCTCATCCTTTTCGATTTGCTTTGCTTCTTGCCACCATACTTCTAATTGATCGATGCCACACTCCTCCAGCGGCTGACCGCTTGTTTTCGCCCGTTGTTCCACATAACGGAATCGACGGTCAAACTTACGAGTAGTTTGGTACAAGGCTACTTCTGGATCAACCTTATAGAACCGCGCTATATTGACCACGGTGAACAGAACATCCCCTAACTCCTTTTCTCGCTCAAGATCATTTGGGGCTTCTGCTAACTCTTTCAGTTCTTCTTTCATCTTATCTAAGGCTCCAGTTACATCTTCCCAATCAAAGCCGACTTTTGCTGCTTTTTTTTGTTGTTCATATGCTGTTAGGACAGCTGGAAATGATTTTGGGATATCATCCAGAATGGAGGCTTTTTTTCTTTTTCCTTCTGATTTCTTCACTTCATCCCAAGTTTGGATTACTTCATCAGGTGTGTCTGCCTGCACTGCCCCAAATACATGAGGATGTCTGCGGATCAACTTTTCTGTTAGGGTTTCAATCACTTCGCTAAGGCTGAATCCATACCGGTCTTCTGCGACAACAGCGTGGAAAATCACTTGTAATAACACATCCCCCAGCTCTTCCACCATGGCACTGTCGTCCTGTTGGTTAATAGCATCAATAAATTCATAGGCTTCTTCTATTAAATAAGATCGAAGTGATTCATGGGTTTGTTTCTGATCCCAAGGGCAGCCTTCTGGACTACGTAGTTTTCGCATAATGTTTACCAAATAAGAGAACTGCCTGTAATAAATCGAGTCTTCTCTAGCAGGAGGGACATATATACTGGTCAAGTTTGTAAAACAATCCTGACGATCGAGTTCATAGAGAGGAACTTTGATGATCTTCTCTTGTCCTAATACTCCTAATGCATCTGCAATCACCACTTCATAATCATCTGGGTATACTTGCATCAGGGTCAACTTTACATCAGATGCGACAAAGGAACTGTATACTTGTCCGATCAAAATATGTTGACTTGGTACCAACACATGACCGTCCGTCAAATCAGTCCCATCTAGCAATTGAAATCCTTCCACCGGGTCAACCCCTAACCTCGCAAATGCGATGTCCAGAAAACTTCCCCCTCCCTGTACATCAATCTCAGTATTACGGGCTTGTCCATCTTCTAGAAGGAGCTGAACAGTCTGCTCCGCCACCATCGGATGACCGGGGACTGCATATATAATCTGATCGTGTTCGTCCGCCAATCGGAGAAGCTCATCCGCTATTTCGCGATAAACCGGTTCAAACTGATCATGCTTTTCATAAACATGGTCAAAACCTGCAAACTCAATACCTTGCTGTCTCATCCAAGGGGTAATGGGATGGTTTTGCGTTCGCAGATAAATAGGATCACCAGATTGCAGGATTTTCCATGTACCAATGGACAGGCTGTCCTCATTACCAAATCCCAAACCAACAATTGTAATTTTTGGATTCACTGCTACCTTCCTTTCCAAGCCTCTTTTCTTCTTTAAGATATATCATAACATGTAGAGCGGAAGGAGTTCGAACGGTTCTACGGGAGAGTTGAAAGTGATATAGTGTAAGTATACAAATTCCTGAGGGGGATATATGCAAAAAATCGATTTTATTACGCTGGTTTCCCGAGTAGTAATGAGCTTTTTCACTGGAACTTTGTATCAAACATTCAGGGAAAGACGAAAAGCTAATAAAGAATATGGTCTATCATTAAAGCTATTTCTCATCGGTGTTTATTCTGGATTATTATTTTGTTTTACATAGGAAAATAAGTTGCTTTTGAATAGCTCCGTTGAATTGAAATCTTTATAGTTGAAGATCATGTTTATTAATCCTATAATTACTATACCTGCCCAATAATCTATCTTATGATTAACAACAGGTGACAGTGATAGGGGTATTACTTCTTGCCTGATTCGTTATTATGTAGGTATCTCGATTATTATTATTCTGAATATTATGGGGATTTACAATCCAATAAGATAGACAGCCGGAGCTATCTATCTCATAACTAACAACCTGATAGGTCTGACTCCTGCCTAGTCGCTTTACGAAACTCACCACAAGCTCAGCAGCAACAACTATAGTGGAAGCTACACATAAGGTGAGGAGAAACGGTCTATCCTTTTGCTTCTCTGCGCATTGCTCTTGCAGCCTTTCGTTTCTCCTTCGCTTTTGCAAAACCAATGTCTCGCTCCAGCGATAGGCCTTCGAAAATCAGCTTTCGAAGAGCTGCACGCTTTTCCTTTTTTCCGTATCTGCGTTCCTTCCAAGTCATTGTTTTCCACTCCTGCGCCAGCGGGAGGAAAGCGTCCTAGCATGCAACTAGATAACTGGGAGTCGTTTTATCGTCTCAACCAATCCCTAATTGATATCAGATTTACTAGACCAACCCTCACTGGCTACATACAACTAACAATCCACGTGCTAGCCATATGGAGCCAGTGAAAGCAGTCCCCTATTCAAGGTATGTTATAAAAAAAGATATTCTCTGAGTGAGACATCTTTTTATTATTATATCAAATTATACAAATTTTGGATCTCTTTAGACCACTATCGCCTTTCGGTTTTCTTACGGGGTAAATTTATTTTGAGGAAGTGTGTACATAATTTAGTGATGGGGAATGGCGTTATAGCCAGAAGGCAGATGCTGGTCGCATCCAAAGCATAGAAGCAGCTCTAAGCATTTTTTGCTAATAAAGATTTACTAGAGAAACCAATAGAGAAATTGCTGTAGTGACTGGTGTGAAAGCTGACTTGATCTATCATCATTTTGATAAACTGTTAGTCCATTTCCAGCAAATGAGCCACCACCTAATTAATGGACTTCCTATTCAGATACATTATATATTCCCCACAACAGTGCCGGCTGCTACAACCACCGATAGTGATGTTGAGGATGGCGACTAACAAGTTGCCGATCAGATGATGGTACCACCCATCATGATGCTGCGTTTCCCCTTGAAATGTTACGCATCTGGATACGGGGCTTCCCAGTGAAGCCACAGGTCGGATGAACGTCAGCTTGTTGGTGATGCAAAGAAACTTGATCGTCCGCATGTCCTATTTCCTGCGAGTAACGATGGGGACTTCTTTCTGAGAGGGAACGAGGTGCAAGAAGGGGTTGGAGGCACTCACTAGACCAACCGCCACCTTGGTGATCCTCTCGTACTCGGAAACAGATTATATTCAGTGACGTGATCTGTGCAGCGATCACGCTGTCACCGTTCTCCCTACTGTCAATCATGCCTAAGTTGACATTGACCTCAGAAACCGGCTCTTTTACTGATGATTTTTTAGAGTAGATACTTTTTGGAAATGTCGGAAATATCCATTATCTATTATCATTTTCTCCTCTGCCCAAACCATTTTCGCAACTTTGGAACCATGGCGAGTTCCTCTTCTGCAATCAACTGAAAACGAATGACAGCCCAAAGGTATACTATTACTCCTACTAGGACAGAACCAAGGCTGGTGATGGTCATAGCAAGACGTTCACTTTCCATACTCGATGTAATCCAGAGCAATCCTGTTTTCATCGAGAAAGCAGCTATTGCTAAAAAACCATTGGTTACTAGTAGTTTCAACCACGGTGGACGTATGGAGAAAATTGCTCGCATTAATATCCAAAGATTTATCCCCGCACCAATGGCATAAGCAAGAACCGTTGCGAGTGCTGCGCCTCGTATATCCCAGATGGAGATCAGAAAGAAATTAAACATCCATTTCGCTATGACCGCAATGACAATCGCAATTGCTGGAAGTATGACATGTCCCAACCCCTGCAAAATACCTGCTGACGTCACACCAAGGGTCACAAATATGGTAGAAAACGCTAAAATCAGCAATGCATCAGAACCAGCCGCATCTTTGTATAACATTACATTTGTGGGCATTGATACAACTGCAAGTCCGATGGATGCAGGCAACCCTAACATCAAAGTCAATCGAATCGCTAAATTTGCTCGATTTTCTACTTCTTTTTGGTGTCCTTGTTGTCTGGCTGCAGTCATAGCAGGAACAATTGATAGTGCAATGCCAGTAGCAAAAAACGCAGCAAATTGTAACAATGGCCCTCCACGATCAAAAATCCCTTTTGCATCGATAGAGGAAGCCACACTCCAATTTGCATCTACTAAATAGTTGGCAATCGTAAAGGAATCGACTAACCCAAACAACGGATATAGCAAAGAGTTGATACATATGGGAATAGATATTGCAAAAAGCGCTCGAAGAACATCCCAATGACTTTGTTTATAAGCTCCCTCTGATACATACATAGCCGAAAATCCATCACTTTTGCTTCTATATAGAAGCAAAACGAGCAAAGCAATAAAAGCTCCCGTAGTCGCACCAAAAACAGCACCAGCTCCTGCATATACCACACCTAATCCAGAACTCATCGCATACCAAGCACAAACGAGTATGGTAATAACGCGCACCAATTGTTCAGAAACTTGGGAAACTGCTGAAGGCATCATTTCTTGCTGTCCTTGATATACTCCACGCAAAACCGCGGTAAAAGGAATAAGGAGCAGTGCAAAAGAAACAGCCTTGATCGGTAGTGTAAGAAGCTGACGGCTTCCCATCCAAGAAGCGATGACTGGTGCACCAAAATATAAAGTAATAAATGCGAAACATCCCATAACAAACAAAATTATCATCGAGACACGGTATATCTGCTTTGCACCTGCGTAATCTTGTATGGCAATCTTTTCAGAGACAAGCTTGGATATTGCCAGCGGAAAACCAGCTGTTGCTAAGAGCAACAATACACTGTAAAGCGGATACACTTGGCTATATACATACATCCCTTCATTACCAGTAATATTCTGATAAGGAATACGATAAACAGCACCTAGAAATTTACAAATCATGGTGGCAACACTAAGAATCAAAGCCCCTGTTAAAAAGGAACGCTGTACTTTCCCCAACTTCAACACCTGCTATCTGACGATTTCGGATCTCTTGACCATGATAATATAACAGACATCTTCTTTGCTTGTCATGTACCCTTCACTTTGACAGATGCTACCTCTTCCTTGTATGAAATCATGTGACATCGTAAAATGGAAGTAATCCTGTTGTTTATATAGACTTGCAGAGGAGCTCGTATGCGCGTTGAGATCTATCCTTCAAGTGTGGGAGCTGGTTTTCTTATGGAAATCAAGCAGTCATCCTTTACTTATTTCCTTAAGGGTGCATCATTTCTCCCTTCGGAGTTGAAATTCTCTCCTCAGCAGGGAAGTGGGACTTTCCAGTTTGGGCAACGTCATAGCACACAGATGTATACGCTAAGTGAACTTACTCTGAGCGGACTGGAAGTGCGGAAAGTTCGGAATCGAGTGATTTACGATATCCATTCTCTTACCTTCTACAAGGAAGCAGACAGCCCTCACACTATCTCCATTGGATATCTAATGGAGCAGGAAAAAACTACACGCAAAAAGCCCTATATGTAAAAACGAGGAGGCGGTGTGCCCATGGGTACACCGCCGTCAATTTTTTTATCCTCCTAAGTGATAATCTTCGATTATACACAAAAACATATACAAATATATAAACTTCTATGTTGTTCAAATCTATTTGTATTTTGACAACTCCACACGACTAAAGCCGAGGAATTCTTGGGTAATCCTTGGTATTCCAAGGAAGTTTATCAAGCTTAGACCGTGAGCCCCACGGCAAGTAATCTTCTACTTTCTTGCAAATTGTTCTTGGCTGCATGGATATCTAGGTCATGGTACTCATTACAATTCGATCAAGTTCATGCTCATAGTTTCAATGCTTCATTTCTTTGTTTCGATGACCACAACACGAACAAAGCTGACTGGAGGGAAAGGATTTCCCTACTTTCACCAATTTCCCTCCATATTCTTTCGCTTTGTATTCCAACATCGAAACAAACTTCGACCATGAAGCATCGGTGATCGACTTCGCCAGCTTTTTGCTTTTCCATATGTTCTTCACTTGCAAACTTTCGATATGGATGACTTGGCTTTCGCACACCAGTTTCGTCGATCTGCTATGTAAAAAATCATGACGGGCATGGGTGATTTTTTCATGGAGGCGAGCAACTTTGATACGGGCTTTCTGCCAGTTGGAACCATCTTTTTTTCTTCGTGTCATCGTACGTTGCGTATTTGCTAGCTTTTGTTCATAGTGTGCGAAAAAATCGGTTCGGACTCCATTTCGTTCCATAATCGAAAATGCCAAAGTCTTTCAAGACCTAAATCGATGCCAACGGCTTCCTTTCTCGCTGGGATGGATCGCAAAAATAGCACCCCTCACAAAGAATGGAGATTTGTATTTCTCCGCTCGGGTACGATGGATTGTGGCGGACAGAATACGACCACTTATTGCTCACGATGGAACCAACTTTACCCAGCCTAATTTCGGCAATTTGATTTGTTCCCCTCTATTTCGATGGTCGGTCTGCTATTTTTGAAATAGTTACACTGACTGGTATATGCTTGTACTGGATTTTTCCTACTTTTGAACCGTGGAGTATGGTTTTGTTTTCAGAAAAAGCGTTGGAAGGCATCCGAAAGATGCTGGAGTGTGTTTTGCAGGGAAGTGGAATCCACTTCTTTCAACCATGTTAACTTCCGCTTTTTTGGATCAGGGCACAGGAGCAGGTGGTATAGGTTAGCCCTTTCCCCGTTTCTTGATACACTTTGTTCCATTCATCAAGAAAATAGTTAAACACAAAACAGCTACAGCCGATGGATTTTGTGAATCAGCATTGCTTGTGGTTTGGTTGGTCGAAGACAGTAGGAAATGCTTTATGCATAGGATCAACTCCTAGTTGGAATTCTCCGAACATTATATTTCGTATTTGTCAAGTAATCCATAAAATAGTCAGGCTTCTGAGAGGAAACAAAGTTTAACCCCCATCTGTGCTCGCTTTCATCCCATGATTGAAATAGTGAGTTTCCTCGCTCGCAATGTTATAATTAGGGACAACCGTTGTGACATTTAGGGAATAAGGAGACTCATGTCTATCGTTACCGTAAAGTTTCAGCCGGAACTTCATAGTGGAGAAATTCACAGACCCGCGTTCTATGCTGTTGTGGTCTATACAGAGGATACTCGTAAAGACTGGAGCTATATTCTCGTCGGTGCTGACTTTGATGAAAAGAAGCTGGAATTCACTCCGATCAAGGGAAACATATTCGAAATGTATTCGGATCATGTATGGAGGAATCCGAAAAACAGGAAGAATAAAGTCCATCCAGTTAAGCAAATGGGACTGAACGGCCAGTATCTGCGAGATAAGTTTGGAGCCAAGGTATTCGAAGTAACAGAACTCAACTTCGGTTCCAGTAAGGTCACCCCCGATGACCTAATTGATATGGAGCAGTCTCGAGAAACAACTCCCTATATGTAACAACAGTAATGGCGGTGTACCTGATAGGTGCACCGCCGCTGATTTATACAAAAAGAACATAGAATATAAATAAGAACATGCTCCAGCAGCGCTTATGTAAACCTTTGGGTTGTCTTAATTCTCCATCTGTTTTCCTAAAAAGGTAGCTGCTGTACTCGCTAACTTGCTTTCGAGTTCACTCATTTTGTTGCCATCTTTCTTCGCGATCAATACTACTGCTCCAATTGGGTCTCCACCTGCATTGATAGGTACAATAATATAAGAAGCATATTCTTCTGAGTTTCCTTTAACAATTTCTGCTATCCCGCCATTGTATTCATGCTGGGCTCGGCGAGCTTCCATGGCTGATTCGATCATGGTGCTGATCGGTTTCTCCATATACTCTTTTTTAGAACCTCCAGCAACTGCAATAATACTATCACGATCACACACTAAAACTGTTTGTTGTATATTTTCATATAGAGCTTCTGCATATTCTTGGGCAAAATCACTTAGTTCGCCGATAGGGGAATACTTTTTCAGTATAACTTCTCCATCTCTATCTACGAAAATCTCTAAGGGATCTCCTTCGCGTATACGAAGTGTCCGACGAATTTCCTTTGGGATGACTACACGTCCAAGGTCGTCGATTCGACGGACGATGCCAGTTGCTTTCATTGTCATAGTTGCCTCCGATCTGAATTCCTTGGTTCTTTTTGTCTTATAAGCCTAGTATGAATCTGCTGGTAACATCTTATGCGGAGAATAAAATTATTTCATTTGGACAAAAGACATAAAAAAAGAGGGGTTTCCCCCTCTAAATGTGCAGCTTAATACCTATGCTCTTTTGTAACTGGCTAAATACTTCTTGTTTCTTGGTGCTTTGAATTTGCTCTAATTGGTCTTTTGGCGCATTTGCTATTTTGTCTTGTGTTCTTGCTTCCACTTTCATTACATGAAACCCATATTCAGTTTTGATCGGATCACTTATTTTTCCAATCGGGAGGGTTTTTGCAGCATTTGCAAACTCCGGTACAAATCCGCTCACATCAGAATCGTACAATCCACCTTTGTCTTTGGAACCTGGGTCATCGGAATATTCTTTTGTTAGTTTGGCAAAATCGCCACCCTCATCCAGCTTCTTTTTGGCTTCCAATGCACGTGTTTTCGCTTGTGCTTCGGTTCTGCTCGTTTGCCCTTCTTGAGCCTGTGTACCAGCAGCTGTATAGGAAACAAGAATATGACGAAGTTTTACTCGTTCATAAGTCTTATTCTCGATTTGTTTTAGAAGATACATATCCACTTTAGCATCTTGCTCTGCAACCATTTGAAGTTGACTCTGGGTGAAACCTTTCCCAGAAATCGCCTCTTGAATGTTCTTGAACTTGGCATTTTGATTCATCATTTGAGCAAACTGGATCACTTGTTGTTCTAATTGTTTTCCTTGTTGGTCAATCTTTTTTTGATCAGCAGGTGTCACTTTTTGCAAACTAGCTATGTATTTTTTGGTGAGATAAACTCTTGCAAACTCTTGTCGAGCTTGCTTTTGTTGAGCAACAGCAGTCTTATCAGTTGAAGCGAAAATAGCTGCCAACTGAGGATCAAAGAAAGAGTTGATATTGATATAAGCATTTAACTCTCCCTCTGTCACTTTACCACCTTTGTACTCTGCTGCTATTTTTTGGCTAGACGTATCTAGCGGTTTGGCTGTGGTTTGCGTGGTATTCTGAGTTGAATTGTTATTCTTGGTACTTCCCCAATAGCTTGAGGTAGTGGCAATGATACTACCCAAAACAAAAATCACCGCCACAATCCCAGCTATCCACTTAGTCGATCGCTGCACTCTGTACCACTCCTTCTACTTTTCGTACTCCTTCATACTGCTTAAAAAAGCCATCCATCATCTCTAATATTGCCTTAGGAGTAAGCCCAGTCTTCTTAAAGATCATACCGATATGTTTACCAGAAACAAGACGAACTCGTCCGGGAAACTGATGTGCTAGTTTAAAGAGTGACTGTCCGTTGATATTGGCATTTTCTTCAGAACGAAGAGCAACGTGAATTTCGTTCCCCTTCTCTTCCATTGTTTCTATTCCATACTTTATTGCATACGCACGAAGTTTGGCAACGCGAAGTAAATTTTGAACTGGATCAGGCAAATCACCGAAACGATCTTCCATCTCCTCTTCTAAATCAGCTACTTGCTCCAATGTCTGCAAAGCACGAATCTTTTTGTACAACTCAATCTTTTGCTTTTCGTCTGTGATGTACTCACTAGGTAAATAAGCATCCACATTTAGATCCAATTGAGGTTCTGTTGTTTCTTTTGTTTCCGTTACACCTTGTTGCAGTTCCACTACAGCCTCTTTTAACATTTGGCTGTACATCTCAAAACCTACTGTCGCAATATGCCCGTGTTGCTCTGCACCTAACAAATTTCCCGCACCACGAATGGAGAGGTCCCGCATGGCAATCTTAAATCCTGATCCGAGTTCTGTAAACTCTTTGATAGCTTGGAGCCTTTTTTCAGCAGTTTCAGATAACACTTTATCCCGTTGATACGTGAAATAAGCATATGCAATCCGATTGGATCGACCTACTCTTCCTCTAAGCTGGTACAACTGAGACAGCCCCATCTTGTCTGCATTATAAATGATCAATGTATTCACATTGGGGATATCCACTCCTGTTTCAATAATAGTGGTACTCACTAAAACATCATACTCTCCATCGAGGAAGTCGAGCATAACACGTTCTAACTCTGTATCGACCATCTGGCCATGGGCAACTGCAATTTTAGCCTCAGGTACCAGCATCCGAATCTGATCTGCCATGCGATCGATGTTGTTCACTTGGTTATATAGAAAATAAACTTGCCCGCCTCGAGACAACTCCCTCTCGATCGCTTCTCGAACAAGAGCTGCTGAGTATTCAATGACATAGGTTTGCACTGGAAATCTATTTTCTGGGGGTGTTTCAATCACAGAAAGATCACGAACACCCATCATTGCCATATGAAGTGTCCGAGGGATAGGCGTAGCAGTAAGCGTCAACACATCGATATTTGTTTTTAATTCTTTAATTCGTTCTTTGTGTTTTACTCCAAAACGCTGTTCTTCATCGATAATCAACAATCCTAGATCACGAAAACCGAGATCTTTGGATAAAACACGGTGTGTTCCGATAACGATATCAACAGAACCTGCTTTCAAGCCTTCAATGGTTTCCTTCTGCTCTTTTCTGGTACGGAAACGATTTAGTACATGCACCTCGATAGGAAAATCTGCAAATCGCTCGCGAAAAGTTTCATAGTGTTGTTGGGCCAAAATTGTAGTAGGAACTAAAACTGCAACCTGTTTTCCATCCATGATCGCCTTAAATGCAGCACGTACTGCTACTTCTGTCTTGCCATAACCCACATCACCACATAAAAGACGATCCATTGGTTGACTCTGTTCCATATCTTTCTTAATCTCCGTTATGGATCGAAGCTGGTCTGGTGTTTCTTCATAAGGGAACATCGCTTCGAATTCCCGTTGAAAAGGTGTATCTTTGTGGAATGCATAACCTCTAGCTTCTTGGCGCTTAGCGTATAGCTTAATCAAGTCTTGTGCGATATCTACAACAGCATTACGAACTTTGTTTTTTACTTTACTCCATTCGCTACCACCTAAACTATAGACTCTCGGAATTTTCTCTTCGCTTCCCACATACTTTTGCACTTGGTCAATTTGCTCTACTGGAACATATAATTTATCGTTCCCAGCATACTGAATATGCATATAATCTTTGTGTAAGCCTGCCACACTCAGTGTCTCGATCCCTAAATACTTTCCAATACCGTGGTTCACATGTACAACATAATCCCCAGGCTTTAACTCTTGATAATCTTTGATTTTCTCTGCATGGTCTAATTTGCTTGATCTACGAACTCTCCGCTGCTTTTGGGTAAATACTTCCCCTTCCGTGATCACCGCAAGCTTATTACTACTCATTTCAAACCCATTTAAAAGAGAAGAAATACGTACAACGGGTCTGCCCACTGGTAAGGAGGTGCTATCATTTGTACGAGTGACTTCCATCCCATAGTCTTGCAAAACGCGAATAAGTCTCATGAGACGTTCATCCGTGCTTGCAGTAAACAAAATCGTATACTTTGCTTTAATAAGTCTCTCTAATTCAGCCTTGAGAACGTGCATCTGACCATGGAACTGCTGCATACTACGACACATAAACTGTACTATATTATGAGCCTGCATATGTGATAATTGGCGCATAAATAAAGATAAATATATTTTCTGATGATTCGATTTAGAAACTTCTTCCACTGTGTAGGATAACTTAAGTGCTGGTAACATCTCACCTTGTTCCAATAACGCTGTCTGCCACTCTGCCTCTTCTCGTTCTAATTGTTTACCTGTCTCATGAATACGAGCGGGTTCATCCATAATAAGAATCGAATCAGTTGGCAAAAAGTTTAAAATACTTTCTCCTTGAGGATAGATCTGCGATATATATTTGTATATCCCAGTGAAGTATACACCAGACTGTAACTGCTCAATGTCCCAACCGATAGACTGTTGCAATTTTTCCTTCAGGACAGGATCTTTCGTCTTCTCAAGGCGATCAGTGAGCAATTGCTGTACATGTTCCCCCGCTTGATAGAGAAGTTCTTCATCTGCAAATAATTCTTTGGCAGGTGGTAAAACAACAGTCTGTAATTTGTCCGTTGAACGTTGATCGGTTACAGAAAATAGACGTATGGAATCCACCTCATCATCAAACCACTCCATTCGAATTGGTTGTTCAAAGGTTACAGGATATATATCAACTATTCCTCCACGTACAGAAAATTCTCCACTCTTTTCTACCATATCCACTCGATCATATCCCATGTGTACCAGCTTTTGTGACAATGTCTCTATTGGGTATGCATCACCTACAGAAAGGGAAATGGAGTATTTGTTCCATATATAGTTTGGAGGAAATATTTTCCGCAGACCCGCAAATGGAACAACAAAGACCCCTGAGAACCCAGAGGTAAGACGAGTGATAACATCGATTCGATTTCCTAACGTTTCTGGACTAGCAAGTGCTACTTCCGTTGTAATCAGCTCGTCTGCTGGATATAATAAAACTTCTTCTTTTGATAATAACTCGCTGAGATCATCAGCAGCTTTTTGTGCTTGATTCAAATTATGTGTTACGACAACGCAGGATCGACCAGTTTTTTGATATAAAGCTGCTACTAGGATCATACGAGCAGAACCTGTAAGACCTGTGGCTAATTGTTCTCGAAGTCCCGTCTGAATTCCTTGATAAATGGACTGGACATCTTTATCTTGTTCAAAGAGATTAGTAAGCGGTTCCAAGTTATCCTCCTTCTCCCCCTATATAAAAGAAGCCTCAGCATTTTGCTAAGGCTATACTCTTCCATGCAATTTGTACTTAATGATACAGTGATGGTAGAAGGGAACGTTCCGGGTAATGGTTTAAGATATGCTCACAGTTTTCACAAACTACTCGCACTTGCATCTGACCATTTGTGTCACGGATAATTATATCTTCTCGTTCCTCTGTGGTCAACTGATCAAGACCTAGTTCCGCTTCTGAATATACGGAAGCATTTAACTTTCCTAACGATGACTGGCAAAAGCGGCAGACATACTCCATCATGAGATGCCTCCCTTTCTAAAAGAGTCAATTCTTATTATGGTCGTAAGATTGCTCCATTATACTTATTCATCGCAGAAAGAAAATCATTCCTCATCCATTCATCTGCTGCTTCTGCGGAAGCAATAGCAGCGTCTGCAGCAATTGGATGATCTGATTCGGAAAAAGGTGCAAGCACATAATCGACAACCGTCATGCGTGCTGGGGGGCGGTTAATACCGATTTTTATACGATTAAATTGTTCCGTTCCCAAATGCTGAATCAATGATTTGATCCCATTGTGTCCACCAGAACTCCCTTTCTGTCTAAGACGCAACTGCCCAAGTGGAATATCCATATCATCGAAAATAATAAGTAAATCTTCTATTGGCAACTTGAGAAAACGAAGGGCTGCTCCCACTGCTTCCCCAGATAGATTCATATACGTTAAAGGTTTAAGCAGATACACCTTTTCTCCGCCTACTATCCCTTCGGCAACTCGACTGTTCCATTTTTCTTTCTGGAAAGGCAGGTCCCACTTATCACTTAATTGATCAACAGCCCAAAAACCAACATTGTGTTTCGTAAGTTCATATTTTCTTCCAGGATTCCCAAGCCCTACAATAACCTTCAAACCTCTCACCTCAAAAAGGAAAAAGCGACCAAATGATCGCCTATACAAATAATTTACTAACTGATTGTTCGTGATGGATGCGGTAAATAGCTTCTCCAATCACTGGTGCTACAGAAAGGACTTCAATCTTATCTAGCATTTTCTCTGGTTTTAATGGAATCGTATCCGTTGCTATCAATTGTTTAATTCCAGAGTTCTCTATACGTTCTAGTGCAGGACCAGATAACACAGGGTGGGTACAACATGCATACACTTCTTTAGCTCCACGCTCTAAAATTGCTTCCGTCGCCAAACAGATGGTGCCAGCTGTATCAATGATATCATCGATAATGATTGCAGTTTTTCCAGCAACTTTCCCGATAATACTCATCACTTCTGATACGTTTGGTTCTGGTCGACGTTTGTCAATTATAGCAAGTGGAGCTTCTAGGCGTTCTGCTAAGCGGCGTGCACGAATCACACCACCATGATCAGGGGAAACCACAACTAGGTCGGATAAATCTTTCCCTTGAAAGTAGTTTGCCAAAATAGGTACACCAAGCAAGTGATCGACTGGGATATTAAAGAATCCTTGAATCTGAGTTGCATGTAAATCCATCGCTATCACACGATCCGCACCAGCTGTCTCGATTAAGTTTGCTACCAGTTTTGCAGTAATTGGATCTCTGGCACGTGCTTTGCGATCTTGACGTGCATAACCATAATAAGGAATAACAACATTAATCGTACCGGCAGAAGCACGTTTTAGTGCATCTACCATAACAAGCAATTCCATCAAGTGTTGGTTCACTGGATCGCAGGTGGACTGTACGACATAGACATCCATTCCACGAACAGTCTCATTTAACTGGATATGAATTTCGCCATCGCTAAACTTGTTTACTTTGGAATCACCTAGCGGAATTCCTAAGTGGTTACAAATTTTTTGAGCTAACAGCGGATTAGAATTACAGCTAAAAACCTTTATACGAGAGTTTGCTTGGGACATTACGTTATCTCCACCTATAATGAATTGTGTCTGTTGATTTTTTCGCGCAACTTTGGAACATAATCTTCTTTGGTAACTTGACGCTCACGAGCGATAGCAAATGCTTCAGCAGGCACATCATCGGTAATAGTAGATCCTGCTGCTACATAGCCATTTTCTTCAATTGTAACAGGTGCGATCAAATTAGTATTACAGCCAATAAAAGCACCATCTTTGATAACGGTTTTATGCTTGGAATAACCATCATAGTTAACCGTTACTACACCACATGCAACATTTACATTTTGCCCTACTTCTGCGTCACCAACATATGCCAAGTGAGATACTTTTGTCCCTTTTCCTAGCTGGGCATTTTTCAAATCAACAAATGCACCTACTTTTGTATTTTCCGCCAAAGTTGTGTTTGGACGGATATAAGAGTATGGACCAACTGTCACATTACTACCTATCTCACTATCTTCGATAACACTATAACGGATTTTCGTATGATCTGCTACCTGAACATTGCGAAGGTCTGCTTCTGGTCCAATCACGCAGTCACTGCCAATTTTTGTATGCCCTTTTAAAGAGCTTCCAGAAAATATTTCTGTATCTGCACCAATTTTTACATCCGCATCAATCGTAACGGTGGAAGGATGATGAATCGTAACTCCATTAAGCATATGATTCTTAATAATACGCTGTTGCAAATAATCTTCTGCTTCCGCCAGTTGAACTCGATCATTAACACCCATTGCTTCTTTCTCATCTTCCATCATCGAAGCTGCTATAATCTCTCCCTGCTCTTGCAAAATAGAGATTACATCAGGGAGATAGTATTCCCCTTGTGCATTGTTGTTGTTCACTAATTTAAGTGCTTCAAACAATTTTTTATTATGAAAACAATAAGTACCTGTATTTATTTCATGGACAGCACGTTCTTCTGCAGTAGCATCTTTGTGCTCGACAATACGCGAAACACTTCCATCTGCTCGGCGAATAACCCTGCCATATCCCGTTGGATCGGCTAGGCGGGCTGTAAGAACAGTAGCAGCTGCATCTTTGCTTTGATGGTTTTCTATCATGGATTGTAGTGTCTCTTTTGTAAATAGAGGGTGGTCACCATTTAATACAAGGGTGATCCCATCTTTTCCTTGCAAAAACTCTTCTGTCTGCATCACTGCATGAGCTGTACCCAGCTGCTCCTTTTGTTTTACAAAAGTAACTTCATCTACAAGTGCTTCTTCTAGTGTTTCCCCTAAATGACCAATTACCATTAACGTTTGGGTCGTACCCATATCTTTTAATGTATCTAAGATATAGCGTACCATTGGCTTCCCGCATAGTTCATGCAAGACTTTATGTTTTTTTGATTTCATCCGAGTGCCTTTACCCGCTGCTAAGATAACCGCGCCTAAATTCTCCTTCACTATATAAGCCCCCATCGTTATAAATTACCCTCCTGAATATATCGTATGAATAGGGGTTTATGCAACTTTTGTATTTTATTCTAATTTGTTTGTGATAAAATAATCATGTACCCATATCCTTCTACCTTTGGAGTAAAAATGTCGAGACTTCAAGCAGATGTACTCATGATTAAGATGTTCTTGGATACGCTGAAGCTCACATTTAAGGTGGTAGAAAGAAATACAACAAACGAACCACCTACATTGAAAATTACAGGTAAGGATAATCTACTTGATGAGGAAGAAAAAAGGGAACTTGAACGCATTTACACAAACACCCTTTCTGAAATAAAATCTTCTTACCATACAGAAATCAAGATCACTGGTTGGAAGTGATTAGAAAGAAAAAGCTTAGCTCTTAGGGTTTTCTCTAAGTGCTAAGCCCCATACAACCCCCTCCTTACAAATTTCATTGAACGTTTTTTTATATATACTACAGGAAAATAATCACAATTGAACCGATTACTTTTACTATAGTAAAAGTGTTCATCTTCACATACAGCCGTCAAGGAGCTTTGATGTCTAGAAAACTAACATTGAAACTGTTAATAAAAATTCTTGTGAGGATATAAGATAGTTGACCACTTTGGTTGATTGGAGAAAAGAATGGCAGAAATGCCAGACTTCGCAGGTTTGTGGAAGGAACAAGGCAATATATGGGGTGTCTCCATCATACAAAAATCCATTGAGAAAACTAGATATGATGTAGGGAAATATGACGACCCCAAACTCCACTTTATAGAGAAGGAAAATCTGTTGCAAGCAGACACAAAAGCCTAGATAACCGAAGTATTTGTGGTATGTCACAGCCTTTCTTTGTAAAGTACAAGATTACAGTAGAAATTAAACTCAAGAAGTAAACTTCACAACACTCCTAGATGAAGGGACCCTTTATCTAGGAGTCTGATTTTTTCCAGTCATTTAATTCATAATAATCAGTATGTTATAATGATAATGTCCAACTCCCTTTTTTGGAGGAAAAATGTCTTCTTGGTGGGATCGACTAAAATCAACCTTGAACAGGGTACTGGAAGACCAATACGGAGTTCTTGAACAACAAAAGGCTTTTCCGACTGATACAGAGTATGTGAGTGAACTCGCAAAAATCTCTATCGAAGATCAGGAATTTTTCACCTTCCAGAACCTTCGAATTGGTGTCAAAGTAGAAAAAAAGAAACGTCCTTCTGTTCATTTTGTTGACCCTGATAAACTGCTAAAAAAGTATCAGAAATCTCAGCTAGAAACATTCTTTATCTATCAAACATTCATTTCCAATGGTTATGACATTACCATTACGGTCAATCGCGCATAACCCATCCTCCCCCAGCTGATCATGGATTGATCAGCTGGGGCCAAAAGTATTTAGTTTTAAAGCTGCTCAACACCCTGTGGATACAGCAGAGAAAAGAGTAGAGTAGAGTATAATCAACCAATCAGATAACCATTGCACACAATGGTTATAAATCACAGGAACCTTCCTGTATAATAAAAGAAATCTTTTAAATAGAATTATAAATGCACAGATTGAGGGCATTTCATTACCTTCCAAAAGACAAAAATCAATAAATAAATATAATTTATTACTGTCGTATATTACCCCAACAGCATTTGGAGTCCGAATGAAAGAGCCTATCTCAAAGAAGCGTTTTGAAGAACAATTGAATATTATCTGGGGAACTTACGAACGCAATTGGGGAGTATCCATCAAACATACATCACTTCAAAAGGTTTCTATCGATCCTAAGATTGTCGAGTTTACAGACAAAAGCAAATTGCTGAGAGAAATCCACAAAATGGAACTGGAAGCGGTTTAATGCTCGTTTTGCTTTGGGATACACTCCCACGTTTTCAGTGAAAGTGGTGATTGAACCCAAAAAGAAGTGAGTACATCTCCTAGATGGAGCAATTCCATCTAGGAGCCCATCCTAGCCGTCCATACCTTAATCATCTTTTTTTAAAAACAAAAACTCCCCTTCTTAGTCAAGTTCTAGAAAGGGAGTTTTTCCTTATAATGCTTTTGGCGTAGGAATGATATCTTCTTCTATATCATCTGCCCGGCGGTATTCTTCCAGTACTGCTGATTCGATCTTCTCACGACTAAGTGGAGAGATCGGATGTGCAATATCACGGAACTCACCATCAGGAGTACGCTTACTTGGCATTGCGACAAACATACCATTATTTCCATCAATGACACGAATATCATGAATCACAAACTCACTATCGATCGTGATGGACGCGATAGCACGCATACGTCCTTCACGATTTACCTTACGTAATCTTACATCTGTTATTTCCATCCAAATGCACCACCTATTACCAAGATGACTTTAATCTTAGTATTCGCGGGAACACTTGAATTTCCTTCCAATTATGGCAAAAAAATTAATTCCATCAGGAAAGATTTGCGATAACCTCGATTTCGATACCTACATCTTTGGGCAGACGAGCCACTTCGACCGTAGAACGAGCTGGTTTATGCACGTCAAAATATTGACTGTACACCTCATTTATCGCTACAAAATCATCCATGTTTTTAATAAAAAGTGTTGTCTTTACAATATTTTCAAGTTTTGCATCTACTTCTGCCAGCAATGCAGTAATATTTTTCAAAACTTGGTGAGTCTGTTCTTGAATACTCCCTGTTACCAGATCACCTTCAGGCGTAAGTGGGATTTGTCCAGAAGCAAAGAGAAAGTTTCCAACTTGAACAGCCTGAGAATATGGACCGATCGCTCGTGGCGCTTGATCAGTTTGAATAATCTTCATTATGAATACGCTCCTTGATCAAATAAATTTCCAATCGTTGTATGAATCCGTTTCTCTTTTTCATCCACCTCTGTCACTGTTGTCAGAGATACATAATTATCTACTAATTTTTCAGGCACTATCGAATCCACCATAACACCAACGCCTACTACTTCTGCTTCAAATTCTCGTAATAATTCAATCATTCCACGAGCAGTTCCTCCAGCTTTCATATAATCATCTATGACAAGTACACGAGAACCTTTTGCTAGACTTCGACGAGCTAGAGAAAGCTGCTTCATTCTTCCGCTAGAGCCAGACACCGTATTCACAGTTACAACCGAACCTTCTGTTACGGTCGTATCATACCGAACAATCACAACTGGTTTCCGCAAATGAAAAGCAGCTGCATATGCCAACGGGATCCCTTTTGTTTCTACTGTTACAATCACATCGATTTTACTATGGCTAAATATTTTAGCCCAAATTCTGCCAAGCGAATGAAGCAATACTGGATCTCCGAGCAAGTCTGACATAAACAAAAACCCACCTGGAAGTATCCGCTCTGGGTCAGTTAGACGTTTACATAATCTTTCGAGAACTTCTTTTGTTTCCACAACACCTATTCCAGGCATATATCGAACGCCACCAGAGGCCCCAGCCATCGTTTCTAACTGTCCGCTTTGCTCTGCATGTAATACTTCTTGAATAATCGTCAAGTCTTCACTAATGGAAGATTTCGCTGCATGATAACGCTTTGCAAAAGCTGTAAGCGGAATCAGTTGATAGGGCACGTTTAGTAGTTGATGAGTCATATCTACTAATCGAGCACTCCTTTTCCATTTTTCCATAACAATCCCCCAAAACCCGAACATCATGCCTGAACTATAACATTTTGTTTGGTTTTGTTCAAGTTTCCCAGCATTCTAACGGCAAAAACTTGTGGGCAAAATCCTTTTAAGCTGTTTACCATTCTTTTCGCTCTCGACTCCCGGTCTACAAGTGCAAAAACGGTTGGTCCACTGCCTGACATCAATACACCATCTGCTCCAAATTGGTACATTTTCTCTTTCAATTTCCGAACATCGGGCTCCATATGCATCGTAATAGGCTCTAACACATTCCCCATCAGACGGGTTATCGCACCATAATCTTGTCGATACAAAGCATCTATCATCTGACTTGTTTTCGGTCTTCTCTTCACCTTATCTACTTTTAACGCCCCAAAAACATCAGCAGTAGAAACACCTTGTGTTGGCTTTGCTAATACAACCCAACATGCAGGAGGAGTAGGTAATACTTGTAAACGTTCTCCTCTACCTTTGGCTAAGGCAGTATTTCCATAAACACAGTAAGGCACGTCAGAGCCTATCTCAGAACCAATCTCTGCTAGTTCCCGCAGACTCAAGCCCAAGCCCCATAGCCGATTTAAACCTCTAAGCGTTGCAGCTGCATCACTACTGCCTCCTGCTAGTCCAGCAGCAACGGGCACTTTCTTATCTATTCTTATTGCTACACCACGTCTTATCCCCATTTTTTTACGCAGCAAATTAGCAGCCATATATGCCAGATTTTTTTCATCTTGTGGCACTAACCCAGAGCTTGATTCTAAAAGGATCGCAGAACTTGGAATAGAAAGTAAATCAATTCGATCAGCTAGATCGACTGAAGTCATCACCATTTCCAGCTCATGATAACCATCCGCTCTTTTATATAGCGCGTCCAAAGTTAAATTTATTTTTGCTGGCGCTTTCTCTGAAATAAACAAAACTATAATTCCTCCTCGTAACAACCCAAAAAAATTTGGGTACCCCTGGTGCATGTCCGTCCAGTTTTATTTTCCTATTGTACCACGAGAGGGAATCCGTACCAATAAAGAAAACTCGCTAAAACATCGTTACATGATACATATTTTTTCTTCTTTTCAAAAGAAAAAGCTAAGGGATATCCCTCAGCTTTTTCTTATTTCCCTGCATTTTGTTTCGCCAATTGCTCTTCTGCTAACTGAATAGCCCTTTTTACCATATTCCCAGCATCACGGGCTTTAATTCCACCCCAGCCTTCTCGCTGTACCACATCGTAAAAACCAAGCTCCTTGGCTAACTCTTCCTTAAAGGCATCTGACATAACTCCACGTCGTGCCATACACTATCGCCTCCTATAGGATACAGGGTATTGTTTAGTATGGTTAAGTAAGACATATATTATTAGTATTATGGACGGGTTTAGGAACCCCAACCCACAACCTTAGGAAAACATAGCAACCAATGCATCTCTGTTTGAAGACTGATCAGAGGTTTCGGCATGCCAGTTTCCAGAGTACGAGTTTCTCCTTATAGCTCCCAGCAGATCGAGCAGCGCTCATAGAGATTGAATCCGCTAGCCCCTGTTAGCAGGTTCTTTCGAATATCAAGTACTCCCCAAAAACTTGCTTTTCATCGAAGGAATCACGAAACTCTGTCAATCCAGAGACAAATTCTCTCACTGTAATCATTTTCTAATCGTTTCAAGATCAACAAAAGAACTATCCTAAATTATTATAACTCTTTCAAAAACACCAATGGAATCTAATTTTTTTTGTTGTATCTGGTAACAAAAAACATCAAAAATGCTAAAGCTAACGAGCTCATCGCAAGGAAATATTCCTCATTCCGATAGCTAAGGACAGCCCCTATGAAAAAAACTACAGTAAAGAAAACTCCTAAAATCAATTTCCAATATTTCTCTAGTTTATCTATAAGGTTAAACAGACCGTTCATAACACTCACCTTTCGTTAGTGAGACAATAAGTTCAAATTATGTAGAATTAAATTTATGATACACTACCTACCCCGCTATGAGAACAAAAGAAAAAGGACATCCCTAAGGATCTCCTCGTTTATGTTGCCTTGATGTATTTTACTTGTACCTGCTCATTATCGGGTTGAAAAACGGTGAGTTCTACCGACTCCGTCAAAATATCTGCATAACTGTAGGAAACACGTTTAAATGAATGCTGATCCTCATCCAGTTTCACAATAAAGACAGAAGGGTATGTCTCTTCTAAGATACCTGTCCGTTCAATGGTCTTGCGGCGTCCGCTGTTGGCCTTTAGGTGGATTTTCTGTCCGATATAGCCATCTAACTTTAGTTTGATTTCTGATAGTGCGTTTTTGCCCATTGTCTACGACCACCTCACTTCACTCATAGAAGATTATATACCATCTATGATGAAATGTCAAATGTAGTATTATAGCAATGGTACAAAGGATTTGTCAATCAATTTTTATTTTGTAAACCGATCCGCTACCGCGCTAGCCGCTACAGATTCAGGTTTGATTTTTGCTTCATAACCTACTGCGGTAACCCAACCTACCACTTCTTGGATTACTTTTCTGGTTTCACCACGCTGACCTACATCCAGGTGAATTTCCATGGGGATATTTTCAGCTAAACGAAAAAATCCACTTTCTTTCAGCATGTCCACGCAATGCAGACTATACTCGGTCTCACGATAGATTCGATAGCGTAGATCTTTCATTGCCGGGTGGGATTTTCGAGTATAGAAAAATAGGGCACCTTTACCAATACGTTGGATAATAATAGCTGTAACAAACAATGTTTCACGCGTTCTCGTTTGTGAATCCGTACCAATCATTATTTTGTAGTCTCTATTGCGATCTGCTTCCAAGTAATCCTTGATCTCTCGAATCATCATGTCCATACTGTACTTCCCTTTACGTGGATGAAAAAATACCATCATATCACCCTCCAAGTTGTTTTTGCATGGAGAAAAGCAGTCATGACAACAAATAAATAAAGTCGGTTTTCTTTGCTTGTTAGTTAGCAGTCTCTCTTTCCTGTAATAAAACATTGGATAGCTGGGCAAACGAGTCGATCGACAACATTTCACCTCGTGAGCTAGGATCTAAGCCTATATAGAGGATTAACTCTTCCAATCGCTTTTTTTCCATTGGAAAAGGTAATGAACTACTTAAAGAATTAAGCAATGTCTTTCGCCTTTTTGCAAACGATGCTCGCACTACTTGGAAGAAGAAAGATTCATCTTCAACTGGGACTGGCGGTTTATGTCGAATAGCTAATTTAATAACCATCGAGTCAACTTGCGGACGCGGAACAAACACATGGCTTGGAACTTGTACCACTTTGGTAGGTTCACTAAAATATTGCGCAAAAACACTAAGCGAGCCATATGCTTTTGTACCAGGACGAGCTAAAATCCGCTCCGCAACTTCTTTCTGAATCATCACAACAATACTAGACAACGATAATCCTGATTCCAAAAGCTTTACCAAGATAGGAGAAGTGACATAGTAGGGCAAGTTTGCAACTACATGCACTTCTGAACAGGATTGGAATTTATCCGAGATCAGCTGTGCAAAATCTAATTTTAATGCATCAGCATGTACCATTTCGACATTGGATTGACCAATAAAAAGCTGTTCCAAAACAGGTATGAGGCGATTATCTAATTCGATCGCTACCACTTTTTGAGATCTTTGTGCAAGCCCTTCTGTCAAAGCACCAAGGCCAGGTCCAATTTCGATTACTCCTGATTGGTCACTTAAATCAGCAGCTTCGATAATTCGTTGCAACATATGGGCATCCGTTAGAAAGTTTTGACCTAAACTCTTCTTTAGTACTATATTATGCTGTTTTAGAAGTTTCCGTGTTTTTGCTGAAATACCAAAACTCATAACCTATCTTTATCTCCTCTAATGTTCAGGAGTGCACGTTCACATTCTTCCCTACTTATCCGTAAAGTTTGCAACCTGTGGAAAAATTGCTTTGCATTGGCATAACCAATCGCCAATTCCTTCGCTAATCGTTCCCGCAGCTGCTTGGAATGAGGATAACCAACCAACTCCAAGGTGAGATACTCTTTCCATGTTAGCCACGACTCTTCTTCCTCAATTAATGTGCGAACATTTTTTAATGCTGCAATAATATCAGACGGATGTGCATGCTCTACACCTATTTTTTTCTTTTCAAATGCTAATTCTTTCTCAATAAATGCGTGTTTTACATCCGGTATTTCCTGGGAAATGATACGCCTGATTCGCTCCCCTGCATAATCTGGATCCGTAAAAACAATCACACCTCTTACTGCTTGTGCTCGACGAAGCTCGTCCAACACATAACTTGGAAGTGCTGAACCTCTTGTCTCCACTGTATCTGCATCTACGGCACGCTTAATGGCAAGGGTATCATTTTTTCCTTCTACAACAATAATTTCTTTGACCTTCCGCATAATCTTTACCCTATCTATATAATTTTAAACAATTTTTTTGCATTTTTGGTGGTTGCTCGGGCAAGTTCCTCTACGGTTATCTCACGAAGTTTTGCAATTTCTTCTGCGACAAGTCGTACATAAGCTGTTTCATTTCTCTTTCCACGATAAGGATGTGGAGCTAGGTAAGGAGAATCTGTTTCTAATAATAGACGATTTAATGGAACAGTGGTTGCCACTTCTTTCAGCACTCGTCTATTTTTAAAGGTTACTGGACCACCTAACCCTATCGAAAAATTAATCGAGATGCATTCTTCCATTAGGGAGATATCACCAGAAAAGCAGTGCATCACACCACCAACTTCTTCTGCTCGCTCTTCTTTTAAAATGCTCATCACATCTGCATCTGCATCGCGATTATGAATGATAATAGGGAGATTCACTTCTCTTGCTAACCGAATTTGCTGACGAAAAACTTCATGCTGGATATCTTTTGGGGAAGTATCCCAATAATAATCCAAGCCTATCTCTCCAATAGCTACCACTTTTTCATGTGAGGTCAAAGATCGAAGCCAGACCAAGTCTTCTTCCGTACAAGAAATGGCATCTTGGGGATGCCATCCTACAGAAGTATAGAAAAAGGGGTATGTTTGAGCTAATTGAATAGAACTTGGGATTGTTTTACGGTTGTATCCAATGTTTAAAATGTAAGAAATCCCTGCATCTCTTGCTCGATTGATCACTTGCTCTCGATCTTCATCAAACTGTTCGTCATTGAGATGGGTATGTGTTTCAAAAAGCATCTACCTGACCCCTATCTGAAAACTACTTATTTAATAAACGAAATTCTTTAAAAGGCATTACGACTAGATCTGCACGACCTACAATTGCACTGTCGTCGACTGAACCAATGATCCTACTATCCTTACTATTATTCCGATTATCTCCTAGTACAAACAGATGACCTTTTGGTACAGTGACAGCTGCGAAATCACCGATCATTTTTTCTGCAAGATAAGGCTCAGTCAAACGTTTGTTATTTCGATAGACAAATCCATCTTTTACTTCTATTTTATCACCAGGTACACCTATTACACGTTTGATAAAATCACGTTGTTCTTCCGTATGGAATACAACAATATCTCCATAGCTAGGACTGCTAACGTCATAAATAATCTTATTTACAATCAATAGCTCATTGCCATCTAGAGTTGGGTACATGGAAGTACCATTTACTTCATAAGGCGCAAAGAGAAAGAAGCGAATTACTACTGCAATTAATAACGCAGAAATTACCGCTACTCCCCACTCTATTATTGAGCTTTTCACAGAGCCATTGGCAGTTGACATCTGGTCACGTCCTTTTACTTAATTCATTCTCTTCATCAAAAATCAGTGGGTTGGACCAATCATAGCATATTTCACCAAGCTATTTCACTCGAGTACCATTGGGTATGTCACCCGATACAGTGGAAAGAACCAATTTCTTCCCCTTTTTAGCTGCAAGAATCATCCCTTCGGATTGAACCCCCCGAAGTGTCACTGGTGCCAAATTGGTGACAGCAATTACTTTTTGACCTACTAACTGGTCTGGTGTATAGTGTTCTGCTATTCCAGAAACAACTTGACGTTTCTCACTTCCTAGATCCAGCTGCAATTGCAACAAACGGTCTGCCCCTTTGACAGGAGATACCGCAACTATTTCCGCTACTGTTAGTTCTACTTTTGCAAAGTCATCAATGGAAATGTACTCTGTTTCTTTTATGTTCTCTGCTTTTAGGTTCTCAACTTTTCCGGTTGGCTCTTCTCGACGTTTGGCAGCTTGATCCATCATCTCTGCAATCGCTACTAGTTCTTTTTCAACTTCTAGTCGAGGGAATATCGGTTTTTCTTTGTTTACTTTTTTGCCCGATTTTGTGATTCCAAATTGGTATATGCTCTCCCATTGGATTTCTTCCTCTTGTAATTGAAGCTGCCGGAACATTGATTTTGGAGCCTGTGTCATAAATGGTTGAATCATGACACCTACTACACGTAAGCTCTCCAATAAATGATAGAGAACAGAACCCAGAACTTCTCTCGTATCTTCTGATTTTGCTAAGTTCCACGGAGTTGTTGCTTCAATATATTTGTTACCCGCTCGAACGAGCTCCCAGATCTGTGTCAATGCTACAGAGAACTGCATTTTTTCCATGGAATCCTCTACTTTTCCTACTGTGTCTACAACTAAAGTAACAAAAGCTTGATCATGTTCTGTAGCATTTGATACATATGCAGGAACAACGCCATCAAAATATTTTTCCACCATGGTTAATGTACGATGAAGTAAATTCCCCAGATCATTAGCTAAATCGGCATTGATACGTTCGACAAATGCTTCAGGTGTAAAAATACCATCACTACCAAATGGAACTTCACGGAGCATATAGTAGCGAACAGCATCCAAGCCAAAATGTTCGATCAATGGAACTGGATCAATCACATTTCCTTTGGATTTAGACATTTTTTCTCCTTTGACAAGGAAAAAACCATGACCAAAAACTTTTTTCGGCAGTGGCAATCCAAGTGCCATCAAGAAAATTGGCCAATAAATAGTATGAAAACGAACGATCTCTTTCCCAATCAAGTGGACATCCGCTGGCCAATACTTATCAAAATTGGAAGTATCATCTGTTCCATAACCCAAAGCCGTTATATAGTTTGCAAGAGCATCAAGCCAAACATACACGACATGTTTTGGGTTCCCTGGCACTGGCACTCCCCAATCAAATGTGGTACGTGTCACACTCAAATCTTCCAAGCCCGGTTTAATGAAATTTTCGATCATTTCATTTTTACGAGAAACAGGTTCAATAAAGTCAGGATGATCTTCATAATGTTTCAACAAACGATCCACATATTTGCTCATCCGAAAAAAGTAGCTCTCTTCTTTGATCCTGTCTACTGGCCTACCACAGTCTGGACATTTCCCATCTTTCACCTGACGATCTGTAAAGAATGCCTCACAAGGAATACAATACCAACCTTCGTATTCACCTAAGTATATATCCCCTTGTTCGAGCAATTGAGCAAAAATCTTTTGCACGATTACCTTATGACGGTCTTCTGTGGTCCGAATAAAATCGTTGTAAGAGATATCTAGTTTTCCCCATAGCTCTTTGATACCAACTACAATATCATCGACAAATTGCTGTGGAGTTCTACCAGTCTCTTCTGCTTTCTTTTGGATTTTTTGCCCGTGCTCATCTGTACCTGTCAGATACATAACGTCATAGCCGCGAAGCCGCTTGTAGCGAGACATAGTATCTCCTGCTACTGTCGTATAGGCATGCCCAATATGCAATTTATCACTTGGATAGTAAATAGGAGTTGAAATATAAAAGGTTTTTTGTTTACTCACTTGAATTCTCCTTTGACAAAAAATAAAAACCCGCCCCTCAAAAAGGGACGAGATTGTTCACGTGGTACCACCCAAATTTATGTGGAAAACTATCCACACCTCAAATACCCAATAACGAGGGTAAACCGTTTTCTTCTACTCTGATTTCAAAGAAACGTCTCCTAGGCCATATTCCTTCTCGCCACCTATGCCGGCTTTCACCTAACCCGGCTCTCTGGTGATAGGTTTCAACAAGTACTCATCCTAATCACTGACATTGTGTGTTTCCCGTTATTATATCGAAAAAACAAAATAGAAATCAAGCGTACAAATACGAAAGACCTATTTTAATCGCTCCACTTGCGGATTCCAAGTAAAACTCGTATAAATTCTCTTCCTTCATTGCTTAACGAATATTCTATATATACTGGTTTGGTAGAGTACACTTGGCGTTTAATAACTCGATGGCGTTCAAGATGGTGCAATGTTTCTCTCAAAGCGGTGACACTTACTCCAATAAACTTTTGCTTCAATTGGTTAAAATGTATTGGTCCATAGCATAGTTGGGAGATAATAGGAAATGACCACTTCTTCGAGATTAGTTGAATAGCTTTCTGAATAGCAGCGATACCTTGTTGATTTACTTTAGCCATGGTAACCTGACCCTCTCTGGCTGCAACTTCTCTACCATAGGAAATGAAAAAGCACTTCAACATTTGTATAGGAGCAAGGCTATCAATCATTCTCCTTTCTTCCGACAACAATAAATCATTTTCATTCCTTTAGGATCTATTCCAAATTGTGCAATATTATGTATTTATTTTAATCGTTTCTCTTCCAAAAACCAATTAGCAAATAATAATATGCCTTCATGAAAATTTACTTTGGGACGAAAACCAATGGACTGTTCCAATTTACTAATATCTGCCACAGCATGTTTCAATTCTCCTTCTTGTTGCCCAAGGACAGTAACCTCATGTGGTAACCCAAGTGCATTAGCTAAAACATCCAGCATTTGTGTGATACCGACAGATATCCCTGATCCGACATTGTATACTTGGTAGCCAGCAGTAAACTCAATCGATAAACGTATGGCATCTACTACATCACTGATATAGGTATAATCTCTGGTACTCTCAGGATCATAAATCGTTACTGGTTTATCCTCTAACATTTGTTCAGCAAACTTATGCATGGCCATATCCGGGGGCTGGCCTGGTCCAAATGTAGTAAATAGCCGCAAAACCGTTATATCAAATCCATAGAGCTGATAAAATAATTGGCAATAATTCTCCGCTGCCCATTTAGAAGTTGCATATGGTGAAATGGGCATCGAAACAATTTCGTCTTCATGAAAAGCATAAGGCTTATCCACTGCACCGTATACAGAAGCAGATGAAACAAAAATAAATCTTTTGACCTTATTCTCAGCTGACAACTGTAACATCTGGACTGTTCCAGTTACATTTACGTCACTGTACAATGTTGGATCTTGAATAGATGACCGAGCACATGGAATCGCAGCGAGATGAATTACCGTGTCCCATTTTTCTTCTTGGAAAATCTCTTCCATTGCCTCTTCATCGCGGATATCCTCCTCATATAATTGGACATTATGCATTTTTGCCCATTTTTGTAAACGCTTCATTTTTATTTCACGAGGATAAAATGGATCAAAATTATCTACTACTCCTATTTTTTTATATTGCGTAAATAGGGATAAATGTTGGACAAGATTACTTCCAATAAAACCCGCACCACCAGTAATTAAAACATTCATCTTTTCACACACTCCGTCACAATGGGAATTCCCATTTCTCTTGGTCGAGATTTTTTTAACTTTTTTAAGCACACCTTACTTTATATTCTTTTTCTAATAACAATCATCTTTTGGATTACGTTACTATATATTTGATCAATAGAAAACTTTATATGAAAAACAACTACTACTAATCATTTGACATAAACCATTTTAGTAAGACAGTGGAATCATCTTATCATATTGTCAAAAAAACATCCTATCCCAATGTAAATCAACTTTAAAATAAAAAAATCCCATTCTATACCAGAATAGGATTGAATAGTGATTGTCTAACTGTGTGGAAATAATTTCTGTGACACTAACATATGAAAAATAAATAGATGTCACCAACATCAAATTTACATAAATTTCGTCTTTGACTGCACATTCACCGAACGCCAATTTAAGTTTGCTTCTTTTGTAATTTGCTGACCTATTGAGGAGCTTATAAATTCACTATATCCATAATGCTCTTTGTAATCAACAGCACTATATGGATCATAGTTTTTTAATTTATAACTTCCCGAGCTGTCTGTTTTTACGTTAAAAACCACCAGATTGGATTGCTGATAAGATTGGGATCCATAAGTATTGGTTGGTTCTTTTTCTTTCATACTAGACATACTGTTTGGAGGAATCAAAATATAGATAAGTACTTGCGAGTCCTCTTCAAGGACTTGATTTGCAATGTCAGAACCGACATAGTAGGTACCCGGTTTCGAGATAAATTCTGGAGTTCTTCCGGTAATATTATCATTATTATCATAAAAATTATTCACTAATGCACATTTATCTTCATCTTCCTTACAGCCACCTAGTTGATTCAACTTTATTTTATCTATATTTGTAGAAAAAGTTGCTTCTAATAAGTATTCCATCGCTATTTTTTCATACTTGCTCATGTTACGCTGCTTCGTATATGTATTCTCACTGACGACGGATTCCTGTATATCGCCTGAATTTTGTTTTTCAGCAGAAGGGGTGTCATTCGAAGGTGTTACAGATATACCAATAGTAATCCCGATTATTAAGATAACAGCAGCTATTGAAACAATGATAACGTTCTTTTGGGTCATTCTCTTCATTCCTTATAATCATTTTGAATGGTTCCATCGACTTAGAATCAATCATTAATATTTTACTATATTCCGTCTTTTTGAAACAGCGGGAATACTCACTGCTAAGTCCCTATGTATTATATCTAACAAAAAACCCTTATCCATGATGTACTGAACCCATAAAATAAGACGAAGGAAAACACCTACCTGAATTGTAACTAATGATACGGAGGTGTTTGTTTGTAGGAAAAAAAAGTGAAATATCTAGTAGAGATAAAGTGGAAAGCAGTGAAAATGAAAGAAAACGGCTATACCAAATCGAGAAATCATAGAAGAATTAAGAATAAAAGTTAAATCAAAACATGGATGAGATAGTATCGAGAAGGTCAGACTTATCGTTTTAAACAGCCTATTGGAAAGCAATATGCTTATGAGAAAGGTACGGACCATTTGTCGGAATACAACAAGGGCATGCACAAATTCGGTCTCTGGAGACGAAAATAGCAGTACTGGAAAAGTACATGGAAGTCGAAAGGAGCTGGAGCCAAAAGCTGTCGTAAAAACCATAGAAGCACTACGTCCACACTTTGGTGTAAGAGAGTAGTGTTCCTTGTTAGTGTTCCCAAATCTAACTACGATTGCATGGTGAAAGATTACATTCACTATTATAACCGTGTACGAATTCGGGAAAAATTAAACTACCTGTCTCCCATTGATTATAGGAAACAGGTAGGATAGGTGTTTTTTCTCTGTTCCAGAAATGAATTCAGATCATTAGATAAGAACATACGTTTTTGGAAATATTATCAGACTTTCAGGAGGATAAATCCCCCTTCGTCTAACGCTCCCTATCATTCCACGATTAAAACCATGGGTTTTCTCGCTCACAAATCTATAAAGGTTTATTTACCCCATACTATTCTTCACCTCGACTATACAAGTCTGAGGCTATATTACTTCACTTTTTCGTATCTTGTGGCAAAGGGAGTCTCTTTAATTTTAATCTGCTTGCTCCTGCCTAATGCTTGTAACTCTTCCTTCAACCTCACAACATCCCAATTTTTGTTCAACTCCCGATTGATATCTGCCAAAACCATGACCAAATCTGTATCAAAGAATGGCATTTTTGCTTTGAGCAGATTCACTAATTCCTCTGTCTTGCTCGCTTGTAACTCCCGAAGTTCATCAAACGGATTTAATAAATGAGGGCTTTGGGTATAAGCAGAGCGTATCCGTATAAATAATGTCCGCCCATAGGCTGCGGAAGAAACAAAAGTATCTCCAGATCGAAGGTAGGGGAGCCTTTTTCCTTCTTCTTGTGTAAGGTCAGTCTCCTCTTTCAGAGTAGCAATATCCGTTCCACGGACTGTTCGGAAAACAAATTTGGTATTGAGCTGAGCGGTAGTCGTCTCATCAAGCAAGGTCGGCCTCTGCGTAGCAAGTACAAGAAAAACACCATATTTTCGTCCCTCTTGCGCGATCTCTTTGATAATCGCTTTTGCAGGTGAATCAATTGCCTTTGGTGCAAAATTGTGTGCTTCATCTGTCACAATGACAAACGGTGGAAAAAAATGTCCCTCTTCACCATTCATTCGAGCATCTTTGTATTCTCGACGTTTGCGATAAAGGCTACCAATCACATAATTGGCAAACACTTGTAATATCCAGGATGGACCTTGTACAACAACGAGTTTTCCTTGTTCAAGACCTCTTTGCACGGAATGAATATCTTGCTGAAAAAGTCCTGCTCTCTCTAGTCGCATCAACCGCCAGCGAACACCTTTAATAGATGCAAGTGGCAGATCTCCATATTTTTTCTTTAATTCTTGCAGATCAATCGCTCTTTGTCCCTCAGCATACGAGATACTGTCTCTTTTACTTGGGCGATCAAATGCATTTCCTTCTTCGAGTGCCTCTACTAAATTTGCAATACGATCACTAAAAGAAGTAAACGAATCTTTCTGCTTATGTAACATCTGGACAACGTTTGTCATCGCCTCTGAAAACTGATCTCCTACTGTACGCAGCAGATTGATCAGGTCATTGGTAGTTAGCTCTTCAAACGAAATCCCTATTTCTTTCCCAACTGCAAGGCGAATAAATTGTGATTGTAATGGTTTTGCCTTTTCATCTAAACCCGGAAAAGCATCGCAGAAATCCATTTCAAAGTGCGGATCAAATACAAGAGTAGGAATGGACAGTTTCATCAGCTCTTCTAACATCACCCGTAAACCAAATGATTTCCCTGAGCCCGAACCTCCGAAAATCCCCATATGAGGGTACTGTTGCATCGTTCGTATATCAAATAAGAAAGGTACTCCATGCTGGGCGCGCAGTTCTCCTTGTTCCATCATCACTACTTGGTCATGCAAATCTTCCGTCATTGATGAGATTAGCGAATCCGTTCCTCTTATTTCGCCTAATACCATGCCTTCTTGTGGAGTTGTCTTGATTAACAGATGGCGCACTTCATCAAAATGTGGCAGTCGAACCATGGAACCCGTGCGAATCGGATGAATCGCCTCCTCCAGTAGTCGAACTTTTGCTAGGTTAATTTCTTCGGACTCCACATCATAACCGATCTGTTGCAATGTCTGTAGTACTTGTGCATCAACAATCGATTTATCCAAGCCCATCGGAATCAAACGGTTATACGATAATGTCTCAACTACCTCGCCGATCGGGTCACCTAAATCTTCATCTACCATAACTAAAAATTCATTGATACAAAATTTACGTTCACGAGAAACAATATAAACTTCTTGTTGTGTTGTTACTCCAACTACTTGCATAAGCTCACTTCCTATTAAATAATTCTCTCATCTCGTTTGGTAACCAATAATTTTCTTCGCAAATCCTCATCAATATATTCTTCTACCATTGTCTGAACAAGAGCATTGGTCACTCGCACTTGATTGTCCACGATATCTAACCAATACGGGATTCCTCGACCTTGCTTGGGAGTCAACGTATAAACCAAACGAATCAAATCCATTTGCTCATCCAATTGTCCCATTAACCCATCTAATCCAACAGGAACAGGACTATCCGATGGACGAAAAACCGCCCTCCACATCTTCCCTCCAAAATATCGTTCATCTAGCAAGAAAGCTTCTCCTACTTCTAGTACACCATAAAGCAAATCTCGATCCGTCCAACCTTTATAATCTGGAAATATTTCATGGATTAGCGTGCTTGTCCCCATTTCCTCCGCAATTCCAATTACACTCACGTTTTCTTCTAAAGCAACTCGTTGCACTGTCTCCCATTTGCCCATATCATCTATATGGTAGTGCAACAAGGAGCCATCCATCAACATCGCTTTTGGCTGCCATTCTCTCATTGCCTGTATCGCTACTTCCATCTCTAAATTCGACAGAAGGGTACCCCTTTTCCGAGCATGGCGTGCAGGTTCTTGTTCTTTTTCTATTTCCTCTTCTAAAAGTGGAGTATAAACATCAGCTGCCCATTTCTCTCCTCCTCTTGTCGCTTTGGCCAATGCTTGAAAAACGGACAATACACGTTTTTCTGTACCTTTGGTAGAATTTACAGAACCATCCACCCCAACGATACTTTTTTCCCCTAGTAAGGAAGATAACTCATTCTTTTGGAATTTTACAAATTGGTGAAAACGACCTGCTTTTTGCAGTTTTTGTCGAATCTCGGTAGGTTGATAGTTTATGGTAGGAAACTGCTTTCTTAGTGAGTCATTGACTTGTTTTAATTTGTTTTTAAGTTCCATAGATACCGGTAACATGTAGCTCTCTCCTTTTCTTAACAAGTTTCCAACATTCTTCAAGAAATTTTCTATATTTACCCTATTGTAATATTGACTGGTATGGGAATCGCTGGTATGATGAGGGAGAATTAACAATGTCGAAATTTGACAGCAATTATAAAGAGAAAAAACATAACATCAAAGATCAGAATTGAGAGGAGAAATCAACTATGTTGAAATCTACAGGTATTGTCCGTAAAGTGGACGAATTGGGTCGAGTGGTGATTCCTATCGAATTACGTCGAACCTTAGGTATTGGCGAAAAAGATGCTTTGGAAATCTATGTAGATGGAGAACGCATCGTACTGAAAAAATATGAACCAGCTTGTATTTTCACTGGCGAAGTAGACGAAACCGTTCGTTATAAAAATAAAGTAGTAAGCCGTAAATGTATTGAAGAAATGTACGAACTTATTAATGGGAACAAAGTGACTGCTGAATAATTTCTCCTACCAAACATAACATATTGGAACACAGAAACACATACGAAAAAACCGAGCTGATCAAAAGCTCGGTTTTTTTCTATATAAAGAGTGATATTTTCAGGGCCTCGAATTGGATGTTCATCACCAATCCGAGGGTCCCGCGTTCTGGTTCAATGGAGGATTTGGGTGTATACCCACAGGAGACGATCCTTGTGCTCCTGCGTGACGAGGCTCGGACGGAGATGTACACATGCATACAGTCCTCCGTACTCGATGAGCTTCGCTCGAAGGACATCATCAACAGTATAGATGGAGAAATTACTCTCCCATTCGGCCAGCTCGCACTCCATCTCAGATACCTCTTCTTCGCTGAGACTTCCAGCGAAAATACTCTCGATCCTCATGAGCAGGTAGATCTGGATGAACTTGTCGTGCTCCTCGATGGAAGCAAGTGCGATGGCAGCGAAGAGTCGATCTGAGAGATCGTGCATCACCGAATTCGCCATGATTCTCCTCCTTGGAGAACGCGGGTTGGTCTTCTAGTGCAATTGTAACAAATCCAATAAAAATTGTAATCCCCTAAATTACCCATTTAACTAATGCTCATGGTAGACTTGATATACCTCACGTTTTGGAACTCCTCGATCATTTGCTACTTGCCGAATAGCAGTTTTTTTATCCAAGCCATCTTCGATGTAATGATCCACATGCTGTACTATACTCATCGCTTCCCACCAGTTATCCATCTGATTAAATCCTTCATCTGCTGCCCCTTCAATGACAATACAATATTCACCCAATGTATCTGTCTGTTCCACATAAACGACAACTTCTTCTATCGTCCCTCTTAACCATTCTTCATGTTTTTTGGTCAATTCCCTCGCAACTGCAATCTTCCGATTTCCTAAAATCGCAAGACTATCTTGTAACATTTGCTTTACACGATGCGGGGCTTCATAAAAAACAAGTGTCGTTGGGAAACTAGCCCACTTCTCCAGCTCTTTTTTCCGCTCTTTCTTTTGACGAGGTAAAAATCCGATGAATGTAAAAGGCTGTGCAGCAATGCCAGAAGCTACTAACGCATTTAATGCTGCATTAGGACCAGACACTGGTATAACCGTTATTCCAGCCTGTAGGGCAGCCTCAACCAATACTTCTCCAGGGTCCGAGATAGCAGGCATACCCGCATCACTTACTACTGCTACTGACTTACCTGTCAATATCTTCTCCACAATCTCTACTTTCTTTGTTTCTTGATTATGCTCATGAAAACTAGTAAGAGCAGTAGAAAAAGAGAAATAGGAGAGTAATTTGCGAGTATGCCTGGTATCCTCTGCTGCAATCAAATCTACTTCTTTTAAGGTATCAATAGCTCTTGGACTCATTTCATTAAGATTGCCAATAGGAGTACCAACCACATACAGTTTTCCGATCGCTTGAAGATCATTTGCAAAACTTTTTTGTCTATTCATTTTGTGATTCTCCCACATAGGTTTGAATTAATTGTTGTTTTTTCGTTCTAGACCAAGATTTCACTTCCAGTTCTCTTCTCAGGGCATGAGATTTATCAAGGGCTGGTTCTTGGTAGACCAATTTTATTGGTAAACGTGAACGGGTATACTTGGAAGCCTTGCCCAATTGATGCTGCTTTAATCGAGCTTCTAGTTTGTTGGTGATGCCTGTGTAATAGGTTCGATCCGAACATTCTAATATGTAGACAATATACATGCATAAATCCTTTCAAAAAAAGACGCCGGAAAACCGGCGCTTTAGTCTTCTTTGGTCTTATCGAGAAAAGCAACACAAAACAAACAATTGCCATCCGTACGCATTCGACCGTAGTGTACATTGCATATATGAAAACCTTCATCATACAGATTCATCAAATGATGATTTCCGATACTTTGGTGCAGAGTTGTTTGGCCTACTTCACCTGAGTAGGTGGAAGCATTTTCTCCAGAAACTTCTTGTTGTAATTTACGTAGTTGATCGTTTTCAAGGGTCAGACGTGTATTTTCTTCCATTAAATGAACGATCTCCGATTTCAGACCGCCCAATTCTTTATACAGCTCACCAATCTGTTCCTCTACTTGGGCAACACGCTTAAATACTGCTTGTTTATCCAAATCTCCACCCCACTCTCCTTTGAGAGGATGAGGAATGCTCATCAACCTCTTCTTACAAACTAATCTCTTAGGGGCAAGCTTAAGCTTCTACGGTTACTTCATCCAGTGAGTGTTCCACCATGGTTCCAGTACTCTCCAACTGTACTTTTACTTTTCTTTCAATCAAGTCCAGCAGCATTACTTGTCCAAGACCAGCCGGAGTATATACTGCATCACCGATATCCGGTAATGTATCTTTTGTTTCCTCATAGTTATCATTCTCGTATTTTAAACAACACATCAATCGTCCACATAACCCAGAAATTTTAGTTGGGTTGAGAGAAAGATTTTGATCTTTAGCCATTTTTATCGAAACCGGCTCAAAATCGCCTAAAAAGGAAGAACAACAAAGAACACGTCCACAAGGACCAATTCCGCCTAGCATTTTTGCCTCATCTCGAACTCCAATCTGTCTCAGCTCGATCCGTGTCCGGAAAACAGCTGCCAGATCACGAACTAACTCTCGAAAATCAACGCGGCCATCTGCGGTAAAATAAAAAATTAATTTATTACGATCAAAGGTATATTCTGCATCTACTAACTTCATTTCTAGCTGATGTTCTCTTACCTTCTCCGAGCACACCCGCAAAGCTTCCTCAGCAGCTAGCTGGTTAGCATGCTGCTTATCGGTATCTTCTGTTGTAGCTAAGCGTAAAACTCGTTTTAAAGGGAGTACAACTTCATCTTCTTCTACGTAACGCACTCCCCAAACAACTTTTCCAAACTCTATTCCTCTGACAGTCTCCACAATAACGGATGAATCACGTTCCATGATGAGATTATCAGGGTTAAAGAAGTATATCTTACCCGCTTCCTTGAAGCGGACACCTATTACTTTTAGCATGACTGATCAACCCTCCAACTCCAGGCTACTTGCACCCATTGAGTTGTTCATCTACAAACATTTATGCATCTATTTTATCATCGGTAGATTCCCTACGGCAAATGAAAAGAAATCCAATACTTGGATTAAATGTACGACTTAATATCTTGCAAGATCTCTTTAAAAATAGACTTTTTGCTCCTAGTAGCATCGATCAGCTTGATTCGTTCCTTATTATCTTCTGCTAATGCTAAATATCCATTGCGTACTCTTGAGTGAAAATCCTCGGATTTTTGTTCCATACGATCTTTTCCTTTGCTTCGTGCTGCAAGTCTTTCTTGCGAGATCGAGATAGGGAGATCGAGTAAATATGTGCGATTTGGAAGATGATTCCCTATCGCTTGTCGATTGATTTGGAGAACATCCTGTAATGGGACACCTGCACCATAAGCTTGATAAGCAATAGTGGAATCAATAAAACGATCGCATAAAATGATCTTACCTTCTTCTAATGCAGGTAAAATAACCTGTTCCATTAATTGTGCGCGAGAAGCTGCATATAAAAATAACTCTGCAAACATAGAAAACGGCTCTTGAATGGACGGATCTAACAAAATCTTACGAATCTCCATGCCAATCTTTGTGCCACCTGGTTCTCGTACTTGAATAACTGGGTAGTCCACAGATAAATAATCATAAAGCTTTGCTATCTGTGTCGATTTTCCAACCCCTTCGATTCCTTCAAATGTTAGGAAAATGCCTTTCATTTTTGTAACCTCATTCATATCTAATTATATACGGATAACCAATATTGATCGTCTTGCTGTTCGATACCTCGGACTTTCCCTCCTGTTTGATGTAGAAACAAAAGATATTCCAACGTTTCTTGATAAATGGTTTCACCCATCAACACAATAGGAATCCCTGGAGGATAGGGGACTAGGTGAACGGCACTTCTCTTTCCAACTGCTTGTTTTGCAGGTACCCTACAGCGTTCTCTTGTTCTACATTCGGCATAAGGAATTATCTCTCCTTCCTGAGGAGTGAGGAGTGTTGTATTCTTTTTCTCAGTAAGTATTGGTTTGTATTCATGGATTTGAGAAAGACACTGCAATAAATAATCAAGTTCTGCTTGCTTTGTACCCAATGAAAAGACAAGTAGAACCTTTTGATCATCCGCTAATTCGGCATATACACCTTTGTCTTCCAATTGTGATGCTAATTCAAATCCTGAAAAATATGAACTCGATAAGGAGAGTTTCAATGGGTCCATCTTTGTAACAGTTTTTTTCTCCACTATAAACGGAAGTTTATATAGACTCTTACGAAAAGAATCCAATAACCTTAATACATTTGTAAGTATACTTTCCCCTTCCTTAACCATATATCTTCTTGATAGATCAAGGGAAGCCATCAAAACATAAGATGGACTGCTCGATTGAATCATGCGTAAATAAGTATCTAAAAGTTCTCTGTCAATAAATCTTTCCTTTCCATGTATCATAGACGACATCGTTAAAGATGGAAGCATTTTGTGGGTGGATTGAATGCAAATATCTGCACCAAACTCCATAGCACGTTTCGGTAAAGTAGTATGGAATCCAAAATGAGCACCATGTGCTTCGTCTACGATCAATGGAATTTTATAGGAATGAATAACTTTTGCTAGTTCTTCTATCTTTTGTACGACTCCAAAATAGGTAGGACTTGTAAGTACAACAGCTTTCGCATCTGGATGCTGCTGAAGTAACGCTTTCACTTGTATAGAGGATACAGGTGCTTCTAATCCAGATACTCGATCGATTATATACGGGATTGGAACAACAGTTGCACCTGCCAATAGACAGCCATGGAAGACTGATTGATGACAATGACGTGCCACTAGTATTTTGTCCCCTGGTTTGCATACTGTTAAAATAGAGGCAAGAATTCCTGCTGTAGTTCCTCCAACCAAAAACCTTGTATAGTCCGCCTGAAAAACTTCTGCTGCGAGTTGCTGCGCTTCTTGGATTACACCAGTTGGTGCATGAAGATCATCAAGGTCTCCTACTTCCGTCAAGTCAAATGGAAGGATAGAAGAATATCGAGGCAGCGCTTCTTTATCAAAAACTTGTCCGGCTTTATGACCAGGAACGTGGAAATTCGCTTTTGATTGTATTGTATGTTTTTGTAGTGCTTCCCACAAGGGAGCTCTGGATTGATCTGTCATGATAGTCAGCCCCTATATGTATAAGACAGTAAAGAAAACTTGCCGAATGGCAAGCCTTCTAAGGCGTAATCTTTCGTTGCCAGATGCTGTTCTATTTTTATCCACCATAAAGCGACCCTACCACACCTACCACAGAGCCACTTTAGCCATTCTTCTCTTCTTCAAAGCCTACCAGATCTGTTTCAGTCTGGCTATATAGAAATCATACACCCAATCAGTCACTCTCACACCAACCATATCTTGTTCGCAAATCGTACATATTGGTTGATCCATAATACGGAGTACATCCCTACGCTCTTTTTCACAGATAATACATAACTCTTGCTCTTTGCATTGATCCATGTTACTCGCCCACCTTTATCTAGCATTCCTTCTATTTTTATTATTCCCAATTTGCCGATAAAGATACAAGTTGTTTCTTTTACTTCTATTTAAAATTACTACCTTCTAGAACAAATGCACCATCATTTTTTGCATATTTTTTCTATCGAAAAGGAATGGTAAAGCAAAAGGAGATCTTTATATGGTAGTAAAAACAATGATAACATTCTTATTTGCATATTGTATTCCTGTATTAATCTTGGCACGTGTGTGTGTTTTTTGTGTTGTTCATTTAAAAAAGAGGGTCGAACGAGATTAATTCATTTTTCTCATCGCCCTTCCACCAACTCTCATCATCAAACTGCGACTCATCAATCGAGGGAGTTGGGCGATTGTCGTATTGGACAAACCATCTATTACAACACTCTTTCCTCTAGTTAAAGCTTGAAATGCAGTTTCCACAACTTGAGGAGAGGTTCGCATTTTCATCCCTTTATTTGCATTACTGCCTGCTACTTCAAAAAATTTAGTTTCTGTAGGACCTGGACAGAGGGCCAATACACGAATTCCTTTATCTCGATATTCTTCGGCAAGTGTTTGTGAAAATGCAAGAACAAAAGCTTTTGTAGCACCATATACGCTCATATATGGCATAGGAGCAAATGATATCAAGGATGCCAAATTAATAATCGTTCCATGGCCTCTCTCCACCATTTTAGGGAGAAATACATGTGTCAAATCTAAGACAGAAGCGACATTTACCATCACTTGTTGATGATCTACCTCCATTGAATTAGATAAAAACTCCCCACTTGTACCAAATCCAGCATTATTCACAAGAAAATCAATTTCAAGTCCCATTTCGTCTATTTTTTCTTTCACTCGTTTTGCAGCATACTCTTCACTCAAATCTTGCTTGATGATCTCTACCCGAACTTGTTCCCGTAACTTATGAGCTAATTTATTCAATTTTTCTTCCGAACGAGCAACTAACACAATATCAAATCCGCGCTTGGCTAACTCATGTGCAAACGCCTCTCCAATACCAGATGAGGCACCTGTTACTAAAGCAGTTTTTTTGTTCATTCCTACCTCCGTGTCTCTTGCATTTTACGTACAATCTTTGTCACTAACTTCCTTGGCATAAAGCTGACGATCCTTGAAAGTAACCGATTTTTGAACCCTGGAATAACGATTTCCTTTCCCTGCAAAAATCCTCTAAAACCTATTTTAGTTGCTGTTTGAACATCCATGACCCCTTTTTGAAAAAGTTTCGAAGTGCCAAGATTAGCACGTTTCTCAAAACCAGTGGACGTAGGACCAGGGCAAAAAGCCGTAACGGTAACTCCTGTGCCATTCATTTCATTTGCTAATGCCTCGGTAAAGGAGAGGACATATGCCTTGGTAGCGTAGTAAACCGCCATGAGTGGACCTGGCTGAAAAGATGCAGTAGAGGCAACATTTAATATCCCACCATGTTTCTTTTTCACCATGTTTGGCAGTAATTGCTTTGACAAATGAGTGAGCACAGAAACATTTAAGATAATCATATCCATTTCTTCTTTTCCATCTGTATCCAAAAAGGAACCAAATTGCCCAAAACCAGCGTTATTTACCAAGTAATCAATGGAATAATTTTTTTCTTTCATTTCCTCAATCAATTCGTCTACAGACTGAGGTTGAACCAAGTCTTTTGCAATGTAATCCAACTCTGTTCCATACTGATCCTTAACAGTGAGCTGCAACTCCTTTAGTTTAATTTCGTTTCTGGCAACTGCTACTACATGGTAATCAGCTTCTGCAAACAACAGTGCAAACTCCCAACCAATCCCACTGGATGCACCTGTAATAAGAACTGTACCTTTCATCCAAAAACTCCTCCATCATCAGGTGTATTTTAAAAAACATACAATTATGTAAAAAGAACAGATTCCACGAACAGGTACTTAAATATTGCAAAACACTTATCTATTTATTGTTTCATATTTTATTCTTTGTAACACAATAGACTTCAACACATATTTGAAGAATTAATATATTCGACAATGAAATACCATCTGATGAAGGTATTCCTTTTATCTAAGATTAGTGCTAATAAATAGGGGTACTGCCATGGCAGTACTCCAAGTAAAATTTATTGCTCATTCTAAAAAACCCAGCATTGCCCGGGGGGTAACTAACTTAATATTTTTTATTTAACATAAAGCTCCTAAACCAAGATACTTCTCGAATTTCTCCAGTATTTCTTTCACCTTCCCAACACGCTGTTCTACTGTTCCACGCAATGAAATGAAAGGTATTTTTCGCTGCAACAAGTCAGCCTTCACTTTTTTCTGGAATACTTTTCGATGTACATCACCAGATCGATCCCATGTGTCCTCGTATGGAATATCATCTTCACACAAGAAAACAAGATCATACCTATTACTTGCCTGATCTGCTAATGCAGCAAGCTCTGGATGGGTTTCCCCATGGTAATCTTGTGAAAAAAGATAGGTCGTTATGGCATTCGTATCAACAAACAAATACTTATTTGCTTTTGGAATTAATAATTCTTCTCGAACCAAATGTCCTTTTGCTATATCCACCAATTGCACTTTGGTCAGACGTCTATTTTCTTGGTGTTCTTCCCAATACTCACGCCCATACTCAGGCATCCATACAGTTTTAAATTCTGTTGCTAATCGCTCTGCTAAAGTTGATTTCCCAGTAGAAGGCGCTCCTACCATCACAACTTTTGTTATCAAATCTTTGTACACGACAGGATGTAAAAAACTGCGATATGCATAGCTATTACTCCGGACTTTCGTACCAGAAACAGGGACATGTGACCTCTTTTCATCTACTCGGCGATCCACTGCATGAAGTGCTTGACTCATGTGATCACCATAAAATTCACTAGAATAAAAGTGGGTGATTTTCGTACCATTTAATAGCCCTAAAATATAGTTTTCATGCATCTGTTTGATCTCAAGTGTATCTCCTATCTCAGTAGGTCCATCCCATGCCTCCAGCACCTTTACTGAAGGGTAGAGAGTTCTCAACCAGTTTGATCGGACAGGGAGTGGAATATCAGTTGTTTCAGGACAGTCATAAATAAGAACGATTACTTCGTCCATTTCTTCTATTGCTGTTTCAATCATATATTGATGCCCTTTATGTAAAGGGGCAAATTTCCCTAATGTCAGTCCTATTTTTCTTTCTTTTCCATAACGACCTACTTGTTCCATAAGTAATCACAAATCCTTTGCTTTAAGCTCTATGTGGCATGCTTCGCAAGAAGTTCTTTCTCCAAGTCATAAGTCCGGAAATAGCAATCACCAGATATACCAAATATAAAAACGCTATCGAGTATAGATCTTTGTATAAATACATCCCAACAGAAAATACATCAATCACAATCCATACATACCAGTTTTCTAAAATTTTGCTAGATAATAAATACTGAGCAATCACACTGAGTACAGCAATAAACGCATCCAAATACGGGATAGATGCATCCGTGTATTTCGTCAACACATATCCCCAAACCAATGTGGTGACAACAAGTATGATGGGAAGAATAATGTACATCTTTGCAGTAAGTTTCTTTGTTGGTCTGACATTAGCATTTTGTCTTTTCGTCAGCCAAATAATCCATCCTTGTATACTTAGAATAAAAAAGAGAATTTGAAGAGTCATATCTGCATATAACTTTGCATTCCAAAACGTAAAGAAAAAACAACCTACATTGATTAACCCAATTGGCCAACACCAAATATTTTCTTTCGCTGTAAGCCAAACGCACAGTAGACCTGTAAGGGTTCCGACCATTTCCAAAACAGATGTAGAAGTGCTCAAGCAAATAATCATACATAAAAACAATAAAACATCTCCGTACCATTTTTTCATAACCATAAAATCACCCAGTTAAACAAGTATTTATTAATATAATAAATACATTACCATATACAGCAAAAACATGGTCTGAAAATATTAATTCCACCAATCCTACATTTCGTTGCATCTATTATTGGTTGAATTATATTTCATTTTGTTATTGTTCATAGAGAGGATGTCATTCCTTATTATTAGGCCAGAATACAATGAAAGTATAAAAAAGTGATCTTATTATATAAAAGAATCACTTTTATATATTAAAGCTTGTTGCATTTATTCCATTCAAAAGCGAAGTTGCGCGCAGGTCGAGCGTCTTTGGTTGGTTAGAAGCAGCAGACAAAAAACATAGTGCGACTTGTGCCGTAGGTTCGCAAGCATCAAATCCTACATGCTTAAACTTTATTTATGAACAACCTCTATATTTAAAAAAGAATGCTTCTTTTACTTCCCGCAAATTATGAATTGGGATCGTTTTCAAAACAAATTTACCAGGCTAATGTCTACAGCAAAGAACTTGTATTTTCTTTAGGATTACTTGAGTTATTGCCCATTTACTCCACAGTTTTTATTCAAAAAATCTAAAGTCATTACCATCAGGAAGTAATGGTACCTTGATGAATATTGACCTATAATTTGTTAAATGTCGAAGTTGGCTAAAATTACTTGCATACATCAAAAAAACCCTAACACATATTGTGCTAGGGTCAAATTATTCCCTGAAAACCGAAGAGTGAGTAACACGCCTAT
>NZ_WUUL01000007.1 GCF_009831235.1 Shimazuella alba | reverse complement strand
ACAAAATTAAAAGGCATGAGTCCAGTACAATACCGAACTCATGCCCGGCAGCAAGCTGCCTAATTTTCGTGTCTAACTTTTTGGGTTCACTACAAAAATATTGTTGGGTCTTTTTATTAAATCATATAATCAGAAATAATATTTTGAAAAACGGGAAGAGGAAATGGTAATGATAGTATGATGATAAAAAAATAAGGAAGTTCATCACCTATGATTGGACAACCCAAAATGGCTGGGAACCGCGTGAAGCGTCACAAGCTAACTGTAAACGGAGCCTCTTTGAAGGACGAGTAGCCTTAGCTCAAACTGTGCGAGTCCCACCTGATATAATATGATTGAATGAAAAATGGAAATATTATAAAAGTAATTCATCCGGATCGATAACAACTAATAATTTAGATAGAACTTCTGTCAACGTCGAGACAGGGCATTCATCAATAAAAGAAGTTTCTCTTGCTTTCCAGTCAATGCTTTTTGCTTGATCAGATAACACAACTCCATTAATTTTTAAATCTTCAGGAAGCTGCACTTCAAATGGATATCCTTTTGTTTTACTTGTAATCGGGCAAACCTGAGCCAATCCAAGAATTTCGTTATATTCATGAGCGGATAAAACGAGAGCAGGTCTCCTGCCTGCTTGCTCATGGCCTGATTGTGGATCAAAATTCATCCAAATGATATCGCCTCGCTTAGGAATGTAACTCACCAAATTTCCCTCCCTATAGGCTTACCCCAATCAAATTTATTTGCATTTTCTTTGGTGACTTTAGACATGAGGTCTTCAAACTTATATTTTCTATTTCTCTTTTCAGTTTCTGCTTTTTCTATTACAATCTTTCCATTTTCATCTTGATACATATAAAATAAATCTCCCGGTTTTGAATCCTTTGTGAGTTCTGACGGGACATTAAAAGCTAAACTGTTCCCATTTTTCGTCAATCTACGGGGGAATTTTTTTGGCATTTCTTGACCCATATTTATCACCTCGATGTAAGTATATCAGACGTACGTACGAAGGTGCAATCAATTGAGCGGAAATTTTGTTTGTATTCTATGGTTTCGCTTTCTAGTAACCTTTTGGTATGATAAACCTACTACTACAGGAAAGATAGATGGGGGAAGATTGGTCGTGAGTGCAAGAGAATACCTGGAAAAAGCAAATCGCTATCAGGTAAAACCGGAGGAATTATTTCAATATTTTGCCCAAAATGTATGGAAATTAACAGTTTTGTATCAAAAATCGTCACTGGGCAAGAAGCCATTGTTAGCTAGAAGTAACCGTCCTGGTTCCAAGTATGTAGTTGCTTTTACAGATCAAGAAGCAGCAAAAATGGTACGCGTAAGGCAACCTGAGTATCTGGAGATGACAGACGAGCCAGCGTTACCATTTCTGTTAAAAGCTTACCGCTCCAATGCCGAAGGGTTGATGTTTAATCCAGGGCTTGACTCCAGATTTTTCGTCGTTCAACATCAATTGCTGGAATGGATCCGCTATTATTGTATCCATATGTTTTCCAAACAAGCAGATGCATGGGTTATACGTTCAGGTTCTTCTGTTTTAAAAGGAGCATATCAACCTGGATTTTCGACGATCGTTATTTATACAGGAGAACAAGAAGCTAGTAAGAGCGCAGAAAAAAGTGGCGGAGTTGCTACTTCGATCAGTTGGGAAAAGATTTTTCAATACCTCGAACGCCTTGGTTCTAAGACTTTATACGTGAATTATGGTTTACCAGAGGCATTTTTGCTCAATCCTGACCAAGTGGTGCAGATAAAGAATGGTTCAAAGACTGGATATGTCGAACAAACGACAAATTCTTATTCCTTTATTCCAGATGTTCCAGATTTGCCGATTCCAAGTGAAAATGAATCAGTAGAATCGCTGCCAGAAGAAACCGCAAATATTCACGAAGACAAAATTACGCAAACTACTGAAACAGAAGTGATCGATTGGGAATCTGCATTTTCAGAAGAAGAGCCATTAACATTTGGCACAGATAGAAAAAAAGAAGATACATATACATCAGAAGCACCTGTAGTTGTACCAAAGAAAGAAAAGGTAGAAGCACAGCAATATCAAATACCAACCTCTTCGACAGATGCGATAACCGAAGAGAAAAAATCCGATATCAACGTAATGCCTGAACAGAAAATAGTAGAATTAGAACCAGTAGTAAAACCAGAGCCTGTGGTAAAACCAGAGCCTGTGGTAAAACCAGAACCAGTAGTAAAACCAGAGCCTGTGGTAAAACCAGAGCCTGTGGTAAAACCAGAGCCTGTGGTAAAACCAGAGCCGGTAGTAAAACCAGAGCTAGTTGTTAAGCCGGAATCAGTTACAGTGAAGCAAGACAATGAAGTGCCAGAACAAACTCATAAAAATAACAACGTGCAAGAAGAGAAAAATGTCGTAGAAAACCATGAGGAATCTACTGTTTCAGAAAACACATATTCAGCATTTGATAATCCTTGGGATGACGATGACGATGACGGTTTTTCTGAAACGATCCCACATACGAGTTTATTTTTTCAATCCGATAATCAAATAAATGAAAGCGAAAATGAGAAAAATATAATACCTGAACCTGAACCAATACCGGAAACAACTTTCCAACAAGAAGAAAAGTTTGTGAAAGAGGAAGAGAAACCTGTCCAACAAAACGAGCAACCGCAGGTAGAAACAGAGAATGTTCCTCCTGTTTTGCCTCGTAATCCTGCTATTCCTGATGATGTTGCTTATGGTTTAAGAGTACTGGAGACTGCGACAAATGAAGGAAAAGGAATGGCAAATGGCTGGGAAGTTTGCAGGGCATTAGCCGATCTGAGGAGAATCTGGGTAATTGTTGATTTAGAAGGAAAAATGGTGATTCTTGCAAGCCAAGATGAGAATCAGATTGCTGATTTTTTCACATCTGAGGAATATGCGAAAACATTAATTGACGAAGCTCACCGAAGGAACAACAATCTTCCAGAAATGGTTCCGAGGTTGATTTCGACCAAAAAATTGTTTAAAGCACTCGCCCCGACACAATGTATCATCTGGATTAATCGTGGATCTCCAAATGCTTGGACTAGTATTATGGGGGATACATTACCGTATGTTCTACAATTGATGGCACAAAAATAATAAAAAAGACCTCATACAGCCTTTTTTGGAGAATGGTAATGATTGTCATTACAATTATCTTTTCAAAAATTGGTGTGTTGGGTCTTTTTTGTATACAATTTGTTATACTACAAATGATACTTCTATAGTAAAGAGGTCAGAGAAAAATGGACAAAAAGAAAGAAACTATTACAATTTATGATGTCGCCCGCGTTGCAGGCGTTTCTATGGCAACGGTTTCTCGAGTCGTAAATGGAAATTCCAATGTAAAACCAGCAACTCGTAAAAAAGTTCTTGGTGTGATAGAACAGTTAGGTTACCGTCCTAATGCAGTAGCTCGTGGACTAGCGAGTAAAAAAACAAAGACTGTTGGTGTGGTTATACCTGACATCTCTAATGCTTTCTACTCGGAAGTTACACGTGGAATTGAAGATATTGCAACGATGTATCGATACAATATTATTTTGTGTAACTCTGACCTACAACAAGAACGAGAGACACAATTGATTGAAACTCTGTTAGAGAAGCAAGTAGATGGCTTACTTTTCCTTGGTGGAAATGTAAGAGAGGAACATCTTCGAATTTATGAACATACTAATGTCCCGGTTGTTTTGGTTGCAACAAAAGTGGAAGACAATGCATTACCAGCAGTCGGAATCGATCAACATGAAGCGGCTTATGATGCAACTGTTCACTTCATACAAGGTGGACATAAAAAAATAGCATTAATTGGTGGTCCACTTACCGATCTTGTGAAAGGGTATCCACGCTATATCGGTTATAAACATGCACTCGAAGAACATCAGATTGAATTTGATGAGCATTTGATTCGGATAGGAGACTATCGTTACGATTCTGGATATCAAGCAATGTCTACATTGCTGAGCTTAACTGATGTTCCGACTTCTGTAGTTGTGTTGAGTGATGAGATGGCAGTAGGTGCTATTCATGCTATTTTAGATAATGGTAAGAAAATACCTGAAGATATTGAGGTTATTGGTTACAATAATATTCCTATCGCATCACAAGTTCGTCCATTACTAAGTACAGTGGATGTGCCGATGTATGATTTGGGAGCAGTTGCGATGCGTTTATTAACTAAATATATGCATGGTGAAGAGGTTCAAACAGGACAAGTAACACTGCCTCACTCCTTAAAGTTACGGAGTTCTACCCGTCCTCTTGGATCGATAGAAGGTGAACAATCTTGATCGGCATAATAGGAGCAATGGATGTAGAAATTGAACAACTGCTCTTAGGTATGGTAAATACGCAATCAAAAGATTTTTATGGAAATCAGTTTATAACAGGGACGTTGGCTAATGTGCCTATTGTCATCACAAAATCTGGAGTTGGCAAAGTAAATGCTTCTATTTCTGCCCAGACACTCATCCATGAATATCAAGTAGATTCGGTACTTTTTATCGGGGTCGCAGGTGCACTTCATCCAGAGTTAGAAATAGGCGACATGATCATCTCTAGTTCTTGTCAAGAACATGATCTAGATGCAAGTACACTTGGATTTCCACGAGGCACTGTTCCCTATCAATCAATATCTGAATACCCAGCAGACTCAAAACTTGTTCAAACTGCCTTAACTGCGGCAACGGAATTGGATGGAATTACCGTTCGTACGGGTAAAGTTCTTTCTGGAGATCAATTTATTTCTGATCCATCACTTGTACAGTATCTATATACAGAACTAAATGGTGATTGTGTGGAGATGGAGGGAGCTGCTGTTGCCCATGTATGCTACCTGGCCCATATACCATATGTAGTTATTCGTTCGATGTCAGATCGAGCTGATCACGAGGCACCTGTCGATTTTGTTAAGTTTACAGAGCTAGCTGCAATACGATCCTCTCAATTGGTAACATCTATGTTGCATCTTATCCACAATTACGGGGTAGCTTAACGATTACGAGCTAGTCTCGTTTATATAGTGGTTTTATTGCATCAACATGTAAGATATCACTCAACCAACGAATGAGGAGGTGTCGTTGATGCCAAAAGATGTGATGTGTGAGGTTAACAATTGTACCTATTGGGGTCAAGGTAACCGATGCGAAGCAGATCAGATCTATGTTGTTGCTCAGCATGAAGAACAAGCTGATAACAGTGAGGAAACTGATTGCCATACCTTTAAACCCAAGCATCACTAAAATAATTAGCTGTGTGTCGAAGCCTTTTAGGGCGTAGACACCAGTCTTAATGTAGATAAGATAAAACTTATCTACTAAAAAAGAAAAACCAGCTTCTAATTCTTACATCTGGATAGAAGCTGGTTTTTCATTTATCATAGGAGTAAGGAGGCGATTTTTTTGGAACATCTTACATCTATTAATCCTATGACAACAGGTAATAATCTGAGCGACTATGAAAAAGAAAAAGATACTTTCCAGTGGTCTGATGTTGAAAAGGTATTTAGTTGGCATCAAACTGGTAAGGTAAATGTCGCCTACGAGTGTGTCGATCGGCACGTAGAGGAAGGTAGAGGAGATAAGATTGCCCTCTCTTATAGTGATCCAGTACGTTCTGAAAATATTACGTATGAACAACTGAAACAGCATTCAAATCGCTTTGCAAATTTATTAAAACGCTTACATATTGAAAAAGGAGATCGTGTTTTTATTTTTTTGCCAAGAACACCTGAATTTTATGCTAGTTTTTTTGGGGTTTTAAAAATAGGGGCTGTTGTGGGACCTTTGTTCGAAGCCTTTATGACAGCTGCCGTTCAAGATAGGTTGGATAATAGCGAAGCAGTAGCACTGGTTACTACACCACAGCTTTTAAAACGAGTTCCAGTGGATCAGCTCCCACATCTGAAAAAAATTATATTAGTTGGAGGAGAAGACAATCAGCAATTGGGTCACTACTCATTTGAAAAAGGAGTGTTTCAAGAGTCTTCCGACTTTTCAATGGAATGGGTAGATTTGGAACATCCTATGATTATACACTACACATCGGGTTCCACTGGAAAACCAAAGGGTGTTTTACATGTTCATCATGCAATGATCCAGCATTATCAGACAGGAAAATGGGTGCTCGATCTAAATTCTGATGATATTTATTGGTGTACGGCTGATCCTGGTTGGGTAACTGGTACATCTTACGGCATTTTTGCACCTTGGTTAAATGGTGTGACAAATGTGATTCGTGGAGGTCGATTCAGCCCTGATGATTGGTATCAGACACTGGAAACCAATAAAGTAACTGTATGGTATAGCGCACCTACTGCATTTCGTATGTTAATGGGTGCTGGAGATGAAGTAGTAGAAAAATATGATCTGAGCAATGTTCGCCATATAATGAGTGTAGGAGAACCTCTAAACCCTGAAGTGATACGCTGGGGCTTGCAAGTATATAAGAAACGAATTCATGATACATGGTGGATGACAGAAACAGGTGGAATTGTGATAGCAAATTACCCCCAAATGGAAATTCGCCCGGGTTCGATGGGTCGTCCAATCCCAGGTGTTCATGCAGCGATTATTGATGATAATGGACTAGAGTTGCCACCTAACACAATGGGACATCTCGCAGTCAAAACACCTTGGCCATCTCTGATGCGTTCGATTTGGAACAATCCAGAAAAATATAAAGAATATTTCCAAATTCCTGGTTGGTATGTATCCGGTGACACTGCATACCAAGATGAAGATGGATATTTCTGGTTCCAAGGGCGAGAAGACGATGTCATTAACACATCAGGAGAGCGGGTAGGACCGTTTGAAGTGGAAAGCAAACTGGTAGAACATCCTGCAGTTGCAGAAGCAGGGGTTATTGGAAAGCCAGATGAGCTTCGTGGTCAAATCATTAAAGCATTTATCGCCTTACGGGATGGTTATGCACCATCAGAAGAATTAAAAAAAGAAATAGCAGCTTTCGTAAAAAGTGGATTAGCTGCACATGCTTCTCCACGAGAAATCGAATTTAAAGATAAATTGCCAAAAACACGCAGTGGTAAAATCATGCGTCGTGTCTTGAAAGCGTGGGAATTAGGACTTCCAGCAGGAGACTTATCAACGTTAGAAGATTAATCCAAGAAGAAAAGCCATTCATTATAATTGAGTGGCTTTTTGGTTTATATCTATGTGATTTATTCCATAAATGAGATTTAAAGTCTGTTAAACCTACGTCTCCCATAAAATCTTTTTCTTCTCGAATTTCCTCTGCGAGGGAGAGGGCGTAATCTTCTAGTGGATCTTTCGTTATTCTCTGTTTGAATATTACTGTCATCATCATCATTATCGTCATCATCATCATCATCATTATCGTCATCATCGTCATCATCGTCATCATCGTCATCATCGTCATCATCGTCATCATCGTCATCATCGTCATCATCGTCATCATCGTCATCATCGTCGTCATCATCGTCATCATCATCATCATCATCATCATCGTCATCATCATCGTCGTCATCATCATCGTCATCATCATCGTCGTCATCATCATCGTCATCATCATCATCATCGTCGTCATCGTCGTCATCATCGTCATCGTCATCATCGTCATCATCGTCGTCATCGTCGTCATCATCATCGTCGTCATCATCGTTATCATCGTCGTCATCGTCATCGTCATCGTCGTCATCATCATCGTCATCGTTTAAAATGGTAATTAGCTTTTCGTCTTGTTCCTCCCCTAATGCAGATAATGTTATCTCTTTTTCATCATCATTATCTTTATAACGAACAGTAAGAGGCTGTTGATTAGCAGCTAGGCCAGCACCTCCAGCTAAATTGATGGTGATTTGTATTCGATTTTCGTTCTTTGCTTTGCTCTCACTTTTTGATTTATTTTTAAAATTGTTTTCTCTTTGAGATGTTTTAATTTTTCTTTGTTTTGGCTTTCTTGTGCAGGGTCTTTTCTTTCTACGACAATTTGTTTGCCATCTCATGAAAATCACACCATCCTTTAATATAAAATAACTATTTATTACTGGTATCCTATGACGATGGTGTGATTTTTGATTGGTTATTTAATCTGGTCTTTGTACCTATTTCTTGTTAATAAAAAACTCACTACTAATTGTTAGAAGTGAGTTTTTCTAGTAAAAAAGATATGAACTTGCTTGATTGTTAGAGCCTATTGTTCAGGGCTTATTCTTCATTTGGTTTTTGCGTTTGATTGGATGGTACGATACCGGTATTTTGTTGTTGCTGCCCATTTTCACTTGAATCATTTGAATCGGATGATGCAGGCGTTTTACGATTACATTCAAAGCATTTCTCACCGGATGATCCACCAGGATTTTGGAAATTCGTCCCTTTTGGAATAAGTGTTGGGTTGGTAGATGCTGCTGCTTTAAACAGTTTAATCCAAGCCGTTTTTGCTAAGTCATGGTCCCCTTTTTTGTTGTAATCAAAACCAGACCATACCCCGAGGGACACTTCTGGAGTGTATCCAACAAACCATAGATCGTATTCACTGGTAGTTGTACCGGTTTTACCAGCAATATTATAGCCGCCGATCTGTCCGATAGAACTTGCTGCTGTTCCTCCATCTACCACTGTCTTCATCATCTTCGTGAGTTGATAAGCAGTTTGTGGGGAAAATACTTCTTTTGATGCATGCTCTTTTGCATAATCAAAGATTACATTTCCTTGAGAATCGGTAATTTTTGAGATTAGATGTGGTTTATTAAATTGACCATTGTTGGCAATCATCGCATATGCACCAGTCATTTGTTCTACGGTATATCCATAGGTTGCGCCACCGAGTACAAGCGCTTCTCCGTCATTTTTATGAGGAGGCATTCCCATGGCTCTGATGTAATCAAATACTTTTTGTCTTCCTAGTTTACTCTGTGTGGCACGAAATACCTTGATAGCAGGGATATTATAGGAGAACTGCAATGCTCTGGTAGCAGTAACTGGTCCACTATACTTACCATTGGAGTTTCGATAAACAGCAGAACTATACTCTTTGTTAACTGGCTCATCAACAATGATGGAGTTAGATGAAATAACTCCTTCGTTGATACCAGGACCATAGGATAATAATGGCTTCATAGCAGAACCTGGTTGATTTTGTGCATCTAAGGCATGGTCTTTTTGGTTTTCCTCAAAGTCTGTTCCTGCGAAGAAAGAGAGGACTGCTCCAGATTTATTTTCCACCATCACAGCACCAATTTGTTCACGAACCATTCTTCCATTGATTTTCTTACGGGGGAAGTCGATTCCTTCTACGGATTTATTCATATTGTCATAAAGTGCTTGATCGACAGTAGAATAAATTTTCAAGCCGCCCACACGGACTCTATCGGTATAGTATTTATAAGATCTATCTTTTGCTTCTTCTGGATGGTATTTTTTATCCAACTCTTGTAACGTTTTAATGGCCTCGCTCTCGATTGCAGAGATTACAAATGGATAAGTCGCGTACGCATTTTTGAAATCACTCGGTTTTGCAAATGATTTGGTGATATCGTATTTGGCAGCTTCATCCCGCTGCTTTGCGGTGATTTTTTTATTGACCACCATGTTATCGAGTACAAGTTTCATTCGTTTTTTGCCGAGCTTGATATTTTCTTGTTTCTTCTTTTCATCACTAAAAGTAAAAGGATTGTATGCATTTGGACGTTGAGCCATTCCACCGATATAAGCTGCTTCTGCAAGCGTTAAATCTTTGGCATTTTTGTTAAACAGGCCTCTTGCGGCAGCCATTACTCCATACATGTGTTTTCCATTGGCACCTTTTCCAAAATAAACACTGTTGAGATAACTGACAAAGATTTCTTCTTTGGAATAGTATTTTTCCAGACGCAATGAGTTGACAATTTCTAGTGCTTTACGTTCAAAGGATTTGTCTCGGTTCCCTAGAATTTCGATTTTTACTAACTGTTGTGTTAACGTACTACCACCTGTCGTTACCTCACTGCCAGTCACTTGTTGCATAGAAGCACGCAAGATAGAGCTAGGTACAATTCCATTATGGGAATAAAATTCTCTGTCTTCTGTTGATAATAATGCATCCAATAAACTTGGACTCACATCAGTTAGCTTTCGTACCAACACACGGTCTTTCTCGTTATGCATGGCACCGATTAATTTTGGCTGACCACTATTTGCATCACGGAAGTATGCATAACTCGTCTCGGACCAACCTTTTAATTGTGGATCATAATCTTTTTTGGTCCTTATTTTTTCGTCTTTTGTGAAAGCAGACACGATTCCAGCCCCAACACCTAATACTGCAACTGCTGTAACTAAGATGAGGGTTAATATGACATAAAGTGTGACCAAGAGGATTTTTAGTTTGCTGCGTTTTTTCTTGGTGGGCACCTGTGTATTTTTTTGCTCATGCATTAGCCCAATTCCCCTCCCCATATGTACGAATTATAACACAAGAGGTAATGATTACATTTATAGATATCTTGTGACAATGTTTTTTTTTCAATCAGAAGTGAATCTTCTCTATTACTTTCGTCTTTTTTGCTATGGGATTTAACAATAATGGTGACGTTTTTATGAAATTGAACAATTTTTGTCTTCATAAAAATACTTCCTTCTAATTGTTTGAGAAGGAAGTTTTTTAAAGCTATTATGTTTGATCATCTTCTTTTCGTTTTTCCCCAGCACTAGGAATAATTTGTCCATCATTTTTTTTAGGTTCTTCAGTGGTTGTTTCTTGTGTCTCTTTCTGTTTTTCTTTCGTATTTTGATTGGATGGAGGAGTGATATTTGCCTCTTTTTGTTCTTTTTTCTCTTTTTCCTGCTTTTTTTCTTTTTGTTGATTATTATCATTTGATTTATTCGAATCGGACGATGCAGGGGTTTTTCGATTACATTCAAAACATTTTTCACCGGATGATCCACCAGGGTTTTGGAAATTCGACCCTTTTGGAATAAGTGTTGGGTTGGTAGATGCTGCTGCTTTAAACAGTTTGACCCAAGCCGTTTTTGCTAAGTTCTGATCGCCTTTTTTGTTGTAATCAAAGCCCGACCATACCCCGAGGGACACTTCTGGAGTGTATCCAACAAACCAAAGATCGTATTCGCTGGTAGTTGTACCGGTTTTACCAGCAATATTGTAGCCACCGATCTGCCCAATAGAACTTGCTGCTGTTCCAGCATCTACAACTGTCTTCATCATCTTCGTGAGTTGATAAGCAGTTTGTGGGGAAAATACTTCTTTTGGTGCATGTTCTTTTGCATAATCGAAGATCACATTTCCTTGAGAGTCGGTAATTTTCGAGATTAGGTGTGGTTTATTAAATTGACCATTGTTGGCAATCATGGCATATGCACCAGTCATTTGTTCTACGGTATACCCGTAAGTTGCACCACCGAGTACGAGTGCTTCTCCATCTTTTTCATGAGGAGGCATTCCCATTGCTCTGATGTAGTCAAATACTTTTTGTCTTCCCAGTTTACTCTGTGTAGCGCGGAATACTTTAATAGCTGGTATATTATACGAGAACTGCAATGCTCTGGTAGCAGTAACTGGCCCACTATACTTACGATTGGAGTTACGATAGACAGCAGAACTGTACTCTTTGTTGATTGGTTCATCGACAATGATGGAGTTGGGTGAAATAACTCCTTCGTTGATGGCAGGACCATATGCTAATAATGGTTTCATCGCAGAACCTGGTTGGTTTTCAGCATCAAAAGCATGGTCTTTTTGGTTTTCCTCAAAGTCTGTTCCTGCAAAGAAAGAGAGGACTGCTCCAGATTTGTTTTCTACCATGACAGCACCGATCTGTTCTCGAATCAATTTTCCATTAATCTTTTTACGGGGAAAGTCGATTCCTTCCACGGATTTATTCATATTGTCATAAAGTGCTTGATCGACAGTAGAATAAATTTTCAAACCGCCCACACGGACTTTATCGGTATAGTATTTATAGGTTCTATCTTTTGCTTCTTCTGGATGGTATTTTTTATCCATCTCTTGTAACGTTTTAATGGCCTCGCTCTCGATTGCAGAGATCACAAATGGATAAGTCGCGTACGCATTTTTGAAATCACTCGGTTTTGCAAATGATTTGGTGATATCGTATTTGGCAGCTTCATCCCGCTGCTTTGCGGTGATTTTTTTATTGACCACCATGTTATCGAGTACAAGTTTCATTCGTTTTTTGCCGAGCTTGATATTTTCTTGCTTCTTCTTTTCATCACTAAAAGTAAAAGGATTGTATGCATTTGGACGTTGAGCCATTCCACCGATATAAGCTGCTTCTGCTAGCGTTAAATTTTTGGCATCTTTGTTAAACAGACCTTTTGCAGCAGCCATTACCCCATACATGTGTTTTCCATTGGCACCTTTTCCAAAATAAACACTGTTGAGATAACTGACAAAGATTTCTTCTTTGGAATAGTAGTTTTCCAGACGCAATGCGTTGACAATTTCTAGTGTTTTACGTTCAAAGGATTTATCTCGGTTCCCTAAGATTTCGTTTTTCACTAACTGTTGTGTTAATGTACTACCACCTGTCGTTACCTCACTGCCAGTTACTTGTTGCATGGCAGCACGCAAGATAGAGGTAGGTACAATTCCATTATGAGAATAAAAATCTCTGTCTTCCGTTGATAATACGGCATCCAATAACAATTGATTCACGTCAGATAGTTTTCGTACCAACACACGGTCTTGCTCATTGTGCATGGCACCGATTAATTTTGGCTGACCACTATTTGCATCACGGAAGTATGCATAACTCGTTTCAGACCAACCATTAAGTGATTCATCAAAGTCTTTTTTGGTACGGGCTTTCTCATCCTTTGTGTAGGCGGACACGATTCCAGACCCAACGCCTATTACTGCAATTGCTGCAATTAAGACGAGGGTTAATATGACATAAAGTGTAACCAAGAGGATTCTTAGTTTGCTGCTTTTTTTCTTGGTAGACACCTGTATATAATTTTGCTCTTGCATTTCTCCGATTCCCCTCCTCATATGATACGAATTATACCACAGGATATTAAGGGTAAGCTTATAGAATTCTTGTGACAATGTGGACTTCCTAAAGGGAATTTTATCCAAAAAAAAGAAAGCCCTCTAAGGGCTTTTACGGATTGGTTAATGGAGAGTTATTTCCTCCATCGGCAGGTGAACCATTTGCATCGTTATTGTTTTCGGTGCCACTATTTGTAGACCCATTGTCATTGTTGTTTCCACCATTACCGCCATTGTCTCCATCATTGTTGCTTCCACCGTCGTTTCCATTATCATCTCCTCCGTCATTGTTCCCATCACCAGTTCCGCCATCTGATGAAGGTGGTTTCCCGCCATCCTCATCTTTACTAGGAGGTGGAGTAGAAGGTTGTGTAGATGGTTTTGTTGGAGTGGTTGGTTTTTTATTCTCGTTATTTTTATTTTTCTCTTTCTCTTTGTTTTTAGCTTCATTAATTTGATTATCGTAACTTCGCTTTTTATCGCATTCAAATCCGCATTTTTCAGGTCCAATATCTCCTGGATTTTCGAAGTCACTGCCTTTTGGAATCAATGTTGAATTTTCTTCTACAGCTGCTTTGAAAATATTGATCCATGCTTTTTTCGAAAATTTATCGTCACCATCCATTGGGAAGTTGTAATCATAACCACTCCATACTCCAATGGTTACTTCAGGGGTATAACCAATAAACCATAAATCTTTGTCATCAGAGGTAGTCCCTGTTTTTCCAGCAACTTCATATCCAGAAGGTATGCGAGATCCTATATAAGATGCTGTTCCATCCATTACCGTTTTTAGCATACTGGTTACCTGATAAGCGGTTTGTGGGGAGAAAACGCGCCTTGGATTTTGTTTTCTTTCAAATAACACTTTTCCATCTGCATCGGTTACTTTGGAAATCATATAAGGTTTATTATACAGACCTTGATTTGCTAAAGTTGCAAAGGCCGCTGTCATTTTTTCTACTGTATAACCATTGGTAGCTCCACCAATTGCTGCTGCTTCTCCATCTTTTGGGGATGGTGGCAGGTTTAATTCTTTCAAGTAATTGAATCCTTTTTGATGTCCCAGTGCATTAAATGTTTTGATAGCCGGTATGTTGTAAGACCATTTTAATGCTTCTGTAACGCTGACAAATCCTTTGTATCTTCCATTACTATTTTTGTAATAACCAGAACCATCACTTTTCATAATCGGTTCATCTAAAATTTGTGAGTGTGGGGAAATGATTCCTTCTTCAATAGCTGGACCATAAACAAGCAGTGGCTTAATGGATGATCCAGGCTGTCTGGGAACCTGTAGAGCATGATCTTTCTGATTATTATCAAATGATTCGGTTCCTGACACAAAAGCTAAAACAGCACCTGTTTTGTTGTTAATGATGGTTGCACCAAGTTGTTCGTGGGCAGTTTTATTACCATAAGTACGATCTGTATATTCCAAACCTTCCGTAGCTGCTTTGTTGACAGAGTTATATAAGTTTTCGTCGATAGTGGTATAAAAACGATAACCGCCAGTAACTGCTTTTTTCTTATATTCCTCAAGCGTAGAACGATACTTTCCTTCTTTGCTCAATTGTTGGAAATTGAGATTGTCCATTTCCATTAAAGTTTCTGCGGCTTCATCTTCCATTGCAAACATGATAAAGGGATACTTTTCATATCCATTGTCAAAATCACTCGGTTTTGCCAATGACTTTTTTATATTGAATTGAAGTGCTTCTTTGTATTCTTTTTGTGTAATTTTTTTATTTTGGAGCATTTCGGTCAATACTAGTTTTAATCGTTTCATTCCACGCTGATAATTTTTTGGATCTTCATCAAGTGGATTTAGGGCATTTGGACGTTGAACCATACCAGCAATATATGCAGCTTGAGCTAAGTTGAGTTCTTTGGGGGTTTTGTTGAATAGCCCTTTTGCTGCTGCTTGAACACCATACATTTTTCGTCCATTGGCACCTTTTCCAAAGAAGACACTGTTCATATAGTAAACAAAAATTTCATCTTTGGAGTACATTTGCTCCATTCGTAGAGCTAATATAATTTCATTTGCTTTTCGTTCTATATCTTTCGAACGGTTTTTCAACACAATGTTTTTCACTAATTGTTGGGTAAGTGTACTACCACCGGTGGTCACTTCACTCCCGATTGCTTGTTGAAGTGCAGCTCTTGCGATGGAACGAGGAACTACCCCATTATGAGTGTAAAAATCACGATCTTCTACAGAAATAAAGGCATTAGTCAAGTGAGGGCTGACATCTTTGACGGTTTTGATCATTCGACGATCATTATCAAAACGTAACGCCCCAATCGTGACAGGTTTGCCATCTTTATCGGTATTTTGGAAGTATGCATAACTCGTTTGAAATAAATTGTTTAGTTCATTGTCAAAATCCTTTTTTGTTCGAACTTTCTCATCTTTCACAACAGCGGAAACAATTCCAGCTCCTGCACCAATGAGAACTACTCCAATCGTTACAATGGCAATTAGAATGGTTACTACTAATCGTATACTCCAGCGTATAATTTTCCTGGTGTCTACATGGGGTTTTATTTTCCAATTTCGTAGATTCACCTTGATACCCCCTCAGCGATAAGGTAATATTATATCATAATTTGATAAACAAGAAGCGATGAACTAAGCGAGTAGTCCTATGTTTGCATCGTTCAGAGAGCTGGTGGTATTGGTGAGAACCAGTCGAACACATAGGATCAAATTACACTTAGGAAGCTTTTGCGTATAGACGCACGGGAGACCCGTTATATCTTATTTTGAGTGGAGAACTTTTTTGTTTTCAACAAGGGTGGTACCGCGGGCATAGCTCCGTCCCTTTTTAGGGATGGAGTTTTTTTGTATTCTCCACCTATTTACTTGGTTTGGTTGATAAAACAGAAAAAAGTCTCCTCAAAAAGGAGTGAAAAGAGATGACACAGGAAAATAAGCCCACCCTAGCAGATGCTTTGTCGAAACAATTGCTCACAAAAAAATACAATCGTGGGGAAGCGATTCCCATCAAAGAGCTATTTGCAAACAAACAAGAGCAAAAGCGATTTCCAATTATTGACAATAGAAAGTAAATATCTATTCACAAAGGAGCGAATATATTCATGCGTCTATTAGAAGACTTAGCTTACAGAGGACTGATCTATCAAAATACAGATCCAGAAAAATTGGACGAACGCTTAGAGCAAAAACCTATTGTATTGTACTGCGGATTTGATCCAACAGCAGATAGTTTACACATTGGACACTTACTTCCGATTTTAATCCTTCGCCGTTTTCAACAGTATGGTCACCAGCCAATAGCATTAGTAGGTGGTGGAACAGGACTTATTGGTGATCCAAGTGGGAAAGCATCCGAGAGAACACTGAATACCAAAGAGGTTGTACAAGGATATTCAGATAGTATTCGATCCCAATTGTCTCGTTTCCTTGATTTTGAGAAAGCAGAAAATCCAGCACTTATTGCCAATAATTATGATTGGTTGGGTGAGTTAGAATTTATCCCATTCTTACGAGATGTAGGAAAGCATTTCCCGCTTAATTATATGTTAGCAAAAGAATCGGTAAATTCACGGCTTGAAAAAGGAATTTCTTTTACAGAGTTCAGTTATATGATTTTACAAGCCTATGATTACTTAGAATTACACCGTCGCTACGGTTGTGAATTACAAGTTGGCGGTAGCGATCAGTGGGGTAATATTACTGCTGGTACAGAGTTAATCCGCAAGACTGGAAGTAAATCCGATGAGCTCTTTGGATTAACTATTCCACTTGTAACCAAGAGTGATGGAACAAAGTTCGGTAAAACCGAAGGTGGAGCAGTCTGGCTAGACGCAAAGAAGACATCTCCATATTTATTCTATCAGTTTTGGTTAAATACCGATGATGCAGATGTTATCAAATACCTCAAATATTTTACATTTTTAACCAAAGATCAGATCGAAATATTAGTGGAAGCTGTAGAGACAGCCCCCGAGAAGAGAGATGCCCAACGCACATTAGCAGAAGAAATGACAAGATTAGTGCATGGAGAAGAAGCACTGCAAAGCGCGCAAAATATTACAGCAGCACTGTTTCAAGGCAAAGTTAGTTCTCTCACAGCATCTGAAATTGCGGAAGGATTTCAAGACGTTCCATCAGCTGCTATCGAAGGAAACGAGCTACCTCTGATAGATGTGCTCATTCAAGTAGGAGCCGCAAAATCCAAACGTGAAGCACGCGAGTTTGTGCAAAATGGTGCAGTCTCTGTGAACGATGAAAGAATAACAGATATCTCTACAGTGGTAAATAGCCTAAAAGCTATTGATGATAAATATCTTGTCATTCGTAGAGGGAAGAAAAAATATTTCTTGGCGGAGTTATCTTCGATTTAAAGCAAGAACCCATATCAATTTTAGTTGATATGGGTTCTTGCTGCATCTATGAAATGGAAAATTATTTTTTTGTCTCCTGCCCAATTGATGTAGATGGACAGGAGAGACATCCTACCATACCTTCCAAAGTAATTGTTAATCAGCAGGGGTTGTTTGGGCGGTAAGTCCATTCTCCTTGCTCATCTCGAAAAACAACCCAACAGCTGTAAGGTCGCTGCTCGATTCGCTCGCCGTTGAGGAAGAAGACTCCAGACTTACCCAGAGCGAAACAAATCTTATCCCTCATCGGATAGAAGGACAAGTTGGTTCCGGGAGAGTTCAACCAGAAGTTCGGGTGCACAAACTCGGTGATCCCCAAGAAGTGTGCGTATCCGACCATTTCTGGGTCATCATCGGTCTTGTCGTTGATTCGCGCGCCGTTTTGACCGTACTGAATGAATGTCTTTCCATCAGTAGGTACATTGCCACGAATCGATACCACGACATTGTGTTCCTCCAATCCGATGAGCATTTCTTCATCAGGCGAAGGGATGTACTTGGGAGAAGTAAATCCCGCGAACTTGTCGGGCTTGCTGGTCTGCTTCTCCGCGAAGCCGACCACCTCGTAACCGGCGACAGTTGCTTCCATTACAGTCATTGTGATTCCTTTCACAGGAAGGTATGCAGTTAATATTATTATAATGGGATACCTTTAGTAATTCTATCTATTTATATAGCAGCAAATAACAAGAGCGATAGTTTTCGCTCTTGTAGGTTACTATTGGGATCGCAGATCATAGAAAAGGCAATACATCTTTCCGTCAAACTTCCGGTATTTCCAATACAGAATCGTATAGGTTTTCTTTATAAAAAGGAAACCTTTCATATCTATTGCTATATCATTATTTTCCTTCCTCCTGTCCTAATAGTAATAGCACAGGAGGGATCTACATGGAAACGTAGATCTAATTACTCGATCACGTAGGGTTCCGCAACCCACGAACCGTTCTTGTGATGAATCTGCCAACCGCCGTCATGCAGACTCGTGTCCACTGGCTTACCACAGACAGTGAAGCAAGCCATGATGCCAGGTGATACCGAGAACTGCTGGCGATCCTGCTCCCAAGTGACCATCCCAGAAGTGACTCCGCTCAGGACGTTGTGGTCGAAACGAACCACATTAACGAGGTGGATCGAACGTGCACCCTCGTTTTCTACGATTCGGACGCTGAAGGCCTCAGCAGCCACTTCACCGGAAATTTTCAGGGTTTCTCCAATAGGAGCCCTGAAGATCACTCCCCAGTAGTCCGTTGCTTCGCCGTCGTGCCGTTCACCGATATTATGGATCGTGAAGCCACCGAGGGTCTCTTCCTTGACAGCCATAGGAATTCCTTTCTCACAGAAGATAGTGATCTATCTTATTATACTAAGGTTAACTAGCCAATTCTACTTTAAACTGCTGTTGAACCAATTGTTGATAAAGTGCATTGCTTGCAAGTAATTCTTCATGAGTTCCTGTACCAGTAAGTTTTCCTTTTTCCAATACGACAATCTGATCAGCATCGACAACGGTTGATAGTCGATGAGCGATAACTAGTGTTGTTCGGTCTTTCATCAAGTTTTGCAATGCTTCTTGCACTACTTGCTCAGATGCGGAGTCTAAGTTAGATGTGGCTTCATCTAGCATTAATATTTTTGGATCGTGTAAGATTGCCCTTGCGATTGCTATACGTTGACGCTGTCCGCCAGATAACTTGATTCCTCTTTCTCCTACCTCTGTCTCAAAACCGTCTGGCAGATCAAGAATAAATTCGTCTGCATAAGCGAGTTTTGCAGCACGCAGGAGTTCTTCTTCTGATACTTCTCTAGTCATTGCATAGCAAATATTATCTCGGATCGTACCTGCTAAGAGGGGGCTTTCTTGTGAGACATAACTAATACCCATCCGCCAATCGCGTAAAGAAAACTCAGGTATCGAATGTTCACCTAGTCGGATAACGCCGCTTGTTGGTGTATAGAAACGTTCCATCAGGGAGAAAAAGGTTGTTTTTCCGCTTCCGCTAGGACCTACAAGTGCAGTAACTTTACCAGGTTCAATCGTGAAGTTTAGGTTATGCAAGATCGTTTCTTTGCCTTCATATGCAAAAGAGAGATTTTCCACATGAATTGGTAGTTGTGGGTTTACTTTTGCTGTTTGCTCCTTTTGATCCATACCTTCTGTTTCATTATCCAATATTTCAGCGATTCGTTCCGTTGCGCCCATTGCTTTTTGGAGACCAACAAAAAACTGTGTCATGGTGGTTACAGGAATAATGATCTGGAACAAATACAGGATAAAGGCAACAAGTTCTCCAGCAGTCAAGTCTCCAGAAGCTACTCTCATGCCGCCGTACCCGATGATCATTACGAGCATAGACATCATAATAAGACCTGTGAGTGGTTGAAGAATAGCAATTATCTTGGACTCTTTTAACCCATATTGAAAGAGATGATCGATCTCTTTTTCCCCTTGTTTTTGTTCGACTGGTTCCGCAGTATATGCTTTTACTAATCGAATTTCAGATACCACTTGTGTAAGCAAACTCGTAAAAACAGCCGTCTTTTCTTGAATTCCTTTGGAAACTCCACGCATTTTCATACCAATTGGACGCATGACAAAGACAATGATTGGGATCGCAATTAGCATGACAAGAGTCATAGACCAATCCAAATAAAACAAAATGCACAAGGAACCTACAAGTGAGACAACACCTGTAAACATGGATACCAATTGGTTGGATATCAACTCACGAATGATTTGCGTATCATTGTTAATCCGACTGACGGTTTCCCCAGATTGATTCTTATCAAAGTATGGGATGGGAAGCATCAGCGTCTTGGCCCATATTTTTTTGCGAAGATTTGCAACAACGATCCCGCCAAGGTAAGCAAGATTATATGTTGCAAAGCTAGACATGACGGCTTGAATCAGAATAGCTCCGACGAGTAAAAGAACGGTTGATATTGTTAAGGAGCCTGTTGTCATCACATTAACTGCATCTTTGGTGAACCAAGGAACGATAAGACCTGCAATCGTAGATATCAAAGATAAACCAAGAACTAGTACAATTAAAGACTTTGGTAATTTATTTAGTTGGATTAGGTTCAAAAACTTTTTCCATTGTGTTTTTGAACTTGATGATGTTTCTTTCTCTTTCACACTTTTCCCTCCAATAATGTTTTGTATTATTAGTATAATGGTTTTATATGAACGGAAAATGAACAGAAAAAAACTCCTCTAGGTAGTAGAGGAGTTTTGAACAAGAAACGATTAACGAGAGTAGAACTCTACGATAAGGGTTTCGTTGATTTCAGCTGGTAACTCAGAACGGTCAGGTAGACGGTTAAAAGTACCTTCTAGTTTGTTAGCATCGAAAGAAACGTATTCTGGTGTGAAAGTACGATCTTCCAGAGCATCTTTTACAATGGTGAGGTTGCGGCTTTTTTCACGTAAACTGATCGTGTCTCCCAGTGCTACTTGGTATGCTGGGCGGTCTACTTTTTTACCATTAACGGTAATATGACCATGTACAACCAATTGACGAGCTTGAGCACGGGTACGAGCAAGACCAAGGCGGTAAACGAGGTTATCCAAACGGGATTCGAGCAGCTTCATGAAGTTTTCCCCGTGAATACCTTTCATTTTGCCGGAACGAACAAACAAGTTACGGAATTGTTTTTCATTCATGCCGTACATCAAACGTAGTTTTTGTTTCTCTTGGAGCTGAATGCCGTACTCACTTAATTTTTTACGTTGGTTTGGACCGTGTTGTCCTGGTGCATATGGACGACGAGCTAGTTCTTTCCCCGTTCCAGATAGAGAGATGCCAAGACGACGACTTAGTTTCCAAGTTGGGCCAGTATAACGTGCCATATTGTAAAACTCCTTTTCATTTGCGTTTTTTAGCAAATGACAGGGGCTGATCCGCTGATGCTTACCATACTCATCCGGATAGCGGCGGTAGGAGTAGGTACCTATAATCTATAGGGCGAATCAGTGAGGGTGATCCCTTCACCTATCGTTTGCGTGCTATCCTCATATTCCCGTAGGAGGGATATTTCTAGAGCCATACAAACAAGTATTATACAGGGAACAGGGGTGCATTTCAAGGAGGTTCCTGTTCTTTGGTAAATTTTTATAAAAACAAATCCAACTGTCTATATTGGTATGTAAATGACAGGTTAGAATGTATGGAGTATATCAGTGAGAGTGCTGTTGATTCTAGTATTTTGGTTTATCTGGGGATAGCTTTTAGAAGAGATAAAAAGAGAGGGAAAGAGGGAGTATAAATGAAATTTTGTTCGTATAACAGTTGATTTGGTGTTTCGAGATAGCGCGAAGCTACCTCGAAACATTGGTCATGATTGTCTGTTATACCTTGAAGGATTAACGCAGGCTCTTGACCTCAATGATCTTGACACCATTGAGGCTAAGCTCCCTCTTGTCGTTTTTCTTGAGGGTTTCTCCCAATGGTGCACCAGTGCTATTCACTCCAGTGACCCGTTCAAGACCCCTGAAACGTGGATTATCACCAAACCGATACTTCGGGATAGGCTGTCCATTGGCTCGTACAAGATCGATCCTTACAACAGTACTGCCCACTTCCACTTCATATTCCTTGTCACCAATGGTGAAGGAGATGATCTGATACCAGAAATCACGGCGGAATGTAGGCTTTACCTCAAAATCCTTTGGATCAATATCAGTACTGATCTCCCAAGATCGGCTCATGGGAGTATCAATCTGGATCTTCGTACTCATGGTATGGTCTCTTTCTGTAGAGAATCCTTACAAACTCTAGTATATCATCCTTTTTTGATTTATTGCCAGTTGGAAAGATAAGCGAGGGGAAATTGGAGAACGATAAAAAAGACTAGTGGACTAGTCTTTTTATGTAGAACGTTTTTGATTTTTCGTTATAATTACGCATAAAGAGTTTCGCCAAATAATCTGTGGCTTTTTGGGGATTCTAGCATAACCATCATCACAATTTGTCTTTGGATACCTATTTCTCTTTTCAACTAGATCTATTGATTTTTAGAGTTCGGTATGTTTTGGGACTGCACGTAAGTAATAAATAGGCATACCAAGAGCTGAAAACTTCTCTTCATACTCCGTAGTAATATTGGTTTTGGCCCACTCACTTTGATGCAGGTCATCACTTTGTTCGACGATATCCCAACCGGTTTCCTGAAGCTCTTCTACGGAAAACTGGTACAAGCTTTCACTATCTGTTTTTAAAATCAGATCACCAGAAGGAGAAAGCAGTGTTTCATAGGCCTTTAAAAAATCTCGATATGTCAGCCGGCGTTTGTAATGCCTTGCTTTTGGCCACGGATCACTAAAGTGGAGATAAAATCGATCAACCTCACCGGGGGAGAATGCTTCTTGTAGGTTGGCAATATCCATCCACAAATATCGGACATTGGTATTGCCAGTTTCCTCGCCTTTTCGTGCAGCTAGTAAAAGAGGTTCTTGTATTTTCTCTACACCAATCCAGTTGATTTCTGGATAAATCGTGGATGCTTTAGCTAGAAATTGTCCTTTGCCTGTACCCAGTTCTACATAGATGGGATGAGGGTTAGCAAAGAGCTCCTTCCAATTTCCCTGCCTAGCCGCATAGTCTGTGACACTGAGAGGATGAGAAGTAAGTAGTTCAATCGCCTGAGGATTTCTTCGTAAGCGCATGTTTGCTGTTCGCTCCATTTATGAAATAAGCACTATTATAACAAAATGTGATCCTTTGAAAAGGATGGAATCAAAAAAACCCAAAGTTTACCCAAGGGTTTGTTGTGTTTGGAATTAAGCCCTCAGATAGGTGAATTCTATCTGAGGGGGTGTATCAGATGCTGAAATTACTTACCCAGCGCCTCACGGATATGATCTGCATCCTTAGCAATCCGCTTGGGTTCCAGATCAGCCCGCGTAATCTTGGAAACTCGGTGGCTGATCTCAGGCTTGCGACGAGTGATCTTTACCTCACCATTCTCGGTCTTAACCTCGAACTCGTCACCAAGCTGATCCCGCAGCTTCTCGGCATACTGTGCTTCCACACTCTTAGCCATTTTGAACTCCTATATCTATATTTCGGAGTGATATTACATCTTTATCTTAGCAAACAGGCATAATATTGGCAACGTTATGTTTTAAACAGCTGTGCCCCCAATAGCTATAAGCCATTGGGGGCACAAATACTAGGAGAGAAGCTTCTTCGTTATTTCGTTCATAACGTCCTTATAGGAAGCCTCTGCCAGTTTATCCGGAGCCCAAGTCACACGTTTCTTGTGTGTCTTTTTCTTATGACCGACAGCAAGATGCCCGCCCTCAAGCACATAGACGGTTATCAAACCATCAAGTATAGGATCATTATGCAGGAGGGTGGCGAAATCCTGAGCCTTGGACATGTGGATTCTCCTAGAATGGTGGAAACAATACCTACCTATTATATTTGAATTTTAAATAATTTTCATTAGTTATAAATAAAATATCTATAATTATTTGTAAGATGGTTCCTCAGGTAGGTGATAAGACTTACCTGAGGAACGCAAGGAATGACCCTTACTTCTTCTGGGCGGCTGCCATATCCATCTTCTGTTCGATGAGCTTATAAGCATCATCAACAGACATGCCAGTCACATCAGTAGGGACCTTCCCAGTTGAGACCTCAACTCGTCCGTTTCGGAGAACCACATTCACGTATATCCGGTTGTCCGTAAGCTTGCGCTGAAGTTCGTCGACCAGCTGTTCAGGGCTAACCCTAATCATCTCTTTCTCCTTTTATCTAGACGACGGTACTTTTATTATATTTAAAATGTTGAAACTTGACTAGAGATGGGGTGTAGAGTGAGCCGAAAAAAACTATAATAAAGACGAGACAAATGAGAAGGACGATGTATATGACACTTGAGAAACTACAATCCGAAATTCAAGACCTATCAGAAGTAGAAATCAATACTATCCACAAATTAGTCCAAGCTCTAAAACGCACGCGAGTAAGTCCCCTTGCTTATATTGAAGAGATGATGAATTTTCAATTTATGCGTTATGATGAGAAGGAAGATGTTTATATTCATCGTATGTGCGTGACGGATGAATTGAAAAATCGATATAAGATTTTACATGGCGGCATAACTGCGACGTTTATTGATACAGCGATGGGGGCGACAGCCGTTCAAGCATTGGGAGAAGAGACAAGCGCTGTAACGATTGATCTGCAAGTTCATTTTCTCTCGCCAGGAAAAGAAGGTTGGCTTTATGCTTATACCAAGTTTGTTAAAAAAGGCAAAACCATTATCACGATGGAAAGCAAGGTAAAAGATGAGCGGGAAAAATTGATTGCTACTGCTAGTTCTACCTTTTTCCGTCTGAAATAAAGGCAGGTGAAAACGTGAAAAAACCAGTTAAAATCGCTCCAAAAGCAATCATTTTTGATCAAGATCACGTGCTCATTCTCACACGTTCGAAAAAAGAGAGAAAAGATCGCCATTCCCACGGATGGGATTTTCCAGGTGGGGGATTAGAAACAGGAGAATTGATCATGGATGCTTTGGCTCGTGAAGTGAAAGAAGAGACAGGCCTAAGTGTGAAAGTTATTTCTCCCGCATATATCTATGATGAGTTGATGGATGAAAAGCATTTGGTAATCATGAAATTTGCATGTTGTAACCCAGCTGGTGACATCAAACTGAGTCCAGAACATGACGATTATCGTTGGGTAGATATGAAAAACTTAGCGAATGAGCCTTTTCCAGAATGGATGAAAGAAGAAATGAGAAGAGCTTATCGGATGTATCAAGTGTTTCGTGGAGCAGACAATGCTGTATTAGTAGAAAAGTAAAAGCATGGCACATGCCATGCTTTTATCTATATGAGTCGTTCATTTTATATGATGGGCGGGTGATCGGATCGTGAAGGATCAGATCACCCAAGAGCCAGGGCTAGGCGTCCAGATATACGTGGAACTCAATCCCGCAGTGTTCACATATCTGTCCAGCCACCTGCACCTTTACCACACACTCGCAACGAGCGGGATTACGTGTTGCGGCTTGCAGCGGGGTGTTGGAGCATGCACAGAAGTGCTCTCCACGGTGGAAGACGACCTTGCCAGTGATAGTGTTGCTCACGATACCTGCCTACTAGTACCTAACTACTTCTAACTTACTATAGAACTTTTTTGATTAAAAATACAATTGTAATTTATGACAGATATGATTTTCCCCCAGTAATTTCTTTTTTAGGTTAGTGTGAAACGTGGTATGGATAACAATAGTAGTAGAAAGATAAAAAGCATGGCATTTGCCATGCTTTTCTACGATATAGGAATGATTGCAGGCGGGCGATCCAGATCGTCATCGATCGGATCGCCCAAGTCCTAGCCTCGATTAGAGGTCTTAACGCTTACCCCAGTAGACGTGCGATCCATCCTTGCAGTCCGAGCAGGTAACTCCACGTTGGAGAACGGCGTTTTTACAAGTGCACTTGGGTGAACGGCACTCACAACGGGGACCCTCGTATTCATTCATTTCCGGTTTCACGTGACCTACCTAGTCGAGCCTATTACTTATGACCTTATTATAGAAAACCATTCATAAAAATAATAATTGTAATTTTTTACACTGCGCTACGAACAGATTGCAAATAAGCTTTCCCTTTTTCCGGATCATACTGCTTTTCCCATTTCGAAATAACAACAGTAGCAAGCGAGTTCCCAACCACATTTACTACTGTACGTGCCATGTCGAGAATACGGTCGATACCGGCGATAAAGGCAAGTCCTTCCATTGGAATTCCCACTGAACCAAGCGTTGCAAGCAAGACGACAAACGATACACCCGGTACTCCTGCGATTCCTTTGGAGGTCAACATCAATACAAGTACCAATGTAATCTGTTTACTGATTGGCATATCGATGCCATACATCTGAGCGATAAACAATGCTGCTAATGCTTGATAAAGGGTAGAACCATCAAGATTAAAGGAATAGCCGGTCGGTACCACAAAAGAGGTGACAGTTTTAGAGCAGCCAAACTTCTCCATCTTCTCTATAATTTTAGGAAGAACGGTTTCAGAACTGGAAGTCGAGTAAGCCAGAATAAGTTCGTCTTTTAGAATCCGAATGATATGGAATATATTTACTCCGACTATTTTTGCTACCAGACCTAAGACAACAATAATAAAGAAAATCATTGCACCATACACACATATTGCTAATTTTCCTAGAGGGATGAGGGAACTCAATCCAAATTTAGATATCGTCACACCAATGAGTGCAAAAACACCAAATGGTGCAAACTTCATGACTTGGTTAGTTATCCAAAACATCGCTTCAGAGATTCCTTGGAATATCTGCAAAACTGGTTTCCCTTTTTCTCCAATCGCAGCAATTCCTAGTCCTAACATAATAGAAAAGAATATAATAGCGAGCATATCGCCTTTTACTAAGGATTCTACGATATTGGTGGGCACGATATTGACAAGTGTATCAACAAAACTATGACTCTCTTGCGTTTTGGCTGTTGAGACGTAAGAGCCAATATCACTTTTCTGCAGATTTTGCATTTCTACACCATGACCGGGTTGAAATACATTTGCTATAAGCAGTCCGATTAGAATAGCAACTGTCGTAATAATTTCAAAGTAAAGAAGTGTTTTTCCGCCTAATTTTCCTAACTTTTTAAAGCTCCCTGTGCCTGCTACCCCTACGACCAAGGTCGAAACAACAATCGGGATAACAATCATTTTGATCAGATGAAGAAAAATATCACCAATCGGTTGTAAGAAGGTCGCCACTTTTGGATTGCCATAAAAAACAGCACCTACGATAATTCCAAGAACCAAACCTATTAAAATTTGATAAGCTAAACTAATTTTTTTCATATTTTCTCCTTTCTAAGCTTTAAACATCCAAGCAGATGTTTTCCCAGTCTGTTGCGTCAATGAGAATGGAAGCAAGCTGCTCTAAGTATTCTTTATCTACCGTTTCAAATCGATTTACGATTGGACTATCTATATCCAATACACCAATGATCTTATTATCTACTACAAGAGGGATGACAATTTCGGATTGAGAGTCCGCATCACAAGCGATATGTCCAGGGAATTGATGGACATCAGATACTACTTGTGTACGGTTTTCTGCTACAGCAGTTCCACAAACACCTTTGCCAACAGCGATGCGGACACAAGCGGGTTTCCCCATAAAAGGACCCAATACCAATTCGTTTTGTTTTAGCAAATAAAAACCGACCCAATTGATATCATGTAGGGAGTGGGCTAGAAAACTGGCTGTATTGGATAGATTGGCCAGCCAATCGCGCTCATCTTCCAAGAGGGATTTCAGTTGTCTTGTCATCGATGTATATTGTGCTTCTTTTGGTCCTGTTGGTTTCTGAACGTGAAACATTTAAATTTCCTCCTAATTTTTTTATTTTCCTTTTGCCATAAAACTGTTTCTGATAAAATGGAAGGTATTGTATTACCTCATCTATTTTACCTGCCAATAATAATTTGGGAAAGAGGTTAGATAATTATGGTAAATGAGCGAATTTTTACCTTAGCTCATATTTTAGTCAATCATTCCTGTCGGGTACAGCCTGGGGAAAAGGTAATGATTGATCTTTTTGGTAATGATAAAGAATTAGCGATCGCACTTGTAGAAGAAGTATATAAAGCACAAGGTATTCCGATTGTCCAACTGACGGACCAACAGGTTCATAGAAGCTTATTGATGGGAACAAACGAAGCTCACTTAGACGCTTGGACGCAAATTGGCTTGCAGCAAATGAAGCAGATGGATTGTTATATCGGAATTCGTGGAAGTGAAAACATCAGCGAATACAGCGATGTTCCAGATGAAAAAATGAGTTTGTACAGCCGTATCTATTCTCATGCTATTCATACAGAAGAGCGTGTTAATAATACGAAATGGGTAGTACTTCGCTATCCTTCTGGTTCCATGGCACAGCTCGCGAATATGAGTACGGAAGGTTTTACCAAATATTTCTTTGATGTATGCAACGTCGATTATGTCAAAATGGCGAAAGCAATGGAGCCACTGGTAAAGAGAATGGAACAAGCAGATCATGTACATATCAAAGGACCTGGGACAGATTTACAGTTTTCCATCAAAGGAATTCCGGTTATCAGCTGTGCAGGAGAACATAACATCCCAGATGGAGAAGTTTTCACTGCTCCCGTGAAAAACTCCGTTAATGGGACAGTTCAATACAACGCACCAACCATTTACAATGGTTTCTTATTTGATAATGTCTGCCTTACATTCAAAGATGGCAAAATTATCGATGCAACAGCAAACAATACTGAGAAAATCAATCAAATCTTTGATACGGATGAAGGTGCTAGATTTATTGGAGAGTTCAGCCTTGGCGTAAATCCAAATATTGATCATCCCATGAGAGACATCTTGTTTGATGAGAAGATCAATGGCAGCTTCCATTTTACACCAGGTCAAGCATATGAAGAAGCAGATAACACAAATAGATCTGCGATTCACTGGGATCTCGTATGTATTCAGCGCAAAGAGTACGGCGGTGGCGAGATCTATTTCGATGGTGAGTTGATCCGCAAAGATGGTTTGTTTGTGGTCGAAGATTTGAAAGCATTGAATCCGGAGAATTTGAAGTAGAAAAAAAGCAGCGATCGTTACCATTATGGTGACGATCGCTTTTTTGAGGAAACTTACCATGGAAGAGTAATATTTTCCGTGTATTACCTTTTTCTTTGGGTGGTATAAAGATTGTTCTCACTAATGGGTTTACGAAGAAATCCCAACAGACCCCACGCCGTGAAATGAAAAGGCGATAAGGTATCTAAAAGATTTTCTTAATCGATCGGAGGAAGTGACGACATGAGTTTCATTAAAACATTTATTAGCGAACAGATAGTAGCTAATCCAGAATTTGAGGAGCTATACAAAAAAGCCAAATTGGAAGAAAAGATTGCTCTTGATCTTATTAAGCTAAGAAAGAAGCAAAATGCCCCAATCAGAATTGGCTAAAAAATGGAACACAAGACAAAGTGCTATTTCTAGAGTTGAAAATGCAGAAAGTAGTCTCACCCTTTCTTCTCTCATCAAGCATGCAGATGCCTTAGGTGTTGAGGTGGAAGTGATTTTTAAAAAGAAAAACGAGCATGATTTATTGCCCACATAACAAAAGTACTCGATTTTATGATCAAGTACTTTTTCTTTGTAAATTCATTTTTATATGCTCAAGTATGCAACACAAGAACCGCCCCCATGTCGCACTGAAAGTTTGGTGGATGCAACGAGAATAAAGGATAACCATGAATGCAGGTATAGAAGAAAGATTTGATGATAAGTGGTGGGACGACCTAACTCCTAGAAGTAAATCGTCCCGTTTGCTGAACACTTGGTTCAGTCGAGAAGCAGCTCCACCTGCTGCTGAAGCTTATCCGCTTCATCCAGCAGCCGCACTCGCTCCGGAGAAGTGGCGAGCTCCTCCCAGATGGCAGCTGCCAGTTCCGCCTCGTCGACGTTCTCGTTGGACTTCTCCCGGCATCGGCATTCCAGCGTGTCAGCGAGGATCTTGTCTGCATCGAAGTGATGGCGGACCGCCTGCAGCATCAGCCGAATCGCATCAACACGGTCAGTGTTCATGGTCTTGAGCAGCAACTGAAGACGAGTGTAGAACCGACGCTCTCCGTGCAGCTCCGACTTCTGGTCATCCCACTTGATCGGGATCATTTTTTTGATCAGCTGCTTCGCCAGATTACTGTTACGAACGGGAGGGGCGAAGGAGTGCCACTCACGTGTGATACCGTAGTAGTGGGCTACGTTGTTGATGGTGGCATCGAAGAAGGGGTTGGCCCAGGAGAAGGGGCGATAAGGGGTGAGCATGTGAGCCTCCGAACAGTCAAGTGTGCGCTTGTATCGAGTATAGCATACATATATTTCAGAGGAATATAACAATTCCATATTTAAAATCAAAGGAAGGGCTGCTTTTTTGTTTACACCATATATGCAAGAAACTATCAGAAGAGCTTGTTATTAAGCACGGTGTAAGAAAGAGCTTGTAGCTATCATTTGACTGTTCCCCCATACAACAACTGCTTAGTTATTGTTCGATCAAATAAAAAAAGATAGGTTTCTTAAAGTAGCTTTTTCGTATTTCATTCTCATGGCTTGTTACAACAAGCAAAAATATCATAGCTCTTACCGTGTACATAGGTAGCGTTGCCCATATCCACTACATGAGCATCGAGCAGAACAATTTCAATCTGCTCCCCATGCTCACCTGTGATAAACAGCTTGCTTACCTTTCTCGTTGGTAAAGAAGGTTTTTCATAAAGCTTTTCATCCAACAAATAATCCATTCTAAGTTCATTTTCTCCAATCGAAGTCAGCAATCGATTATAAAAACGCCACTGAGATATTGCCCTCAAAGACTCATCAAATGCTTTCACCTTCTCTTGACAGCCTTCTACCTGTAATTGCAAAGCCATTTTCCTCACCCTTTTTTTCTAGAATTACAAATTTGATGCAATCGTCGTATTTCCATTCGAACGAGTGCGTGCAACCATCGTTCATTATCATCTAATCCATTTGGGAACAAAAAGGTAGTGATATACCCTTTTTCTGTCTGGTGTAGCTCATCAACCACTTGTACCTTATGTTGATGCATTTGATCAGCGGAGTACTGATATTTATCTGCTATCACTTGGAGTGAGTTTGTTACTTCAAGCGGAATCGTTTTGTTTTCCATGATCCAATCTAGGGTCAATTTGTTGTAAGAAGAGGGGATGGTTGGTCATTTGTTTGGATACCTCCCTTTTTGATTTTCATAATCATGAATCAAAAAGACTAAATATACAGTTAATGAGATCAAGAGGTTTCCATCTTAACTAGAAAGATACCTGCTTTCACTCTTATCGATTTATCTACCTAGATTATATCTAAATGTATAATTTTCCATCAATAATCAATTTTTCAATCCTTTCTAGTAAAATTACTGAATATCTCTGATGATAAAAAGCCAAAAACAAATAAATAAGCCGTTTAACCAAAATGCTTTTCACTATTCTTCATGCCATTCAATGAAAAATGAATATTTGCTATTAAATAACAGAAAAAAACGAATGAACATTCAAAAACGATCTACCACTACTTACTTATCTAGCTAGAAAGATCGGATTGGATCAGGATTATTCTCTATAATCTGACTTCATTCATTGATAAAATGGAGCCATAAGATCTATTCGTAAAGGAGAATAAAAATGGAGCATATTCCTATTTGTTTAGATTACGCTGGGGATGAGTTAACAGTAGCAACAAGACAGCGGAGAACTTCAGATGAATTGATTTTATTTGTACATGGATTGGGATGTTCCCAAGAATCGTTCACTAAAGCCTTTGAAGCCCCTGAGTTGCATGATTTCTCAATATGTACGTTTGACTTCATCGGTTTTGGTGACTCAGATCAATCTCATCAATTCTCCTATGACCTACAAGCACAAGCTGATATATTGATCCAAGTAGTAAGGAACATCAACGCAAAACGACTGCATGTAGTGGCTCACAGCATGGGAGGTGCCATAGGTCTCTTAGCTGCACAACATCTGCCACAACTCTGTTCTTTTTTTAATGTAGAAGGAAATTTGGTTTCACAAGACGCTGGTTTAGTTAGTAGACAAGTAGCAGAACAAACAGAACAAAGCTTCATCGAAAGCGGCTTTGATGAATTTGTGCATAAACTGAAAACCTCAAAGAAACCCGACTTGCTCACTTGGGCTGTATGGTGTCAGCAAAGTGACCCAAAAGCCTTTTATCAGAGTGCTCGTTCGTTGGTGCACTGGTCGGACAGCGGGGAGTTGTTAAAACTGTTCCAATCGATTACCCGTAAAACCTACGTGCAGGGGGAAAAAACAGAGTGCTCTTATTTGGACAGCCCTCTACAAAAAATAAAAAAGTACAGCATTCCAGAAGCAGGTCATTTCATGATGATGGATAATCCAAGAGATTTCTACAAAAGCTTAGCTGATTGGTTACAGTCCCAATGACAGATGAGCCTATTAGAAAATAGCTTTCATTCGCAAAATATCTGACAAAGGATCCCTTCTAACCCTTCTATAACCAAATTTTCAGTCTCATCTCTCAAGCCGTTTGAATATTTCTGATAAATTCCACCTCAACAGAGATCTAAAAAAGTATTCCTCAATTCTTTTTATCATCTCAAATGAAAAATGAATATTTGCCATTATATGACCAATCAATCATAATATGGAATAAATTTATGGAATATGGTTAGGGTGAGAGAACAAATGAATGTTCAAAACGATTTACTGCTGCTTGCATACCTAGCAAGAAAGATCAGATTGGATCAAGGGCTTACTTTGGAGAACTTGAAAGACGAGAATATTTCTGTGGGGACGATTTCCAATATCGAGAATATGGAGGGTAACCCTTCGGAGAGTAAGGTCTATTATTTGTTTGAGATGCTTGGATATGATCGGGAGGGAGTAGAGGAGTTAAAGCGACGGGAATCGTTGGAGATGGAGATATTGCGAAGGAAATTGGAATGTGTGGAGAGTATGTTGGATGATAAGGATTTAGCACAGACAAAAGTATTACTTAACAGGTACATGCCTAGTGAATACCATGCCTTATATCCCTATGCCAATTATCTAAAAGGATTACAAGCGTTTGCTTATAATGATATAGAAAGAGCTAAAAAGCTTTGGGATAAGACCATTGAACTTTGTAAGAAACAAATTTTAACAGCCAAACAACATCTAATTGCAAAGTGTCATAATGAATTAAGTACTTGTTGTTATCGGAAAAATAATTTACAGGAAGCTATTTATCATGTAGAGAAAGGGTTAAAGCAATTTAAAGCAGAGGAGCAAAATGAAATTAAATATGCTTTAATCTGTAATCATATTTTTTACTTATATAGATCTGGATTTATAAAAGAATCATATTTACTTTTAAAACGAATTTGGTCGTCGATTCATCAAATTCAAAGAATGCGGGTAAAATTGCTTTTACATAAATTGCACTGTATCCTTTTGATGAAAAATAATGAACTCGACGAAGCAGAGCGATGTTGCGCAGACAGCATAGAAATCACTCAATGTAATCTATCACAAAAAAGTTTGTTACTCGATTTTTTAAACATCTTAGGAAGTATCTATCTCAAACAAGGAATGTATGAACAAGCACTTGAATATTTCTATCTCGCTTTAGATATGGATGCAGAACAGAAATCACCACGAAGACATGCTGATACTTACACTTATCTGACGAGTTTGTACACCATGCAAAACAAATGGGCAAAAGCCCAAGATTGTATGAAAAATGCTCTTTCCGTTGGACGGAAGATAAAAGATGATTTTCGACTAGTAAAAATCTTGATCATATCTGGGGTTTGTATAAAAAAACAGAAACAATATGATAAAGCGATCATATATTTTAAAGAAGCAGTCCAGCTATGCGATAAGCATGATTATTTTAAACAAAAGTGTACTGCTGTGTATGAATTAATTGGGTGCTTTGATAAAATGGATCATAGAAAAGAATTTTCTCAATGGGCAGAGGAGTTTTATTTTCTGCAAAGGAAATTGGGATGGAGATTGGAGGCGGATTTATATGATATTTTTTAATATTCCCAATACCTATATAATTGATGATGATGAAACTGCAAAATCATAGATACTATTGACCTAAAGATACTTGTACAACTAAAATTGATCTTCCAAGATGGAGGACTAATGAAATACTCTAATCTTGTTATTTTCTTTATGGGTAATGAGGCTGCAAGATAGTAAAAATTATTGAATAGACACCAGTTCTACAAGGATTGGTGTCTGTTAGATCTAAAGAAACATAAGAGATTCTCTATATATTTACTTATAAGGATATTTGGAGATGATTTGCAATGGATTTTTCTGATTGACAAACTAAATTATAATTTCTCACTCTCATCACTAGTGGAAAAATAATCATAAATGAAATAGTTTTAAGTTGTACCAAGCATTTCTCATCATGAGAAATGCTTTTATTCTTTCTAAAACAAAACAGTTTACTTGCACAACAACAAAAATAAATCCTTATGCGATATTTATTTATTGTTAAGCGATAAATAATATGGTAAAGTCAAATCAACCATTAATACGTGAGGTGCTTTTTTATGAAACAAGGTACAACCCTCTTTTTAAAGATAGCTGTTATTCTCATTGGAATTCCAGTCCTTGCTTTGTGCATCTTTTTGGTTCCTGAGATAGCAGGGTTTGCAGCGGAATTGTATCCAGATATTTCTTATTTGAAATATCTCGTTTTTATCGATTTGTATGCAACAGCGATACCTTTTTACATTGCTTTGTATCAAGCTTTTAAACTTTTAAACTACATTGACAAGAACAAAGCTTTTTCGGAATTATCGGTAAGAGCTATACAGAAGATAAAACAATGTGCAATCGCAGTCAGTATTTTATATGTCTTAGGTATGCCCCTATTCTATCTTATAGCAGAGAAAGACGACGCTCCAGGTATCATCGTAATCGGAATGGTTTTTATTTTTGTTTCCATGGTTGTTGCTGTCTTTGCTGCTGTTCTTCAACGACTTCTGCAAGATGCCATAGCGATAAAAGCGGAAAATGATTTAGTAGTCTGATCTGAGGTGAATAAGATGGCGATTATCATCAACATAGACGTGATGCTGGCGAAAAGGAAAATGAGTGTGACAGAACTTGCGGAGCGAGTTGGAATCACAATGGCTAACCTTTCTATCTTGAAAAATGGGAAAGCAAAAGCGATTCGATTAACAACTTTAGAGGCGATCTGTAAGGCTTTGGAATGTCAGCCAGGGGATATTTTGGAATACCGAAATGACGATGAAACTTAAGATTAAACCAAATAGAAGTATGTAACAAGGAAAGGAAAACAAATTTTCAATAAGGGCAATGATAAGACTGCGAGATCATGGGATATATTTATCAAACACCAGTTTATCAATGTCTGGTGTTTCCAAATTTAAGAGAATCTAAATATGTGCTTTTCATGCATGAACAAACATTCAGTGCACTTTTGTTCAGATGGCGATATAATAAATGTGTCCAGATACCACACATATAGGAGCTTTCATGTCCATTCCTGGAAATTACACGAAAACAGTGAATAATCCCGACTTCAAGAACGCTTATATTGTTCCACTAGAAGGTGCTGGTGAGTGTAAGGGAATGAGCGGCATCCTAGAGGTCCGATACAATAATAAGGTGCGAAATACTTTCCTATCTTGCTATTTCGCTGCCTTTGGTTCTGATGGAGAAGTGGAGAAAGTCGAGATCAAGGGTAATAGCATTCTGGTCTATACGGATGGTTCTGTGGATGAAATCTTGACTTTTGATAAGAATGGTAAGCTAATCCAATACTGGTCCGCTCAGGACGAGTGATGGATTGTTGACCACTCCCCGTCTAGGTGTATATACCTAGACGGGGAATATCTTTTGATTGGTCGATTATGTAGGAAACAAAATAGAGCCCTATAAAATTAGCACGCCCCTTTTCTGGTTGAAAAGGAACGCCTCCGTAGGTACATATCGTTGTGTTGCGAGTGTCTGAGACACTTGTTCCTTCGACTTTTGTTTATCTCTGTACAGGCAGGGAATAAGAGATGAACAGCGGAAGAAGGTACACGAGTTGTAAGAAGCCTTACTGGCTTAAGGCGTACCGAATTGCAATTGGCTTAGAAACTTGCGCGGCAGCTTCCCGTGTGCTTTTTACCACACCAACCGCACTTGCGGGGCTTAGTCGGTCTGCCCACTTGGATTCTGTCCGACTTCTTCTGTGCGCCTGGACAGTTGCCATCGTGTTTCTTTTTACACCAAGGGCACTTCGCAGCCACTTTTCCTCCGTTCACTTCACTAACACCAACTATATGGTACCTACTTTCGTCCTCTTTTTTCCTTTTCCTTTCTTGTAGGTGATTAGAGGACGGTTTGCATGGTTCGGTCATGTTTCACCTTCCAAGCAACTTACCTTCATTTTATCAAAAAGGTACCCATAGAAGTAGATAATTATTAGAAATAATAGAATATTAGTGGTATGCGTGAGCTATAGTTGAGTGAATCTTGTATTTAGAAATAAAACCCCCTTAGAATGACTATGTTCACACAGTCTTCTTCGGGGATTTGGTAGTATGTTACACCAATTCTATTTGCTGGATTCCTTTTATCGGATTTTCTTTATTCGATCCATCAGCAAAATACAGCAAGGCTGGTCCTCCATCTTTTACCGGTTTTCCATCAATCGCAAAACAAAGATAGCTGCTTAGCAGAGTTGCGAGCGAAATGGTAATGTTTTCCCCATCTTCGAGGTGGCAAATTGCTTTGGTTGTGTTCTCAGCGGGTTCAGCATGGAGGATAAACGGCTCTATTTCGATCGCTAATCCTTCTGTTTCCGTGATTCGATCGGCAAGTTCAAAGCGTCGATCATCAAAAATCCAAATCGTTGGATCGAGTGTTATGTTAAATTTTACATTTCCTGTAATTAAAATAATGTCATGCATAGGTATCCTCTTCTCTATCGTCTTTTGCAAAAATGATCTTATTCATGATAAACTGATTGTAGCATAGGGTGAATAGGACTATTATATTATATATGAGAGACTAAAATTCAAGGAAGAACCGTGAGCCTGCGGTAGATAGGGGGTTTCATTCTTGGCCGTTCCGATTGAGACCGATATACATCAAAAAGCATTGTTTCTGTTGAGAGAAGATGCAAAAAAGATAGAGCAGTTGATCGGAGTTCAACTCGCCAACTTAACTCTACCTAAGTGTCCACTTTATGAAGAAGTATTAGATACACAAATGTTTGGTTTATCACGCGAGATCGATTTTGCTGTTCGTGTTGGGTTGATCTATCGAGAAGATGGACAACAGATTCTTCATGAATTGGAGCAAAAATTAGCTGATTTATATACACTCATTTTAGAAGGTTAGCATATCCCCACTAATGGTAGGGGATATTTTTGTATTTGTCTCTTCTGCTTCCGTCTCAAGTTTGCGCTCAGCTAAAATTAATTCACGTGTGAGTAAACGGATTTTGCTGCTGATCCGTAGTTGTTCCCGGCGATCATGCCTTGCTTTTGTCTCGTCTCCCCGTTTCGTAGCTCTTTGAAAATCATCTTGTTTTTCATTCATCAACTTTTCTAATCGTGCGATTTCAATTTTAATATTTTCTACCTCTCGTTCGTAACGCCAAATAGACATATTCCATCAACCTCCATTCTCTTTATTTCTTTTATACCCTGTTATTTCCCTACCAAATAGTAAAAAAGCCCACCATTGGTGGACTAAACAACAAAGAATACAGTTCCTAAGATAATATATACAATTAGTAAAAGTGTACCTTCATACCAGTTGGTTGAACCATCCCTAGAGATAGAAGAGGCGATGATAGCGGAGACACCAATGGCGGTCAGTTCATAAGGGGTGAAAATAAGATCCATTGGATTATTGAATAAAAGACTAATAAATACCAGTGCTGGTGCTACAAACAAAGCAATTTGTAAGCTGCTACCAATGGCGATTTCCACAGCAGCTCCGATTCTATTCTTCATAGCAAGGAAGATAGCGGCACTATGTTCAGCAGCATTCCCGATGATTGCGATTAAGAAAGCCCCTACGAACAATTCAGACCAACCGAGAGATTTTGCTACATGTTCAACAGTATGTACAAGCCATTCACTTTGGATGGCAACAAATACAGTAGAAACCACCAATAGTAAGATGGACATCCCTTTGGAATAATCAGGTTCTTCATGCTGCGTATTGGGAGCCCCGTCTATGCTTTCTCCCAGTTCTTTTTTATGCGTAATAAGGGAGAAACAAAGCCAGAGGAAGTACCCGATGATAAGTACAGAAGCGATGATAATACTTACTGTTTCTACTTCACTTGGGGATACAGTTTTATGATCCCTTAAGAAGACTGCTGGAACAACCAAAGCAATAACGGCTAGCATCATTAATGAGGCATTATGCCCAGCGAGCAGAGGGTTGAAATTTTGAATTTTAAATTTTAATCCACCAACGAAAAGGCTTAATCCTAGTACTAATAATAAATTTCCAATGATCGATCCAGTAATACTTGCTTTTACCATGTCGAATAATCCTTCTTTTACAAGAAAGATGGCGATGATCAATTCGGCAGCATTTCCAAAGGTTGCATTCAATAGTCCGCCGAGGCGTTCACCTGCATAATGTGCTACATTTTCTGTAGCTTTTCCTAGTAGTCCTGCCCAAAATAGTAACGACAAACAAGCCAGTGCAAATTGCAGGGACTGTCCGCCGCCAAGAAATTTTGCTGCTGCACTTGCGATAGTAGACAGAATGAGGGCAGGATAAAACCATTTTTGATTCATGTGCATTTACTCCTTTGCTTTAGTATTTGCTAACAGGGAACTTACATACAAAAAACTCGGATTTTGTCAATATGTTTCCTTCAAAAGTCGAATGTTTATCATCAGAAAAAAGCAGGAAAACGATAATATTCAGAGAATATTCCCAACATGCTTAAATATGGAAGGAGGGGCTGCGAGTGGATTATCGGAAGGATACAGCTATTTTCATTGATTTAGAAAATGTTTACTATGGGCTAAAAAAGTACCATATGGACCCGGACCATCCCGATGACTCCCATAATTTGTTTGTTCGCTTATCTGAATACTATGGCAAAGATTCGATCCGAATGATGGAAGCATATGCAGATTTTGAACAAGTTGACTTATCCATGATGAGTTTACAAAAAAAACGAGTTCATGTAAATCAAGTATACAGCAATGGACGAGAAGGTAAAGATCGTAAAAATGCAGCTGATATACAGCTTTGTTTGGATACGATGGAAGTGCTTTTTCAGATTCCTGAAATTCATACGTTTGTGATTGTGAGCGCAGATCAAGATATGATTCCTTTGTTGGATCGCTTATGGTCAAAAGGGAAAAGGGTGGAGTTATTTTGTCTTTGGGATGAGAGTTTATCCAAATCTGCTCAGCTACATGAGTTTTGTGATCAAGCGCATAATCTGCTTGAATTTTTAAATGTCGAAAAATTAAGTACTCTCTCTCAAGTAGATCGATTAATTCACAATACTGTTGTACAAATTTATGAATGGTATCGCGATCCAAACAACATAGGGAAAAGTTATGGTAGCACTTGGATTAAAAATGATATATCGCGAAAATTTCATTTAGATGAACTAGAATCCAATCATTTATTCAATCGATTGATAAAAGGAAAGTATTTGCTTCCGTATGAAATAGAGATACAAAATAAAATATTTTATGGTTATAAAGTTAATTTAACGCATCCTCAAGTTCAAATGATGGTTAAAATCGCCGGTTACAAAGTGAGTTAAAGGATTTGAAATAAGGTTCAAATTTGTATAGAATGTAGTTGTATCCATTTGATTTGAATTTTCCGACATAGGTTTCCTCGTTCGTCATTTTATCAGGGGGAAAGGGGGGAACACTGCTACTTCGCAATGAGTAGCATACATGATATGACAAAACAAAATTTGATTCAGATATCAAATGATGTAGTAGCAGTAATTGCAGGTCTAACAGCGAGTAATGTAACCGGGATTTCCAGTATGTCAGGTGGCATAACAGAGGGTTGGGCAAAACGTGTAGGCGGGAAAAACATGAGCAAGGGAGTCACCGTTGAAGTTGGTGAAGTAGAGACGATTATCAATCTTCGTGTGATTGTTGAATTTGCTGTCCCTATTCATGATGTGTGTTATCGCCTGCAAGAAGAGGTTAAGCAAGCGATTGAGAATATGACTGGATTACAAGTGGTGGAAGTAAACGTAAAAGTCGAAGGCGTTGAGTTAAAAGAAAATGCTCGCCACTTGGATATAGATAGTCTAGAAAATGGTATTGGTTAAATGGAGCAAGTAAATGAGTGGAAAAGAAAGCTGCCGAATGGGTAGTTTTCTTTTTCCATTTTACTTTTGAATAAAAAAAGAGAGGTGAAGGATTCCTTCCGCCTCTTCTCTTTTTCCGTTATGCAGATAAATTTTTTTCCACTTCACTAATTTTTTCAATCACATCAGATTGAATTTTTTCTGGAATTGCTGCATCATTATCTAATCCATGTGGGAAGAAATGCCGTGCAAATACTGGGATATCTGTTTCCACAATTGCTTTTGGATGTTCTAATTGCTTGTCGTTTACGACGCGACATGGGAGCCTGAGGTAATAATCAACTCCATCCACCGTATATTTGTAATCATATGTAACTTTTTTGTAATCCCAAGCCCAGCGAGTAAAGCCAAGCTTTTTCATCAACTGTTCGATTTCCTTAAATTCTTTTTTAAAACCTTTTGTTTTTGCATCTGGAAAGAACATGTTTGGTGACCCCCCTAAAGTGTATGATACGCTCTACTTAAATCATGATAGTATGTTACCCCAATGGAAAGCAAGGTAACAAATCAAAGAAATTGGTAAGGAGGTGTAAATGATTCGTTTCGAATGTTCAACAATAACACTTAATATTCCAAGAAAGGCAGGTGTACACTGCTACCAATAGATATATGTCTGAAAGGATGCTGAAAATGGGTTGCGATGGGATGAATGATTTCTACTGACATATCAGTTGAATATTTTCTATTTTGCTTTTTTTCTAACAACTGATTGTTAGGAGGAAACATCGAACAATTTTCACATGGACATAGGTCTATGTGTAAAAGTAGCAGTAAGTTTATGAAACAAAGGATCGAGGAACTGTTTCCACAGTTAGTATCATGGAGAAGAACATTTCATCAATATCCAGAGGTTTCATTTCAGGAAAGAGAGACTTCCAAGCGTGTTGCAGCACACTTGGAAAGTTTGGGTTTAGAAGTTCGGACAGGTGTGGGAGGTGGTGGAGTAACGGGTCTTCTTCGCGGACACTATGCAGGTCCAACCATTGCCTTACGTGCTGACATGGATGCACTGCCCATCCAAGATGAAAAAGATTGTGCCTATCGCTCACGTATCCCTGGAGTTATGCATGCCTGTGGTCATGATGGTCATATGGCAATGCTAATGGGTGCAGCATCTATTCTTACGACAATGAAATCGCAATTATACGGAAATATCTTATTTATTTTTCAACATGCGGAAGAATTGCTGCCAGGCGGAGCAAAATCAATGATAGAAGCAGGAGTTTTAGATGGGGTAGATGCCATTTATGGCGTTCATTTATGGTCTCCATTACCAACTGGATATGTTGCATATCGAGCTGGACATATGCTGGCGTCTAGTGATGTTTTTAAAGTAAATATCATCGGAAAAGGTGGACATGGTGGTTTACCACATACTACAACGGATGCCATTGCTGTTGCATCCCACGCAATTGTCAATATCCAGTCGATTATCAGCAGGCAAATAGATCCAGTTCGTTCTGCAGTTATCTCTATCGGGAGTATCCATGGTGGAGAAGCGTCCAATGTAATCTCGGATACATGTGAGTGGAAAGGAACGGTTCGTGCATTCTCCCCTGACATCAGGGAGTTTTTGCTCCGTAGGATCAAAGAAGTTGTTCATGATACTTGTCATATGTATGGCGCTACATATGAAATAGAAATTCGTAAGGGGTATCCTCCGCTGATTACCAATCCTATAGAAACCGAGCGGCTGCGTAAAGTAGCAGAACAAATTGTTGGTAAAGAGAAAGTAGAGGAGATGGATCCATTAATGGGTGGGGAAGACTTTGCCTATTATCTATATGAGATTCCAGGTACGTTTTGCTTTGTAGGTGCTGGCAATGAGCTAAAAGGTATCACAGCACCACACCATCATCCACGGTTTGATGTAGATGAGGAAGCGATGAAGGTTGGATTGGAGTTATTGGTCAAAGGTGCTCTTCAATACTTACATGAGGGAACAAAAGAGATAGATAAGCCTACTTTGCTCACCTCTTTCTTGTAGGATGCATGACTGCCTTGATTTCCGGTTACGCTAGAGGGAGAAAAGGAGGTATATAGGTATGCATAAAGTAAGAGATATTATGTCTACGGATATAGCCCATCTCTCTCCAGATGATAATGTATTCGAAGCAGCTGTCATCATGAGAAATGAAAATGTAGGGATGGTTCCTGTTTGTCAAGATGGTCACTTAAAAGGGATTATTACAGATAGAGACATTGTCACAAGAGGGATTGCAGAGAAAAAACCAAATTCATGCCAAATCAATACTATTATGTCAGATCATTTGGTGTATGGTACACCAGATATGTCTGTTGACGATGCTGCACAAAAAATGGCAGAAGCACAGATCAGACGCCTGCCAATCGTGGATCAAGATCAGTTGGTAGGGATTGTTTCCTTAGGTGATCTTGCAGTCAGATCTCCATATCAGAATGAAGCTAGTGAAGCATTGAATGAGATATCTGAAACCCATAATAATCATGTTTCAAATAATTTGTAAAATTTCTAAAACTACTAGATGTAACATCTGGTAGTTTTTTTGACATATTAATAAAACAAAAATAAATTTATATATTCAGCACACAATTTAATCCTCTCGTGATATACTATCCATAAGTTGAACCCGGCTTGGGGGGGCTACATCGTTTTTTCGTTCGGCTGCACAACTTCGTGCGTCACTACTACTTTGTGGGTGTGTATTGCCATTGGCGTAAACTGTGGAGGAATATCCTTTGCTTTCTCAATTCAAATGCGGTTATCCGTTGCAATTTCTAGACGAAAGTCTGGATCTTGTTGCGAATAGCACTTTTGAGAGAAAGCCCACGGCTTTACGTTGATTGGTAATATGACATGACCATGAGGAGTATGTGGCGTTCGAGGGGAATGCAGTCGACGGAGGGGCGTTGTAGCTCTCTCGAAGTCGGTCTAGACGGAAACACCCTTTCCCTGGGCTTGGCCCAACCTGACAGGGCTATAGCCCTGTTAGGAGGCGAAAGCCTCCCGAAGCCCCGAAGGGGCTTCGGGTCCCGGCTTACCCGCTTCGGCGGGTAGAAGGGAAGGGATTCCAGCAAATAACCGGTCATGTGGGTGTCCCGCCCACATGACCGGTTGGTGGACCGAGCCCCACCGAAGTACCATTTTGGTACGGAAGTGGGGTTGGGCCACCGACCCTTCGAGCCCTCAACAACCAGTTGAGGGCCCACCAATTTATAAGCTATTATGGCTCTGCACTTATCACATTCAACTTAGAGACTCCATTTGGTATCAAGGAGGCTTGGTTGAAGTGATGGTGATAGAGCGAAAATTTCATGGAGGATGGGGAGTTGCTCTCTATCCAACAAGTCTGCACACATTATCCAAATGATGTGCAGGCTCCGAATCATGCCCATAAAAGCGAAAATAAATCCTACAAGAGATTGTATCTTTTGTAGGATTTTTATATATACAGATAATGGAGTTTATCTCCTCTATATGAACTAGTATAAATAACCTCCAAACGCAAAGGATAATGATGTGATAGTTGGGAGGTAAAAAAATGGATAAACAACAAACAGCTCAAGAGAAAGCGTATGATCAATTAGCTCAGAAGCATAGACCCAATCCAAATATTTTTGTTAATTGTCTCAAGGCTTTCCTAGTTGGTGGGCTTGTCTGTATTATTGGCGAAGCATTAAACATGCTTTATGGAAAAGGGTTTGGTTACCCAAAGGAAATTTCCAGTAGTATGACGGTAGCTACACTTGTCATCATAACATGCTTGCTAACCGGATTTGGAGTATACGATAACATTGGTCAATGGGCAGGAGCAGGAATTGCTGTACCTGTTACTGGATTTGCAAACTCCATTGCCTCTGCTGCTTTGGAACATAAAGCAGAAGGTTATGTGCTCGGTGTAGGCGGCAATATGTTTAAACTAGCTGGTTCTGTCATCGCATGGGGTGTATTTTCAGCATTTGCAGTCAGCTTAATTCGGACGCTTATTATGATGGCAATTGGGGGCTGAAAAAATGGAAAAAAAGACATGGGAATTTAGCCCGGATACTAGAGTTTTAGCTTCAGCAGCTGTGGCTGGTCCGATGGAGAGGAAAGGAATCATCGGCAAATATTTGGATCATTCGTTTGATGATTTATATGCTGGAGAAGATACATGGGAAAAAGCAGAGAGAAAGATGCTTTCGACTGCAGTAGATACAGCAATTCATAAATCCGGAAAAAAAGAAAAAGAAATAGGCGTTTATTTAGCTGGAGACCTTTTGAATCAAAATATTACAGCGTCTTTTTCTGCTCAAAAATTAGGGATTCCCTTTATGGGGATATATGGAGCTTGCTCTTCGTCCATGTTATCTACGACACTTGGTTCTTCGCTAGTGAGCGCAGGATTTGTACAGCATGCTGTTATCGGTGTTTCCAGTCATAACTGTACAGCAGAAAAACAATATCGTTATCCAACGGAATATGGTGGTCAAAAGCCAAATACAGCACAGTGGACGGTAACAGGTGCTGGTGCAGCGGTTATTGGAAAAGCAAAAAAAGGACCTCGTATTCGTTTTGCAACCATAGGAAAAGTAATGGAACGTGGTATCAAAAATCCTTTTGATATGGGCTCTGCGATGGCTCCTGCCGCAGCCGACACCATCATTTCTCATTTTAAAGATACAGGCAGAACTCCTTCGGACTATGATTTGATTGTAACAGGAGACTTAGCTACAGTAGGACATCCGATTGCCCGCGAATTGATCTCTCAAGCAGGATATGATATGGGTCCGCAGTTCTCAGATTGCGGTCTGATGATCTACAACAAAGATCAAGAGACATTTGCAGGTGGGAGTGGTTGTGCCAGTAGTGCTATTGTGACCTATGGAAGGCTAATGCAAGAGTTAACAAAGGGGAAATACAAAAAAATATTAGTCATTGCAACAGGTGCTCTGCTCAGCCCTGTATCTTATCAACAAGGGGAGAATATCCCTTGTATTGCCCATGCAGTTTCATTTGAAAATGATCAACCCAGTACATAGAAGTACTGGGTTTTTTTATGTATCTGAGTAGAGGATAAAATTACAGATGGTATTATCACTGGTGATATGATCCCTGTTTCGATTCTCTAACTAGACTGCTTAATGTAGTTTTTAACGTGGTAGATCCACAAATAGCGTATATTGGATGATTTTCATATACACATCGTTTGCAGCTATCTGACTATACAAAAATAAGAATTACAGATGGGAAAGTAAAGCATTATCTTGAATTTTGATTCTAGATAGTCTAATCTGAATATGTAACTAGTTCCCATTAATGGAGGAAAAGTGGCCTGTACACTAGTAGAAACAAAGAGCACAGTTCCTGAAAAGAACGAGGAAATCGAGATCAAACCCATTGAACCCACCATGGAGTGGACCTGTAAGAAGCCACCATGTCTCTTGGAAGATTGGTGTAATAAGTGGGATCGGTGCGGTTGGATGGCTAGCTAGCTAATCCCTGTCTGCACACCTGTCTGGGCGGCATCCAGTTGTCCAGACACACGTACATAAGATAAGTATAAAGATAAGAGCTATCCAATCGAGTGGCTTTTTTATTTTACTTACATGTAGTTGATCGAATGGTTCTAATTCGCAGAGAATAAGGGATAGAATCATTCTAATTTTACCCCTATTGGGAAGACTGAAAACGAAAAAAGGAACTATAGCTTGTAAAGAATTATCAAAATTAAAACGTCGTATAAAACCTTCCATTAGAAATTTTTCAAAAGATCACAAATGAAAAATAGATCAAACGAAAGACCCAGTAGCTCTTAATATATCAGAGGATCAGGTTTACATAGTAGTTTGGTCAGAAGGCAGTGAACAAACAGGATAGCATAGTAATTTTCATTTTTACTCGTAGTTGATGTGCTTATAAAGGAAAATCCCCCTAACACTAGGGGGGATTTTCCTGTTATTTTCCTATTGTTTTGATTGGGAAAGTTTATCGATGCTTTCTTGAGGAGCTAGGACATTACTCACTTTCTCTACTACTATTGTTTTATCAACGGTAAATGTGGCTGTTCCTTTTATATTTTCTGAGGATGCGCCTACTTTTACCTGATAGGTACCTTTTTCTAATATCCATGCGGATTGACTTTCATCAAATGAAGCTAGGTCTTTTGCATCTAATTCAAAGGATAAATTTTGTTTTTGACCAGGTTTCAATTCTTTTGTTTTCTCAAATGCTTTTAATTCCAATTTTGGTTTTTCCAGCTTTCCGTTTGGAGCACTTATATAAACTTCAACAGCCTCTTGTCCTGGTTTGCTCCCGGTATTCTGTACAGTAGCCGAAACTTTGATTTTATTTTTAAATTTCTTTTGGTTTACACCTATTTTGCTATAATCAAACTTTGTGTAGGACAGACCGTATCCAAATTCATATGCAGCTTTTACATTGAATGTGGAGTAATAACGATAACCAACATAGATATCTTCTCCATAAACAACCTTTGTTGGGTTATCTGACGGAGTTCCAGGGAAGTTCTTTGCAGATGAGATATCACTGTATTTGATTGGAAATGTTTGTGCTAATTTACCTGATGGATTTACAGCTCCAGATAATACATCTGCTACTGCATTTCCTGCTTCTTGCCCTGGTTGCCAAGCTAACAAAATACCGTCTACTTTATCTCTCCAACTTGCAACTTCAATAGGACCACCGATGTTTAAAATAACAACTACTTTCTTTCCTTGGGCGTGGTATTTAGCGGAAACATTGGTGATCATAGCTTGTTCTTGATCTGTCAGCAGGAAATCACCTTTTTCATTTTTCCGATCAATGCCTTCTCCAGAATTTCTTCCGATCACAATTACAGCGGTATTGGTTTTATCTGCTGCAGTTTGAATCTCTGCATCGCTCAATGATTTTTCTGGAATGACCGGGGTAACTTTTCCGAACGCAGGACCCCAAGGGCTATCTTTAATTTTGTATTCATCCATTTGTCTTAAAGTAGAAATATAAGATTGATATTTCTTGTACAATGTCTCGTCCAACTTATATCCTGCATTTTTTAAACCATCTGCTATAGAAACGGTATACTTAGCATTTACATCACCGCTTCCAGTGCCTCCTTTGATAGTTTCAATCTGGGTATTTCCAAATAAACCAATATGGCCATTCTTGCTAACTGGTAAAGATGTCTTGTTATTTTTTAATAAAACCATCCCTTGAGCTGCTGCTTGACGAGCTACTTGGGCATTTGCTTTTAAGTTTGGTTTATTGGAGAAATTTGACTTTTTAAAGGTAGGACTTTCTAATACAGCTAATAGGAAATTTTTAATATTACGGTCGAGAATCTTTTCATCCAGCGTTCCATTTTTTACAGCATTTTCAATAGCAGTAGATTGTTCAGCTGACCCAGGCATGATAAGTTCATTACCGGCCTTCATCTGTTCTACAGCATTCGTACCAGCAAACCAATCACTCATCACAAAACCTTTATAGTTCCAGTCATCTCGCAGTATGGTTGTTAGCAAATCTTTATTTTGTGAAGCGGTTGTACCGTTAATTTTATTATAAGCACTCATCACAGACCAAGGATTTGAAGCTTCTATCGCTATTTCAAAACCTTTTAGATAAATTTCCCTCAAAGCTCTTTGTGATAACACTGTGTCAATAGTCATCCGATTGGTTTCTTGGTTATTAGCAGCAAAATGTTTAATCGTTGCTCCTACTCCATTTGATTCCACACCATTGACCATTGCTGCCGCCATTTTTCCGGATACTAAAGAATCCTCGGAATAATATTCAAAATTTCTTCCGTTCAATAGGTTTCGTTGTATATTTAATGCTGGTGCTAATAAAATATCTAATCCATATTCTTTGACTTCATTTCCCTGAGCTTTTCCAACGGAGTTCACGACCTTGGTATCCCATGTGGATGCTAGTGCAGTAGCGATTGGAAATGCAGTGGCATAGTAAGTGTTGGTTTCCCCTTCACGAGTGGGGAGGATACGAAGTCCAGCAGGTCCATCAGCAAAAAGTAAACTGGGAATTCCAAGACGAGGGATCGCATAGGTTTTGCCAACTGCCCCAGCAACACTTGCATTAGGCTTACCCATAAAACCAGGCATTCCTTGTCCTACAACTAATTTGGATTTTTCCTCCAAGGTCATCGCATTTATTACTGCATCAATCGACTTTTTGTCCACTAATCTTGGAGTTGTATTGTCTTTTGCATTAGCAATGCTACCATTTACACCTACTGTAGCAAATAAAGCCAAAGCCACAGTTGTTATTGCAACTTTAATTAGTCGGGTAGATGACTTTTGTCTTTCATGCATGTGATTTCCTCCCATTTATATTTCTCTCCGTGTTCAAATACGCTCCCTTCTGCATGGATGTAACTTCAATTTTTAAAAATACGAGTGAATTATATATTTCTAGTAGTATTTTATTTATATTGAAAGCGTTTTTATAGTAAAATCTAAAGAAAAATAGTATGTGCTAGGGAGGAGACAAACAGTGCTTGAAAACAGACAAAAAAATAAAAGTTTAAGATATCGCACTGGAATAGAGAAATTAATTTATGCTCAATTGTCTTTTCAACGTCAAAATAATTTTTTTCATAGTGATTCACATGAAAAGCGAATTATGAATGCAATTAAGGATGGAAATATAAATGATTTAATTTCTTATTTAAAACATCCTTCTATTGAGGGGGTAGGAACACTTTCCAAAAGCAGTGCCTTACGAAACAAAAAAAATTTAGCGATTTGTGGAGTAACCCTAGCAACTAGAGCAGCAATAGAAGGCGGAGTGCAACTGGAACAGGCATATACGATGAGTGATTTGTATATCCAACATGTAGAGAGTTTGTCGGAAGTGGTAGAGATTGATCAATTCCTCACTGCTGTATTTATTGAATTTGCACATCATGTTCACTTTCAAAAACAAAACAAATATTCAAAAGTAGTTACATCTTGTCAAACTTATATTGCTCAACATCTTTACGCTAAATGTAGTATCTCTAACATAGCCAAAATGAATCGTTTAAATCCAATTTACTTGTGTCAATTATTTAAGAATGAAGTTGGAATTTCTCTTCGTGAATATATTCAACAACAAAAAATAGAAGAAGCAAAAAGGTTGTTAATCTCTACTTCTTATTCTTTGACCGATATTTGCACATATCTTCATTTCACTGATCAAAGTTATTTCACCAAAGTATTTAAGAAATTTGTTGGCATTACCCCAAAACAATACAGAAATACCTATTAATTTATCATAAACCTCCTCTTGAAATATCAGGAATCCCATTAGTCTAATCATTGCCGATTTCGGTTCTCAAATTGGAAGAATGAGATACTGAACACTTGCCAATGCATGGTAATCCTAAGCAATTAGTTTTAATTATCGATGATTTTATGAAAGTCATTTGACCTAACTTCACAGATAACACCATATTCCTGTTTCAAGTACAGCTACCGCCGATAAGGGTAGTTTTTTTATTCATTACTTTTTCACAAAAAAAATTTGACAGCATAATAGTAAATGAGCTATATTTATTCAGTGATTAATATTTAAATACATGAAACATTTATTAATGAATAATCAACTCATGAAATAAATTTTAGCTGGGGGTGAAACCGATCAATAAAAATGAGGAGTTATTTCATGTAACCTCTATGTTTCATACTTTTCTAAAGGAAATATCGAAAGACTGGAACAAGCATGGTTATCATTTAACGCTTACCCAGTTTAAAATCCTGTATCTGTTGAAGCTAGAAGGGCCAAAAAAGGTTTCACAACTCGCAGAAGTATTAAGTCTTACTTCTTCAGCAGTTACAGGTATAACGGATCAATTGTTAAAAGAGGGATATATAGAAAAGGAGCGGGCTGAGAATGACCGGAGAGTTGTAAATATTTCTTTGTCTGATAAAGGATATTCCACTATAGAGGAAAAGCAAAAAAAACAAAAAGAAATTATGAATACGTATTTTCACCTGTTGAACGAAGAAGATGTTCAACATTTAAAACGTATTTTCACTACATTAATTGATAACGTGAAGAAAAAGGAGAAACAAGAGTAGCATGGAGCATTTATCATCAAAAAGAAAAATGACCATCATGATCGCTATCATGGCTGCGATGTTTTTTGCGGCAATCAACCAAACGATTACCAGTACGGCAATGCCACGGATCATAGCGATCCTTGATGGGATGGATTATTATACTTGGACGATTAACATTTATTTGCTTACCTCCACCATTGCAACGGTACTAGTCGGTAAGTTGTCTGATATGTATGGGCGCAAGCCTTTTTTACTTGTAGGTATTCTATTGTTTATGATCGGAGCCTTTTTAACAGGGACATCTTCTGATGTTTATCAGTTTATTCTGTATCGTGGTATCCAAGGGATTGGTGCTGGTATTATTCAATCTACCGCTATCACAGCAGTAGGGGATTTATTTGCACCCCGTGAACGAGGTAAGTGGATGGGTATCATGATGTCTATCTTCGGTTTTTCCAGTGTGATCGGACCACTTCTCGGCGGATATTTGATCGATCATATGGATTGGCATTGGTTGTTCTGGATTTTCCTACCAATTGGCTTTATTGCACTTGCATTGATTTGGACGATGTTTCCAAAGATTACAAATGGACAACGTCAAAGCGTGGATTACTTAGGTTCTTTGTTTATGACCACAACGCTTGTTCCTTTGTTACTTGCATTTTCATGGGCAGGTACAGAGTATAAATGGGGTTCTCCACAGATTTTAGGACTGCTTGCAGTAACTATTGTATCTGGTGTTATTTTTGTGTTCATAGAAAGCAAAGCAAAAAATCCAATCATGCCCATGCATTTGTTTAAAAATAACGTCGTAACCGTCTCGAATTTGATTGGTTTTATTATGAACTTTGGTATGATGGGAGCGATGATCTACATTTCCTTCTTTGTGCAAGGGGTTATCGGAATCTCTCCAACATATGCAGGTTATGTAACGATGCCAATGTCGATTGTGATGGTGATCGCAAGTACCTTAACAGGACAATGGATGGCGAAAACAGGTAAGTATAAACGCTACGCTCTTATTGGTACCCCGATTATGATTTTAGGGATGGCAATGATGGTATATATGGATAGTGTTCTAATGGCAGTACTTGCGATGATTATTTTCGGATTTGGTATCGGGCTTGGGATGCCTGTATTCTCATTGGCAACACAAAATGCAGTATCGCACAAAGAATTAGGTGCTGTTACTGCTTCTACACAGTTATTCCGCAACTTAGGTGGAACGATTGGGATTGCAGTGATGGGTACTGTTATGGCAAATAACATGACAACGAATTTAAAAGAATCATTGAATGCATCTGCGCCAGAACTGGCAAAAATAGACCCAAAAACAGCTGAGCAAATGCTAACTTTTGCGAATCCACAGGCACTGATGAATACACCTTTGTTGGAGAAAACACAAGAAAGCTTACCAGCTTCTGCGCAACCAGTATTTGTTCACATGATTGATAACATCCGTGATGCCTTGAGCAACACCTTATCTACCGTTTTCTTAACAGGAACATTGGTGATGGTAGTAGCGTTTATTTTGGTGTTCTTCCTCAAAGAGATTCCACTACGTACTACGAATCAAGAAGTGAAGAAGGAAGAAGAAAAAAGAAGTGACACAGGCAGCATGGTAGCAGTGGAAGTGTCTTAAGTTAGAATTGTTATAAACGGATATATGGCAGAGAAATACCCCAGTAAATTGTACAGAACCCATAAAATGAAATGAAGGCACAAACACCTACCTGAATCGTAATAACGATGACGGAGGTGTTTGTTTATATGAAAATGCTGAGGGCTTTACCAAGAAAGATATTTGGAGATTGAAGTGTATAGATCCGGTGAAGCATGGTCAGATTGGTTTTTGACTTTGGTTTAAAAGGAACATTAATCATCATCGATAAACGACACAGGCTGATACATATGATTTGCTATACAGATTCTGATTGAGAAGGAAATTCGTTTGTTTGGAGTAATGACACGTGCGCTGGTATTGTGTAAAGTGAAGTCGCCTGGGTTACTTTAGATAAAGTCTGTTGTTCCAACAGTAGTATCCTAGGTTGAAAGGCGGGAATCATATTAACTAAGAATTGGAATCATCGGATTAACTAAAATATTCAAAATAAAATGCCGCCCTTTGACGACTCTCCATCTATATCATTTCCTTATATTCGTGTGCCTGGACAACTGGATGCTGCCCAGACTGAGTGTGTCAGGATTCAGTAGGATTTACCTACCTACGCGCAATACTTGTGACCTTACAGATCACCACACCATTGTGCTTGACTTCCTCAGACTTACCGATGGGGAAGAAATTAGGATGATTTTCACCCTTAAGGTGACCCCGATAAAACCAAACATTCAGTCCGTTTCCAAAGATCATAAAGTCGTTACCTTGATCGACGAGGAGAGTATAATCACCCAAGTCTCCAATCACCTTAGGAGGGTTGGATGAGTAGATGAGATTTGTAGAAAGTATCGCTTTCCACTTTCCAACGCTTTTGAAGGATGGGTACTTCAGATCAATTTCCTTCATGGTGTGAGTCCTCTCAAAGTCACAGGCTGTATTTCAGCCTAAACTTATTATAGAATAGGAGATTTCTTCTTTTACTAGAAATATCATTCACCTTTGTTGTAGGGGTAGTGACAAGGTTGCTGCTATCTTCCCTTTGAAACATGGAAGTTCGGAATCTTATTTTTTCGATCCAGATAAATGTAGTTAATCAAAGTGCTGCTTGTTATAACAAAATTTCAGAAAAGACTATTGAGGGAAGCATGAATCAGGAAGCTCAGGAACTTCTGAACAATGTCCGTAACGTACAGGTAAAAAGAGATTTCCTATTATCTTTTTTCTTCATGTACACTTTATCCTAAAAAGTCCTGTATCCTAAGTATGCAAAAAAGAACAGCTCCTATCGTTGCACAGAAAACACGCCATCCTTCTACAGAAAGAATAGCGTGTTTTCCATTCTCAGAGTATCCTTTTGACTTTAAAATTAACCAGCAGCCCAAACATCTAATTCTATTTTTAATTCAGGTAAACCTAATCCTTTGATGTAAGCAATCGTCATCGAAGGAGGTGTGCTACCGAATACTCTATTCCAAATCGCATAGAAATGATCCCAGTCGATTTCTTCTGTAGCCCAAATGTTTATCTTGATAACATGACTAGGAGTCAATTTTTGAGAAGAAAGAAGTTCCACAATATTGTTCATGGTATTGGTTACTTGTTGATTGAAATCTGTGGGGATATTGTTGTTTTGATCTATACCAATTTGACCAGAAAATACATATAGTTCAGCACCTCTGCTTATTTTCGTTACATGACTGTACTGTCCAACAGGTTTCGCTATATTTTTTGGGTTATATCTTTTTACTACATCGTTGTTTACGTTCATCTATAAAGTCCCCTTTTAGATAGAGAATATATAACTAATACGCTATATATTTCCACTGTTTTTTAATCTTCTCTTAAATGTTGACAGACTTATCCTGTTAACATTCGATTTTAGAAAAAAACAGCAGTAGAATACCCAATTCCCATAGATAAATATTGAATTGATCTCTTTTTCATCAGGTATTCCCTCCTTTAAAAGGTAAAATAAATTACTTTATAATGGTAGCAACATTTTTATAATAATCATAGTATCATTATTTTTTGCGTCCGAGTAGTTAGAATGTATTACTATACTCACTACTCGGACAGGAATCTATGGTTCTACTTAGACCAGCTCACCGTAACCTTGGAATCGGAAATCTGATGCTCCCCACCTGGGAATACGCTGGTTTCCTTCACTTCTACACCATATCGATACTCTGTTACCCTCACATAATCAGAGGTAATCCGAAAAGAATAACCACACTTCACGTTTGTATAATCTTCATGGGAAAAAAATTCTTCCGAGAAATGAAGTGCTTGTAGTCCCTCCGTGTAGTTCTTAGGCAGGTTTTGAACAACAACCTTCGGATTGATTTCAGAAGTAAAAGTAGCCATTTTGACTCCATCTCATCATGCTGCTCGATTTGAGCAACCACTATTAATAATATAATGGAAATAGATATGATTCGTAAACTTGTCAACTACTCCATCATTTAAAAGATGAGGCTTGTAACAATCCAGACATGCGATCGTCTTTCGGCTCAGATCTTACATAGATGTTCCATCAAGGCAGGTTGACAGCTATCCGTCATGCTGATACAGTCCCTGTGTTTCGGTACTATGTTCGCAAGTTGGAGTACAACAGGAGAAAAGTTTGTGATTCTAATTGTTCGTGGTGTATTTTCTCATTCCTTCATCTTGATATCGATGTATACTAGAAGCGAAAGAATCATTCCTACGAGCTGTCGTTCTCCTCATTTGGAGCTGCCTATGTGGTTGTTCAGTTTAGTAGCGTTCATCGTGGTTACTTCGTTTTTGGGTGCGTATCAACTCGGTGAATACTCCAATGCGCTGACGAAAAAGATGGAACGTATGCGCAAGAGTAAAAACGCAGTACCCAAGAGAATGAAGAAGCAAAAGCTATGGCTGGATTCTGGTAAAGTCCTGCTTTTGCTCGTCTGTGCGGGAACGCTCCTGATTTACGCCTCATACGAATGATTCTCCTGGCCCATTTTCTGCTGATATAGGGGAGATGGGCCAAGGTAGTTTAGAAGGGGAAGAGATGAAGGTGCTATTTTGTTTTTCAATCTGATAAAAGCAAAACCTAGTAGCTGGTTGTACTAGGTTATATGAATAAATGATACGAATATATTCAACTACTGCTTTCACGTGTTATATCATTCCTCCTTGAGATTAATAACCTTTTGGTAGTGGATAAGTTTATTTCACAATAGGTTGCAAAAAATCAATAAATATGTGAACAGGGATAATGATTAACTGGATTTTAGTAAGTGTAATTTTTATCCTTGTGGATCTCCAGTTAAATTAAGAGTCACTCAATTCCTACTTGAGAAGCAATTTTAGGATCATACTTATAAGGAAATTTAGATACCTCCTGGTTCACCATCTGGAAAAAGTTGTCTCAACATATTATATGCCCTCCTTGATGGTTTGGAAAGTTAGTTGTTGGTAATGAATCATTTTTTCTACATTACCTATTTCTTTATAAAATTCACATAGAGCAAGATAAATGTCAACGGGAATCCTGTTTGTATTAAGCGTACTTTCTAGGGTGTTATACGTTTGGACTGCTTCTTCAAATCTATGTTGTGTTTGTTGGAGAGTTCCTAATAAATGTAAGGTTCGAATTTTAAAATCATTTAATTCAATTCTATTTGTATATTTTTGAGCTTGAATTAATTTTTGTTCAGCTTTTTCATTATCACCAAGTTTAATGAGTAGTTGTGCAAATTTAACATATATCTCACATACTAGGTTAGGAGTGTCTTCTACATGATGTATGATATCAAGTGATTTTTGGTAACTGACCTCTGCTTCTTTCAATCTCTCCAAGGCGATAAGAATATCACCTGTGGTAATCCAAAGTGAATAAAGTCTTCTATATGAACGATTTTCCCAAGCGATCTGCAATCCTTTATCAGCATAATCTAAAGCCTTTAATGGCATCCCTAGTTTGCAAAGCATTGTAGCATATCGCTCGTAAACTTGGATTAGAATAAACAAATTTGTTTTAAAGTTATCTATTTCTAAAAGTAGTTGCTCACAGTAGTGGCAAGCTTCTTCTATTCGATTTAACTTTTCTAGATAAATAATCTGATTAAAGAAAAGGTATGGTTTGTAGTAGAGTCTTTCTCCATTAGTAACGAAAAGGTCAATAGCTTGTTTGGCGATCGTAGCTGTTCTGGTAGTCTCGTTCATAAAAAGTCATTCTTGCTAGATCATTAAGACAGATACAATGAATATTTGAAGTTGCTAAATTGGGACATTCATCTAGTTTTATTAATGCTCTTTCGAAATGTTTTTTAGACTTTGTATAATTCTTTTGCTCAAAATAAACCCGTCCTTTTAAAAACTCGGAAACAGCTATAGCGTCTGGAAAGTGATGAATGTCCATAAACGATTGAATTCGCTCCAAGGCAACTTTCGTATTTCCGTTCAAGATTTCCTCTATATGTTTCAACTCCACCATAATCTCTTTTTCACGCTTGGTCATCTCATCTTCTAACCCAAACAAATCATCTGCAATCCCTAATTCCTTGGCATACTCGATATACTTGTCATCTGCTACACTGATAAATCCACGTTCGATACTACTCAACGTTGACAAACTCCAACCTAATTTATGATCGGATTATTTAAAGGCGTTAGCTCCCAAATACCGTTTTTATGATCGTTCCAAACTAGCTACTACTCCCAAGGAAACTCGGGTGGAGTACTATTTTGATCAAAACCAATTTCAAAAACCGCAACTTTCCAAACGAGTATCCCAGATTGAAATCACAACTAAAAATAACGTGAACATAAAAATCGCTTTACTTGATGCAGTCATCGTCGATATGGGAGAAGGTAATACCTATATTCATGGCAAGAATTACGATATTTTTGCATCAAAGGAGAGTAATGATGACTTGTAGTAAAATACCTCGTTTTGTTGATCAAGACCGCACACTTCGTATCAAAATTATTGATTCCTGTGGTATGACTTGTACTTTTTGTCATAATGAAGGAACACCTGTAACTGTTGATAATTCACATAATCAAACTGGACAATGGAATGGTTATGGGAAGTCTGGTAGAACTTCTATTTATGTAAAAAGTAATGGTGTTACTTTTTTGCCATCATTAATCATGCCAGATGAAAAATTTAAGACAGCTTTAAGGAAACTTCAAGAGAGATTTCGTTTTAAAGAAGTTCATTTGACTGGGGGAGAACCAACTTTACATCCACGATTACCAGAATTAATTAAAATGATCAAATCACTAGGTTTATCTGTCGGGATGACCTCCAATGGGGAAAATGGAGTAAAAGTTATCCCAGAAGCAGCCAAAGAAGGACTACATAAAATAAATTTTTCAGTATTTGGGACTACAAGCGAAGAGCTTATGTTGGTACAAAATAAAACTTGTAGAACTCCGAAATGGGGTGATGAAAAAATTAAAGCTTTAAAAAAAGCAATGTTATGCGCAATTCAGCACAATGTCAAAGCTTCAGTTAATATTGTAATCTTAGATCCCTCACATATCAGTCGTGTTCAGAATCTATTATCTGATTTTCCACCTCAAATTAGTATTAGAATCATGCGATCGTTGGAAATAAGAGATGAAGCAACAGATGCATTAAGACGGTTATTTCATCAGCTGGGGGCATCACTAGTTTCGCATCGCATTACAGCAGGAGTATCAGATGAAAGATACGAATATGAACTGTCGAATAGAAGAAGAGTCTGGTACAAAAAATTACGGAATGTAAGGTTACCAGAGACATGTATGACTTGTGTTTTTAATAATGATACAGATTGCCATGAAGGTTTTTACGGAATTCGGTTATACAAAGATCACAGGGGTGATTTTCAGGTAGGGGTTTGTATACAGAGGATGGATCTTTGCCAACGGTTAGATCAGTTTTTGGAAAGTAGTGTAGCAGAAGAAATACAAATTTTCCAAAAGAATGAATATGAGCGTCTGAAAAACTTATACAAAAGGAGCAAACTACAATGTCCATTGAATTTGAAGCAAAAGTGATTGAGATAAATCCTGAAGAAGTAGAAAAGAAAATCATCCAATTAGGCGGCTCAAAAGTAGGAAAAGTGCTGATGAAGCGTTATGTGTATGATATCAACCCGCAACGACGCGGGCATTGGATACGGCTGCGTGATGATGGAAAACAAACGACATTGACGGTAAAGAAAATTCACAACGATGGGATCAGCGGAACAGAGGAAGAAGAAGTGATCGTAGATGATTTGGAGAAAACGAATGCTTTGCTTTGCTTGATAGGTTTTACCCCCAAAGCGTATCAAGAAAACGAGCGCACTAGTTTTGTTTTGAATAATGCCAAGTTAGAGATTGACCATTGGCCGATGATACCCGCTTATCTAGAGATAGAAGCTGATTCAAAAGAAGGAGTGATAGAAACTGCGCAGTTGCTCGGTTTTCGAGAGGAACAACTAACAGGGGAGAATACAGTTAAAATTTATGCTCGCTATGGGATTGATTTGGATAATAGAAGTGATCTGCGTTTTTCATAAACAAAACGTTAGGGCAGATACCCTAACGTTTTTATGTGGCTCAATACTTTCTTCGAATGATAATCCAATAAAATGATCCAGCTAATATCGTCAGAGACATCAAAGTAGTAATACAAACTCTCAGCATGACATAGTTTATGGTTTTCCAACCTGTAAAAAAGATGATCAAGGATAGACCGCAAAGCAAGAATATAAATAAGAAACTGAATAGTTTATAGCCTAAGAGTGTAGCGCGTTCGTCTTTTCCTTCTTTGGCAACCAAAATAGTAAGCCCTACAAATACAAAAAAAGCAAGTGCTGCTAAACCGTTGGTGTAAGTAATGATGGTATCCATCATATTATTCTTCCTCCCTATATGCAAATACTTCTGTTATTTCTACTTCCAATGCATTTGCGATTTCAAAAGCAAGTAGTAGAGATGGAGTGTATTTCTTATTTTCGATCGAAATAATCGTTTGTCTGCTAACACCTGCCTTCTCAGCTAATTCTTTTTGAGTCATCTTTCGTTCGGCTCTTAACACTGCAATACGATTGGTTAAATGCCAATTTTGATCCCTCATTTCGCTATCTCCTATGAAAGTAAACTTATTTTTACTTATTGTAAAATGAACTTTACCAAATGTAAAGTATACTTTACCAAAAATTTTGGCGGTGTGATAATTAATCTTCTTACGATTAAGTTTTTGGATGAAAAGGAGTGAAAAAAAGAAGCTTTTCCTTCTTATCGTAATAAAGAAAGGAAAAGCTTCATTTAGATGGTGGTTATATTTGTTCATAATGAAAGAACAAACTTCTCAACTGAGTTAGTAGGGAGACAAGTGAAAAATAATCGTAACCGATTCCTAGTCTGCTAGATTCGAAGCATTCAATGCTACTTGCGCATTTTGGGAATCGAGTTGAAGCTGTTCATTCATATTTTGAGGATGATAATAGCCATTTTCAATCATATAGTTGCTTACCTTTTCATGTAAGTCCATTGCTGCTGAAAATTGTAGTTGTAAGGCAGCGCGTACTTCTGGTGTAGCAGTTTCGGTTAGGGCAAATGCATAGTTTCGTACCCCTGATTTTGCAGAAATTAATAAATCAGAAGCAATCACTTCATCTGTAATATCCCCCATTCCTAAAACACTTTTAAAGAATTCATTCATGTATAGTTTCCCCCTGTTGTTGAGAAATCAGGTTTTGAAGTGTCTGGATATCTTGTTCGGACTGAGAGACATCTTGTACCAAGATATCTTTTAACGCTGCATCACTGGCGAGATTACTCATCGCTGCTGATTTTGTTAAGCAAGTATTTTTAAAGGTTAGTAGTTCATGTAACTCCAGTGTTTCATGTATGCCTAATCTTTTTGGCATGAAAGTTCCTACTTGTGTTTTACCGTATCTACGAATTTATATTCTCAACTTAGAAGTAGTTTTTATACAGTAATGTTAATTGTTATATTTCATAAATTTACTTTCAAATATTCATTCTAATTTTCGTATAAATAATCTGGCACAGGAGAAAATATTTTCGTTTATTCGTGGAGGTGAAAAGATGGATACCAATCATTTGGCAAATCATGAAACATTGGATTTACATGAAATTATTAACTTGAAAACAACATGCATTATTAAATCTAAAATGATGTCTGGAGTTGTGTTTGATCAAGATTTAAAAGCATTGATGGAAAAAGATGTCACACAGTCTATGGCTACTTTGGAACAACTGCAACATTTTTATCAAATGCCGAACCCTGCAAATGAGGTGAATTACAATGATCAATGATTACTTAGAAGTAGAAAATGCAGAAGGAATGCCGGAATTAGCTGATTCTGCTTTAGCGATGGAATTTTTATTAACCATCAAAACAGGTGTAAGAAATACTGCTATTGCAATGACGGAAACTACCAACCCTGATCTCCGGCAATTGTATCGAGCTCAAATCGAACAAGGTCTTGCTCTGCATGAGGAAGTTTCTAATTTTATGATGAACAGAGGTTGGCTGTATCCATATAACTATAACGAACAATATAAACAAGATCTGAAATCCATTGAAGGAGCATTCATGATTGGCAAAATGGATTTATTCCCTGGAGATACCTCACGTTTAGGGATGATGGCACAAATAGATAGCGATCAATAATAGAAAGGTGAAGAGTGATGAAAGCAGTTACGTTTCAAGGGATTAAAGATGTAAAAGTGAAAGAAGTGCCAAATCCAAAAATCGAGAAAAAAGATGATATAATCGTGAAAATTACATCCTCTGCGATATGTGGTTCAGATCTACATTTGATTCACGGCATGGTTCCTAATTTTCCTGAAGACTATATTATCGGACATGAACCTATGGGAATTGTAGAAGAAGTGGGATCAGAAGTTACCAAAGTAAAAAAAGGCGATCGTGTTATTATCCCATTTAATATTGCTTGTGGAGAATGCTTTTATTGTAAAAATCAGTTAGAAAGCCAATGTGATAATTCCAATCATAATGGGGAAATGGGGGGTTATTTTGGTTATTCAGATTTGACAGGAGGATATCCAGGTGGACAAGCAGAATATCTGCGAGTTCCTTATGCCAATTTTACCCCATTTAAAATTCCAAAAAACTGTGAAGTTGACGATGAACAGTTAGTATTACTGTCAGATGCAGCTTCTACAGCATACTGGACAGTAGATAATTCCGGTCTAAAAGAAGGAGATACCGTCATCGTATTAGGATGTGGACCAGTAGGACTATTAGCGCAAAAATTTGCTTGGTTTAAAGAGGCAAAGAGAGTTATAGCTGTTGACTATATCGACTATAGACTGCAACATGCGAAAAAAACAAACAATGTAGAAATCGTTAATTTTGAGCAACACGAAAACACAGGAGAGTATTTAAGAGAGATCACAAAAGGCGGAGCAGAAGTTGTACTTGATTGTGTGGGACAGGATGGAAAGATGACTCCGCTGGAATATCTCGCTACTGGCTTAAAATTGCAAGGCGGGGCAATGAGCGCGATTGTTATTGCTAGTCAAGCTGTACGCAAAGGCGGCACGATTCAAATCACAGGAGCTTATGGAGCTAGGTATAACGGTTTCCCATTAGGTGATATCTTCCAACGAAATGTAAACATTCGATCTGGGCAGGCTCCGGTCATACACTATATGCCTTTTCTATATGATTTGGTTGCTCAAGGAAAGGTTGATATTGGGGACGTAATCACGCATATTTTACCTTTGGATCAGGCAGAAAAAGGATATGAATACTTTGATACGAAAACAGATGATTGCATCAAGGTCATACTTAAACCATAAATTTTACTCTCAAAATCAATAATATTTACATGTGGTATCAAACACAAAAAGCTCTTTTTTTATATGGAATAAAATAGAAGAGCTTTATTTTATATAGGAAAATAAGTATCTAATATGTATTAATGTAGAAGATCCAGGCTTTTCTTTGCCGATCGAACTGAGATTCGAAACCCACTTTCTTTGTGGGAATACAAAAAAATGGGGAGTCCTCCGTGCAGAAAAGCACTTTTATAAACATGAGAAGGCTCCAGTTACCTGACAGTGACATCTGAAGTTTTTTTAGCTAGGCAACTGGCGGTAAAATAGCCGGATACTTTTTTACCTTTTTTTATTCATTTCACTGCCTTCCACTTATTCGTTTTTCGTGTCTTGAGTTGAAGCAATACAAACAATATGGTTTGTATCACTACCAAAACAACTAAGAGAATAAAGTTTGGGCTAGATACAATGGATAAAAACAAGATGAAAAGAATTACACTTAATCCATTACCGATGTATGCAAAAATGAAATGTAGTGTTCTCTGATCTCCTATTACTAGCATGATGTGAAGAAAAGCTAAAAAAATGAATGCAAGGCCCGCAGATCCAAACCACAATGCATCAGTATGAAATGATTTAAATGTCAAAGGAGTTACCGCGATATGGGCAATTCCTATTAACGCGATAAGAGTAGCTATTAATATCATTATTTTTTTCATAGTAATATCTCCTAATTTCAAATGAAAATAATGGGCTATCTGCTTTGGTAGCATATTTTGTTGATAAAATAATTTTTATATGTTCAATCGAAGTGGTTGTAATGTCCTTGTCTATCAGTAAAAAAGCATCATTTGAATGATGAATGATATTTTTATCTTCCCACACAATGACTACAATGACCACGCCGACGATAATAGTAAGCGATAGTTGCTAATCCTAATGCAACTCCCCAAGGAATCCAGAGAAGCATCGGCCCAAATGCACCCCAGATGTTGCTCTTGCTCAGTAAGATATTATCACCAGCAGGTAATAGAAGAGATTCGACTGCAACTAATGAAAAAGTAAAGATAACTCCGGCACTTGTTACAGCAATGGCTACACAAGTTGCTGGGATAACCGCTAATAGAACTGGTACCCTCTTACCTCCAATGAATGGAAACCAAGTTGGAAAAACTTCGCCCCATTTTTGAACTAAACCAAGGGTGAGAAGTCCGCCAGCGATGCATAAAGATCCAAATATTCACTCCGTGATACGATGATTTGGATTTAGACTTGAAAAATCTTGTAAAAACTTCTGATCAATCCCAATATTAATGCCTAGTGCCCAAGCATAGCGAGTAATGGCATAGGGTATAGGAGCCAGAACGGCAGTATAGGTAATCCATTTGCCCCATCGAATGAGAAAAAATGATTTATCATCATTTTCTGCTCTCCCACAGTACTCACAAGCATTTCGCATTTTCCTTTGAAAAACGACAGCTGCAAAACCAAAAGTAAGCGCACCTATGATACATATGATCTGATTCAGCATCTGCCAATCAAAATAAAATTTGAACAGAAAGGCATAAGCTATCGCGGCAATCAAGTTTGTATTTGGAACGAATAAAATTAATAAAACAGCAGTTCCCCATAAATAGGTAAGAATGAACCATTTTGGAATAAAGGTTTTCTGCTTTCTCATATCTACACCCACTAATAAACCGAGAAGACAAATCATAACGAATGCGATACCTCCAGTCGTAGCAGGGAGATAGGTGACAAATGATGCAAATAGTAGAGTCCCTTCTTCATTTCTAAAAGGATAACCTGCACCTCCAAGCAACCAGTAGAGGTGAAACAAACCATACAGCACAGACCATGTCATCATGAAATAAACGATCTGATCCATTCTCGATTGTCCGTCCTGCTTTACATTCATTAATCGAACACCCTTCCTTTATAAAAATAAAAAATCACCTTAATCCCCACTTTACAAGGTAAAATGGAAATTTAAGGTGACTTGAAATTTAAATTTTGTTTAAATTCTTTTTTAAATAATGGATCGTCCCATTCGAGCAGCTTGATATCTCCCAATCGATGTTCATCTCTTTTGTCATAAGGGAGACGATGGACAGACCGATACCTGCTCCTTTCGTTTCTGAGATATGCTCCATACCTTGTCCTTTATCTTTGATAAACAGATATAGGGAACCATCTCGTTCAACAAAACCAATGCCCGCATAATGACCCGATTTGGCATATCGGATAACGTTTTGCAGCAGGTTCTCGAATATACATCGCAACCATAATGGATCAACATTCCAGTTTAATGTTTGGTCTGGCAAATTTACATGGACTTGAAAATCTTCTTTTTCGAGAATAGGGTACCATTCGGCTATCGTATGGCGTACTTCCTCGATAACATCGATAGTTTTTATTTTTAACGGATGTTTTCCAGAAGTAAGTAATGTATACGTAAGCAAGTTTTCGAGTAATTTTCCAAGATTATTTATTTTATTGTTAATGATCTCCATTGATTTTGTGGCTTTTGGCGATGAAGGGTTCCTCTGAACCGTGTGGGCATGCTGTCGAATGATGGTCAATGGTGTACGTAAATCGTGAGATACATTTGCGATCCATTGTTTTCTAAGGTTTTCCTCTTCCTTTTCGCGGTCTCTGCTGTTTTTCAATTGATTAATCATTCTGTTAAAGGCTTTTTCCAATTGTCCGATTTCATCGCCGTTATGGATGGAGACCTCATCCGGTATTCCATTTTCTCCAGTATGTGACATCGCAATTTGTAAGTGAACTAATCTTTTTCGAATTCCAAAGAAGAATAACAAGGAAATGACTACTAATGAAACTCCAGCGATAAAGGTGATGATGGTTAACAAGAAATTTTCGGTTCCAAATGCTAGTGTGGTAAAGGTATTTGGTATTTGGAATACCATAAAGCCTTCTCGATCGCTTTTGCCAATAGTAGCTGTCACCGTGTAGATCCCTTGCTGCTTTTTCCTATCTATATAGTGAATTAAGTTCGTGGGTGTCCAATGACTGGGCATATCTGTTACATACCCATTGATTCCATGAGTTTTTCCCAATTGATCGACCCAAAAAAGCTTTGCTTTTGGATAATGTGCTTGTATCTTCTCTAGCTTTTCATTGACTGTAGAGTCATTTACTGAGAGAAGTTGCTTAGCTGCTTGTTTCCACATTTTTTCTAATTCTTCTGCGTCATAAATCGAACCTTGTTTTACCAAAAGGTCAGGTGAATAGTAGATGGCGGGCAAAATGGGCCACATGAGTAAGGATGTAAGGATAAGGAATACATATTTGGTGACAAGTGACTTTCGATATTTCATGTAAGCAACCGATATCCGATGCCGCGAATGGTCTTGATAATTTGCGGCTGACTAGGATCAATCTCTACTTTTTCTCGCAAATGGCGAATGTGTACCATAAGGGTTCGGTCTCCTTTTATATAGGGATCTTCCCATACCGCTTCATAAATCTGCCTTTTGGTCAATATTTGATTCGCATGGTCCAAGAGAAACATAAAGATGTGAAACTGTTTACCTGTCAGTACAATCTCAGTATTTGTTACTGAATTCATAATCCGATTGACTTTTCGATCGATGCGCAAGTGCCCCAATTCTATGACATCTGTAGATACAGCACCGGTACGCCGGAGTAAAATTTGAATTCGCGCATGGAGTTCATCAGGATGGAATGGTTTTGTCAAGTAGTCATCTGCAAATGAAAGACCTTGTAGTTTATCTTCGATGGAAGTTCTAGCTGTCAGCATCATGATTGGCTTTTCTGGGTATTTTTGTTTGAGGCGCTGTCCGACTGTAAATCCATCTAACCCAGGAAGCATGATATCAAGGATAATAATATTAGCAGGCTCTATATACTCCATGATCTTTTGCCCAGATTTCAACCAAACTACATCATATCCTTGTTCGGTTAAAAACTCACTGACCCATGAGCCGATTTCTTGATCGTCCTCAATAAGTAATACCATTGAGTTCATCCCACGTACCCCCTTACTAATGAATGCTAAGTTTTCCCTTTTATTTATAAACCTGATCATAAAATACAAATCAAATATAACAAATCACTATAATCTTCTTGATGTGTACCAAGGAAGGTTCGCTGGGGAGTTACTAGACTGTCCCCAATACTTGCTCGTTAATCTGATAAATTCAGTCTACTTGTTAATTGTTCAACTTCCAAAGAGAGTGATATTTTTTATACCTGAGAAAACAAATGGAAGCTCTCTTCACCGGAAAATGCTAATTCGTGGTCTGTTTTTGTTTTAGCTTACTGGACATGAGGGAGGTAGCATTTGCTCATTTTGTATTTTTTCTGCTGTCCCTTAAACAGTGTTGTAGCCGTGGAAACTACCACGGGTTGGTATCCCGATTTCTCTGCAAATAATATCATGGTTTTGATCGGTTTCGGTAGAAGAATTGGGATTATCTTTTAGGAAGTAGTCATTTTTGGTAAGTATATTTGACTTCACGATGAGAGTATTGTGCAATTGACCACTCATCAGTATGTGATCGCAGAAAGAGTCGTGTTGCTCAAAAGTTTTTGCTCAGAGGAGAATCTGTTGAGATTGCCGTATCACTTGATTTCGTGATCAGAGTCATTTGCACCGGCATTTTAAACGTATCATGGGGTGACCTCGGGTGGATTTGTCCAACCATTTCGTAGCTATCTATTCATATAAAGATTTCATACCAGTAAATATATTTTCCTGGTATTTTGCTTGCTGGTTATTCCCAAAGCATACAATTTCAAATTATAAGTGGCTGTAGGCACTTGAAAAATTTTTTAACTAACGATAAAATGACTTTGGTCAATTATGACTGCAGTCATTTTTTGGTGGTGATGGACTTTGCTAAGAGAAACCAAGAAAAAGCAAACAAAAGAAGCAATTATGAAACATGCGATTAAGCTGTTCAAACAAAAAGGCTATGAAAACGTGACAGTGGAAGAGATAACGATAGCCTGCGGGATAGCCAAAGGAACATTTTTTAATTATTTTCCGAAAAAAGAACACATCTTGTTACATGTCACAGACACTTATATGGATCTGTTGAATGAAATTGTACATAAACACCAAGAAGGCACCTTACGAGATCGTATCAGCCATATTTTTCATGACTTGCTACAAATCTATCTGAAACATTTTGATCTATTACGCTTTACTTTAGAAGAGACAATGCGATCAGCGATTAGATCGGAAACAGGGTCAACCAATATAAAGAGATTTCAAGAAACACTAAGCACATTAATAGAAAAAGAGAAAAACAATGCTTCTTTCCCCAAACGATGGGAAAGCGATAAGGTGGCAGCCATACTCGTAGGTATATTTTTTCATACCATTATCAATTGGTCTTCGGATGTAGACAAAGAAAAAATGATGGAGATGATCCAACAACAGTTAGACATCGTATGGGAGGGAATAGAATGATGAGATTGAAAAAAATTGCAAAAAGCAAAACGTTTCTTGTGATTATAGTTCTACTTGCTTTTATTTACCTTAATAACACTTCCATGTTTAGCAAACCAATAAGTGAAACTCCTAAACTATTAGCACATCGTGGGCTTGGACAAACTTTTTCGATGGAAAATATTCAGAACGATACCTGTACAGCTGAACGAATTTATAAACCGGAACATCCTTATCTGGAAAATACGTTAGCATCGATGGAAGTTGCCTTTCAAAATGGGGCTGATGTCGTAGAATTTGATGTGCACGAGACCAAAGATAGACAGTTTGCTATCTTTCATGATTGGACATTAGACTGCCGTACCAATGTCCAAGGAGTGACAAAAGATTACACAATGGCTGAGTTAAAGAAAGTAGATATTGGCTATGGTTATACTGCTGATAATGGGAAAACGTACCCCTTTCGTGGAAAAGGGATTGGATTGATGCCATCACTAACGGAAGTGTTGGATCATTTTCCGAATAAACCTTTCTTAATAGATATAAAGAGCAGTGATCCCAAAGAAGGAGAGTTATTGGCGTATCATTTGGCTAAGTTATCGCTAGAACGTCAAAGTCAGTTGACGGTTTATGGTGGAGATGAACCAATCGCTGCTTTGAAAGAAAAATTACCGGATATGCGAGTGATGTCCAAAGCGACGATGAAGAGTTGTTTGATTCCCTATATTGCAGTAGGATGGACGGGATATATGCCACAAGCATGTCATAACACTCAATTACATATTCCTGAAAAGATAGGACCTTGGTTATGGGGTTGGCCAAATAAATTTTTAAATCGAATGGATCAAGCAAATACAAGAGTTATTGTGGTTGGAGGAGATGGCAGTGATTTTTCCAGTGGCTTTGATACACCTGATGATATAAAACGCCTTCCAGCTGATTATTCCGGTTGGATCTGGACAAATCGCATTGATAGAATTGCTCCTTTATACAAAAAAGATAAGGATTAGAAAGCTATAAATCGTATTTTAATATAATAAAGGCTGGCATAGAGGGGACTCTCATGAAATCTACTGATCGAGAACAGGGGAGGTCACGTTACGAGCGATGACAAAAAAGTATCAAATTTTATAGATGTTAATATTTAGAATAAATGATATAATATGAGTGTTGTAAAATGATAAAAAGGGGAGCTGCTAATGAATATTGTTTTACAGAGCCCAACTGAATGGAGCAACGAAAAAGATAGCTCTGCCATTTTCGTGGAGCTAGAAATTCCCATAAACATAGGGAATGAAAACAAAAAAGAGGGTTAACCCCATGCCCATCAAGCTAATAACAAAATAGTTACTCAAAACGAAAATAACACGCTATTCTTTCTTTAGGAATGAAAAGAAAGGATGGCGTGTTTTCTGTGAATGTATCCACCAAAGAAGAACTTCATTTGTTTTCACAGGTATTGCAGAAATATTTTTCACCTAAAGAAATCGAACAGTTGGCAAGGGCTACCGAATTTGTAAGACGAAAAAGCAAATGTCGGGGACAAGATCTGGTGACCTTATGTGTTTGGTTGAGTCACAACCTAGCAAGTACTTCTCTGATTCAATTATGCAGTGAGTTGGAAGCTGCAACAGGAATTAGTATGAGTGCAGAAGGATTGAATCAACGTTTGAATGAACAAGCAGTGACTTTTCTTCGACGACTATTTGCACAATTACTAAAAGCAGAACTAGGTTCGTATTGTGTCCTCCCAACCAAATATCAAGATGTTTTTACTCGAATTCGCATCCTCGATTCGACCTCCTTTCAGTTGCCAGATTCCTTGGCTGATCATTACCCAGGTTCAGGAGGAAGTAGTCATGCGGCTGGGGTAAAAATCCAATTGGAATACGACTTACATAGTGGACAGTTTTTGAATGTGGATATGGGGGCCGGAAAAGGAAATGACAGGCTCTTTAACCCTGTTTGTTTCCCCACTCTTCAACCAAGGGACTTGTGCATACGAGATTTGGGTTACTTTTCGCTGGATAACCTAAAGCAGATTGATCAACAGACAGCCTTCCATCTATCTCGTTTACCACTCAAAAACCGGATCTATCAAAAGAATCCGGCACCCGAATTCCATGGAAATGGAGCAATCAAGAAAAAAACAGAGTATCTCTTACTGGATCTGGAAGAAAAAAATGAATCAAATGAAACCAGGAGAAACTACAGAGATTCGAGATGCTTTTATTGGGTAAAAAAAACTACCTGCTCGTGCTAATTTGTACCGACTCACAGATGTACAAGTGAAAAAGAGAAGAAAAAATCAGGATTTTAAAGAGCAGAAAAAAGGAAAGGAGCTTTCAGATAAAAGAAAACAGTTAACTGGGATCAATGTCTATATCACCAATATTGCTTGGGAGATTGTCCCAAAAGAACATATTCACCATCTCTATTCCCTGCGTTGGCAGATTGAGATCGTATTCAAAACATGGAAATCCTTTTTTCAGATCGACCGATGCAAGAATGTGAAACGGGAAAGGTTGGAATGTCACCTGTATGGGCAGCTTATTGCCATCCTCATTTGTTTTTCCACTTTGTTTCAGATGAGAGAGATTTTGCTACGCAAAAGTCGTATGGAGGTAAGCGAGTATAAGGCTTTTTATATCATTCAAACCTATTTCCCTTTATTCCATCAGGCTATACAGAAAAACACCCAAGCATATGCAAAGATCCTTCTTCGCCTCTTTCACCAGCTAAAGAAAAATGGGCGAAAATCTCATCGATACAAGAAAAAGACGATCTTTGACATATTGGGTGTTGTTTATGAGTATAGCCTATCCACTGCGAAGTAGCATAGTTTTTAAGAACAAGCCTTATCTAGGCTTATTTGGTATGCTTTTCAAGCGACCAATTTTCATGTAGGGGGTGGCATCGATTCGGAAATTGCCTGCTCCACCCTGCATGTAATGTACAGAATGGAGCAGAGCCAGAACCTCTTTCGACAAGAAGAGGAACGAGAGGCACTCAGTTGAGTTACTCGTGAAGCGTGACCCTCTGGTTGGTTCCCGCGATGACGAGGTATCCCTGTTCATCGAACGAGAGCCAGACTCCGAGAGTGAAACACTTCCTGTAGCGATCTCCGGGAGAGTTCTCGTTGCTGAAAAACCTCACCACGAAACCATAGGAAGTTCCGGCCCGGAGTCGGCTACTGCCGTTCAGCGACTTGGGGTTCGCCATGAACCGGTTACCCTGCTCGTCAACCGTCACGATGTGATCGTCGGTCATGTACTCCTTCACACCGTAACCAGAGGGAGTACTGCGTCCGCGAAATTCCACACATGTGGTCGTTGTCACCAGCATGAGCAATCCGGTTGCGTCGACGGAGAAGCGATCCGGAGAGGTGGGCTCGCTGCTCATTGCCATCAGGTTTCCCTTTCTTGGGAAGAGATTTCGGCTTTTCTTATACATTACTATACCTTTTTTTTGATAATTTTAAAAGTGTTCTTATGTCACTTTTAACAGGAGTAGTGAGACGATAGCTGCTCTCGTCCGATGGTGTGTACCCTCTTATTCCTCGAATGCCATACTCCTTATTTGAGTATAACTTTATTCAATTTCTCTTAGCTTGATGGCTATGGGGTTAACCCTCTTTTTTTGTATGATCTGAAACCATTATATGGGGTTTCGTTAAGCTCCTTCGATTACTATGATAACTGATCTTTTAGATGATCGAATTGGTCGGTTAATACATTTATAGAAATTTTTTCATAGATATAAAATGGTCACGAAATGAAACTATGTTGAACAAAGGCGTAGACGTGTCTACTGCTAAGGTACGTGCAACGATCAATGATCAGGATACTACTGTCCTGTTCGAGGGAGTGGCGTTTGACAGCGATCAGATCCTTCTCAACCTCCAGAACGGAGAGGTAATGGATCTGGGAACTCCTGGGGCCAATAAGATCGTGGATCTGGTCGTTGAGGCTTCCATAGTAAATTTCAACTGTCCGAATTGGAAGGACGTTGTCATCACGAAGGAAAGCAAGGGAGGCAAACACTAGAAGAATATCTTCAGGTGAGCTTCCTCGTTGATTTAAATTCAGTCCATATAGTTTTGGTAGAGTTCATACAACCGCTACTTTGTTCAACCTGCCATCCGTCTGTTGTTTGGACTGATGGAAGCCGCTTTTTAACGGTGTACCATTCTTTCTAATTTCTCCACATATTCTTTTGCTTCTTTTAATCCAAATCCATATATATATCTTGCTCGTTTAATAGCTGCTATTTTTTTCCCTTGTTCAGCCAATTTTACGATCTCTCTATCTTTAGGAGAGATTTTGTCCAATTCTATTTCCATTTTCTCTGCAATCAGACGCAGCAAATGCTCCATATGGTTTAACCTTTGCTCTAAATGATGTACATTGTGTCTTCTTCCAATAGACAAAATGATAGCAACCATGATGATTACGCAAAAAACAAATGGAAGGATAATGATCCATGTATTCATTTCTAATCTCCTCCATATCAAATATTTCACAAATATTGTAATTACTATAACGATATAGAAAATATAGTGGTATGTCTAGATTTAATATGTTTATACAAATAACTAAAATAGATAATACTCTTAACCCATAGTCATAAAATTTCTAGCACATTTTATGACTTCGATTTTCTTCCCTTGCTGCACTAGGCCCAAAAACTATTATCTCGATAAATATTTAATGAAAAAACCAACTCAAGCATCGAAGATGGAATGTATTATTTTTCAATTGTTCAATAATAACAATGAATAAATAATCAAGGGATAGTAATGCCCCGAGGAAAGTGATGGAGGAAATAGATGGTGAAATTCGTTTTACTCATTGTTAGCATTTCGCAATAGAAATCATGACCACCCATGTTGTGAACAATTGGTGGCTAAAGTCGTAATAAAAAAGTCGTTTGATTCTTTCAAACGGCTTTTCATTGATGATTCATCTTTCATTCATTTGTTTCATGTTTAAGAAGGTCTTCATCCTCATTGAATGTTAAACCATTGTACTTTATAAATGTTCAACTCTTGTCTCACAAAAGTTTAGGTTCTATTCAGGTAAAATTATGGTTCTGTTCAGTAGCTGTTTTTCGTTTATTCATCTTGGAAGACCATTATAGGAATGGAGGTGTAAAAAAATATAAAAAAGGAGAATATGTATGAATGAACATATAAAAGAACAGAGTAATGACAAGTTTTGGTTTCCAGGTCGGTGGATGGGAGGATTTTCACTGATATTTGGACCACTTCTTATATTAATTGGTGAATTACTCAGAATCGAATACTACTTCTACTATCCTAGTCAACTTGTAGCTTTTAAAGAACAACCAACCCTTATGGCCATATCCTACGGTTTGTTTACCGCTGGTGTTATACTTTTGGTGCCAAGTATTCTCGCTCTTGTAAGATTGATTGGAATAAAAAAACCAAGTTGGGCTTTGTGGGGTGGTATACTAGGAATCTTTGGACTACTATGCCGTATGTACCACGCTGGTGTTGATAATCTTGCTTACTGGCTTGTTCACTTTCAAGGATTAGAGCTAGCCACTGAGGTTATACGTGCGTCTTATCCTTATAACTATCAGGGATTTTACGTTGTTGCTACCATTCTTTTTTCTGGTATGGTGGGATGGTTTGTCCTTGCGATCGGTGCTTATCTCTCTGGGACACTCAGTCTACCTTACTCTATTGCATTAGGTATAATGGGGATACATAGCTTAGGTGTTCTTAAAGGAACAAGTTGGGACACTTTAGTCGCTGTATTAGGTCTTTGTGTTGCTTTTGTCCCACTTGGCTTTAAAATAATACGAGATGGTTCAATGCCAAATTTAAAGACGATATTGAAATGGATTATACTATTATTTGTACTTGGTACGGTGTTCTTTTTTGTTGGTCAAAATGCATAACTTTTGTACGATAACAGGATTGTTAGTCATCTTGTTTCGGAAGATGGATCACAATAGTGGTCCCTTTTCCAAGTGAACTTTGAACATGAATGGTACCTTGATGAGCTGTGATAAATTGCTTTGCTATTGCCATGCCTAGACCTGTTCCGCCAATTGGTGCTGAAGTAGAAATTCCACGATAATAACGCTGGAATATGTTATTTTTTTCTTCATCGTTCATCCCGTTACCATTATCTGATATCGTTATGCTCAACATCGTATTCATTTGGACAGTGACGGTAATGTTCGTATTAGGTGGGTTGTGAAGAATTGCGTTCATGAGTAAGTTAACTAGAGATCTTTTAATCAATTTCTCATCAAGTCTGTAAAAGATTGTTTCTTCGTCCGATACGAATCGAAATTGTTTAGATCGAGCAGCAGGTTGTTTACTTACATCTTTCACGATTTTTTTTACGAGTGAAACAACATCCAGTTGCTTTATCCTGCGTTGTATGGTATTGCTCTCAAAACGAAAAGCATCATTTAAGTCGTCTATTAAGTGATTCATATGATTCGCTTTTTCTTGTATGATGGTTATAAACTTTTTCTTCTCTTCAAACGTCCATTGATGTTCATCAGACAATAGCATTGTTGAGTATCCTTGGATATAAGACAGGGGGGTCTTTAAGTCATGTGTAACCCCAGAAGTCCAGTCTCTGCGCGTCTTCTCCAGTTTTTTTCGTTCGAGCTCGTTCTCTTTCAATCTATTGGTTAGTTTTTCTATTTTTGTGCTTAATTCATCAAATAGACCTGGAATTTGGATGTTTCTTGCTTTCGAGGTTTCAGGAACATTGTAATTTCCTTGGGATAATTGATCAATCCAATTCAGGTAATAAAAGACAGGAGAACTCATCTTACGTCCGTATAGAAAGGAAATCCCCAAGAAAAAAGCAGGAAAAGTAAGAAAAAATATTGATAAAATCGTAGTGTCCGAAAAGCTTGACCATGAAATTTTTATCCCATAGAGATTAAAATCGAACCCGGACATCAGTATAATAATGAAAGAAGATATACCATATGAGAACAACATGACCACAACGACAACTATAATATAGTGTAATGTCAATCTCTTCTCTAAATTCATTATGCCGTCCCCTTTGAAACAATGAGCTTATACCCCATTCCTCTAATAGTAATGATTCGTTTTGGATCATTAGGGTTTTTTTCAATTTTTTGACGCAGTCTCCTAATATGGACCATGACGGTGTTTTCGTCGCCCATGCTTGCCAAACCCCATATTCGTTCATAGAGATAGGAAATACTAAAAATTTGATTAGGGTTTTCACAAAGAAAGCACAAGAGATCAAATTCTTTGGCTGGACAGCTCATTTCTTTCCCATTTACAACCAGCTTTCCCTCACGTTTATATAATTGAAATGACCCGAAATTGTATACCTCTTTGTCGGTTTTTTTCTGGACAGATAAGCTCTGACGACGTAATTGTGCTTTAATTCTAGCGACAACTTCCAAAGGGTTAAATGGTTTCGTAATATAATCATCTCCGCCAATAGTCAAACCCATGATTTTATCCATATCCATTGTTCGGGCTGTTAAAAATAGGATTGGTATGTTTGTTATTTCTCGAAGACGACGACATAATTCAAAACCATCCATGTCAGGCAACATGATATCTAAAATGATAAGATCAAAGGTCATTTTTTGTACATAATCGAGTGCCTCTGAGGCTGTTCCCGCATAAGATATTTGTTTAAACCCATCTTTTCTTAAGATAAAGGTCAACATATCGAGTAATCCTACTTCATCATCTACTAGTAGCAATTTACTTTCCATCATATATTTTCTCCTCAACTAAAGACTTCAGTATTTACGTTTTATTATAAATCACTTGCGAGGGGCCGGAGTTACATGATTTTTAGATCTCTATATAATCTATAAAACTTAAAATACGTGAGTAAGAGTCTCTTATTTCCATGTCATTATGGATATTTCCTTGTTTTAAATTACAAATATTCAAACTATATTTAATAGCATAGAAAAGTAATTCTTGTTTCGATGTGAAAAAAGCCGTTTGGGAATATCAAACGGCTTTAATGAGGGTTCACTTCTAATTTATTTGTTTCGTTTGTAAGGGGGTCTTCTTCGGGGACTATTTTCCTCACGACCGCTAATCGTGTAACACTGTTGTGATCCATCTCTTGAACGGTGAAGGTTAAACCATCGTACTCTACGACTTTCCCGACTTTGGGCACTTCTTGGAGACGAGAGAATACCCAACCGCCAATGGTGTCATTATCATCGTCTTCGATATCTGTGTGGAAGTAGTCATTTACTTCTTCGATCAATAATCTGGCATCGATAGATGTTTCGACTCCTTTTTGCTGGAAGAAAGGACGCTCATCATCAAACTCATCTTGGATTTCTCCAACGATTTCTTCGATGATATCTTCTAAAGTCACAAGACCAGATGTACCACCATATTCATCTACTACAATCGCCATTTCGGTTTTATTTTTTTGTAAAGTAGCGAGAATATCTTTGATCTCCATTGTTTCTGGGACTAAGATTGCTGGTCTTACCATTTGAGATAACTGAAAATCTTCTGCTTGGATAATTCGTTCGTATACATCTCGAATATGAATAATCCCAATAATATCATCTTTATCTTTACCGCATAAAGGAAAGCGGGTAAACTGACTCTCTTTTATTACTTCTATATTAGACGCTAGATCATCTTCCACATAAATACAAACCATGTTTACTCGTGGCACCATGACTTCTCGCCCTACACGATCGGCAAATTCAAAGATGTTATCAAACAAAGAAAGCTCTGTTTTGTCAATCATACCGCTTTTATGACTCTGTTCTACCAGCATTCGAATCTCTTCTTCGGTATGTGCCTGCTGGTGATCCGGCTCTAACGGAACTCCAAAAAATTTTAAGATTAAGTTCGCGGAATGATTCAATATCCAGATTACTGGCTGAAAGACTACAAAAAATATTTGCATCGGTCTTGCCACAAGTAAGGTTGTTCCCTCTGCTTTACGAATCGCAAGAGATTTAGGTGCCATTTCTCCTAATACAATATGCAGAAAAGTAATGGCAATAAAGGCGATGATGCTAGAGATAATATGCAAAACACTATTTGAAAGGTTGAAATTCTGTAAAACTGGCTTTAAAAGCTCAGCTATTACGCTTTCTCCCACCCAACCTAAACCAAGTGACGCCAAAGTAATTCCTAACTGAGTAGCGGATAGGTAAGCGTCTAGGTTGAGTAGTACTCTTTGCGCTATCTTCGCACGGAAGTTTCCTTCTTCGGTTAGTTGAGCAATGCGAGTTGATCGAACTCTCACCATTGCAAATTCGGATGCTACAAAAAAACCGTTTAGTAAAACAAGGAAAATTACTAGTGCTATTTGTAAAATGAGACTAACCAGGTCATGGTCACTATCCAATGATGGACAACCTCCTAAAAGTAAGTATCAAAATAAATTATAACACAGGATAATGTTTATCTCTTCGTCTTTTAATAATTTTCCTTCGTATTTGATTTACACCTCTTGTTTTACCAGTTAGCTCACATTAATAAGAAATATTATCCAAAAGAGCTGAAAATACCTAATGATCCTCATTTCCTTTTATTATGTACTGGAAAATCTAACTTACTATTGTTTTCATGGGATATTTTTTCCCTTCTTATCATAAATAGTAGGGGAAGCAGTTTTTATAGCTTCCCCCTTCCTTGCACATGGCCCTCCTGAGCGAAACAGGGGGGCACTTTGTGTTACAATAAAAAAGATGGAGGGACGTAAGATGAGTACGCTTGATATGAATGAATTGATCGAAGCAGCCCAATTATTGGGTAATCAGATAAATGATTCAGAAGAAGTAAAACGTTACTTGCAATTAAAAAAAGAACTTTATGCAAATGCAGAAGCACAGATGATCATAAAGTCATTTGAAAAAGTAAAGGAAGACTTTGAGGAAACCAAACGATTTGGTATTTTTCATCCAAATTATCACGAAGCGAAGGAACAAATGGATGAATATCAAGTAAAATTAAGAGAACATCCATTGATAGGAAAGTACATGCAAGCTGAGGAACAAGTCGAGCAGTTGTTATTCCAAGTATCCCACATTTTAGCGAGATCTGTTTCCAAAGAGGTAAAAGTTCCAAACGATTTGGGAAGACAAAAAAGGAAATAGAATTGAAGTAATATATGTTTAATAGTTGGATAGATGCTGGTACGACTTATATGGAAATGTTTTACCAGCTGACATCTTGCTATTTGAAACAGAGCTTTACTAAAAAATAGTTAAAAAGCTTGACACGAAGAACGAATGCACCTTTTATATAAAATATAGGCTAAGTGCTAAAAAGCGGGGGATGTAAGTGAATTTATTTGAGGATTTACGCAATAAAATAGGGAAGAGTGTAGCTGAAACGGGTCAAGCCTCTAAACGAATGATTGAATTGAGCAAATTGAATTACAAGCGGAAAGAAAAGAAAAGAGAAGCTGATCGTATTGCAGAGGAAATCGGTTGGATTGCTTTCTTGCAATGGGAAAAAGAACAGGATATTCGTGTCAACAAAGATTTGAAAAGTGGATTAGAGAGATTACAATATATTCAAAATGAGATAAAATTATTAGATGTCGACATCGAAAAAGTTAAGAGTGATAAACTTCTATATTCGGATAACTTTTATCCTACAAGTAATTCACCATCATCAGAGCCTTCTGCTTTATTGATTTATTTATGCCCATATTGTGCCCATCAAGTAGGAGAAGAAGATAGGCAGTGTGGAAATTGCCAGAAAAGATATTACTAATTTTACCATTTTTTGAAGGAAATGACCAATATTTGTCGAATTTAGGAAAAATGAAATTACACCTTCTGGACGAGTATTGTGTCGGTTTTAATCCAATTTGATATAAAACGAAAAAATAACTGACTTCTCCAGAAAGGAGTATGTTGATGAGCCAGCGATCAGTAGCCATTACCATCACAAGTGGGAAAGGGGGAGTGGGTAAATCTACTACAGTTGCTTCTGTAGGTCTTGGTTTAGCCCAATTGGGACATCGTGTATGTCTTGTTGATACAGATATTGGTTTGCGCAAACTTGATCTAATGTTAGGGTTAGAAAATCGGATTGTCTATGATATTGTGGATGTGATCGAAGGTGTCAGTAAGCTGAGACAATCACTAGTTCGCCACAAAGAATATCCTGATTTAGCTTTACTTCCAGCAGCCCAAACAAGGTACAAAGAAGAGGTTTCACCAGTACAAGTAAAGCAAGTAGTAAATGAGTTACGAAAAGAATTCGACTTTATTCTTATTGATTCTCCGGCTGGTATAGAAGGTGGATTTCGCAACGCGATTGCAGCGGCTGATCGAGCGATTCTCGTGGTTAATCCAGAGATTCCCTCCGTTAGAGATTCTGATCGTGTTATAGGACTTTTGGAATCAGCAAACTTAGATCATATTGATCTTGTAGTCAACCGTGTTCAACCAGAGATGGTGAAAGACGGAGATATGCTTAGTGTAGATCGTGTAAAAAACCATTTGGCAATTAATTTATTAGGTATTGTTCCAGAAGATAGGAGAATAATTCGGTCATCTAACACAGGTGAACCTGTCATCTTAGACGGAAAATCGTATGCAGGTAAAGCGTTTTCCAATATTGCTCGTAGGCTCTCTGGAGAGGATGTGCCTTTTCTCGAATTAGAAGAAGGTACACTTATTTCACGGATTAAACGATTGTTTCACATCGCGTGAAATGAAAACGAGGTGAAACAGCATTGACTTTGTTCAATATGTTCAACAAGGAGAGAGAAGAACCAACAGCAGTGACAGCCGATGACCGCTTATCTCTTGTCCTTAGCTATCAAAGATCGGATATTGATGAAAAGAAATTAAAGCTATTTCAATCGAGATTAATCGAGCTTTGTGATGATTTTGGGTATGATGTCGTTGGACAAGTTACGGTTGTTCCTCAGTCAAAAGAACGGACCACGATTATCAATGCGAGTATCCCAGTAAGACCAAAGGGCGCTCCCAAAGAATGAAAAAGATCACAATCCCTGTGAATAGAGATAAAAGAAAGTCTATCCAACTTAAATTGGATAGACTTTTTACTTTCAGAATAAACCAGTGTCGAGATTTGCGTTTTAGAATCACTCATTCGAACTTTGTTTTCCTATTGTAATAGTTCATAGAAATTTTAATTTAAGGATGCTGCTTTGTTTTTTACAGTGTATTGTTTAAACGATATATAGAGGGATAACAAGCTGTTAGATCCTGAAAGAATAACTACCCATGTGACTAGTAACGCAAGGTCAGACGCAAATAATTTTATCGAACGCCAAGGCAATTCTAAATAAAAGATCAGCAATGGAATAAGAGCTATGGAGAATACGGAAAAAATGAAACTAGAGATCCACCAAATTCTCCTTATATGAATCCTTTTTCCTTTCTTAATCTTTACTATCAGATATATAAAAATCCCCAAAAACACACCTGATATCCCTATTGAGATGAGAAGCACAAAAGAAATATCATCAGATGTGTCAACTGGTTTCTCCTCATTTAAAATATTTATAATACTGTTTTTTAAATGGGTAAGTTCCATTGCTTCTAGTTCATTGTTTTTATTTGTTAAAATAACCGCACTCCAACCACTTTTAGGTAAGAAAAAAATTTCCGATCGTGAATCAGGGGTTGAACCGGCATGCCATATCATTTTCTCATAAGAATTTGGTTTTGTTATTCTCCATCCAAAGCTATAGTATTCATCCTTATCCTTTTGAACAAGAGGAGAAAATAACAAATCTATATTTTCACTCTTTAAAATTTTTCCAGAGTGTTGTTTGGTGACAAACTTTAAATATTGAACCATATCATTTGCACTTGCTGCGATATACCCATATGGAGCTCCTCCATTGTCATATAACACTGTACTTTTTTTGGGAATTCCAAACAAGGACTGGTAGCCGGAAGAATATCCTTTTTTATTTGCTGTATCATTGTCAGCAATGGCATCATTCATACCTAACGGTAAAAATACATTCTGTTCCATGTAGTCAGCAAATGTTTGTTTTGTAACTTGTTCAATGAGTGCACCTAGAATTAAGTAATTGGCATCACTGTATTGATATTTTGCCCCAGGAGATGCAGTAAGTTCAATATTTGAAAGGCTTTTCGTGGTATTCTTTATCGCATGGATATCCTTTGAACCTTGATCTGCTACCGCAAAACCTGAATAACCGCTAATTCCGCTTGTATGGGAGAGTAAATTTTTTATGGTTATTTGTGAGGCTGTTTGTTGATTTTTAAGCGTAAACCATGGGATATACTTTTGTACTGGATCTTTTAGATGAATCTTTTTTTCTTCCACTAATTTCATGATGGCTAAACCTGTTAATGATTTACTAATAGAACCTATCAAAAAGGGAGTTCTAGAAGTTACCCTTTTCTTTGATCCTGTTACACCCCATTCTTTCGAATAAAAAACTTTATTATTATGAAGAATGGCAATAGAGGCTCCTGGAATTCGATGTTCTGCTAGAAATGCTTTCACATAGTTGTCTATTGTCTGATAATTATTTTGTTTTGCAAAAGCTTGGGTGATTGGAAGATTCGCCAACAAAGAAGTACATAATAAAATAATTATGATTTTACCTGTTGTTACTCGTAATTTCATCGTTCTGATCACCTGTTTGTTTTATTTCGTACAAAGCAGCTTACACACACAGATACAATTAAAGAAGTAACAATGCTAGTAATTACTAGCAAAGAATTCCACCATGAATTATCCGAAATTCGATAAAAGATATTATATTGAAACGAATTATTTGTATGTAGTGGATTGAATGATTCTGTCAAAAACATAGATAAGATTAACTGGGAGAGAAGGTAGGTAATGATTAGAGTAGTAAATCCGATTACAACTAAAATTCCTGTACTCTTCTTAGATTTACGGATCTGCTTTATTTGAGAATGAAGGTCCACTCCATTCATCTCTAAAAAGTCTTTGACAAATGTCGTTTTATCCCCTAATTCGGTTAAACTATCTTGACCATGTTCACGAGATTCTTGAATATGTTCTAAAAGCTGCTGTTTAATCTCCTTTGTAACCTTTGAACTAATTTGATAATGCTTTAATTCTTCCAAAACCTCATTTAAAAATTGTTTTTCAGCAAAACTCAATTCTACATTCATTCCAAATGCTCTCCTTTCAAACTACTCTGCAACAGAGATTTTATATCCTTTTGTAAATCCAACCACTCATTGATTTTTTTCTTAAGATACAGCTCCCCATTTTCATTGATTTCATAATAAACCCTGATTTTCCCATTTTCAGTCATTTCGCGATGAGTATTCACCCATTCATGATCTTTTAATTTGGTCAAGATGGGATAAATGCTTCCTACTCCCTTCAGTTTTAAGTTATGTGTTTCTAACTCTTTCATAATTTCATAACCATAGCTTTTCTTCTTAGTCAAAATAGACAACACACACATTTCTAAATGTCCTTTAATTAAACTCGTTCTATCCATAAAATAAATATAACAGAAGTATATACTTCTTTCAAGTATATACTTCTGTAAATAGTATCAGGGATTAGGCAGGTGTTATGAATTTTTTACATAAAAAAGAACCGAAACGAATGATCGGTTCATTTAGGTGCTGCCTGAACTTGAGTTAGATCAATTAATAAATCTGGTATCTTACGAATAACAACAGCCTGTCCGCGGCCTAGGGTTTTTAACGTATTAGGATGGACGACGTATACTTCTTCATCGGAAACATTGCCTACACCAGTAGGTCTTTTACCAATGATGGTTTCTTCCGTATTTAGCGATTTACGATAGACGATGTGTGTACCAACCACGCCTGCCATATATTCCGCGGAATCTGGCACGTCTTGCCGGTGTACAATTTTGACATTGGTATTTCCGATGACTTGATCGACTAGTTCATCTCCTCCTGCGATAGCAAGATCAGCTAGTTCTTGAGTCGCGATCAGGCAGCAAAAGCCGGCTGATCTACTTTTGTTGATCATATTGACTACTTGTTCTCCTGCAAAGAGATTAAACTCATCCAAAACAACATAGATGTGATCATCTCTGCCTCTTTCCGTAATCGCAGCTGCTACCGATTTTAGGTCCTCCACGATCATAGCACCGAGTGCAGGTGTAAAAGAAGAGTAACTCAACCCAGACAGAGACATGATGACAACCCGTTTATCCAACACTGCTTCCAATAGGTCCAGTGCTTTACCGTCATCCTTAAACAACGGTCCTACATTGCTCTCCGTCATCAAGGCCAAACGGTCTTTTAAGCCATCGATTGCGCTTTTATGCCCGGCATCAAGACCATTAACATAATCCTTGATTTCCTCTTCTTCTTCTTTATTCAATCGAACTTTTTTAACCCATTTTAAAAGTGTTTTAGTCTCCAATAATTTTTGTACATTTACCAAATCAGGGGGTACATTTCTTAGTTTGATCACTCGAAAGACTAATTGAAGATAGCGTTCTGCCGCACGTTTGTAATAAGCTTCTGTCCATTCTTCTGCTGCGATGAGCTTATCTTTCAGTTCTGTTTCGTTTCCGTGTTTCAATGGGTTGTAATGCAACTTTCCTCCATATGAGAATGCTTGAAAAGGTCGATCGTATTTTAATGCTAGCTTTTCTAAATCTGTAACCAGTCCAGGATCACCTTTTCCATCGACAAAGATAACCGGTTTTTCTCTTCGTATTGCACTTTCGAGGATGACCATTAACGTATTTGTTTTTCCAGCCCCTGTCGCACCTAAGACTAGGGCATGCATATTTAATTCTTCATCTGTCACAAGAACAGGTTTGCCCTTTTTATCGACTCCAAGCGCTACCCCATGATCCAGCTGTGGTAGTTTAACCCCTTTTGGAAATGTCACTTTTTCTTCCTTGTGTCCTTTTTTGATATTGATAGGTAGGCGTATGAGTTCAGGGCGATGGATAATAAGCCATAAACCAATCCCGCCTAACAAGGTTCCCATGCCTAAAGAGGCTGGTATGGCAAGTAAAGTAGCGGTAGGAATATAGTTCCAGATCACGTCTAGTGAACTTGCCCAAGGGTAGTCCAAACGAGGGAGAGATAGAGCAAAATTGTTTAAAATTGTTTTGCTCATATTCCAATACGTAACCACAATATCGATATACTGTGTTATATATCCGAATAAAGCCATAATGCAGGTAAATATAGCCCCTGTTACCATTAACCACCATGGTTTCCAATTGTATATTTTTCCGACAATGATCAATATGAGGGCTAAGATGCAAGGAATCAATAAAACGATAAGTAATGCAAATTGCAGAAAGAACCAAAACAATGTAATCATGAGAGATTCATTGGATGCAGCAGATGATCCGCTACTGCTGTTACTTTCCATTTTCACCCTCCTTCAAGGATTAGGATGAATCTTCAACAGGGGTTGTTTTATTTGATGGAGGTTTGATAATTGGCTGCAATCCTTGTTCAAGGTATGGCATTGGATCAACAGGTGCATTGTGTAATCTGATTTCAAAGTGAAATCCGTTAGAATCGATAATTCCCACTTGCCCGCCTGCTTGGATAATGTCATTGGTCTTGACGCTTACGCTTTGAAGATTTGAGTAAATGAGTGTGATTCCATGTCCTGCGTCGATGACTACAGCTTGGTTATAACCTTGTTTTGATCCTACGAATAATACCTTGCCATTAGCAGAGGCAACAGCAGGTACCCCTTGTAGAGAAGGGGAGGTAAAGTCTATGCCTAGATTGTAGGTTCCATTATGGTATCCATAAGGTTTGGTTATTTCACGGGAAGAAGATGGCCATTGCAAGGGGCCTTTTGTTGCTGTAAATCCTTCGGGTGTGTCTGATGCAGGAGCTGGGAAAATATCATCTGGTTTGGCTTTCTCTTGTAAAAGGGGATCTGCTAATAATTGGTAATAATAGGTCATTACTTGCTGTACAAAGACTTCATCGTCTTGGAAAGCAGTAACTGCTTGGATGAGGTCTTGATCAGTGGCTCCTTTTTTTGCTCCTTTGCTCTGGAGGAAGAAAGCTAAGCTAATGATTGCATCATCAGCATCCTCTGGGTCTGCTTTTTTATCTTCATCGATATCTTTTCCCCATCCAGATCCTTCTTGGATTTTTGCTAAATTTGTTAAATCAAAATTGGTAGTAGTAATTCTCCCATATTTATCATGTTTCCATTTTTCGCCTGCCCAAAAAGTTTGTTTAAAATGAAATTGCCCGATGGGATTAGGTTTTCGTTTTTCGGAGGAGCCACTGGTAACTGTTTCCTCCTCATGCATATTTCTTCCACAATCGGTTGTTGCTTTGTGCATAGCAGCCAAAAGTGTCCATGGGACATTTGTCTGAGTCTCTGCTAATCGATAGGTTGCTACATAAGGAAGTGGTAGGTTAAGTGCAGTCATTCCAGGTGCATTCAGAATCTGCTCTTCAATATCATCAGGGACACTTGGGATATCTGGGATGATACCGAAAAATCGCAATATCGCACCAATTACAGAACCTACAATTCCTGCGATGATAAGGATAAATATAAGCGGAATAAACAATAGTAGAAGAATATTACCGCCCACCAACGCACTGATCATCTTCATAATTCTGGACATTACTGCCACAGGCATTCACCTGCTTTTTTTACGGTTTAAGTAGGAGAAATCCCCAATTTTTGCTCGATTAATTGTCGCTTGGTTACCTTTTTCGTCTCTTCTAGCCCCAATACTTTCCGTTCATCAGGTGAAGATTTGACTTTCATTTCAATTCGTTTACCAGCAGCAACATGTATACAATGACCCTGTTCTTTTTTCTTTCCAAGAATTTTTAATTCTTTTTCTGAAAAAGACATAAATCGAGATAATTCTTCAATGTCTTTCTCAGACATTTTCATAAAAGTTTTGATGAAGGCATTGTTAAAAATAGCAGTTCCATATTTACCGATAGTAAGAAAGTCATCTACGTTCTGTGTGGCAGTTGTCAAAAACCCACCGTATTTCCGCACACGTTTGGCGATTTCCCGTAGAAATTTCATCGTTTGCTGGTTATCTTCATCTGCGAGTAACCAAGCTTCATCTACATATAATCCTTTTTTCTCTTCTCGGCTAATTTTAATTTCTTCCCAAATATCTTTTAATAGTAAATCCATCAGAGGACGTTTTACTTCATCGCTCAGCTCGTGGATATCTAAAATGGTGACTTTCTTTTTCATATCCCAATTGGTTTGTCCGTTGAACATGCTGGAGTACGGGCCAAATACATAAGGTTTAAGGGCGGCGATCATGTTATGTGTTTCTTCGTTTTCTTCCATGATATGAACCAAATCTTCTAATGTTGGAAAGGTAGAAGGTAGGCGATTGATATTGGTTCCTAAGGCCAAACCCTTTTGTTCATAAGCCCTTTGGATTCCTTCTGATAGGTATCCTTTTTCAATAGCAGATAGATTGGGACATATCCAAGCAAAAAAACTCATCATCTCCGCTATTTTTCGGCGTAGGTATTGTTCCATATCATGACTGCCATCATCGTTACTATCCGAATCTACAACTGTTGATCGGATGTGAAAGGGGTTGGTAGTGAATTCTGACCCTAAGCGAAAAATAATTCGATTGGCATCAGGCAGAAAATATTCTCTTTCTGGGTCGATCACAAAAATGCGATTACTTGTCCCAGTCGTTACTTGTCGGAGCATATCCAAACGTAAGTAATAACTTTTTCCTGAACCAGACTCACCAAATACGACTTCATTTGGATTATTGAAGTAACTATTGTTATATCGGTCATAAATGACTGGACCTTCGGTTCTGCCATTCATTCCTTTTAACACACCTTCACTATAGTTGAGATCAGAAGAGTTAAACGGAAGAATCGAAGATACCAAAGTAGATTGCATCGGCCAGCTTATTTGTTTATCTAGGTCTTCATGGCTGTAACAGATTGGAAGGAGATACCATACCATCTGATTACCTTGAAACAAGATCTTTTTGGAGCGGAAGCGGCTTGATGCAATCGCAGTTTGCAATCTTTTTTCTGCTGATTTTAGATCGTCCAAGCTCTCTTCTTTGAGGCATAAGATAAACGATACATCAAACAGATTTTCAGTATCGGACTGGATTTCTTCCATTAGTTTTTCTAAACTTTCTTTTTGTTTTTCATATTTTTGTTGGTACATAGGAGGAAGTTTTCCGACCAGTTTGCTTTCCAGCTCGATCAGTTTTCTATTAGTGGATTTGACAAATTGTGATTTTTCAGCGGGACGTAAGAGAATACTGATGTCTACATTTGCTTTGACTTCTATGACACGCTTCAACCAAGCAGGTCCTACTTCTTCAGGAAAATGAGAGAACGTATAGAAGCTGTGATAAACATCGTCCATTTCAATCGTTTTTCCACCATGGTCTTCCATTGCTGGGGGGAGAAGGCTAGACAAGCTGCTATTTTCCGTATAGGGCTCTGTAATGGAGCTTTTTGGGTTTAATTTTTCATAACAAACTTTTTTGATTTCTTCTTCATCGGCAGGGATCATACCCATTCCACCGGTTTCCAAGTACTCGATTAGTGCCAAAGCAGTATCGTATAATTCATCACAAGCATCTTCAGGATTTTTTGTATTTGTAGAGAGGACAACATAGAAATTATGTACATTGCGGGCATTTTGGGCGTGATTTTTTAGAAAGTTTCGTTTTCCTTTGATACGCTCCATTAAAAATAAATTATCATCAGCTGCGGCGAGTTCTGCTTTTTGATCCAAATAAGCAAAGTATTGTTCAATATCAATTTGTTCGGAGGATATCAGTATTTGCATGGCTTGATGGAGGCTCAGTGCATTTAAGCAAGATTGAATTGCTTCCACAGCTTTGATAACTTCGTCGTCAGAAAGTAATTCAGAATTAATCGTATCGGTAACTTTTAAAACCATTTTGAAATGACCATTTGACGTTTGCAGGAAGAACTTTTGTATATCAAAAATAGGAAATTGCTTTGCAAGTTCATTCTCTTTCTCGTCTTTGGAGGTTAACCCGAACCAAGAGCGTATCGATTTTACCATGAGATGTCTCCCCCCAGAATAAGTGGATTTTTTGCGATTGATACCAAGAAAAAATATCTAGGAGAAAACCTAAGTTCATGGTTCCTGTTTTTTCATCCACTGTGAACAGAAAATAAAAAATTCCCGTTAAGCTTGCTCCTAAAACAATACTCCCAATGATGCTCGCAGTTATTAGAAAAACACCCCATCCAATCAAGATGCAGATGGGAAGAGTCACTGCCATCCAAATCCAACCGACTAACTCTAGACCCATGAAACTTTGCCCTTTTTTTACATTTCGAGGAATTGTAAATCGCATTTCATCACCTGCATTATTTATTTGCTTGGTGAACCACCTTTGCTCATGCCGCGATACATCATCATTTTGCCTGCTTTGCTTGCCAGACTACTAATCCCAGCACCACGAATATATTGTCTTAGTATTTGTGGACCACGTACTCCCACAATCACAACTGCCGTCATCAGTACAATACGCACGATTCCAGTCGCAGACAGGACATCTCCACTAGGAATAAGGGCGATTGCTAGTTTTAAGAGGAAAAACTGTAAGCTTTGGGTGAAGATAACAGCAAAGCATTCTGTCCAATAAGTGGGGTATAGGTTACTGCGATTGATATAACTAGTTGCAAAAAATGGACCGAGGAAATAGAGCAAAATGAGTTCAACATAACGGAGAGCTCCAGCAAATGTAAGGAGAATGAACACAACAAATAAAACGATCTCTATAATGATCTGAACCCAGACATTGATGTCTCCGGAAAAGTTGATAACATCAGAAAATTTGGCTTTGGTAATAACGCCCATATCAGCAGCACCAATACTTGTACTACTAATAAGGTTTATAATCCCAGTATTAGCAGGAATTAGGAAGTTGTTGATGATATATGGTGTCGCAAAAATTAGTCCGCAACTAACAATAAAGGAACCTAATAATTCTGGGTAATTTGGCTCATCTTCATCCGTAAGATTATCTCGTAGACTCTTTAGGATTCGGATCATAAAAAGAACCATGAGTAAACCAAAGGCAGTATATTGAAAACTGATAAAAAGAGTGGAAAGATCCAGTCCAAGTGGTTTTTCAGGATTAGAAGGATCAATGATGAACGCCTTTACCAAAGGTAAGACCATCGCTTGCCAAAGAGCATTGAGTATACCTTCTACTATACTTTTAACCACTTCTCCGATTAGATCAGTGATGAACTTGACAGGATTGGTGAATATATCGAAGAAATTAACTAAATAAATAGGTGACATATTACCCTCCTTTGAAAATCAGGATAGGATGGTAAGTTAACCACCTGTATTGATGTTGAAAAGCTGTACTACCCATTGACCTACCCAAGTGGCAGTACCAGCAATAGCTGCTCCAATGATAGCTCTTGCCATTCGGTCTTTTACAGCCTTTGTCTCTGTACCATCTTCTGCTTTCGCTAGTGCGATACCACCTATAACAAAAGTGATAACGATGATAGCAGGAACTAAGATTAGCATCCAATTAGCTAACTGTGTCAACGCAGTCTGTAGTCCAGTAATAAAACCAGGAGTACCCAAATGGAATCCACCTTTCGAAAAGGATAGTAATGCCTTGCCATAAATTATCCAAAATTTTGTCGAAATAAATACATATATCTTTATTAAGAATAACAAAATTATACTGAATTGTCCATAAAATATGTATTTTATAAATAATATTTTTTAATAAAAAAATAAAATGACCTTAAAATTATAAAAGATCATTTTACTAGATAGTGTTATTTTACTTCACACGATAGAAACTAATATTATCAAAAACAGCCCACTGCTCAGCCATGGCGACAGAGTATGTGAAGACGATCGCTTCTCCGCCTTTTACCACGACATTGTCTACACGAAATTCTTTCCATTTACTCGGATCAGACTTTGAATTTAACAGTACGTATTTTTCTTCGCCATTGGTTGAGTTGTCAAAATCCTTTACACCTAGTTTCAGGTCAGCCTGCCCTTTGCTGCTGCGTACCATACCTTTTAGCGTGTAAGTTCCATTTGGTAAATTATATAGACGTTGGTAACTCATTTGTTTGTAGTCACGGTTATGCCAATGAACTAAGTGGTACTTTCCACTAGCTGGGTAATCCTTCACTACAGCATGGACAACTCCTTGTCCATCAGGAGACCAGCTGTCCCAATAATCTAAACGACTAGTTTCAAATCCGCCATTGTTAAGGACATTTCTTTTATCGATCGGTGTTACTTTAGGTTTCGTAGGCGAAGGAGAAGATCGCTTTGGTGTTGTTTTTTTAGGAGTTGTCGGTTTTGGTGGTGTTGTAGTCTTGGGAGTTGTCTTTTTTGGAGTTGTTGATTTCGAATTTTCTTGATTATTCGTAGGGCGATCTCGATAGACATAAACCGTTTTCACTTTGGGTTCGCTTTTTGGCGGGTTTTCTTTAGAAGTATTGGTTTGTGTATTTGTTTCGGTGTTATTCGATTTGTTATGATTTTGCTTTGGTTTTTCAGATTGTTTTTCTTTAGATGGTTGGTCTTTTCGGTATGCCAGCACTGGTGCAGAGGATTGTTTCTGGGTTACAGTGGTGGTAGTTGTCTCCTTTTTTTGTGGTTGCTTTTTTGTGTCTGGTTTTGGTTGTGCTGTTTTTTCGTTTGTATAATTCGTTGTAAGTGTTACACCAGTAAAAAGAATTAAAAGTCCAACAATAATCCAGACACTCTTAGGTATTTTCCAATTCGTTTTTGTTTTTCTAGGTCTTTTCCATTTCATATCCCATTTGGAGGGCCCTTCCTTTTTTTTGGTCACGGTGTCACCGCCTTTTTTGCTTTTTATCTAGCTTTTATCACTGCCATAGGCTTGCATTTTGCGACAACAGAGGCTAGTTTTGCTCCTACAATGGTATCAATTACTTGGTCCACTTCTTTGTAAGTAGATGGAGATTCTTCCTGAATTCGTTCTTTTGTCCATTGATTTAGAACGACAAACTCTTTTTCGTTTAAAGATAAGGTGTTGTTTTTTTCTTGCATGTTTGTTGATTCTGTTTTTTCATGAGAAGAAAAAATACGCCCTGCACCATGGCAAATGGAATAAAAATTTTTTTCTGCCTCTTTTTCTCCAACCATAATGTAGGATGGAGTTCCCATTGAACCAGGGATAAGAGCAGGATGACCTGTACTCCGATAGGCAGCTGGATTATTCTGATGATTTGCAGGAAGTGCTTTTGTCGTCCCTTTCCGATGAACAAGATATTGCTTATTTTGATATTCTTCTACTAATGCGTAATTGTGCATCAAATCATAAAGCAGTGTACTTTTCATCTCACTACCATAAATTTGCTTCAACGCATTTTCTACGCCAAAAGCGATAAGTTGTCGATTTACCAACGCATAGTTCATTGCACTTGCCATCAAATGAAAATATTTTTTTGCCTCTGGATAGGAGATTGGTAAGTAGAGCAAAGAACGTTTCCCACTGGAGAGCTTTCTTTTTTTCATCGCGGCAGCAAAGTCTTGTGTGTAGTGAGATTCTAGTGATTTACCCCAACCGCGTGAACCAGAATGGATGAGAAAAATCACTTGACCTTCAAACAATCCCCATGCTGCTGCTAATTCTTTTTTGTCATCTGGAATCGTGACAGTTTGCAATTCAATAAAATGATTTCCACTTCCCAATGTACCTAGTTGATGTTTTGCTTTGATCCAGCTTTGAGGATGAATGTCTGCCAAATTATCAATATTTAGCTTGAAAGATGATGCTTCTACATGAGTAAAACTCCGATTGGTTAAAAATTTGGGAGCCAATGCATATAGACCATTTTTTATAATGTCGCTTAAATCTAGAGACCGATAGTGGGATGGAATTTGATCCGTGAGTGGAATGAATTTTTCTATGTAGCGAACTATTTTTTGTCGTATTCGAATATCTGCTATATCTTTTTTGTGTAGAGGTGTGACATGTACTCGGATACCGCAACCGATGTCTGTACCGACAATGGAAGGGCTTATAAACCCATCCTGCAAATTCCAAACGGCAGTAGTTCCAATGCAAGTTTCACCATTTACGTGAACGTCGGGTGTTAAAGAAAAAAATAGTTGATTGGGTATTTGTAGTTGATTGTTTGCTATTTGGTATACATTGGGAGAAAGCGTGGATTGGATTGATGGATTTGCATAGAGTTGTAGTTTACCATTCTTTAGTTTTATTTGATGAGAATAGGACATGGCATCATCTTCTTTCAGTCGATCTCGTAGAAGTGTCATTTTTGTTCATGAATATAATTCTCTATTATTATTATAAACATAAAATTTGCAATCATCATAGTTTAATTTATATATTGAATATTTTTTTATCTAATGTTATAGTGATGTTGTACCTCCGAAACATACACACCACACACACAACTATCCAACAACTCGAATTCAACCACCAAACCAACAACATGTCCAGCAATGCAAACAACCAAGTTGATCTTGAGATGGGCTCTATCCGATCTCCAAGTCCTCCAGGAACTCCCAACGCTGTTCTTGCTGACTTGCGTGCGCAGTTGACAGCTCTGCTTCAACTGCAATCCGCGAAGCTCGACGGTATCCCAAATGAGGCTTCTGTCAACAATCTGTTGCAAACTCAAATTTCCCCAATCCTGGCGAGAACGGGAAATATCGAGCAGTCACTTGAAGAGTTCAAGGCTTCTGTTGCCGAGTTGCTCAACAAGTACGACGGATTGCAGACGGACGAGATTCCTCAGCTTGCTCTGGCTATGGTGCAAAAGGCCGAGCAGCATCTGATCAGTGCGGAGGTTCCCAAGGAAGACTGGCTGCAAACCAAGGCCTATGCCGACATTGTGAAGATTTTGGTCGACATCCGCAAAGCTGAACTTGATATCAAGAAGACCGAATCTGATATCAAGAAAGCTGAGAAGGATATCGAGAAGGCCGACGTAGAGATTCGCAAGGCTGAAGCTGACATCAAGAAGGCAGATGCGGATACTCGCAAGGCCGAATCTGATATCAAGAAGAACGAAGTGGAGATCAGGGAGAAAGAAGCAAATATCGAGAGGATGAAGAGTGAGATACGCCGAGGATGGACTACCATCATCGTCGCCGTCTTTGCCTTCTTGGTTGCTTTTTTTGGTAGTGCAGGATTTGCTAGGTTCGTGTTGGATAAGTAATTTTCCTTCCGGTTCCTTTCCTTTCTGTCTCAAGTAAAATAAAAAAAACCCAAAAAAAAAGCATCTGTTTTCGACAGGTGTTGTTGTAATCTACGTGGGTAGATACAACGTCAAGTGAATCGCAAGATTCAGGCATAATCCTTCGGATTTTGTCAGGGAGCCCGTGTCCCTCTTGACAAATCAATAGAAGCAAGATGATCTTGCTTTTTAAATAAAGAAAACAGAAAAAAAGGCTCCTATTTAGGGTCTTTTTTTCGTAGAGGGGTAATTTTTATGAGTGGAAAACACAACATCTTTCGTGAGCCAATGGTGATAACGAAGGGGCAAGCAAGGAGAATAAATTCCCAAATAAAGATCCGAGATTTATTTCCTAATCCGCAATCCTCATTACATGTAGATCTGGGGACCGGACGAGGGAAGTTTATTAGACAAGCTGCCACTAAGTTTCCTTATATAAATTGGATTGGAATTGAGAGAAATGCATTTGAATTGATGAGAGCTAGCACCGGGAGATTTCAACAAAATAATTTATCCTATATCTGGATGGATGTCGAACAACTGAATCTGATCTTTTCAAAAGGAGAAGTAAATCGTTTTCATATTCAATTTTGTACACCATTTGAAGAGCCTATTCGAAAAAGTAGGCAAATGACCTATCATCGTTTTTTTTCCACGTATAGAGAGCTTTTAGCTCCAGACGGGGATTTGATTTTTAAGACAGATCATAGTGGCCTATATGAATTTACTTTGCAACAAATAGAAAAGGCGAATTGGGAAATCATCAAAGAAATACAAGATTATGCAGCTAATTCCTTGTACGATAAGCAGTTATCTTCTCAATGGGAGCAAGACGTCATTCGATCGGGAAAGACTATTTATTATTTGCAACTTTGCCCGAAATGAAGAATGAAAAGGACGACGCGAAAGTAATCGCCCTCCTTTGTAATTTCTATGGATTTATAATGAATAATACTAATATTTCTGCTTTCATATAATATTTATAGTTTAAAAAATATTCATGTTATGCTTTGGTATAACAAAAAGGGAAATATTATTCTTCTTATAAATAATTCAATGAAAATCAATATAGGAATTTCACTACCTTATGTCTCTGTTTAGACACTCTTCTAAAAAATTAGCGATGATACTTGAAAACGCTTTATTATCATTTAACGTCAGCAACGAGATGGATACACGTGTACAACCGTATTGGCGCATCAACTGAGCTAATTTTTCTTTGGCTTCTCTGGTTAATTTACCATATCGAGTTTCAAAAGCTTGGTATATCATTGTCTCTTCGTTTGGCGACGGAGAGTCATGATTTGAGTTGGTCCAAATAGGCGATAAGCTTGGTTCTGGGATAACCTCAGTACGATCCAAATTTCGGATAACAGGACGGTTCGTTTGCCATTCAGGAAGCTTTCTTTTTTTACGTGGTCTTTCTGCTGGAAGATGCTCGAAACGTTCAGGTTGCTTTCGACGAAGGGTATAGATACGTTGATAAATAGCTCCTTGGGTACGGGATAATTTTTCTTCCAATGAAGAGATTGCTGTAGAGAGTGATTTTCCTTCATTTAAGTGGGTATTAACAGTGTCTATCACTATTTCTTCTTCTGATTCTGTCCAACTATTAAGACGTGCTGCATTGTCTTTATAATGTTGGTCTACGGTCTCAAAACGATCTGGCTGCTCGGTACGTAATTTTCTTACATGTGACATAATGCCGGCATAACCTCGATTTAACGTGTTGGCTATTAATTTTATGGTATCTCTTTCTCTTTCCCCGTTTTTTAGGCCTTCATTAACAAGTTGTATTATTTTCTCATTTTCTTCATTGGAATATTTCCCCTTTTTTGGGTCGAGCAACATATAGAAACTCCTTTCAATGTTCACATTTTTATTACTTAACAATATAACAGAAATGACGGAAACTTTTCCACTATTAAGATAGTAAATATAGTAAAGCCGGATTGACATGCGACTTTAGAACATACTTCAAGCTTAGTTGCAGTGGATGAAGATCACATAAATCTTGGCATTAATTTTCCTTTGAACAAAAATATGTGGTTAGTAGTATGAAACAGAATATATTGGACAATGGATAGAGGTATACGAAATAAAAGGAGTGCTATATGTGTTATCTCTTAATCAAATTCGCTCCACACTAACATCGCGAATCGATGAACCTCTACATAAAAAATGGCCAGAAGAAGCACAAGCAGCTATCGTTATTTTATGGGGGTTATTAATTTATCCCCAGTTAGATATCGATTTAAGAAAGCAATGGAACGCAAAAGGATATATTGAGAAGGCTCATTTTGAAAATTTATTTGAAACCTACAGTGAAGATTATTCGACGAAGCAGTTACTTTCATTGTTAGAGAAAAATGATTATATCCGAATCGATGAAGAACAACGAATACAATCAGGAACACAATTATTTTCTGCAGTGCATGCTTTGCGTATGTATCGATTTTTTCGGTCATCTGTTTTATCCAGACAGTTATTTCAAGCACTGCAAAAAACCAGCTCCTCTTCCTGAGGTGCTGGTTATTTTTTCTGTTCAAGGAGAATTTCAATTTCTTTTTTTAATACCTCTAATTGATCTTTACTAAGTTTCGGGAGATCTTGTAACAATAAATCGAATTTCATTGATCGAAACTGTTTTAAAAAGGATGGTATGTGAGGTGTGTTAGCTGACATGAATTTTCCCACCTTTTTTACCTCTAAATAAATTTATTATCATTCTATCAAAAAAAGTTTTTTATTCATACTAAATAAAAACTTTTTCTATTTTAAATTTCATGGTTTATCTATGCAGATAAAAGGGTAGATACACATGTGACAAGTTAATTCTTTTTTATATATCTAGATGAATAGAGGTGCTAGGTAAGACATGAGGGAAGAGCTTAGAGCACTTGAAAAACAGATAGATTTATTAATGGAAGAATACTTACTTGCAAAGGAACGACATGAGTTTTTAGAACAGTACGATCTTCATCAAGAGATGAAAAAACTTCGACAACAACATAAAGAAATGCAGCAAAAACAAATAAGCTAAAAAGTGCTGTACACCAATAAGGTGTACAGCACTTTTTTCTTTCCAGCAAATAACATTTGTTTTTGCTTTTTTTATGAATGATCTAGTCCAAGAAGAAGCATTATAACAGTACACCCAACGGAGAGGAGGTGAAAGAAAATGGCTTCTAATCGTGGTAGCAACAGTAACCAATTGTTAGTACAAGGCGCTCAACAGGCTCTTGATCAAATGAAATTTGAAATCGCTCAAGAATTTGGTGTGCAACTTGGTGCTGATGAAACTTCTCGTGCGAACGGTTCTGTAGGAGGAGAAATCACCAAACGTCTTGTAGCTATTGCTGAGCAACAACTTGGTGGTGGCGCTTTCTAAGTTCCTCTCATTTAAAAAGCTAAATATTTGGTGATAATGAGCAGTGATATCTATCACTGCTCATTTACTTGCTTTGAAAAAAACTCCTCGATATAATCACGTTGATACATGCTTCGACAATATGGCAAAGCAGGAAGAGTGATTGAATATGAAGGTGTTCTCACATGGCAGCAATGTTAATTTTCAAACTTCCACCCGAGAAATGTTTTTCTCGGATTTGGAAGTCCTCATACAACAAAAAAAAGAGAAGAGTAAACAACTTGTAATGGGGATGTTAAAACCAGAACAAGAACAATTAGCTGTCTATGGTGTGCTAAGTAAAATTGCATTACAAGAAGATATACATAGGTTTGAAATAGAAGAAGAAGATTCGGTTGAATTAGATCAAGAAAAATTTTTAATCAGTCAAGAAACGATTTTTACGATTGAAGATGAGCGAGAAGGAAAAATTGACTACCAAATTTTATATCTTACGTATGAAGAAGATGAAGGAGAACTCGTACTATTTTTTATAGATGAATCAACAGTAACTCATCCATTAGCTTGTGTAGTGCAATTTTATCCACATGTGAAAGAGGTAGGACGTGATGTCGATTTTTCACTAATTGGTTGTACGGCAAATCAATGGAAACCAGAGAAATAGTAAAAAACGCCTAAATTTTAATAGGCGTTTTTTCTTTTTGTACAAAAAGGGCACTTTTTTTAGGTGACTACATATACCCCCAAGATTGCCTTCCCATATCTTAAGTTAACAAGCTCACTTCTTTTTTTTCTTGCCATAGTGTTCTTTTATGATCGACATCATAGCAGGTGAATTAAACAAATCATACATGAAATCACCTTTTTGTTCGTTTATAGCAGGGGTTGATGTAGTTGGACTGGGAGGCGAAGTTGCATTCGATGGCTTTGATTCATTTGGTTTTTGTTTATTAAATTTCGCCATGTGATTGATAAGCTTCATCAATTTATCTTGGTCACCGATAGATAGATTGACATTGTATAGGGCTTGCATCATTTCATCTAACTGACTTGTTCTTTTAGACAAATCACTTGCTAATTTTGCTAATTCCTCAAAATAATCATTGCTCATTTTTTCACCATCCTTGGAGAATGAGGTTTTATAGACTATTCTCCGTTCAGCTTAAGAGTGAGGGGGAAAGGAAATGGAACCAGACAATGAGAACCCTCAGAATATTAGAAATAGAAGGATTTTTTATTTGAAAGATGGCACGAACTTTGCAAGATGTTCCAAGGAGTTAAAAAATCGAGGTATTATACCCATTGAATATCTTCCTCATTTGGGAATGGTGATCGGAGAGTCCGTCAATCATCGTTTATGGGTAGATAATCATCCATATGTAGAGCATGCAGAACCAGATATTCGAGTAAATATCACGGAACCTTCCTTCCATGGATCTACTTATGCTGTAAAGCCTTCTTTTCCTTGGGGAGTAGAGCGTATAGGTGCACCTATGGTTTGGACAAAAGTAAAAGGTCAAGGCATTCGTATTGCTGTCATCGATACAGGAATAGATCCAAGTCATCCAGCTATCTACCGAAACTACAAAGGCGGTATCAATGTTTTAGCAAGAAGTTTCCCTCCGATGGATTACAATGGCCATGGGACTCATGTTGCTGGAATAATAGCTGGTAGATCTCGTAATGCAGGCTTGATTGGAGTAGCTCCATGGGCAAGCGTTTATGCTGTCAAGGCATTCAATAAAAACGGCAGTGCCAATTTATCTGATCTATTAAGTGCGATTAATTGGTGTATCGAGAAAAAGATGCATATCATCAACATGAGTTTCGGGATGGAGATGGTCAGCGAATCATTAAAGAAAGCAATCATGATCGCACATCGCAGAAAGATTGTGATGGTAGCAGCAACTGGAAATCAAGGGTTAAAAAATTCGATTGATTTTCCGGCTCGATTTCCTGAGACAATAGCAGTAACATCAGTAGGACCAAACAATCGTTTATCCGCATTTGGTAATCGGGGAAAAGGTGTTGATATCGCAGCTCCTGGAGAAAAAATTCCATCTGCATGGTTAGGGCAAACCACAAAAGAGATGAGCGGCACATCTATGGCAGTTCCGCATGTTTCAGGCACAATTGCACTGATGCTGCAAGTAAACCCAAATTTGAATCCAGAACAAATTCGTTATTTATTACTTTATACAGGTAAAAAAATTGATCGCGAATTCATACGGTCTGTCAATACGAATCGAGCGATACGATATTTAGTAAGAAACCGAAAGTAACTTTAAAATATTCCCACTTCTCATGCCTACAGAGTTTCATTATTTTGTGGTACACTGTAACATGGAAAAGTAGAAAATCCCAACTTCATGGAAATTGGGATTTTCTAATCTAATCTTACTTAGAAGTGTTTTGGTTCTTCTTGTTTTGAGATTGAGCGTTTTGAGCTCTCACTTTTTGTACGTTGGTAGCAGATTCAGAAGCGAACTCATTCTGAAACTGTCCAGCAGCACCAGCAGCGGAACGAGCAGCAGCAGTCCCAGCATTACGGCTTTGAGCGTTTTGAGCTCTCACCTGTTGTGTGTTGGTAGCAGATTCAGAAGCGAACTCATTCTGAAACTGTCCAGCAGCACCAGCAGCGGAACGAGCAGCAGCAGTCCCAGCGTTACGGCTTTGAGCGTTTTGAGCTCTCACCTGTTGTGCGTTGGTAGCAGATTCAGAAGCAAATTCATTCTGAAACTGTCCAGCAGCACCAGCAGCGGAACGAGCAGCAGCAGTCCCAGCGTTACGGCTTTGAGCGTTTTGAGCTCTCACTTGCTGAGCGTTGGTAGCAGATTCAGAAGCAAATTCATTCTGAAACTGTCCAGCAGCACCAGCTTTTTGGCTTTGAGCATTTTGCTTACGTAAGTGAGCAGGATCGGTTTTGTATTTGTTATTCATTCGATCACCTCCTAGAAGGTATTGTGCCCAAGTAGTCGTTTTTCTTTCCATCCGTTTTTTTCCTTTTAATCGTTTAGAAGTGGAGGTATCTAATGAAAGACCCTGTTCTTCGGTTTTTTTGGAAAATAACCCCAAAAAATGTTTTATCAAGATTGGTTGGAAATATAGCAAAAAAACCATTTAGTCGTCATTTTATTCCTTTTTACATTAAAAAGTTTCAGATAGATCTTAATCCAGTGAAAAAACAGGTTGGTCAATTTGATAACTTACTCGATTTTTTTGTAAGAGAACTTCATGATGAAGCAAGACCAATTGACCCAAATCCCAATCTTGTTGTAAGCCCTGTTGATGGTGTTATAACACAGATTGGCAAAATAGATGAAGGAACATTGATACAAGCTAAAGGTATCTCTTATCATGTCAATGACTTACTGGCAAATATTGACGATGCGAAGTTTTTTCTCAATGGACAATTTGCTACGATCTATTTAAGCCCTCGTGATTATCATCGTATACACAGCCCGATAGCAGGACAAATAAGTTCACTTTCTTATATACCAGGTAATTTGTATCCTGTAAATGAATCAGGAGTTCGTTTGTTTCCTGGATTATTTGTACAAAATGAACGGGTTATTTCATACATAGAAGGTAATGCTGGAACAGTTGCACTGGTAAAAGTAGGTGCTACAAATGTTGGGAGTATAAAAGTATCTTTTGATGATCAGATTTCTACAAATACTGGTGGGAGACACCAACAAAATAAAAAAGTTTATGTAGAGTCAATACAAATGAAAAAAGGGGAAGAGTTGGGTCGTTTTGAGTTTGGATCAACTGTTATCCTACTTTTTGAAGAAAATGCAATAAGTTGGTTACCCTCGATTCAAGAATGTACATCATTAAAGATGGGACAACCTATAGCAGAGGTGAATCCCTAGAAAGAAGGTTTAACATTTGTTTGGACACACACATATCCCTCTAAAGCAATTCCCACGTTTCTTTCCAGTAATAACAAGTTTGATGATTGTTCATACCATATGCTACTTGATGCTGTTGTTTCAAAGTGGGACCTTGTCTGAGGGAGCGCTTGTTGTCCAATACGGTGCAGTAGAAGGATGGAGAATTCAAGAAGGCGATTGGTGGAGAGTATTAACTGCTATCTTTTTACATACTAGTGTATTTTCCTATTTATTAGGTTGTTTTTTCTTATATATTTTAGGTCCGCAATTAGAATGGTTATTGGGACGACTATTTTTTCTTTTGATTTATGTGTTGTCAGGAATGATATCCTTTGTAATTATATACATAACTGGTATGGAAGGTATTTATTTTGGTTCACTAGGTGCAGTTTATGGTATTTTTGGGGTCTACTTATATCTTTTTATACGCAAAGCTATTCATCCTCAGTTCGGACTGGCAGTTCTTGTTTTAACCATATTGAATCTCATCATCGATTATCCACTCACTGGTGTTTATTTTATATCTGTACTTGCAGGGTTTCTGCTTGCTCTGGTCTTTTTACAATTTCGAAGACCAGATTCAGAAACATAATTCACAGCTGCTTGGATAGACTATATCTTGGTGAGGCACTATGAACTTTTTAAAGAAATTAAATCGTGAGGCATGGGTCTTACTGAGTGTCAGTGGATTACATGCTTTTTCTTTTTCATTATCCAATGCTTTTGTAAACGTGTTTTTGTGGAAAATTAATCAAAGTCTATTTCAGATTGGTTTGTATAATTTCGCCAATTATTTCGCGATCGCTCTAACATTCATTTTAGCTGGGTGGATTACCAAAAAAGTAGATAGGGTTATCTCCATTCGAATTGGGGTTGCTCTTCAAGCATTGTTTTATCTGACTGTTTTAATTCTAGATACAAAAGCAGTGGATTATGTTGTTCTGCTCGGTTTTTTTCTGGGATTGGGAAATGGTTTCTTCTGGATGTCTTATAATGTCTTGTACTTTGAGATTTCAGAACGAGATAATCGCGATGTCATGAATGGAATTAGTGGATTTATTACCTCTTTGTCAGGGATGGTTGCACCATTAATATCGGGTTTTATCATTACAAAAGTAAATCATTTCTTAGGTTATCGTATTATATTTGGGATATCATTAGGGATATTTGTTCTATCTGTCATTGTAAGTTTTTGGCTTAAATTACGTAAATCAGAAGGCAGTTTTCAACTGGGAAAAGTAATTGCTATTTCCTTTAAACCAAAATCAAATTGGTTTTGGGTACAATTAGCAACTTTGTTCCAAGGTCTAAGAGAAGGTATTTTTTTGTTTCTTACAGGTTTGCTGGTTTATTTTATTACCAAAAACGAGTTAACGCTTGGTAGTTATTATACAGCAGCCTCGGTCGTATCTCTTATTTCTTATTTATTGCTTGGAAGATATCTTAGACCTGCATGGCGCATTCATGCAATGCTAATAGCAACCATCATGATGGGGCTATTGATTATCCCTTTTCTCATCTATTGGAACATATGGACTGTGATGATTTACGGGGTAGGTCTATATTTGTTCTATCCTTTTTATTACGCTCCGCTGACTTCCATCACATATGATGTGATTGGGGAACATAAAGAAGCAGTTGAACTGAGAGTAGAATATGTTGTTACCAAAGAATTGGTTTTAAATTTTGGACGTTTGATCAGCTTATGTATTTTCTTAATCATCATTTCGAAAAGCCCACATATCACATCTCTAAAACCGATGCTGCTTTGCCTTGGTTTTATACAAATAGGTACTTGGTTAGCTGCTCGTAAAGTTTCTCCTATTGCTCAAAAATAAAATAATTTTTTAAGAGTAAATGACTGTTGATCATTTTCTATAATTCATATATGATTCCATCAGAAGCAATTTGGACAGTGTTTGCAGGAAGGTTCCTATGTCTGACGTACTGACAGCGGACGGACAATTTGAACAAGCAAGCAACACGTATGGAAGAGCTTGTGACACACGAGAAAATCTAGACAAAAGGACTCGAATAAGTCTAATGAACAGTGCTTGTGAACAAGCGGAAATGGCTCTAGCAATTTTTAAGAACGGCAATGATAGAAAGAAAATCGAGTCCTGTAAAAGTTTCATCACAGAAGTTAGAAAGATGATGAAGCTTTTGAAGTAGGGTCATCATCTTTTTTTGATGGTTTCTACTACAGCCCCCTCTCCTTAGGAGAGGGGGTCGCTTCCATTTTGATAGGATTACAAAAAGAATACAAATTAGGTGAAAATTAATCTCTATATTTCTAGCAGATTACAGTTGCCTCACAAATTCAGACTTGTTACAGATTTTACAATGAAACATAGTACAATTCAAAAAGGAGGTGCAGCGAAAAGCATGTTTATTTTCTTTGTTTTTGTTGTTATTTTTATTCTTTTCTATCGTTTTTATAAAATCAACAACGAACTGAAACAGAAAATTGGTTTGTTAGAACAACAATTATTAGACTTTAAAAGTCGGCTCCTTGACTTGGAAAAGAAAGAGCATAATTTGCCGGATAAAAAGGGTGTTTCTCTGGTTCAACAAGGTGAAAATAGATCGAATGAAATGGAAATTGTAAATGAATCCAGCATCCAATCTACAGAGGAAAGCGTAGGTGAACTGGGAGAGAAACAAGCCGTCTATTTCACAGTGCCAGTTGCTGAGCCTGTGAAGAAGAAAAAAGAAACAAAGCGCAAATCACGAACTCGTACCGAATGGGAGATGTTAATTGGCGGGAAATGGTTGAACTGGATTGGAGCAGTTGCGCTATTTCTCGGTGTAGCATTTTTTATGAAATATGCTTTTGATAATAATTGGATTAATGAGATCGCGAGAGTCATGATTGGTGCGATATTTGGTGGTTCTTTACTATTTATAGGCGGTCGATTTGAGAAAAAAGGGTTGACTATTTTTAGCCAAGGCTTAGTAGGTACTGGGGTAGCAGTGCTTTATGCTGCTGTATTCGCTGCTTATAACTTTTATGGCTTACTGCCTCAACTAACTGCAATGATAGCCATGCTAGTTGTAACGATGTTGTGTTTTCAACAAGCAATCCATTATCAATCCCTGCCAGTTGCATCTCTTGGATGGATTGGAGCTTTCGGCACTCCATTTCTTTTATCTGGTGAGGGCAGTGTCATTGGCTTGATGAGTTATCTAGCTTTGATATTGACTGGGATGTTGGCTTTAGTTCGAAAAAAGCACAATTGGATGATACTTTATTACCTTTCTTTTTTTACTACATACCTGATCTTTTTTAGTATGAGCCTTCTATCAAATGAAGAGGAGGTAAGTGTTTATCTTGGATTTCTAATTTGTTTTTGGTTTCTTTTTTATCTATTTGACATGTGGTTTTTGTTTTTTACAAAAACGCAAAAGAGAGAAAAGACTGTGGGAATTATCAATACCATTATGCTTGCTTACGGGCTTTTATTACATCTGACAAGTATGTCTGCAAGTCACACCGTGGTAAGTATTAGTTTGTTTCTTGTTGGGATTGTGTATTTTCTACCTATTGCTATTTTTCATTATCTAAAAAAACTCAACCAAGCAAATCATTGGCAAGTTGCTAGACAGGGAATAACTTTTCTGATGTTCATCATAATTGCTACTTATCATTATTTTGATTTACCAGCTTTTTTGTTTGTTACTTGCTTGGAAGTAGCAATCATTATATGGTGGGGTTTACATTATCAGGTGAAGTTTGTAGAAAGGTTTGGACTAGGAGTTCTCAGTTTTGTGAGTGTAACCATATTTCTCTATACGATTTCGAGTTCTCTGCAAGGGGAGTTAGTTACTAATTGGATTTTCGGGAATGTTTTGCTCTGTTCGATCGTGCTTTTATACAGTGCCCATTGGTATAATCAAAAAAGCGTCAAAAAAATTCGAAACAGCTTACATGCTGTTTGGTCTATTTTATTATTTGCCGGGATATATGTTGAAGGGCACATCATTTCTCTTCAACTGTTTCCGCGCAATTATACTCCTTTGTTGGGATCAAGGATAACAGCTTGGAACGATCCTTTGCATTTGAGCTATATGACAGATTTAATGGTTGTATTCTGCTTACTGGTATATGCTGTGATGGTGTTATACTTTGCTCTAAAGCGCAATGTTCACTATCTTGTTGTGACTAGTAATGCTATGTTAGGTGCGATGCTGCTCTATTTGATAGTTTCTGGGGTGTCGTATCCTGTATGGGAATTTTATACACCAGTATGGAATATAAGAGTTCTGGTTTTTGTTTTGTCAGTTGTCTTGCTCTATGTTTCTTATCGATTATGGAAAGGCTTAGATCTCCAACATCCTTGGTATAAATGGTTTCGCTTATCTGTAATTTTAGCAATGGTCTTGCTGTTATTTGAAATCATAACGGTAGAGATAATAGACGGTTTTGCGAAACAAATTCATATTGCAACAAAAGAAAATTCAACTGCTCAACACTTAGAAAATCAACAATTTTATAGTGTTGTGTTAGTCTGGATTTTATGCAGCATTCCGATGTACGTATTAGGAGTAAAGTTACGATATCGCTTATTAACCTATGTGGGGCTTTCTACTTTAGGTTTAGGAACAATTCCCATCTTATTTCAAGGTATAAGCTACTATTCTTATCATCATTTTGTTCCTGTGGTGAATCTTCGTTTTTTGTCGTTCATATGCGTTATTGGTGTATTTGTTTTCTTTTATCACTATTTGAAAAAGGATCAGCAGATCTCTAGAGATCCTTATCTTTGGTATATACGCCAATCGGTGTTTTTCCTTGGGGTCTTTGTTGTTTTTCTCTGTGTAACGATGGAAATAAGTGATACATTCGAATCTACAGTGCTACGATTAGGAACACAGAATGCAGAAGTAGTCAAATGGAGTAATTTGCAGCAGTTGAGTATTTCCATCGCATGGTTACTTTTGTCTTGTTTCTTCTTGTGGATTGGAATATGGAAGAAAAAACAATCTGTACGTATTATGTCGATTTGTATTTTTGGGCTTTCTATCTTGAAGATTTTCTTATTTGATCTTAGCTTTTTAACCACCTTATATCGTATTTTTTCTTTTATGGGATTAGGAATTATTTTACTTGCGGTGTCTTTTGTTTATCAAAAATACAAACACTGGTTCTTAAACGAGGAAGCGAAGTAGAAGGAAGATCAGAGGAAGGTAAAAATAGGGCGCATTTCATGCGCTCTATTTTAAAATAACATAACATCCATCAATTATAGAAAATATCAAAATATAGCAGTCTAGAAGGATTTTTCGTTTGAATGTCGAATAAATAATTATATGATAAAATAGTTGTTTTTGTATAGATAAAATTTTCTCATCTTATTAGGTTGAGGGTATTTATTCAAATGTGATTAGCATTTCTTTCATCGCAATATGCAGTGAGTACTGGGGTGATGAGATAAAAGATAGTTAAGAAAAATAATTTCTAAAATACTTGGTTCATAAACATAAATATGCTAATATAACTAGCAGTCCCTTTTTTGTAATCGGTTTCTTAATTTGATAAGTAAGGAAGAAATAGGCATAATGAATTAGATCGCGGCATATCATGTAGCACGGTTGTCCCAAAAAATAATACTAACGGATAGATTCCTATGGTTTGTGTCTTTTTAAGGAGGATCAAGCTGTTTCGATAAAACAAAAGATGACGAAAAAGATGTAAAAATGCCCTAGAATTATTTACAAAAAAAGGAGGTGAATTCTTGCTACTTGTAGACTGATACCCTTATGGCGAAAAGTAACCCTTGTTACATATACGGAATTTAAACAGTGCAATGTACATGGGCTGCACAGGAAATAAACGATGTTGAGTTTTAAATTTCTCAGGAACACGGACGGGACAAAAACTTTGGAATGGATTTATAGGGGTATTTTCTATGTTTTCAGTAGCAGGAATCGGTAATGTCTAATCAAAAAGAAGTATTACTTACGGAAGAGGGATTACAAAACCTGAAAGAAGAGTTAGAAAACGCGAAAACAGTGAAACGTCATGAGGTGGCGGAACGTTTAAAGGAAGCTATCTCGCAAGGCGATCTAAGCGAAAACTCTGAATACGATGCAGCGAAAGAAGAACAGGGTCTTATAGAGGCGAGAATTTTGACTCTTGAAAATATGATTAGAAATGCTAAGATTATAAAACCCGGTGAAACGGATAAAACTGTTGTTTCCGTGGGGGCTAAAGTAACCATTCAAGAAATTCCAGATGGTGATACAGAAACCTATTATATAGTTGGTAGTGCAGAAACTAACCCTGAACTTGGGAAAATCTCAAACGAGTCACCAATTGGAAAAGAATTGATTGGCAAAAAAGTAGGAGAAGTAGTGAATGTTCCTGTTCCATCCGGGACTATCCAATTAAAAATTGTTGAAATTGATTAATGCTATTTTAGATAACCCTTCCATCTTTTTTAGATGGAGGGGTTATTTTTTGTAAGAAAATAGAAAGAGACCTCTTTGTGTGATATTCTACCCAACTTCCTTGGGAATTTCGTATAAGTAAATGGGCAAGTGCAGAGCGATCTTTGGGTATCGTTACAATGACTGTTTGAAATGGATGTTTGATTGGTGAAAATACAGACAGTACAACGGGGTGATGAAATTGAATCAAAATGTATTTGTTTGGTAATTGAAAAGAAGATAGACCAGCAAGATGATCAACCTTGTTAAGTAATTGTTGCATTTCAATTCTAGCTCCCCCACCATCTTTTAATGGTTGTTTTTGACCATTATGAACATACCACATTTGAAAGTCTCCGATTTTAGATTGATCTGCTCCAGCAGCAAATGCAGGCGACAAACTGATACCAATTAGCAGGAATGGAAGAATTAGGAGGAGAATTTTTCTAGATGGTTGTTGCATGTCATATCACAGCCTTTTTTTCTTATCGTTTGTTTGAATAAAAGAAATCATACATAGGAGGAGTTATGCAAAAAATTTCTTTTGTACATACTGCTGATTTGCATTTAGGAGAACCGGTCAAGGGTTGGAAATGGAGTAAGAAAGACGTATGGATAAGGCAAGAAGAGTATTTGCAAACCTTTCAGCGGATTATAACCTTTGTGGAAGAGTCATCAGTTCCCTTTTTATTAATAGCTGGAGATTTTTTGGAGCATGGTTTTGTTACTACTAGCCTATATCAGTATGTTCTTACCCAATTGGAACGAATTCCTCAAACGCGAGTTTTTATCAGTCCAGGAAACCATGATCCATATCGAGTGGATTCTGTCTACCAACATGAAGAGTGGCCGGAAAATGTTTATATATTCTCAGATAGGTGGGAAACACTTTATTTCCCGGAATATGACCTATCTATATCTGGAAGGGGTTTTGCTGATTTTTCAGATCGGGAAAGTTCTCTTCCTTCCCCCATCCATGATACAACTTATCGTTTATATGTCGTACATGGAGATTTTAAAGAAGATCAATCGATTTATTTTCCAATATTAGAAGACCAGTTGATGGAACATGAAGTTGATTATGTAGCGCTTGGTCACATTCATAAAAGACAAACTTATTGTTTGAAAAACAACAAAGGTACAATTGTACACTACCCCGGTTCTCCAGAAGCAAGAAGCTGGAAAGAGACTGGGGAGCGTTTTATAACATATGGAAAAATGGATGAAAAAGGGGTATTTCTTGAATCGATTCCCATACACACTCGTAAGTATGAACAAGTAGAAATAGACATTTCAGATAGTTTGACACTCAATCGTGTTGAGCAATGTATACAAGCTGCGATAAATAAACTAGCAGAAGATTACATTACAATCCAGCTAACGGGAAGATCCTCGATAGGTACAGACGATAAAAATTGGCTGCGAAAGTTGGAATCGAGGTTATCTCCTATTTATACACGGATCGCTTTAGAAGATTGGACAACACCTGATTATGATCTAAAGCAGTTACGGACCCAACAAAATTTAATAGGAACATTTGTTAAGTTGATGGAACGGCGTATTGCACAAGAGACGGATAAAAAGAGAAAAAGAATGTTACAAGCAGCTTTGTATAAAGGTATCGATGCGATGGAGAGAGAGGCGATCATTCAATGATCATTGAGCGTGTTCATTTTCAAGGCTTCGGTCGTTTTCAAGATCAAACGATACAATTTCAACCTGGGTTAAATGTAATTCAAGCACCAAATGAATCTGGAAAATCGACTTTGTTGCAAGGGATTTTTGCTTTGATGTATGGAGGTGTACAAGAAGGAAGGCGAGTAAGAAGAGAAGCGGATTGGTATTCTGGATATCGCCCATGGATTGCACAACAGTATGGAGGTGAGATTGACTATACACTCCAAAATACTTCCTATCGGCTTGTTCGTAACTTAATAAAGGGAAGAGAGCAGGAACAATTATGGAATCGATTAACTGGTGAGGAGTTACACCATCACTTTTCCTTTGATCAAAGAAAAGAAAGAAAGATAATAGAAACGCAGTTAGGTTTATCAGGGGAATTATTTCAACGTACTGCATACATAGCATCCTATTCAGATACAGGGTCTCTATCCTATAAACAAGAAAAGAAATGGCAGTTAAAATTAACAGAAAAATTAAATAGTCTTCTTGACCAAGGTGATGAAGTGGAATTGACTTCTGTTTTGGGTTATCTAGACGAACAGTTAAATGAAATGGGAAAAACAGAGAATGCGAAGCAAAAGCCGTTTGGCATGTTAATCGAAAAACAACAGAAATTAAGTGAAGAATTGGAAAAAGAACAGGAAACCCAAGCAGAATGTCTTCAGACTCGGGTTGATTTACAGAAATTATGGAGAGAAAAAGAGCAATTGGAACAAGAATATCAGGTATTGTCGGTACAGCATCAGCGAATATCAATTGCATTGCAATGCAAAGCAGAGTGGTATCGATTGGATAAGATAAATGCAGCATTAGAAGAATGGGAAGTAGCAAATCGAAAGCAAATTGCATTACAAGATAAGATCTATCAGTTAGAAGAAAAGAAAAAGCTGTTAGAACCTCCATTTCGTATGCAGATGGAAGATTTAGAAGAATGCAATGGGCTGCATTACCAGCATCAGACATTTGAAAAACGCATTGCTCAACTGGAACACCAGATTCATGAGGAAGAGCAGATGTCTCCTCCTACTTTACCTTGGTGGAAGCCAGTCTATCCGTTTCTAACATATATCGCGTTATTCCTTACGGGCAGCAGCCTATTTTATTCCACTATATTGGGTTTTGTTTTAGGTACCACAACTTTTTTTCTATATACGGTTTCAAAAGTGATACAGGAATGGAATCGAAAACATTATAATCAGAGCAGGTTATGGAGTATCCAGACAAATCGAAAATTATTGGAACAATACCAATTGGAACATAAAGTTTGCAAGGAACGTTTAGAATGGTGGCAACAGAGAGTTGGAACAAATGATCCATCTATTATTCGAAAATGGTGGGATCAAACACAACAAGTGGAAAAGATAGAGTGGGAATTAGACTCATTAACTCGAGAACAACCTATTTTGAAGAAGGGAGAGGGGAAGTACCTGCGCCAGAAATGGGAAGATGGAAAAAGGGAATTAATCACAAAATATAAAGGAGCTTTTTGTGATATTACAGATAAACAAGTAGATAGTGAAAGCCTTGTGCTCTCTAGAGAAACAGTACACAAGTCGATGCAATTAAACAGCATGCAGATAGGGGAGAAACAGAACAGCTTACAGGAATTAGAGAGTCGATTGAAAGAAATAGAACAGCTTCATATGGAATGGGAGCGAGTGAGTAGCGAACTCGAGAGAGTGAAAGAAGAGAAAGAAGCTATTCGTGTTGCTCAAGAAGTATTACAAGAAGCTTACCGCAGTAGGCAAGGTAATGTTGCTCCCATTTTGCAACAAATCTCGTCGTCATGGATTAGGACCGTAACGAATAAAAGATATGATTGTCTTTTTGCTGATTTTACAGGAGATGGTTTAAGTGCAAGGATTCCAGAAACCGGAAGAAAAGAAAAGATCGATCAATTGAGTACGGGTACCCTTATGCAGATGGTTTTTGCTTTAAAGATGTCCATTGTACAGTACATTTCATCTGAATCCAATCAGCAGCTTCCAATCTTACTAGATGATTGTTTTGTATACTATGACAGCGATCGCTTAGCATCGATTCTTCCCTTAATAGGAAAACTATCTCAAACTCATCAAATCTTGCTATGTACCTGCCATACAAGAGAGATGGAGCAATTAAATCAGCTGCGACAGACCTATCATGCTGTTTCTCTTATTTCATAACGATGTGAGGCTTTACACCGCGGAGTAAGGCCTCGACTTTTGCCATTAGGCGAATAGGTGTATTATATTTTTTCATTGCTTTTTTAAAATGAGTTACTGCTCGCTCGTATGCTTCCGAAGAGATATAAAGACCTTTATGAATTTCTCTCATATTTTTACCATGGTAACGGTTTGGGCCCCCGAAAAGATAGATGATAAGCAAAGTCATTTGGCCGATTCGTAAATGGTTTAAATTCACATCTTGGAAATAGTGTGCTAATTTTTCATCTGTCACTAAAAGATGGTGAAACTCATGTACGATTGCTGCAATGGTTTTTTCACCACCAAAACTATCATAGATGCTTTCGTCTTCCATTTTTGCTGTTCCCTCATCCCTATATGGATACAAAATTTGTAATTTTTTTGTAAATGAAGTAGAAAAGTCCCTTGATAGGGACTATTTCTATTGAAATTATTATTCTTTTTCTTTATTAGAATCTCCTGCTTGGCTATACATTTCAAAAAGTGCATTTTGTACTTTTTTTACAGCATGATCTTCTCCCGTTAATTCTGCTGAAAACTCAGTATCAGTTTCATTCTGTTTCTTTTTGTTCACTGCTTTTTCATCCGGATTCATACTCTCACCTCCAATATGCGTTAACATTTCACAGCAAAGAAAAACTATGCACCTTGCAAAAGAATTAGGCTAAGAACATAATGGAGTAGTAAAAATGTGATAGTAAGGAGAGTAGCCCCGTGCAATGGTTATCTGATTTTTTATTTGCATTTATTGGTGGATTTGCCCGTATTTTTATAGCTTCTTTTTTTCTTTGGATGGTCGGAGTCGTAGGTCTATTGTTTATGGAGCTTTTTAATAATGCAGAATTCGTATTTAAAGCTTATCTGCAAAAAGTATGGAGGATCTTGATACTTTCTTTTCAAATAGCGGGGTATGGTAGTGTAGTAGTAGGGCTAATTTTAATGTTTATGACTAAGGAATATCTCACCAATTCCTTGATAACGATAGATGGGATCTTGTTGTCTATCCTTTATTTCAATTTACGACGTCGACTCGGTAGCATGGATGGGACAAAAAAAGACAAACAAGAAAATAGTTGAGAATTCCATTTGCGAGTACGGTATGGTTTGTATTTACATTTTTAAATGTTTGTAGGATAATATTCGTTAAAACATTTTTGGGTAAGTGGTGAAATTGATGGTACTAGTTCAAGAGCTGTTTCAAAAAGCTGCTACTTATCTCCCTCCAGAAGATATAGTGAAACTTGAAAAAGCTTATCAATATGCAGAAAAAGCACATGATGGGCAACTGCGTAAATCAGGCGAGCCATATATATTGCATCCGATTGCAGTTACCGAGATACTGATGGATTTACACATGGATACAGCTACCTTAATTGCGGGTTTGCTACATGATGTAGTGGAAGATACAGGGGTTACTCTTGCTCAAATAAATGAGGAATTTGGCGAGACAGTAGCATCAATGGTAGATGGTCTGACCAAGTTAAAAAAAGAATTTAAATTTCGTTCTAATGCTGAGCACCAAGCGGAAAACTATCGAAAGATGTTTATCGCTATGGCAAAAGATGTGCGAGTTGTACTCTGCAAACTCGCGGATCGACTCCATAATTTGCGAACACTTCAACATTTGCCAGAAGAAAAACAGAGAAAAAAAGCAGAAGAAACGTTAGAAATATTTGCTCCCTTGGCTCATCGACTGGGAATATCCAAAATCAAGTGGGAGTTAGAAGATCGTTCGCTTCGTTATTTAAATCCTCAACAGTACTATAAAATTGTTTCCATGATGAAGAAAAAACGGACGGAACGGGAAGAGTTTTTGGGCGAAATCATCCAAACATTGTACGATAAATTCGAAGAGATGGATCTGAATGTAGAAGATATTTCTGGTCGACCAAAACATATTTACAGTATATATCGGAAGATGAAAACACAGCACAAACAATTCCATGAGATTTACGATCTGATGGCTGTTCGTGTAATTGTAAACTCTGTTCGAGATTGCTACGCTGTATTAGGTATGATCCACACCATGTGGAAACCAATGCCAGGGCGTTTTAAAGATTATATAGCAATGCCAAAAACAAATATGTATCAGTCTCTTCATACAACTGTTTTAGGTCCAAAAGGGGAACCAATTGAGGTTCAAATTCGAACGATGGAGATGCACCGGATTGCAGAATATGGAATCGCAGCACACTGGGCTTATAAAGAAGGTGCACCAGCAACGGGAAAACCACAACAAACTTTCTCAGATAAGTTGAAATGGTTTCGGGAAATGATGGAGTTGCAATCAGAATCCCGTGATGCAGAAGAATTTGTAGAAAGCTTGAAAATGGATTGGTTTACGGATACCGTTTTTGTATTTACACCGAAAACGGATGTAATTGAATTGCCAGCTGGTGCGGTGCCGCTTGATTTTGCTTATCGAATTCACACAGAGGTTGGAAATAAATGTGTAGGGGCAAAGGTGAATGGGAATATTGTCCCATTGGATTATAAACTGCAAACTGGAGATAAAGTACAAGTTCTTACATCCAAACATAGTTATGGTCCCAGTCAAGATTGGTTAAAATTGGTTAAAACTTCCCATGCGCGCAATAAGATAAGAAGTTGGTTTAAAACACAGCGAAGAGAAGAAAGTATCACCAAAGGGAAAGAAATGGTGGAAGCACTTCTCAAAAAGCATGATTATGATATCAATGAGGCGATGAAATCAGAGAAGATGACAGAAGTCTGCAAGCGATTTAATTTTCCAAATGCAGATGAAATGTTAGCAGCAGTTGGATATGGTGGAATTTCGACAGCTCAGGTTGTGCATCGTTTGACTACTGGTATGCGAGAAGAGTTGCCTGCTATCGTTCCAGAATCCAAAACAGCCCCCCCTCGTCGTCGCCGTTTGGATGTTGGGGTACGTGTTATTGGGGTGGAAAATGTTTTAGTCAGGCTCTCTCGTTGTTGCCATCCAGTACCTGGTGAGGAAATAGGTGGATTTGTTACGAGAGGCAGAGGAGTGTCAATTCACCGAGTTGATTGTCCTAATTTACAAAGTGTAGAATTGGATAGAAGAGTAGAAGTAGAGTGGGAAGGCGAACCAGCTAAATCTTACCAAGTAGATATCGAAGTATCCGGATATGATCGACTTGGACTATTAAATGATGTACTCCAAGCTGTGAATGATACCAAAGCAAATTACATTAATGTGAATGCAAAAGTACATCCAAAAGGTTTTGCAAGTATCCAATTGACGGTTGCGATCCGTAATATCCATCATCTTCGATCTGTTGTGGAGAGGGTAAAAAGCGTTCGTGATATTTATAGTGTACAAAGAACGATTGGACAAGGATGATTTCGTGTGCGAGTTTTGTTACAAAGAGTAAAAAATGCAAGTGTTACAGTAGAAGGGAATGTTGTAGGAGCCATTGATCATGGGCTCCTTTTATTTGTTGGCTTTACTGAGGGAGATAGTGAGAAAGAAATCGCATATTTGGCAGAAAAAATTATTCATCTGCGAATATTCGAAGACGCAGAAGGAAAAATGAATCAATCATTAAAAGATGTCAAAGGAAGTATTCTCTCTGTTTCGCAATTTACCTTATATGGTGATTGTCGCAAAGGTAGACGACCAAATTTTATGGCAGCAGCTAAACCTGAGGAAGCAGTGTCCCTTTATAAAAAATGGAATGAAGTACTTCGTTCAAAAGAGTTACAGGTTGAGACAGGTAAGTTTGGAGCAATGATGGATGTCCAGTTAGTAAATGACGGTCCTGTGACCCTGTTTTTGGATAGTTTGTCGTTCCCCGTGCTATAATGAGAAATGAGAAAAAGGAGGATTTTTTTTATGACAATCGATCAACTCTCGATAAATACAATAAGAATGTTGTCCATTGACCAAATTGAACAAGCAAATTCAGGACATCCTGGTTTACCAATGGGTGCAGCTCCTATGGCATATACGTTGTGGGCAAAGCAGTTAAAACATAACCCAGCAAACCCTGATTGGTACAATCGTGATCGCTTTATTTTATCCGCAGGACATGGTTCTGCATTGTTGTATAGCTTGCTTCATTTATTCGAATATGGACTGACAATAGATGATCTTAAAAATTTTCGTCAATGGGGAAGTTTAACTCCTGGGCATCCAGAAGTAAAACATACTGTAGGGGTAGAAGCTACTACAGGACCACTAGGTCAAGGTATCGCAAATGCTGTAGGGGTAGCAATGGCGGAACGTCATTTAGCTGCAACATACAATCGTGAAGGATATGAAGTGATCGACCATTTTACATATGCATTATGCGGTGATGGAGACTTGATGGAGGGTATTGCCCAAGAAGCAGCTTCTCTAGCAGGTCATTTGCAACTTGGTAAATTAATCATGTTATACGATTCCAATAGCATATCTTTGGATGGTGATTTGTCAAAATCATTCTCTGAACAAACGTCGAAACGCTTTGAAGCCAATGGATGGCAAGTGCTCCATGTAGAAGATGGAAACGATATTGCTGCCATCAATAGAGCGATAACAGAAGCAAAGCAAGATACTTCGAAACCAACATTGATTGAAGTTCGTACGGTGATTGGTTTCGGTAGTCCAAATCGTGCAGGTACATCCGAAGCTCACGGGAAACCACTAGGTGCAGATGAAATTGCTGGAGTTCGTCAAGCATATGATTGGACAAATGAGTCACCTTTCCATGTTCCAAGTGAGGCTGCTGATAACTTTTCCTCAATTGTAAAAGAATTGGGTAAAGCGGAAGATGAATGGAATAACTTGTTTGCTAACTATGCAAAAAAATATCCAATTGAAGCAAATCAACTAAAGCAAGCATTTTCTAGAGAATTACTTACGGATTGGGAAAAACATCTACCGACATTTGAAGCCGATGAAAAAGGGATCGCTACTCGTGCTGCCTCCGGTAAAACTTTGCAAGTATTAGCAAAAGAAGTCCCCACACTTTTTGGTGGTTCTGCTGACCTAGCTTCTTCCAATAGCACGGAAATGAAGGATTATCCTGCTTTTGGTGCGGAAGATTATGCTGGACGCAATATTTGGTTTGGAGTTCGGGAACACGCGATGGGTGCTGCTTTAAATGGGATGGCCTTACATGGAGGACTGCATGTATTTGGTGCAACATTCTTGGTATTCTCTGATTACCTGCGTCCTTCGATCCGTCTTGCAGCTTTATCCCAATTGCCAGTGACGTATGTATTTACCCATGACAGTGTTGCGGTTGGGGAAGATGGTCCTACCCATGAACCTGTTGAGCACATCCCATCACTACGTTTGATCCCAGGATTAAAAGTAGTACGCCCTGCAGATGCCAATGAAACGGTAGCAGCCTGGGAGTATGCATTGAAATCCCAAGATCATCCAGTTGCTTTGATCTTAAGCAGACAAAACCTACCAGTGCTAGCTGGGACAGTTGGCAAAAAAGGTGAAATAGTAAAGCAAGGTGCTTACGTTGTTTCTCCTGCTGCAGGTGAAGAAAAAGGGGTATTGATCGCGACTGGCTCTGAAGTGAGCTTAGCTGTAAAAGCACAAAAAGTGTTAGCGGACAAAGGAATACATGTACGAGTTGTGAGCATGCCTTGCCGTGAAAACTTTGATCAGTTAACCAAAGCTGAAAAAGAAAGCATCATCCCATCTCATCTTTCAGCGAGAGTTGCTATTGAAGCAGCTCATCCGATGGGTTGGGATAAATACGTTGGAGATAAAGGGACTGTGATCGGGATCGATCATTTTGGTGCATCAGCTCCTGGGAACTTATTGCTAGAGAAGTTTGGATTTAATGTGGATAATGTGGTTGAGCAGTTAGAAAAATTGCTTTAGAATCAATAATGAGGAGTGCCCGATCTTATAATCAAGATCGGGCACTTCTTGTTTCTAGGAGGTTACCTGCGCTTCATGCCACAGAAAACCTCCAAGAACGGCATAAGAGGCTTGATGTGCCTCTCGACAGGACCTGAGAGGATGCGCTGGCACTCCTTGACCTCAGGTGAATCTGGATTCTTTTGATAAGCGGCAAAGATCTCGTCTGACCACTTCCGGATATCTGCTGGAGATGCCTTAGACCGCGAACCCTCCACGATCGCCTGAGCGATCTTTCTTGCCTTGTTCTCGAGTTCACTCATGTTGGGTCCTTTGTCTCTAGTATGGGACCTGACAAGAAAATTATATCGTAATATTCCAATGTTGAAAATACCTGTGAATATGAAGTCACGCCTAGTCATTTCATCGACTAGGCGTGATCATTCTTCTGTTAAAGAAGAATTAAATTTTTCGTTTTTACTTTACAATTCCAGCCTGTACAAGTATCTGATATGCTGTGGCTATGGAACTGTTCTTACTGTTGTTTTGATAAGCAGTTAGGATTTCGTTTCGCCAAACTTCGTGTTCTCCCATCTGATGACGGCAGTTTTTGTTGGAAGAACAGTTCAAAAGCTTCTTAGCCTTTAGGATGTAATTGTTAGACATTGCTTTTCCTAACCACTCGAAAACACTTACGAAAATAATTATATAGGAAATCACTGTAAGTTTGAAAGTTTTTTTGTAATTTTTTTTGAATACAATAAAATCTATTAAATGTAAAATAATACTTCTTTGAAAAACGCGAACCGCCCTGCTAAACTTTTCGTTAGCAGGGCAGCTAATTAGACCATTATCCACTCATGGAAAATATCGTCTTCTGAGATATAGGGGATGGGAACAGGTCGAGAGCAGTGTGAAGTGTTTCGGAAACAAGTGAAGGTAACTTCACCGTGTTCCACTTCCGCGACCCACCGCTTGCCTCCTTGAATCTCAAAACGATTTTTCTGTTTTGAATAAGTGAGATGGTCGAAAGACCCATTCTTTTTCAAAGCTTTTGCCAACTCCGGCGTTACCTTGACAGAAATATGATGTTCTGTGAGCCATTGGTTCAGTTCATCAAAGAGATTCACTGTTTCACTCTTTCTCTATAGAAAACAAGACTTCTTATTTTAACATTGTAAAATGAGCAGTGCCAAGTCGTTTTTGACTTGGCACTATTGTCAGCCCCAGCAGATGTTGTGTCGCCGGAGGAGAGCTCTGTTTCGGATGTAAATTTGCTTGACATGTCTTATCACAGCATCAGGATTGGCTGGATTGATTTGATGCTTTATCGCATCATCAATATCTTTCAGATATGCCTGCAAATCTTCCCGACTAAGCTCCGCCTTCCCTTGATAGTGAAGTACCACTGCATGGGCTTTTTGGACCGTATTTGGTCTCGTTAACGCCTTCCATATTTCTTGTGGCTTCATGATAACTTCCAATTGAAATAGAGGCCTTTATCTATTATCTATCATACTTTACAAATAAAATGAAGGCATGGCTGAATAGTTGAACCAAACAAAATGACGACACCCTGTTCTCATAAAAGAGAACAGGGTGTTTATTGTACCGAACGTATTACCAACCGTGACCAAGATCAGAAAGGGTAATATGCTTCTGCATCTGAACCTTGGAGGCCACTTTGAGCGGCTTCTGTCCATAGCAGGTCAGCGTACAAAAAATATACACAACATCCTTGATCTTCTGGATGCTCCATGTCTTGGTGGCGATGGGACCGGCGGAAACTGCCTTGATTTCAAGCAGATTTTCTGTGGTTGTGATCGAAAACTGATCGAGTACTACCTTGTCATACGAAAGATTTTGACTAAAGACTTCCAAGTCCTTTTCCGAAATAGAAAAGGGGAAGTGATGAGATGCAAACCAGCCGCGGACAGTCTCTGTCTCTTCTCGGCAAAAAGTTGCAAAATCACGCACGGTCTTCTCTTTCTGTGTGTTTGGTTTGGAAAGCAGTGGTGCTCGGCTATGTATCTAAACATAGTCGAGCACCTATGGACTCGTGTTACTTAGCCCATTTGTAACCGATCAGTTTGACCGGGAACGTGTCATAGCGGTTCTGGAAGTCCACGTCCGGATTCTGCGGATACTTGTAGGGGTCAGCAGTACGAGTACAGAGAGTGACTCGTCCATTCTTTGACGCCTTCAGTTCCCACACTCGCTTCACCAGAATGGTATCACCCACCTGATACACGGCATAGACCTGAAAAGTACTCTTGTCTACGTGTTCGAAAGTCGGACCACTCAGGATGATCTTGCTACCTTTGTAGTTGTAGGTGATTTCTGTTTCGAATGCCTTCAGATGCTTTGCGGTGAGCTGTTCACCAGACTCCAGACCAGTGAGCTCGATCTCGTTGTCCTCGAAGAACTTCTGGAGCTGCGCTGCATCGCTAGCAGTAATAGTCACCGTTGTACCTTTCTCTATATGGATGGTTTCTTACGGTGTTGGGAGCATTATAACATGAGTTTTTGTAATATTTATGTAAAAGGATTGTTAAGATTATATTTTTCTATCGGTATAATGTTGTTGAAATTTGGTAATTCGAGTTGGAGGAAAAGTAATTTATCTAGGGGAGAGTATTTTGTTTTTTGATGATTAATTTTACAAAAAATTAATATTAGAAAAATTAGGACCCGGCTTTGTATCTAAGCCGGGTGGAGTTATGTTAAATCACCAAACAATGTCTTTTAGATTGTGAATGGTCTTTGTTTCTTTTTGCCATTTCTGATTATAGATACGTGTGCTACAAAGATTTTTTAACTTGTTTCCAGACGTCTGGATAGACCAGAATTTGGTCACGAATACCTTTCCCTTTCGTCGACCCTTCGCAGTTACTTGAAGAGTAGATGCGTCCTTGACTCGTACCGAAAATTCAGTTAATTCTACTACTTCTCCCGGTTTACCAGCTTGATACTGGAGGTTTCGCGCGAAGGTTTCAGCAGTGATTTTTAGTCTACTACCTTGAATTTGTAGCCATTGATTGATTGCTTGTACACCTGCATCGAGGAATTGGGTTTGATTCACCGTTTTCTTCTTTCTACTATATGAACGATGTAAGGTTATTGTAGCATGAGAATCGATGGGATTGATGTAAAGGCTTTGTTAAAATAGGTTATTCCTATTGGAAAAGTTAAATTAAAAATAAAGCTCTTGAATAAAAGGGATTTATAGCGATAAACAATACAGAATACAATATATAACACCAAAAGTTAATATAAGGTAGTGAACTAGCATTTATGCAAATGTGAATTTTTATACAAAACGAACGAGTGCCTAGTCTGTGTCTTTCACACACAAACTAGGCACTTTTTCAGCTCTTACCAACTCCAAATCGAAGCGAACTCCTGATATGTAAACTTATCCTTTACATAGGATACGTTACGAGTGGAAACGCATTTTCCCTTTGAGGAGAAGGTTTCAGCAATGATTTGAATCTTATGGGGCTCTACGTTGAGAATCCACTTTTTTGTCCCCGTGACCTTACCATTTTTTTCTCCGATAAGAGTCACTACCAAAATAGTCTTTTTTTGATAAAGGGACACAGATGTAAGCCTGAAATTCAACCTTTCACCCGGATAGCACACTTCTTCCAAACAATTTCTCACCGTCTGTGGGGTGATGAAGAAGGGGATCTCATTATGGTCCAGCCATTCGTTGAAGGAATCAACATACAGATCCAAGGTGATGTTAAGCAGAGCCATTTTGTATCTCTCATTCTTTCTCTAGAAAGCGAATCCTTTGCATGATTATACTATGTATATTATAAAAATTCAATTCCAGCTACGGGATTAATTTTGAAACTGCCACTGCGTAACAAATCCAACCTCCAATAAAGGCAACTCCCCCGATTGGAGTGATCGCCCCAAGTACTTTTACATTTGTCAGTACCATCACATACAAACTTCCTGAGAAGAATAATATCCCTACAACGATCAACCATCCAGCAGTGGTAAGCAGTCCGCTATTACCAAATTTTGCAATCGTCAATCCGATGATGATGATTGCTAGTGCATGCACAATATGATAATGTGCGCCAGTTTGCCAATTCGCCAGCATTTTTTCGGTAACTTTTCCTGTCAGACCATGAGCTCCGAATGCACCAATTGCTACGGCAAGTGCCATTAAAATACTACCCAGCATCAAAAATAGTTTCATCTTTATCTCTCACCTTCGATTTTCATTTGCTCGGAAATATTGTAGCACAAGTGGATTTTAATAAAAATGTTAGCGGTTTCACAAATGAAATTATTTAGACACATAATAGACAAACTTAATAACGTTTACATTGTAAATTTATCGCTCGGATTTGCTTGACACTGCAACATAATCTTCATATAATCTTAAACAAACAAAGATAATACTTTGTTTCACATACTTACTTCATCGCACTAATTCATTCAACTACATACTTACCACCAATGATGGGAATAGTAATCGAACAACGAACAAAAGAGAGGGGAACTCATAGGCTGTAAAGTTCTCCAGTGACGATTCGATGAAAGACACCCAGAGGTTCTAGTGCGAAACCATAAATGGAAGTAGAGCTAGACGCTTCTCCAGCGATAATGGATAAGAGTGGAAAACTTTTTATCTGTTTTCAATTAGGGTGGTACCACGGGTTTTTAAAAGATTGTTTACCAATCTCTCGTCCCTGACAATTAGGTCAGTGGCGGGAGATTTTTTAATTTCATTCATTCTACTAAAAGGAGGTTTGCAACATGGGTATTCCACGCGGTACATATGATATCTTGCCAAACGAGGTGGTTACTTGGCATTACCTTGAGAAAATCGCAAGACAGTTATGTGAAAGATATGCTTACGAAGAAATACGAACCCCAATCTTCGAGGAAACTGCTCTATATGAACGAGGGGTTGGGGAAACAACCGATATTGTGGAGAAAGAAATGTATAGTTTCACAGATCGAAAAAATCGATCTTTGACTCTTCGTCCAGAAGGAACAGCAGGTGTTGTTCGTTCTTTTGTGGAGAATAAAGTATACGCAGAATTGCAGCCGACAAAATGGTATTACTTTGGTCCTATGTTTCGTTATGAGCGTCCACAAGCAGGAAGGTATCGCCAGTTTCACCAGTTTGGCGTAGAAGTGTTTGGCAGTGATGATCCAGCAATAGACGCAGAAGTTATTTCTCTTGGACTTGAGTTCTATCGTTCGCTTGGAATCGAGGGTGTACGTGTTGGAATAAACAATGTTGGAAATCCTGAAATTCGTGCGAAATATTTTGAGAAGCTGATCGAGTACTTCACGCCTTTTGAAGCTGAATTAGACACGGATGCAAAGTCACGACTTTATCGCAATCCGATGAGAATATTAGACAGTAAACATAAACGGACACAAGAGATCGCAACAGAGGCTCCTTCTATCTTGGATTTTCTTGACAAAGAAAGTATGGAAAATCTGGAGCAAGTCAAATTTTATTTAGAAGAACTTCAAGTGCCGTATGATGTGAACAATCGATTGGTTCGAGGCTTGGATTACTATACACAGACTGCATTTGAGTACATGGTAGAGGAACTGGGGGCACAGGCGAGTACCATCGGTGGCGGTGGTCGCTACAATGGCTTGGTAAAAGAACTTGGTGGCCCAGAAGTTTCGGGGATAGGTTTTGGAATTGGTTTGGAGCGAGTATTGCTTGCTTTAAAACAGCAAAATGTGTCTATTCCAACAGCGGCCCCGCTTGATTGCTTTCTTGTTTCTATGGGGGAAGAAGCAAAAAAAGCTTCTGTTCGTATTTTGGGAGAACTTCGCAAGGCTGGTTTAAAGGCAGAACGTGACTACTTAGATCGCAAATTAAAAGCACAACTGAAAACGGCAAATCGCCTAAATGCACGTTATGTAGTGATTTTAGGTGAAGAAGAATTGGCTAATAATCAAATTCAAATCAAACAGATGGAAACAGGTGAACAAACATCCATAGCAATGGATAAATTGGTCTCCTATTTACTGGAGGGGAAGTAAGCGATGTTTCGTACGCATTATATCGATTCGTGTGTAAATGCATTAGAACAACAAGTAACAATTAATGGATGGGTTCAGTCACGTCGTGACTTAGGTGGTGTGATTTTTTTAGATATTCGTGATCGTACAGGCACGATGCAAGTAGTCTTTAATCCAGATATTTCAGCGGAAGCGATCAGTATTGCGGATCAAGTGAGAAGTGAATATGTTGTTTCGATCACAGGGACAGTAGTGAAGCGTTCTGCTGATACTGTGAATCCAAATATTCTCACCGGTGAATTAGAGATAAAAGGAGAGCAAATCCATCTGTTTAACGCTGCAAAAACTCCTCCTTTTCCCATTCAAGATCGTGTGGATGTAGATGAGAATGTTCGTTTAAAGTACCGCTACCTTGATTTGCGTCGTCCGAAAATGCAAGAAACTATGATGCTTCGCCACAAAGCGATGCAAGTAGTACGTCGATTTTTGGATGGTCAAGGGTTTGTAGAGTTAGAGACACCAATTCTTACCAAAAGCACACCTGAAGGTGCTCGGGACTATCTGGTTCCAAGTAGAATTCACAAAGGTGAATTTTATGCTTTACCTCAATCGCCACAGCTGTTTAAACAATTGTTTATGGTAGCTGGGATGGAACGTTATTTCCAAATCGCACGTTGTTTCCGTGATGAAGACTTGCGATCGGATCGTCAACCGGAGTTCACTCAGATTGACTTAGAGATGTCATTTTTACCCTTAGAAGACTTGTTTTCGATGATGGAAGAAATGTTTGTTACTCTCTGGAAAGAAACTCTTGATATTGATGTACCTCGTCCATTCCCACGAATCCCTTATAAAGAAGCGATGGACAGATATGGTTCGGATAAACCAGATTTGCGGTTTGAGATGGAATTGATAGATGTTACTTCGGCATTATCGCAAAATACCTTTCAAGTTTTCCAAAATGCGATCCAATCTGGTGGAGTGCTAAAAGCGATTGTGGTGTCTGGCAAAGCAGACTGGAGCCGGAAAGAAGTAGAAAAATGGATCGGCGAAGCGCAAGATATTGGAGCAAAAGGACTAGCTTGGTTGGCTTTGAAACCAGAAGGAGTAAAGGGGTCTGTTGCTAAATTTGTATCAGAAGAAGAAATTACGAAAATAAAAGCATTAACAGGTGCTACAACTGGGGATGTCATCTATATCATGGCTGATAAATCTGCTGTTGTTGCAAGTGTTATGGGTGAATTGCGCTTACGCCTAGCTCGTGCACTTGATCTAATTGATGAAAGTAAATTTGTTTTTGCGTGGATTACGGAGTTCCCATTATTTGAATACGATGAGGAATTAGGTCGTCATGTTCCAGCGCATCACCCATTTACTATGCCTGTGGAAGAAGATATTCCATTGCTTGATACAGACCTAGGTGCGGTTCGCTCTCAAGCTCATGACTTAGTATTGAATGGGTACGAACTATCTAGTGGTAGTCAACGTATTTACAACCGTGATTTACAGATGAAAATGTTTGATCTGCTTGGAATCAGTCAAGAAGAGGCTCAAGCAAAGTTTGGTTTCTTGTTGGATGCATTTGAGTATGGTGCTCCTCCACATGGTGGAATGGCATTTGGTTTTGATCGTATCATTATGTTACTTGCAGGAAGACAAAACCTTCGCGAATGTATTGCATTTCCAAAAACAGCGAGCGCTCGTTGCTTGATGACAGATGCACCTTCAGAGGTGGATGAGAAGCAATTAGCTGACTTGCATATCAAAATATCAAACAAGCAAGCGGTTCGATAAAGATTTAAACTCTAGATATTTTTTTAAAAAGCCAAGGTGACAAATCTTGGCTTTTTTCGATAAAATAACGGTTTTTTATTTATTAGTAAGAAAAGTTTGATAATAACACAAAAAAATAAAGCGTTTTCATTCCGTTTTGGTTGCCTTCTGGTAATCTTTGTGCTACTATAAATGTATTAAAAGACCCTGCGATGTGCGAGGGCCACCGAAGTTTTGAGCCAACACATTTTCTGCGGGAGCTTGGGTCATCTATTGGATTGGGAGCCTTTATTAGGAGGATCTATGAACATAGGTGCAAAGCACCCACCTGCTTTTGAATACGAGCAGGTTCAAAACTTAGGAGCCACGGCATAACGGGGCTTTTTTCGTTTGTAATTAATAGGTATTGCTTAGTGGACAGGAAATACATTTCGATTGAGCAATCATACTTTTGGAGATATAATATTTATAGATGGATTGCTGTCAAGCAATGGATAGGGAAATGTCCCAGCGCAAAACGAAGCACCCCCTCTGTAATAGAGTCACTTCCAATTCGACCGGATGGAAGATCGTACGAGGGCACTTTTTGTGCCATAAAGACATACATCCTTCCTGTGTCGTTCGAGTGGAGCTGAATCGGGTCAACTTCGGTGACGTAGCTATGGGAATCAAAGGGTACCATGATTCCGATTGTCCTGGAGATGATTGTCCTGCCAAGCTGGAGAATATTCTCAAGGATCTTGAGCGAAGGGATGGAGGTGTATTCGCTTTGCGTGGTGAAACAACTCCAATCTCCGTTGAGCGTCACCTCTGGTGGCAGGGAGAATGTCTTTTCTGCCAGTAGGAAAAACTGCTTTAGCTCTCCTGGCAAGAAGATAAGCTTCCTACATATAAATGAGGAAGTATTCCCCTGATTTTTTTAGGGGATCCGACAAAGTGATGGTAGGTCTTGTGCATGCTATCTCTGCGTTGGGTCGGTTATTATGAATTGTAACATATATAAATTGGAAAAGAACATATTGCAAGTTAACGCATTATTTTAAACCTGTTTAGGAAGTCGCGGCATAGCGGGGCTTTTTTTGTTTTATACTAACCTAGAGATTATAGAAAAAGGAGCACATAGATGAAGATAGGAATAGATATCGATGGAACGATTAAGGATACCCATAGAGCAGCAGTTGAAGTATATAACAAAGAATTTGGCAAACAAGTACATATTGATGATGTTCCAGACTTTTATTTAGATAAGCCATTTGGGCTTACTCCACAAGAAGGTAGAAAGACATGGCGTAGATTAGAAGAAAAAATCTACACATTAGGTTTGCCCTTGCCACATGCTTCCGAAGTCTTAAATCAATTGGTGAAAGATGGACATGAAGTTTACTTTATCACTGCAAGACCGGGAATGGAAAAAATCCGTAGGGTAACAAAGATGTGGCTTAAAAAACACGGCTTTCCCTATAACGGAAGAAACCTGCATATGAATTCAGTCAATAAAGCGAAAGTGGCAAAGAAATTAGGTATCGACTTGTTTTTTGAAGATGCAAAGGAACATCTTGATAAATTGGTTTCTGGTAAAGTTCCCACCATTATTGTGGATGCTTGTTATAACCGTGATCTTCATCCAAAGCTTTTGCGTATAACGGATTGGCGTGATGTGTATGAGATTGTGGAGAAAGTAGAAGAGTTGAATAGAAGCTAGTTATTTGTAACCATATTGATATAAAATAAATGTGACCTCATCCAGATCATACGGAAGGCAAACAGGATGTCGCTTCGAAATGCGAATCATGTGTATTGCAATGGAATTGCACCACTTAACAATGAACAGTATCCGACTTGGATTCGGACAATAGGTCATTACCATTGTCCAGACGAACCAAAAGTGTTGGGGTGTTGTGCCATTGTTAGTATTCGTCCTGCCCTGTCAGAGAAAGGAAATAACTATGATTTGATTATCCGGGAATCACATGGGAATTGTAACAAGAAAAAATGTGCTTGCGTGTCTGATGTCATTCGCAAACATATCAACAAGAAAAATAATGAAGTTACTGTTTTTGATTCTCGGAAATGGATTAAGGGCAGGGTAAGGCTTTCCATTCCTGTCATCCAGCATTTGTGGTTTGAGGGCAAATGTCATTTTTGCGGAATCCCAAAGAGTTCGTAAATTTTCGGTAGCAATCGCTATTCCACTTAATAGCGAGCCTAGCATGGTTGCAAACGGTGCTAGGCGTAAAAGGGGCATAATTTTTTTCAAATAAAAGAAGGCTAATCTGGAAAATGATTAGCCTTTTGTATTGTGTATGATAAACTTTTACATTCATATTCGTTCTTATTTTTATTAGTCAAATTATGGAAAATTTTATGTGGATAATGGTGCCAATGACAGAGTTTCCCAAAGTGATAATCTTTAAAAACAATGCAGTACGTTATGGAAAAGTTTTCTTATCTACTAATAAATGTAGAAGAAATTTCTCCAATTCTTGTTCAAAAGATTCGTCCATAATCGTACCTTTTTCGTTTATTTTCAAACTCACTTGTGGAACACTCCAAGTTGCTTCTTTTGGAATATGCGCATTGATCATGCCAAGTGTAAGTAAAATGGATCTCATGGCTTCTTGTCCGCCAGTAGGCAGAGGAGAAACAGTGATAACACCCGTCGGTTTATCGATAAACTCACCAGAAGAGACAATCCAATCCAGTGCATTTTTCAATACACCTGGAACTCCTTTGGCGTATTCCGGTGTACAAATAATTACTAGGTCAGCCGATTTTATTTGAGCCCGAAACATCTCCACTTCTTGGAATGCATGGTCATCATCAATATCTGGATTAAAGTAGGGCAATTTGTCTAGTCTATCTGTAAGCACAAATTCTATTTCTTTAGATATATGGTTGCGAAGTAACTGAAGAACTTTGGTACTATAAGAGTCAGCGCGGAGGCTTCCCGAGATAGCTAGTATTTTCTTTGATACACGTTCCATTATTTCTCCTCCTTTAAAGGGTTTTTCACCCAGTTTAAGTGCTCGATTACTTTCCCTTCATAACCCAAATAACCAGGCTGGTAGAAAGTTTTATTTTTATGTTCATGAGGTAGATATTGTTGTTCTATGTAATGGTTATCATAGTTATGAGGGTACTTGTATTCATCTTGTTTGTGGTTTTGTAGAGATGGAGGTACTTCTCCGTTGTATTCTTTTTTTACGGCTTCCATCGCTTTGTTTATGCCCATATAAGCAGAGTTGCTCTTTGGAGCAGTCGCTAGATAAAGTGCTGCTTCTGCCAAAGGAATGCGTGCTTCTGGCATTCCTACGTACTCTACTGCATGTGCGGCAGCGGATGCTACCATTAAAGCACGAGGGTCTGCTAGTCCGACATCTTCTGCTGCTTGAATGAGAATTCGACGAGCGATAAATTTAGGATCTTCTCCTGCTAGTAGCATTTTCGCTAAGTAATACAAAGTGGCATCAGGATCTGAACCTCTCATACTCTTTATGAAAGCTGAAATAGAGTCATAATGCCCATCACCTTTTTTATCATAACGAATACGTTTTTGCTGAATACATTCCTCTGCTACGGATAATGTAAGATGTCTGACTCCATCGGTATCAGGCTTTGTAGTGATAACAGCGAGTTCCAAAGCATTGAGTGCATGTCTGGTGTCTCCGCCAGCTTTTTGAGCGAGATGGAGAAGTGCTTCTTCCTCTACTCTACAAGTATACATACCAAGCCCGCGTTCTTTATCGTGCAGCGCATGGTTAAGAATCGAGATTACTTCTTCCGTAGATAATGCGTTCAATTCAAACACAAGTGATCGCGATAAAAGTGCTGTGTTTACTTCATAAGAAGGATTTTCAGTCGTAGCACCAATTAGAATGATCCCGCCATCTTCCACATCTGGCAATAAGACATCTTGTTGAGCGCGATTTAAACGATGGATTTCATCAATAAATAAAATAGTGCGAGTATCTTCCATTGCTAATCGATTCATTGCATCTTTGGCAATCTGTTTGATATCATTTGCACCAGTTCCGACTGCATGTGCTTTAATAAAAGCCGCATCAGTACTATTTGCAATGATTTCTGCGAGAGTAGTTTTGCCAGTTCCCGGGGGTCCATGTAAAATAAGGGAAGTGAGTTGATCTGCTTCAATCGCACGTCGGAGTAATTTCCCTTCCCCAATCAAATGCTGTTGACCGATGAAATCATGAAGCGATCGTGGACGCATACGAGATGCGAGAGGTCCTTTTTTTTGTTTTGCTTCTTCACCTAGGTGGGAAAAGAGATTCATATGCAGCACACCTCTCTATTTAGGCTAAATTTTCCAATAAAATTAACAAATCATTAATAAAAAAACGAGACAGCCTAGTTAATATTTCGTATAGTAGAAAGATAACTAATCTTTTTCAGGGGAACTCATAAGCAAATATTGATTTATAAAATGTTTTCGTTATGATAAACATGAATGAGGTGTTAATTTGAAAATATCCACTAAAGGCCGATATGGTTTAACTATTATGATGGATCTCGCCACACGTTATGGACAAGGACCGATTCCATTAAAACGGGTAGCTGAAAGACATGATCTATCTGAACATTATTTGGAGCAGTTGATTGCTCCTTTGCGCAATGCAGGATTGGTTCGCAGTATACGTGGTGCATATGGTGGCTACAAATTAGCGAAATCACCAGAAGAGATTACTGCTGGAGATATTATCCGTGTATTAGAAGGTCCGATAAGTCCAGTAGAGTTTACAGATGAAGATAATCCTGCTAGGCGAGATTTGTGGAAACGAATTCGAGACGCGATTGCGACTGAACTCGATTCTACCACACTAGCCATGCTTATCCAATTTAGTTCAGATGGGAATAATGAAAACTATATGTTTTACATCTAACGATCCTATACGAATAAAGCTAGTATTCATGGAGAATCTGTTTTTCTTATGTATAAAACAGGAAGAACGCTTGTTTTTGTCGAAGACAGATGTTGGATAAGATGCTCCCTTCTAAGCACAGAAGGGAAAAACTTACATGGAACGTGATAGCATATGTTAATTTATTTGGATAATGCAGCTACTACCCCACTTGATCAAACGGTAAGGGATGCTATGCTACCTTATCTAGAGGGATCTTATGGTAATCCTTCTAGTATTCATGCCTTTGGAAGACAGACTCGGGCTGCCATTGATCACGCAAGAAGTCAAGTAGCAGATGCAATTGGTGCTAATCCTAGCCAAATTGTTTTTACAAGTGGTGGAACAGAAGCAGATAACCTAGCTCTGATTGGTGTGATGCATGCACAACCAGTTGAAAAAAAGCACTTGATCACATCACAAGTGGAACATCATGCCATATTGGATGCATGCAAATATTTGGAGCGATTTGGATACGAAGTAACTTATTTGCCAGTAAACCAACAAGGTCTGGTACAGTTAGAAGATATAAGAGCCGCTATCCGTCCAGATACAGCTCTTATATCTATTTTGCATGGCAATAACGAAATTGGTACCATTCAACCGATTGAACAGATTGGTCATCTAGCTCATGAACACAGCATTCTTTTTCATGTTGATGCTGTTCAATCATTTGGATTAGAACCATTTGATGTTTCTGCTTTACCAGTCGATTTGGTTACTTTATCCAGTCATAAAATATATGGTCCAAAGGGAGCAGGTGCACTGTATATACGAGACAGTGTAAAGCTACTTCCTCGTGCTCTAGGTGGGGCACAAGAACGGCGGAAACGGGCTGGAACGGAAAATATACTAGGGATAGTTGGCTTTGGAAAAGCTGCTGAATTAGTAGGAAAACATCATATTGCTAGACGGGAACATCTTGTTCAGTTAAAACAAACTTTTATAGAAGATTTACGATCTCGTTCATTGGATATCGTGATCAATGGACATGTAGATAATAGCCTTGCCCATATAGTAAATATTAGTTTTTTAGGGATTGATACGGAAACATTATTGATTCAATTGGATATGGAAGGAATTGCGGCATCTAGCGGTTCTGCTTGTACATCTGGTACATTGTCTGTTTCACATGTCTTGAAAGCAATGCATTTACCAGATAGTGTAACGAACTCCGCGATCCGATTTAGTTTTGGCAAAGATAATACAGTAGAAGAAATAAAGGCAGCTACAGAAAAAATAGAAAAAGTAGTTCGCCGTCTATACAGATAAGGAGCTGAAATTGTGGAAGATTGGGAACGAGAGGTAGATAGTATTAATTGGAAAACAATGCTTGCCGAAATTGATCAAGCATTGTTGGATAATTTAGCTGCCGAAATAGGCTTTCGTTCTTATGAGAACTTGGAGAACGCATCAGGCCTAGTTGCCGAAGATTACCATATATGTCATCTTTCCGATAACCGATGGGCTTATTGGAATCCACATACATATACCAGAGAAGATCCACTGTTTTTTGAAGATAGAGATACGGTAATCAAACATATCGCTGAGATGTTTGGATTGGTTGATGAGAAATTAGAACAGTTGAAACTTGGAATGGATGAAGTCCATCAATCCCATCAGTGCGAATATTGTAAATATGAATTTTTGCCTTCTACAACTACAGGTGATTGGGATACCGATAAATATTGTTCTGCAGAGTGTGCAATGGAATCCGTATTACATGAAATGAAAGAAGACTTTGTAGAATGAGCAGCTTTGTAAAAGGTATGATTCTGCAAGAAGTTTTTTTTAGCGAAGATACCGGTTATGGAGTTTACCGCTTAGAGGTACAAGAAACATCCCATACATCTTTGTCTGATGAGATAACTATAGTTGGGAATTTTTTGCGACCTGTGGCTGGGGAGACGTATGCCTGTGAAGGAGAGTGGAAGGAACATCCACGCTTTGGATCGCAGTATGTGGTAACGCATATAAAAAAAGAGCTTCCAAAAACAGAGCAAGCGATTATCAAATACTTATCAAGTGGATTGTTTCATGGAATTGGAAAAAAGACCGCAGAAAAGATCGTTGCGGGGCTAGGGGGAGACGCATTGACGATTATTGCGTCAAACCCACAAGCTCTGGCATTAGTTCCTGGAGTTACACAAACACAAGCAAATACGATAGCAGATAGTTTAGGGGAGCATCAAGCTTTAGAAGAAGCGATGGTCCTCTTGTATCAATATGGACTCGGAGCGGCGCTTGCCTTGCGAGTAGTTCAACGATTTAAACAAGAAACAGTAAAAGTGATCAAAGAAAATCCTTATCTTCTAATTGATGAAGTAGAAGGGATTGGATTTTTTAAAGCAGACGAAATTGCAAAAGCACAAGGATTTTCACCTCATTCTCCCGAAAGATATCAAGCAGCGATTCTATACTCGTTACAAGAAGCATCAAACGAAGGACATGTTTATTTAAATGAGGAGGAATTAACTGCTAAATCCAAAAGTTTACTTGGAGATGTCGAAGTGAACATCCTTGAGGATGCAATGGGATTGCTTTTCGAACAGAAAAAAATCATGAGGGAAGAGGAACGTATTTACCTCGTTACCTTATTTTATGCCGAATTTAACATGGCTTTAAAGTGCAAAGTAATGCTACAAGAATCATTGGAGAAAACATTCCCGACACCTGATCTTTATCAGGCTATAGGAGAATTAGAGGAAGAATTTGAAGTGCATTATGCAGACAGCCAGCGGGAAGCTATGATTACTGCACTCACCTCTCCTTTGATGATATTAACTGGTGGACCTGGAACAGGAAAAACAACTGTAATTCGAGGATTGTGTCATTTATTTGCGAGACTCCATGAACTTAACCTTGAAGTAGATACAAACAAAGGAGAAACACCACCTATTCGACTTGTGGCTCCTACAGGCAGGGCTGCGAAAAGAATGACAGAAACGACTGGTATACCAGCAATGACGATCCATCGTTTATTGGGATACCGAGGCGGTTTTTTTGATCATGATGCAGATAACCCCATAACTGGTTCTCTGTTAGTCGTAGATGAGACATCTATGCTGGACATCTGGTTAGCAAATCAACTGTTTCGTGCTATTCCTCCAACGATGCAGGTAGTACTTGTGGGAGATGCGGATCAATTGCCGTCTGTTGGACCAGGTTTGGTATTGGAACATCTTTTGCAAGTACCACAAATTCCAAGAGTACAGTTGACCGATATTTTCCGTCAAGCAGAAGACTCCTCGATCATTCAACTCGCACATGCGATTCGAAAAGGTCATCTGCCAAGCAATTTACTCACACCTTTGCCTGATCGCAGATTTTTTGTGTGTAATTCTGATCAAACACTTTCTGTGATTGAACAGACATATGAAAATGCGTTTAGAAAAGGGTATACCTTGTTTGATATACAAGTCTTAGCTCCTATTTACAAAGGACCTGTTGGTGTAAATCGCATTAATGAAAAGATTCAGCAGATCATCAATCCAAAGCGAGAAGGTGTCAAAGAAATAAGCTGGGGTGATACGATTTTTCGTTTTGGAGATAAGGTATTACAGCTTTCCAATCACCAAGATCATCCAGTTTACAATGGAGACATGGGACTTATTTCAGCAATCAATGAAAATGCTAAACAAGATGATCCTGTTTTATGGGTACAGTTTGATCGTCAAGAAGTTCCATATAAGCGTAATCAGTTAGGGCAGCTTTCTTTGGGGTATGCCTGCTCCGTACATAAAGCACAAGGATCTGAATTTCCTATTGTTATTTTCCCATTTTTGCCCTCTTATCATCGAATGTTGGCAAGAAACTTAATTTATACAGGAATCACAAGAAGTAAATCTTATCTGATTTTATGTGGGGATATTCATTCCTTACGTAAAGGGGTAGAAACGACTGGAGAAGCGAGAAATACTGTTTTAAAAGATTTAATCCTTGATGAATGGTAATGGAAAGACTTCCTTCGTATTATGGAGCTTTACTGGAGTTAGACTAAGGATTAGCGGGAGGAGGATGAACACCTTGCGCAAATCCCAGGAAGTGATAGGACTTACTGTTACCGCTAAGGAGTCTGGAAAACAATTGGGTGCGGTTGTCGATCTTTTATTTAACAGCGAGCAGCGTTTTGTTGGTTGTATGCTAGAACATTGTGGTTGGTGGCGGCATCGACAGTTTCTCCCTGTCGACAAAATAATGAACGCAGGAAGAGATGCTGTAATCGTGGAGAGTGCAGAATCTCTACTCCCGTTCACGAAAAAAGAGGAAGCGTATACATGCTTGCTCACGGGTGAAAAAAGCCTGAAGGGTCGTATCGTCATGCTTTCCAATGGAACTTTTCTTGGATTGGTTCAAAATGTCTACTTTTCCCTAGAAATGGGAACATTGGTAGGGTATGAGTTATCCAATGGCCTTCTCAACGATTTACGAGATGGTCGCAAAATATTTCAAGTAGAAAGTCCAGTTGACTGGGACAAAGGAATGCTAATCCCTTCAGAAACTGGATATGTGCTAAAAGATGCACATTAAAAAGGGGAATTACCATGTTACTTCGCTGCCCCAATTGCCATTCTCACGACCTGGGAAAGGTAGGCACAAACCAACTATACTGCTGGCATTGTTATATAGAAATGACAACCGATGGTAGTGATATTCAAAATATCTACCAGGTAGAAGAAGACGGAAGTTTGACCTCTTTAAATGATTTATTTCTGGAAGACCCGAGCAGTAACTCTCCAGAATATCAAGCTTTATAGGGAGGAATAAGCATGAAAAGTATTTATCTTCTAACGTTTATTGGTGCAATGATTACTGGTGTCGCATATTTCGGTAGAAATGCACAGACGATGCGAAAGTTAAAGCGTAATTTGTTCGTTGGTGGTACTTTTTCACGCTTATTAGCAAAACAATTTTTACGCAAACTCGGTTTTGCTAGATAACATCCAAACTTTCGAACACGCCCTTACCGGCATTATCTGGTAAGGGCGTGTTTATTTTTGACAAACGATATCATGTGATATTACTAGGTTATAATTATTTATGGATTAGGATTGTCATTAAAAATTTGTTTATATATGATCAATTTAAACTTAGCTTAATTAAGTATAGATGGTTCCCTTTAAATGAGAGAGCAGGAAAATTTCCAGAAGCAGCCTTTATTTCAGTGATAGAATTTAAAAACTTCAAGATGCTGTGGATCACATAGCGGTTATGAAATGGATGCTTCTTGCTTCCGTGTTTACGCTGCTTGAGGAGGATTTGTTTCAGATTTAGCGTCCTTCAAGGCATACTAATCGGGCTTGGGAGGTGTGACCCATACCAAAGAGGGTGACATGTCGAACGTTCTATTCTTGTTAAGGAGAAATTCATTTGATACATATACCCAAATTGGTATTTGCAGGTACAACAGATGCAAAAGTGAAGGATAATGATGTGAAATTTGGCGGACTTCCTGTTGGTCTGTCCATAGCAAAGTGGCCTGTTTGCAAAGAATGTGAGGTTCCCATGACTTTTTTATTTCAAATGAAACATCATAGGGAGCGACTTCCACTTGGAAAAGAAGGACGAGTTCTATATTTGTTTCAATGTGAAAATGAAGGTGGTTGCAGTACATGGGAGGCGGATAGTGGATGCAATAAAGCTCTTATTCAAGAATCAGGAGAATGGAGCAATACATCCGTAACAGAGTTACCTAATGATAAGACAGTAATGCTTCCAGATCTAGCTGTACAATCATGGGAAACCAAAGAAGAATCAGAGGATGAACAGCATCCTGCTTGGACACATTTGGGAGGTACACCGATTTGGATACAATCTTCGGAGGATATGGGAGAAAACTATCGCTTTGTGGTGCAGTTAGATTACGGTTTTCATGTGAAAGCGACTAATCTTTCCGAATTGCCAATAGGGGAGACTTCTGGATATGAAGGTAAAAAGTCATATCAGCTAAAAGTGGGAGAAGATGATTTTGTTTGGATTTCCGAAGCGGGTCCAAATGAGTATTATTGTCCCTTTGCCAACTTTGGAGACAGTGGCTCAGGTTATGTGTTTGTAGATACGGATAAGCAAAGACCAGCAGGTAAATTTATTTGGCAATGTTACTAGATTTTTTGAAATAGATGATTTAATTGTTTTATACTGTAACAATTTAGTTTCTATTTCCTGTTGGAGGACAAAATGCAGGTGGATGTCTGCCTTGTTCCGGGTGAGAACAATATGTTTGCAGTCGTTTTCGGAACTCCTCGAAATTGCACGGTCTATCACATCAAGGGAGTTGCTTTTGATCCAGTTGCTTTGTGTTTCACTCGAAGCTCGGATCAGCCCATTGCGATGTGGGAACGCTCCACGCAGAGGCGAGTAGATATATCGGATACTATTCGTATCATTTCCATTAAATCCAAGGGAAATGCTCAGGTTCCCATTCTCCAGATGCAGATCCCTCCGATGGCTATGTGTATGGCCGATGAGCTGACTTACGACGGGAAGAAGGTACGGGTCTCATCCTTCCATGGAGGCTGAGATCGTCAGAAACTGAGAATGGTGGGAAGTAAAGAGAATATACTTCCCACCACCAATATGATTTAATTTCATAAACCAAAACCGACTTTTGGACATAATCTAAGGACAATTTTCGTATCCTAACATCAATGAGGTGAACGGATATGGAGAGACTTTTACAGTCCCGTTTTTTCCAACTGTCGGTATTTTTATTTGTTATTTTAGGAAGTGTATATTTACTGATCCAACTAGGTTCCTTGTTTCACCATATCGGATATTTTCTAAAAGCGGTATTTGTTCCTTTCTTTTTGGCAGTGTTCATCGCCTATTTACTAAATCCGATTGTCAATTTGTTGTCCAGGCGTAAAGTTCCGCGTTTTATGGCGATTTTGCTTATATATGCTGTTTTTTTATTATCCATCACTGTGTTATTTATGAATTTATTTCCTACTTTAGAGAAACAAGTCAACCAGCTCGTTACCCATCTTCCAGAATGGAATCAGCAGTTTAACACCTTGTGGCATAAGTATCATGATCATAGTGAAGATGTTTTACCTCACAATATGCACATTAAATTAGAACAGATGGTAGCAGGAATAGAAAAAAAGTTTAGTAATTGGATTGCTGGTTTAATGGGGAGTTTGGGCAGTTTATTAAACCAACTTTTTCTTCTGCTCATCATCCCTTTTCTTTCTTTTTACATGTTAAAAGATATCGATCGGATTGAGAGTTTTTTTCTCACGATGCTACCAAAAAATCGTCGATCAGAGATCGCACGTTTATTTCGCAGTATTGATCTCGTGTTAGGAAATTATTTGAGAGGTCAGGTTATCGTTTGTTTTATCATTGGAATTCTTGCATTTATTGGTTACAAAATCATAGGGCTGCCCTATGCCTTTTTGTTTGCTTTTTTGGTAGCTTTATTCAATGTAATCCCTTATGTAGGACCTTTTTTTGGTGCAATCCCAGCAATCTTAGTAGCCTGTACCATATCATTTAAACTCGTGATCGGCACCGTTATTGTGAATATGGCTGTCCAATTATTAGAAGGAAATGTTATTTCACCACAAATCGTAGGAAGATCGTTACATCTCCATCCACTTGCTATTATATTTGCTCTTTTAGTAGGGGAGGAAATAGCAGGTGTATGGGGACTATTACTAGCAGTTCCCACACTCGCTGTAGGGAAAGTTGTATTTGAGTTTGTTGTTACTTCGTATTTGGATCATAGAACGGACTAAAAGGAAAAATCTTTAAATGTCTTTATAAGTACGTAAAAATAGTTTCATCTTTGCAGGTTCTATTTTGCGTGGTTTTTCCAACTTTCTATCCTTTTTACTAGTATAGCAGTACTCCCCTGACGAAAATTGTCAGGGGAGTAGAGAAGAGGGAGGACACTTTTTAATAGGTGAACTCTAGTCTGTCTCCACCCATTTTTAACTCAACCCAAGAGCCCTCTTCAGAGACAGGAGAAATTGCGTTCGTACAGAAACAGGTTCTCTCTCAAGCCAGAGATGAAGGTTGTTAAGAGCAACTGTTTCATCCGTCTTCCCTGCTTGCCAAATAGCATGAAGGCGATCAGCAGGAACCATGCGCTTAACGGCTTCTTCCCCCAATGAGAAAAACCTGGGGCAAAGAACAAGAAGGTCGTCTTGATTTGACATTATTCCATCCTTTTCTCTAATTGTAGGATGAATCTGACAATTTTATTATATAAAAATGGGTTAATAAAGTCATTATTTTTGAAATTGATCTATTTATCGTTCTATGTAGGAATATGTTTTCTCACACATACTATTGCCAATGTTTCATCTCTGAGACTTCTAAGAAATACAAAGTATAATGAAAGGAATATATGGAGAGGATGTTGTTGCTATGGCTAACTTTACGAAAAGGGACGCAACAATCGAGGATTTACCAAGAATCGTGGAAATATACAACAGTACCATACCAAGTAGAATGGTGACAGCTGATCTGTATCCTGTCACGATAGACAGTCGAGTGGATTGGTTCTCACAGCATCATCCCTCTACAAGACCACTGTGGGTCTTTACCAATGAATTAGGGGAGATTGCTGGATGGCTTAGTTTTGAAAATTTTCATCCACGAGCCGCTTATCAGAAAACAGCGGAGCTGAGCATCTACTTGGATGAAAAATTTCGTGGGCGGGGTTTGGGCAAAACAATATTGGCAGAAGCTATAGCTGCGGCTCCTGCATTACAAATAGAAAATTTGGTAGGACGGATCTTTGGACACAATATCCCTAGTTTAAAACTATTTTCCACTTTTGGGTTTGAAAGATGGGGGCACTTACCACAAGTAGCAGAATTAGATGGGGTGAAGCGCGACTTGATCATTATGGGAAAGCATGTGTCAAAAACCAAAGCGGAGGAGTAAATTCGCTATTCTTTGCAACTTTAGAATAGGGAAGTGATCGCATGGGTGGCTCATGATTGCTCTTGAGTAAGGAAATACAAATTGGAATTTGTGGTGGACACCGCAGTGCCCACTTGATCTCCTTCATGCGCTCCGCAAGTGCATGGAGTTCAGTCTCGTCGTACTCACTGAGCTCAGCAGTTGCTTCTGCTCGGTTGCAACTCCAGATGTATACAAAATTTGCTGGTAGTTGCATAACCTGTTCAGCAGAGAGACTGAGCAGTAGCTCTGTAACATTGTTCAGTTGTTCAAGGATTCGGATTTGTTCGAGGATTTGAGGGCTTTCCATCTTTCCTCCTTGAGACATGCTAAAGGCAGAAATAGTTAGGTTGTTTTACAAATACAAACAAAACATCGATTTTTTATGATAGTGTTTTTGCTTTTTTTGTGTATAATAGTAAAGATAAATCTATATGACATACAAAATTTAGAACCAAGCTCCATAATAACAACTGTAAGAGAGGAAAGCCCTTGGCTGTGAGGTTTTCTCAGTGATGATATGGAGGTAGCCAGTTCTAGTAGTAGCAGCTAATCACTGCCGGCGCAGCCGTTATCGATACATGAAGTGACTACGAAAGTAGTAATCAGGGTGGTACCACGGGCTTGCTCGTCCCTTTCTTAGGGATGAGTGGGCTTTTTTTATGGATAAGGGTGAAGTTGGTAGGTAAAAGGAAAGGATGTTTTCAAAATGAAAGCACATGAAATACGTCAAAAGTATCTAGATTTCTTTGTAGAAAAAGGTCACCAAATTGAACCGAGTGCATCGCTTGTTCCAGTTGATGATGCTAGCTTATTGTGGATTAACTCTGGTGTTGCGACGTTAAAGAAATATTTCGATGGCCGGCTTGTTCCAGAAAATCCTCGTATCGTAAACGCTCAAAAATCCATTCGGACCAACGATATTGAAAATGTGGGTTATACAGCAAGACACCATACATTTTTTGAAATGCTAGGTAATTTTTCGATTGGAGAGTATTTTAAAAAAGAAGCTATCGAATGGGCTTGGGAGTTTCTGACCAGTCCCAAATGGATGGGTATGTCTGCTGAAAAATTGCATGTGACGGTCCATCCAGAGGATGAAGAAGCGTATCAATACTGGCATGAAATGATTGGTTTACCAGCGGAGCGCATCGTAAAATTAAAAGAAAACTTTTGGGATATTGGAGAAGGTCCAAGTGGTCCAAACTCAGAAATTTTTTATGATCGAGGAGAGGCATTTGGAGATTTGAGTGATCCAGAGTGCTATGCTGGTGGGGAAAATGGCCGTTTCTTAGAGATCTGGAACCTCGTCTTTTCTCAATTTAATCACAATCCAGATGGTTCTTATACACCACTGCCAAACAAAAATATTGACACTGGTATGGGCTTAGAGCGAATGGCATCTGTCATGCAGGATGTAGAAACAAACTATGATACAGATCTCTTCCAACCGATCATTCAAGCAACCTGTGACAAAGCTGGTGTAACATATGGTTCATCAGAAAATGTCGATATCGCTTTAAAAGTAATTGCAGACCATGTCCGGACGATTGTATTTGCAGTTGCAGATGGAGTATTGCCCTCTAACGAAGGCAGAGGATATGTGCTTCGACGTTTGTTGCGCCGTGCAGTGCGATACAGCAGACAACTGGGCTTAAACCGTCCTTTCTTATATGAGTTGACGAGTATAGTAGCAGAAGTAATGAAAGAATTTTATCCAGAACCCCTTGCTCAACAAGCATTTATCGAAAAGGTAATTCGCTCGGAAGAAGAGAGATTTTTAGAAACGCTATCTGATGGACTTAAGATCTTGGGTGATTGGGTAGAAAGTGCAAAATCAGAAAATCGCAGCAGTTTGACAGGACTGGAAGCATTTAAACTATATGATACTTATGGATTTCCAATCGATCTAACAGAAGACTTTGTCAGAGAACATGGACTCTCCGTTGATCGAGAAGCATTTGAAGAAGAAATGCAAGTACAAAGAGATCGTGCACGTGCTGCAAGATCTGAAGTGGACAGTATGCAGGTTCAAGGTGGAGCGTTAGCTAATCTCCATGTAGATACAGAATTTGTAGGTTATGAGCACCATTCAAGTTTGACTTCTATTGTCGCTATGATAAAAAATGGCGAAGAAGTAGACAATTTGCAAGAAGGTGAGCAAGGCATTGTTGTTTTGAAGGAAACACCTTTCTATGCAGAAAGTGGTGGGCAAGTAGCGGATTTAGGGACGATCACTACCGAAAATTCCACTGCTATAGTTACAGATGTACAAAAAGGTCCTCATGAAGAACATTTGCTATCTGTTAAAGTGGAAAAAGGCATCTTACGAGCACAAGAAGCAGTTGATGCAGAGATTGCAACAAATCTGCGACAAGCAACAGTAAAAAATCATACCGCAACACACTTGCTTCACAAAGCGTTGAAAGAAGTACTGGGAGATCATGTAAACCAAGCAGGTTCGTTGGTTGCTCCAGATCGTTTGCGCTTTGACTTCTCACACATTGGAGCCATGTCTGAAGAAGAAATTCAACTTGTGGAACAAAAGGTAAATGAGCAAATTTGGCTGCATATACCTGTTACGACAACTATAAAAACTTTGTCAGAAGCAAAAGCAATGGGTGCAATGGCTTTATTTGGGGAAAAATATAAAGCGGATGTTCGAGTTGTTCAAGTTGGTAATTATAGTTTGGAACTCTGCGGTGGAACACATGTACAAAACACGAGTGAGATTGGTTTGTTTAAGATCTTGAGTGAAAGCGGCATAGGATCTGGTGTAAGAAGAATGGAGGCAGCCACTGGAAAAAGAGCTTTTGAGTATTTAGAACAACACTTCTCCCTACTAAAGGCAAGCGCTGAAATTTTAAAAACAAAAACAAATGATGTTCCTGCAAGAATCGAACAATTGCAAGAGACACTAAAAGAGATGACCAAAACACAAGAATCTCTACTTGCGAAACAAAGCCAATCAGCAGCACTAGAATTGCAAAATCAATGGATTGAAATTGAGGGGATACCGGTTCTATCCGCAAAAGTAGAGGCTTCTGATGTTGATAGTTTACGTAAATTAATGGATGATCTAAAAACCAAAAAGGATGGTATTATTGTACTTGGAGCCGTTCATGATGATAAAGTAAATTTTGTTGCATCAATTGCTACAAATTATGTTCAAAAAGGGTTCCATGCGGGTAAATTAATAAAAGAGGTTGCTGCTATCTGTGGTGGAGGCGGCGGAGGTCGTCCCAACATGGCACAAGCTGGTGGGAAGAAGCCAGAAAAATTGCAAGAAGCATTGCAACAAGTAAAAGTTTGGGTCGCAGAAAAAAAGGACATTCGATCTTAAGACCGAAAAAGTAAGTAACTGCTGATCCATACAGAAAAGAAGGAGCTGAGATGATCCGTGGATGAAACGAGAAAGTTTCAGTTTCAACTGGGAAATAAGTCGAGTGTAAAGCAGATATTGACACTTGTTTACCATTCTTTAGAAGAAAAAGGATACAATCCTATCAACCAGATCGTAGGCTATTTGATATCTGGGGATCCCGCCTATATTCCTAGACATAATCATGCTAGAGCTTTAATTAAAAGTGTAGATAGAGATGATATCATTGAAGAGTTGGTAAAATCATACCTAGACCCAGATCAGTAATTTTAATTTCTGTCAAATGTGGAATGTTTTTGACAGTTAGTTAGAGAGGAACCGTTTTGTGATTGAACGTATTTTAGCCTTAGATTTGGGTGATAGGCGTATTGGGATTGCTGTTAGTGATCTGTTAGGGTTAACCGCACAAGGATTGGAAGTAATTGACAAAAAACAAACTCCTGATTGGTTGCATCGTCTAGATACCCTTATCCAACAATATGAAGTAGGGAAAATTGTCATCGGTTATCCGCGTAACATGAATGGTTCCGTAGGATCAAAAGGTGAAGCGAGCAAGAAAGTTGCAGAAATGTTAAAGGAGCGGTACGCTCTTCCTGTGGACTTATGGGACGAGCGTCTCTCCACTGCAGCTGCGCAAAGGTCCTTGATAAAGGCCGATGTGAGTAGGAAAAAAAGAAAACAAGTAGTGGATCAAGTAGCCGCATCATGGATATTACAAGGCTATTTAGATGCAAATAGGAGGACATAGCAATGGCAATCGAAGATCAAGAAGTAGAGATCATTACAATATCCCAAGAAGATGGTGCAGAAGAGGATTTCGAAGTAGTAACTTATTTTGAACACCCAGAAACAGGAATAAAATATGTGTTTCTTGTATCAGTTGCTGACGTAGAGGAAGAGGAGCAAGATATTTATCCTTTCCGATATGCTGAAAATGGTGATGATCTTGTACTAGCACCTGTAGAAGAAGATGAAGAATGGGAAATGCTAGAAGAAGTGCTCCAAACATTATTAGACTCAGATGAAATATAAGGGGTATAGATGATGAGAGAAGTGACTCATTTACGAGATACGTTAGAAGATGGTGTGTCTTATATACATACTGTACCTATGGGAGAGGAGACACTGCGAGTACTCCACGAAGTAGAAGTAAATGGGAATCACTATGCTCTGATGCAAGGAATGCATCATGGAGTTGGCGAAGCATACCTATATGAAGTGCATAAAAATGGTCAAATTGGCGAAATAGAGACAGTAGATGAATGGGAAAGTGTGATCGATGCTGTCCATTTCCATCTGAATACTTACTATGATTGACAAATAACGAGGAATATTCCTCGTTATTTTTATTTTTAAGTATGTTAACATAAAGACTAGCACTTTAATCAACTCCCATCCTGGGGCCCCATAAGAGGAATACTCTTGTGGGTAAGGTTGCATGAGAGGAAGTTCTTGATGAAGTGGTTTCTCAGAATAATTCTAACACTAGTTCTACTTGCTGGTTGGTTGGTAGCTGCGTACTTTTTTATCGATTGGACCCTAGAGTCTCCACCCCGATCAAAAGCAGTGCAAATCGATATCGAACCGGATTCTTCTCTAAAACAAATAGGAAGTATTTTAAAGAGCAAAAAACTGATTAACGAAGATTGGTTCTTTCGGTATTATGCAGTTTATCGACAAAAAACAAATTTATTGGCTGGTACATATGAAATCAAGCCTAGTGAAAATTTAGATGCAATACTTAATAAAATTGCTATCGGAAAGCAAGATCTTGTAAAGGTTACGATTCCAGAAGGGAAAACAGTAAACGAGATTGCAGAAATTATCGCTGCAAAAGGATTCTCGAAAGAAGAGTTTTTGAAAGCAGTCAATCGTGCCAATAACAAGGATACTTTTAACTTTGAGAAAGAGATCAAGCAGACTCCAGCAAGACAATATAAGCTGGAAGGATATCTCTTTCCGAGTACATATGAATTCCATAAAGAAACAAGCGGTGATGATATTGTCAAAATTATGGTTCAAGAATTTGGGAAACGTGTAGTCAAATTAGATGCTAGAAATAAATTGGATAATTCCCCATACTCGATAGATCAGTGGGTAACCATTGCCTCTCTTATTGAAAGAGAAGGTCGTGTAAGGTCGGAATTACCGATAATTTCTGGGGTGATTTATAATCGCTTGCGAATTAATATGATGCTGCAAGTGGATGCGTCCATCATATACGCATATAGTTTAAATGGAATAGTGAAGAAGAAACTGAATGGTAATGATACAAAATTGAATAGCCCCTATAATACTTATAAAATTAAGGGTTTAACACCAGGGCCGATTTCTAACCCAGGTGAAGAAGCTTTAAAAGCAGCCTTAGAACCAGCTCAACATTCTTACTTGTATTATGTCACGAAGCAAGATGGAACGGGTGCTCACTTTTTTAGTAAGACATATGAAGAGCAAAAGGCAAAAATTGTCGAGAGTAACAAAAATGAAGCAGCAAAGTAGACTAGGATGAACAGGTGATACCTTTGTCACCTGTTCTGTTGTTTGTAGGTAAGGAAGACAACTTTTTCTTCCTATAAGGAAAATAAATGGAAGTCCATATTTTCAAAAGTGGGGATAAAATCAAGTTAATCGGAAATGAGGAAATTAACTATCTATTTTGCCCTTTGGTTTTATCGTTTATCCCTCTTCTATATTGCCTAAGCTGGTAATGTTGAGAGGTGGATTTGCAGATGAAAAAGTGGCGTACATGGATAGTGCTTTTTGTATTGGTAGGCTTATTTTCAGGCTTGATTTATCGACTTTATCAAATACAAGTTGGTTCCACCCACTCTTTTTCAGTTGCACAAAAAGATTTGATAGCCCTTGCAGAAAAAGTTCAATCCAGAGAAGTGATTTTGAATAGCAGACGTGGGAAAATCCTCGATCGATACGGAAAACCACTTGTCGGCGAGTTGCAGTGGAGATTATTTGTTTTTCCTCAATCCGAAGAACAGTTGGATTTAAGGAGAGATCAGCTAACCCGTCTTAGTTCGCTCTTGAATATATCCTATCACACGTTAAAGCAAAAGCTGATATCATTGGAAAGACCAGCAGTCCTTTCTTCATTTGTGTTAAATCCTGACCAAGTAACTCAAGTGAATAACTTGCATATACCTGGAATTATTCCGGTACAATCGGATAATCGGATGACAGAAGGTCAGGTCGCAAAGCAAGTAATTGGCAGGCTGATTCGTAATGCATATGTACTGAAAGATCGATATGCAAATGAAGTAGAATCAGGTCAGTTTTCGCTTCAATCGCGATTTGGGATGACAGGATTAGAATATGCGTTTGAATCGTTTCTTCACGGAGAAGGAGAAAGTTTAGTTCGTTTTGTCACCGATGGAAGAGGAAAAGCTCTAAATGGTATCCAAGTAAAGGTGACAGCTTCAGAGCCTGGAAGACCACATACACCTAGAAATATCCAAACTACGCTGGATTCCCGAATCCAAATCAAAGTAGAAGAGATGCTCAAAAAAGAAAATATAGAAGAAGGTGCAGTAGTTGTACAAGATATTGCTACAGGTGATATATTGGCAATGGCTGGTGTTTCAAATAACAAAGATGATTCACAAACACCTTGGGTAAATGAAGCTTTAGTAGAGACCACGCCAGGCTCGATTTTTAAGACAGTCGTTGCAGTTGCTGCATTGGAAGAAGGTGTATCGTCACCAAATTCCTCCTATGCATGTAAAGGCTCATTAGATGGTAAGTATCATCTGAGAGATGCCGATGGAGGAGCACATGGTAAACAGACTTTTTCGAAGGCTTATGCAAATTCGTGTAATATCGTGTTAGGATCGATAGCAGAGAAACTTGGAGGTACAAAGCTGCAAGCATATGCCAAGCGATTAGGTCTGGCTCAAAGAATCGGATGGCGAGGGAAAGCCCCAGGCGATGATAACTTTAGTCAGTTACCAGAAGAAAGTACTGGTTTGATCTATGCCAAAGGAACATCTCTAAAGGACAAAGGAGCTGCTGTTCAAACAGGGATCGGACAGCGAGATGTAAAGGTTACACCACTACAAGCAGCAAATATGATTACAGCCTTGTTCCATCGGGGGATGCCGATTCAGCCGAGAATTGTGACAGGAATACAAGACGCTCATGGGAAGAGCATTTATACGTTTACAAACAAATATATGCCGCATGCCAAGCCATTAAAAGCGAGTACGATTGATGCAGTGAAGCAAATGATGCGAATGGTAGTTACCAAAGGAACGGCTCGATCTCTTTCTGATGAAAACTGGCAACTATCGGGAAAAACAGGTACTGCACAAGTAGGAGTAAATAAGTCTCTTTACAACAAGTGGATGGTTGGATTTGCACCATATTCCAAACCCCAGTATGCTGTATCTGTCGTTATCAAAAATGTAAAAAATGCAAATGATGCCAGAGCAAAAAATATTTACCGAGAAGTAATGGAAGTATTACATAGCCTCACACCTATGAAAACACCTTAGAATGCTATGTGTACCCTTACTTATTTGTGTTAAGATGAGTAGGAATAGATGAAGGAGGTGTAGGCTGTCCCACAGCCACATTGGTTTTTCTGCAAGAGCCCCCTTTGGCAAACGGGTAACAGCACGGGATCGATGAAGATAACAATCCATCTCAGTAAGGCAGAACTGGATCTTATTGAAGAAGCCTTATTGCAATACCAAAATTTGTTAATAAAGTCTGCGAACAATGATCCGCTTGTCCAACAAGAAATAGGATTATGCCGACGTGTATTAGAAGAATTTGGAGTAGAGGAACTGGAAATGGACGAAGATAGTATGTCGCCATCACCCAAACAGTACCCATTCAACTCCAATCCAAGATAGATAAACTCCCCGCATAACATGACAATGCGGGGAGTTTTTATGATGAGTTCAAATTCTGGTCTATAATAATCAGTGCCCCTTATCTTTGGAGGATAAGGGGATTCGGAATCAAATCCTATTGCTGTTAATGGACAATCCTGTTGTCAGACCACAGTTTGTAATAATCTGAACCCATTCTGTTAAGTTCAGCTTCGATCTTCTTAAATTCTGCACTCTATTTGGTAGTTACAGTAATTGCCTGCCGTTTAAGCTTACTGACCTTGTCCTGCAACTTTTTATATTCTTTTGCGTTATAGGACTTACTCCGAGCATACTCCCAATAATAATCATCGCGAGCCTTCTTTGCTTCTTCAACCTCTTTACTAATATCCAAGTGTGGCTGGAGAATGTCATAGTCTTTTTGGATGAGCTCCTTAACTCGCTTTACCTTATTTGGATCAAGGTTAGAGGTGTCCATTTGTTCCTCTTTCGGGATAATAGATCGTAACTCCTGATTGCGTAAAAATTATATCAAATAATGTTGTCAATTGCATTTTTTTTAATGAATACTACCTTTTTGCTGCATGTTTCCCAGCGACATATCCAGTACACAAAGCAGCAGTAATATTATATCCGCCTGTATAGCCGTGAATATCCAATACTTCCCCACAAAAATAAAGTCCGTTCATCAACTTGGAGCCCATAGTTTTTGGGTTTACTTCCTTGATATGTACTCCACCGCCGGTGACGAATGCTTTTTCCAGTGGAAGCGTACCACTTACTTGAATGGTGAATTGTTTGCAAATGTCTGCAATTTTTGTTACTTGGTTATTGGAAATAGTAGCAGCGAGGGTATTCGTTTCGATTTCTGTTTTTTGTAAAATAACAGGGATGAGCCGTTCAGGAATAAGACCTTTTAAAAGATTATGGATTGATCGTTTGGGATGATTTTTGCGCATTTTTTGCAAGTCTTGTTCTAGTACCTGTAGGGATTGATCAGGAAATAAATCAATTTGTACGATCACATTTGTATTTCCGGTTTTATTCTGCTGTTTAATGACAAACTGGCTGCATCTTAGGGCGATCGGACCAGAGAGACCAAAGTGGGTAAAGATCATATCCCCCCGATGAGAGATGACCGCTTTTCCTTTCGGATTTCGTACTGATAAAGAAACATCCCGTAACGATAAACCTTGCAGCACTTTACTTTGGATGATTGGATCATTGGATGTAATGGGAACTTCCGTCGGAAATAGCTCAGTGATCGTATGTCCAGCAGCTTCTGCCCAAGCATAGCCATCGCCTGTGGAGCCAGTATGAGGGACAGATTTGCCACCTGTGGCGATCACGACACTTTTGCATTTCCAGTACTCACCGTTTATCGCTTCTACGCCAATTACTTTTCCATCTCTGTATCGTACTGTTTTCACTGCCGTATCTGTCCTTATTTGTACTTGTTCTGACCGAACTTTTTGTAATAATGCTTGCACAACGTCTTTAGCACTATTGGATACAGGGAACATTCGCCCATTATCTTCTTCTTTTAAAGCTATCCCTAAATCCTCAAAAAAACGAATGATATCTTGATTGTTAAAAGTAGCAAATACACTATGTAAAAATCGCCCATTGCCTGGAATAAACGTGATCAGCTCATCCAAATTTTTGTTGTTTGTCACATTGCAACGCCCGCCGCCAGAGATTGCGAGTTTACGTCCTAATTTATTTCCTTTATCAAGTAATAATACTTTTGCCCCATGCATCCCAGCAGAAGCACTTGCCATTAAACCTGAGGGACCTCCACCTATCACGATAACATCAAACATCCTAATCCTCCTTGACGAACTTGTTTCCATATGAGTAAACCGTTTCTAGTAATGTTTCCATTTTAGACAGCTTTCTCTTATTTCACTAGCCTTATTAGGTTTATTTTTCAATCAAAAAGAAACCAGCTTTTCTGCAAAGCTGGTTTCCTTTTCCTTAGTCCTTGTATTTATTCGTCATCTGATCTTGTTCCGTTTTAATCTTTGTCTGTATCTCCTGTTTTGCCTGTTCCAATTGGTTTTCTTTTGCTTTTGCAACTCTCTCGATTTCAGCAGAAATCATTTTATATCGTTTATCGATCAACGCATGGAGCTCGCTAGAACGATTTCCTTCTAACACCCCTTTCTTTTGTAAGTATGACATGGCTTCGCTGTAGCGTTTCAATTCTTGGATAATGTTTTTTTGCATAGCTGTCATTTCGTTTGTTCTGTCCATCCATTTTTTTGACCATTGTTTTTCAATACTAACCCAGTTGTTATCTCCCCATTTTGTCCATTTTAACCAAAGGTCAAAATTTGCCTGCTGCATCTGTCTCTGTAGTTCTTCCGCTGTTTTTACATCTACATATGTGCCGCCTCCTGCTTGAGAAATCCTCTCTAAAGCTTGTTTATCTTTAGAGGGAATGTCAAATCCGATAATATTTACAACTGCTTTGATATTGGATTGGTGTATGGATTGCGCTGCTTGTACAGCGTTTCCACCACAAGTTTCCACACCATCACTTACAATATAAATAATGTTTTCGACATCGGTTTCCTTTGTTTGATTGATTTGCGTTTTGGCATCTTCGATCGCTTTGGCGATTGGGGTCCATCCAGCTGGTTGAGCTTTTTGCAAGGCAGTTGAAAAAGTATTGGCAACATAAGGAGAAGAAGGATAGACTACTTCGGTATTGGAACAGGATAGTTGCTTATCTGCATTACTCCCGCTCCCTTTATGCCCATACAAACGCAAGGAAACGTCTGTTCCTTCTTGCAGAGAAGAAGCGAATTGTTGTACTGCTGCTTTGGCTAATTCCATTTTTGTTTTGCCGCCAATTTTTGCTTTCATACTACCACTAGCATCAAGCAAAATTTGAACATGTACCTTCTTTGTCGTCTGTCCTTGTGATTGAGCAGACTCTCCAGGTCGATTGGTATCATAGGTATAAGTAGGGCTGATCGCATGAATCTTTTGTATGCTGCCTTCATAATTTTCCGCTAAGTTGTAAACCATTTGATTATACATATCTTGGATAGATGTATTTTTGGTAAATTTGTTCAATACTTCTTTCTGAAATTTTTCTGTATTATACTTGGTTCCTGCATAAGGGCCAGGTCCTTCTTTCACCATTCCCGATATATCCGTTGCCGCTCGGTATGTTTTTGTTTCAGTCTGTTTATTTTTTTCACTTGTTGTATCTGATGTTGACGAACATGCACTAATGAAAGCCAGCGAAGCGATTAAAACAGTGAATATATATTTTCGTTTCAATTCAGTCACCTCCAATGGTATCGCATTATTTTATCTCAAATCGGAAAAATAAAATAGAAGTATTTCAAAGTATAAAAATGGAAGAATGAAAGGTGATTATTAGAGAATGAATGGAGCATCAGAGGCGGATAGAAGACGAATTCGAAAGAATTGTTTATAATCGATATCATAGTATGCAATGTGTCCCATTTCATTATGTTTCTGTAATCCGGTTTTTTTCTGGAAATCATCTTGAATCGTAGAAGTGAACCAACAGTCCGCTTATCTCCTATTTTATTCAATGATCAAAAATCCTCAATTTTACATCTTATGGAAAATTTCGAAAAAGCGAGAGAAATAACAGAAACAGGATTATTACAATAAAATGGATATCTATCTATATAAGTTGAGTTTTCTTGGATTTATACATACAATAAGAACAGTGAGCATAATACGTTCGGAGAATTGGTAAAAGGGGTAGCTCCAATTATGTCCAAAGTAATGGAAATTAAATCAACCTTAATGAGAATGAGAGTAGGAGAAGCGGTACGTTTTCCGACGAATAAAGCCGATCGCTTTGTTGAGATCGACCGAGTATTTACTGGCAAAAAGCAGAGTTGGGTTGTGTATGTTGATGGGGAACGCAAAGTCATGCAAAAGATAGATGATGTAGTAGAAGTGATCCAGAAAAACTGGAATCCCAGTCTAAAAAAGATCATGGATGAACAATTTTCGGAATTAGAAGAGATTATTGATTTGGGAGAGTTTTAGAGTTGGAAAAATAGAAGATTCAATCACTGTTTCATTAGAAACCGTGTTCTTCAATTGAACATGGTTTTTCGTTTTTCCATCAATTGCTCTGGCTCAACTCAAGCTGAAATGATGAATTTTGTAGAGATCGAATTTTTAGTCCGGCTGTGGGGTTAGGGTGTGCTGCCCTTCCAGTTACGATGACTGCTACGACATCAAGTCCAAGCAGTGGACTATCGGCTGCAAGAGCACAAGCTAGATTATCGGGATCGACATTGTCAACGATCACGACCACCTTATTGTCCGACATTTTTAAATCTCTTTCTTTAGTGGGAACAATTCTCCTTTTATATTTTCTTCTATTTCGGAGTAATTGACAACCTAGTTTTGTAGATCTAGGGGATTGTTTGAAATAAGTCCAAATCGGCATAATAGACAAATAAAATGTAGAATATAAACACCTTGACAGGACATAATATTCTAACTATAAAGTCCCCTCACTCATGTTCATGACTGAGGAGGACCTACAACAAGATGTCAGAGGCAGTAGTTGAGGTGCCAGTTTATTTTGATTAGATGGATTGGTGTTTACTATCTTAAATCATGCTTTTATTAATTCTCTCCTCTGTGTTTTTGGTCTGTATAAAGTAAGGATAAGGCTCCAATTGGAAACGATCATTTTTATTCCCTGCAATAGTCATATGTATGGGATGAATCTCTGGTGATCTTGAAATCGGATACCATTTGCGAGTACCTGCACCAAGAATAAACATCCCTTGGTCATTCCCTAGTATTTGAAATGTTTTCCCATCCCCTGTGTATGGTGTTACATCAAACTCAGTACATAACTTATCAATTGTTTGTTCCACATCATTTTGTAAACTAAATCCTATTTCACTTATATTGATTATCGAGAGGGGATCAAATGGTTTTACTGATGAATTATCCAGGTTTTTACGAGCGATAAATTCGACTAGATTACCTTGGGGATCAAAGAAATACACCGACTGAGCATTCGTTGCCCCAAAAAATACAATCTTCTGATCGGCATAAATATTTGCTTCTTCAATGGTTGTAGCATCTAATATATGACAACCTTTTTTCAACAGCCAATCGTGAACTTCTTGTATTTGATTGTTTGGTATATCCATTGCGAAATGATAATAGGGATTCTTTTGGTCTCTGTCATAGGTAAAAGTAAGTTCCGTATGGCCTGCAGTAATAGTAAATGAATCATCGGATTCTCGCTTCAACGGAAAACTAAGTTGTTCTAAATAAAAATGCTTCATTTTGGAAAGGTTCGTAGTTGAAAGTTCAAGAGAAAGAATTTTCATATGTATCCCTCGCTCTATTTTTTATAATTATTATTATATGATAATAGTGATAATATAACAAAATAGTCCTCCAAAAAGAAAATTCCCATCTTCTAATAAATAACTTTCCTATTTCGACTCCAGAAAGAAAGTGCTACAATTTCACTCTAATTTATTATAATGAAATGGAAAAGAGTAATATTTATTTCTCTTTTGGAGGTACTCCTGTCTTTAGGAGAAGTAGCTCTAGTTCCTCATCAATCTCCAATCTCTCAAACAAACCTTATTTTTTATGAGTCGTTATTTGAAAATGTTTTCAGTCATCTCGTAATCGGAAATGCGTATTCTTTCTGTATGGAAAATAGCGAAAACATGAAGAAAAAGGTTTTTACAAGCATTGATGCAAGTGATTACAGATCAAGGCACGATTGTGATGCCAACACATACAAGTGATAACTCTGATCCATCCCTATGGGGGAATCCACCTGTACCAGAGGAATGGTGGCCAATCATGCGCCAGACGATGCCTGCATTTCATCCTGCTTACACACCAACTCGGGGAATGGGAAAAATCGTAGAAGTTTTTCGCACTTTTCCAGATGTATTTCGGAGCAATCATCCTACATACTCTTTTGCAGCGTGGGGAAAGCATGCAAAACGGATTACACAAGGTCATCCGCTCGATTATCCGATGGGAGAGGATTCACCACTAGCAAAACTATATGAAACAGATGGTTCTATTCTTTTGCTCGGTGTTGGTTATGACAGCAACTCTTCTTTGCACCTTGCGGAATATCGTTAAAAACAGCTTGTAGATAATAATGAGTCTGCTGCTATACAACGAAATGGAGAGAGAGAATGGGTAACGTTTGAAAATATCGAATACCAAACAGAACGGTTTTCTCAAATCGGATCAGACTATGAATCAAATAGAAAGGTGATCATTGGAAATGTGGGAAATGCGGAAGTTCGCTTGATTTCACAAGTGGATTTAGTAGATTTTGCAGTAGATTGGTTGAATCAAAATAAATAGAGACACAGAATGGGATGGGACAGTAGTTGGGATGGTGCTTTTCCATCTGCTGTCCCCATGAGCTGTGATGAGCTCACGTATAACCAAACCTAGCGCTTGAAACCATCAAACGAATAGATTGTTTCATTTCGCCCAGGGAATGGATTATCAACCGTAGACCCTGGGGAGACGACATCCGTTCGACCGAGAGCCTGAGCAGCTTCGCGAACTTCATCCGACACGATGTAGACATGCCCTCGCTTCGAATCAGGAAGCCCCTTGAGCTTACCGTTGACTACCTCGGCAACTCCCTGAGAGAGAGAAGGGTGAATGGCTCCCCTGTGGGAATAGTGGAGCGGATCATCAGAGAAGTAGTTGTGATACGTATCAGTCATTGGAATCCAATCTTAGGAGTGGTTCTTACACATTTATTTTACATAAATCATATCATTGTGTATAGTTTTATAAGGAAATCAGTTGGGCAGGTTGATAAAAGGTATATATTTGATGTCTATCTTTTATCAACCTGCTGAATGTTAGCGGAATTGGAACATGGATTCTGCGTAAACCTTACGCACGGACTCTGTGGATGCACTCCGCTTTATTACATGACCAGAACCATTATACGTATTGGGAGTACAGACATCTTTTCGACCTTGAAACTTAGCTACTGCAAAAACGTCTACATCCACAATATAGATTCGTCCCTTTACTGATTTCGGAAGACCATATATCTTCCCTTTCTCTACTCGAGCAACACCTAGTGATGGAAGCTCTTTCTCTTCGCCTGTTTCAGCGTCAAAATAAAAAAAGGGACCATAGGAGAAGTGATTTTGGTACATGTCTGTCCGATCTTTTGTCTGGATTTGGTCTCTTTTATTTTAATTTCCCTTACAATCTTTGTAAAGCAAGATACAGTTGAATGGAGGACATACGGTTGGGAATTGAATATGAAGCTAGGATACTAGAAATAAATTCACAAGAAATAGAAAATAAAATCCTATTTTGTGGAGGGGAGAAAATTCGAGAATCCCTGATGCGGCGTTATGTCTATGCAGTAAATGAGGAAGATTTGCAGAAGTTTATCCGACTGCGTGACACAGGATTCGAAGTTACCCTTACTTACAAAGAGATCAAACATGACGGCATAGATGGAACCGAAGAGACTGAGTTAGTAGTGGATGACTTTGATAAAACAAATGAGTTTTTAAGTCGTTTGGGCTATCAGTCAAAGTGGTATCAGGAAAATTATCGTACTAGTTTCCAATTGAGAGGTACACGGTTGGAGATAGACCAATGGCCGATGATTCCTCCGTATCTAGAGATCGAGGCAGATACGTATGAAGAAGTTATCCAAATGGCAGAAATACTAGGCTATCACAAAGATGAGTTGGTAGGAGAAAATACATTAAAGATATATGCGAAGTACGGTATCGATCTAAAAACGATAAAAGACCTTCGTTTTTCTAAGTAATACAAATCGCGCGGCTCCATCTACTTAAGATGGAGCCGCTTGCCGTCTTAGGCTGCACGCTTCTTCGCTAGTGCTGTTCGGAGTTCGGTCAGCTGATTACTCAGCGCTTTGGCGAGGTCAGCTTGCTTAGCATTGTCGAGAGCAGTCTTGATCTCTTCGATCTTCTCTTCCAGCTCTTCCACACTCTGCTGCGAGTAAACGTCGGACATTGCTCTCCTAAGATGGTTGGTAGTATCTAATCTAAAAATACCAGAAGTATCGTAGCATTCACAATCTTTTTTTCTATCTCAGCTGCAATTCTCGGTATAATGAAGAAAAGCTTCCTCACAGAAAGGAAGGAAAACGTGTATCAATTTATCGTAAATCCACATGCGGGCAGAGGAAAGGGAATTACTAGCTGGCAACAAGTAGAATCGGTCTTAAAGCAAACGGATGTAATGTATGATGTGAAGTTTACCAAAGAAAAAGGCGAAGCTATCCACTTAGCGAAAACCGCGACTGATCAAAACCAGTGGACCGCTGTGGTGGCTGTTGGTGGAGATGGGACGGTACATGAGGTTGCTAATGGTTTGTATAAAAGTAATGTTCCATTAGGCTATGTGCCAGCTGGAACGGGAAATGATTTTGCCAGAGAGTGGAGTATTCCCTTTGATCCAATCCAAGCATGGCAACGAATCGCACAGCATGAGGTGAAACAGTCAGATATCATTTTAGCGGATAACCGGGTAGTGCTTTGTTATATTAGTGCTGGGTTTGATGGATATGTTTCTCGATTGGTGGATGCATCGAATTGGAAGAAAGGCTTGGGCAAAGCGAGTTATTTTTTTGGTGCGTTGTTATCTCTAAAAAGTTTCCAACCTTACACTTTAGAGCTGCAATTAGATGAAAACGATTACCGTTTTGAAAATGTTTGGTTAGTAACCATGTCCAATGCAAAAAGTTTAGGTGGTGGGATGATGATTACACCACACGCAAATCCAACAGATGGGTTGATTGATCTTTGTATTGTTCACAAGCTAACTAAAATCGATTTTTTACGTGTTTTTCCAAAAGTTTATGCAGGGAAGCATGTGGATCATCCTGCTGTTACTTTTTTACAAGGGAAACAAGCTACCGTGAAAACAGAACCAAAAATGTGGGCTTTTGCTGATGGGGAAGAAGTTGGCAATCAGACCATCAGCTTAGAAATAATCCCAAATGGAATTTTCCTTCTATAATGAAATCAGTAGAGAATTAATTTACAAATAATAATTATTATGTTAGTTTGAATGGAGCAGTCTCACCTAGAAAGGGAACCATGTCTCGAATCAGGTCTATCACCAATTACCGTGGCGAGGTCTCCTGGAGGCGTCGCGGGAGCTGGGAAGAGCTTGTGGTAACGTCCAAGCAGCGTCTTCCTAAGTATCATGGCGAAGGTGATATACAGGTAAACGGGATCAATAGTTCTGAGGAGTATGTCATTCTTCCTCATGAAGTAAAGGAAGTGCGTCGTGACCAGAACAATCCGTTTCGGGTTACGATCATCTTCCGAGTAGGAAACTGACTGCAGCCCCTTTACGTAGCAATACGTGGAGGGGTGTCACTTTTTAAGGGAGGGATTTTTTTGATTATTTGGCGCGGATGGGGAATCCTAGTTGTTGTGATTGCGGCACTTTTTCAATTTATCGGTTATGGTGTTTCCTCTGTTTTTGGTGTTGATTCCTATTCAGATGCAGCAAAAATGATCAGTTATCTCTTATTCTTACCAGCTGCAGTTGTGCTTTGGCTGTTAGGCAAAAAGCTGAACAAGCCAAAAGTATATGTGGATCAAACAGGTCAGCAAGTAGTTTCAAAAGGAAGGCATTCTTTGTTTTTTATCCCGATTGAATACTGGGCATTTATTTATGTGATTTTAGCGGTTGTATTAATTATTGTGCAATTGGTTTCCTAATAAGCAAACTCCCTTTTGTTTTTTCCAAAAGGGAGTTTTTGCACTTAACCTATAGCTCGGTTTATTTCTACCACACATACAATAATTGGGGTGATAATAAAAGCAATTCCAACGATAGCTAGCATAAAGCGAAACAGACCATAGTTTTTATTCGTCTTTGGTAATGCTTGTTTTATTGCCCATCGCGTGAAGATGGAATAACGCTGTACGGGTACATCATAGATGCTTCGCGTACGCAAGGCTATCGATAAGTATTGGATTCCAAGGGTAAAGAGGAATAAGAAAACGATAATAGCTGTGACAATGTGATGATTGGGATTTTGGAGAGGATTTCGAAGATTGGTTTGATCAGTAGATCTGCAAGAAGTGGGTAGTGCATGGTTGTCTCCTTTGATGAAATGATGGATAAAATGATATTTGCATAAAAAGAGAACTTTGTAAATGAGTGCGGGCAGTAGACGTCTTTGTCTACTGCCCGCCGTGTTACTCTGAGTTACCTCTTAGTAACGGACATTCCTTCCACATGTACAGGCACCGTATCTACCACCATTGTCACAGCTCACACAAGTAGGCCTTCCGTCTCGACCACTGACCACGTCTTTTGTTTTTTCCCAGATCAGATACAGCTTTTCAGGACCATCATTTCTGAGATAAAAGGCATGTGCTTCTCGTGCTGCTGCCTTCCCTACAAACGAAGAGCCCGGAGGAAGAGCAAAGATAAAGGAAATAAGTCCCTCCATCTTATACTGAGTAGCACATTGCCAGAGTTTCTCATTAATCTGATTTCCAGCCAGCTCAATCGCCCTTGCTTGAGCAGTTTCAGACGACCACTCCATTGCAGCAGCGGTCTTTCGTCGAACCTTCTCAGCAGCAGATCGCGTCTTCTTCTTATCTTTCGAACGAATCGCTGCTTCGGCTTCCTGCTGAGCATTACGAGTTTCCTTGATGATCTCCTCAGCAACAGATGCCAAGAATACATCGATCTTATCCTCGAGCTGCTTTGCTTTTCGTTTGTCACTTTCATGGGCGTTCTCTACAGCTCGCTGAGCTTCTTTTGCCCAATAACGGGCATTTACATCAGCTGCCTCTTTCGCCTCATTCAGCTTACGAAAAGCAGTTTCTGTATACCTCTTTGCACTTCGTGGGCGATTGTTATTCATCTCCTGATCGGATTTGGAAAAAGCATCAAAAGCATCTTTTTTGAGCTTTTCGGCTTTCTTCATGAAGCTTCTGTAGGTGCTCTCGTTGGACATGTGACTCCTAGTGTGTGATGAGTCGATGCAGGATCTTTCTCCTATAAGTATCTAATAGTTTAAAAAGGTTTTCAATTGGAGAGTGTATGAAAAAGTTAAAAGTATCTTTTCTAATTCAAAAAGGATAGAAAAATATATGCTAAAATGGTAAGATTCTCATCAATTTTATTATTCTTACGGAAAGAAAGTGAGTCTAGTACCATGCAACTTGCCATAAAAGTAAAAGGTCCTCATGCCCAAATAGTCTCCTACTTACTTGCAAAAAACCCGAATAATTTGTATGAACGCAAAGAAAAAGAAGCGACTGTACGGTTGGTATATAGTCGATTTGAAGAAGAAGAAGTGAATGTGTTTCTTTATGCAGAGCCAGACCCAATAGCTTTGATCCGAAATTCTCCTGATGCTTATGATATTACAAGCTATATCAATGATAGAGAGTTTGCTGTCAGCAGTCTGTTTCTCACATACATACGCAGTGCTTTGGGAACAGCAATCAATGGAAAACCGCAAGAAGAATATAAAAAGTGGGTAGATCACGCCTTTGATATCGAATTGCAGTTTGGACCTGTAGCTACTCAGCTAAAAGAAGAGACGATCGAAGCGCTCTTTGCCCCAATGGGATATGAGGTTTCCATCGAGTATGGAAATATCGATTACGTCGTGAAAATGAAAGAACAAAGCTCTGCAAAATACTTTTCGATTCAAGGGAAACAAACGCTGCAAAACGCCTTAAAACATATTTTAGTATTAATCCCAGTCCTCGATAACTATAAACATTATTTTATCGATGAGAGAGAAATAGAGAAATTAAATCGCCATGGAGAAGGCTGGTTGGAAGAACATCCACTTCGCAATTTAATCCTCAAACGAGCTTTGCGCTATTCTCCTCTGGTCCATAAATCGAAGTTTGAACTTCGTACAGATGATAGCAAAGAAACCAAAGAGCCAAGTCCTCCAAAAGTGAGGCTGAACGACTTGCGATATGAAGCAATTATCGATGTTATCCAACGATTGCCGAAGAAAGGAAAAGTGGTTGATTTTGGATCTGGTGAAGGAAAACTCTCGACTCGCTTAGGTTTTTTGGCAGGAGTACAAGAGATTTTAGCTGTTGAACCATCGCAAAAATCCCAACTTCGTGCTTTGCAACGTTTTGAAAAAGCAAAGCGAAGTGAGGGATTTGTAGCCCCAACCCCTGTAGTTGGTTCCTTATTCTATGCCGACGATCGTTTGCGTCAAAAAGATGTGATGATTTTATGCGAAGTCATGGAACATATCGATGATCATCGTTTGCCATCTGTATTTCAAACCATTTTTACTTACTATCAGCCGAGTACCTTGATCGTAACTACACCAAACCGAGAGTATAATCAAGTATACGAAATGCAAAAAGAATTTCGCCATAGTGATCATCGGTTTGAATGGACACGAGCACAGTTTGCAAGCTGGTGTGAATCATGGACTGCAAATGATGTTTACTCTTTTTCCATCATTGGAATCGGTGAGGAGCATGAGCAGTTTGGATTTCCGACGCAAATGGCGGTTTTTACAAGAAAGGAGAGGAAGAATAATGCCTAAAAAAATATTGCTCCCACATGCAGGAATTGTATTGATGATGGGACCATCGAGTAGTGGGAAGACAACGCTGCTAAAACGTTTGGTGGAAGAAGGGGTATTATTAGCTTCGGAAGTAGTTAGCTCTGATCAATTTCGTCTGATGTTAAGCGATAAAGCTTTTATGGATTGGAAGGATCATCCCAGAGAAGAAGCAGATGTTTTATATGATGAGTACCAACGAATTTCCAAATTAGCATTTGAAGCGTTAGATTATATGGTAGCAAGACGATGTGAGTTAAATAAACTAACGATCATAGATGCAACGCATCTTCAGTCCGATGATCGACTTCGTTTTGTGCAACTGGCACGCAAACAACATGTACCTATATCTGTTATTGCAATAGAAGCAACAGAATCAGAGCTATTAATGTGGGATGAAGTTCGAGAACATCCGAGAGGTAAAAAACGCATTCGCCAACAACAACAAGTTTTTAAACGACAAGTAAAATATTTGAAGAAAGAAGGATATTCTGCGCAATACATTCTCCAAGCAGAAGAGCTGGGCAACATAACTTTTGAACGGAAGTCGGATCGCTTTATATTGGATGTAGCCAATGGGTTGGATGTGATTGGAGATATACATGGCTGTTTTGATGAATTTCTGGAGTTACTCACTAAATTAGGTTATGAACAGAGTGATGAGGGACTGTATATCCACCCAGAAGGGCGTAAAATTGTTTCTGTAGGAGATATCATGAGCAGAGGTCCAAAATCAATCGCTTCCATGGAATTTTTTTATCAACATATTCAAGCAGGATTAGCTTACATGATTGATAGCAATCATGGATGGAAGATTGCTAGATGGTTAGATGGAAGAAAAGTAAAGATGCAGCATGGTGACGAAGAATTAGTTGCAGAATTTGATCGTTTTGAAGCAGAAAATGGAGCCGAACAAACCAATGAACGCAAAGATGCCTATAGACAGATGTTGCTGCAAGCTCCTTCTCACTATGTGATCCGGAATAACGGAATCGATATTGCTGTGGTTGTACACGCAGGTATCAAAGATAAATTTATTGGGAAACATTCGAAATCGATTAGTGATTTTTGTCGATATGGGGATGTGCAGGGTATAGATGCAAGTGGGAAGCCGATCCGTAAAGATTGGTTTCATCAGCACCATAGCAAACAATTGATTATCTGGGGGCATGATCCCAAACCTCAACCGATCTTTGTGCAAAATACAGTCAACATTGACCAAGGAGTAGTGTTTGGAGGGAACTTGACAGCTTTCCGTTTTCCAGAAAGAGATTTCGTGATGGTTCCAGCAAAGCAAGATTATGCGAAAGTTGCGGACAATCCTTTGCAAAAATGGGAAGAGATGCGTCTGGCTCCACCAAATTTAGGTGCTCTTATCGATGGGTATTCTGTCTTAACAGAAGTTTTTGGGGAAGTGAAAATACCAGGAAAAATGGTAAAAACAGCTTTGGACGATCTTTCTCACTTTACGGTCTCACTGGAAGAATTAGTCTATATTCCACCTACGATGAGCCCTACGCCCCAAGTTTCATCATTGCAAACTTATTTGGAGCATCCCAGCGAGGCATTCTCTTATTACCGTTCCCAAGATGTTAGCGAGATGATTGTGGAGAAGAAACATATGGGAAGTCGTGGTGTTTTGCTCATTTTTCAAAATGACAAAGCTGCAAAAAAATATATTGGGCGAGAGACAAAAGGCGTGATTTATACTCGAACAGGTCGTGCGTTTTTTCAAAAACCACTCGGACACAAAGTTTTACAGCAATTACAAGAAGATCTTCAACCTTATTTTACAAAACACCAAACAGAGTTTGTGCTCTTAGATGCTGAGATTCTTCCATGGAATCTGAAAGCAAAAGAACTGATTCAAAAACAGTATGCACACGTGGGAGAAATGGCTTTGTTAGATCGAACAAAGCGGATGGAGTATCTTCAAGCTGCCCGAGATAATGGTGCAGCTGTTGATACATGGATAGAGGAGACAAAGGAACAATTACAGCACACTGACACTTTTCGGGAAAGTTTTCAACAGTACATATGGGAGACAGAAGGCTTGGAAGGGATAGAAATTGCTCCTTTTCATATACTTGCCCATAGTGGAAAAACATTTTTTGACCAAACGCATTTGTGGCATATGGATAGAAGTAAAGAACTGAGTGAGCATTCTTCGCTAATAGTGGAAACAGCTTATCGAGTGATAAAAGATGAACAATCGGAGCAAGAAGCGATTGCATGGTGGGAGGAGATCACTCGAGACGGACATGAGGGATTTGTCGTAAAACCACTCCAGTTTCTTGAACGGAATCAAAAAGGAAACCTAGTCCAACCTGCGATCAAAGTCAGAGGAGCAAGTTACCTGCATATTATATATGGGATGGATTATTTAGACCAAGCAAATTTAGTACGATTAAAACAACGCAATACAAGCAAAAAGCAAAAGAAAGCAATACGCGAATTTGCACTTGGTATAGAAGGTATTAAGCGGTTTGTCAATCGTCAGTCGCTCGGACGGATACATGAATGTGTTTTAGGTACATTGGCAATGGAAGCAGATGCAGTTGACCCAAGGCTATAATTTGTAATAAATTAAATCTTTCTTTTCGTGTTACTATTGTGGTAAAGAAGTTATTTCTTTTCCTTGCGAATGGAGGATTATCATGTTTTATCTGTTAATAGCCCTGCTAGTACTAGTGGTTTTAGCAGTTGGTCTATTTGTCATGATGCATTTTATTTCCCGTAAACCACAACATTCTATTATTCGATCACATCCTTTTTTAGGATGGCTGAGATATTTTTTAGAGAAGCTAGGACCGGAATTCAGGCAGTATTGGTTTGATGATGATCGTTCAGGTAAGCCATTTTCTCGTTATGAATTTATTGGTTTGATTTTCTCCGCCAAGTATCGTACCGATTTACTCGGTTTTGGTTCCAAACAAGATTTCCATGAGTCGGGTTATTATATTGCTAACTCGATGTTTCCACTTTTACAAGAAGAATTAAAAGTAAACAACGCAGATGTTGTTCAAGCAAAAAAATATCAGATTGAAAAAGAAGGAGTGTTTACCCGTAAGGAAAAAATGATTACGGATAAAACTCCCAAATGGTTATATCCAGAAGAGGACCTTATCATTGTTGGACCAAATCGAAAGAATCCATGGAGATTAGATGGAATGTTTGGTGCTTCTGCTACTTCATATGGCTCTATTGGTGAAAATTATATTCTGTCCACAGGATATGGGGCTTCTATGGCTGGAGGATCTTGGATCAACACCGGAGAAGGGGGCGTCATTCCCGAACACCTACAAACTGGTGCAGATGTAGTAGCACAGATTGGACCCGGGCTGTTTGGGTATCGCGATGAAGCTGGTCAATTTTCTTGGGAACAATTTGAGAAGAAAGCAGCAGAGCAAAATATCAAAGCATTTGAACTAAAATTTGCTCAAGGTGCAAAAATACGTGGCGGACATCTAGAAGGCAAGAAAGTAAATGCGAAAATAGCAGCAGTCCGAAATGTACCGCTTGGAAAAACGATTAATTCACCTAACCGATTTTCCTTTCTGACAAATCCAGAACAAGCATTACTGTTTGTCCGCCAACTGCAAGAAAAGGGTGGAAAACCAATAGGTTTGAAGCTCGTGATCGGACAACAGCAAATCTTAAATGAGTTTTTTGAGACTATGATCCGACTTAACATTTATCCAGATTTCTTTACGATTGATGGTGGAGAAGGTGGATCGGGTGCAACATACAAGTCGATGGCAGATTCGATGGGACTTCCACTTATTCCCGGTTTGATTACTTTTGTGGATACAGCTTATCGCTATGGAGTTCGCGATAATTTTAAGATTTTTGCTTCAGGCAAACTAATTTCACCAGATAAAGTGGCGATTGCAATGGCGATTGGGGCAGATGCTGTAAACTCTGCTCGTGGTTTTATGATGGCAAGCGGTTGTATTATGGCTTTGCAGTGCCATACCGGACATTGTCCTGCTGGAGTAGCAACGACCAATCCAAAACTACAAGACGCACTGGTTCCAGAAGAGAAGAAATGGCGTGTGATGAACTACATTATCAGTATGCGTTTTGGCTTGTTCGCACTTGCAGCCGCAAGCGGGTTGGACAGTCCAAAGCGATTTACCAGAGATCATATTATCTTTAAAAATGAGTCAGGACGAACGGTTACTTTGAGTGAATTGTTTCCTATTCCTGAGGTAGAGCCTTTAAAAACAGTGGTGCCGCCAGGCGAAAATGTTTCTTAACAAGAGATCATTAGCAAAAAGGATTACTCATGTAGGTAGTACAGAGTAATCCTTTTTTGTTTGTAAGAGAGGTCTTTTGTTAATCAAAAATTGATAGATTTGGTTCCATCATGCTTACTATAGAAAATTGTGTTATTTCCAAGGGGAATTATGTAAAACCTTGCTAAACTCATCAGTAGCATAAATAGAAAAAAGATTTGGAGTTTGCCAGATATAACCATTATCCGTTAAGGCACTGTCAAATTGGAAGTTTTGATATAGAATGAACCATCATAAAGAGTAAAGGAGAGATCATATGAAAAAAATCGGCTCTCAATTTATTATTTTTCTATTGATGACAGCATTAGTCGTTGGTTGTAGTCCATCTCAATCCCAACAAACAGATTCTAACCAATCGGATACGAAGCTAGACACACCACAGGCTGTTTTGCAAAATGCGTTGGATAATTGGAAAAATAAATCAGATCATCAATACATCACTTGGTCGATCAAACAAAATCAAAGCTATCCGCTAAAGCGTGGCAGTTATCAGGTGGTCAAGACGACTGAAGCAGCCGAAGAACACTATGATAAAGGGCAAATTCACGCAACTTCTTCTGAAAAGAGCGGATTTTCCATCAATCAATTGCCGGAAACTTTAGAACAAGAGCAATCATCGGATCAATGGCAGGTCAATGAAAATCTAAGTTATCATAAATATATCGATCCCGACAATGATCATGGGACGTATAATAAATGGATGTTATCCAAAAACGAACATACAGAACTGCTTGTTCCTACTCTACAGATGAATTTTTTGGATGCGATCAAAAACAGTAAATCGTTGAATAACGTTTCGTTTACCCAAACAGACGATACATATAAAATCGTCGCCAATCCCAAATTTTACGCTGCAATCCCTAATTTTTTGAATGATCCCCAGCGACATACACGTTTTCCTGTTTATCCCAAAGCGGTGATGGAAACGATCAAAGATGGCAAAGCAACGATGGCGGATTATAATGTCCAAAAAGTAACGATCAATAGTGCTGATGTTTCGATCATCGTGGATAAGAAGACATTGACCTTTAAAGAAGTTGTTTTCCGCTATCAACTGGAACTCGCTCTGTCTGGCGGCACACCAGTTAAAGCTGACTATACCCAGACGATGAAGCGAACAGGCAATTTTCAAAAACCATTTAAAGTTCCTGACGATGCACTAAAAGCAAAAGATAATGACAACAATTAACAGAGCAAAATAGTCACAAATTTACTTTCTCTAAAAGTCTGGGTGACGGGGTTTCTGCCACTGGCAAAGTAGCGTATTAACCCGGCCCAGTTTTTTGGGGAAGCTAGAAACAATTATAAATAAAGGATTGGGGTCATGCATAAACTTACATGTTTTTGTTGTAATACTTGGTGAATTAATAGAAATAAGTTTGAATGATAGAGAAAGCTTTCTATTTACTTAATTCTTTTTGCTACTTTGAAGCAAAAAGCTCTCGCATTCGAAACAAGATAGAAATGAGCAGTCTGTATAGATGACACAACTACTTCCATTTTTGCATTGGTTGAATATTTTTCTAATTTTTTTGAATATTATTTTCTGAATGTGGTGAATATGTAGCAAGTCTTTTTACAGTACTCATGATTAAAATCATATTTGTCTGTTGAATAATCATTAATTTTATATGGAGTTACATTGTCTTTATATTTACTAAACAAAATCCTAACTCTCGCTTGTTGGTTTTCCTGTGTATCATGTTATATTCAGTTTATAAAACTAGTATATTCTCTTACAAAGTAAACAAATCCATGGGGTAGCTGATAATGAATAAAATTTTAGTTGTGGATGATGATCCACATATTCGTGAACTATTGAATGTCATCTTACAAGAGGAAGGTTTTGCGGTTTATTCCGCTGTTGATGGGAAAGAGGCACTCTCTATATTAGAGAAGCATCAGGTGGAATTATCCATTCTTGATGTACAGATGCCTCATGTGGATGGATGGGAGCTGTGTACCGTTCTACGAAAATATTATGATTTCCCCCTGCTGATGCTTACTGTCAATGGTGAAATCCACCATAAAGTGAAAGGACTCCAATTAGGAGCTGATGATTATCTGGTTAAACCGTTTGATCGAAATGAACTCGTCGCTCGCATTCGTGCTTTACTGAGACGTTATCAAATTGTACTATCCCAAACCGTTCGCCTGAATGAATTATATATGAATCAAAAAACCTTTGAAGTGAATTTTCGAAGAGAGCGTTTGACTCTTCCACTTAAGGAATTTACGCTATTATTTAAATTGGCTAGTTATCCGGGTATCACATTCTCCCGCGACCAATTGATTGAAACCGTTTGGGGTTATGATTTTGCTGGAAATGAACGAACATTGGATGTGCATGTAAATCGCTTACGAGAACGTTTTGTAGATAAAAATCCCACTTTTCAAATTACTACGATTCGGGGATTAGGTTACCGCTTAGAGGTGAATTCATGAATCGAATCATCCAAAATGTGTTAGGAATTGTTCTTTTAGCTGTCATTCTTATCGTATGTTTTACAGTTGCTTTCTCTCTAACTTCTTTTATCTATCAGAAAATTGGTCAATCCCCTTCAGCCTATTTTAGTCAATTAATGAATTTGTTCCTTAGTTTAATTTTAGTCGCTATGATTATTAAAATCATCGACATGTTTGATCATCAGACAAAAAGACTATTTGGCTCCGTTATTGATGCACAGAAACAAATCGCAGGTGGAAATTTTCAAGTTCGACTCGATAAAAAGACAGATGACTACGGACCATTTAGTGATTTAATAGAAAGTGTCAACCAGATGGCTGTTGATTTAGATAAACTTGAACAGATGAGACAAGAGTTTATTTCTAATGCATCCCATGAAATCCAGTCTCCGCTGACATCGATCCGCGGGTTTACCCAAACCTTGCAAAATGATCAATTGCCTGCTGAGAAAAGAACACATTATCTGAATATCATTGAAGCAGAAAGTATCAGGTTATCCACATTAGCTGATAACCTACTACGCCTCGCCGCTTTAGAGGCTGATGCTCTCAACCTAAAACCGAGTACCTACCGTTTAGATCGACAAATAAGAGAAACTGTTCTTACATATGAACCACAATGGGAACAGAAAAATATCGATATGGAGCTCGTTCTGGAAATAATTAAAATCAATGCAGATAAAGAGATATTAAGTCAAGTTTGGAATAATCTGATATCGAACAGCATAAAGTTTACGCCAAAAGATGGTCGCATTCAAATCGAACTATACCAACAGAATCACAACATCATATTCAAGATAACCGATACAGGTATTGGCATGGATGAAAAAGTACAAAATCGCATTTTCGAACGCTTTTATAAAGCGGACCCCTCGCGAAATCCTCTGATTAAAGGAAATGGTTTAGGACTTTCCATTGTAAAAAAAATCGTTGATCTCAATCAAGGCACCATTGATGTGCAAAGTCAGTTAGATTCAGGAACCACGTTTACAATTAATTTACCAGCCAATAACAAGAAGATCTCACCAGCTAAGTGAGATCTTTTATCTATCAATCTCTCCGAAAGAGTACTCCCACTTCAAGCATGAGCTAAGTGAGTGGTGAATTTCGGTTCGACGTTAGCCGAAAGGAATTTGTTCGGAATATTTCCTTTTTTGTTATGGGGTGTATCATCAGCCTAAAAACAAGGAAGGAGAAAGAAACACATGCACCAAGCATTTTGTTTTCGTTTGTATCCAACCAAAAAACAAGCCATTTCCATTCATAAGTCCATTGGATCTAGTCGCTTTGTTTTTAATCATTTTTTAGCAAAATGGAACGATACCTACCGGGAAACGGGGAAAGGGCTCATCTATTCGATCTGCGCCAAGCTGCTAACCTCCTTGAAACAACAGTTGGAATGGCTAAAAGAAGCGGATGCTCATGCGTTGCAATCCTCTTTACACAATCTCGATTTGCGTTTCAACGTTTCTTCCAAAAGCAAAACGATGCCCCTCGTTTCAAAAGTAAACGGAACTTACTCCAGTCTTACACCACCAAGATCGAAAAGAAAAACCAACTTCCAGAAGGGAGTATCAAGGGAAATAAGATCAAACTTCCGAAGCTGGGCTGGGTAAAGTTCGCCAAGTCGAAGGAAGTAGAAGGGCGTATTCTCTCTGCCACTGTTCGCCGTACACCCTCAGGAAAATACTTTGTTTCGGTTCTTTGTGAGAGGAATTATTGTCCTTATGTTCCAGTGAAGAAAGAGAAAGTGGTCGGAATCGACTTAGGATGAAAGCATTTTGCCATCCTTTCGGATGGAGAAAAAATAAACGCTCCCACCTACTTCCGAAAATAGGAGAAACAATTAGCGAAAGCACAGCGAACCATGTGTCGACGTACCAAAGGTAGTTCGAACTGGCAGAAAGCACGTATCCAAGTAACGAAGATTCATGAGAAGATCACGAATGCCCGTCATGATTTCCTTCACAAGCTCTCGACGAAGTTGATTCACGAAAACCAAGTAATCAGCACGGAAGATTTGCAAGTGAAGAACATGGTGAAGAATCCTAAATTAGCGAAGTCCATCACCGATGCATCCTGGTCTGAGTTTGTTTCCATGCTCGAATACAAAGCACAATGGTTCGGAAGAACACTAGTAAAGGTCGGGAAAACCTTTCCCTCCAGCCAACGCTGTTCCTGTTGTGGATATAAAAACAAAGCGGTAAAGGATCTCCAATGGAGAGAATGGACGTACCCGGCACGGAGTGTTTCTCATAATCGAGATATCAACGCAGCTACGAATATCTTGCAAGAAGGATTACGAGTAATCGCCGTAGGGACTACAGTTTGAGCTTGGTTCACTTCCTTGGGGTATTGAGGACTATCCAAGAATCCACCACCTCTAAGCGTTAGCGTAGGTGGAGGGAGGGTTCAATCGTTTAACTTTAGTTTACACAACAGGAGTATCTTATCCTATGTAGAGATCAAAAACTGAAAAGGAGCGAATTGCATGACTTCCAAGAATAATAGCCCGCTACAGAAAGAAATCTTTGACAACGATTACTGGCAGAATCGATTAGATAGCCTGTGTAAGGAGTATAAGGTGCCAGGAGCCTCTCTCGCCGTACTGAAGGACAAAAAAATCTACAAATTTGCTAGTGGAGTATTAAACCATGATACAGGAGTTGAAGTTACGACTGATTCCCTTTTTCAAATCGGCTCCATGTCAAAAGTGTATACTGCTACATTGATCATGCAACTGGTTGATGCAGGTCTACTTCATCTAAATGATACCCTAAAGGACCTGCTCCCTGAGTTAACCATCCCTTTTGCAGAATCAATCACCATCCGTCATTTACTAACACATAATAGTGGTCTAACAAGCGATGGATTTTTCGATTCAGGGCGAGGTGATGATTGTCTTGCTAAATATGTGGATCTCTGTAAAGAACAAAATGTCTCAGACAGCCCACCAAGTCAATTAGTCTCATATAGTAATCTTGGGTATAACCTGCTTGGACGCATCATAGAAGTATTAACACATCAAATTTGGGATGAGGCACTGATCGAACGACTCTTCATTCCGTTGGGTCTGACTCATACCGTCACTTTACCAGAAGAAGTATTAAAATTTCGAGCCGCCATGGGACATATCGGCTTAAAGGGACAAGACCCAGAACCAACCCCCTTTTGGAATGTATTACCCCGTGCAGCAGGCCCTTCTGGAGCTGCCATCTGCGCCACAGCTGAAGATATCGTTCGTATGGCCCACATGCATCTTAACGAGGGCAAAGATTTAAATGGAAATCAGATCCTACAACGGCAAACAACAACTGACATGCAACAGCTTGCAGTAAAAGTCCCTGATCCCTGGTCATATGGAAACCAAGGTTTTGGTCTCGGTTGGATGATATATGATTGGGATGGAATTTCTGTGATCGGTCATGATGGTGGTACGCTTGGTCAAAATGCTTACCTGCGTTTTATCCCCCAGTTTAACATTGCAGTCGCTTTATTGACGAATGGCGGAAGTACCGATTTACTTTACATGGCTCTCTACCGAGAACTCTTTTCGAAATGGATCGATGTACAAATTCCCAATTTATCCTTAAAACGACCCTCACAGTCTCCATCGGTTGACATTACACCGCTTCTTGGCAAATATCAACGAGTAGGAACTGTACTTACCCTCTCCGAACGAAATGGTAAGCTATGGATGCATTATGAACACGGGATGGGTGCATTTTACCAACCTGTTGAAATGGAGTTGGTTCCTATCTCAGAAAATGTTTTTATAGGAATCAGTAGTGCCGAATCCTTTTTTGGCGAAGCGCCAGTACCTGTTGTCTTCATTTCATTTGCAGATGGAACCATCTACTGCCATATCGGGATGAGAGCTACTCCTAAAATTGCTTGAAACAGGGCAACCACCCTATAAACGATTATATTCCAATAAACAAACAAACTTTCTATGTTATGTAGGGAGTTTGTTTGTTTATTGGAATTTGAAACATGTTATCTTAACTTGATGGACATACCCTTCTACCGCTTTCAGGAAACAAACAATAATAAATAGTTTCTTCTAACTTAAAGCAGCCATTTATATCAAAAATTTGAAGAATGAGAGTTGTATAAATGTTTTTTATGAAACTTTCACATCAATGATTATATTCATCTGTTGCAATGATCTAGATAGGTGGTTCAAAAAAAGGTTTATAATGGTCAATTTTGAATATTCAAACGATCGCTTATTCACAAGTTGAATAAGTGCTTTTTGTTCGTTTCTACTAGCAACTTGACTGTTGTTCAGAGGACTTCGTAAACAAAAAGTTTCCTAGATTTCAAGTGTTTTGTCTTGATTAGGTAAGATTCAACATGAAAATACTGTAAGTCTATATGAAACAAGCTATATATTGCGAATTACTTATAAATGAACTAGAATCCATATTAAGAGATAATATTTTTATTGAGGATGTGATATTTTACATTATTAACTTTATAGTATCAAAGTTGAGAAAAGTTGCGAAAGGAGGCAAAAAGTTAAATATAAATCGATCTTTAAATTGTAAAATATAGTTTATTGTTAGATATTTTTGACATAAAAAACATAATTAATGAACTGATAATTTTAATTTTCTATCTCGAAATAAAAGAAAAGTATATTCTATAGGAATGGAAGTGGTATATATGAAAGAAGGTTGGAAAAGGTACCACACGATTTGGATGATGTTATTTTTAGGATGGTTCGTTTCCTATGTGGACAGAACTGCAACTGGTCCAGTAGTTACGTACATGATTGAAAATAAGATAGCATTCTTTGCAAACGTGGCAAATCCGCATGGGATAGGTGGGTTGATAGGGAGTTTATTTTTCGCTGGTTTTATGCTAACTCAATTTCCTGGAGGTTATCTAGGCGATAGATTTGGTTATCGACCGATTATTATTTTGAGTATTGTTTGGGCAGGTATAGCTACTTTATTAACAGGACTAGCAGGAGGTCTTGTCGTATTCGTTCTTTTGAGAGTTTTGCTTGGACTGGGAGAGGGAGTTCTTTATTCGAATGACCGGTCCTATATTGCATATCATACACCTCCTCAAAAAATAGGTTTAGGAATGGGTGTGGCTCTTACAGGGTTATCTGTCGGGTTGACAGTAGGTACAATTGGAATTCCATATCTCTTGACAGCATCAGAACCTATTATGGGAAAGGAAGCATGGCGTTCACCTTTCTTTATCATGGGTGTTATCACCATTTTAAGTGCTTTTCTCATGTTCAAATATATGAGACCAAAGTCGATCCCAGGTAAAACGGTAGATTCGTCTTCTCCAGCCATAAAAGAGCATTTTAGAAAAGGTTTGCTATATATGTCTATATATGCACTCGTTTTTACTGTCATTATTATGGGAATCTATTACTCTTCCATAAAAATGGGTCTATCGAATATTTCCATTGCAATTATCCTCGTTTCTCTTTGTCCGTTGTTAATTTTTTACCTCTATAAAACAAAAAAATCGGAGATTCACCCGATTTTGGCTAATAAAAATCTGATTTTCCTTTATCTATCCTTTATTCCTATCCTCTGGCATTTATGGTTTTATGGATTTTGGGCGGTTTCCATTGTTAAAGATTTCGGTGGAGGGGCATTAATGACTGCGGCCTTAGTTGCTTCTTTCAATGGTATAGCTGGAATTATTGGGTTTCCTCTTGGTGGGAAAATTTCCGATATGGTAGCAGATCGACCAAATGGACGGCGTAATGTACTCGCGGTATTAACTGCTGTGCTAACCATTTTTATCTTTATTTTTGCAGTTTATGTCATGACAGGTAATCATAATCCTGTTGTAATGTCTATTATATTGTTTGTCTCTGGTTTATTCTTTTTTGCTCTGCAACCAGTTGCTCATGCTCTATTGGCTGATTTAACACCGGAAAAGAGCCGGGGATCAGCAAATGGAATGATGAATTTAATCGCCGAGATTGGAGCTGTACTTGCACCTGTTGTTTCTGGTGTAATTAGAGACAACACTGGAAACTGGGGTATGCCTCTTATTCTAGATGGTGTTCTTATGGCATTAAGTTTATTATGTGTTCTTGGGATAACAAGTAATGTAATGAAACAAAATTCAAAATCAAGCTTATGATAGATGCTTTTTATTGATTTTAGACAATTTAAGAAGGAGGAGAAGGTTAAGTGAGTGAATATACCACTAGTACAGCTTTTTTAGAAGCTCTTCAAGAAGCAGGTGTTTCTTATATTTTTGCCAACCTAGGCAGTGACCACCCAGCTATCATTGAAAGTTTAGCAAAAGCAAAGAAGGAAAATAAAGAATTTCCCGAAGTAATCATATGCCCGCATGAAATGGTCGCATTAAGTGCAGCGAGTAGCTATGCACAAATTACAGGTAAACCACAGGCAGTTATCGTTCATGTAGAATGTGGAACTCAAAACCTTGGGGGAGCTATACATAATGCAGCCAAGGGAAGAGTGCCTGTCCTTATTTTTGCTGGAGCTTCTCCTCATACCCAAGAGGGAGAATTAGTTGGCAGTCGGAACGAATTTATTCATTGGATTCAAGATGTGATGGATCAACGGGGTATCGTTAGAGGTTATACAAAATATGATAATGAAATTCGTAGCGGAAAAAATGTGAAACAGCTTGTTCATCGTGCGCTGCAAATCGCTCAAAGTAATCCAAGAGGTCCTGTTTATTTGATGGGTACAAGAGAGGTCATGGAAGAAAGAACAGAGCGCATTTCTATGTCTACAGCTCTATGGGAACCTGTATCAGGGGCAGCCATACCACCTCAAAGAGTTCAAGAATTGGTAAAGGAATTAACGGAAGCTAAAAATCCGTTGATTGTTACTTCTTATTTGGGAAGGAATCCAGATGCGGTTGAAGAACTTGTGAGTCTAACAGAGCGTCTGGCAATTCCTGTGATTGAGTCTGTTCCAAATTACATGAATTTCCCAGTTGGTCATCCTATGCACTGTGGATTTCAATGGAATACCCCCAAACAAAATGAACTGCTGGCAGAAGCAGATTTAGTGCTTGTATTGGATAGTGATGTACCATGGATACCAACCATTAACAAACCATCAGCAGACTGCAAGATTTATTACATTGATGTTGATCCATTAAAAGAGCAAATGCCTTTGTGGTATATTCCATCTAAACGTTTCTATGCAGCAGATTCTTATATTGCACTTCAGCAGTTAAATCAAGCTTTGAAAGAGGCAGCTATTGATGAAAGGAGTATCCAACATCGTCGCGTTCAAATAACAGAAATCCATCATAAACAAAGAGTAGAATGGCATAGAAGAGAGAAATTTAGAGATGACATCATTACCCCAGAATATCTTACTGCCTGTATAAGAGAGATAGTTGACAATAATACCATTATTATAAATGAAGGGATTTCCAATTTCGAAACGATTTATACACACATTCAAGCGAATAGACCAGGTTCAATTTTTGGGAGTGGTGCAGGTTCATTAGGATGGAGTGGAGGAGCCTCAATAGGAGCGAAACTATCTGCAAAAGAGAAAACAGTAATCAGTCTAACGGGGGATGGTTCTTATTTCTTCAGCATTCCGTCATCTGTCCATTGGATTGCACGAAAGTATCATACGCCTTTTTTGACCGTTATCTATAATAACAGGGGTTGGAAATCCCCAAAATTGTCTACGCTGGGTGTTCATCCAAATGGTATTGCTAATGAGACGAACCAATTTTGGTCCGATTTACAGCCTAGTGCAGATTTAGCAAAAATTGCAGAGGCTGCCGGAGGAGCATATGCTCAAACGGTTAAAAATCCTAATGAGCTAAAGCATGTACTAAGGGATGCAATCAAAATAGTCAGAGAAGGACGTTGTGCTGTAATTGATGTCCACTTACCTAGCATTTAAAACTCGACAAATTCTCGAACTAAGTGTATACGAAGTATTGTTATTTAATTCTTTATGCTAGACAGCTCATTCACTGAGAAGTTGATCAAGGATAAAAAAATCACATTTTCAGATGTGCAATTTTGCATAACGGAAATTTATGAATGAGCTTTATTTCCGCTAGTAGAGCCGATTGTGGCAATCATAGATTTGGTGCCCTGCGAATAAATCCCAAGTTCTCGATATAAGAAAAGAGACTTGGGATTTTAAATTGTTTACGGCATGTGGAGTAATACCATTAAGAAGAGATTGCTGCCAGTATGGGATAGGGAAATATAATACTAGGATGACTAGAATACATAAATAATAATCAGAATATACAGTTATTATTTTCGGAAAATAGGATTCATGTTAAAATAGATCTTATGTTTCCTATTTGATTCTGATCGTGAGGCGATTTCATTTGTCCCTTTCTCTGCCATATACGATATGCTTGATACGTAGAAATAGGAAAGTGTTGCTTATTAATAAAGAAAAACCCACTTGGATGGGAAGATGGAATGGAGTAGGGGGTAAAATCGAAAAAGGAGAAACTCCCAAACAAAACATTTTACGTGAGATACAAGAAGAGACGACGATCCAACTTCATGATGTTACTTACAAAGGTGTTGTCACGTGGTCCGTTGATCATGCGTATATGGGAGGAATGCATCTATTTGATAAGGAACTCCCAATAAATTTTACTTTGCAAACACCATTTAAAAATAAAGAAGGCATCGTCGATTGGAAAGACTACGATTGGGTATTGCACCGTGAAAACAAAGGGATTGCAGATACACTGCCGCATTATTTCCCAATCGCTCTAAAAAGTGCACAGCCGCTCAATCATCATTTTGTATTTGAAAAAGGTGTGATTACCAAGTATGTAACCAAAATTTATGATGGAATGGACAGCTAGGACATCACTAGAAAAGGTTAATCTTCGCTTCTTCAAATGATTGGAGAAAAAAAGAGGTGTATGATGAATCATGAACAAATTCTGGGTGGAATATATGGTTTGCTAGTAGGAGATGCTGTGGGCGTTCCTTATGAATTTCACTCTGTAAATCAACTCCCACCAATAGAACAAATAGATATGGTACCACCAAAAGGATTCATACGAGCACATCCAGGTGTACCAACTGGTACTTGGTCCGATGATGGTGCTGGGGCATTATGTTTGCTGAACTCACTCATAGAGTGTGGAAAACTAGATTTAACCGATTTTTCCAATAAGTTATGGGCTTGGTATAGTCAAGGGCTATGGGCGGTAGATGGAAAAGTATTTGATATTGGCATTCAAACGCAGGCATCTCTGCAAGCATTTCGAGATGGGATTTCTCCTGAGCAATCAGGAAATGTCTATCCAGAAGGGAAAGGAAATGGATCACTGATGCGAGTCCTTCCTCTTGCTTTATGGCATCAAGGAAGTGATGAGCAATTGGTGATAGATAGCCATACACAATCATTGGTGACTCATGGTCATCTGACCAATCAAGTAGCTTGCGCTCTATATTGTTTATGGGTACGTGAGGCGGCCAAACAACAGTCGATGGAAGACGCCTATCAAATTGCCGTAAAAAATTTACGGAATATATATGGGAACAAAAGCCCAGAGCGAATAGAACTAGATCATACCATATGCCCAGAGGAAGAACCGACGAGTAATGGAAGTGGTTATGTAGTAGAGACGCTGAGAAGTGTGCGTATTGCTGTAAAAGAAGCAGACTATGAACAAGTTATCAAAAAAGCAATTTCTCTCGGAGAAGATACAGATACCAATGCAGCGATTGCAGGCGGATTATATGGGGTTAAAGTTGGTTTTACCGGTATTTCAAACAGATGGCTCACCCAATTAAGAGGGAAAGATAAGGTGGACAAACTAATTCGTAGTTGGTGAGGATAAAAAAGAGGTGTTATTTCTAACTCCTCTTTTTTATGTTTTACAACAAGTGGATTGTCAACACTAAACTAGACAATTTTTTTAAGGTGTGACTGTTTGTACTCCTTTGGACTTACATATCCCAATGTTCCATGAATACGGAATTTATTGAACCAGTTTACATAGTCGCGAAATGCAATTGTCAGTTAATCTAGGCTGTCAAATGTCGTTTGGTACAAAAAAATTCCGTTTTAATAATTTTAAAGGTAGCTTTTGCAACAGTATTGTCATAAGGGCATCCCGAACAGATATAAAAGCTCGTGCAATTAGCACATGGAAGATTTAAGAAATTTTTGGGTCAAGAAATCCCCCTGAAAATATGGAATTGTCAAATCCTAATGTGTTTGCTTTGTTCTTTTTTATTAGGATAAATGTTTACATTCTACAATACAAAGTGGTATTTTATTATTAGGTAAAGTCGCCGAATACGAAGGGATCCCCATGTCTTGGGAAGACGATTTTCGGAAGATCGAGAATCTGATGGGCCGCGAGCTCACAACGGAGGAGGTCGAGTGGCTTCAGGGGATCGTGAAGAATCTCCCCCTTGTGGAAGGGGTCTTCGACGAGGAGTTTCGCCGTGAGATTCTGGAGACGATCTCCAACAACCATTCCCACCAAAACCTGATGGACGAGGGGATGCTGGAGTGGATCCAGTTCCTCCTCACCATGCAGAAGGGGACGACTGACGCTGGCGACTAGTTCGCTGTCGCCACAGATCAGCGGAAGTCCCTTGGATGTGAGTTATCCAAGGGACACCAATTTTAGATACATTTAACATAATTTGTTTTTGTTTATTAGAAATACGTTTTGCTTTTAAATAATAAATTAGAATACTAGTACAGCGAATTTCTCTCGTACTCCTGTAGCAGTTTTGATCTTTTGTCCAATGTCCTAGAGATCATAAGTTTGCTCAATAATCTTCAACTTTAATTCCTCAAATTCTATTCAACAAACTCCCACTGTAATAAGTTTTTAAACAGCATTGGAATTTTGTCCCTTCCCCTTTGCTCTACTAATATGACCTATTGATTGTCAACACGAAACTAGACAACTTTTTTAAGGTGCGATTGTTTGTAATCTTCTGGGCTTACATATCCCAATGTTCCGTGAATACGGAATTTATTGAACCAGTTCACATAGTCACGAAATTCGATCGTAAGCTGCTCTAGGCTGTCAAAAGTCGTTGTATATACAAATTCCGTTTTAATGATTTTAAAAGTAGCTTCAGCAACTGCCTTGTCATAAGGACACCCTTTCATACTGAGTGATCTGCTGATGTGGAATCTATCTAGTGTCTCCTTGATGAGTTGGTTTTTAAACTCGTTTCCCTGATCCGTATGAAACATTTGTATCTGACGTAAGTTTCCCCGAACGGATGCAAAAGCCCGTGCAACTAACTCTTTATTCTTCTTCAAACCTGTGCTGAATCCAATAATCTCCCGATTAAAAAGATCAATCAGGACACAGATGTAGTTCCATTTGTTTTTCACTCGAACATAAGTTAAATCACTGACTACTACTTTTTTCGCTTCGTCCTGTAGGAACTGGCGGTTCAGTTCATTCGCCTGTTTGGATTCATTGCTTGTTGTTTTTGTGGTTTAAACTGGGCTTTGGTGTAGCAAGAGACGAGCCCATGTTTCTTCATGATCCGACCAATTCGTCGTCTGGACACGACGAACCCACGCTTATGTAGCTCCTCTTTGATTTTCCGTGTCCCGTAAGCTTTTCGGTTTTTATGGAAAATCTCAAGGATGGCTTCCGTTACGTCATCTTCTGAATTACGTTCTCTGGTTTCATAGTAATAAGTGCTTCGAGGAATTTGTAGGACTTTACACATTGCTGATACTGAGTATTTGTCCGTATTTTGCTTGATGACAGCTACTTTCGTCCTATGATCAGCGCTGCTTGCTTTAAAATGTCGTTCTCCATACGTAATTGTTTGACTTCTTTGCGTAGCTGAATGAGTTCTTGCTCTTCAGGGGGACGGTTGTCTTTTTCTTTGAAAGAACTAGAGGATTTCTCTTGTTTGATCCATCTGTCAAGAGCAGATGGAGTTAAATCGTATTCCTCTATGATTGCTTGTCTTACTTTTCCATTTTGATAGAGTTGTACCATTTGCTTTTTTTATTGCCAGTAATGCTTATTCCGGTATTCTGGACCGTTGCTCCCTCATGTACTAATTCAGGGGATGGGCAAAAATGCCGCACTTCCATTCTCCCTTGATTTCATAGATGACGCCGTAGCTGTTGATCCAACTGAGGCCCATACTCATGAACCCATCTCAGGATCGTCGTGTGGACATGCATAATCCCCGTTCTCCCATCATTTCTACCAGATTTCGAAAGCTCAGACTATAACTCAAGTATCATCTCACTGTAATAATGTTTCCATTTGAAGTAATTCTTGGTTTGCATCCCATAACAGTCCTTTTCAAAACAGAATGTACCCAGTATGCCTCACCTTTTCATTTATTCCAGAACAGGTTCTGGAATAAATGATTGTGCAACATATCATAATTTGAAATAATTATATTTAAGTTGAAGGACAGCTAACAGGCGCACAAGATTGGATCACAGATTTTATAAAAGAGCCATAAGGAGATTGTTCTATGCCTACCATAAAAGATATTCAGCTTTACGTCTCCGAGGATAGGGATCAGAATTGGATATTCAATAGCCAAACTAGATGCATAACATTTTTGTACACCCGTCTTCTACCAAAACTAAAGACTAAGGATGATAAGGGAATTCAAATCTACTGTTTAGAAAATCTAAAAAAAGTAAAGCTGATAGATACATATGAGCACATCATTTTTAATTATTTTTCTGTCTTCGTTGAAGTAGATATTGAAGCATTCTTAGCAGTAACTTCTGAAAGCGAAAAAAAAGAACAAGCTTTAGAAATCGTTCATGAGGGAATGAAACTCGCTGCAAATGAGTTCAATTGGGACGTTTCTCTTCTTAATGAAATTTATGAGAAAATCAAACAACTAAATTATAAGAATGTCTATCCTTTAATGAAGAAGGTCAGTCCGAACAAGAAGTATGTGTGCAGCATTTTGTGTCATCATGAAATTTCCTCGATTGATGTATACATGGAAATCAAGAGAAGAAACGGTAAAGTCATCAATCAGGAAAAAATATTTTCAGTCGAAAATACGGACGAACAATTCTTATTTAGTGATTATAGGAGCCTGGAATGGAGGCTCAACCATAAAGTCGAGTTTGCCGATAACAGACGACGGAATGTTTACTACTTAACTTTCTTGGAAAAAGGAGAGCAAGGTAAATTGTTGTGGAAAATTCAAAAAAATTAATATATCTGAGGGGGTGGCACCTCATTTCTCGAATCGGTGTCACACCTAGGGTAGCGACAGGGTTGCTGCTCTAATCCATCAGATAGATTCCATTATATGGTTACGTTACCCCTCAGTCGTCGGATGCTGGTTCTGTCTAATTTGCGTCTTTGAGTTTCCGGTGTAGGGTTAACCGAGATATTCCAACTTTATTCGCTACCTGTCGCAGGGTCATATTCCCCTGATCCGGAAGATAGCGAGCGTATTCAATCTTATCTTTGTCGGTTGCTGGTCTCCCTGGTACACGACCATTCTTTTTGCTACTGCTAATCCCTCTTTTGTTCTTTCTGAAATCAGATCTCTTTCCAGTTGAGTCAAACCAGCAAACAAAGTAAAAGTGGAATTTACCATGTGGGGAAGTTGTATCTAACCATGATTCTTTTAAGCTCTTGCAATTAATTCCGTAATTTTTATTAGGTCTTTTGTTGAGTGTGATAAACGAGTCAAATCTGTAATAATAACGGTATCCCCGGCTTTATTTTTCGTGTTCATGGAACTCGCTTTTTATCGTGTAACATTTTCGCTCCTTTTTGTTACTCGGGAATAAGAACTACTGGTCGGAATATTTTTTGAATAATTCCCTATAGACCTTGATGTCGTTTTCGTATATCTCCCTGAAGGGATGGGAACTTTTATTTTATTATGATAAAATGAGTCGGAACCACCACTTCACCTTCAAGAGAGAAAATCATGGACTACACTTCCACCATCAGCAGGCTTAGGGAATACGTCGAAAACAACCGGAACATGTTCTGGTTCGTGGAGATCACAAGTGACCAGATCACTCTCGTCACCAAGGATTCTAACGAGCGGTTCCTGAGCTTCACTTACTATAAGGATGGAGTATTCGCAAGTTCGGTCGGCATCCCCAAGTCGAACTTTATTCGACACTCAAAGAAAGTGCCACAACGAGCGAAGAGGAAGTGGAACAAGCAGGTTCGGAATGGCATTCATCCCTTCCAAGTTCGATGAACTCTTGCGACCATCTCGTCTCCAACAACTTCTAGTTTTACGGAGACACCGGACAGTTTGTTGGGATTCTCGCTCTTGCGATGAGACTTCACGACTGCCCGGAACCGTATACAATTTTAAATCTCCCTATAGATGAAAAGCCGTCAATCCATTTTCAAGAATTGATGGCATTTTTATCATAATCAAACCTCACAAGCTCATGATAATCATCTCGGCAGATCGCTTGATAATGCTTAATCTACGATTGATGTAGAATACAGCCCCACGATGACCATCTTTTGTTTGAATAGTGCCGCCTTCCCTGAGAATTGGAATCATTCTATCAACTTTTTATTTCCCTCTAAGATGAATGAAAATAAGAATTTGACCGTTTAGAGTTCGAATAACGCAATATAAGAAAAATGAGCACTCCAAATGATAAGAATTAACTGTTATAGTTCTAATTGCTCTGCAATAAACGCAACCACTACTGGTGGAATTTCTTGTTGCCTAATCGGGAATCTAGCTTATTGTTGAAAATATTTCAGTAAAACAATAAACCTATTCGACTTTTCCCCGTTTTATATCCAATGAGTTTTTTTCAACTGGAACTAATCCAAAATGTTCTAATAACTCATCAGGACTCCAATTCCGCTTCCTCAGTTTCCTCCAATCCGAATAACTATTTTTGATTCTAATGGATTTCTCATAAAAGAAGATCTTTCGAATTAGGAGATCGTGATGGCTACTTTGCGGTCTATAGTAGGAACCTTGTCACTAGGCCCTAATCTAGACAGGGAGATCTACTTTTATATAAAAAAGAACATCTTGCCGTAATACTCAGCAAAAGGCTCCCTACGTTACCAATTAAATTAACAGATTAAATATAATTTCTATAAACAAAAACAAAGCACAGACATCATACAATAAAAAACTCATAGAACGTAACTTCTACGCACTTTTTTATTTGTTAATTAACTCTTGATAGACCTATTAGCGTCCGCTATTGACATTGCATGAACAGGTATTTGAAACCACCATTCTCCATCTTTTTTTTTTTTGGACAGGCTGAAATCCCGCTTTTTTTAAGTACGTGCTACTATCCAGCTATGTGTAAGTTTTCCATATGCGGTAAAACGTGAAAAATTCTTTATAGAAGGCAAACGTGTATTATGTACGGTTTGTGGGGAAGATATTTTTCATTTCGAAATTGAACAAGAAAACCAGAATACCGCATTCGCTGCCTATCGAGCTAAATATGGATTACTAAAACTCGTTTCCATAATCACATATTCGTGTTCTTTATCACAGGTTTCACAGAAAACTTATGAAAGAGAAAGTAATCATGTATCTACAAATGGCCATCTTTACAGATGAAATAAAAGCCATCCGAAATAAGTATCAGTTATCTGAGCATGAATTTTCTCTACTTCTTGGATTTGGGCCCAAACAATAGCCAGATTTGAGGGAGGATCATTGCAAACACCAAAGCAAAATCAGAAAGTCAGTGAAATAAAAAAACGTCCTCAGATGTTGAAATTACTTTAAGAACATGGCGATAAGCTCCCAGAAGAGACAAAGGCGCGGTTTCGATTTACTTTTTTTATCCTTATGGGTTGTCATGGTATTTACTTCAATGTGCTCCTATCTATATCTAGGAGTTACTGGACTGGGGCATATCTTTCATAAAGGAGAACATACAAGATCGCTATTTTATGTTTGCTGTTATCCTATTCTTTATTTCAATTAGTCCCAAAAATCCATCCATTATCGTATTTTATGATGCTCTTATTACGGTAAGTTTTGCAACTATGATTGTAGTGCTGCCCATTATCCTGTTATCAGTTGCTTTTTTCATGAAAAAAGGGAGAAAACAATATGAAAAGAATTTGTTGTATCATCATCAGTTTTTGTACTCTCCTTATTTTTTCAGGCTGTTGGGATCAAGATTTATTAAAAAATGCCAGATTACTTTCTTTAGTTGCGGGAAGTTATTAGGTTCTTTTGTCATTCATGATCAACCTAGGGGAGAACAATCAGAGGGTAGCGATGATGTGTTATATAGTATTGGCAGCACCCTCAGAGAAGCGAGAGATAAAGTGGATAGTAAATTGGCTAATTTTATGCGTGCCTATAAAAATCGTGTATTATTCATTGGAGAAGAAAGGGCTAAGCAAGATATAATAGATGTTTTTTATCGTGATCCTAAGAGTGCTTTAAATGCAAAAATTTCCATAGCAAAAGGAAAAGTCAGTCAATTATTATTCAAGAAAAAAATAGGTAATGTACAGATTTCAGAAGAAATAGCAAATCTAATAACCAGTTCAAAACAGAGTACTTTTGTGACGAAAGCAGATATCCAGTCGATCTGCCCAGTGATGTTAGATCTAGGGGAAGATTTTTTATTACCTTATATATCCAAAAAGGATATCGTATAGAAGCTTCAAAAGTGGCAATGTTTCATGATCATCGTTTTACTGGAGTATATTAAATCCTCGTGATTCCATGATGTATTCCCTTTTAAAGGGTGAAGAAAAGAAAATTGCTAGAATTACTCTAAATATGGATTCCTCAAAAAAGGAAAGTGGCTATAAATATTTAACATTTGACATTACAAAATCAAAACCAAAAATGCAAATAATGGTGGAATCTAACAAGCAAGTTCGAGTCAAATATCATGTCGATTGGCGCGTGGATATAGCAGAGTATCCCAGCGACAATTTGAAGAACGATAACGTGTTAGAAAAACTGGATAGGAGAATGTCGCTTGAAATGACTCATCTAGCTGATCAAACCATAAAAAAGATGCAAATGGCATAGTGTGATGGGTTCGGAATAGGTAGGAAATTAATTGCTTACTATCCACAGATGTGGGATATGTTCAAGAAAAATTGGGGAAGTCATTATCAAAAAATTAAATTTGAACCTAGTGTTCATGTGAAAATTATCAATACAGGAATTATTAATTAGTTATGAATCAATAAATACCACATAAGAAAAACGAATCTCTATTAAATGAAATGTGGCTTAAACGACGGCAGGACGATTTACTCTTATGGAGAAAATCGTCCTGCTTAACCAAACCTCACGGTTTAGTTTGAAAGTTCCATGGCTCGACGTTCGAAGTACTGGGCAGAGCCCAAGAGATGAGCACGATCCACAGATGTATCACTCTCCTGAAAGACCGCTTCAGCCAACTGCTTCTCTTCATCAGTAGATTGCACACGCGAAGAGCGGTTGTCCAGTTCGCATTTGAGGATGACATCCGCGTCGAAGTGATTGCGAAGAGCCCTGAGGCGGAGACGAGCAACCTGGACATTGCCATCCTTGACGGATTCAAGCAGCTTCTGGCAACGAGCGATGAAATCTGCTTCACCTTGGAGTGAAGGGGTCTGTTCTGACGTTAGACCGTCAAACATCATCTGAGAAAATCGCAACGACCGCTGAAAGCTATAAGAGTCCTTCGGATGATCATTGTAATAGTCGTTGACCCACCAGAACGGACGACCAGATTGGAGTGCCATACTTCCTCACAAACGTGGTTGTTTATCTTCTAATTTTGATTATAGCAAAGAAGATATTGAATAAATAGGATAGTGATATGTTGTCTACAAAGAATAAAAACTACATAAGAAAAAGAGGTGTCGGAGAAACACCTCTTTTCTTATGGATCAAGGCCTTATTTTGGCCAGCGATAAGATGGCACATATCGGGTCATAGTTTGAAAGATAGTAGCCCATTGTTGTTCATTGATAGAACAAATAGTACTATTTCTATCTATTTTCAAAGTTCTCAGTAGACGAGTGATTTGAGGGGAAGTAAATACCCCCAATAGTGCTTCGCTAACTGGTAGATTTGGATATTTTAATGCATAGGAGGCTAGACTCCAAAATCGATGATGTTCTGCTGCTGGTATCATTGGCTTGATCCTTCTGTTTATTGAGAAAACGACGGAATCTACTCTTGGTGGTGGTGAGAAATTCTCTGGACCTATCGTCTGACCGATTTTAAATTCAAAGCACATTCTCCACTTCAAGATATTTGGGTTTGTATGAATCTTTTTGGTAAATCTTTTTGCAGGCCCTTTTTCGATGATAAGCACAGCTCGATCTAGACAATTTGATGGTATGTGAAGCAATTTATGAAGAATAGACGTCGTAATCGAATAGGGAATATTTGCTACCACAACATATGGATGGCGCGGTAGAGAAAATTGCAGAAAATCTTGATGAACCACGCTAATATTTGTTTTTTCTTTTGTTTTGGTGCTTAGTTTTTCAAATAGTTGTGGATCATTTTCCACTGCAATCACACGATTAGCTTTTTCCGCTAATGGCAGTGAAAATGCTCCAAGACCAGCCCCGATATCAATCGTTGTTTCGTTCGGCTGGATGTTTGCTATGGAAATGATTTGGTGAATCAATCGTTTATTGTGTAAAAAATGCTGTCCAGCATTTGATTTTGAACGGATTTGTTTTCTATTTTTGGGCATAAAAAAACCTCTTTCCATTCGTTTTGAATGAAAAAGGTACAGTTAATAAACTCAGTTATTTACCATTAAAAAACTGAGCTAATATCTGCACCTCTTACTTACGCAAACGAATGGAAAAATATACGCCCATACACATCGTGTTTCCAACCCTCCATTCAGAAAATAAATACGATAGGATTATAACATAAAGAGAGGGAAGTTGTTCATTATGATTGCCAAAATAATAGCTGGAATTGCTCTTTTTTCTAGGTATCTAACGGAAATAATATGGGTAATATTATCAAATATTTGTAATTATTATATTGAATTTTGGAATGTCACAAATTCTTGTTCATGATAAAAAGCTAGAAATAAAGCCTAGTCATATTATTTTTTTATGTTTTTTATAATAGCAAAAGATTTTTTTAAAAAAATAAATCCAATGCGAATTTCCCATGATATAGTAATAATTAATATTAGTCTGCCATTAAGACTAATCAAACATTTATACATAGCCATAATGATAAATTCATAGTCTAAGGAGGAAAGTAATGAATATCAATTTAGGCAGTTTATTACAATATCGTGCTTCTACTTATCCACATGAAGAAGTGGCAGTGGATGATAAGTACCGTTTTACGCAATCCCAACTAAATCAATATGTAAATCAAATAACTCATTGGCTTCAAAAGAAGAATATTCGATCAGGTGATCGTATAGCTGTGCTCAGCCAAAATAGTGTTCCTGCATTTGCTATCTATATAGCAGCAGCGAAAATAGGCGCGATTGTCCTTCCTTTAAACTGTGGTTTAGCTGTGGAAGAGTTGCGTTATCGATTAAACGATGGAACAGCAAAAATCTTGTTTTATGCAGAGGCTTTTACAGAAGTAACAAATTACCTTCAAGATATAGAAACCTTAGAGCATTTTGTATCCATTCCACAAACCGATTTCTTTTCGATATTTTCGGAGGAATCGGTTGAAGATCCAGCAATGGCAGAGGGAGGGGACAATCCGTTTTTGATTATCTACACATCTGGAACAACAGGAAAATCAAAGGGAGTTGTCATTACTCATCACAACCTGTATACCGCCATTGTATCTGATTCGCATCACCTAGATTGGCGGACTGGGGACCGCACGCTAATCGTTACTCCCATGTTCCATATCAGTGGCACACTCATTAGTTTTGTCAATCTTTTAAAAGGGGGAACAAATATCTTTTTACCTGTGTTTCATCCGAGATACACTTGGCAGCTTATTCAAGATGAACGGATTACACAATTTATGGCGATTCCTTCTATATTACGTTTAATTGTCCAAGATCCTAGTTGGATGCAAATGAATATTGACTCCTTGCGCTATATCATTTGTGGTGCAGACGCAGTTCCAAGGCAGCTCATTGAGCAATACACATCCTATGGTATTGAGATCTGTCAAGTTTATGGATGTACAGAAACGACAGGGGCACTCAGTTTTTGGACTCCTAGAATGGGTATCGAAAAAAGCCATACAGTTGGAAAACCGGTATTACACATGGAGTGGAAAGTAGTAGATATCGAAACAGGTGAAGAGCTTCCTGTTGGACAAGTTGGAGAGGTTGTCATACGAGGACCGCTGGTGTTCAAGGAATATTGGAATCAGCCAGAGGCCACACAAAAAACATTACGAGATGGATGGCTTCATACCGAAGATTTAGGAAAAATGGATCAAGATGGATATCTGCTTATCGTGGATCGTTATAAGGATCTCATTATTAGTGATGGCGAGCATATTTATCCGACAGAACTGGAGTCTATTTTTTATCAGATGGAAGGAGTCAAAGAGGTAGCAGTCATTGGTGTTCCAGATGATGTTTATGGACAGGTTCCAGCTGTATTTATTGCAAAATATCCACAATCGGTCATAAATAAAGCAGATATCATGCAAAAATATAAGGAAGAACTCGTTTCTTATAAGTGTGAAAAACATCTATACATGGTGGATCAACTGCCTCGTAATTCCCTTGGTAAAATAGTGAAGGATGAGTTACGAAAACAATTTGCCAACATGCAGCATGCAGATAGTGGAAGTATGGAATAGATTTTGGAATGATATATGGAGAATAATGAAAGCGCTTGATATATAAAAAGCAACCCACAACCTGTATCCCAAAGCAGGTAGTGGGTTGTTCCTCTATTCAATGCCCGGTTTCTTCATCTTCACCCATATAGTTAACTGATTGTATTAGTGATGATTTTCTAAAATATGACATAGAATTCTTCCTCCATAATCCAACCAATTTTTCGTTGTAGCCGATAAAATTCTTCTGTCCATTGAGAAAATGCTTTTCTGTTGCCGATTTTATCATAACATGCTGCTAATTCATATACAGCGTTGCATGTCCGTTTGGGATATTCATTTTCCTTACAAAGAGTAACAGCTTCTTTAAACAAAGGAATTGCTTCATCATATTGCTTCTGTGTTTTGTTGCAAATTCCAGCTACCATGAGAATTTTGGATAGACGGTAGTCATCTTTGATCTCTCTTCCAAAAGAAAGAGCTTTTTTCATACATTCTTGAGCGTTTACCCAATCATTTTGGGCAGTATATAAACTTGTTAAATAAGTGTAAGTGTCTGCATGTCTCCGAGAAAATTTCTTATCTGGGGATATATCAAAAACTAAAGAAAAATACTCCAGAGCTTGTTCATACATTTTTCGTTTTAAGTAAATGCTGCCCAATATATTAAGAAAATCAAGTAGAAACCCTTTTTGTGAAATGTTTCGGTGTGCAATATCGATGCTCTCCTTACAATAGTACAATGCTTCATTTAACTCTTGATTTTCAAGGAGAAGGATACAGTAAGATTTATACAGGATTAGCTTTACTCGTACACTCTGAATCTGGTTAATTAAAGGCCATACTTCTTTGATTAGTTTTACTGCTTCTTTTCTACGATCTGATTTTCTCAAATATAAAACTTTATTTACTAATAGGGCGTATTTGATTTCGTCCTGTTTTTTTGTTTTGTACTGTTTTAATCCTTCCTCAACATAATAGAGCGCCTTTGCTAGATCGTTTTGTGCATACCAACATGTACTTAGGCGGTTAAAACATTTGGCAAGCAAATCATGTTTGGCAACAAAGGCTTGTTTTTTACAAAGAACAAGTGTCTCTTCCCATATTTTTTGTGATTTTTTCCACTCTCGAAGTTCAAAATAACAAAGCCCTTGTAAATAACGAAAATAGGGATAAAGAGCGTGATGTTCCTTTGGCGCGTATTGAGCAAGGAGCTTTTTCGCTTGCTCTAACTCCTCATCATTAATTAAATCCTCTACACATTCCAATTTCCTTCGTAATGTTTCTATCTCTAGTAATTCTTTCTGTTTTATCTCCTCAAGTTCTTCCTCATTAATATTCAAACTTTGAAATAGATACAGCACTTTACTTTTAGAAGGATTTCCTTCCATATTTTCGATGTTGGAAATGGTGCCAACGGAGATATTTTCATTTTTTAAGTTCTCCAAAGAAAGTCCACGGTCCAATCTGATTTTTCTAGCGAGATATGCTAGCAGGGGGAGGTCATTTGCAAAGTTCATTTATTTCCCTCTTTCTATCGATAAGGTTTGTATATCTATTATGATAGGATGTTTTCTTTTTATCAAATATTGGATTTTCAGTAATAATTATGAATGGTATTGAAAAATGTCTCTCTTGTCCTAGTTTTTAGGGTGATTATTGATTTAAACCAAATAAATTTTCAGTTTTTCCACAAGAGATGACTGAAAAAAGTATGTAAACGTTACGGACATACATTCATCCTTCCCTCGTTTAACGTGAAAAAGTGAATAATCGAGGTGATGTAAGGGATTACAGCGATGTGATCTTTTTTTATTGGTAATAATTTAAGTGCATTTATTCACAAACTTGTCACTGTCTGTCCGACTTTAAAAAGGAAATGGTTCTATAATTCATTAGTGAAGGTTGTATGTCTAACTTAGTAAAAATTATGGTCAAAAGTATTTGGTAGAGGGAGTAGGTGACCAAAAATGCGATTAAAAACAGGATATGTAGCGATTTTTTTCACTATGGCCTTATTGCTATCTGGATGTTCGTCGTTGAAAACAGGCGTATTAAATCCACAAGGACCGGTAGCAAAAGAACAATATGATTTAATTATGTGGTCTATTATCTTAATGTCGATCGTGTTTGTTGCAGTTATTGTACTTTTTGTGTATATGCTTGTGAAATACCGAGCAAAGTCGACTGATGAAGAATATGTAGAACCGGAAGAAAAAGAAAACAAATGGTTAGAGGTTATATGGACAACTATTCCTGTTGTCATCATCATTGCACTCGCCATTCCTACTGTAAAATCAACGTTTAAGCTTGAAAAATCACCTAGTCCTAATCAAAAACCAATCACAATACAAGTAACATCAGCTGACTGGAAATGGATATTTAAATATCCAGAGCAAGGTATTGAAACAGTCAACTATGTGAAAATACCTGCAAATGTTCCAGTTCGCTTTGAGCTAAATGCAGTGGGTCCAATGAACTCATTTTGGGTTCCAGAGCTAGGAGGACAAGAGTATACCATGCCTGGTATGACGATGTATTTGTGGCTGGAAGCAGATAATCCTGGAACATATATCGGTAGAAGTGCGAACTTCTCAGGAAAAGATTTTACTCATATGCAGTTTAATGTTCATTCCGTAACTCAGTCTGATTTTGATGCTTGGGTGGCAAATGTGAAGAAAACAGCACCAAAACAGACGGAAGCGATGTTTAAAGAGTTGTTAAAACCTGGTCTAGTTAAAGAACAAACTTACTCCTCATACCCAGATGTGGATGTGAACAAATTGGATGAGAACGGAAAACCGATCTTAGAACCAACGACCCCGCATCATCATGGAACAACAGAAGAAACAAAAGAAGAAAAGAAACCAGAAAATAAATCAACAGATTCCCATTCTCATAACCATCATCACTAGCAGAAGGAGGGTAAACCATGAAAGACTTTTTATTTAACTTTAAGATGCCTGAACATTTTTTAGTAACGGGAGATCCGCTCATTTACGGTGCACAAGTTTCGATTGTGCTGGCTTCCTTAGCAATATTGTTTGTACTGACCTACTATAAAAAATGGGGTTGGCTTTGGCGTGAATGGTTGACCACTGTTGACCATAAAAAGATTGGTATTTTGTATCTCTTGGCATCCTTGCTCATGTTATTTCGTGGTGGAGTAGACGCACTTTTGATGCGTATGCAATTATCGGCACCTAATCTGAACTTTTTGGATGCGGATCATTATAATCAGATCTTTACGACTCATGGAGTCATCATGATATTGTTTATGGCGATGCCATTTTTAATCGGGTTGATGAACGTAGCAATCCCTCTGCAAATTGGGGCACGAGATGTAGCTTTTCCAGCACTCAATGCAGTGAGTTTTTGGATGTTTGCAGCAGGTTGTATGTTGTTTAATATTTCATTTGTCATTGGTGGATCTCCTGATGCTGGTTGGACAAGTTATACACCGCTTGCCGGGAATCAATTAGATCCAGGGCCAGGACAAAACTATTATTTATTAGGTTTACAGATCGCTGGTATTGGTACTTTGGTATCAGGGATTAACTTTTTAGTAACCATTTTGAAAATGCGAGCGCCAGGAATGACGCTATGGCGGATGCCACTGTTCTCTTGGTCGACGCTGATCACTTCTGTTATTATCATTTTCGCTTTCCCTGTGTTGACAATCGCATTGGCACTGCTCACTTTGGATCGCTTATTCGGTTTCCACTTCTTTACCTTAGCTGGCGGTGGAAGTCCAATGATGTGGGCAAACTTGTTCTGGATTTGGGGTCACCCAGAGGTATACATCGTAATCTTGCCTGCATTTGGGTTGTTCTCTGAAATCTTTAGTACCTTTGCTAGAAAGAAATTGTTCGGTTACGGCGCGATGGTATATTCCATGTTAGCTATTTCTGGTTTAAGTTTTTTGGTCTGGGTTCACCACTTCTTTACGATGGGATCAGGACCATGGATTAACTCCATCTTCTCAATCAGTACGATGCTGATTGCCATACCGACAGGTGTGAAAGTCTTTAACTGGCTGTTTACGCTGCACAAAGGTCGGATTGAATTTAAGACGCCGATGCTTTGGGCCTTAGGTTTTATCCCGGTATTTCTTGTAGGTGGGATAACAGGGGTTATGCTGGCTGCTGCACCTGCTGATTATCAGTATCACAATAGTTATTTCTTGATTGCACACTTTCACTATGTCTTAATAGGTGGAACCGTTTATGGCTGTATTGCAGGTCTTGTATACTACTGGCCAAAAATCACTGGATTCTTGTTAAATGAACGACTTGGCAAATGGGCTTTCTGGTGGTTTACTGCCGGATTTAATATGTGTTTCATCCCGTTGTATATCGTAGGACTCAAAGGAATGACCCGAAGAATGTACACCTATCCTGCAGGATTAGGATGGGAGACATGGAACCTTATTGCTACCATCGGTGCATTTGGTATGGGAATTGGTTTCATCATCTTAGTCTGGAATATGATCTATAGTTTCCGTCGTGGGGAGAAAGATACGACAGGAGATCCTTGGAATGGTCGTACATTGGAATGGATGACATCATCTCCAGCCGCAGAATATAACTTTGCTGTTATTCCAAAAGTAAAAGGCTTAGATGCTTTCCACCTAATGAAAAAAGAAAGAGCTGAAGGTAGAAAAGAAGAAACGCCGGAAATAAAACCTATTCATATGCCAAAGAGCGAAGGATTTCCTGTTGTGATGTCGGCGTTTATGTTTATATCTGGATTCGGATTTGTGTTTGAGTGGATGCAAATCGGAGCTTTTGGATTACTTGGTTGTGTAATCACCATGATTTGGCGTTCGTTTAACGACTATGACCGCGATTATTATATTCCAGTAGAAGAAGTGAAGAAGACCGAACTAGCAGCAGGAAGGAGGGTGTAAGATGGAGACGACAACTACCACAAAAGGTTATCAGCCAATGGAATATAAATCAGAAGAAGGCAGATTGAAGATTTTTGGTTTCTGGATATTTCTCGGTGCGGAGATTGTGTTGTTCTCCACTCTCTTCGCTACTTATTTTGTATTGGTGAATCAGACAGCAGGAGGCCCCTCTGGAAAAGACCTATTTGAGATCCATATTTTTGCAACAGAGACTTTCTTGCTTTTAACGAGTAGTTTCACATGTGGTCTAGCTATTCTATACATGCGAAGAAACTCGATGAAAGGTTATCTGATTTGGACGATTATCACCTTACTATTAGGTCTTGGCTTTCTTATCATGGAGATAGAAGAGTTTGCCATGCTAGTAGAGATGAATGCAGGTCCTACTCGCAGCGCTTTTCTCTCTGCATTCTTCACCCTAGTTGGAACACACGGTTTGCACGTTACACTCGGGATTTTCTGGGTGATTGGGGTTATGATTCAAGTGATCAAACGTGGATTTACCCCTGTTACATCAAGAAAAATCTTTATGACAGGTCTTTACTGGCACTTCCTTGATGTAGTCTGGATTTTCCTCTTCAGCACGATTTACTTGTTGGGGGTGGTATAAATGGAACAACATCATCACAGCGCAAAACCGCATATTATCGGTTACATCTATTCCCTAGTATTGACCGTGCTCGCCTTTGTCGTCATGTTGTATACATCGCTGCCAATGTCTTGGAAGATTACCATTTTACTAGTACTTGCCGTGATGCAGCTGTTGGTACAGTTGATCTATTTCATGCACATCACGGAAAGTGAAGATGGAGTTTATCAAGTAATCAATGTAGCATACGGGATATTTGTAGCAGTAACGGTTGTCGCAGGTTCCATTTGGATTATGATTTACAATACGATGTTAGTGTAAATTTAAAAACCAGGTACTGTCTGTAAAAAGACGTGCCTGATTTTTTATTTTACGATGAAGTGGATTGAACAGCAAAAAATTCCTCTAATGGGCACAACCAGTGTCACTTACCCTATATGGAGTGTTTTTTATATTAGGGATCAGAGACTTTTTGGACGTTGGATGTCCAAAATCCATCACTGCTTCAGAGTTTGTGATGAAATTTTTTTGACAGTTCCTGTTTTAAACACAGCGTTCATTACATGATTGGTGCCCTTGGCAGCACTTCCTAATGGGAGAAAATCCTCTGAATAAGTCTAAAATTTTCTCCTGTAACATAATCGGAGAGTTCCTTCATTTTAATAGTGAAACCTAAATCTTCTCACTTATAATGTAAAATGTGGTGGTTTCATGCATTACTTTATTTATCAAATGGATATACATCTCTGACAAGTTCCTGTAGTTGGTCTGATCCAATATCATCTAGTATTGCTGCCAATGAATCACCTACACCTATCAAATCTTTCTTTTCTCTCTCCGCTCGGATAAGGTGTTCTTCTCTGTTCTCGGCAACAGCGAGACGTTTATAAAACTGATAAACGTGTGAAAATGCCCATACTCCATGTAATACACCATAAGCAGGTCGGTTGGTCTGCCGCCAAGGGGACCAATAGGTAGTAGAAGGAATTTTTAAGTCCAGTGCCTCGATATAATAATTAAGTAACGAATGAGCTGATTCATGAACGATTGATTCTGCATAGGAGAGTGGATTGTCAGACCAATCGGTATAAGTAATTCCTTGGAATTGGGTAGTGTATGCGGTGAGATCATCATCATTTATTTGATATTCTAAGTGAACGATGACACTTCCTGCTTCTTCTACTAAAGGTAGAAACTGTGTATCTTTGATCGATTGCCAGCTGCGCTCGAGATACATTGGCGTTACGCCTTGAAATCCTTGATCTAGAGCTTTTTTTGTGAGCAAAATAATATCTTTTGTAGACTCCTTATTAAAAGGCGGACGTGTTTTACAATATTGTTTATCAAGCAATAACCATGATGAATCTTCGTAGTGGAAGATTCCATTTCTTTGTAAACGGACATGTTCCCAAAATTGCAATGCTTGTTGAATTGCAGCAATGTCTTTTATTTTTGCACTATGGAGACAGAGGGTAAATACATACTTTAGCAAAGGAAATTCCCATGTTTTTGGAAATCTCTCATTGGATCGTTTGAAATGTGGATCTAATTGCTCCAATGTTTCATACATTGCGTTTATTTTTACATCCTTCCATGGGTTTACTATCTCATTATACAAAGAATGCATCTTTTCTCCTCCATTTCGATCATAACCTGTCATTTTTATTAAAAAAGGGAACCATGATAACATAGTCCCCTCCCTGTTTCTCTTATTCAGATTCTGGTCTGGTTCTGCCAACGTTTTCAATGATTAAATCAATGAAGTTTGTGTTGGCTGGGTTTAGTTCTTTTTCTTCGACAGCTTGCTGAAAAGCGTCTAAGTTTAATTCTTTTTCCATTTCAAAACAACTCCTTTACATTTTGAATAGAAAAGACAACCTGCATTATTCAAAATATAAAATAAAACCTATAAGAAATCAATGTTACCTTCTTACTTGTAAAGATAATATTGGAAATGATTTTTGGTAGGTAGAGTGGGATAAATTAATACTCCAATCAAGATACCTTTTAACCGGTTAAATGGAGCAACCCCATAAAAGATCACTATATCTTTGGCGTCTCCTGTAACTGTACAGTTAATCAAATAGCTGTAGATAGAGAAGATCACAAAATAATTGGCTATAGTCAGTAAAATCGTCATCAAAATCGTAGCGATTGCAGTTCCGATCACCATACCTTTGATGCCCTCAATCTTCTTACTGATCCATACCGGAGTGACAACAAACAGACTTCCTGCGGTATTTGTCCAGGCGGCACAGCACCAGTCTCATTTCCAGACAGAAAAAATGCAATGTATTTTTAAGAAACTCAATCAGTACAGAATGTTGGTGAGATTCCTCTAAGATCTTTAATGAGTACCAATACCCAAACCTGTCAAACACAAACAGCCCGCTATCCAAAACGCGGGCTTTGTTTGTGTCTCATGAACCAGCATTTCTTGACAGAAATATCTGGATTTTTTATAATGATGTGGACAGTGATCGAAAGCGTGTGAGCGCTTCGATCCTCTGTCAGGTTTATTTAGAAGCAAATATGCTTCTGATAAATGCTAAACCACGACGGACCGGGGTCCAATCCAATACCGTGTGGTTTAGGGAAAAGGCAGCTACTTGCAGCAATGCGGTAGCTGTTTTTCTATGGAGTGCGAACTCTGGCAATACAACCGACAATACGGGCACCATGACAGGTGCTGCTGAGTCGATGATACTGCTTAGACCCAGCTGTATTCCCGTTGCAATTGCATCGAGTTTATTCTCCGCAACAATCTTGATTACCTCTTTTGCTAGATCGAACAGTACATCGTGATAAAAAATCGCCCAAGTACTCGCAGATAAGCCAGCTACGCTTAATGAGATTTTGACAACATGTCGTTTGAGAAACATCACCACAGAGCGAATAAAATCCACTCGTTTGTGAAGCCGCTCATCTCGTTTCACTTCGCGCGCCTCGGTTTGACCTACGATTTCCTGGATGTCCTGTTTGATCTGCTGCCGTTGTTGCTGAAATCGCTGATCCATCGTCGCTTGATCCACTCCATACTGGATAATGACTTGGACGGTGACCTGCTGCTGATCGACAGTTTTCGGTAATACACGAGCAACGATTTGTTGTACTTGCTCCGCATCGATGCTGCCCATAAGAGGTAATACAGACTGCTCCACGCATGAAAGTTTTTTATTATCCATTATAAATCTCTCCTCAGATGATGTTTTTGTCCATAAAACAGAGCGACAGTCATCACCTGACAGTAAAAATGGATCTCTCACGCGCCCACACGTATTCGATTGGACGTATCCACTATCCACACCATTTTGCATTGTTCACAAGATTCCGAACATAAAGCAGTAAAGCGTAAAACAAGTAAAGCGTAAAACAGTAAAACATAAAGCAGTAAAACATAAAGCAATCATAAAGCAGTAAAACATAAAGCACGTAAAACAGTAAAACGTAAAACAATCAAGCTTGTACTACTAATGCCATCACTCATCCAACAAGGGTGCTTAATGATGACTGATCACGCGGCTGAACCAGAGGCAGCCAACACACGATCGAAGCAATTGCTACAAGCGTATCCGCAAGGCGCCTGTTTGCTAGTAGCCTGGTTTGATGGGAATCGAAAAGATTCAGCCTGTTTGGGAGAAGTGCTCAACCAAAAATCAAACCAAAACAGGAACTAAATGTATTTAATCATAGAAATATACTGATTTCAATAGTATTCAAAATATATACAAAGTAGAAATCGCTAACATTCAGCGGTTTTAGGTCGTATCCTCTTCTCCACAAGACACAGGCGATAGTGTATTTTCATGGACAGGTACGTAAAGAAGTGAAAGATCTGATTGAAGTGTATTTTAATAATCAGATTGGGGTTATTTGGAAACAAAGGAATCTCAAAAAAAGAAGAAAAAAATCACAAAAGCAGCAAAAGCATCACCCAAAGTCAGGAGAAAGCCAACAATTAGATATTCTTTCTATCATCGAAGTGCGTAATCAAGAGCAGGAAATTAGGTTTGCTCCTCTTTTTTTCTACTGTGATGGAGTCATCAAACTCAATGTTTATTTCAAAATCAGGAGGAACAGCGAACAAATTATATAGCTGTGCCACTTCACCAATAGTGGTTACAAGATTCTTTATGCCTTCTTCCACAATGATCTCATGACTGGTAACGGTTCGGAACGTCTTGGAATTCTCACTCACTACCTCTATAGCTGTTTTGAGACCTTGCGAATCAAAGGTAAAACTTCCAGCACTAAAGCCCAATTGCATCGCTAATATTTCAAGCAGTGCATTGATACCCTGCAATGTGTTCATCAATTCGAAGTTCCACACTGTTATCGATGATCTTTTGGTTGTCCATCGTATCAAAATTGAATGCTTGATATACTTTGTCCGTTGGATCAAAGCATCGTTTCACACATCCATCTGATGGATCAACAACTGTTTTCACTGCTGTTGCCGGAACGATGATCCTCTTGTTCCTAACCTAATTCGTTCACCAGCGAATCAAACGCAATATCTAAGGATCGTAGGGTGTCCATTGCATTGGCAAATATGGAGATGCCCAAAGGACTGTTCATATCAAAGTTATTGGCTATATTCGGTTTGAAATATACAAATAATGGACGAGTTAACCCACTTATCCTCGTTTCTTCTTCCAACTCAGGATAAAGGATAGAGAGCAACTTTTTGCCCTAGCTCATAAGAAGTTTCGGATATACAGTTCATTTGTGATTACATACTCTAAACCATCCCATCGATGCTATTCCAGATGTGTATAATATTTGTTTCTTCGTCTGCTCAGGCCATAGTGATCAAATTTATCCGTTTCTACGAGAAAGAACTGACCGTCATTCATGATGCTTTGTGCACGTTCAATCCCTACCTCATTAAATCGTTTCATCAGGCTATCTATTGCCTTGATTCGCTGGTTGATATCTGCTTCTTTGGTTTCCTTCTCGCCAGATGGAGTTACTACGGTTTCCGTAGCTTCACCACGAGCAATACTCGTTAGCAACTCCAATGCTTCGTCTGCATCCATGATGCGTTTCTCTTCTCTTGGATATTTCCGAGTAATTTTCTCGCATTTGCTTCTGCAACAGACTTATTTGTTGCTTTATATCCTGCATCAATATAGCTTTGTGTAGCATTACCTGATTTGATAAATAAATCAGCAAATTCCTTTTGTTTTGGTGTCAACTTCACATCACTTCACCCACCTCCCACTAATGAGATATAGGAAATATTAACTTACACAAGAAATTGCGGAGTTTACCCAGAAAAATATTCTTTATTTTGAAAAAATGATATAATAAAAATGTTGGTAAACTTAGAAGAGGGAGTGTTTCTCATGGAAAGAAAAATAGCTACCCAAACCCCAAACGAATGGAATACAACCGAAGATAATCT
>NZ_WUUL01000006.1 GCF_009831235.1 Shimazuella alba | reverse complement strand
CACTACTTTCCATAATGGAAAGTAGTGTTTTCTTTTGAAAGAAGAATACCACACGCTATGCGTGTGGTACAGAAAAGCTTCAAGTGATGAAAAAAATCCCTTCACAATGTTAGAATGTACATGGTTCGCCAACCAGTACTTCTGAATTAGGAGGGATTTTCTATGTCATCAGACAGGAATAGTTTAGCACATACAAGATGGAATTGTAAGTATCACATAGTCTTTACTCCAAAATATAGAAGACAAGATATATAGAAAAATCAAAAAGGATATAGGAGTAATTTTAAGACAATTATGTGAAAGAAAAGGAGTAGAAATCATAGAAGCTTCAACATGTAAAGATCATATCCACATGCTGGTAAGTATTCCTCCAAAACTAAGTGTATCCTCATTTGTAGGGTATCTAAAAGGGAAAAGTAGTTTAATGATATTTGATCGACATGCGAACTTGAAGTATAGATATGGGAATCGAAAATTTTGGTGTAAAGGATTTTATGTCGATACGGTTGGAAGAAATAAAAAAGCGATTGAAGAGTATATAAAAAAACAAATACAAGAAGATATAGTCACAGAACAATTAAGCATCATGGAATATATAGATCCCTTTACAGGAGAAGAAATCCGGGATGCAAAAAGAAAAAGATAACAGTAGACCTTTGAGGTCTAGCGAGTAAGAGTAGTGCAGTTGGCGAACCATTCAGAGCCCCTTCAGGGGCTGGTCAGTAATAAAGGCTTGCAGCTGCAGAACAAACCACCCGTTAACACGGGTGGTTTTGATTTAAGAACTGTATTTTTTGTAGTAAATATTGACCAGTCGTTTCCAAGTTTCAGGTCCTGGATATCCATCGGCATCGCTGCCAGTCCAACCTTGAGCCCGTTGGAAAGCTTGACAGTTTTTTAAGTCTGCAGATGACCATTCTGGACTTGGACCAACTTTATAGTATTTACCATAGCCAGCTGTTACAAGCATATAACCGAGCTGGGTTACATATTTGTTCTTCGCTCCAGATTTAAAGTATTTTGTTCCAGGGAAAGATTTGGTTACAGGATATGGAGCTTTTGGTTTTGAAGGTTTCGGTTTTGGTGTTGTTGGTTTGGTAACTGGTTTCGTAGGCTTTGGTGTTGTTGGCTTTGTAACTGGTTTGGTAACTGGCTTCGTAGGTTTCGGTGTTGTTGGTTTGGTAACTGGTTTCGTAGGTTTTGTTACCGGTTTCGTAGGTTTGGTAACTGGTTTTGAAGGTTTTGTTACCGGTTTTGTCGGTTTCGTTACTGGTATCGTAGGCTTTGTTGTTACGGTTATTGGTGTGGGCTTTGTTTTAGATGCAGGTTTTGGTTTTTGATTGTTTACATTTTGTTCTTGGTTTTGTCCATTCACCTCAAGATTTTCGATAGCCTCTGCTACTGCTATCTGGTCAGAATTACCTGTTACCTCTGTAGGATTGGCAGGTGTAGTGGATTCTGGTGTCGTACTGGTTGCATCAGGCTTTTCAACTGTATCACTGCTACCGATTAGTGAGGAGCTATTTCCCGTGTTTGGTTGTTGTGCTGTTTGATCTGTATTTTGGTATGGGATGGGCTTTACTTTCAAAGTAATTTCGACGCTTTTCGATGGAAGATTTTCCATGATTTGTTTATTTGCGTCGTTGGATACGACTGTGCTTACCACAACACGCGGTTCTTTACTTTGATTTTGTTTAAAAGGAGTTGATTCGGCAAAGGTTTGTGTATACTGATATACGAAAAAACCACCGAATGTACAAATAACACCAATGGAAGTCAGTTCTAGCCACCTTATTAATTTGTTGCTTGGTAACTTTTCCTTAAAGAAATTGGTTAACTTTGACAATAGTCTTCCTCCCCTCACTAGTAAGTTACAAACATCATACTATAAGGGGATGGAAGAGGAATATACAAAATTAAAATTTTTAGCAACAGTGAAAGTGACCTATTATACAGCAGAAAGCGTATATTTTATAACGTTATCTACAAAAGTTTGCTACATAGATTCATAAATAGTAATTTTTGGTTATCCAATATTAGGAAACGTCGTTTTCATATAATTCAGCTATAAGTTTATCAATAGGATCTTCTTGCTTTTCTTTTTCAATTGATTTTAGACCAAGTTTGATTCCTGATTTTCTTTCTTCTTCTGCTTCAAACGCCCGTATACGGGACTTATTTACTATTTTTTCTGCTAATCCTTGAAATTTAGGAGGAATGATTTCCTTTGGTTGCAAGATAAAGACCTCTGATCTCAGTGCTGCATGCTGCATGTAACAATGTCTTGGGCTGATTTCGTAGTAATCATACTCTGTAAGAGAAAAGCTCTCAGAACGAAGATTAGCTTGAACCGTTTGAGCGTCTTTTCTACTACCCAATTGAAAAACTGCATGTGTTCCAAAGTTTCGAAAGAAAGACTCTACGAAACTTGGAGGAATGTGATCTTTCAAACCTTGTGTAGATAGAATCAATGGAATATTAAATTCTCGATGCATATCTGCCATTGTTTTTAAATTTCCAAATAGATCAATAAATGTAGAACCTTCATCAATGATCAAAGGGTGTCTAGCATAGTTTCCATCCGCTGTCTTTTTTCCTCGTGAAACCATTCCAAGTTCAAAGTGACAGATAATACAGGATGCGATCAAGCGTTGATCTCCAGGAGACATTCCTGATAAGTCAAAAATAACAATATGACCTTCTTCCCAAGATTTCACCCATTTGACTCCACTTGTGTAGGAATTTAACATCCCACTAACTCCAGAGGTATTAATATTACGTAAACGTGCAGTACTAAAGCTTTCCACAAACTCACGAGGCCAACTGATTTTATTGGAATCTTTTTGTACATATTTTTGTAGTGATCTTTTTAAAGTAGCAACTGCAGGCTGTGATTCATCGAGTTGGTCAATAACCCAGTTACAAAACTCTGGTTCTTCAATGATACGCTGGATATTGCGCAAACTGGCAATTCCCAAACGGTCCAATGAATGTCCAATGAGCAGTAATGTTTCTGTTACAGCTGGTTTCCAATCACTCGAATCTGCACGGGCTAACATTTCCACAACTTGCCCGCCACGTTGAGTGATGGAGTAATCTACGTCAAAAGGATTGAAAGGGAAATTACCTTCTCTTGCACGAACTACGGTTACTTTATCATGCATTTCAGGTGGGATACGCGCAAGAACATCATTGGCCAGTGTGCCTTTTGTATCCACTAGAGTAAAACCAATCTTATTTTCATCTGTTCGAATTTTGATCAAATCATCAATAAGATTAAGAATAAAGCTGCTTTTCCCAGATCTAGCACCACCCATTACAGCAATGTGATCATCTAAGTTCTCATGCCTGAAATAGATTGGAAATCGAGCAGTAAAACGAAGACCATTTCCTACAAAGATCGTATTCGGTTCTTTTGCAATCTTTCTCACGGCAATTGGTGCAGGCGGATATTGCATTTTGACCCGAATTAACTTACTAGATCCTGATGAAGTGGGCCATCTAGCCATCCCAGCCATTTCTGAGGTACCCAAAATAACAGCATTTTGCGGCCTTCTGAATGGAAAAATCCGATTTTTTATCTCATGTCGAAACCAGGGATGGATAATTCTCCACCATTCTCTTGAGTGAAACCGATTTAATTCACCAGAGTTTAAATATCCAAGAGAGCGATAGGCATGTTCAGTTATACTTTTTGCTTCTTCCATTGTATTGCCAAAGCCTAATATTTTAATAGCTAGTTCTGCTTTTGGTTGTTCCATTTTCTCTTCAATTGCTTGCATATACATACCAGTATCAGAAGATTTGTCATGTTTTAATTTGTTTAATACCTTACGGAATTTGGGTAACATTTGTCTATCATAGACAGGTCTGATTAAGTATTGAACTAACAATTCCTGCCCCGGTGCGATGTTACTCATGTGTTCAACCAATTGTGCAAGACTATCAACGTTTGAGTGGTGAATTTGTATAGGAACAGTAAAATCACGTTCTAAAAACAACTTCATCCCATAATGAGGTCTGGAAAAATCAAGTTGATAGGGATCAGCTGCATGTTCATAATTGAATTCAAAATGCTCAAGTGAAATTCGGTCTAATGTATGCTGCCCAATCGTTTCATCTGGAGCCCAGTAGAAAAAACGGGTGCGAGTTCCAGTTGCAAATGCTTCCCATGATACCCATGGTTCATGTAGGGCAAATGGAAATCGACGAAACCATTTTCGCTGTAAAAATTCAATAATGTTTTGCCAAGCAACAGCAGTTTGATGATAGTTTGGTACACTTGTAACAAGAGTGTTTAACTCATACGTTACCCCTTTCGGGATCAAATGAGGTAGAAAGTGATATCTTTTCAATACCTATTTCTCCTTTCTTAGTTTTTAATCTTCATAAAAAATGTCAATAAAATCATCTTCATCGCTGCCTTCTTCCATTTGTGTAGCTTCTATTCTCTCTAATTTTCTTGAGAGCATAGCTACTTTATTTTCTACGTCCGCCCAATTTTTCTTTTGCCGTTTTAAATTAATTGCGGCTGTTTCTTTTTCGGTCTCTTTTGCTTGGTTTAAAAAGTTTAATGCAAGTTGATCAGCAGGTGTATCATGGACAGGATTTGGTTGTGGTCGAGTCATTATGCTGAAAGTTTTCATTTTTTCATTGTTTATGGTCATTTGTAAGTAAGCAATGTGTTGTTCTACCAAATTAAAATCGCGAGGAGTAAGGCCATATAGTAACATGTTTTCTGCAGCTATGTTGGCATCGCTTGGACTCCCCTGTTGGAAAGCAAATATCGTACCAAAATTTCGGAAGAGTGTTTCGACAGATTCATCATTCAAGTGTGCTTTAATTCCTGAATTTGCAAGGATATACGGTACATTATATTTTCTGGCTTCATTAAGGGTAAATTCAATGTTGTCCAAAGCTGTATTCATATAGAGACTAGCATCATCCACAATCAGAGGATGCATTGGCATGTATTTACCAGCTGAGAAATCACTTGAACGTGTAACCATCGCCTGACGAAATAAAACATAGCAGGCTGTTCCGAAAAAAGTTCGTTCATAAGAAGGACAAGCAGAAGTATCTAAAATAACAATATGACCTTCATCAAGTGCTTGTCGCCATTTGATACAGTTGGTATCTTGATTAACCATTTTCCCTGCATATGAGAGTAGCATCCCTCTAAATCTTGCCATAGTAGAACTTAAGACAAATTCTTTTCGCCAGTCAATTCGTTTAATATCTCGTAGGTTTCTCATTAAACTGCGGATAAGTGTTGCTTGTTCTGGATCATTTTCATCTAATAATGAAATGATTCTTTTGATGAATTCTTCATCTTCGATTAATTTAAGTAAATTATCTAATCTTGCCATTTTTACTTTCATCAAGGCGAGACTGGCTACGAGAAACGTTTCTTGCATCATTGGGTTCCAACTACCTGTAACCCGTTTGATAATTTCCGATATTAAGTTTGCCTTGCGGCTTTCGCCAGCTGGAAAATCCATGTCATATAAATTAAAAGGACCACCAGAGCGAAAGCGGACAACTTTGACCAAATGGTGCCACTTTGGTGGGATTTGCTCCAATAATTGATCGGAAAGCGTACCTTGAGTGTCAATGAGAGTCAAGCCATATTTGTTCTCTTCTGTTTTCATTTTAAGAAAATCAGACATTAAATTAAGAATGAGATTACTTTTCCCTGTTTTAGGTCCACCTAGAATCGATATATGATTTTTTAAATCATCCACAGGTAAATAAACAGGTGGTGAATTAATATTTCGGTTATTATGTCCGACTAACAGAGTAGGTTCTGGATGATTTGCCAAGTTTCTCACTTCAATTGGCATAAGAATCCTTTTCCCTTTTAGCTTAATGAATTTGGTGGTCCCTGCTATAGTGGGTACCCGCATTAAACCAGCAAGCTCTGGAGTCCCTAATATAATTCGATTTTCTGGTTTTCGGAAAGAAAAAATACGTTTGTTCCATTCATAGCGGAACATTGGCCGGAAGATCTGCCACCACTCTCGTGTTTCAAAACGATTCAACTCTTTGGAATTCATATAGCTGAGTGTTTTTGCAGTTTGCTCTGTTAGTTCAAATGCCCGTTCGTACGTTTGTGCTGTTGCAACGATCCGAACAGAAACTTCAGCCTGCAACTGGCTACTTTTTTCCTTGATTGCTTTTATATATAAATCGTTTTCTCTTTTTGTGGCAGTCTTATCCCGATATACATCTCGAATAGCTCGTTGAAATGCTGATGCTGTTTGATAATGAAAAATAGGCCGCATTAAAAACTGTAATCCTACTTGTTCACCTTCATCAACATTACTGAGAAATTCAAGTAAGGCAGATTGAGTATCAATATTATTTTTATCATACACGCGCATAGGTACAGCAAAGTCCCGTTCTAAACTTAGTTTCATACCTGCGTGAGGTTGTGAAAAGTCCATTTTTGGTGTTTCTTCCAATATAAAGTTAAGTTCCGGACTCATGGTATAAAGACGATTCCAAAACTCATTGCCCCATTGTTTATTAGGAGCCCAAAAAAAGTACCTTGTCCGTGTATCATTTGCGTAAATTTCCCATGAAATCCACGGTTCAATCATACGAAAGGGGAAGCGACGGTACCATTTGAATTTCATATATTCAATATAGTTATTCAGTGATTTTTGAGTTCGAACGTAGTCTGGGGAACCACCGATAAGTGTCTGAATTTCATACGTAACCCCTTCTGGAATTAAAAAGGGGAAGAAGTGAAACCTCTTCAAAATTATCTGCTCCTTTCCCTTACTGTTGGAATGTAAGGATAGTTGGATATCTATTGTGTGACCGGATCCGCTTCTAAGATGAATAAGGTCAGATTTTCTTTAAATTTATCATAATAGTGCAGAAAACGATAGTAAAACAGAATCATAAAAAAGAAGCCTCTATTGGCTTCTTTTTTGATTTAAAGCTTCATAACAAGAGTTCACATACATTTTATTTAAACATATTGCAGAGCTATGTAAAAGTAATGTTAAGAATAATCTGGATGAATTATAGATAATAAGGGATGAATAAATCTAAAATAACTAAAATTTAAACTAATATGTTTTTCGTTGGGGTTTAAATGAATAGCTATTTTGCAATTTTTAATTTGGTCGTGAAAAGAGCAAGTAATCTTAGAACGATGGAACAGGAAACTTGGAAAAAACACTAGTTAAGACGCCTCTTCCGAATATTTTTTAAACGAATTATTAGCATATGAAAATAACTATTCACAAATAATCATTTCTTGATTATAATAATTATAAATAAGTTGTGCATGGGCAAAAATGAAAATCATTCTCAGTAATTAACCTGGGGCTCTGCCCCTATTGGAAAGAGAGAATCTCAACTATACGGTGGTGAAAATAATGGAATTCGTTACGTATCAAGTAAATAAAAAAAATAATCACCAAATAGAACCAAATAATAAAAATGACCATTATGTTGAATTTAGTTTTGCCATTTCAAGTGGTTTGTTAACTTTAGCTGCATTTCTATTAGAAAGGACAAGCATTTCATTTGCTATAGCTCTTTACCTACTTGCTTTCTTTATTGGTGGCTATGTAAAGGCAAAAGAAGGACTAATAGAATTATGGAAAGAACGCGAAATTGGTGTTGATCTATTGATGATGCTTGCCGCTATTGGTGCAGCAACAATCGGTTATTGGCTAGAAGGAGCTTTGCTCATTTTTATATTTTCGTTCAGTGGAGCTTTAGAAACTTATACCATGGCTAGAAGTGAACGAGATCTATCGAAACTTCTCAGTCTGCAACCAGAAATTGCGACGATTGTGTATCCAGATGGCTCAGAAGCAAAAGTTCCAGTATCCCAATTAAGTGTGGATGATGTAGTGGTGGTGAGACCAGGAGGTCGTATCCCAGTTGATGGGAAAGTGATTGAAGGCCATTCAGATGTGGATCAAGCTACCATAACGGGGGAATCTACACCTGTTTCCAAACGCAAAGATGATCCAGTTTATGCTGGAACAATTAATAGTACTGGGTCACTACTCATTCGAGTCACTGTCTCCAATGAGAATAGCCTTTTTGCTAAAATTGTTAAAATGGTGGACCAAGCTAGAGAAGATGTTCCTACATCTCAATTAAAAATGGAACGTTTAGAGCGAACATATGCCAAAGTTATCTTGTTGGTAACAGCTATCTTGTTGTTTGTTCCTCACTTTGTGGTCCAATGGAGTTGGTCTGAAACTTTTTATCGAGCAATGGTTTTCTTAGTTGTTGCTTCACCTTGTGCACTTGTTGCTTCTATCATGCCTGCTATATTGTCTGCAATGTCTAATGGATCACGCAAAGGTATTTTATTTAAAAATGGTATGCAATTAGAGGTGTTGTCTGAGATTGGTGCCGTAGCTTTTGATAAAACTGGTACCTTGACAGAAGGAAAGCCAAAAGTCACTGATATTCGTTTATTCGCAGGTTTAAGTGAGTCGGAGTTAATACAAGCAGTTGCTTCTATTGAGTGGCTCTCTGAGCATCCAATAGCACAAGCTATTGTGGCATATGCAGAGGATCATGATTTGAACCGTACAAGACCAGAGGAACTTCAATCAGAATCAGGTCGTGGAGTAAAAGCTACGTATCTAGGTGTTTCTTGGCGAATAGGAAAACCAGAGTGGTTTACTCTTGCAAATGATATCCGTTTGGAGACGGAGAAACTAGAAAAACTAGGGAAGACAGTCGTAGTAGTCGAGCAAGCAGGGATCATCGTAGGAGCTATCGCATTAAAAGATACGATTCGTGAAGATGCGAAATTTGTTATTCAGTCTTTACATGATGCAGGTATTCACACTGTTATGCTGACAGGAGACCAAAAGCGAACAGCAGAAGGGATTGCAAAAGAACTGAATATAAAGGAATTTTATAGTGATCTCATGCCTCAAGATAAAGTAGAAAAGGTAAAAGAATTGAGACAACTACACGGCAAGATTGCAATGGTTGGGGATGGTGTAAATGATGCTCCTGCACTGAGCCAAGCAAGTATGGGTATTGCGATGGGTGCTGGCGGTAGTGACATAGCTTTAGAAACTGCTGATATGGTATTGATGAATGATAATCTCTCCCATATCTATACAGCAGTAAAATTATCAAAACGAATGAAACGTATTATTCTCCAAAACCTTATTTTTGCAGCAGGCGTTATTTTACTCCTCTTGTTGTCCAACTTTACTGAGCTAATCAATTTACCACTTGGAGTAATAGGTCATGAAGGTAGTACTATACTGGTTATTTTAAATGGATTGCGATTGCTTCGATAAGAGAGGGTAACCTCTCTTTTTTTGCAAAGTAGAACAAGGGGAATGATAATAAATATGGTAATAAATATAGAAATAAGAATAGGCTTTAATGAAGAGATTTTTAGTTAACCTTCACAATTGCTTAATACATTGATATCTGAGTAAGTTAACCTACTTGCTCTTTTTCCTTGTTTGTGACTAGTATGTAGGTGCTTGGAGGATTTAAGAATGCGAAAGATATGTATTATGGGATCTCCAGGATCAGGTAAATCAACACTTGCAAAAAAAATAGGCCAAGTACTAGACATAGAAGTGATCCACCTAGATAAACTGTTTTGGCAGCCTGGTTGGATTTCTGTCTCACAAGAAGATTTTAAAGAAGCGCAACAAAGACATCTCGTCAAAGATCAATGGATTATCGATGGAACTTATAGCAGTGTATGGCAACCTAGGTTGGAAAAAGCAGATACGATCATTTTTTTGGATTTTCCTAAGTGGATTTGCCTTTATCGTGTATTTCAAAGATATTGGAAAAATAGAAATCAGACACGATCTGATATGGGAAATGGCTGTCCAGAAAAGATAGATATGGAGTTTTTCCAATTTATATGGAACTATCCAAAAGGGAAGAGATTAAAAATATTACAAGCTTTACAGGAAAACGAAGAAAAGCAGATAGTAATTTTGCAAAATAGTAAGCAAGTTTCCCATTTTCTAGCAACATTAAGAAAGAAGATGATTCATTTGAATTCACCTTCTTTATCGGAAAAAAGATTATGCTAATGAATTTTTCTTCAATGCCATAATTTGCTTTGCTTGTTCTTCCAGTACCTCTGCCACAGCCCTTCCTTGATTTGGTTCTGTTTTAGCAATGATACGAATATAATTTTCAGCCTTATTTGGAGTATGTACATCAAGTACTGCTGGTCCTTGAATAACTTGTGGCAATTCTTCTTTTATTTCGTTTAGTTTTGCTTGAATTTCGGATAAACTGCTATGCATATCTTGTCCCTGTGCATAATGAATTTTTACATTTACAATAGTATTGGATGTACCTTTGGAGTGGTTGGTTAGGGACTTTAGTTCACGATTTGGGATGAAATGAAGGTCACCATTTAAACCACGAATTTTTAATATACGTAATCCAGTCTGCTCTACTACACCAGAAAAATCATTAACAGTGATATGGTCATCTACGTTTACTTGGTCTTCCATAAGTATGAAGAATCCTGTTACAATATCACTTACAAGACCTTGTGCTCCAAAACCAATTGCTAACCCTATTATTCCGGCACTAGCAATAAGTCCAGTAGCATTAATTCCAAATTGGTCTAGTAAAGACACCAACGCAACAAAGAAGATGACATATCCTATAAAATTGCTGGCTAAACTGGTTAACGTCTGCAAACGTGTATTTTGTTTTTTTCTACCAACAATAAAACGATAAATAATTCCTTTAATCAGGAGAAAAGCAATGTAAGCAATTACAATAATTACGAGACAGCGAATGAGTATTTCAGAGATATGATCCCAGTTGATTTGGAAATTCCAGTTCATGGTATCTTCCTTCCTAGTATGATTAAAATAAAAAGAATAGGTATAATATAACATATTCTTTAAAATAAAACAGATGAAGTGTACAATTCTCTGTAGAGAAATGGGTTTGCAAACAAAAGATAAATTTCTTTTAAAAAAGGATTGACACTCTAGCAAATATATCGTAATATAGATTTTGTCGCTGAGCCGAAGTGGCGGAACTGGCAGACGCGCACGACTCAAAATCGTGTTCCTTTGGAGTGTGGGTTCGAGTCCCACCTTCGGTACCACCAATTGCATATCGGGGTGTAGCTCAGTTTGGCCAGAGCACTCGCTTTGGGAGCGAGGGGTCGCAGGTTCGAATCCTGTCACCCCGACCACACAATTTGGTGATATGATAAAGACATGTTAGAGCAAATCTAATGTGTCTTTTTCTTTTGGGAGGAGAGGTATGACGTGAAAGAAGTTACCATCTATACGGACGGAGCTTGTTCAGGAAACCCTGGTCCAGGTGGATGGGCAGCTATTTTGATATATGGAGAGCACACCAAGGAAATCTCTGGTGGAGATAAACAGACAACAAATAATCGAATGGAATTAATGGCTGTTATCCAATCACTGAAAATGTTAAAACAACCGTGCAAAGTGAAGGTGTGTTCCGATAGTGCTTATATTGTGAACTGTTTTCATGACAAATGGTATGTAAAATGGGAAAAAAGCGGATTTAAGAAGAATGAAGATTTATGGCGTGAGTTGCTAGCTCTTTATCGTAAACATGATGTAGAGTTTAAAAAAGTAAAAGGACATAGCAATGTTGAGTTAAATAATCGTTGTGACGAATTAGCTCGAGCTGCTGTACCAAGATAAGGAAAGGAGGTAGGATAAATGAAGGCAGAGCAACTAAAAGAAAAATTGATCGCAAAAGCTGCAGAGTTAGGTATTGATAAAATCGGTTTTGCTTCTGCTGATCCTTTTTTAGAACTAAAAGAGCGACTACGTGAGCAACAAGAGAAAGGCCTTGCCTCCGGTTTTGAAGAATCCGATATTGAGCTTCGCTCTCATCCAGAAAAGCTTATGCCAGCAGTGAAAACAATCATCGCCATTGCCATCGCTTATCCTGCCAAACTAACTGATCCTCCAAAATCCGAACCTGGAAATTATCGTGGAATCTTTTGTCGTGCATCTTGGGGAACTGATTATCATCTAGTACTGAGACAAAAGCTAGATGATTTATCGACTTATTTACACTCTCTTGTACCTAATGCAACGATCCAATCGATGGTCGATACTGGTGCACTGAGTGATCGAGCAGCAGCACAACGTGCTGGTATTGGGTGGAGTGGGAAGAACACAGCTATTATCACAGAAGAATTTGGCTCTTGGGTATACCTTGGAGAAATGTTGGTGGACGTTTATCTTCCTCCAGATGAACCAGTTGAGGATGGCTGTGGTGATTGTACTTTATGTATGACAGCTTGTCCAACAGGAGCACTTGTCGAACCAGGACGTTTAGATTCTCAATCCTGTATTGCTTATTTGACGCAAACGAAGACCATGATACCAGAGAAATACCGCGATAAAATAGGCAATCGCCTCTATGGATGTGACACTTGTCAAACGGTGTGTCCTAAAAATAAAAAGCGGTATTTTGATCATCAGCAAGCTTTCCATCCAGACGTAGAAAAAGTAAAACCGCTGTTAAAGCCGATCTTAAAGTTAAGCAATCGACAATTCAAAGAACAGTTTGGAGAGATGTCCGGCTCATGGAGAGGAAAGAATCCGATACAACGAAATGCCATCATTGCTTTAGCCCATTTTAAAGATAAAACAGCAGTAGCCGAATTAACTGCTATGTTACAAAAGGATGTTCGCCCTGTTATCAGAGGAACAATTGCATGGGCATTAGGAAAAATAGGCGGAGAAGAAGCCAAAGAAAGTTTACAAAAGGCAATTCAGACAGAAACAGATGAAATGGTGTTAACGGAGTTAAACGTAGCCATGAACAGGTTAAAAAACTAATTATATTTGATAATAAATGCCCTCGATCTGAAGCGATTCTACCTTACTAGATCGAGGCTTTTATTATGGGAAAAAATGGGTGTGTCGAAAAAGATATTCTGCTATAATAAGCCAAAAATATATTTATAAAACTATATATAATAAATAGAATATACACTCTAATGTAAATTTTAAAGGAGCAGTCATCATGGTTATCTCAACATCGGAAAAACAACATAAACCGCTACATCCTCCAGGTCGCACAGGATTTAGTCTTCTCGCTTCTCTTCCTAAATTAGCAAAGGATCCATTTAATTTTTGTATGAGTGAAGCTGCAAAAGGAAACGGTTTGGTTCGTTTGAGTTTTGGAAGAGTTAGTGCATATTTAGTAAGTCATCCAGATTACGTTCATCATGTTCTTATTGAAAACTCTCCTAATTACATAAAAGGAAGTATGATGGATGGAATCCGCTTTGCATTAGGAAATGGGTTATTTACAGCAGAAGGGAGCCATTGGAAACGTCAAAGGAAGTTGATGCAACCAGTTTTTCATCCTGAACAAATAGAAAAAACAGCTCTCATTGTAAATAAAGCAGTGCAACATGCAATAAAGCGATGGGAAGAATGCATAGATAATAGTACTCCGTTGAATATGTTAACAGATGCGACGGAAACAAATGTGGAAGTAGTTTTAAAATCGTTACTTGGAACATCTGTAAATTCCAATCAATCCAAGCGGCTAGTACAACTAACAAATGATGTTTTTCAAGGGATGACCAAAAGAGTTTGGACGTTTTTTGTCCCTAGTTGGTTCCCTACACCTGGACGCTCTGCTTATAAAAAAGCGATTGATCAGTTGGATCATGAGATCTATTCCATAATCAACCAAAGAAGAGAATCAAATGCATCACAGGATGATTTGTTGGGAATTTTAGTTGATGCAAAAGATGAAAACGGAGAATCAATGACTGATCAGCAGATTCGAGATGAAATATTTACCATTTTTTTAGCTGGATATGAATCCACTGCCAGCTTGGTGACTTGGGCTTCTTATCTACTTAGTCAAAATCCACAAATACTCGAATTGGTTTATAAAGAAGCGATTCAAGTATTGGGAGGGCGCACTCCAGAGTATATGGATATGATGAAACTCAAGTATGCCAGGATGGTATTAAATGAGACACTACGTCTGTATCCTGCGTTTCCGATGTATTTTCGAACATCTGTAAAAGAAGATAAGATAGGTGACTATACCATTCGCGGTAATTCACCAGTAATATTAAGTCCTTTTGCTACCCACCACGATCCTCGTTTTTGGTCAGACCCTGATAAATTCGATCCTGAAAGATTTCTTCCTGAACGGTTTGATAATCATACACGAAAAGCCTATTATCCGTTCGGTAAAGGTCAGCGAATATGTATTGGACAGGATATGTCTTTGGCAACTGCCCTCATAATGTTGGTTACATTTGTGCAGAAATATGAATTTAGTCTTGTCCCTAATAGCAATGTAAGTCCTCGTTATGCGATGACCTACCAGCCACTGGAGATGCCTTTTCAGCTAAAAAGAAGAAAAGATTAGCATAGGTTAGTGAAAGTAAAAATAGGAACACGTGACTTTTATTTGTATGGCGATATTTCTCTTGATTCCAAAAGTGGTTTCTGGTTCCTCTAATAGACGATTTTTTGTGTGACCCCTTCCGACCAGAATCATATAAATGGATGGAAGGGGATGATGTTATGTATAATCGTGAACGAGCTGTTGCTTATGCTAATACCTATTGGAACTCCCATAATCCTGCATTTCGTTTTTTCCGTACTGACGACTGTACCAATTTTATATCCCAATGTTTATATGCTGGTGGATTTCCGATGGTGGGAGGAAGGGATCGTACGAAGGGTTGGTGGTACCGTCAAGGGCGCCCTGATAATTGGAGTTATAGTTGGGCGGTTGCAAATAGTTTTTACTGGTTTTTACGAAGCCGAGCACAACAGGTTTCGAGGGTAGAAGATTTACAACTGGGAGATGTTATCTGTTATGATTTTGAAGGCGATGGCAGATGGAATCATAGTACGATCGTTACCTATAAAGATGAAAATGGGCAAGCATATGTAAATGCACATACGAACAATAGTCAATACCGCTATTGGCCTTATCAAGATTCTGCTGCTTGGACCCCTCGCATCAAGTATGCATTCTTTCATATTCGTTAGAGAACCTACCTAGGCACTTGTAGGTTCTTTGTTATTCTAGATATTTAAGATTGTTGCAAGAGTTGTATGTCCAATTTTCGTTGCAAAAAACGCAGAATCACAAGTAAAAACATCCCCAAAAAGGAAACGATACTAAAGATCAGATAGACAAAGTGAATATTTAGGCTTTCAAGCACAATTCCACCTACTAAAGTGAAGAACCAATTGCCAAGACCAAAACTGATGCCATTAAAAATACCAAGTGCAGTTGTTTGAAGAGAACTTGAGGTATGTTTTTGAACATAGGCTACTGAAACAGGAATGAACAGACCAAGTGATAACCCTTGTGCTACATTAAGTAAATATATAAATATTTCTGATGGGTGGAAGAAAAAGCAAAAATATTGTAAGGCTGAAATGAAAGAAGCAAAAATTAAGATAGAAGTAATATCCATTCTACTTAACAGCTTTCCAGCTAAACGCATAAAAGGAACTTCACTTCCTACACTGATCAAGAAGCTAACACCAACACCAGCAAGTGTTCCTCCAAGACTGGTATACAGCAGTCCAAAAAAGGAATTATTGGCGAGCATTACCCCATAAACCAGAAAGCAAGCAAATAAAAACAACAGGAAAGGTTTGTTGATAATCAGTTTTTTCACATTTCCTTTCGTCGTAACATTTTTCTGGACAGTTGAGATCTCTGGCAGATTCCAAGCAAAAAAGATGGAGACGAAAAGAAAAAGGGAAAACGTATAGAAGATGATTTGAAGAGAGTTCGATTGTGCGATTAGACTCAATACCCAAGCAGAGAGCGCAAAGCCAACAGCTCCCCAGAGACGGTAGTCTGCGTAAGATTGATTATTTTTTTTCGTATAACTCACAATAATACTTGTAGAGACAGGCTCAGAGGCACTGTTAAAAAAGGCAAGTAAAATCGATAACGCAATAAAAGTCACAAAGCCATTTAAAAAAGGGAACAAAATACCTATTGCGGCAGAGACTAAGAGCGAAGTTACCAAAATAGTATGAAGGCGTCCTGTTTGATCCGCGAGGTATCCCCACAAAGGTTGGACAAGCAGCATGATCAAAGGATTAATGGAAGCAATTATTCCTATCTGCGTTCCTGTAAAATGTAATTCATGAAGATATAGGCTAAAAAGAGGCATATAAGCACCTATTGCGATAAAATAAAAAAGAAAAAAACTGATGATCATTATCGAGTTTTTTTTCGCTGTATCGATCAAGTTACATACTCCTTTTTGAAGTGTTAGTATTATTATTATAAAATGATCCTTTTCTAATAGGAAGTTACCATTGTTCTTATGGGTTAATAGAATGAATATCAATGATTGGAGATTAGAACATGCCTTTTCACATTGTATTAGTAGAACCTGAAATCCCACCAAATACGGGGAATATTGTCCGTACTTGTTCGGTTACTGGAGCTAAACTTCACTTAGTAAAACCGCTTGGTTTTTCCATTGAGGATTCTCAATTAAAAAGAGCAGGTTTGGATTATTGGCATGAGATGGATATCCAAATGTATGATTCGTTTCAAGAACTTCGCGATAAGTATCCAAGTAATCGTTTTTTCTGTGCTACAACCAAAGCAAAACAATCCTATGCTTCTTTTGATTATCAAGAGGGAGACTTTTTTGTTTTTGGGAAAGAAACAAAAGGATTACCTGATTCCATTTTAGAAGCAAATAAAGAGACATTGATTCGTGTTCCGATGTTGCCTGATGTCCGTTCGCTTAACTTAGCAAATTCGGTAGCGATTGTTTTGTATGAAGGATTACGTCAATTGGAATTTCCATCCTTAATTTAGATTCAGGATATATAAATTTGGAAATAAATCACGCTGTTTGAGTTGAAGAAGAGGGGAAAAAGTAATAGTTAAAATATTGTAAAACAAAGTAAAACAGATCAGCATGGTGTATAATAATAAGTAGGGAATAGAATGGAATTTCAAAACCATTCTTTTGAATTAAATTATAGAATAACGGATGTTCTCCCATTTGCCTAGAAAATACGGATACAATTTCTAACTCCCATTTTTCTAAAAGTTTAAAACTTATCGTGTCCTTTTGCTATAGAAAAGCATATAGTAATATACACTTTTTCTCTATTTATAGGTTTCAAAGTAGGGGTATTGGTGGAATACGATAATTAAACGGTTAAGCAAGTGAAGCTGGTTCTTACCGGAGAGGAGGCTTCCATTGGACATCTTAAAACGTATTTCTGACTATCGTGAAAAAGAGTTGAATTATCTATGGGAGGGTACGTTTGCCGACTATCTGCAAATTGTGAAGTCACAACCACAAGTGGCGGAAACCGCCCACTCACGTGTCTATAACATGATTAAGAGCCATGGGGTACAGACACATGCAGATGGAAGAAAATCGTATCCGTTTTTTAGTGAGGAGCTCTTTGGTCTCAATCACGCGATTGAACGATTGGTAGAGGAGTATTTTCACTCTGCAGCACGTAGGCTAGACGTGAGGAAACGAATTCTTCTCCTTATGGGTCCAGTTAGTGGAGGTAAATCGACGATCGTTGCCATGTTGAAAAAAGGTTTAGAGCAGTATTCTCGTACGGACGAGGGAGCGCTTTATGCGATCAAGGGCTGTCCGATGCAAGAAGACCCACTAAACTTGATTCCAAGGGAACTTAGGACCGAAGCTGAAAAAGAGTTAGGAGTTCGCATTGAGGGAAACCTGTGCCCTTCTTGCCGTTTTCGTTTACAGGAAGAGTATGGTGGACGCATCGAGGATATGATTGTTGAACGTATCCTGCTATCAGAAGATGAACGTCAAGGGATTGGTACGTTTAGCCCTTCTGATCCAAAATCGCAAGATATTGCAGATCTTACAGGTAGTATCGATTTTGCCACCATTACCGATTACGGTTCCGAATCGGACCCTCGGGCATATCGCTTTGATGGAGAATTAAACAAAGCTAATCGTGGTTTAATGGAGTTTCAAGAAATGCTCAAATGCGATGAGAAATTCTTATGGAATTTGTTGTCTTTAACGCAAGAAGGAAACTTCAAAGCTGGGCGATTTGCGTTGATCTCCGCGGATGAATTAATTATTGCCCATACGAACGAATCGGAATACAAATCTTTTATCGCAAACAAAAAGAACGAGGCATTGCAGTCTCGAATGATCGTAATGCCGATACCATACAATTTGCAAGTAACTGCTGAAGAACGTATCTATGGAAAGTTGATCAAACAAAGTGATCTATCTCACATCCACATTGCACCACATTCACTCCGAGCAGCCGCAATTTTCTCAATCCTAACCCGATTAAAAGATTCCAAAAAACAAGGTGTCGATCTACTTAAAAAACTACGTCTGTATGATGGCGAGTCTGTAGAAGGCATGAAAGATATTGATATAAGAGAGTTGCAGAACGAATATCTAGATGAAGGTATGTCGGGCATTGATCCGCGTTATGTCATCAATCGTATATCAAGTGCCTTGATTCGTACCGATCAAGACTATATCAACGCACTAGATATTTTGCGTTCACTAAAAGATGGACTAGATCAACACCCCTCGATAACGACAGAACAGCGTGAGAAATATTTGCATTTCATCTCGGTCGCAAGAAAAGAATACGATGAGATTGCGAAAAAAGAGGTACAAAAAGCTTTTGTGTATTCATATGAAGAATCTGCCAAAACATTGATGGATAATTATTTAGACAATGTAGAAGCGTATTGCAACTGGGGTAAAATTCGCGATCCACTTACTGGAGAAGAGATGGAACCAGATGAAAAACTGATGCGATCCATCGAAGAGCAAATCGGCATTTCCGAAAATGCGAAAAAAGCGTTTCGAGAAGAAATTCTAATTCGTATCTCTGCTTTTGCAAGAAAAGGAAAGCGCTTCGATTATAACAGTCATGAACGACTTCGCGAAGCGATCCAAAAGAAATTATTTGCTGATCTAAAAGATGTTGTAAAAATCACTACATCCACAAAAACACCTGATGAAATCCAATTGAAAAAGATGAACGAAGTAATTTCCCGATTGGTAGAGGACTATGGCTATACTCCTTCGAGTGCAAACGGACTACTGCGTTACGTAGGAAGTTTACTCAATCGATAACCGAACAAGGCGGGAGGTGAACCGAAAATGAAGAATCCCCTGTTTATTGTGTCAGAGGAAGATTGGTCCCTCCATCGCAAAGGCTATCAAGATCAGCTGCGCCATCAAGAGAAAGTGAAAGAAGCCATAAAGAAAAACTTACCCGATCTGGTGAGTGAAGAGAGTATTATTATGTCAGATGGGAAACAGCTGGTGAAGATTCCCATTCGGTCGATTGAAGAATATCGTATTCGCTACAATTTTAATAAAGGAAAACAAGTTGGTCAGGGTGATGGCGACAGTCAAGTAGGTGATGTGATAGCGAGAGACCCCTCTGGGTCCCCAGCAAAAGGGAAAGGTCAAGGTGCGGGAGACCAAGCAGGTGATGATTACTTTGAGGCTGAAGTTTCAATCGATGAATTGGAGAATATTTTATTCTCTGAAATGGAACTTCCCAACTTAGAGCAAAAAGAACAAGAAGAGATTCAAATTGAAGAAATTCGCTTTACGGATATTCGTAAAAAAGGGTTGATGGGAAATATCGATAAGAAACGAACACTGATGGAAGCAATCAAGCGTAATGCTTTAGCTGGTTCTAAGCAGAAAACAAAGATCTCTATTGACGATCTCCGTTTTAAAACATGGGAAGAAAAAGTACTTCCTCATTCGAATGCTGTCGTGATTGCGATGATGGATACTAGTGGATCCATGGGTATCTTTGAAAAATACATCGCGCGAAGCTTCTTCTTCTGGATGGTACGTTTTTTACGCACCAAGTACGAAAATGTAGAAATCGTTTTCATTGCCCACCACACAGAAGCAAAAGAAGTCCCGGAAGAACTTTTCTTTACCAAAGGAGAGAGCGGAGGTACCATCTGCTCCTCTGCTTATAAAAAAGCAATCGAGATTATTGATAATCGTTATCCTCCAAGTCGTTACAACATTTACCCTTTTCATTTTTCAGATGGAGATAATCTCACATCAGATAATGAACGGTGTGTGGGCTTGGTCAAAGCTTTGATGGAAAGATCCAACATGTTTGGATATGGTGAAGTAAACCAGTACAATCGCCACTCCACTTTAATGACGGCATATCGCCATTTGGTAGATCCAAAGTTTTCTCACTTTGTAATCCGAGAAAAAAGTCATGTGTATCATGCGTTGAAGCATTTCTTTCAAGTGAAAGAAGTAGTGTAAAGAGGAAATCGTCTTCTCAAATAAGGTTTGAGAGGACGATTTTGTTTTCAGTTTGCGATAAGGGAACCGCTCCTGAAATCAACTAGATATATGATCATTTTTCCAATTTCCAAATGCAAATATTTTGAAGATATATACATCGTGTAAGATAAAACCTAATTTAGTATTATTATGTATACCTCCAACGATTAATATCCAATTGACCCATTTCTCTATAAAAGTGCTCCCTAAATGTTTTCATGCTATATAAATATAGATAAAACCCAAACAATGGTGAAGATGTCTGCTCTTATGTTTTCTGCCATTGTAAATCCCTTCCTTGTTCGAAGTGTAGTCGTAAGTAGTGGGAAATAGATTTCGCTTATCTATGACAGTGATCATCTAAAGTCCTCGTGTATTTTTTTGAATTAACTTTACATATATTATTTAGAACGAGTGGGAAAATTCAGGTTCTGAGGTTGTTACAAACAATGATCAGTGATCTCAGGAATAGATTGTCTTTGATCTCATTTTTTAGATCCAATCATCATATTAATTGGATACTTTTCTATTACGCTTAAAATTGTACGTATTCATAAAGATACCAGCACATATAAAAAGTGTTCCCAAAACAATACTCATGGTTATGTTCTCTCCAAGTTGTAGCCATCCAAATAAAATCCCTAGTATGGGAACAAACATTAGTGCCATAGAGGCTTTCGAAGCATTGATTTTTTGAAGGACCCAAAACCAAACTACAAATGTAAAAGCTGTTGAAAACAAGCCATTAAATAATAATGAGAACAGTGCGTTTCGAGTCCACTCGATTGAATGGTTTGGTTCTAAGAGTAATGAAAGAATGAACAAAAAGAGCGATCCGATCAGCAGTTGCCATGCAGTCATATGAATCACATCGGTATTTTTTAATTTGATTTTGCTAAAAACATTGGCTATTCCCCAAATAAAAGCTGAAACTAAAATTAATATTTCTCCAAGTATCACTTTCATATCAGAGTTAATAATCTCTAGCCCTAAGATAAACGTAAGACCAAGTAAGCTGGAAATCAATCCAATCATTTTATAAATATCGATTTTCTCATCTAATTTGAAGTGGCTAATGATTACTACAAATATAGGCATTGTATATACGAGAACGGATGTTTTTCCTGAGTCTACAAATTGCAAACCATAGGTAAGAATTGCCATATATCCTAAAGACATGAATAAACTTATTAGTAGATAGTTCTGGAAGTTTTTTTTGTCGATCAAGAGTTTCTTTCTTTGGATGATTAATATAATAAATAAAGGAATTGCCGCTATTAACAAACGTAAAGCTGAAAATAAAAATGGTGGTATATCGCTAATGGCTATTTTCATCGTAACCCATGAATATCCCCAAATAAGCGTAACCATGATGATTCCTAAAAAAACTTTAAACATGATCTACCATCCCTTTTTATAATATAATTTTATTGTCTGGTGAATGTTTCTTTTAAGATGGTACTATGGATAGAACACTCTTTTCGAATGTTCTATCTAGTGCCATATTCATAAAAATACAGATTTTTCGTACAATACAGACTGATAAGTATACATCTTTGCGAATCATTTTAATGACTTAATGAATTTTTTCATCTCTATAGCAAAATACATATTTTTTATACAAATCTTCATTGTAAAGAAGGTCTTGTCCATGAGAAGAACTAATTAATCTCGGTTTTATTTCATCAATAATCGCACCACTATCTATGTTCTCATTCATGTCGACACTGAAATTTCTTATGGGTGGAAGTAAATCTTCCTTACTTGTAATAAAGAGATCTCCTGCTAAAAGGATATTGTCTATTTCATGATGGTATACAACATGCCCTGGTGAATGTCCAGGTGTCAGGTAGTATTGTATAGGCAGGTTAGCAAATGTTTGCGCCGTTAGTGGTTGCACAAAATTGGCTACACCCGTGTCTTCAATTGTTTTGTTATTTGGATAAGGTACGATGCCGTTGATATATTTGAGTTCATAATGGTGAGCATAGATCGGAATGTTGAATTGTTCTAACCACTTAGCAGCACCTTGAATATGATCACTGTGACCATGGGTGAGGAAAATCGCTTTTGGGATACCAATCTCTTTTGCTGCCTTAATTTGAGCATGGACTAGTTCTTCGACACCTGTATCGATGATGTAAACATCATCACGATCTTTAATGAACCAAATATTAATTGGGATTTTAATAGGTCCTTCGATTTTGAATTCACATTTAAAAATATGTTTTGATAATTGGATCATGTTCATTTTAAACACTCCTCTATTTCAATCTAGAATTTCTGATATTATTAATATAAAACAGATCAATAGGCGATATAAGTACGCACATTTTTGTAACCTAATTGGTGAGGTGATGATATGGGAAATCGATTAAATGGATTTGGCGACTGTAGTATAGAAGTAGAAAGGGCATGTCCCATTGAATTGACTTTGCACATCATAGGTGGGAAATGGAAAGGAGTCATTATAAATATTTTGTCTAAGAAAGATACTCGGTTTAATGAGCTGAAAAGATTAATACCTGGAATTTCACAAAGGATGTTAACATTGCAATTGAGGGAGTTAGAAGCAGATGGGATAGTGAAGAGAAAAGTGGAGGAGACCATCCCGATAAAGGTGGGATATTCTTTAACTCATCAGGGTGAAAGTTTAACACCCATTATCCAATCCATGAGAATGTGGGGAAATGATTATATAAGTAAAAATGAATGAATATATCATATCCAAGGAGAGATCCTTGTGTGAGAAGGTTACATTACGTTTGTGAATTAAAAGAACTAAATTGGTATAAATTTAAGGTAAATAGAATTTTCCTAAACTATTTTATATTTGCTTTTGGCTATATCCTAGCTAGTTATATCAGTACAATCGCCACTCCACTTTAATGACGGCATATCGCCATTTGGTAGATCCAAAGTTTTCTCACTTTGTAATCCGAGAAAAAAGTCATGTGTATCATGCTGTAAAGCATTTCTTGGCTCCGGGATTGTTTGAATCCTCTTAATACTTTAATAGCGTTCAAATTAGAAGATAAATTTGTATCTCAAACTGATCAATCTTTATAAGCTTAATTCACGACGAAAAATCGATTCTCAATTCTAGAATTGAGAATCGATTTTTCTTTTTTTATGTCGTCAGTTTTATAACACTTAGACAGTACCTTTTAATTTGTGGTAATGTACTTTATTTATTTGTTTCATGGTTCAACACCATGAAATCTAGTTGACAAGAAATTACCAATCCAGAGAGCACTCGATATTAATTCCACGTGCAGAGATTATATTAGTCTTTAGTTGCTTATGAAGGAAATAAGAATGATTGGCAATAAAAAGAAAAATGTGATGACGCAATTTGTCGGTATCTCTATGTATGGGTAGTGTAGTGACAATGACACTGGAATCAGGATAAGTTTTGACCGATAAATTAGTTGATATTACAAAATATGGTTTAATTTTTGTTGCAAAAAATAAAAATCATAAACCCTTGTATTGCTCAATCCCTAATTGATTGAAGTAAAGATGTTTGATTGCAACCATCCAAGTTTAGTTTATAGTATTGTGTAAAAAGGGATCAGGGAATCACCTGAACCCATCCTTCCCTTGGAAAACAGAGAAGTTGGAAAAGCAAAAACTGTATGGGTCTGTTTTATTGAGAAATGGAGCACCAGAAAGCGATTTTTTGATATGACGGAAGTACTGAACAGGGAAGCAAGAGAGGAAAGCAAATTCATTGCCTGCTATTGTTCATCAGCTTGCTTGAACTGTTTTTTCCGAAAGGGATTTTATATACAAATTTGGACTTGATCATAGAAAATATTATTACTAATGAAAGAAACCCAGTCAATTCTACGTGCAGAGAATATATTAGTCTTAAGATTTACAATGAAGGGAGAGATAATAATGGGAAAGAAAGGCCCGATCTGTAAATTTCTCAAAGACTATATCGATAATGAAGTCACAGTGACATTGTATACAGGACAAGTAGTATCTGGGAAGTTAGTTAAAATAAAAGATGGTTTAGTGGTGTTACTAGAAGCAGAAATTATAAGCCCTTTTGTTGCTGAATCCTTAACAATCGTTAAATGTGAAGATATTGCGATTGTAACCATTCAGACGAGTGATTTTAATGATGATGACGATGACGATGATGATGATTAAGTTTAGGAATTTCTTGCTTTAGCATTTTTGACATTTACTATGCAACCTTCCATTACCATCTTCATACGTTAAGTACGAACAAACTGGAATCACTTTAAAAACAGTAAAACCGGAATATCTTAGTGTGTGAAGAGTGGGTTTTTGTAATACCAATTGTTGTATCCCCTAGTAATTGTAGTCATTGGTTATAAGGTTTCTGATGACAAGGATCCACAAATATGAAAATCAATCCACAGGATGTAGGTAGTATGAAAATATTGTTGATCTCATCTGGTTATTTGGGAATCTATCCATATTTGGAAAAGTACATTCAAGATTCCCTTTCTAATCTTGGTAACCCTTTTATAACGATAATTCCAGAATATAACCTAGAAACCATCAAGCAAATTGAAAACTTTCAGCCTGATTTTGTGCTTGCCTTTGTTGGCTATAAGATTCAACAGGAGTTACTTCAATTTTTAAAGCAAAAAGGATATATTCTAGGAGTTTGGTTAACGGAAGATCCCTTTTATATAGATGAGTCCATTCGTTTAGCTGGGAATTTTCCGTATATTTTCACTATTGATCTAGGAGCATATGAATATTACAAGCAAATATTTCCATCTAAAAAAATATACCATCTTCCTTTAGGGGTTGAACCTTCTATTTACTTTCCCCAAAAAACAGTGAGTCAGGATGTTTATGATGTTTGTATAGTTGGTTATCCATACCCAGAAAGAATCCAACTTGCTCATCATATATTGGAACAAACACCGTATAAGTTGCTTCTTTCTGGCCCTGTTTGGAGAAGGTATATGAAAATTCAGCACCATCAGAGATTGATGGTCATCAATAAATGGATGGAACCTAGCAAGGTTAACCAACTATATCAGTTATCCAAGATAATCTTAAATCCCCATCGCGCTTTTGATTTTCACAAAAATAAAAATACGATTGGTATAAAAAGTAAGAGTATCAATAATCGCACCTTTGAGATCGCTGCTTCTGGGGGGTTTCAATTACTTTCTGCAAAACCAGATATCGAATTGCATTTTGATCCAGAAAAGGAAATTGTTAGCTATTCTACGGATGAGGAATGTATCAAACTTATTCATGCCTTTATAAATGATGACCAAGAAAGAATTCATTATAGTGAAAAGGCAATGGAAAGAGTTCTTGATTGTCATACCTTTTTCCATAGGGTGCAAAAAATGATAAGTTTATTAGGATAAAAAGGAAGAAGGAGGTAATATTGTTATTTTTTAAAAATAAAACCATCCTCGTGACGGGTGGTACCGGATCGTTTGGGAAAAAATTCGTTGGGCGGGTTCTGGAAACTGAAGTAAAGAAAGTCATTGTCTTTAGCCGTGATGAATTAAAACAATATGAAATGGCACAAGAGTTTACCGATCCCAGAATCCGCTTTTTTATCGGAGATGTCCGTGACAAAGATAGATTATTTCGGGCATTTGATGGTGTTGATATCGTTGTCCACGCTGCTGCATTAAAGCATGTTGGAGTTTGCGAGTACAATCCATTTGAAGCAATCAAAACCAATATTCTAGGTGCTCAAAATATCATTGAAACAGCCATTGATCGAGGGATAGAAAAGGTCATCGCATTAAGTACCGATAAAGCAGCAAATCCAGTGAATCTATACGGAGCAACAAAATTAGCTTCAGATAAATTATTTGTGGCCGCAAATTCTTATAGTGGATCGAAAAAAACGCGATTTTCTGTGGTTCGGTACGGGAATGTAGTGGGCAGCCGCGGCAGTGTTGTTCCATTTTTTAAAAAAGTGAAAGAAACAGGGAGAATCCCGATAACAGATGAAGGAATGACTCGTTTCTGGATTACCTTAAACCAAGGAGTACAGTTTGTCATTGACAATCTAGCAAGAATGAAGGGCGGAGAAATTTTTATTCCGAAGATTCCAAGTATGAAAGTGACCGATTTAGCCACTGCGATTGCCCCAGATTGCAAAATGGAGATTATCGGTATCCGTCCTGGAGAAAAATTACACGAAACGATGATTACCGAAGATGATGCTCGCCATACATTAGATTATGGCAGCTATTATGTTATTCAACCTGAATTTCCTTGGTGGGATGCTACAGGTGTCAAAAGAGGAACAATATTACCAAATGGTTTTAGTTATGTAAGTAATACAAATAGTCAATGGCTTACCGTAGAAGAGCTACGACTCTTGGTAAGCGATAAAAATCTATAAATATATTTAACGGAAGGAGGCATACAGTGAATCAGAAACCAATTAGAAGTTCCTATATTCCTTACGGCCGGCAGTGGATTGATGATGATGATATTAAAGCTGTGACAGCAGTCTTAAAGGGAGATTATCTTACAACAGGCCCATTCATTTCCCGTTTTGAAAAAGCAGTGGCCAACTACGTTGGGGCAAAGTTTGCCGTGAGTTTTGCAAATGGCACCGCAGCCCTGCATGGTGCCTGCTTTGCTGCCGGGGTTTCTGAAGGGGATGAAGTGATTACCAGTGCGATGACCTTTGCTGCGAGTGCGAATTGCGTTTTGTATCAAGGAGGTACTCCTGTTTTTGCCGATATTGATGAAAAGACTTACAACATTGACTCAGAAGAAATCAAAAAACGAATTACGAGTAAAACAAAGGCCATTATCCCCGTACATTTCACCGGACAGCCGGCTGATATGGAAGAAATAACCGCCATCGCCAAAAACCATAATCTAATAGTGATTGAAGATGCCGCCCATGCTCTCGGTGCTACCTACAAGGGAAACATGATTGGGTCGATCAGCGACATGACCATGTTCAGCTTTCATCCAGTAAAACATATTACTTCTGGTGAAGGCGGAATGATAACCACCAATAATAAAGATTATTATGAGAAGCTCCTGCAATTTCGTTCTCATGGAATCACAAGGGATTCTAGTAAATTAACAGAAAATCCTGGCCCTTGGTATTATGAAATGCAATTCCTCGGCTATAATTATCGTTTGACGGATATTCAAGCAGCCCTTGGGCTCAGCCAATTCAAAAAACTCAACACATTTATAGATTTAAGAAAAAAATATAGTTCGATGTATAACGAAGCATTTACCAACATTCCAGCTATAACGCTTCCTTCCCAAGATAAGAATGGGTGCTCAAGTTGGCATTTGTATGTGATCCGTCTTCAATTAGACCAATTAACAGCGACTAGGAAAGAGATTTTCGACGCCTTCCAGCAAGAAAATATCGGGCTAAATGTACATTATATTCCAGTTCACTTACTGCCATATTACCAAAATCTCGGCTACAAACAAGGGATTTGTCCAAAGGCGGAAAAGCTGTATGAAGAAATCATTACCCTTCCCCTCTTCCCGGCAATGACAGAAAATGATGTAAGAGACGTTATTTACGCCGTAAAAAAAATCATCAATCTTTATTGCAAATTATAAGAAGGTGATTCTTTGAAAATAGTAGCAATCATTCAAGCTAGAATGGGGTCAACTAGACTTCCAGGAAAAATCTTAAAAGAAGTCTTAGGCAGACCTCTGCTTGAATATCAAATTGAAAGAGTAAGAAAGTCTAGGTTTATTCATCAAATAGTGATTGCCACCACAAACAAGGAATCAGAACAGCCTATTATTGATCTATGTAATAGACTCTCTGTTGCCTATCACCGTGGTTCAGAACAAGATGTCTTGTTAAGGTACTGGGAAGCTGCCATGAGGTACAAAGCGACAGTTGTGGTTCGTCTTACATCTGACTGCCCTTTGATTGATCCGAAAATTATCGATGCCAGCATCACCAAATACTTATCAAAAATTAACCTCTATGATTATGTTTCAAATACAATTGAAAGAACGTTTCCACGCGGTTTAGATGTTGAAGTGATGTCAATGAAGGCTTTAGATCAAGCGAACCGGGAAGCAAGAAACATCGTTCATCGTGAACATGTGACACCATATATTTATCTTCATCCCGACAAATTTACCTTGGGTAGTGTTAAGAACCCTCTTGATGTAAGCAGTTATCGGCTAACAGTGGATACCAAAGAAGATTTTCAGTTAATAAAACGTTTGATTCATTACTTTTCTGACAAAAAGATTGAATCCGTTACATTTGAAGATATTATTTGTTTGTTACAGAAAAAACCTGAATGGAACTTAATCAATTCTCATATAGAACAAAAGAAATTAGAGGATATCATATGAATGTATATATTCGTGTCGACGCCTCTAATGAAATAGGATCAGGACATGTGATGAGATGCTTGACTCTTGCAGAAAAACTACACTTACATGGTGCAAGTGTCACGTTTATATGCAGGGAACATGTCGGGCATCTATGCGAATTAATTGAAGAAAAGGGTTTCTTGGTATTAAAACTTCCTGCTCCAACATGGGATGCCCCCCTTCCACTTTTGACCCCCCACTCCCACTGGCTTGGTGTTCCATTGTTCATTGATGCAAGACAGACGAAAGCTGTACTACGAGAACACTCTGTTGATTTACTGATTATTGATCATTATGCCATTTACAATGAATGGGAACGCAATCAAAAAGATATTGCAAAAAGAATCATGGTTATTGATGATCTGGCCGATCGGAAGCATGAATGTGACCTTTTAATGGATCCAACAGCACTCGATGCACCATACCGATATCGTTCTCTCGTTCCAGCTCATTGCAGCCTTTTTCTTGGTCCTAGTTACGTATTGTTGAGACCTGAGTTTTACCAGCAAAGATATCAAATGAAGCTGAGAACAGGTCCTGTTAAAAGGATATTTATTTTTTTTGGAGGATTTGACCATACGAATGAAACAGGGAAAGCACTAGCTTCTTTTTTAGAATTAGAGCGACATGACATCGAAGTAGACGTGGTTGTAGGAAAATCAAACTTCCATAAACATGACTTGAAAGCAATTTGTGATCAGTATTCTAATCTGCATTTTCATTGCCAAATAACTAATATTGCCATACTAATGCGGCGTGCGGACTTCTCAATAGGTGCTGGAGGTACGACCACATGGGAACGATGTTATCTTGGTTTACCAGCGATCGTTTGGAGTATTGCAGCAAATCAGAAGGCTATTTGCGAGAATCTCGGGAGAAAAAAGATCATCAAGTATTTAGGGGAGAATCACACAGTGAAACAGTCATCGTTAACACCGCAGCTGGAGAAATTCATTGAAAATGAACAAGAACGAGTGGAAATGTCACGACTAGCGGCTGTATTGATGAAAGACAATCTTGTCAATTTACAGACAATGATAGAGGACATCATGAAAATGGGTGGTTAAGTATGGATTATGATTTACGTGCACTAACAGAAAATGATAAGAACTTGATTTATAACTGGAGAAACGCTGAATTTATTCGGGTGAACATGTTTCAAGATGAACTTATTCCCTATGAAGCTCATTGTCATTGGTTTGAAATCATTCTGACAAACCAAACTGCTTATTATCGCATCTTCCGTTATAATAGCAAACCATTGGGGCTCGTTTCCTTTAAAGAAAGTAATCCACAAAAGAAAACCTGCTTCTGGGGATTTTATATTGGTGAAATTCAGGCACCTAAAGGCGCAGGGACATGGATGGGAAGTTTAGCGTTAGATTATGCCTTTCAATGTTTAGGGATGAAAACCATTATTGGTGAGGTTCTATCTTTTAATAAAAAGAGTGCTACGTATCATCGCAAACTAGGCTTTAAACATGATCTGCATTATAAAAATACTTTATACCGAAATGGCCAGCCAATCAATATCATTAGGTTTGTCTTAGACAAAGAAGACTGGGAGCATCATAAAGCGAAATTAGACCTGAATTTCACTTGAAAGGGTGTAATAATTTGAAGGAAATCAATCTTGGAGGAAAAATGGTTGGACCGAACCATCCTCCTTTTATTATTGCAGAAATGTCAGGAAACCATAATCAATCCTTGGAACGTGCCTTACAAATAGTCGAGGCTGCAGCAATGGCTGGCGCGCATGCCTTAAAAATACAAACTTATACCGCCGATACAATGACAATCAATCTAGATACAACCGATTTTCAAATCAATGACAAGACAAGTTTATGGAATGGAAACAATCTCTATAAACTATATCAACAGGCCTATACTCCATGGGAGTGGCACAAACCGATATTTGACAGAACACTAGAACTGGGAATGATCCCTTTTAGCACACCATTTGACGAAACAGCTGTTGATTTTTTAGAAGACTTAAACGTACCGATGTATAAAATTGCTTCCTTTGAAAACAATCATATCCCCTTAATTAAAAAAGTAGCTGCAACAGGAAAGCCGATGATTATTTCTACTGGGATGGCAACAATCGAGGAATTAAAAGAGACAGTTCAAACGGCTAGGGCTTTTGGGTGTCAAGATATAGTTTTGTTAAAATGTACGAGTACCTACCCTGCTTCGCCTGAAAACACCAATATTGTAACCATTCCTCACATGAGGGAATTATTTCAATGTCAAGTAGGCTTGTCCGACCATACGATGGGGATCGGGGTTTCTATCGGCAGTGTTGTTTTAGGTGCAACTGTTATTGAAAAACATTTTACAATTTCTCGTTCTGAAGAGGGAGTTGACTCTGCCTTTTCAATGGAGTCAAATGAAATGAAGTCATTGGTTATTGAGACAGAACGTGTCTGGCAATCCTTGGGGCAAGTGAGTTACGGTCCCACTGCAGAAGAAAAAAACTCACTGAAATTCCGAAGATCAATTTATATTGTAAAGGACGTACAAGCTGGGGATATTTTAACAAAAGACAATTTAAGAGTCATACGGCCTGGTTTTGGCTTGGCTCCGAAATACTACGAGCAGTTATTAGGGAAAAAAGTTGGGAAGAAAGTAAAAGCTGGTACCCCCACGGACTGGTCACTATTTGTCTAATAGAATAAACTAGAATGAGGATCTGCTAAAGGAATGGCAGGTCCTCATTCTAGTTTATATCACAGATATAATATTTGCTTAGTTGTGGTAACATTCATAAAGTAATTTCTGTCCAGAAGTTCCGTCCATATAAATGCTACTTAAATACTGTTCTCTAATTCTATCATAGGCTTGCTTATGCTCAGGAGAAGTATAATATTGATTGACTATCGTGTATAAATGATTTGGATTAGGTTGAACATACTCTCCTAGTTGATCAAAATAATTATATGTTCGATTGCTAATTAAAAAGTCAAATAAAAATACAGGTTTTTTAAATAAGATACTTTCTAATGCAACGGTAGATAAAGAAGCAATCACTCCATCAACATGACTGATTAGTTCATACAAGTAATCCTCTCGTGAAGTCAACACTTTAATCGATTTGCATTTTTTTTCAAGCTCTAAATAAAGATCACACTGCTTTTTTTTGATTTCCCATGGGTGCGGCTTAATAATTAATTGATAGTTAGAATTAGTTATTAGATTATTTATTAGTTCAGTGAATCGGGCAGCATCTATATTAGGCCCAGTAATCACTAATAAAGTAATTTTATTAGAATCAAGTTTGAATTTTTCCGGAAATGTAGTATTGTGTTGAGTGACTTTAGTGAAAATTTCATCATATTTAGGATGACCGATTTCACTAATCCGTTCTTGTGTCAGCCCCCTTTGCAAATACCACTTTTTCTCATACTCACCATAGACGGCAATAGAACTGGTAAAAATCGGCATAAAAGCCTCTTCTCCCATTAAAACACCGTGCTGAAGACAAATACTTTTGATCCCGCATATGGAACCAACAATAGCAAGAGATCTACTTACAATATCTTCTGTCGTTCCTACTATAATTGCTGATAAAGTGAGTTGATCGAAAAGATTAAAGGCGGCACTGACTGTTTTCACGATTATCGGGATTCGGTTAAGAAACGTCTGCTGAAAGAATTCATTACCAAAGGCTGGATGGTTCTTTAACTTTCCAAATAAAGCTTTTGCTTTTTTTACGAGTTGACTGGAAATGTCTTCAGTTGATTCTTCGTATTTTTGCATCATCTCAGTTGGAATTCCAAAAATTTGTTTACTCTTTGAACGAGACAGAATGATTGTTTTTTCTGGATCAAATAATGTTCGATAACAAGTTTCTGGAATGCGTGTATAGTCATAATTTATCAAAATTTTCCCATCCTTCGGTTTGTTCGTAGAAGGAGGACTATTTTTTTTCAACCACTTTTCAAAATAGGGCTGTATCATTTCTTGTTTCCATTCAGGGTATTTTTCTGATATAGGAAAATTTTCTGCTTCCATTTTCATTTTCAAATCTTGGTCTATATGATGATAAAAATTCGTTAACAAGGAAATGGGAATATCTTTGAATGTAAAGTTCTTGAACGTTTCGATAAACTCGCGATAGATAGCCCAGTAATTTTTCAAATAAGTATTCATTCTCTCTTCTCCCGTCTTATTGCCCTTAAGGAGTCTCTTAGTTCCTTACATGTTCTTTGCTGCGGCAGTTTACTGGCAAACTCATTTGGTTGGTCACTATAAATCTGTGCGTGAATGGATTTTGGGGTAATAGCGTTAAAATCAAGTACTTCAGGAATAGGATAAAACGGCCAAAAGTGATTAAGTTTCCAGAAGAATCGAGCATCACCGATTCTATAAAATTGGGGATCTTCATCCCAAATAGATCCAAACGTTTTAGTAATCACAGGTATTACAGTTTTTCTGTGCATAATGGAACAATGATCCGTAACACAAGGTGCGAGCCATTGAATGACTTTAGACGGTCTGACAATGGAGTTTGTAATTTCCCCCTTCACATTTAAATAGTTTGTTTCTGATGCTGAATAAACAACCATTACATTCGGATGGTTCTCCAAAAAATCCACCATTTTCTCTATTTTTTGTTTATGATAGACATTGTCATCGGTAGCATACGCAATATAGTCTCCTTGTGCTAATTCTAGTGCTTGATTAATCAAAACGGCATATCTCGTTTTCGCTACTCTTTCATCAACCGTTTGAACGTCACTCTTGAAAAATTTGGCTCTAGAATCATCCAGAAATGGTCTAATTTTATTAAGTGTTTCTTCATTTGAATTATCATCCATAATAAACAATTCAAAGTCATCATACGTTTGGTCTAATATTGATCGAATCGTTTTTCCAACATATTCGTGTTTATTAAAACTGGTTAAAATGATTGATACTTTTGGCACGACCCCACCTCTTTCCCCTTTTTATTACAACAGCATTCCTTAGTCACATTTCTTATACTTTATGACAATTAGGTGAGTAGTGGTACAACTTTTAGAGTCTAATTAAAAAATGGGACATTTCATTTGACATTCAACAAAAAGCCTGTCTTTTCGTAAAGTTGCACCACTTTTTATTGAAAGAACATACAATACTCAATGATCAAGTAATTTATTGTATATATAACAAAGGAGACCTAGCATGAAAGGAATTATTTTAGCAGGTGGCAGTAGCACGAGGTATATCTGTTAACCCACTCAATATCTAAACATTTATTGCCAGTCTATGATAAGCCTATGATTTATTATCCATTCTCAACACTCATGCTTGCTGGAATTAAAGAATTCTTAATTATATCCCACCTCGCAGGATACCCCTCGCTACAAAGAGCTACTAGGAAATGGTTCGGATTTGGGCATTTCTATAAGCTATGAGGTACAGCCAGCCCCAGAGGGAATTGCTCAAGCTTTTGTTTATGGGGAAAAATTCATAGGGAATGATAACGTGGCATTAATCTTAGGTGACAATATTTTTTATGGTTATGAGTTTCAGCATTTGCTAATGGAAGCTGTAAATCAAAAAAAAGGTGCAACTGTGTTTGGTTATTTCGTTCATGATCCGGAACGATTTGGAGTTATTGACTTTTTAGAGGATGGAACTGTTACTTCCATTGAAGAAAAACCTGTTCGTCCAAATAGAACTCGCCTTTCTATAATGGATGTAGGAGGCGATTTCTATTCAGTTTTTTAAGTAGATTTTGAGGATAAGTTTCTCGTTAAGATAGATACAGATAATTCATCGTTGATCTGATATCTCCTAAAATAATATTACTATTAAAACATGATCAGTAAGTTTTTTAGCACTTTTTTTTGAAAATGATGTAAGTGAATGAGTGTTTATGTTCTTTGATTGTAGTGTATTTGGACTTAAGCAAGTGCTTTTCATGAAGATAATTCCTTGGTAAAGGTTGTGCTAAAAGTAGTAGTCACCAAGAATAACATTAGTTTGTGATATTTTCTTAGTAGTTTGCGTTAAGTTTTTTCCAGTTATGGGTGATTCAGAAGTAAAAGTATTGGGCTTTATGCTAGGTTAATTCCATAATGTTAGCGGGTAGTGCAGTACAAATACATCTTAACCTTCTATTAACTGAGATTGACCTATTATAGAATTAATGGAAGAAGGAGGAGATGAAATTGAAAATATTGGTAGTCGAAGATGATCTATCCATACAGCAATCAATCAGCATGGGATTGCGAAAATTCGGCTATGCGGTTGATGCAGCGTCAGATGGCGAAAGAGCGCTACAAATGGTCGAAATCCACGAATATGATGCGATCGTATTGGACTGGAACCTGCCTAAAATCGATGGGATCGATGTGTTAAGGGTGATTCGCAAGGATAAGCCTGACATCAAGGTTCTGATTTTATCGGCGCGTTCCGAGGTAGAGGATAAGATCTATGGTCTTGATACTGGAGCGAACGATTATATGGTGAAACCCTTTCATTTTAAGGAGTTAGAGGCTCGGCTTCGAGCATTGCTTCGCAGAAGATTCATTCAGTCAGATACAAGGCTGTCATATGGAGAGATCATATTGGATACGGCGTTAAAGACAGTATATATTCAGAACACTCCGATAGAATTAACAAAGAAAGAATATGGCATTTTGGAGTACTTGATGTTTAATAAAGATAAGATTGTCAGTACGGAAGAGATCATGGAGCACTTGTGGGACAGCAGCTTTGATGGTTTCTCGAATTCTCTCAAGGTTCATATCAATTCGCTAAAGAAGAAGTTGTCCATATTTTTGGGAGAGCAAGAAGTGATCAAGAACAAAAGGGGTTTTGGATACTATATTGCGGAGGTACCTCTTTGATGCAAACTAGTACACTTTCCCTCCGTCTACGGTTGACTTTATTAATGGCAATAATACTTTCAATCGGATGTATCTCGCTTATGGTAGCTTCCATTTATGCCGCTCGTGTTATTTATGTTCAACCGCAGCTTGTTCCGAAAGTCGATGCTTTTGATGGAACGAAGGAAGGATCACTGACTGTACCGTCTGTACCATCTTTACCGTCTGTGCCACCTATCCCATCTGTCACACCTGCACCCGTCTTGATGGAACAGCAGATTGACTTTGCTTCTGCTGGTCTCCTGTGCGTGATCTTGATCATCGCAAGTGGAACTGGCATCACCTACATGGTAACAGGAAGAGCGTTGAAGCCTGTCACAGACTTAAGCAAGGAGATCGAAGAGATTGACGAAAATAATCTGTATAGACAAGTTCAAGTTCCCCCGTCCAAGGATGAGGTCGCGAGTCTGTCCATTTCCTTTAATCGGATGATCCATAAGTTACAAAAATCATTTTTGTCCTATAAACATTTTTCAGCTAATGCCGCACACGAACTCAAAACACCACTCGCTGCTATGCTAGCTAGGATTGAGGTGGTACAACTAAGTGACCCACCTATACTTGAAGAACATACGGAAGCACTGGAGGATATGCGGAGCAATGTGGAACGACTTAATTCCATCGTTCACGATCTGCTCCAAATGAATGCGGATTGGAATGGGTTCAAACGTGTAGTATTCGGTGCCAATGAATTATTTCAGATGATTATAAGGGATTTTTCCTTGGAGATTCAACGTAAACATATTTATATTGACGTTCAGCTTGAAGGTGTGATGCTTTATGGTGAGAAAAATCTGTTGCATCAGGCTTTCTCCAACATTCTTCACAATGCCATCAAATATAATGAGGAGAATGGAAGCATTCAAATCACTGCTGTTCATCATTCACAGACAACATGCATTACTATTACCGATACAGGTATTGGAATCCCAGAGGATCAAATAGACAAGATCTTCGATCCCTTTTACTGTGTGGACAAGTCCCGTTCGAGAGAACTTGGGGGCAACGGATTAGGTCTGTCCATTGTGAAGGCAGTCATCGATAAGCATGACGGCTCGATACAAGTTCAGAGCGGAGCAGGCCTTGGCACTACATTCGTGATTCAACTGCCTAACTCTCCAAGCGTTCTTTGAAAATGGTTTGCCATCTTTTCCGTGAACTGTTTACTTAACCAAGAATTAACCTTGCCTCCTTTATAGTATTGGTATATCCATACTAAGGGAGTGCGAAATATGTCTAGAACTATTTCAATTATATTAATGTGCATCGTACTTGTGATAGGAATTGGATTGGGGGCTCAACTTTTTTTGCCGCCGACACCGCCAGACAAATCCGATGTCCACTATCCATCATATAAGCAAATGATGATTAATTTAAAGGCGATGACTGTCGTACCTCATCCCTCCGGGTCAAAGGAGCTGGAATCGGTACGGGCCTATTTACTGGAGCAAATCCGTGCGATGGGCTTGAAAGCAACGATTGACAAAGTAACCTACACAGTTGATGACGTGAAAGCTGACCTTATAGAGCGCAAGGGAGCGCCGGATTTCAAAAATATGCCACCAATTAACGGAGTTTCTGCAGAAGAGGGTTTCATGAATACCATTCGTGAAAAGGCACATTTTGACAAGAACGATAAATTGGTGTTACAAAATATACTGGTGAAGATGGATGCCCCCAAAACTGATCGCGGTATCCTGCTAATGGCTCATTATGACTCCGAACCGGAAACTCCAGGCGCAGCGGACGATATGCTCTCCGTAGTTGCTATGCTGGAAGCCATTCGTAAGCATGCGGGAAATCCGAGTCTGAAGTCAGATATTTATTTTCTGTTTACGGATGGCGAGGAAGTAGGAACGCTGGGAGCGAAGTCATTTGTTCAATCACACCCAGAGCTGCTAAATAAAATAGATCTGGTCTTTAACTTTGAAGCCCGAGGTAGTCGCGGACCGCTGCTGATGTTCGAGACTTCTGATCGTAATCTGGATGCTGTGAACTACCTTCAGTCTGCAAGCTCACGTCCGTTGTCCTCCTCATTCCTGACTGCGTTGTACCATCAGATGCCAAATGACACCGATTTAACTCGTTTTTTGAAGGCAGGCTACTCAGGTCTAAATTTTGCAGCAGCGCAAGGAGCTGAAAATTACGGCAGAGAGACGGATACCATTGAAAATTTAGATCTTGGGACAGCATACCATTATTTATTGACTGCCTTGGAAGTGGTAGATCATGCTTCACAAGTACCATTTAAAGAAGGAAGAAAACAGGATAGCCTCTTTTTCTCCTTGTCTCCCAGCTATTTAATGATCATGAGTAATTCTACATCTTATATCCTGTCACTAGTAGCTGTTGTATTGGCCATATGGTGGATGATCTTGCAGATTCGACAAGGCAGCTTTCGGCTTCGTACAATGATGACAGGAACAGGCTGGCTTCTCGGAGTGATGGTTGGAGCGGCGTTATTGAGCTGGGGAATCGTAGCTGGAGTAACACAAGTGATGCAGTTAGGTGAGTCTACGAACAATGACAATGCATTTTTTAGTATCTTTTTTCTTATGAGTATATGCACTTTAATCGCTGGTATTATCCGGGCACGTAAGTTGTCACTACGGGAAGCGCTTGCTGGTTTCCTGCCTCTTCACTTGTTGTTAATTGTAGGCTGTCTCGTTCTGTTCCAAGAAATTAGTTATTTGTTCTCTCTTTCAACACTGGGAATTTTGGCTGTAGCACTACTTGACCGGTACAAGATCGGCAGATGGATTGCATCGGTGGTGGTTGGTACAACAATAGTGTTTCTGTATATGCCTGTATGTTGGCTAATCTATGTATTGCTCATGTTACCGTTTACCCCGGTATCAGTTGCGATAAGTGTAATTCCGATCTCGATAGTTTCTGCTCTGTTCATAACGAAAGATACATTGGTTTTAAAGTCTTGTGAGTAGGTATTAGAAAAGTTATTTTTTGAAATGGATATTACCCTATTAGGAATATCTCAGACGTCTAAAACAATACAATCGCCATTTGGTAGACCCGAAATTTTCTCACTTTGTTATCCAAGAAAAAGCCAAGCATATCATTTGTTGAAGTGAAGTATTTCTCTCGAAAGTAGGAAGCTGCTGTGTGATCGTGTAAAAAAATGAATCTCCTTCTCAAGTATCGTTTGAGAAGGAGGTTTTTCTGTTACTGTTCCATACACCTTCTTAATCCTTTGCATGAACAAATTAAAAAGGATATGGTTCATTGTTTTATAAATCGAATGATTGTATCGCTTGATTATACCCTTCTTGAGCTTTCTAGGGCTAATCTTGCTTCAACAGAGCTAATCGATTTTTCACAAGCAATTATTTCCAATTAAACAAAAAATGGTTTAAGCTATCTAAATGAAGACCGAGTTGTACTGAGATTTATAGAACGCCTATGTTCTCCAATAGATTATTTCTATTATTCAGCGAAATGCTCAATAAGCAGGACACGAAACGAACGTGCTGCCAAGGATAAATAACGTTTTTCGGACCAAGCTAAGTTCGTAACATTGCATTGGAAAGGCGGGGAAAAGCTTTGGGGATGATAGCCTCCGTGATGGCATTTGCAGGTTTCATTGGACCTATTTTTGGTGGAATACTTACTGGACTTTACTGGAGATATTTATTTCTCTTTTCCATAGGTGTTTTTCTTTATATTAATAGTGGAGATGACATTGAGATTTTAAATGAAAGAAGAAATTGTGTAAAAAGAGAAGCCTTTTCGAATGTGGTTCGAGAAGGCGACTTTTTTTGATAAAATGCTGAGTTTTATATTCAGTATAAAAAGATTTCTATAATTCAACATTTGATACCAATATGCTTGATGTAGTATTATGACACCACTTACAGATGTGATACCAAGCTCGACGAGATGAAGGAATGGGATGGTATGGTATGGTGACAAAAACCACTGCATATTTTCGCAAGCTATTCAGGTTGATTTAATGTAGCAGAACCTGCTTTAAATGGTGTTGTGATACCTTGATAAGATAAATGTAACGTCATGCCTACTTCTGCATGTGTTAGATTATGGCAATGATCCATCCAAATTCCCGGGTTATTAGCTGCAAAAGTTACCTCATATTTTTCCCCAGGTTCAACATTGAGGGTATCTGTATACCAAGGATTTCCCGTAATTGGTTTTCCATTTCGACTGAGTACCAACATATGGTGACCATGCAGATGCATCGGATGATCCTCAACTCCTTCATTAACGAAAGTTGTTTTTACGATATCTCCTTTTCTAACCATTAACATAGGAGTATAAGGCGCTATTTTACCATTTATTGTATATACCGGCGTTAATTTTCCATCATAAAAGCCGATTCTATTTCCTAAAATCATTTTGAATTCTCGATCGAATTGCTTATTATGCATAGATGTTTTGGTTGTTTTTCCATAATGTGCGGGATCAAAAGTTGGTAATTCCTCTACTGGAACAGCAGGAGCTGGCGCAGAAGTATTAGGTGGATGAAAAAGCTGTTGAACTTTTGTTCCTCCATATTTACCTTCACTAATCAAAGATACAGGTTTGTTAGGCATCTTAAAAATTAGATCATATCTTCCTCCTGCAGCGATCAACATCTTTTGATTACTAATTTTTGATGGTTGGTTAATTTTATTTCCATCGATTGCGTCTACTTGGAAGGGAGTACCTGATAATTGAAAATATCTTGCATTATTACTTGAATTAATTAGTCGAAGTCGTACAGGTGTCCCAGATTGAATAATATGCTTGGATACCTGATCATTCATACCAAATGTCGCAATAGTGTTGGATTCATTTTCTAGGTCCCACTCATGGTTGACAATGGTAATATCTTTTTCTTTGTTGGGTAATTCCTTTTTCGGTTCTACAATAAATGAACCAAACAGCCCTTTTGAAACTTGTTTGGATGATTGTTGATGAGAGTGATACCAGTAAGTTCCTGTTTGCTCTGCTCGAAAGCGATATACAAATTGTTCTCCAGGTTGTATGGAATTTTGTGTAACTCCAGCTACACCATCTTCTCCATTTGGGACGTTATAACCGTGCCAATGGATCGTAACGCCATCTTTTATATCTTTATTTTTTAATATTACCTCTACCAAATCGCCTTGTTTTACTCGGATTTCGGGCCCAGGAATTGAGCCATTAAAGGTCCATGCCTCTATGATTTTTCCTGACTGAAGCCGAACTCTTTCCTTCTTTGCAACTAATGTAATTTGTTTATCGGCTTTTATGTTTTGCGGTCCACGTAAGGCAGTTACACTAACACTTGATTTATTTGATGATTGATGAGAGTGATGACTATTAGTAGGTTGAGATTCATCTCCCCAGTCAACAGAGTGGTGATCAGCCATACTATATTTATCCGGAAGTACCGATGCGTAAGCTGTGTAAGAAAACCAACCTGCCGTCAAAATTGATGTGACGAGGGTAATTGGAATCGCACGGCGAATTCTACCGAACCGCTGATGAACATTCCATTGATCAAGGTTTTTGTTCCGTCTTTCTTGTCGAAACCAAAGTGCTATCACCATCACTGCAAACAGCAACCAAACACAAATCATAGTGAGCCAATTGAGTGTAAATGGATATTGAAAGATCGTGAAATACGTATTCAACACAGTACTGATAAATAAAGACTGGACTGGTACGAAAAATGTAGCAGAAAAGAAAAGATTCCTTGCTTCTTCTAAATGGATCGTCCCTTCTTTTCTAGTATTACGTAATATTGGATAAGTCAATATAAATAACGCAGTGAAAGATATAAGTATGAGTGGTAGGGCTGATAGTTGCTGATCATTAACAAACATCCATCCATATGAAATAACGATAATAGAAACAATGGTGAGTTTAATGAGTAGTAGAATGAACGTCACGAATAGTAAAATATTTGCCCGTTTGATACTTCTGAATAAAGCCTCTTTCGTAGAACGAAATGAAAGTCTTCCAAGTCGATTGGTGACAATTCCTGATGCGATCATCAGTAAAACAGAGCTGAGCATGTTAGTAATGTAAAGCATCATAAACATTTACAATATTCTCCCTTTTTCAAACCGAAATATTTATCCTGATAACCTACTAACTACTCAATAGATTCAGTTTTCTTCTGCCTACCGTCCAAATCAACAAACTAGCTCCTATTAGCAGAATGATACAAGTATAATAAGGGCTTTGTGGAGAAAATTGATAGAGATAGGTTCCTAGTAAAGGAGCGATAACTACTCCTGTTGCATTGCCTGCAGTAATCATCCCTGCAATTTTCCCCTGTTGGGTTTGATCAACCATTAATGAAGCTGCTGACATTGAACCAGGTAAAGCCATACCAGTCCCAATACCAATAAGCAAGAAGGCAATAGAGAAAGACAGAATCTGATGAGTGATGGACAACAAGAAAAAACCAAGAAAGACTATCGGTAAGCCAATACTTATCAGTGTGGCCGGTGACCAACGAAAGCGTTTGACAATGAGTATTTGGGTAAAAACGACGGATAGACCGGCGATGGTAATAAAGATAGTGAGATAACGTGTTGCGTCTTTTATGGAAAGATGTAATATATCTTGAATATAAAATCCAGAAGTTACTTGCACCATGGATAATGCCATCGTAAGCAATAGGCTACAAACAAGCGGTAACCATACTTTAGAGAAAAGAATGGGTTTTACGATATTTTCTTTCTCACCAAGGTTGTTAATCGGTTTTTGGTTAGGTAGTGATATCCATAACCATATGGTTACACCTGCTGTCAAAAAGGCTGACACATAAAATGGCGTTGCAAAGTGGAATCCAGCAGTTAAAGCTCCTAACATAGGTCCTAATACAAACCCTAGGCCATTCGCACTACCAATCAGAGCCATTGCTGAAAGTCGCTCTTTTCCAGTTGTAATGTCTGCCATATAAGCTTGTCCAGTAGAGGGAATGGCTCCAGCAAAAAAACCTTGAATGAGGCGAGTGAGCAGCAAGAGCAAAAAAATCATTCCTATCCCTATATATGTTGAATTGGACAAACCCATCTGAACCAAAACTCCAAAAAAGAGCATTGTAATCGTAAATCCAGTCATGCCGAGCAAAAGGATTTTTTTACGGCCCAAGATATCACTTTTTCGCCCCAGATAAAGGCTTCCTACGATAGACATGATGGCCGGGATCGAAATGAGCCATCCAGCTTGTATTTCGGTTAGACCCATGCTACGTGCGATTGGCCCCATTAAAGGATTGATCACAGCAATCCCCATCCAAATAATGAGTACAGACGAAAAAATAATCCACTTCGAATTCATAAAATCAAACACCTCGTATCTTTTTTTATTATCGATCCATAAATTATTGCTGTTCGAAAGACATAAGAACGTCGTTCAAACGCTCATCAAATGCACTATCAAATGACGGAATACATTCATCAATTCGTTGCTGAAATAGTTTAGGGTCCTGAACATCCAGCTCCGCTCTTACTTGTTTTTCTTCTGGTGAGCCATTATCGTTTAATATAATGGTAAGTATTTCTGCATTAAAGAATTTGCTAGGAGGCAGAACCAATGAATTCATCAAGAATTGCATCAGATAAAATTTGCTGTTACCCTTCGTTACCAATTCTGTCGCTTTTTTTGTAAACAAGTCGATGTATTTCTGGGCGAATGTAACCCCCTTTAAGGGCGTTGTACCAATATGTTTGACACCATTCCAACGCAAATCTGCAATAGAGCTCAGCCACCAAGCCGGTTCAATGGCTTCCTGCATCCGATGCAGTACATGTCGCTCAAAATATGGCTGTGGATTGCGTATCTGCTCTTCCAGACAATTTTCGATTATTTCCGCTTCAATCGCAGCCACTGTTATTCCTTGTCCATGAATGGGGTCAAAGCTGCAGAACGCATCACCCAGAACAAGCAGTCCCGACGGCCAATTCTTCATTTGTTCGAAATGCTGCCGAATTGATTCAGATGTACGATATCCGCGGGGAGCTTGCAAAGGCTCTAAGTAATCCATAATATTGGCAATTTCTGATGCATTTAAACTTTTTAGTTCCTCTTGGTATTCATCCGGTTTAATGGAAGGATAGTGTTCACCACCTGCGCTAAACAACAATGTTCCGGCTATATCATCTTCAATACGAATCAGCGTACCATTACTTATTCCTTTAGCAGGTTGTGCATCGGATATAACTGATCTCCATTGTTTTTGCGCCTCTAGAGGAATTTTGTAGTACTGGGTACTATAACCGAGAAATACCTTGAGCACCTCTTGATTCGGAACAGTATGACCGAGCGAATGCAACCATTTGATGACCTTCGAAGAGCGCCCAGAACTATCGATTACCATGTCCGCTGTAAGCAAATCCTCTTGGCTATTCTTTTTGCGCTCTTTTGTATATACGCCAATAATTGTTTGACGGTCTTCTGAGGACATGAAACCTATAACTTCCGTATTAGTTATAAAATGAACATTATGAATCTTTTGTACACGACGGCGAAGCACCCATTCTAACAAAGCTCTGCTGCTCGAAGCACTTCCAGCAGGAGGACGAACTATTAAATTACCGAACGGATTAACAAGCACGATCTCTTCGGCATCTGAGGGATAAGCACCGTTGTCTAACAGATCATTTGTATAACCAGAGAAGTAGCGCTCTAAAATCATGTGACCGCGTGGCAGTACACGATGTGGATGGAATGATTGTGGAGTGCCCTGCCTATTGGCTGGTGTTGTTGGTAAGTCATCGCGTTCCACAATATATATCTCTTTATAATACTCGGATAGCATTCTAGCTGTTATCAGTCCAGCTATTCCTGCCCCAATAACTACAGCTTTATTCATGTTTGCCATGATTGTCATCCTTCTATTGTCCTCTTTCGCCATAGGCTATTTTTTCTATTGCTAATCTTAAAAAGTAACTTGGGATTAATCCTTCGTGGCTTAATCTTTTTGTTTCTCCTGAGTGAACAGATTAAACTCCTATGATTTTTTGTACGTCCGTTCCCTTTCGACGTTAATTTACATAATAATTGTCGAGAACTTATGCAGATTATTCTCAATTTGTGTGGTTTTTTTATTTATCCAATTAATCCACGATATAATATTAAATATGAATTTCTGTACTGAAAGGATGAAATTGGAATGGAAGCAAAATTGCTGATTGTAGAGGATGAGACCAACATGTTGGAAGAAATGCAAACTTATCTGCAACGTGAAGGATTTCGAGTCTACACCTGCCAAAACGGAAGAAAAGCACTTGAGCTCGTCCAGTTAGAGCAGCCAGAACTTGTTGTGCTTGATTGGATGCTTCCTGAAAAGAGCGGCCTAGATGTTTGCCGCGAGTTAAGGCAAATATCGAATTGCGGCATTATTATGGTCACAGCCCGATCAGATGAATCGGATAAAATCGTTGGTTTGGAAATTGGAGCGGACGATTATTTGACAAAGCCTTTTAGCTTGCGTGAACTAGCTACGCGCAGCCGGGTGTTACTTCGGCGCTTGCATGGACCAGAAAACAAGCCTCAGTTTTTGGAAAGAGACAATTTGACCATTTCCGAAGCCAAATGCCAAGTATACAAAGACTCCCAAGAAATCCAACTAACACCGACCGAATTTAAAATTTTGTACACATTGGCTGCACGTCCTGGTATTGTTTTTAGCCGCCTGCAGTTATTAAAAGTCGCGCTCGGAGACGAATATTTAGGTTATGAACGGACGATGGATTCTCATATTCGAAACCTTCGACGGAAACTGGGAGACTCCCCAGCCAACCCGCGATATATCCAGACCGTATACGGCTTCGGCTATCGTTTCGGTGAACAATCATGAAAATGACAGTACGGCAAAAAATTTTTGCTTACATGGGGCTACTTGTTTTGATCATTACCCTTTCTCACATTTTTACTTATCAAATTTATATGAACCTCGTTTTTGATGAATTTCGCAAGGAACAAATCGGAACAGCTTTTTTGAAAGCCTCACCCGATCATCAAATGGAGATGTTGAAGACGTTTGTAATTGACAAAATGAAGCTGATGGGGGTTGGAATTGCTGTATTTTTTATCGCAACTGGTCTGTATTTTAGTCTCTGGATATCAGGAGTCATCACACTTCCGCTTCGAAAACTTGTAGCCGCTATTGAACGGGTTGCAAAAGGAGATCTAAACGTGAATGTTCCTATGGAATCTAAGGACGAATATGGGAAAGTTGTCCGGACATTTAACGACATGACGCTTCGTTTACGAGAAGCTGAGATTGTGCGAAAGCGGATGTTTGCGGATGTCGCTCATGAGCTTCGCACTCCGCTTTCTATTATGCAATTAAAGTTGGAAAATACTCAGCAAGCCAGTCAAAATGTCTCTCCTGAAGTACTGCTTAGACTTCATGACGAAGTGATCCGCCTAAGTTTGTTAGTGGATGATCTTCATGTTTTGTCGTTGGCCGAAGCAGGACGGCTGACGTTAGATTGCAAGTCGATCGATCTGAGGGAAAAACTGAAACAAATCGTCAATGATGTAAAGATAGAGGCTGAAGAGAATGGACTGAGGATGAGCCTCTCTTCCTGCCCAAATCCTGTGATTGTAAAAGTCGATGCCAGAAGAATAACGCAAGTATTTATCAACTTGTTGACTAATGCAATCCGATATACTCCTAATGGCGGAGTGATAGCGGTTGATATCAAAGACAACGTTGTTGATCAAGATAAGGTTTACACATGTGTTTCCGTAATCGATACCGGGATTGGGATACCTGAGGAAGAACTTCCTCATCTGTTCGATCGTTTTTATCGGGTAGAAAAGGCTCGATCACGGCATACAGGCGGAACAGGGATTGGATTGTCCATTGCTCACCAATTTGTTAAAGCTCACGGAGGTTTTATCAACGTTGTGAGCCAACCAGACGAGGGAACGACATTTACCGTTTACTTGCCTTCAGAGCTTTATAGAAATGATTTGACCTTGTGAACTATTTTTGAGATTCCTATTTTATATTTATTACTATTTGTGGGAAGTACAGCATCTTTGTAGGTGCGCACCCATTCTGATCTAAACTAACAAGGGAATAAGTTTGCTGGGTTGGCATTTGGTAAAAGCACAAGCAGCAGCCAAAGAGCGTCATTTTATGGGATTAGTTACTGAACAACACAAATACAGTTTATTAGAAAGAACTCCTGAATTGGAGGTATTACCTGCTACTAAAGATTTGGGATTAGGCGTGGTGGCATGGAGTCCTTTAGCAGGGGGAGTTCTCGGTGGGAATGCATTAAATAAAAATAGGACCACTCACATCACAACGATCGATTTATTGAAATACATCACTCACAGCTTGAGAAATTTTCTAAGTTGTGTGCGGAATTGAGAGAAAAAGAGTCACATGTGGCATTGGCGTGGTTGTTAAGAAGTAGTGTAAAAAACCACCTTCTCATGTTTTTGAGAAGGTGGTTTTTCGTTATTTGTGGACCTGAAATTATTTAAATTTTATTATTCAGAGGAGTATCTTTTTAATAATTGATCTGGAGCATGTTGCAGTAACAAATTTTTTTGTTTGAATTCCTCTAAACTATTAGAGATTGTAAACTTTGCTGCTTCAACGGATTTCTGTTGTAATCTCTCTACATCAATCCGATGAAGAGATTCATATTTAGAGAATGCTTCTTTGTAATTAGTAGTTTCCATCAATGCATTCACTAGACGATCCGCTCCAAGCATTGCTTTCCCCCCACCTGTTCCTAGCATAAAGGTCATAGCATGTGCAGCGTCTCCAACCCAGACCGTTCTTCCTTTACTCCACTCAGGTAAGTTAATTATGCTCATTGTGTCTTCATATATATAAGCAGGATCAATTTGCTCTATCACCTGATGGATTCCCCACTCAATAGACTTACATTTCTGTAATAAGAATGTTTTTTTCTGTTCTCCTGAAAACTTGATATTTCGGTCTTTTTGATACATGAACAAGCCGGCTGCATAGTTTTCATCAAAACCAAATTGTAGATAAAAGCCAGGGAGATAAGTTGCATAATTTATTCCCATTTCTAGATGAACAGGCATTTTTTTTATGATCGGATTTTTTATGGTAAATACCATGTACCCAATATCCTCATGTTGTTCATATTGATTTCCAAGTAGGAGTTTTCTTGTTTGTGAATGAACACCATCTGCACCAATGACCAAATCATAGTGTTGCTGTATTCCGTTTTGAAAAGTAACCTGAATTCCTGTTTCATCCTCAGATAGTGCCTGAATGTTTGATCCAAATTGGATTGGTATATGTTCATATACTGATCGATATAGGATATCATGCCAGGTGAAACGATGAATCAAAACTCTTTCTAACTCCGAGCCTTTGGTAGTTTTCATGGATAGTTCATATAATAGATTTCCCTTTGCATCAAGGAATTGTCGTTTTGCTAATTTTACATTTCTTTTTTGTATTTCATCTATCAAACCCATTTTTTTTAAGACAGTAATCGCATCTTGATTCAATTCGACCATGGATCCTACTGAGCGAAAGGTAGTTGCTTTTTCAATAATGGTTGGTTGATAACCTTCCATTAACAGCCGTTTTGCTAGCGTAAGTCCAGCGATTCCAGCACCTGAAATTAAAATATTCATCTTTGTTCACCTACTTAAATATTGGATGGATTGAGTGTCTTTCTACCTAAAGTCCAGATCAACAGACTCGCTCCTAATAACAAAAAGATACAAGTGTAAAAGGGAAATTGTGGGGACAATTGATAGAGTGAAGTTCCAAGTAAAGGAGCAATGACCGCCCCTGTTCCATTGAGTGCAGTAATGATTCCTGCAATTTTCCCTTGTTGCGTCCGATCAACGATTAACGAAGTTGCCGACATAGACCCAGGTAAAGCCATACCAATCCCGATGCCAATTAGCAAGAAGGAGATAAAGAAATAAAGAATCTCATGAGAGATGGACAACAAAAGAAAGCCAAAACAGACAATCGGCAATCCAATACTCATCAGTTTTCTAGGTGACCAACGAAATCGATTGACGATGAGTATTTGGGCAAACACCAAGGCTAGACCTGCGGTAGTAATGAAGATACTGACATAACGTGTTGCGTCTTTTATCGATAGGTGCAAGGTATCTTGAATATAAAAACCAGAAATAACTTGCATCATGGATAATGACATTGCGAGCAATAAGCTACAAGCAAGCGGTAGCCATACTTTAGAGAAAAGTATGGGTTTTCCTATATCTGCATTCTCACCATTGTTGCTATTCGATTTTTTGTTGACTAGTGAAACCCAAATCCATATGGTTACAATTGCTGTTATAAGCGCTATGATAAAAAATGGAGTTGCGATGTGGAATCCAGCAGTTAAAGCCCCTAATATAGGTCCAAATACAAACCCTAAGCCATTCGTACTACTAATCAGAGACATTGCTGAGATTCGTTCTTTTCCAGTTGTGAGATCAGCCATATAAGCTTGTCCTGTGGAAGGAATAGCTCCAAAAAATAAACCTTGGATCAGGCGAATCAACAACAGTAACAGAAAAATTGCCCATAGATTTGATGGTTCTGCTAACCCAATCTGAACGAAGATCCCAAACAACAGCATGGTAACAGTAAATCCAGTCATTCCTATGAGTAAGACTTTTTTCCTTCCCCATATATCGCTTTTTTGACCCAAGTAAAGACTCCCTACAATCACCATGATTCCAGTGATTGCAATGAGCCAACCAGCATGCATTTCTGTTAAGCCCATGTTTCGTGCGATAGGACCCATTAAAGGATTGATTACTGCGATACCCATCCAACCACTGAGTACAGTGAAAAAAATAATCCATTTTGAATGCATCGAATTTGACACCTCATTTCTTTGTAGTAATTATCGATGATTAAATGAATCTGCACTGCTCCAATTGGGATTAGTTTTAATCCAATCGGGAGCAATAAAAAAAGCAACCTCTTTTTAGGTTACTTAACAAATCGATATTGGCTGGGTGTGATGCCGAATTTGTTTTTAAATACTGCAGCAAAACGACTTGGGTTCTGATAGCCAACAGCAATGGAGACTTCTGTTACATTCATTTCTCCTATAATAAGTAATTGTTGAGCTTTGGCTAGTCTTTGTTCGCGAATATAATGAAAAACGGTAGTCCCTAATAGTTCACGAAATCCTTTTTTTAATTTAAAATCGTTGATCCCTATGGCTTGCGAAATCGAACCAATGGTGATGGGATCTTCTAAATGACGGATAATCCACTCTTTCGCTTGTTCAATTTGCTCTTTATCTGATTTGGACCATTTGATGGTATGAATTGCTTTGTTCTGATTTTCGTATTTCGCAAAATAGACAGTTAGTAGCTCTAAAGCTTTGCTTTCTAAATACATCTTTCCTGTGTTTCCCGAATAGGGACATTGAAGAATCTGTTGTAGGACTACCTGTAAAATGATATCAGTTGGTTTTTGAAGAAATCTAGCTTCACCCTTTTTGAAAAAGGAATCAATGGTTTGTTGGTCATCTTGCAAAAATTGAAAAAAATAATCGTGAATAGCAGATTCAGTAAGATGGATACCCACTGTTAAAATATGATCGCCAGCAGACTGTTTCAGGCTCACGAAAGAATCATGTAAAAAACTCATACTAATTTGGTTGTTATGTGTGTGATAGGTTTTATGATTTGCTTGAAACAACATATCTCCATACAGATTGAAACCAAGTTCAAATAAAGGAGATTCTTGATAGGTTTCCAATCTGAACGACTGATGCATTTTTAAATCTCTGATAATTAATTCAAAACCATCTCGCAGCAGATAGCGAGTCACTTTTCCTTCTGCAATATCAGGAGGGTAGTGTAGTACATGTTCGTAAGACTGCTTTTGATAAAAAGGGGTAGTCGTTGCTGATAATTGATTAAATAAAGTATCGTGCATGATATGTCAACCTCCTCAAATAGTCCATATATAAATAATACTGATTTTTCTAAAAGGGACAATGAGTTAGCAGATTGATATTTGACCTTATGACTATATCTTAGACATCTATATTCATACAACAGGCATTTGACTTTGATGACGCGCCATCGTCATTTGGTAGTTCCAACGTTTTCTCGCTTTGTAATCCGAGGAAAAAGTTGTGTATCGTCTTCTCAGAGGTAGAGGAGGCGAATTTTGTCATTTGTTATAAGTAAACATATATGCTGTTCTTGTTTATAACTATTATTGATAAACTAATAAAATGATTGAACATACGATAACAGGGACAGATACATGAAAATAAGGTTTTTTTTGTTTATTAGTGTTGTTGCATAAATAACGTTTAAACATGTTAGGAAACCGCTTGATGATTGCGTGCCTACGGCACAAGTTGAACTATGTTTTCCGTGTCTGCCATCTAAAAATTACAAAGGTTGCTCCATCCGCTAGCATCTTCGCTTTGGTATGGGTAGCAAGTGCTATTAGATAATGAGTACAGAAGCTTATCAACATTTGTTATGGAAAAATAGTCTAATAGTAAAAATGAACCTATCATAAAAAAGTAGAGAAGGTAGTATCTCGTGTTTAAAAAGCCTAAAACCTTAAAAATGAAAAAACAAAGGAGAAGCGAATGGATATCCGAATTTTAGTGATTGAAGATGATAGAGAGATTAATCAATTAGTGACAAGATATCTAAGAAAAGAAGGTTACCAAACAGATGGTGTATATAACGGAAAGGAAGCATTAGCTTATCTATCAAAATATGAATATCAGCTGATTATTTTAGATTTGATGCTGCCGAAGGTTAATGGACAAGAAGTCTTGCGAATTGTTCGAGAAAAGAAAACCTTTCCGATTATTATTTTATCTGCAAGAGACAGTGAAATGGATAAAATATCTAGTTTAGAACTCGGCGCTGATGATTATATGACTAAACCTTTCACCATTGGTGAACTGATCGCAAGAGTCAAGGCGCAGCTTCGTAGGTATATGGACTTTAAATTCGATGCATCTGAAAACAGAGAGAAGATATTAAAGCATGGAGATTTAGAGCTGAATATGGGCACATATGAAATTACTGTTAGCGGGCAGAAAAAAAATGTAACTGCCAAGGAATTTGCTATTTTGAAGCTATTTCTAGAAAATCCAACACGTGTGTTTACAAAGTCCCATATCTTTCAGGCAGTATGGGGAGAAGAGAGTATAGGAGACTACAATACAGTCATGGTTCATATCAATCGCCTCAGAACAAAGATTGAAAAAGATCCGTCCAATCCTGTCTATTTACAAACGATGTGGGGTTTTGGATACAAATTGGGTGAGAGGTGCTAATATGTGGAACCTGCTTCTTGTACTTCTATTCGTCATCTTCTTTCTTTTTATTAAGCACATACAGCTACTTTTTCAATTAAAAAAGATGACCTTGATTACAAAGGAGATACAGACAGGTAGTCTGAATCTACGCTATCGATTACGTACATCTCAAAAAGACGTAAAAGAATTGGCTGAAGCATTGAATCAACTTATGGATCACTTTCAAGTTGATTTTGAGCGCATCGAATTTTTGGAGGAAGAGCGAAAAAGGATGGTCGCGAATATTTCTCACGATTTACGAACTCCGTTGACTTCATTATTAGGATATATTGAAGCAATGAGAAATGATCCTACTTTGACAACAAAAGAGAAGGGTGAATTTCTACAAATCATAACTAATAAAGGGAATTCCTTGCTTAAACTATTGCAAGACTTTTTTGAATTGGCAAAGCTGGAAGCAAACGATTTTAAACTAAACTTACAAAAAATAGACTTGGTGCAAATCATTTCGGAAGTTCTTGTCGGATTCTATCCAGTGTTTGTAAAGGCAGATATTGTACCTGTAATCAACATGCCTGATGAACCTTTTTATGTCAAGGCTGATGTAGACTGTTTACACCGGATCTTAAACAACTTTTTGTCGAATGCCTTGCGTTACGGTTATGATGGTAAGGAAATTGGGGTAGGTCTCCGAGAGGAAGGAGATCTTGTCTGGGTCGATGTTTGGGATAAAGGCAAAGGGATTTCTAAAGAAGATATCCCCTATGTTTTTGAGAGACTTTATACTGGGTCTGTTTCAAGGAATACTTCTACTCAAGGAACAGGTCTGGGATTAACTATTGCCAAGAATCTTGTTGAAAAGCATGGGGGTAAGATCACTGTAACAAGTGCTCCAAATGAAAAAACCATTTTTTCATTTGGATTTATGAGGAATTGAAAAGGAATCGAAAATTTAAGATCTTTGTAAGGAATATTTATATAGCATGTTAGAACACTTCTATATAGTAAGTATGGAAGGGAGTCGATCACTTTGAATTATGTGTTACAAACCCATCAGTTAACCAAACAATATGGAAGTCATGCAATAGTCAGTGATCTGAATATGAATGTGAAAGCTGGTGATATTTATGGCTTTTTGGGACAGAATGGTGCAGGTAAGACAACCACGCTTCGCATGCTCATCGGTCTGATTCGCCCAACATCAGGGGAGTTTGAACTATTTCAGGAAAGTTTTCATGGCAATCGAATCAAAGCATTAGAACGAATTGGTGCAATCATTGAATATCCTGGATTTTACCTTAATCTGAGTGCAGTAGAAAATCTAGAGATTCATCGTCGTCTGATGGGAATAGGTAATCAAGAATCAATTGATGAGGTTTTAACCACCGTTGGTCTCTTTGATGTAAAAAAGCAAAAAGTGAAGCATTACTCCTTAGGAATGAAGCAAAGATTAGGGATTGCAAGGGCTCTGCTTCATCGTCCAGAACTTTTGATTTTGGATGAACCAACCAATGGATTAGATCCGGGTGCGATTCGGGAAGTTCGAGAACTCTTTTTAAAATTAGCGAAGCAACGCGGAATTACTTTTATTATCTCCAGTCATTTGTTAAGCGAAATGGAGCAAGTGGCGAATCGTATTGGAATTATTCATAAAGGTAGATTGCTTGAGGAAATAGACGATAAAACGCTACAGCAAAAGACGAGGCGCTTTTTGGAGATGAAGGTTGATGATGATCAACGTGCAGCTTATGTTTTAGAACAAAAGCTAAAGGTAACGGACTATCAAGTAGCTGGAACTGGCATTTTGCGAATATATGAATGTCTAGACCAAACTGATCTGGTGAATAAGACCTTGACCGATCAAAATATTGGTGTAAAAGAAATCGTGTTATCTAGGGAGAATTTAGAAGATTACTTTCTTAAATTAACGGGAGGGGACAAACTTGCTTAATGTTGTTTATGCCGAAATCATAAAACTTAAACACACAAAAATATACTGGTTGATCCTCGTTGCATTAATACCTGTTTGTCTATGGAGTTTGATGGCAGTGTCACCGAAAGTAGGTCCCGATGGGACTATTGTACCTTTAGATCTCCAAGAATTGTTTTATCGACAAGGGATGATTGTAACAATACTAGGGCCGTTATTATTTTCTTTGATGACCGGATATGTGGTAGCTCGTGAGTATCAGGAACGTACAATCAATCAACTATTTTCCTATCCAGTCTCACGTGTCAGTTTTCTTTTTGTAAAATTATTGGTAGTGTGGATACTTATTTCGATCACTTCCATACTTTCATTTCTGATCGTGGTCAGCTCCACGCTATTTGTAATACATCAATTAGATCTAACTACGGTATTGTTGGGGTTGAAGATGAATTTATTGATTTGTGTTCTCTCATTTGGCACCATTCCAGTAGCAGCAGCAATAAGCATGGTTTGGAAGAGTGTCATACCTACTGCGGTGTTAGGAGGAGGGGTCTCTCTTATTGCGGCAATATGCGAATTAGGTCATAGTATGGACGTCATCTTATTTCCTTGGCTTACACCTTATTGGCCAGTTCGTGATCTAGCTCAAGGTTTAGCTGAGATGGGGCCTAACCCGTATGTGATTCCTGCGTTGGTTATTTTGATAGTAACTTTTGTTGTTTCACTTGGTTTCTGCATTTTTTATTATACACGTGCAGATGTTCATAGTGGAACTTAATAACAGATAATTTAGTGTAAGGATTAGGTTTTAAAATTGGAGGAGATGTAATGCGTATTTTCGAAATAATATTAATATTCATTCATTTAGGTACATTCATTTTAGCTTATCGGACAGATGCAAAAAAAATATGGCTAGGGGCTGTTAGTGCCAATCTAACAGTGTTGGCACTTCATGGGGTATTTGAAGGATTCCGATACCAAATGTTTTTTTCGTATCTGTTTGTGATTTTGTTTACTCTTTATGCTTTAGCAAAAATAAATAATGATTTATTTGCACGTAAGATTCCAAAAGTTATCAAAGTAATTACTGTTAGTTTATCTTTACTTGCACTTGTTCTTACATCATTTTTAGCATACGCCCTTCCAGTTTTCACACTTCCTAAACCAACGGGGAGTTATGATGTAGGAGTAAAGTATTTTCATCTGATTGACGAGAAAAGGAAAGATCCGTTCTTAGATAAATCATCGAAAAAAAGAAGAGAAGTGATGGCGAAAGTTTATTATCCAGCCCAAAAAGATGAGTCAAAACCTTTTTTTACTTACTTTCATAATTCATCCGAGTTGATCCGATTATTTACCAAGCATTACGGTATGCCCAGTTTCATGTTCGATCATCTGAATTTGGTCAAAACGCACGCGAAAGAAAACCTGCAAATTTCAGTTAAAAAACAAAACTATCCAGTAGTGCTGTTTTCCCATGGAGCTGGTGATTCGATGGAAGTCCAAACTTCTATGAGTGAGAACTTGGCTAGTCATGGATTTATCGTTGTAGCGATCGATCATACTTATACCTCTGCAGCAACGGCGTTTCCTGATCGAGTCGTTTCAGCAAAAGAAGCAAACCCAGACAATTTTAACACAGGAAATTTAGATGCAATCATTAATCAAATCATGGCCGATGATGCTAAATTTGTGACTACAAAGTTAGGAGAATTAAATAAAGGTAAGATGGATACTGCATTTAAAGGAAGGATAGATTTAGATAAAATCGGTGCAATTGGACACTCTGTGGGAGGTGCAGTTGCTTATAATTTGGCTAACAATGATAGTCGAGTGAAGGCAGCAATTAATCTGGATGGACGAGTCTATATCTCTCCGAAAAAAGATGTGAAACATATCGCTCCTTTTTTGATGTTGGCCAGCGATTCAGGTCATGCTCAATCCATTCAAAATCGGGAAGGCTTGCTCAAAAAATTTGAAGATATGCCTAAAGATGAACAAAACATGAATCTCACCATGTATGGTAGCGAAAAAGAATATAAAAAGGCTTATGAGCTGGATCAAAAAAATACTTTGGGGTTAGTCCAAGTTCTCAAGAAATCTGGCAATTTATTTACGATTAAAGGCAGCGATCATATGAAATACAATGATATTGGTCTTTTCATAGAAAGCCCGCTTCGCGAACTTATCGGGATTAAAGGGGAAATGGACCCAGCTTTAAACTTAAATCTTTCGGGTGATGTCATTTCCACATTTTTTAACCAACACTTGCAAGGCGAAGCGAATCCTTCATTGGACTCTTTGTTAAAAAAATATCCGGAACTGCAGAAAGTAAACTTGAAGTAAGTGGATTTAACAAAAACCGAAGTTGATTCGTTACTTTGGCTATATCAGACAATGTAGCTCTATTCTGACGACTGCTTTATCTCCATTTGATAAACATAAAATTTATGCATTGTGTTATCAGAGAAAAGAAGAAAGTGTACCATGCTTTGAACATTTTTTTCAAGTGAAAGAAGTGGTGTAGATCAAAAACGCCTTTCTCTATTTTGAGAAAGTCCGCTTTTGATCTTTCTTGTATTAAAGGACCAGTAATAAGATGGCACTTTAGGAGCGAAATTTCGGATTGCACAAAAGGCACTGTCTAACTCCAAAAAAACCCTATATCGCAATTAAGGGTGACATTTGATGTATATACAGCAGCAAAAAAAAGCTCATAAGCAAGAGCAAAATCGAGCAGATGAAAATCTTTTTATTTTGTTATATAAGAGGGCTTCTCTCCTCTCTGAAAACGTAAAATATTTTGATACGGGAGAGGGAGAAAAATTGGTTCGTGGTTTTTGAATCATTAGGATATAGTAGAGTGAGTCAGTACTATTTTAGTATGAAAGTAGGGGGATAGATGAAATTAATAAATAAGATCTTCAATGAAAGTTATTATCAGATCAAATCATTTGAAAAAAATGAAAAATTTTATGAATATATGGGGATCAAGTTTTTTAAAAGGCTGTTGTTGTATCAAACGAAGAACAGAAGAGACAAACCTTCTATTAGAAACTATTATTTACAAAAATATTCAATAAATGGATTATATGAATTTGAAAAAATAAGTAAAAATAGTGAGAGATCACATGTGATTTTAGCAGTCTTTATGCTGGCAGGATCGGTATTACTATTTTTAGATGTAGATAGTAATATAGATATTGTAACTATTGTTTTACTCAACTTAATTAATATTTTTACAAATATCTACCCGATTATGTTACTAAGATATAACCGAATAAGAATATATAGAATCCTAAATAAAACCAATCTAAAAACGGGAAATCAGACTAAAAATGATAAGAACGGAACTCAACGAGGAAAAACTTTTTCCCAACGTTGAATCAGTCCCGAAGTAAGAAAATTCCTCCCCAATTGCCACAGATCCTAATGGAGCACCATACAGCTATGCGTTTGGTGTTTCGCGTTTCATTTTTCAAGAAACGCTTGTGTTGTCCCTAATGGAATACCTAGGTAAAATGACCGTCGAGTTAAGAAGTATCCAATCGGAATTACTATGGCTGCATAAGTAAAGCCTTTCTCCAAGGTGTAGATAAGATGTTGTTTATAGGTTTAGATGAAGCTTTTGGATGATCGCAAGCTTCACATAAATTCCTGACGTCTGTAAACTAATTAGTTAATATCCATAAAATGACGCCAATCCAACAAACGATATTGATGGAATTCAATTCCATGATCACATCTCCAACATAACTAGCTCCTTGTGGAAAGTCAAATGATGCCTAAGTAAAAAGACGATCGAATAGGCTGCTGTTCCTAATAAGCGAAAGTCCATAATTCCTATCATTACAATGGCGATTAATATCCATATAAATAGAGACAAAATCAATCTTAAAATTCTTCCACGAAATCTCTTAATTATTATCCATGAGACTGCTACTCTTAAACTAAATCCAGCGGTGATCGGTGCACCAATTGATGGTAGCAGTCCTGCTAGGATCGAGTATTCTGAATGTGGATCTCCTGCACGAAAGGGGAATTATTTCCGTTCCCATAGCCAATAGGTTTTCTTCAAATTTGAGGAAGCTAATTACTTTTGTAGGAAACTCAAAATTGACTTGTTTCAGCTCCTGATGAACGATGAACAGTTAAACTCACTTTATTTGTTTCGCACATAAAAATAGATAGATGGACAGACTGATCATTGTGATCAAAAGCAATTTTTTCAATGCGAAAAAGGGTAGCTCCTGTTTCACATTGTAAAAGGTTAGCAATCTCTTTATTTGCTAATATGACATCAATTACTTTTTCATTGGTAGTGATTTCCGTTTGAAATTCTTCTTTCAAAATTTGATAGGTTGATTCTTGCAGACCTATTTTTTTCTCTAAGTCAGGAAACCGGAGTAATGAATAGTAGGCCTGATCAAAAAAAAGAGGCCTACGATCTACATACATGAGGCGAACCAATTCTAAAATCGGAGAGTCTTTTTTTACTTGTAGTCGCTCAGACATCTCTTGATTTGCATGAATTACGTTGCTACGTATAATTCGAGAGTCAGGAATCATGCCCAATTGATGACTAAACTCAGAAAATCCACTCACCGAGAGGAGTTCATTCTTAATTTTTTTAGAAGTTACATAAGTTCCCTTCCCTTGAATTCGTACAAGAGATCCTTCATCTACTAGGGTTTTAATAGCTTTGCGAATAGTAATTCGACTTACTTGATACATTTCACAAAGTTCTGCTTCTGTTGGTAATTTTTCATCTGGCTTGTATTTTCCATTATTAATATCTTCATGGATCATTTGTCGGATTTGCATATAAAATGGTTGTGTTGCATGATTGATTGACATTCGGATTCCTCCTGTAAAACCATTCCTCCTTCATTATAACATTCTGTTACCAGGCACCAAAATAGGTAATGGTTTTCGCTGCTTTTTGGCTTCCCAACTCCATACATTTCTTTATATGCTTTTGTTGCATGGCACCTACTAAAAAGCCGGCGATGTAAGCGTCTCCAGCGCCCATTGTATCTATCACTTCAACCGATTTGGCATTTTGTTGATAAAAGAATTTCCCATCATAGGCCAAACTTCCATTTTCACCAAGGGTAGCTACAGCGACTTTTGCACCCAATTCATGCATTTCTTGTAAATATAAACGAATAAAATCATCATCTTGGCCATATGAAAAAAAAGCATATTGAATGGATGGAATTAATGTACGAACCAGCGGGGCATCTAGTTTATCAGCAAAATCAAATGAAGTGATCAGTTGTTTATCTCTCCAACGAGGGAAGAAATCTTCTGTATGCCCCCAAAATCCCGAATGAACAACATCATATTGCTCAATATAGCGCAAATCATCCTCATTTAGTGTAAAATGATTCATCACACCTTCGAGATATTCACCAAAAACCCGTTCATTTCCTTTTAACTCGACTTGTGTAACGGCCGTTTTTCCACTGATCCTATGCAAATGAGAAATGTCAACTTCTCTTTCTTTAAGGGCTAGTTGCATTTGCTCTCCATAGTCATCTGTTCCTACAAATCCCACATATGAGGTAGTAGCTCCACATTGTCTGGCATATACAGCTACATTGACAGCATTTCCTCCTGGATAGGAGGTACCTGTTGTATGATACACATCCATGCAATTATCTCCTACAGATACTAGTTTCATCATATACCTCCTCGAAGAAGAACCTCCCCTATCTTTTATCATAAATAGGGGAGATAGTTCTTAATATTCCACCACACCATAGTAACGACGGTCGTCTGGATTATGATCTCTTACTACGGAAAAATAGTAAGAAAACCATTCCAGTGGTACAAACATAACCAGAGGTGCAAGTGCAGGATGCAGTCCCTGTGATAAGTCAGCATAATCAAAGACCAATGTTTCCCCTTTGTACTTTTTCACAAATTGTAATGCTCGTTCCGTTATATGACGTGATTCATCAGTTCCAATCAAGAAAACAAATGGTACACCTGGTTCTACGATTTCCAGTGGACCATGACGGAATTCACCACTTTCAATGACAGCACCATGTCCCCACATGAATTCCATATTTGTAATGACTCCTTCTTTATAGGCTAATGACAATAAAGGGTCAGCTGCTATAGTGTAAAATCCCTTCCAATGGCTAACAACTTTTGTCATTTCCAATGCTTTTTCTTCAAATGTGTCAATGTGATAGGCAAGTACATGCGGTAATTTGGGGATGTCTTTGAGAATTTTTTCTACTTCTAATGATGGTTGTGTTTTTTGTATCCAATGAAGTGCTATCAAATATACAGCCAATAAATGACATTCCCACATTGCCTCTGCCTGATAAGCTATAACAAATTCAGCTCCCTCCGTTAACGGATTTCCTTCTGGTTTATTCACCACACTGATCGTAGTAGCTCCCTGTTCGTTCGCAATTTGAAGAGACTTTACTACCTCTTCTGTCGTTCCAGAGTGTGAAATAACAACTACTGCAGAAGTTGTATCTAGAGCTTTTGGTGTATGATCAACAAAATTCCAGCCTGTATAAACATCGACACCAATAGTACTATACTTATTTAGCAAATATTTCGCAGCTGTTCCAACAGCTTTTGAACTTCCACAACCTACAAAATATACTTTCGTAATATTTCTATTCACCAGCTCATTTACAATATTTTCTATATGCTGTTGACCGTTTTGAATAAATCGTTCTACTTCAGCTACCATACTTGAAGTAACTAAAAAATCAACTTTATTTTTATCTAAATGCAACATATTATTGATCCTCCATTAATTATGAATTTTCTATTGCTTGATTGTTTTTGTTTCTTTTATTCCAGTAGAAGTACACTGGCAACCCTGTCACAACCACGATCAAACCTGATATCATACCTTGTACAGGCGCCCATTCAAAGGTGCCCCAAGCAAGAATTCCAGAGCTAATAATTGCTAAAATAGTCGTAACTCTCCACAAAGGCATACGATACATAGGTTTATAATCTTCTCGTTTTCGGCATTTATAAATTGTGGCAAACGTTAGCATATTGATCAGCAATTGAATTAAGGTGAAATAACCGAGCAAGGTTCGCAAATCAGCAGCAAATACAAGGATACAAGCATATATAACTTGTACAATAATAGAAAAATGAGGTGTTTCAAATTTGGGATGGACATGAGCAAAACGTTTAAAGAATAAACCATCTCGTGCCATCGCATATTCCAACCTTGGTTGGTACATAATGCAAGAACTAAGAGATCCTAAAATGACAATAATAGCTGTCAATGCAACAATAATGGAAGCTGTATCAGAAAAACCAGGAATATAGGACAAAGCGTCTGAAACAGGAGCTTGTGATCCAATCAGTTCTTCAAAAGGCATAATCCCTGTGATGGAGATAGAGAGTAAGGTATATAAAGCCGTAATGATTAACGCGGAACCTATCAACGCTTTAGGCAGTGTTTTTCCTGGATTTTTAAATTCACCTGCCATAAAGCAAACAGCAGCCATTCCCGTATAAGACCAAGTTGTTGCTGATATCCCACCTAATAAGCTTGTACTTCCAGAAGCGACAGCTGAATGGACTGTAAAATTATCAGTGTTAAAATAAATTAATCCTAATCCAATCACAACTACAAAAGGGATGATTTTCATGATGGTTATGATAACTTGAAAAGTTCCACCCTCTTTCACACTGCGATAATGGAGGGATGCTAAAAGCGTAATGAGGCCCACAGCTAGCAACTTTCCGGCAAATCCACCAAAGAAAGGAAAGAAAATGGTCATATAGGACACGATGGCAAGGGCCATAATAGCAATAGATGGTGGATCGAGAGCCCAAAAAGTTGCCCAACCATACAAAAAGGCTAGTGGACGCCAACCCGCTTTGTTTAGATATACATACCCGCTCCCATTTTCGGGGTACGCTGTGGATAATTCAGCGAACACCATCATCTGTGGAATTACCATCAGTCCACCGATAACCCATGCCCAAATTGATAGAGTGGGTGTTCCAGAAGCATTGGCTACTTCTCCTACGGAGACAAAAATACCAGATCCAATCGTAGTTCCAACTGCAATTGCTAAGGCTGTCCATAGACCTAATTTGCGGGTTAGGGTATGACTGGCCATAAGCTTCTCCTCCATTTCTTATCAATAAGTAGTTTGATATAATTCTTCATTAAAGAAGAATAGGTGTTAGATAACAAACTAGGTTTTTTCATTTTGTTGATGGTGATCCTCCTGCTGTCAAAAGGAAACCGCTTTCATTTGTTATCTATTATAATATAACGTTATATAACATTATAGACAATAGGGAATATACTTTTCTTTATTTTATTACAAAAATAAACCAACCTTTAAGTAAAAGCTTTACAAATGGTTGGTTTTTTACGTGTATCACTTGATTATTTCTTTGTATTTCACTGTTTAATGAAATGAACTCATCATTTATTTACAGAGAATGAATAGATAATGAAGGAGGTGACATCTTCAGACTGAAACTTTTCTACACAGGTTAGTACTGAAGAATTAGGCTTAAATGATGTGATCTCTGATTCCAACTTGCTGGTGGGTTACTTAGATTCACAGCAATTCTCGTAAGTGCAGGCAGTGCTGTAAAAAAAGATCGCCTTCTCTATGAATTTGTGGAGGCGATTTTGCCATGGATTGGTGCGAATAGCTTTTTTATGAAGTTCTCTCTTCTTACTCTTACTCTCACACGTAGAATTTAGTGAAATAGGAGAGAAAAATGTGGTATTACTATAAAAGATTTATGCCCCCTTGTTTTTTCCTTGATTCATGTACTATGGCTACTAGCTGTACATGGATAATTGTGAATGTCATGTTTGTTCGCCCAAGATGAGTAGATGTAAGCCACAATAAGAACGATTATCGTCACTATTAAGAAATAAAGTATAGTTGTTTCCTTTGCAAAAAGTTCTAACATGATAGAAACAGTCATTACACTTAAAATACTTCCCATTTGACGAGTGAGATTGACTAATGAGGATATCTCATTATGATATATTTTATTAGTCGCCAAAAATGCCGCATTCATTAATACAGGAGCAATGGCTCCAGATGAACCTAAGAGTATGAAACTGATTGCGATGAATATAGGTGTTTGAAATATTATAAAGTAAATAAACAAAAGCATGCTTCCAGCGACAATCGCAAATAAACAAAGTTGTTGTGTGAATGCTTTTCCAAGTTTATTCACTAAAATTGGTGATAAAAACGATGATATCAGCATACCAGATAACGTTAATGGTAAAAATTTAATACCTGTCTCAAACGATGATAAATGTAAATTCTCTTGAAAATAAAGAGAAAGGAAATACATGATTCCATAGATGGAAAAGTTATAGGCAAATCCATTAATTAAACTGGAAATATTTAACTTTGTAAACATCTGTCTTGATATGACATTTGTTTGTCCTTGTTTGAACTTCACACTGTACCTCCATCCAAAGAACAGGAACATAAAGCTTCCTACAGTCAATAAGAGCGATGATTGATCAATTATTTTATACTCATGTGTTGCATACACAAATGTGACAATGAAAAATACTACCGTGATTTGTTCCTTAAAAAACATGGAAATGTTCTCTTTTTTCACATCTTTAATGGAGATAAATGCTGTTAGTATAACGATCACAGTAAAAGGTATATTGATAAAGAAAATACTTTGCCAGCCCCATAACTCATTTAAAAATCCGCCGACTAAGGGTGAGAATGCAAATCCTATACCTGATGTTCCCGACCAAATACCAAACGCAATCGCTCTTTTTTGAGGCTCTATAATAATGGAAGATAGCAATTTTGTCGCAATGGGAGCAAACAGAGCTGCACCAATTCCTTGAATAATGCGAGAGATGAGCAAATTGGTAAAGCTATCGGACAACCCACAAAACAATGAACCAACCATAAAGACAGTAATACCTGCAATAAAGGCATTTTTCGCTCCGATTCTCTTGCTCCATCTAGCAAAGAACAATATTAGCGAAGCAAATGCCAGCACATAACTATTTACGATCCATGAAGATTGTGAAATGGTTAAACTCAGTTGTTCTCGTAAGTCAGGAATAATGATGTTTACAATATTTGAATCTAATATGATTAAAAAACTACCTATACAAATACTTAACAAACTAATAATTTCTTGTCGGGTAAATCTCATGGGATAATGCCACCTCATTTCAAATATATTTGAACTATCATCTATTATTTCAAATATATTTGAAATGTCAAGAGGAAACCTTTATAATAAAATCATGACAAACGACACTCATATAACTAATGTTTTTAAAGTACTTCAGGATCCAATACGTTTTCGAATTATTGAGATGTTACAATTTGACTCTGAAAGGAGGAAATTTTTACCTGATACATCTAAGGCGAAAGAAGGATTTTGTCCAGAAGATATTTTAATGGTATTACGTGAAGAAGGTATTCGTATCTCAAATACCAAATTGTCGTACCATCTAAAAGAATTAAGAGAAGCTCACATAATTTATTTGGTAAAAGAAGGGAAGAGAAATTTTTATCTGTTTAATGATGATGGTCTAGAAACGATTCAAAGTTGGTTAAAAAGAGTATTAAAGAAGTAAATAGAAAAATTCATATACTGCCAAACTACATTCTGTTGGGTTCGATTATGGGATCGTGCTAGAACACTACATCAGTATAATAAGCATTCTACTCGTATGACTGCCTATCGTAACTTGATAGACCCAATATTTTCTCAATTTGTAATCCGAGAAAAGAGCCATATGTACCATGCATTGGACATTTCTTTCAAATGCAGGAAGTAGTGTAAAAAAAGAAGTCGCGTTCTCATTGATGTGGGGGGGTGATTTCTTATGAATTAGATTTTGGTGGCTCCTAAAAATGAAATCACATCTTACTGGAAGAGGAAGCTTTTTTCATTATATGGTCGTTCTGCTAATGAAAAACTGGGGATGACTATAAATAGTGAAGACCACGTCGATGGTTAATTTTTTGCTTATGAATCTTCTTCCTTTGATTTGCCTGATTACATTGTTTGATTTATATTATATTGACATATCGTGATTTTATTATATGATTATTACATGGAACCAATTATAATCTTTAAAGCTTTGTCCAATGAATCAAGATTGCAAATTTTGCAATGGTTGAAGGAGCCAGATCGTCATTTTGTGCCTCACGAAGGGATTGATATGAGAAAAACAGGGGTATGCGTGAATCAAATTACACAACGATTGAAAATGACGCAATCGACTGCTTCGCAGTATCTCTCCATACTTTTACGAGCTGGACTTATTCAGGCTGAGCGAATAGGAAAGTATACTTACTACAAAAGAGATGAGAGAGCCATTGGTGAAATTGCTGAGCTTTTGAAAAGAGAGATATGAAAATAACGTTGATTTTTTAATGGAATTTAGCTTTATCCTACATCCAAATATCCAATTATATGGATATTTGGACATATTTTTTACTAACATATCTATTTATCTAGATATGTTTATAATATAAAAGGAGTGGAATATTTTGTCTAACAATTGGAAAATATTTATTCTATCTATTGTCAGTTTTTTAGTTGGGACTTCGGAGTACATCATTTCAGGTATATTGGATAATATTGCAAATGATCTTCACATTCCTTTAGCCATTGCTGGACAGTTAGTTACGATTTTTGCGCTTGTTTATGCGATTTTTACACCCATTCTTATGGCATTAACAGCAAGTATGGATAGACATAAGTTAATGATCTTCTCTCTTGGGTTGTTTGTACTGGGAAATATCATAGCATTTGTATTACCAAGTTATGCGTGGTTTATTGTTGCACGGGTTATTACCGCATTGGGAGCTGGAATGGTTCTTGTGAATGCAGTAACGATTGCTACGAAGATCGCTTCACAAGGGAAGCAGGGTAGGGCAATTGCAACTGTAATAACAGGTTTTACAGCTGCACTTATAATTGGTGTTCCTCTAGGAAGGGTAACAGCAGAATTATTTGACTGGAAGGATATCTTTTTAGGAATTGGACTACTCGGATTGATAGCAATGATCATAATATACTTTGCTATCCCAAGTACAACAGGGGATAAACCTGTATCTCTACTTCAACAGATTGCTCTCTTGAAAAAACCAAAAGTGATCATGGCATTATCCATCACTTTTTTCTGGCTAGGAGGTTACTCTATTGTATACACATATTTAACACCTTACCTACTTACAGTTTCAGGAATAAACAGTAAACTGCTTAGTGGAACGTTTCTTATATTTGGTATCGCTAGCTTGTTTGGTTCCAAGTTTGGTGGATATAGTATTGATCGATGGGGTGTTTCCATTACGCTAACTGGGGGAATGGTACTACATATCATTATGCTTATTATGCTTTCTCTAGTGACCAACTCATATTTCGGTGTATTGGCAATTCTAATTTTTTGGTCATTTGCGGCATGGTCTACTGGACCAACACAGCAATATCATCTAGCTACAATAGAGCCTGAGTCGTCTAGTGTATTAATCGGATTAAATCAGTCGATTCAGCAATTTGCAATTGCTTTTGGTGCAGGACTAGGCGGTATTCTTGTTGAGAAATTTTCATTGGTTTCTATCACTTGGATAGGGGCATTTGGGATTGTAATCGCGATTGTTGCAACATTTATAACTTCACATTTAACTTCTAAAGAAATTGCAAAGTGAAGACACATCGTCTCACTTCTAATCAATTTTTTTTGAAAGTCTTTCTACATCGATACAATCGTCTATGGTGAAAATATTATTAGATACTCTCTGCAAAACGAAGCGAATAGCAGAAAAAGACCACTTCTAAAATTGATGAAGAAGTGGTCTTAACATGAAATAAAAAGGACGAGTTTGGTGAGAATTCGTTCATGTTTTCTGAAACCTACAGCTTGTTCTGAAGACATATACTATTTTTAAATAGTCTAAGATTTTTTAAATTCTAGGATCGACCCGATTGCTATTCCTCCACACATTCCAATCCCGATCCCCATTGCTAAATTATCCATGATCAGACCAATAGCAACTCCAAAACAAACTCCCAATGATATACCTAATGCAATTCCTTTTCCTCTTTTTGTTTCTTTTTTATTAGACACATACATCTCCCTTTCTAAGGCATCTTTATTTTATATTAACATTTCAAACGTTTCATTAAGCTTACTATCTCACTCAGAGGACTTTATGGAATTCTTTTATAAAGTTTCCTTTCTGGAATGTGTGAAATTGTATTGCTCACATACTTAGGCATGTGAACTTTATCAATGAAAAGAATTCCATCAAATTGTTCTGTAGGGATTATTTGTTCTTCCCACGTTCCCCAATCAAGAGCAGCACGTTTCGTGAACATCCAAGATGTTCCTTCTTTTTTCTGTTGATTTTTCATGTCTACAAAAATATTCTTATATCCCGAATTCCCAAGAATAGATTCCATCGTGCCTTTTGGATGAGGAAAGCGTACTGGTGCTGGTTGTCTATTATTAAATGCTGATACTCCTCGATTCATATATAAGCCAATAACATACGATTGATCTTTGATTTTTTTAGGTAGAAGTTGTCCAAAAGTTACCACAGAACTTCGATATGGATTTTCTGCTTTTGTATTGGCTTTACGAATATGAAGATTATGTGCCCAAACTATTATTTTTTGTTTTGGATAGAGCTTTTCTGTAAGCCATGTTAAATGTTTAGCCATTGCTTCATCTCTAGCTTCAGAGAATTGATCAAAATATTTGTTTGCAAGTTCAGCATTGTTTTCTTTCACATATTTATTACTCCATACTAAGAATTTCATCCCGTGTTCCATGGAATAAATTCGATCTTGTAACACATACTGTGTGACTCTAATCATATGCGGGGAATTGGGATATGCTTTTGCTAACTCCTTCTTATTTTTTTGCACAAATTGACTCAATTCCTTGTATTCTTGAATCATCTTTGTTTGTTCTCGATTAAAAGTATCTGTATTAGAAAGAGTCAGCAAACCTAAATACTTTTGTTCCAATAGATGAGCTTTATCTCCTATACTAGAATCGATGGTTTGGAACCAATTTTTCAAGAAGGCAGCGTAGGATCCTGTTGGCTGCATATCAATTCCTGCTAACGATAGAGGTGTTCTTTCTTTTTTCTCTTTTTTCATGTATTCAAAAAGATGAGATACTTCTTGTGTATACCAGACAGGGTAAAGGGAATCTTGCATCATTTTAATTGGTGCAGTAGTAGTCATTTGTGCATCCGATGCATTTGTCTCAGCAAGCCCTGATTCAAAAGCGAGCACTTTATAACCTAACTTCTCATGAAGATACTTTATGAGTCGAACTTTGGTTGAATTAAATTCTGCAGCACCATGGGAACTTTCACCTAGAAGTACAATTCGTTTACCTTTTAATACTTTTTTTAGAAAACCTAAATCCTCATAGGCATCTTTACTTGTTGAATCAAGCTTTTTGATTGGGAAGGCATTTTTTTGTAACCACTGAGACCACTTTGGATTTTCCTCATTTTCTGCACTTACTTCTTCTCCTATAGGAACAAGTGAAAGGGTAAGCAAACAAAAGATTATCATCCATGCAATCGAGCTAAATCGTTTTTTCATATTGTATCTCTCCAATCTCTTAAGCTTGTCAAATAGTAGAGGTACCAATTTATTTATATAAGTGAACACGCCTCCCTTTAATCAGAAATCTTATGGATAGTGTATATCATTTAATGATATATCATTTAATAATATATTATTAAATGATATTGTTGTCAATACTAGACCTGAGCTGGTATGTATTTATATTGCATCTGCTAATTTAATCAAACTTATTAAGATCAGCTATCAATATGACATGGCAAAATTTTTATATTTAGGGACAACTGAATTACAATTTCAAGAGCAATATTATACAAGAAAAATTTTTTAGCACATGATATTTTTAGGATGTTATTACAGTGTAGGAGGATGGCTGGATGTTAAATGAAATCCGAACCGTTTATCTTGATTCTGATTTAAACATCGAAGCCTATCGATTTAAGGGGATCATGCAAAAGTTTCCTGCTCATTTTCATGAGTATTATGTGATCGGTTTTATTGAAAAAGGTCAGCGTTATTTGGTTTGCAAAGGTGAAGAATACATCATAAATCCAGGAGATTTATTATTGTTCAACCCTTATGATACTCACAGTTGCGAGCAGATAGACGGCAAATCGTTAGATTATCGCTGCATCAATGTGACACCAGAAGTTATGAAAAAGGCAATGTTAGAAATTAATGATAATGAATGCCTTCCATGCTTCCAACAAAACGTCTTATATCATAGTGAGATTGTATGTAATTTAAGGGAGCTGCATTTAAAAATTTCGCAGGGTGACAGTGAGCTTAAGAAGGAAGAGCTATTTTTATACTTATTGGAAGAACTTATCCAGATGCATTCTGATCTTACCATCCATTCATCAGTTTCAGAAACCTCTAACGAAATCAAAACAATATGTAACTATCTGGAGGAAAATTATACAAAAACAATTACACTTAATGATCTAAGTAACTTAACAGGATGGAGCAAGTTTCACTTACTAAGATCATTTACAAAACAAAAGGGTATCTCCCCTTACAGCTACCTAGAAACGATTCGAGTAAATCATGCAAAAAAACTTCTGGAACAAGGTGTAAAGCCTATCGAAGTGAGTTTTTTAACAGGGTTTAGCGATCAAAGTCACTTAACTAAATTTTTTAAAAGACAAGTGGGGTTAACACCAAAGCAATATATGAGAATTTTTGAAAATGAAGGAGTATCATAATGAGTAATTTTGAAACAAAATGCGTACTTGTCATCGATGAAAATCTACCTCTAGGTTTGATCGCCAATACAGCAGCAATCTTGGGTATTACCGTTGGGAAGTATGCTCCCGACATAGTAGGCAGCAGAGTAATAGATCATTCAGGTATTGAACACTTGGGAATTGTAAAAACACCAGTTCCAATTTTAAAAGGAAGTGCTGACCTTCTCCATGGGTTAAGAGATAAGACTAGGACAGAAGAGTTTGCTGATCTCATTGTCGTAGATTTTTCAGACACCGCGCAAAGCTGTAAAACGTACGAAGAATACATAGCGAAACTACAGAAAATATCCAAAAATAGCTATCGTTACTTAGGTCTGGGAATCTATGGGGATAAGAAAAAAGTAAATCGTTTAACAGGAGGTTTGCCTCTACTTAGGTAGATAGGAACTAGATTTATAGTTCATTCTCCTTATAATGGAGTATCTAAAGAATGGATGTAAAAGGGGAGGAGTAGAATGGATAATTTGTTTGCATACATCTTAATGGCCTTTATGATGTCTATGTTACCTGGTGCAGATACAGTTCTTATTATGAAAAATACGCTCAACCATGGAACAAAAGCTGGATATTCTACGATACTCGGGATAGCCACAGGTCTAACTTGCTGGACTATTATTGCTGTTCTCGGTTTGTCAGTTGTCGTTGTCCAGTCAGTAATTCTGTTCAATGTAATCAAGTACCTCGGAGCTGCATACTTGTTTTATATAGGTATACAGGTATTTTTAGATAAAAATACATTTTCATTAGAAGCTGTCCAAGCTGAATGTCAGCGTTTTACTGACAAGTCATCACGCCATAGGAGAAAATCCTATTTACAAGGAGTACTTAGTAATATTCTTAATCCTAAAACGGTTTTGGTCTACATAACTTTTATACCTCAGTTTATTGATCTGAATGAAAATATCAATCAACAATTAATTGGCTTCGGTTTCATTCTTACTATAATAGCAGTGAGTTGGTTTTTAATCTTGATTTATCTTTTAGATCAAGTGAAAAAGTGGTTCATAAAACCTAAAATTCAAAAAATCCTTCAAAAATCTATTGGAGTAATATTAATAGGCTTCGGGGTAAAAACATGCATTTGAATTCCTCGTTGCTATCGGGGGATAATATCTGTTCTGAGAGATATAGATTATTAGAAACCCACGGTTTTTCCTAATTGTCGCTATTAACTATTTTTGCAGCGTTTTTTATTGGGGATGTCCATGTTTGAGGAGGGTACATTGATCAGATTCAACACTGATCCTTCTCTTATCATTGACCACGACCATTGGACTTTTTTACACGAATGTTTGCCACGACAGTACAAGATCGTGCGATTCGAGCAGAAGAAAATCTACGTTACTATGCATGAACAGGAAATCTACTTGATCTCAGTTAACCATGAAACAAATTGTTGCCTTGCGTTTTGCTTCAGATGAATAATTTCCTGATTTGTGTAAAAAAACTGTTAAAGGGAATTTAACTCTTGAGGAAATCAAAAAAACTATTAAAACTTGGAGAGAAGATCATAATCGTGTGTAGTGATGACTACCTAGTAGAAGAAATCGCCTCCTCAGATTGAGAAGGCGATTTTTTGTGATAAAAGCTATATCGTATCTTAACTATAAATGGATAAAATCTGTGGTCTTCTAATATAGTGACAAGCATCTTTAAAATCTTTGAGTGGCAGCGTTTAGCAAAAACTATTTATGGTTGTTATAGATAGTTTTACATTTCTCTATCAATTGAAATATTGAATCAGACTATAGATACCACTTACTATGATGATGACCCAAAGGATTAATTCAATATAACCTTCAATCCTTAAAGATGCCCAAAATCCTTTTTCAGTTGTTGCTTCTTCTGTTTTTTTTCCTTCTTTGTCAGACATAGCTTCTCTCCTCGCTCTATTTTTCAGCCCCACAAATTATTTCGGTCGTTAATACATCTTGCATAAAGCTGTAATTTTTCTTTTATCTGATTTCGATCCCAAATGGCTCTGGATGTATTTATGTAGCCAAGGTATTTCCCTGGTTTATTATAAAAATAAATCATCCTACCCCCACGCAATAGCAAATCTCTTTTAAATTGAAACTTTTTTGCTTCTGTCCAATTGAAAAATACGCGTTTATGTATTTGATATATCCAAATTCCCTCTGGAGTTACTGCAGCAATTGGCTTTCGAGTAAATAACCAAACCCAATCAGCACAAGTAAACAACAAAAACAGCAAGAATCCAATAACCACGATGGAAAATGGTGATCGATCATTTGTGACTTGAAGAGCTGTAAATGGTCCAAATATGATAAATAAACGAAAAAAATGCAGTAGAATGTTAATCGATGCTTTTATTCTGCTGGATTCTATTGTGAATTCTGCAGTTTCCATACTTATCTTCCTTACTGGTATATTATTTTTAAATACAGTTTACCTGATGGAATATGCATTGAATAGAGACTATTTTAGGGTATTTTGGTAATTCATTGTTTTTTCTAATCTTCCAGTCATTATCATAATAAAACAAAATAGAGGATGCAGTTTTCTATATTATATTAAAAGAATCGGAAATATCGTAATGGTATAATGGTATCCATCTATAGAAAAGCAGGAGGCTATACATGGATGGATATGGACCTGATCAAAGCAATACTTAGTTTGTTGTTAATTTTACTTGTAATCGTTACTATCTTTAAAACTATCATCAATAGAAGAAAACAGATAAAGCAGCGAAAACAGAAATGGGAACAGTTAGATCGATCAGAGCAACTAAGCGAGGATGAAAAGATATTAGAGGTCTTTTCTTTTGCTGACCAACAGATGAATGAGCAAGTTCGCTTGCTTCTTATAGAAGGGAAGAAGGTTACAGCTATTAAGATGGTAAGAGATCGTTCCAAACTTGGATTGCGAGAAGCACAAGAGTATGTGGAAGCGGTTCAGAGAAGATTACTTGATTAATAGATATCATGTGTCATTTTATACTTCAAATTCACTTGGTAAGTATGCTTTCCGCGTTCGTAAAATTACAAAGAAAAGCTGTATTTGATCAAAACGTTCCTAAGAACTTAGTGATTATTTAGATGCATCTTAGTCAGCGATATCCATACAACTTTCACAGTACTATGGCTTTTTTCCTTCAGTCTGATGCCTTTCTCTGAGATGAGATAGGCATCAATTTAATTGCAAGATCAGAATTACATTTGTCCTACTACTGGACACCTTCTAATTGTTGCTTAAGTGGAAGCGGATAGGTACCATGACCTTTTTGGTATTCACTTTAATACCCTTACAATCATAGAATTTATGCATAAATATCGAAAATACTTGTAAAGCACTTTATAACTGGTAGTGCTATAGTATTTGGGATAATGATACCACAGGGTCTCATTGTATATGCCTTATTAAATGCAATGCGAAGAAAGCTTGATCCTCTATTTATAATAATCTTCCTTGATTAAAAACGCTGTTACTAATTTAGGACTTGGAGTAATAAACCGTTCATTTATGGAAAATTTTATCATCGCTAATCCCTGTATGGATGCAAAATAGTAAAATGCCATTTCGGAAGCATTTCCTTGTTTGAACTGACCAAGTTCTTGACCTTTTTCTATAAGACGAGCAGTTTGTTCTAACATTGCTTCACTTTGGCTATTTAAATATTGAATTTGTGGGGAAGGATCTTCTATAGCAGAAGATTGATTCATAATCATGAAAAATTGTGCAAATTCATCATCATTTTCAAGATCATGCAATACTTCTAAAGTAAATTGTTGAATTAATTCAATTGGGGCTGTTTCACTTTGAAACTTTTTAATCAATGTTTCTAATCCTTTTGCAGCATAGGATACAAGATCATTAAATAATTCTTCTTTGGTATTGTAGTGTCTGTACAATAGTCCTATGCTAATTCCTGCACTAAATGCAATATCTTGAACACTGGTTGCAGCAAAGCCTTTTTTAGCAAACAGTTTAATTGCAGACGAATGTATTTTGTTTTTAGTTGCCACTCTCATTGCCTTGTATTGTGCTTTTGTTCTAGGCAAGAACTTTCCCTCCATTGCAAAGTGAAAATACAAACCGAAATTCATTTCGATTTATAATGAATCTATTGTACTGATAAAACGATTACCACTCCATATCTGATTTCACATACTTTAAGGAAACTAAATAATTTATTCCATTTTTCTTGGCGATCGTCCGTGACATTGCTTTCCGTTTGTATTCTTTAAATCCCAATTTTGTGTACAATTTCATTGCTGGGATATTTGTATCAGCAACCTCTCCAATTACATACTCTTTGAATGCAGTATTCTCCATTATATATCGTATAAGCTTTGATGCTGCACCTTTTCCTCTGAATTCTAAAGCTGTACCTACAAAATCAATAAAACCTTTGCTTGGAGACGGATTTTCTGCAAGTGCTTCAAATTCCTTTTTTAAAAATAGATGAGCCATAGTACCCTTGAACCATCCTAAATGCTTCCTTAATTCTTTTTTATTTAATTTAATCGATAAAACAGAACCATCTGTGCATGTAGCTATGGCAGCTACTTTTTTGTTAGTTATTGCTACATAGAAATGTTCTAAAACAAACATATGAGCAAAAGCTTTTGCAATTTTATTTTTATCCTTTGCAAAAAAACGAAGCCATTGCGAGAACCCTTCCGAGAAAATTTCAGACATTTGCTTTCTCACATCAAAATCTAATGTATTTGCTTTCACAATGATAAACTTATAATTGTCTGATTCCATATATTATTTCCCCTTTTATGATGAATGAATATATGCTCATTATAAATTCGATTAGGTAATAGTGTCAATTAATATTCAAAAAATACTTTATTTTTTTAAAATTAATCGTTTTACTACACCTAAACATAGCCAATTAAGGCTCGTATAACTAATATAAACGGTATCTTTACGTTATTACGAGCCGCTAATTTTAATATTTGATTTTATTAAGTTTATAAATTGTTTTCTGTATTTATTTAGGAAAAAAGGGGTAGGAGAAATGAGTAAAAATGATGTAATTAGAGTAACAGGGGTTATTTTTTGTCTTTTCGCGGTACAAGGATTCATAAGAGCTGTTGTTAGTATGTTTCTTGGCAAGTCATTGGATTTTAGTTTTGGTAGTATTCCTGGTTCTATTGCGTTACCTCTTTATATCTTACTTTTGGTGTCAGGAATCATATTAGTATCAAAGACAAAACCATTTGATAATGAGAAAAAATAGCTATTCAGGATAAACGATTGTGTAAATTATTAGGAAAAATGTAAATGACATGATTTATTACTATCTTGAAGAACTAAGAATTTGCTTGTAGAGGACAAAAAGCAGATGGATAAAAACAAAACAAATCGAATTCGTTTATTAGATATATTTAGAAATTTATAAATATTAGTATTGGGTATTAATATTTGGATTTTTGCTTATTTAGGGAACCTAAATTATATATTCACCTTTCAAAACAATGAATAATGGAGTTCTATTGATACATTTTTACTACATTAGCTCTTGCCTTATTCAACGGAAAATTTTTTAGAGTATTGGCAATGCTTTCCGGGGTAGGTTTGCAGTTGAAATATCAGCAATCATTACGTAAAACACTATGATCTGGTAACGCCACTGAGCTAGCCCTCGGGGTGGGGGGTGATTGTGAGAAGTCGTCCTTGGCCTGGAATTTATTTATGGATTTGTCTGATTTTACTCGTCGAGGGATTTCTTAATTTCGTTTTTGTAATGGAATATGATATTTTGATGAGTTTTGCAGTGACTGCAATCATTGTCTCCTTGATCATAAAGGCAGGAGACCGGGCAATTAAATGGGCATTCATCAGTTTTGGAGGAATCAATTTTGTTTTCTATCTGGGTGTAACCTTACTAATTATTGCTTTGCAGCAATCAAGGGGCAATATTTCTCTAGAGGACATCAATACAGTTTTACTATATCAACATGGTACTTGGTGGGATATCGTCTCACCAATTTTTGGGAGCTACGGTTTGAGATGATCTTGGGCTTTTGCTCTAATATTTTCTTGTTTTTAATTGGGGTACAGTTGATACGCAAAGGTGCATTTTCTCCAAATGAAGAAGGCAAAAAAATTCGTAAAGCTATGCTTAAATATGGTTTGCTGATAGGACTTCCCTTGAATTTTCTAGTCTTTATTCCAGGGGAATCTTTGATCTGATCATGCGCTATGTATTCTCTACTTCTTGCAATCGGTTATATGGGACTTTTCGCTTGGCTTGTAGAAAAGAGAGAAAACTTTTGGCTATGGAAATGGATCGAAAAAACAGGGAGAGTACCACTTAGTTGTTATTTATTCCAAAATCTTCTCTGTTCAGCGATTTTTTATGGCTGGGGTTGATAAATGGGTTTTCCTTTATAGTTCAACTTCACAATGCCGATCCCAACAGGTACCAGCATTTATCAAAAATGCAACAGAAAAAAAATAAGTCAAGCTGTCGAGTGAAGTTTTGACGACAAAGAAAGACATTCCAATTATTACTGCATTCAATAGAGCATATAAGTAAGCTTTTGCTTGATCATTCATGTGAGATGACCTCCTGTGCTGCTAATTTCGCGCTAAGCATCGCTGCGTCTGCTAACCGACCTTCTTGTCCGACCCAGTCTCCAGCAACATATAAACCTTTTATTTCTGGAACAATAGGACTAGATGCTGATCCCGATCCTGCATGGTGTATGGTATGTGCGTCATGAGCAACTAATATTTTTGGCAAGTATCGAATAGCGACAAGTCCTTCTTCCCATCCAGGTTGAAGAAGATGAAGCAGATCGATCAATTGTTGTTTATCCGCTTTTGCATCTGTTATCAATTGGTTGTCATGATATTTCATCACATGAAGTACATGGGCTCCATTTTCGCTTAATCGGACAGATAACGAATGAATGCAAAAGTAAAAGGGCTGATCTAGTCCAAGTACAAAAGATCGTTCTGGAATGGGTAGTCGATTTAGTGCTACATCTAGACAAGCTGCGTAGAGTGGATAGGATTCTTCTTTCCATTTTTTATGGATGTTTGTTCTGCTTCTTTCACGAGCTTGTATACGTCATGTGGTCCTATAGCTGTAATTACAGATGTTGTTTCGATTTTTTGATCATCTGATAGTAAGATTCCACTCACATTTCCGTTCTCTGTTACAATTTGTTTTGTTTTCTTTCCGGTAACAAAGGTGACACCAAGTTGCTCTGTAAGTTTATGTAGCTCATCCACCACTTTTTGCCAGCCAGCTTCCACATAGCGAACTCCAAATCCTGCCAGTTGGCCTTGTTTGAGAATATAACCAGCACTAATCGCATTTGGATTATCACTATAGGACCACTGTCTGCACATAGCTAGGAAGAAAAGGCGAACACGATCGTGAACAATATTATTTTTCACCCATTCTTGGATACTAACGGAACGAAGTGAATCAGTATCAATTTGACTTAGTCCGCTCATGACTTGACCCCACTCTTTCATCTCGTCTGAAGTTAAATCAGTAGGCATATGTATCATCCTACCTTGAAAAATTCCGACCATTCCTCCTTTAGAAGCATATCCACCTTTGGGAACACATTGGAGATCCTTCAATATTTCCAGTGCTCCGCCTCCTTCATACATGGCATGTGGTCCAAAGTTAAATAGTGCTCCTTTTTGATTCGTTGTCTGAGCAAACCCTCCTAATCTCTTCGCTTTTTCAATCAAAACTACTGATTTTCCTGCCTTTGCTACATAAATTGCTGCTGTCAATCCAGCCAATCCTCCACCTATTACTGCCACATCATATTGTTGTTTTTTTAAAGTTTTCATCATCATGCCTCCAGTTTTTTTCATAAACTCATATAACAAGGATAAGTGTTATCTACATTAGGGTCGAAAAAAATATTACTTGTTCATGAGACTCATATACCATTCTTGCTTCTTTTCCAGAATTTCAGGAGCGAATTCTCGGTCAAGTGTTTCTTTTAACCATAGAAGGGTTTTCTGTTTTAGATAATCTTCCATTTTTCGTTCTGCTTCTAACATTGTCAGATTAATTCGGCAAGGAATATGATGAGTTGGTTCATTTGCAAATTCAGGTATCAACCCTTTTTCTTTAATGTTTCTGCACTTAAAAATGGGTTGGCGACCTTCTATTGCTTCTACTACATCAAAAAAGGATATGTCTTCAGGTGCTCTTTTCAGTTCATAGCCACCCTTGATGCCAGGTGTTGATTGAATAATATTTGCTTTTGTAAGTTTGGTGAATATTTTTGACAGATATGTTACAGAAACGCCTTGAAATTCAGCTAAGTCCTTAATGGCGATAGGTTGTTGAACCGGTGGATTAACTAGATTTACAAGGCAATGCAAGGCATATTCTACTCCGATACTGTATGCCATATTCAAGCTTCACCATCCTATAAGAGATATTATAGATAATATAAATCTATTATAACCTTAAATCCTCAAAGGTCAACTATGAATGCTTTATTTTTTTAAAATTCTTTGTTGAAGAAAGAAATATATGCGAATAGGATACTGACAAAAATAGATATAAACAGCGTCGATTGTATCTGCTTCCTAGCTTTTATTCCTTGATTGGGGATGGGTGTAACTGCAACCTACCTTCCTTTGTATGTTACAACGTTCCTTGTCCCACTCATTATGTTCGTAAAAAGAATGAGTGAAGTGATCAGTGCATGGCTTGTGGTTTTTCTGCCTAGAAATAGGATCAACAGCTGGCGGGGATTGTTTGTCACAGGTGTAAGTGTGGTGACTCTTTGAGTTAGCATTTTCTTATTCATCAGTGCTGTTTGTTGTGTCTTGGTTTCAAGGCACATCGAAACACGCTCTTTAATAGTATCTACCAATGAAAAAAGAAAGGGACTGATGGTGTCATTCCTAAAGTAGCTTTCCGCTTTGTTTGTTTTATCGTTCCTTGTACGGAGCATTGGCAGATATGGTAGGCTATCGTTAGCTCTGGTTGGTTCTACACATCTGGCTTGCACTCCGCTTCTTGTACTCTCATGTTGGATAATCGAAGAAAACGATAGAGAGTGAGCTAGAAGACCTACACGATCGTCTTTTCTTAAAGAAAGGCAATCGTGTGGGTCTATATTCTATGAACATACAATTGCACAAATCAAGTCGGCTGACATTACCCTGATCTTATTTGCTAGATTTTTTATCCAAAATAGAACGCAATTCTTTAATATCCTCTTCTGACAACGAATCCTCTTGGATGAATTGTACAAGCATAGATTTTAATGTTCCACCGTAAATTCGTTTCAGAAAGGATTGAGCCTCCGCATGTTGGCAGTCGTCTTGTGAAAAGAGCGGAAAAAAAGTATAGATCTTTTGATCCTTATTTACCCCAATGGCTTTTTTTTTAGCGAGACGATCCAAAAGAGTACGAACCGTTTTCGGCTTCCAGTCTGTTTGCTCTTGCAAGGAATGAATTACCTCGTTGGCTGATAATGGAGCCTTTTTCCAAAGAACATTCATAACTTCCCATTCTGCTTCTGATATTTTAGGTGCTTTATCTGACATATGAATCCTCCTTCTATTACTTATTTTTAAAAACTTCATTTGGTCGAAAAAACCGGTTAATATATAGCTTTATCCCTCAAAATAGATTTTGTTATTTCTGCTGCCTTACTGCCATAGGAATTATTTTCATTTTGTATATTGGTCGCAAAGAAATAAGTATTCTGTTTTGTCTCTACATATCCGATAAACCAACCATTTACATTTTTTCCATTGACACTTCCCGTACCTGTTTTTCCAGAGAGACGCGCATCATTTTTTTCCTCTAATTGAATAACCTCTTTCAAGGTTTGCACATTTTTATTTTTAAATCCAAATTCGTTTCTATAAAAAGCTTTGAGCAATTGGACTTGCTCTATTGGAGAAATCTTTAAAGATGATTCTATCCAATATTGAGATAATCCGCCAGAAAGGTTGTTATTTCCATAGTTAATTTGGCTGAGGTAATGTTGGATCTTATTCAAATGTACCTTTTTATCTAAATCCTGAAAATACCAATTTACTGAGCTTTTCATTGCTGTAGATAAATTTTGATTTTGATTCCAAGAGTCATAAGGATAGTGCTTACCATTCCACTTCATGGTGGAATTTTCTCGCGTTATGACATTGGACTCCAATGCAAACAATGCACTATAGATTTTATAGGTTGAATTCGGAGAAACTCTTAAAGTACTGTTATTTTCATTATAGATACGATATTGATCTGCTTGCAAATCATACAATACAAAGCTTCCCTCATATTCAGCAAAATACTTGCTCAGATTTTCGTATATGGTTCGTTTACCGTCAAATTCATAACGTTGGTCATCATAAGCCATTACAGAAAAGATCGGAATCTGACTTGCAACAAAGATCCCCATAAGCATAAAGATGGTTAAGCTTTTTAGCCGCAATTGTCTTGATTCAACTGTAAATGCTGCAATACTCTCAATGCGTTTTTTTATTTGCTTCTTGGCACCGTTTAACTGATTTACCAAAGTAATATATTTTGGTCTGGATAATTTGTCGAGAAAATGAATAATGGTATTTCCGTATTCTGCATAACATCGCTTATCTAAAGAATGTAAGACAGCACTATCACAAGCGATTTCACGATCCAGTTTCATTTCTCTAAACGCCACCCAAACCAATGGGTTGAACCAGTATAAAATTTGATAAAAAACAACTAGGTAATTCGTGAGGATATCTTTATATTTGTAATGATTTAATTCATGTAAAAAGATGTACCTCATTTCTTCTTTAGACAACCATTCATCAAAATGAATAGGGAGTAAAACATACGTCTTAAAGAGACCAAAAGTAAGCGGAGAGTTGATAAGTGGAGATTCACCAATAATCAACTGCTTTGATATGTTTAAGCTTTGTTTACACTGTTCGAATAAGAGAAGGATTTCTTGATTTTCTAAGATCCGTACACTGGTTTTCATTCGCCTTAGCTGTAACCAAGCTTTTATGGTCAAGATAGCCATAACTAGCATTCCTATGATCCATGTAACTGCCAATGTTTCATTTAGGAGTGTCATGTCAAAACGATTTACGGATAGGGCAAAGTTCTGCATCCAATTTTGATCATTAAATGCATGATCCTGAGTAGAGGTATTAGATAGACTTAATCCATTGTTTTGATGGATATCCCATGTGAAGAAATCCCCAAAATCAAATAATTGATTTGGAAGAAAGGGAATAGTTAAGGTGATAAAAAGAAAGAACCATAGATTATATTTCCATTTTGCAGATAATTGCTTTTGAAATACTTTTCTGATTAGCATAATGATGGCAACAGTAAGAGAAGACATCATAAAACTTACTACAAAGTAAGGAAAGAACATGTGATTCGTCTCCATTTCCAGATGTTTACCTTATGTATGACATAATAGCAGAAAATTTTAAAACCCTATATCTTTTTATGATGATGATGGAGGTAATTTTGTTAATATTAGCAAAGTTGGAAATTTATGAGCTGTAAAAAATGTAAGAAGGTAATCTCTCTGGAACGAAAAGATTGACACAGGATGATTACATGTGTAGTATTGTATTACAAGTGTAGTCAAATTGTTGACCACTGTTTATATATACTGACTTCCTAATAGTAGTTTCTGCCGGAAAGCCTTCGATTTTAGCTTACATAGGAGTACAAACTGAAAGCAAAAAAGAGGAGGTTGGAGGGAAAGTCCAGTTGTGAGTTGTGAAGTGAGTGAAACCGTGATATCGGGTAAATCCTCATGTTCATCCTACCTTCACTTCATTTTGAAGAATGAAATAGTAGAAAGGATTGTTTATCTTGAAAAATAAAAGAATGTTAAAAGGTGTGGGTGTTGGACTAATCGCATTAAGCGTTTTGATAGGTTTGATACTCTTTTCAAACGGAACATTGCAAATTAGCGCTGAGGAAAAACAAAAGCAACCAACGAGTCCAAATCAAGTGAAGGATCAAGCAGTGTCTTCATCTAAAAAATCGTCTCCTACTCAAATTACCAACGCAGATAAGACGATTGTATTAACTCAGTTGAATGATAAAGTATGGGCACACACATCCTATAATGATTACAATGGCACAACTGTTGACCACAATGGGTTAGTTGTTTCTACTTCCAAAGGGGTAGTCTTGGTTGATACAGCATGGGATACATTGGAAAATCACGCAAAAACAGAAGAGTTATTAGAGATGATCGAAAAACATCTGAAGAAAAAAGTTGTGATGGCACTCGTTACTCATGCACATGATGATAGCATTGGTGGCATTCAGGCGTTACTGGATCAGGGGATCGATGTACGTAGTACGTTTTTGACAGCAAAACTTGCGAAAGAACGCGGATATCCTTCTCCTAACCCCACACTTGATGCAAAACCAGTGATGAAAGTAGGAGACACAGTAATAGAAGCCTTTTATCCTGGAGAAGGTCATTCCCAAGATAACATTACGGTATGGCTACCCCAACATCAAATATTATTTGGTGGATGTTTTATCAAAGCATTAGGAGCAAAAGATCTTGGAAATTTGTCTGATGCAAATGTTGAACAATGGGATGATTCTGTTCAGAAGGTAATAGACAAGTATCCTAATGTCAAAACTGTTATAGCAGGACATGGGCAATGGGGAGATAAGAGCTTACTCTACCACACCATTGATCTCATTAAGCAACATACCAGTCAAGAAAATTCAAACCATGAGTAAACAAAGAAGAACTGGAAAAAGTATCTTCAGAGATATGTCAATCGAGAAATCTGGAAAAATACTATGTTGGAAGATATACCAATACTTCCTTTGATATCGTACTTTTTGCGACGGAACACCTTCTCATCATTCTAGTGTGAAGGTGTTTTTTAATTCCTTACAGGAAGCGGAGAAATCTTTTAAATCAACTACAGGGCTCTTTTAGAGCTAATGAAATAAGATTACTCTTGAGTATCGAATCGGATAAAAAAGTTTCATTTCCTCTTGACATGTGACTATATGGTAACGTACTATCGAATTAGTTACCATATAGTCACGTGTTTAACCGAAAGACAATAGTTGTTTACAATTATCCATTCATAGTGAAAAGAACACGATCGTATAGGAAATACATCTCATGAATTTAAGTCAAAGTATTTTGTCAGATTATTACCAAATCAAGGAGGTAACTCGAAATGGACATCAAAAATTATTTAACCCGAATTGGTGTAACAGGGAATATAAAAAATAGCTTAGAAGACTTAGCACAAATACAAGAAAACCATGTAACCCATATTCCTTTTGAAAATTTAGATATTATACAGGGCATTCCTTTATCTTTTGATATCAATCATCTCTATCAAAAAATTGTAAACCATCAAAGAGGAGGAGTTTGCTATGAGTTAAATGGACTTTTTCATTTCTTCCTCCAAGAACTTGGATTTGCTGTATCCATGCGTGCAGCTACTGTATATTTGAATGGCTCATGGTTTAAACAAGGGTCACATCTGACGAATATTGTTTGTTTAAACGAAGTTTATTATTTAGTCGATGTTGGATTTGGCGGAAATACTCCCAGTAAACCAATTCCGTTAACCGGGGAAGAGATACACATACTAAACGCCTATTATCGTGTTAAACCATTTAGGGAAGAACCAGATACATTGATTTTAGAAAAAAAGAAGACGCGGATTGGACTATGCTCTATAAGTTTCCACAAGTGGAAAGAAAGATAGATGACTTTAAAACAGTTTGTGAGTTCACACAGTACAGCAAAGACTCTTCGTTTAATAAAGTTCCTGTTATGATGAAGGTTACGGAACTAGGCAGGGTCACGTTACGTGATCGATCATTAACAATTTTGGACGGAATGCATAAAAAGAAACAAATCATAGATACAGAGAAAATAAAAGAGATTTATAAAGATGTGTTTGGTTTAGAGGTGTGAAGGTATAAAAGCAGTAGTGTTTTTCTGTAAACACCAATATCCATTGCTATGTCTTAAAGCATTTTCCTAGTGTTGAGAGGTTAAATAAATCAAACGCCCTTTTCTAGTAGGGCGTATTTTGTTTTACATTTTGACAGTAAAATTATTACCTAATCCATTTTTGCGTCTTTTTGCTAATTTTATCGTCTTTCCTACTGATACCACAACAATCATAATATAAATTCTTTTCAGCCAAAAGATTATAGGCAATTAGTGAAGAATTGTGTGACTTGGGCATCCGTTTGAATGGGTGTAAAAAAGAATCTCCTTCGCATGTTGTATTAGAAGGAGATTCTTTTTCTAAAGAGTTTATAAATATAAGCAGTGAAATTACTTAAATAATAGTACTAATAGGTAACACGATCAGTGATGAATATGCTTTCGTCAAATATGCCAGTTGAAATCCATCGAGATGGGCGCTTCGAGCGAATTTCGGGGTCAGGATGTTGTTCTGAAGCAAATGTGAATTCTACTGGTTTCTCGCCTTTTATTTCCAAGATCAAATCCAAACCTTTTTTCGGGATACCAGTTTGTTTATAGTAAAAAGTTTGCATTGTCTTAGGGATGACAAATGATTCTTTTCCTATTGTTACCTTCTGTACTCGTCCACCTGGTACTGAAACATACATGTTTTGAATATCGTTTCCACCCAAATAGCGAAGATGGATGAATTTTTTTCCTTGTTTTTTCTCCGTTTTTACTAGTTTTATTTTTGCCATTTCGTAATTTCGAACAAGGGCAGTTCCAACCCAAGCTTCTTTGTCATAGTTAAAAGGAAGAATTTCTTTTATGTTTGATTTGTTTGTTGCAGTCACATATTGTTCTGTCCATTTATCTGGAGGCTCCAAACTAACCCATTTTGCTTGTTTTTTATCTTGATCTACCACATAAAATAAGTTGCTATCAATCGGGCGGTCAGAGCCAGGATTAGCTTGGAAGAAACTAATTGCTAACACGATGATTGCCATTCCTACTAAGGTGTGTGGCACCCATCTTCCCAATTGATAGAGTAGTTTACTATGCATGAATAGCAATGCGAGGAGCCACACCACCAGCAGCATGAGATAAGGTGCAAGGCTGACTGGAAAAAAGGTAAACAGTAACTTGAGAAGTGGAACAAATAAAACGACTGGAAGGCATGACATCAGAGTTAGAATCAAGGGTTGATCTGCTATACTTTCTGTCTTGTCCTTCCATACCACCCATCCGAGTATAAGCAAGGACGCAAGTAATGGCCATGCGAATAAATAACTAGCACCAGGAAGAAACTGTGTCAGTAATAGGAGGAAGATTACACCGAGAAAGATAGCTGCTAAAGTCATTTCCCATGTATTTATGGATCGGAATTTTTTCCAGATGAACAGGCTTACGGCAACTGTTAGCAGCAAAAATGCCGATTGATATAGAGAACTATCATAGATTGCACCACTAAATAGAGTCATTTTTTCTGCCCATAAGGCATTTACTCCCATCCAAATCAAAACTGTTGCAAGAATGGAAGCGACGATGGCTGAAAAAATAGCCAATAGACTGATTCCAAAGCCTTTATAAGTAGCAGCATTTTTCTTTACTGCAATGATAGTAACCATAGCAAACAAAAATACGATGAAACTTGTTAGAGGATAAACCCAATAATAAGAATACGAGATCACTAGGCCAAAAAAGTTAAAGTAGACAGCATTCTCTTGTTTAGTATGACTTAAATCCAATTGACCAAAATGTTTAGCCATTTCTAAAGCATTTCGTCCTTGATGTTCCAGTGAACGAATATCAAGATGTTGGATATTATCATTAGGTGTATGGTATCCTGTCCATCCATCCCCATAAGCAAAGTTTAATCCAGGTATCTTATTTTCATTCGAAACAGTTAAATCCGAATCGTTAGGCATAATTTCAAATAGACTTCCAAGTAACGAAGAAGTAACAGGATTTGGTGCTGCTTTGGCAAATTCTCTTACAATCCAACCGTTTTCTTTACTGGTTTGGAACATGATCGATGGGCCACTTGTCCCTCTTGCTTCAAAATTGATAATCATATTTATTTTTTGTTTATGTTTCGATTCTGTCCAAAATTCTTTAGCTCCCATTAATCCTTGTTCTTCGCCATCTGTAAATACGAAGTAGATATCATTTTTTAAAGTGGGAGCCGATTTTAAAACGCGAATGGTTTCAAGTAACGCAGCTACACCAGCCCCATCATCACTTGCTCCAGGTCCTTGTTGAACAGAATCATAGTGTGCAGACATCATGATCGCATGACCACTTCCAGAACCTTCAAGCTTGGCGATCACATTGTACATGTCTCCACCTGTAATCATTTTTGGATATAAGGATGCATGATTGGAATGCTCTATTTCAGGTTTTAACCCTAATACTCTCAACTGCTCAACGAGATAATTTCGCACCTTTTCATTTTCAATGGAACCTGATGGATGGGCAGTATTTGCTATGTTTTTGAGATGGTGCAAGGCACGATCAGCTGAGAAATTTTTAACAAAGTCAGCGTTTTTATCGGGACTTGGTGGAATCATTGCATAAAGGCTGATAAAAGCAAACAGAAAGGCGATTGATATTACCAAAATAGTATTAATATTTCGTCTTTTCTTCATCCTTCATTCCTCCTTATTTGTTAGCAAGTTTGTATATACGATTTGGAATGAAACCAAATCACCTACGTAAAGGGGATGATTCAGTCTACTAATTGATATCGATTTTTAATTACAATAGTTTGTTTGTACATTCCATTTGTATCGCCTACGTATGAGTAGGAAATAAAACAATTGACCTACTAAAAATGTTGCTATTACTATAATCCATTCTGATACGATGGATACGATAAAGTATTTTTGCAGGATTACTAGTACAAATATGCTGTGTATTGCCGCTATGGATATGGGGAGAAAGAATAAAATCGATAGCTGTCGAGTGATAGCTCTATTCCATTCGCGATCAGTCAACCCAATTTTTTGTAATATGTTATAACGGTTCACTTCCTCTTTTCTTTTGGAAAGAAGCTGGAAGTATAGAAAACTCCCAGAAGAGACAAAAGTAACGATGGCAATTAGAAACATAATAAAAAATAAGATGCGAAATAAGTGGATTTGGTTTTCGTATAAAGTTCCACTTACTATCATGCTGTAAGGTTTATGATCACTAGGCATGATACGTCCTTCACGAACTAACGTTTCTCCTAAATGCAAAGTTTTATCTAGAGGAGCTTTACTGTAAAACCCAATAAATGTCGCAGATACAGACGAAGAATATCTCGCAAACATAGCATCACTTACAATGAGTGCCTGGTTCTGTAATAATCGCCATGGTATGGTGACATGTTTTCCAATTTTCTTTTGATTCAAGATAATAGAGCTGTCTCTTACTTGATATTTATCATAAATAGGATAGTCATCTAATTGAGATGTCAACAAACTCATTACTTCGTTTTCGTTTAAGGGAGGTTCCGCAACCGTATTTCCGGATTTGAGAACCATGTTTTTGTAGTCGGTATATGAGATAATTGGAATATCGGAATAACTTTTCTTTTTGGTTGATTTAATGGGAATATATTTTATGTTTGTTTGATATGTGGTGTAATTGATCCCTCTTGCACTTAGCTCTCTTTTGATTTGTAAAATATTTTGCGATTGAAACGGTTTTTTGTTGTTTGCGATATAACCGACATCAAGTGGGTAGTCCAAACGAAACTGTTTGTTTAATGCTTGAGATGAAGCCAATGTACCCAATACGCAAAAAGAAATAGTATAGATCATGGTGATGATAAAGAAGATCGGAGCATAGTTTCTCCATGAACTAGATAAGTTGGATATAGCAATGAAATTCGTTTTTTTCCAATACCAATGGAGCCTTTTTTTAAAAAGAGAGAAGATGAAAGGAATAAGTTGTGTGAATGAAAAATAAGTACCTATTCCTATCGACAGAAGTATTGGGAAAAAATGAGTGAAGATATTGGTTTTTGTCGTGACAAGTGTTAAGTAATACCCCAGCATAAGCAAAATAATGGATAGCATAGACAAGAAAAAGGACATTTTTTTTTCCTGTTTTCGACGATAAAAGTAATCCGTTACTTTTTTCTTTCTCATGAGATAAGGAGCTGCATAGGCTACAAGGATGAACAGCAGCGCATATACCCCAAGCGTAATAAAAATTGCTTTCCATGGGAAATAAAATTCCAGAGGAGAAATATCCATTATTGCTGTACTGACTAAGAGAAATAGCCTTTCTATACTTATCCCACAAACGATTGCCACTAGAATGGAACTCATTCCAATACATAAGTTTTCAAAAAAAATCATTCCACGAAATTGTCTCATCGATATTCCTTGCATAAACCATATTCCAAATTCTCGATGTCTGTTTTGTAAAAAAATTTGTATCGAATATAGGATAAAAAATATAGCGAATGTATAGATAATCCAACTAGCTCCATTCATCCACTCAATGGCGTTTTGTAAGACAACTCGATTGCTAAGTTGTGGATGTAAGACAAAAAGTGTATAGACAAAGAAACTCAGGATAGATAGAACACAGCTAAAGAAGTAAGCTAAATACATCGAATAATTACGAATCATATTTCGGAAAATTAATTGTATAAAAGTCACGTCTATCTCCCCCCAATAACGCAAGCATATCCAATATCTTTTGAAAGAACCCTTTTTGGTCATCACCTTTGTAGATTTCATTATATAATTGGCCATCTTTTAAAAATAATAGCCGATCGCAGTAACTAGCGATGACAGGGTCATGTGTAACTAGCAAGATAGTGGTTTTATTTTGTTTATGAAGGGAATTGAATATCTCCATGATTTCGCGTGAAGCTTTCGAATCCAGATTACCTGTCGGTTCATCTGCTAGTAACAGATCTGGACGATGAATGATCGCTCGTGCAATAGCAGCCTTCTGTTTTTGGCCTCCTGACAAAGAGTCAATCCTCATTTTAAGAAGATTCTCTATTCCTAAATCTGTGGTAACTTCTTGCAACCTCTGCTTCATAGAAGGAATATCGTTTTTATTCAGAATAAGCGGCAGAAGTATATTTTCTTCTACTGTTAATGTATCTAGTAAGTCGAATTGTTGAAACACAAAGCCCAGTTTTTTTCTTCTAAACACGGATAGATTTTCCTGCTGTAATTCAAATGTACTTTCATCTTTTATCCATACTTCTCCGTACGTTGGACGATCCAAAGTACCTAAACTTCGCAATAAAGTTGTCTTTCCGCTGCCTGAAGGTCCCATTATTCCTACAAATTCACCTGATTCGATAGAAAAGCTGATACGATCCAATACTGGCTGTTTTCCATATACTTTTGAAATTTTATTCACCCTAAGAATAGACACGTGTACACCTCTTTTTCGGGTATGTATGTATCATAATGAAAATAAAGCTTTCTAACCAATGATTTATCTTACTCTATCTTACCGTTTGGTAAGGTAGTGGATTTTAGAACGAGATCCGTACAGTAGTGCCTTTGGAAACAATGGATTTTATTTCAACTTGATGGCTTAAGTTCTGACAAATTTTTTGTACTAAAAAAAGTCCCATTCCGGTAGACTCATGAAAATTACGACCATTTTGCCCAGTAAAATGAGCATCAAATACACGTGGTAAGTCACTTGCAGGTATACCTACCCCTGAGTCTATCACTTCTAAAACGGTTGTCTTCCCACGATGAAAGCTACGGAAAAGAATCTTGCTGTCTTTTGGGCTGTATCGAACCGAATTGATGACTATTTGCATGACTACAAAAGATAGCCATTTCTCATCAGATGTAACGGTTAGAGAAGGTTCCAATTGAAACTGTGGGAACAGTTTTTTTCGAATAAAAAGCCTTTTTAAATCAGAAGTTACTGTTCGTACGATGGATTCCAAATTCAATTTTTCCACAAAGAAATCTCGATCGAAAACACTTAATCTAGAGGTATATAAAACCAGATCCAACCCTTTTTTTAGGCGGTCTAACTCATAGGATATTTCGCCCGCTTCCTTATTTTGTAGATTTTGCAATATCAAATCAATGACGGCCAAAGGAGTCTTCATTTGGTGTACCCATTGATTGATAAATTGAATATGTTGATCGAGTTGATCTTTGTACGATTGTAGTTCTTTTCTGTATCGTTCACTCTGATCTTTTAATAATTTTCCTAAACTTTGTGATAGAGGGCTTGACTGTACTTTTCTATTGAATGTATTTATCGATTGAACCGGAGTAGATAATCGTTCGTAAAAAGTACGATTTGTTAAATAGCGATAACAAAGATACAAAAGGAGTAGGAAAAAACTAAAGAAAATCGGATATACCAATTTTTGTAGTTCATGAAATCCATCAAGCCACAAAAGTAGGATGATAAAACTTAATTGAAGTACATTTAAGACAAACAGAGAGATCTGTTCTTGAAGAAATAGTTTCATATTATCTCCCTCCAGATAGGTGTCAATCGGTATCCTTCTCCTCGAATCGTTTGCAGCGCACCATTTAGATGCAATTGGTCTAATTTGTTGCGAACCCGTCGGATATAGACATTCAATGTATTTTCATCCACAAATGCTTGATCATCCCAAATGTTTTCTAATAGTTGATCACGACTGACAATACAATCGATTTGTTTCATACATAAATCCAATATTTTCGCTTCCGTATTTCGTAATTCTACTGTATTGGATTTCCAGGTAAGGGTTAGACGATCAAGGTTTAATTGCAAACCATCTAATTCTATTATCCTTTGATGGGATAACGCAGAATACGTCCCATAGGCGCGTCTTAGATGGCTTTTTATTTTGGCCAGTGTGATTTCGTAGTCGAAGGGTTTCGTAATAAAATCGTCTGCCCCATATTCCAATGCCATGACTTGATCCATTTTACTATCACGGGCAGAAATAAAGATAATAGGACATTTTGAGATGTTTCTCATTTGTTTGCACCATTCATACCCGTCATATTTTGGTAAATTGATATCCAATAAAACTAGGTGCGGCTGAAAGCTTCGAAAATCGATTAAAAGTTGATCAAAATTTTTAACGCAAAAGGTCTCAAATCCATATTTCTGCAAAAATTTTTCTAAAAGGGAAAGCAGCATTTCATCATCTTCTACAATAAATACTTTAAATGTCATATTTTTTTCTCTCCTTCTCATAGGTAGTATACAGGTAAAATATATGAATATCTTATGGGGCTTCGTATACCTTTTCGTTTTCCTAGTCATTTGTCACGGATTTATGCACCCCACATATACTGCATAGACAGGATGATGAGGAGAGGAGCCTTGATATGGCAAAGGATCCATGGAAAGAATATACTAGACCGGGACTGGAATTCTTTTTTGACATAAATCAAAATCGATTAAATACACGTAATGACAAAAATTTTATCAATCGATTAGGAAGAGACAATTTAAACACACTGGGAAATAACTCTTTACTTGATATTTATTTGAGCAAGGGTCGAGTGGTAGAACCTCACTATCATCAAAATGCTGCGGAGTTAGTTTACTGCATTTCCGGGAGTGCTTTGGTTTCACTCATCAATCCATTTACTAATAAACGATCTGATATTCCAATAACCCCTGGGCAAGTAGCAAATATCCCAAAGGGGTGGTGGCACTGGGAAATGGCGACAACAGATGATACCCATTTACTTGCTATATTTGATGCTCCATATCCAGAATATATTTTTGGTTCTGATCTTTTGACGAAAACACCAATAGAAGTTCTCTCCCATACGTATTGCTTAGATCCAAAACTACTAAAAGAAACACTTGCTCCTCTACACCAAGAAACAATTGTGATTGGACCGACAGACGAATGTATAGCTGAGACACGAAACAAAAATCAGAAAAGACCACCTAAAGTTTCTTCAAAGAAAAATGCAAAGCGAAAGTATTCAGAACCACTATTTAAACCACATCATTATTGGTATTGACACAAACTATTATCGTAAGAACGTTTTGTAGCAAGAAAATAAATGAGATTAATCTAAAATAAATAACATATGAGGTTGTTGCATAAATAAATGAGAAAACGGGATAAAGTCGCTTGATATATGTGCACCTAAGGCACAAGTCGCACTATGTTTTCCGCGTCTGTTGTTGAAAAATACAAAGGATGCTTCATCCACTTCCATCTGCGCTTTTGATACGAATAATCATATGTATAATAAAAATCGCCTTTTTCTTATAAAAGAAGGCGATTTTTATTATACATATGATCTCTACTATTAGAGGATTTTTAGTTAGGTTATACATTTTTTATAGATGTTACAAACTTCTTAGCTATGTTTTGTTTTGTTATTTTGATGTTTTGTATCGAGTTCGAATATACCAGACGATGAAACAAACTGCTGCTATTCCTAAGATGGCGATAACAATATTTTGGAAGACGCCCATAAAATCGAGAACTTGTTCCCAGTTTGCTCCTAAAGCTGCTCCTACATTTACTAAAACTGCATTCCAGATGATAGAACCTAGGGTCGTAAAGACAAGAAACATGATAAAGTTCATTTTGCTCATTCCAGCAGGGATGGAGATAAGACTTCGTAGGATCGGTACCATCCGACAAAAGAATACGGTCCATACGCCGTATTTTTCAAACCAACTGTTAGCTTTATGTACATCCTCTTTTTTAGTGCGTAAGATATGTCCCCATCGGTCAACAATTCTCTCTAATCTTTCGACATTAAGTAATTTACCAATATAATACAAAATAATCGCACCAGCTACTGCTCCTATGGTGGAAGCTATAATAACTCCCAAAACAGTGATATCTGTTTTTGTAGTCATAAATCCACCAAATGCTAAGACAATCTCAGAAGGAATCGGGGGAAATACATTTTCTAACATGATCATGAGGAAGATGCCCCAATATCCGAATTCTTCCATAAAATTTATAATCCAGTTTTCCATTTGATTAACACCTCTACTAGCGAATTGATTTTTGTCACTCCCAATGCAAAAGCAACTGTTCTACTAAAAATGTTGAATGCCTAATATGTATGATGGATATGCCTTACTATTTTTGTAGAACCACCCATTCAAATAAAAGATGATAACTGCTACTAATATAGGAAGAAAGAACAGAATTACCCATGAAACAATGTTAGCGGGATTTCATTCTTCACACTTTTGCAATCTGCTTCATTATTTATGATCGAACCGAAGTAGACTTTATGAATGATCAGCTATTCCAAGAAATTCCCCTGTTCTACTGAAAAACGTATGCGATCCAAAACTTGATTAATGATTTTTCCTCTATTAGAGCTTTGTGCATCCTTTGATATTGGATACGAAAACATCTCTTTTTGGGTACAACGTTATCATAGTATAAATAAATACGATAAACCATTGAATAATCTTACAAATTCTTACCTTTTGGTAAGGATGATTAGCTGGAATTCTATTTTTTGGGAGATATTAGAATCTATAAGTCATAGGATGAAAAATTTCCTATGACTTTTGATATAGAATAATACAAAAGAGTGGGAATTGTCACTTGAAGGGAGGCAATTTATTCTGCTTCATATGTAGTAGGAGGATTATTCATCATGAGTATGGAACGCATATTGGAAAATTCATATCCAACGTTGATGACATACCAATGTTAGTCATGACTTGTATGGCTAGTGCGAATTTCTTTATTATCGAAGTAAATGTAATATTTAATCTAATGGCGATTTGTGTATATGTCATTTCTACTTTTTTATTTTTAAGATAGAAAGAGGATTTTGGATTTTATTTGTGATCGAATTGCTGATATCCTTGATTTTTGGTGTTGTTTATGTTTATACGGATTTTCCTTATCCTCTGCTTGTGGGCTTAGTTGGATTAGGTGTATTTCTGTATTATCAGGAATATGTTTTTATACTTATTTGGTCTATCATATTTTTTATATTGCTCACTTTGGAACTTATATTTTCGATTGTGAGAGTTCTTCAATCAAACGTGAAAAGCCATCGCTTCATCCTCCTATGCAAATCATCATCAATTATTCTTTTGTCGTATTTGCAAGTGCGACAGGAGGATTGATTCGTTATGCATACCAAATGAAAAATCAGACCATGAAGCTCTATCAGGAACTAGAAAATTCCTATCAAAAACTGCGTGAACATGCAGATACAGTGGAACAACTTGCGATGCAGGAAGAAAGAAATCGCATATCTCGTGAGATTCATGATACAGTTGGTCATACCGTCACAGCTCTTATTTTTCAATTGGAGGCAGCCTAGAAGTTTTTATCGATAGATCAAAAAAAGAGTATATCAATGATGAAAACAAGTGAAGAATTAGCTCGCTCCATTTATCGAGATATTCGGTTTTCCATAGAGGAAAATGATAGGAGCAATTGGGCAGAAACCGATCTTGATACGAAGTTTAGACAACTGATTCAAAAATTTTCCCGTTTCACAAAATTAGAGGTTTCCTATGAAGCGAAAGGTAGCTTGCCATCCTTTATGTCACGTAAGTACACTTTTGGTTTATATCGCATCTTACAAGAGACATTAACCAATGCCAAACGACATGGTGATGCGAAAAGTGTTTGGGTTCGTCTCTGCTTTTCAGCTGAACAACTTCAATTAGATATCTGGGATGATGGAATTGGATGTGATCATCTACAAAAAGGATTTGGATTGAAAAATTTGCAAAATAGAGTAAAAGAATTGAATGGAACATGTTCATTTTTTACCGAAAAAGGGAAAGGTTTTAAAACAAGAGTTGTTATTCCCGTCGTTCAGAGGGAGGTGGCTCATGGATGATCCGAATTATCATTTGTAGATGACCAACGACTGATGCGAGAAGGACTCTCCATGATTCTTGATCTAGAACAAACATTAGAAGTAGTAGATCTAGGATCCAATGGAGTAAAAGCTATTGAGTTGGTAAAACAACACAGACCAGACGTTGTTTTAATGGATATTCGGATGCCGATATTAGATGGCGTACAGGGAACAACTCAAATTCTTGCAGTGTATCCAAAAACAAAAATTCTCATGCTAACAACATTTCATGATAAAGACCTGATCATTTCTGCCATACAAAGTGGAGCACGAGGTTACTTGCTCAAAGATATGCCTTCAGAAGCGATCGTTTAAGCTATTCATAGTGTGTATCGCGGTGGAATTGTCATGCAAGAAGATGTAACAGGTAAAATTATTGCAGAACTAGCAGGTCGAAATCAAAACAACACAATACCTAGTATGCGAGCAAAAGAAGAGCATAAAAAATTAAAACAGCTGACTAATCGTGAAATAGAAGTACTTCGTTTACTTGGAAGTGGCTTTAACAATAGAGAAGTAGCAAGAAAGCTGTATATTAGTGAGGGAACAGTAAAGAATCATATTTCATCAATTTTGAAAAAATTAGAAATCCGAGATCGACACAAGCAGCTTTGTTTGCTTTAAAGGCAGGTTTAGCCGAGAATAGAGAAGAGGAGAATGGATAAGAAAAGAGGGTGTTTATGCAAATACTAAAAGTAGGGCTTATTGGATATGGTTTCTCAGGGGCAGTATTTCATGCGCCTTTGCTAGCAGTATTGGAAAACTTTGAGATCACCAAGGTTCTTTCATCTAACCCAGAGAAGGTACATGAAGATCTAGGTAATGTTGAAGTAGTGTCTAACATCCAACATATACTAGATGATTCTTCTATTCAACTTGTGATTATTACTACTCCAAATATATTACATTTTGAAATGGCAAAACAATCCTTGCTTGCGGGAAAACATGTGGTATTAGAAAAGCCCATGGTGAACACAGTAGAAGAAGCGAAGCAATTAGTGAGAATAGCCAAAGAAAGAAATCTTATGCTCAGTGTTTATCAAAATCGAAGATGGGATAATGATTTTCTCACCATTAAACAATTGATAGCTGAAGGAACTTTAGGCGAAATCAAAACATATGAAGCTCATTTTGACCGCTATCGACCTGATGTGCAAAATCGTTGGAGAGAGCAAGCAGGGGAAGGATCTGGTATCCTCTATGATTTGGGTTCTCATTTGATTGACCAAGCCTTACATTTGTTTGGAACTCCACAATTTGTACAGGCTGATGTTCTCAATCAACGAGATGGCGCTGTAACAGACGATTATTTTCATGTTGTGTTAGGATACAATACCATGCGAGTTATCCTGCATTCAGGATCTATCGTCCCAGCGCATGATTTAAAGTATATTGTTCATGGGGAAAAAGGGAGTTTTATTAAGTACGGATTAGATAGTCAAGAAGCAGCATTAAAAGCAGGAAAGAAGCCAATTGGAGAAGAATGGGGTGCTGATGACCCTGATAAGTATGGACTGCTGACTTCGATCAAGGATGGGAAAACCATATCGCAAAAAGTGAAAACGATTGCAGGTTCCTATGCAACTTATTATCAGAAAGTATATGAGCATATTGTTGAGAATAAACCATCTCCAGTAACAGCAGAAGAAGGCTTGATGACGATTAAGATCATAGAATTAGCAAAGCAAAGTAGTAAGGAGAAAAGAGCTATCTATTTATAGTATGATTGATCCCCTGATCGTTTATTGTCAGGGGATTTTTGTTGAATGGGAATAAATAGGGGGATGCATGGAGAGCAATAGACCGTTTTGCGTTGAATATCTGTGTATACGATCCGATAGAGAGAAAGGTTCGAAGGTATTGTTCACATAGATGAAAATAGAGTATATGTTTAATGGTTAATGTTAAGTATTGATCGTGTAAGGTAACTTTATTTTTTGGAAAATGAATTTTTTCTTTTTGACGTAAATGGAGTTATATAAAATATAGAAAATTTCGTCGATTAACTCTTGATTTTTGATTTTCATTATCAATAAAATATAGGAAGAATAGTAGTTACCATTGAGGAGAGACAATGCGACGCGCCGTCAGTACGGTACGAGGTTCACCACCGGGTGTGGTCACTCCTAGCGTAAGCGTTACCCGAAGTGGACGATCAGGCAGCTCGCCGGTGCCACCACTGACTGCAAGGTATGCGGAGAGCTGTTGATCATCCCGCCAGAGCAGTTCACCGATTCCCACTCCATGCAGTTCCCGTTCAACGTGCACATGCCCCGATTCCACCTGTGGATGGGGAAGGAAACGAACGGGCAGTGGCCGGCAGATGGAAACGGAACAGGATACGTGGAATTCGAGGTGGAGTCCGAAGAATTCTGACCTTCATGGAATAATATGCACTACTAATTTTGTAGTCCACTCACTCCAAATACATAGTGTGGTGGGCTACACTCAATTTTATAAGTCTTCAATCTAACCGTTATATTGTTTATCTGAGCAAATCAGAGGCATATTTTTTTACGCAGATATTCTTTCTCATGTCACAAAAAAAAATTCATTTTATAGATGTTCCATCTAATTCATTCCGGCAAACATTGCAACAAGTTGGAATAGCAAATGAAATTATCGAGGCTATGTTAGATAATTTTGAGATAATCAAATCGAATAAATTTGGATATACACCTGAAATAACTCACGTGGCGGAAGAAATTACAGGTAAAAAGACAATATCCTTTGAAACCTTTGCAAGAGACAATCAGTCATTTTTTGTTCATAGTGAACACTGAAAATTAAAATAAGCTTCCATGTAGAGATAAGTTATTACCAGTCCATTTTAACTGCTCGAAAAGGTGAAATAAGGAGTACTTCATTGAAATTAGGGAGTATTCCTTTTATTCTGTTTCTAATTCTTTTTTTGATTAAGCTAACTCTTCTTCTAGGTAACTGCTTACACGAATAGAAAGGTATTGATAAGATCATCATGCATTCGTTGATAGCGATTGGCAAGCAAAACATAACAACAAACATAAACAATTCAGTCATATATATGTTTCAGCTTGTAGACAGAATAGTAACTCACTAAAGAAGTACCATAATACTTGATACTTTCATTGGAATATCTAGCTTAGGCAATAGCTATACTGCAAGATGGTATAAAGCTGCATTTGTTTACTTCCTTTTGCTTTATTTCCTTGTAACTAAAGCCTTTTGGTTCGAGTTTCAGTAGCGTAGTTTCATATACCCCTGAAGAGTTTTCAGTCATCGCAGTTGATCGAGAGGACGAATAAATAGATAAGTTTGATGGAGTAAAGCACGAACCTTCTCTTCAATCCAAGTAGGAATTAAATTAAGCACTGTAGAAAGTGTTTAAAAGCAATTGATACAAAGGAGTTAGATATGAAAAGTAGATACAGTGCACTTACCAAAAAAGTGTATAAAGTTTTATCTAAGGAAGAGGCATGTATCCATTTTCCTGAGATGGAAGAGGAGATTCGTTTCACTCCACTAGGCCATGTTTGGCTAATGGTAATTGATGAGAGACCCACACCCCTTAAAATTCCTCCACAACTGCTAGGACCCTTGCCAAAATCAGAAGCTGAGGAGCAAGTCAAAGATCAAGAAGACCGTTATCGATCCAGTATGCAATCAGCATTGGATCAAATTGATACTTATGAAAAAGTATTTAAGTTTGGGGTAGGAGAACAGAAACATGATAAGGACTAGCGTATTTGTGAGGTGAAAAGGTTTTTCTCCATTGATAGAACTCAACAAATGGCAAGTAACTAAGCGAACAATAGAAGCGATGTTATCAAATAAAAAACTTGATCATTAAGTGAATCCAGATCAAGTTGATTTGGTGTGATTATTTGGGATTGCAGTAACTAATTGGGGAATTCCGTTTCTTTTTCAAAGGTGAAAGCTAATTTTCTTTAAATGATCTTTTTGAAGGATATACTTAGCAGGTACATGATCTGTTAGCCAGACTCCATTGTCAGAGACATAAAAATCATAGCCGTCTTGTTCCATTTGGTAGGAATAAATAGTAAGGACAACAGGAACACCATGTCGTTTTCCCACCTCCAAAGCTATATCAGCAGAAACGGAGAGGTGGATATGGTGACGTGATTTTTTTACCAATCCATTTTTGATAATATCTCCTAAATGTTGTATGGCTGTTCCATGATATAGGATGGACGGTGGAGATTTGGGTTCATAACCAAGATCAACTTTTACCGAATGTCCTTGGTTTGCTCTTATGCGTTGCAGTTTTTCATCAAATGCAAAACGTTTTTTGTTGTTATTTTCTACAATAAACTGTAATTCTTCCATCGTTAAAGGTTTCCCATGGTCTTTGCAAGCATTTAATATAGCAGAAATGGAAACCCATCCATTTTGATCTAATTTTATACCAATTAGCTCTGGTTGGTGCCGTAGAATAAGACTGAGGAATTTGCTTTTGCTTTTTAACTTTTTGTTATCCATTTTACCGACCCAATTCAGAATAGTTTTATCTGTAGTAATTATATCATTCTCCATGAAATCAAAAACCAGGACGATTAGAAAAGTTCGTCCTGGAGTATTGATGGCTTTAAATAACAATGGAACTCACTATCCAAAGTCCAGTTGTATGGTAAACTACTGAATTTTAACCTTTTTCGAATGGGAAAGATAAAGAATAAAATACAACATCCAAAAGCCTCTAGAAGGTATTAAATTCCATGTCCTCCTAATGGTTGAAGTTCTACTTTTTCCACATGTTTGATAAGCGGTAAACTTGCCGTAATGTAGTCTTTACTGTCTTCCATGGATAGAGATGCTTGATGAGTTTCCTTGCTGGACCAAACTTCTGTTACCCATAGAACATTTTCATCTTCGATGGACTGGTTGATCACATAAAGTTCACATCCAGTCACCAAGTCCATCATTTCTGCTACTTGCAACAAAGTATGAGCCAGTTCTTCACGTTTCCCATCATGAGTAATAAACTTCACATACATGCCATACTTACTCATATTTACCGGGCTTCTTAGACTAGTGGTACTTTCCCTTGTGCGATTTGATCTTCTTTTGTGGGACCAAATAGTCCAGGGATCGAAAGACCAGCTTGTCTCATCAAGACTGTCATCTGTCCACAGTGGTGTATGGTATGATTGATGACGGTAAAACGTAAGGTTTCCCCATTTTTCCATACTTGCCCAAAAAGCTCTTTTGATTCCTGTAGAGATTGGTCGTTCCACTGTGTAGTAACTGCATTTAGTAGTGATTCTGTCATCTTTTTGTATTGATTGGCTATGTACTTTGCTGATTTTAATTGGCTTTCGTCTGCTTTCGCAGTTGGTAACGTTAATCCTACCATGGATAGAAGCTGGATAGATTCTACTAAATGCCATGCGATTTGTCCTAACGAACGATGGTCACTGGTTATTTTTTGTTCAAGAGATGCATCTGTTAAGGTATCAAATAGTTTTTGTGTATTTGCCAATAATCCTTTCGATTCATTACGAAACTGCTCAATTGTTACAAACATATATATCGCCTCCAAGTTTATGATTACCATTTTATTATAAAGAATTACCCTGACAACTACTGTCAGGGTATTTTGGATACTAGTTCTTTATTTGATGGAGATGTCGAATTTCGGTTTGAATACGATCGATCTTTTTCGTAAATACATCTGTTTTGTTTTGTTTATTAAATAAATTGGCTAGTCGCACTAGTTCTTCGTTTATTTGAGTCATGTTGTTTGTATCAGGTAATTTGACTGTCTTTTTCGTCTCTTCATCTAATAAATCCCATAAGACAGTAGCCACGGTATAAAATTGATATCGTACAGCGGATTCGTCTGAATCAATCGCTTCAGGTAAGTATTTTTCCAACAGAGAAATTGCTTTTGGTATGTCTGTGATAGTTGCATAGGTGAGTAAATGAACAACGGTATCCATAAATCCTGTTTGGTTATAGATTAATTGATAACATTTTTGATAGTAATCATCTGCTTCCTCTTTGCGATTTGCCTTCAAAAGAGGAAGCAATAAGTCAGCATAGGTTCGATGAGGGACGCTATGACAAGACAATCTTCTTTTTAAGATAGGCTCTGCGACTGCCAATGCTTCTTCTAATTTATCTAAGTATAAAAGGGTTTTTGTTTGGTTTGCCAATGTACAAGCTCTACAATCGGATAGAGAGTCACTCGGTTCTCTGATCCATTTTTCATAATAATGCTGAACTTCGTCTGTCTTCTCTAACTGCATTGCTAATGCTTGCTTGATATAGTAATAAAAGTGAGGGCCATGTCCAGTTTGGGTAAATCTCTTTTTTAAATCTTCTAATGTGGCTTTCACTTTTTGGAGTTCTATATCTGGAAATTCAAGTAATCGATCTGTTACCCACTTGTAATTCCACATCATTTGATGGTCATTGTACATATTAGGATTTTTGTCATATTGTGCTAGACACCATGCAAAGGCAACAATTGCTTTTTCCCCATGTCCAGAAAAAATCGCTGTGTCTACTAATTCCATACGAGCATCGAACTGTGCATCTATGTCAAGATGAGTATCTGCTATCCGAATAGCTTCTTCTAACAATCCGATTTTTACTTTTCCTCTAGGAGCTAAGTAAGCCTGTTCTAGTAATTCTTCAAATTTCTCTACCATTATCTATTCTCCTATCCCTTGCTCAATAAATGAAATTAATCCTTTATTCAATAGCTGAAACTCTTGTTTTTTCAACGGATAGTTTCCAAGTAAGAGAGCTTGAACATACAAGATTTCAATAACTAATTGATTTCGTTCTCTGTTGTTGGATTGAATCACTTTTTGAATCGTTGGATTTTGAAAGTTAAAGCATAGTTGTGCATCATTTGGCTTTACTTTATTGCTCGTTAGTTGTCCGATGATAGAAGAAAACAAATCATTGGTCTCTTCTTTGGTTTGTTCTGTTGTACGCATAAAAAGTGCATCTTCATTTGTGGTATATAATGCAGGAAGATCAGATGGTTGATAGTTTCTCATCTCAGCCGTGCAATGATAAGGTTGCAAAACAAGATTTGCAAGTTCTACAAAATCAAAAGCTTTTCTACGATCTTCTAGGGATAGATCAGTGAATTGATACATAAAAGTACTAGGATTTGTTTGTTCTACAGTCAGTTCAGGGAATACCGAACCCAATTTTCCGATCAGTTCTGTGTCATGGACATATGCACCATTGATCACACATACGGATTGCGATTTTGCGACTTGGCTGATCTGGCGAAATTCATCCATATTAGGAGTGTATAAAATGTTGTTTGTATGCTTACGGATTTCTTTCACCGTCAAACGACCTAATGATGTGGTAAATGGCAGCCAGTCAATGAAAAGAGCATATAACTCGTCATCTTCTTTTGCTAAAAACTTGAGCGATTCATAGTGTACCTGAATAATTTTTTCAAATAAGTCAGGATTTGTTTTGGTCAGCTGAACCAGATATCGCTTGATACATTCGCCAAGCTCTTTTTGCACAAGTTCAAGACGCGCATCATTGGAAAACTCTTCACGTGATGCTGTTGGTTTCAGTTGGTTTACATTTAAGATACTGGTTACAAAAAACGCCCATTCAGGTAATATTCCTTCTATTTTTTCAGAGAGAAGCATTTGTTTCACATAGACGCGATGTCGCTGTTTTGCATTGACGCGGATAGAAAACGGTAAAACATAGGCAACACCTTGTGCTTCGCCTGTAGCAGAAAATAGTGGGATGGCATCTAAGTATTCGATATCCATTTTCTGTTTTCCGTATTGGAGTGCTTCTTGTGAGTTCATCTCCCAAGGAGTTTTTTCGGCATTTAGTCGGATTGATTCATTGCCATAAAAATGAATTGGATAGGGCAAAAATTCTCCATAATGGCGAACCATTTGTTGAATTTGGTCTACTTTAAAGTAAGAATCAAATCCTTGCTTACTCTGTAAATAAATCCTTGTTCCAGGCTCCATTTTCTGTTCCAAAACTTTAATGGTATAACTTCCATCAGGTTTACCACGCCATTCGATGGTTTTGTCCTCTTTCACCGAGCAGGTGAGAAGGACAATTTCATCACTGACGATAAAACATGATAACAAACCTACTCCAAATCTACCAATGTAATCTTCGTTATCTAATTTATTTTTTGATGTTTGTCCAATTTGCGCTAAAAAATGGTGAACTTCTTCTTCTGTTAACCCGATTCCGTTGTCTTCTATATATAAGGTTGGATAAGCATTGTTAGGTGCAAATAGTTCTAATCCAATTTCACCTTTATGATCGGGTTCTATTTTTTGGCGTGCTGTGATCGCGTCCACACCATTTTGGATGAGTTCTCGAATAAAAACTTGTGGTGTGCTATATAGGTGGTTGGACAGTAGATCAATCATACCTTTGAGATTTACTTTGAAATGAAATTGATCCATTTTATATCTCCTTATCCTGTTGTAAATAAATTATGATTTAAATTTTATTATAAATATGAATCACAAACCAGTAATTAGATAGATTTTAATTGGAAAGACTTGGTTCAGAGGATCTTTTGTACCAAAACTGCATATGAACTTTAGTAGGTATTATTTATACGGAGCTTGTCGATAAATAAAGTTTAAACATGTTAGAAAGTCGCATGATTCTTGCGCACCTACGGCACAAGTCGCACTATGTTTTCCGCGTCTGCCGCTCCTAACCGACAAAGGATACCCCACCCGTGAGCATCTTCGTTTTTGTATGGAATAGTGCAACAGGCTCTATATGGAAAAAAAGAGATAAATTTTAGCTGAAAAATGATAAAATAAGATTACTTCAATATTCTCATAATGATTTGACCTCTATTTCCGTGTAAATCAAAGTATACAAAGATAAGGGGTGTTTATATGGAAAGAAAAATTGATAAGATTTTATCACGTATTTTACCAGGTGGACTACCTGCGTATCCGGGTTTACCAAAACGGTGGTATTTGTATCCATATGGGCTTGTGATTTTTTTCTTTTCTGTTCTAGTGGCTATTTATTTTATTAGTAGTAATGCAATCATAGAGTTTCCTGCAAGACCCGAATATGTACTCACGATTTCGACATCGTATTTATTACCATTGATACTAGCTCTTTGTTATATCATTCGTTCTAGTTATCGCTTTTGGTTTATTTCCTTATCAGAGCCACATACTTTTGAACAATTTGTTTCTTTTGCAGAATTTGTCAAAGCGAAAGGAAATCTTTCTCAAACTATTATCATCTACGAATTCATGTTGGATCAGTTTGCAGACAAAGATGTAAGCGCTACCGAGGTAAATTTAGGAATAGCATATCTCCAAAGAGCAACTAAACAGGATGTTTTATCGATAGATAGAAAAAAAGGCATTACACATTTAAGAAATGCTCTTTCCACGAAAGATACTGATATAAAAGTATTAGCACTACAACATTTAAGGGATCATTATATTTCTATAGAAGAGAAGGAAAATTTGGATGAAATAGATAGCGAGTTACAAAAAATAAAGTTGAAGCAATCAGATGATTTATCCTCTACTAGTGAAGCGAGTTTAAAATAATTACTTGAGAGATCACCGAAGGGTGATCTTTCATTTTTTAAAATTGTTTTGATTATACAGGGTACTCAGTGGAGAAAATAAATAGACAGATTGACAACGATTTTGTAATGTGTTAACTTGATTGTGTGCAATTAAATTGTTAACAATATATTTACAAAGAAGGTGGCTGTTTTGCTGGTACATAGGAACAACGAAGCAGTTTCAAAGGGTTAGAAGAGTGATGGCAAAAAAAGACGATATGCTTCGCTTAGACTCACAACTTTGTTTTTCCATATATGCTTGCTCAAGAGAAATCATAGGCCTTTATCGTCCATTATTAGACGATTTAGGGATAACCTATCCACAGTATTTGGTGCTGCTTGTACTCTGGGAGCAAAAAGAGTGTACGGTAAAAGAATTAGGTAATCGGCTCTACCTAGATTCGGGGACACTTACTCCTATGCTAAAGAGGATGGAAAACAACGGTTTGGTGAAACGATTTCGTTCTCAGCAGGATGAAAGGGTAGTACTCATAAGTTTGACGAAAAAAGGAGAAAGTCTAAAGGAAAGAGCTTATTGCATACCAGAGGAGTTTCTAGCGAAGAGCGGTTTCACGCTAGCAGAAATGAAGGAAATGTTAGTGCGCTTACAATCATTACGAAAACAAATGAACGCATGAAAAAGTAAATAAGAAAAGGGGTATAAAAATGGAAGCTTTGTATACAGCAAAAGTAACAGCAGAAGGTGGAAGAAATGGACGAGTTGTGTCAAGTGATGGGGTTATTGATTTAGAGGTGAAAATGCCAAAAGGACTGGGAGGTCCAGGCGGAGAAGCTACCAATCCAGAGCAACTATTTGCGGCGGGATATGCTGCTTGTTTCGATGGTGCTTTAAATCTCGTGATCCGTAAAAAACGGTTAAAAGAAGTAGAGAGTACAAAAGTTACAGCCAATGTTTCTATTGGTAAAGATACAGATGGCGGTTTTGCTTTAGCTGTTCAATTGGATGTGCAAATTATAGGTGCAGATAAAAATACAGCCCAAGAATTGTTAGAAGCTGCTCACCAAGTATGTCCTTATTCCAAAGCTACAAGAGGAAATATAGATGTCGTTCTTCATGTAGTGGAGTAATAAAAGGTTTCCAAAAATGGAACCCACAGACCAAAACTCTTGGTCTGTGGGTTTTGGTTATTCGTTCGAAAGGATATAAAATTATATCCGAACACTCGTTTCTTTATTTTTTTCGAGCAGCTTCACAAAAGTAAGTTTATCGTTTATACTTTGGAAGGCAGCACATAAGTTTGGTTATTATTTTATTGTTCGGAGAGGTGTATTTATGGGTATAACAATTTATCCTCCAGATCAACAAGCAGTTGGCAGTTTTGATGGAGGTAAGATTACAGAGCAAAAACCAATTGGGTTTTCTGGAGAAGGATCAGCAGTGAAAAGGATAGGCCCTTTATTCTATTGGGCTTGGGCCCATGCAGATCGAGAAGGATATATTCCATTACATCCGCATCAAGCATTTGAAATTATTACGTATATGATAAATGGTCAAGCAGAGCATGGAGATACACTTGGAACGAAAAGCATAATAGGTGCTGGCGGTGCACAAGTGATGCAGACAGGTTCAGGGGTTTCGCATGAAGAAAGATTTATTGGTCCCAATATGGAAGGATTTCAAATTTGGTTTGAGCCATTTATTAAAGAATCGATCAAAAAATCTCCTGTTTATCACCAGTATAATGCGACTGATTTTCCTGCTGTTGAAGACAATGGAGTACAGATCAAAACGATTATAGGAGAAGGATCCCCAATCGATTTAACTGCTGATGTACAAATGTGGGATATTCAAATGGACTCTCATCGTGTCTATGAACATACTGTTCCAGAGGGATATAGTTTAGCCTCGTTGGTATTGCGTGGAGATGGTAGGTGGATCGAAGAAGATGCAGCAGAGTTTCAAGAAAAGGATTTTATTGTACTAGAGGCCGAAAGCGAGCAAACCTTTGAGTTGCAATCAAGTGCAAAGTTACGTATATTGCTTATTCAGGTTCCTACAAAGACAGCATTTGACACTCTACACGGCTAAAGCTGTGAGATTCTTGGGACGGCAGTCTGATGACTACTTCCTTACCAAGCTAACCCCGTGTGCCCCACGGTTAATTAGAGTTCTTTGTTGCTACAATCAACATAGACAGACGGCTTGGTTTTCGCAATTCTGTCTAGTTTTTCCATACGTATAGCATTTTACGTGCAAAACGATTGGTTTGCACAACCTGATATACTATCTTGTTTTCAACGAGCAACTAGGGATATTCTACCAACAGAACTTACGTTTGTAAAGATGTATTTTGAAAATATTGTCAGACTTTCAGGAGGGGAAATCCTCCTTTGGTTGATGCTCACTATCCCTCGATTAAAACCGCTGGATTTCTCGCTCGCAAATCTATAAATTGCCCGTGGATCAACCGAGGTATAGCTTTGAGTTGATCCACGTGGACACTACTTCGACAACCGTTTCCACTCCGAAATTTCTTTCAGAGCTGGTTTATCGAAAGTTTGGAAGAGTGGTCCATTGTCCCCTTGGGAGAGCACACCATAGGCCACTTTTTCTCCGTTTACAGAGAAAGTTGCTCCAGATTGCCCATGATAGGCAGGACCAATCATATGCAGTTTGTTATGGTTTTTCCTCCTGATTTCATCTACGATGAGCGTGTATTCCCACATTTCTAAGTGCTTCTTTTTTTGCTTGTGTCCCGGGAAGTTAGCTGTTACAACTAGATCTCCCTTATTTCCTTGATAGGTTGCAACCTTGTACGGTTCCCGATCTACGGGAGAGTTCAGGAAGAGAGCTGCATAGTCATACTCACTGGTAGTTGGATTGTACCTGGAACTCAGCGAGTATCGAGAAACGCCCAGCGTTCGATACTTTCCGCCTTCCTCCATCACCGCAACCAATGCTTCCTCTACCTCGCCTGATTTAGGAATGAGACAATGAGCAGCGGTGAGAGCGACTTGCTTGCTGACCAAAAATCCGCTGCATCCCACGGAAGATCCATCATTTATGTGGACCTCAACATAGAGAATGCTTTCGTGATTCTTCGCAGTTCCGGTAACATGTCTTCCTTTGGAATCCATGAGCGAACTCACGACCGCGCAGAAAGACACAAGGATAGCAACGAGAATGACCCAATAGCGACGCACTTTTTCCGATCTTTCCTGTAGAGTAGTGTCCTTTTTATTAAGTATATATAGTATAAGTATAAACAGGTATATCAATGAAGAAGAATCGGTTACAAATGGTTTTTCTTTGGATGATAACACTTACTTTTTTCTTCTACCATTTATAAAAGTAAAAAGCCCCTTCCTATAGAAGCGACTTTTTGTTGTTATGCTTTTTTTCGGAACAAACTGATGAGCGAAAGCAGAAGAGCCAGAGAAGCAATACCTATTGCGATCCATTCAAATTTGCTAACGGATGTCGATTGTGTAGTGGAGTTCGCATTCATCGTGGAATGATCGGCTTCATCGATGTCTGACTTTACACTTATGTTGGTAACCGAAGCAGGTTTGTCGCTTTCAGGTGCTCCTGTCCAATCAACTACTGATCCATCTGCATATGTTTGGTGAGCTTTCCAAGAAAGGGTGGACGCTTGTTTTGGGTTTGCACCTATAAATGCAAACTCAAAAAATTCGTGTGCCTTTATACCATCTCCCGTTGCAGTCCAGATAATACCGGTATTCCGGCCATCGGAACCTTTTACAAACTGATAGTTCCAACCAGCTACGGGCAGTACTGTCTCCACAGTAGCATTTTTTGGGAAATTAAGCTGGACTTTTATGGTACTACTCTCTTTCTCAGATGGAACACGAACGGTGTATTTTTCCCATGTTCCAACGGTTGATTCTTTCGGCCATACGGTAACATGTGCATCAGCGATTTTTACAAATCCAAAAAACGAGAAGATGATTAGTGCTAAGCAGTAGTGTAATTTTTTCATTATTCTCTCCTTATGAAGGCAAGATTGGATAAGCGATTTGACTCATCCAGATGCCGAGTAGTAATGCGATCAAACCAAAAATCCATTCCGTTCGTAACGAATCCCTCTCTAAAGCCCCATTTATTTTCCATTGTCTTGTTTGAATTGTTGCATAGATGATCATTCCCATAACGAGCATCACTTTCACAGCCAGAAACCGACTCCAAAAAGTTTGAAATGTGATAATCGCCGAGAAGTTCGTTTGTATCATAACTAGCAGAAATCCACTTATGATTAATAGACTGGAAGCGATGAAGGCCATTCGGGAGAAGAATGGACGAAAACGGGATAGCGTAGCTAATACTTTTGCTTGTTGCCTGTTCGATACGAATAAGAGATAAGCGATTCCCCCAAGCCATAGCGCACCAGACCATATATGGAGAAGTCGTGCTGTCAATGCTAAGATCATATTTGGGCTGGACCATAGGTGTCCACCAAACGCACAGGTTGCGGTAATCAATATCCAAAGAAAGAGATACCATGTTTGGACCATATTTGGGATGAGCAATAACACAAACAGCAAAACTTGTAAGATCAGTACCATTGCATATGGAATTTTACTGAGTTGAACAATCTGGCCTTCCAAAAGTAATTTGGTTGATAGATTTTGAGGAAGCTCGGAAGCATATAACAACCAAATTCCAATCTGTAATAATAACCAAATAACTGCAAGAAACCATTTCCAGCGGTGTGAGGGAAACCACGTAACATTTGGGAGGCTTCGTTTGGACGCAAAAAAAGAAACCCATATAAAGCCTGCACTAAGCAGCAACCAACCTTCGTTAAGAAAACGGAGTAAGATGAGGGCAAATGCCAGAAAAGGGTGGGATACACTACTTTCTCCAGCTGTTGTTGCAACCTTCTGGCCATAAGCAAACGAATAGCTTCCACTTACCGGATGGCCATCTCCTGATAGGACAGACCATTTAACGGTATATGTACCTTTTGCAAGCGGTGGCAGAGATGCAATCACAATGGAAGGATTTTTTGGAGCCAATTTGATAGCTACAGGTAGCGATTGTGACCTTGGATTTGTGATGCTGATGGTGACCGTATCGAGTTGTAATTGCTCACTAAAGTGAAGCTGGATTGTCTTTGGAGCTTCTTGCTGCACCTCATTTTGTTTTGGCTTGCTGTCTATCAGGTGAGTGTGTGCGGATGCAGTATCAGGAATACAGAATGTACATAAAAAAACAGTAATCATTAGTACAAATGGTATGATTCGTCGCATAAACTTGTCCCGCCTATAGATTAGTTCCCGTTTGTTTTTCATTCTTTATTATAGAAGGAAAAACATTTTTTGATATGACCCAAATGGGCTATTCTTACATAATAAGCATAAAAAAATACAAATTGATATAAAATCATTTGCATTCGAGATAGGAATTCGGTTTGTTTGACCTTGGATATAAATAATCTTGTTACTGGAAAGACAGAAAATACGCGCTGGACAACCTTTTCAGGCTGTCCAGCTTAGGTCACTTCTGGGGCAAACACATAAAAGTGAGTGTAAGTCCCGGTGAAACCTGAATGGGTTTCTTCACTCGAATAGACTGAGTATTCCCTTTGCTCAGCGTACACCTCCCGATGATGATGCTTCCTCGTCTAAAGATGTATTGATCAGTAGATGAGGTCACATCAGGCCGATTTGCCTGAGCCATGAATGTATAGGCTTGAATCTCCCAAGCCCCCACGACTACTTTGATCGGAATGCGATCTGACGCATATTCATAAGGATAATCAGTTGAAGCCATAGCTCCTCCATTCGTTTTGCAAACCAAACATTCTATATCCATTATAGACGATTTATCATTTCATCACAGAAAAAAGACTAGAGAATGGTGTACTCTACTAGTCTTTTTTGTTTATATGGAAAACACGTTATGTGTTTATTTACGTCGCCTGTACACTCAGCTTATATTTAGATGTATGACACCTAAATCACCAAGGTAAGTGTACAGGCTTAGGATGACTACCATCGTGCGGTGACATCCACCCAATCCTCTCTACTAGGGCCTTTTAATCAGCTCTTCGGCGGGCGAACACGCTCGCACTCGGGGCAACCGGCACCCTGACCGATGGCGCCGTGCTGGCAGCGAGTCTCAGGCATGATTCCTCCTAATGGAGTATGACTATATAGCTCCTCATTAAGCTAATAGCGGGTGAAATCTCCTCGGATTGGGAGACAACTTCATTATAATACAAAGATAAAATATATTCTACTATTTTCTTTAAATTTTCTTAAAAAAAATTTTCTATCTTATGTTTTTTATCAGAACTTTCTTTGTAGAGTGCTATTTTTTTGCGCATTGTAAACTTTATCACACTAATATATTAGCGATTTATTAGTGTCAAGAATGTGAAAGTAACATTTGCAAACAAAACGGATAAGCAGGAAAAATTATATATTTTTAATGGTTATAATATATTTTAAAAAATAAACGATCGTTCGATATTTAATTTTTAAAATATAATTCCAATATATAATATAAATAACCTTGTATATAAATAGTGAATCTTTATTACATTTTGTTAGGGAAGTGATCGATTGACTGGATTTATCTTGTTTTTATTAGTGATTGCAGCACTTGGACATGCATGGTGGAATGCGATCTCCAAACAAGTCGAAGAGAAAGATTCTTTTTTTACGTTAATTTTAGGAATAGCGGTAATAATCTATTTTCCTTTAGCGTTATATTTATTCTTGCATCATTCTATTCCTATCCATGCTGCTTGGTACATGATGGGAAGCACCGCATGTGAATTGATTTATTTCTATGGATTAGCACGATCCTATCAACAACTGCCTCTCAGTTATGCTTATCCGATCGTGAGAGGATTAGGTCCATTGGTGTCAACACTTATCTCGTTTCTCTTAGGAGTGACGCTAACAGGCTGGGGGATTGCTGGGATCATGGTTGTGGTTGCGGGGATACTCCTCATGCAGTTCAGCGGAAAATTTTTTATACAAACAGGAACGGGCTGGGCTTTTTTAGCAGGTGCAATCAATGGATGTGCTTTAACCTTTGACAGTATGGGTGCTGCGATGATGTCCGGCATTTTATTTAAGTATATTGTTTTTATTGGAATATTGGTTGGGAAAGTGATGATGGATCAAAAACCTTTTCAGACTTATTATGATGTGTTTTTAAAGCATAGAAGGAAAGCGATAATTGGTGGAGTATTTACTTTTGGGGCGAATGCAGCTACCCAATATGCCCTGCAAACGACACCAGTTGGGTATGTATCTGCAACAAGAGAATTAAGTATCGCTTTTGGTGTGCTTATTGGATGGATATTATTTAAAGAGCGAATAAAGCAAAATCAATATATTGGGATTGTTTTATTGATTGGAGGGATACTTCTTATCAAGCTAGGAGGATAGATCATGAAATATGGTGTACATAGAGATAGTTTTGTTACAACTTCTCCATGAGAATGGGAGATTTGGGGCAGATAGATTCACAATATTTATCCAATCGAATAAGGCATGTTCCAAGCCTGATCACTATAGTTTGTTTTGGGAGAATGCTTTTAAAAGTTTATCAGATACGAAGATTTCGTTTACATTCTGTTATTGTAATGAAATATGATTGAAATTTAATTATCTTCTCATTATGTTATGATAAGAAAAAAATTGGAGGGGTTTGATGAGTCGATTTTCCTTACAGACAGATAAAAACGTAGATATAATGGAAAAAGAGTGGCAAAAATTAGGTACTATCCTGCTTCCTACAGGACGAATTGTGGCGTGTGACCCATACATATATCCTTTAGGAGAAGAATACGAGCCGTTTGTACAAGTTGTACCGCAAGGCAGATATCCGGTTTATTTAAATCGTATTACTTCTGAGGGAAAAGACAACGGACAAGTAGCTCATGCCATGTTGCGTTTTGGTGATGGGAGAGTAGCTCGGTGGGAGCTAGCCACTACCAAAGGGCAAGATATCAGAGCGCTAAAAGAAGATCAGATTTATGGATATGCGGTAGATGCTGGTGTTGGTTGTTTTATGGATTTAGAGACAGCCAAACTATTACGTTTTCGCAGAGATGAAGTAGAAGATGATGGAGATTGGATGAAATTAGTGTACAAAGATGATCGAACTTGGGGAGAGAAAATGCTAAACCAAGTAGGTTACAATGTGTTTTGTTTTCAAACAGGCAATGGACACGGAGTTTACCCAACTTATTGGGGCTATGATGAAGACGATAAGCCTGTGTGTTTAATCACAGAGTTTATAAAATCATAGAAAAAAAGGTGGTTCTTATGAACCGCCTTTTTTTGATTGCGCTTTTACTTGTAAAATATAAGCATCTTTTGAATCCTTCACACCAGATTGTTGTACAATAGCGAGTTGATCATTTGCTTGATTTTTGTCCGTATAATACCCAAGGTAGACACGGTAATGTTGTTTTCCATCTAAATCTTGTGGGGAAATAGTAGCATTTAGTTGATGATTGCTGAGTTTTTTTACTAATTTTTCTGCGTTTTCACGATGTTGAAAAAGACCAACCACAATAATATAAGATTTTTCGTTTGTTGTAGTAGATGTTTGCTCTGTTGATACATTATTTGTATTGTCTGCATTTGGTTCACCTGGTGACGAGAAAAAATATCCCAAACAAACAATAAGAATAACTCCTAAACCAATCAGCATATATTTCAATCTGCTAGAAGTATTTTGTGTTTCTCTTGTTTCCCTTTTCCACTCCACTTCATATTCATCGGAGGAAGTGGTGATATGTGTTTCTGGATATGATTCTGGAACAGGATCAGACAAAGTTTGTTGCAATGCAAATTTAAATTCATCAGCGTTTTGGTATCGTTCTTCTGGTTTTTTAGCCAGTACTCGGTTTATCACCTGTTTCAATGATTCGGATAGATCTTCTTGTACTAATCGTGGATCTGGAACTTCATCATGTAGGTGCATCATTGCTACCAAGATGTGTTCTTTTGCATCAAACGGAACAGATCCTGTTAACATTTCAAACAGCACTACACCAAGTGAGTATAGATCAGATGGATAGGATATAGTTTGACCACTCGCCTGTTCAGGTGAGAAGTAATGAACAGACCCCATCACTGTTCCCGTTTTCGTTAGATGGGATGCGCCATCTACTAATCGTGCAATACCAAAATCCGTTAACTTGTATCTGCCATCAGGTGTACAAAGGATATTATGCGGTTTAATATCACGGTGGATGATACCTTGTCTATGCGCATGAGCTAAACCATCACTGATTTGAATGGTAATATTTACTGCTTCTTCCGCCGATAGAAAGCCTTTTTCAATGATGTGATCTTTCAATGTTATGCCTTCTACAAACTCCATTACCATGTAATACAAGCCGTTTTCCTCGCCGGCATCGTATACATTCACAATATTGGGATGCGATAATCTTCCTGTTGCTTGTGCTTCAAGAATGAACCGTTTCACAAACTCATCATCTTTTCCAAGATTCGGGTCCATTACTTTAATGGCAACAATACGATCTAGAATCGTGTCTCTTCCTTGATATACGGTAGCCATTCCGCCACCAGCAATATCTTCTAGTATCTCGTACCTGCCAGCTATAATCTTACCTAACATGGTATCACCTTTATCATTATGATTCATAGGGATGTAGTCCATTGCTTATTATATCAGGTAAGCAATTGTTTGTGTCCAAATCCTTGTCATAAGCGTGAATCTTTTGAGACATAGAAAATATCTGGCAGTGCTTATCATTAATTTATGAAAATGCTGTGGATTTATCGCTAAGAGAATGTAAAAGTTTTTTATTTTTTTGTTCCAATCAGGTAAGAACAAAGTGTTTTGCGAAAAAGAAATGCAGGGACTTCTGAAGCGAAAAATGTTAAACTTATTCCTACTATGAGAAAAGGATGTGGGGGATTTGTCGAGAGGCTATGAAGCTCTACAAAAATTATTCTCCGTCGCTAAAATCCCTTCCGAATGGTATCAAGCATACTTCACCCAATCATTCATTACAGAAGTAAACGTTCAATTACAAAAAAAATCTTGGATGATACATATACATTTACCTGAGCTTGTACCGATCGAAATATGGGAAGGAGTCCAAGAAAGGATTCAGCGTTATTTATCGCCTAGTGTCGAAGCCAAGGTACAGTTTATCTATGATCCATTAGAAACAAAAGTCGTAATGGAAAAATACTGGCATTGGATCAAAACCCAAATCGCTGAGAAATCAGCCGTTGCTTCTAGTGGCTGGTTAGGGAAAGCAAAATGGAAGATAGTATCCAATAGTCTGGAGATAACTTTCCCCAATCAATTTATGGAAAAAATGGCCAGACAAAAAGAATTGGATTCACTGGTACAAGGATACTATCGTCGTTTGACAGGGCAGGAAATCAGAGTAGTTTTGAAAACAGATGAACAGTTACTTGACACAACCGAGCATGAAGAAAAAAAACAGCAGGAAGAACAGGTGCTTCGCCGTGAGCTTTACCAAAACCAAATTAAAGAAGCTGCAAAAGTAGAAGACAAAGGTCCTGCTGTGGAGAAGATCCAACTCGGAAATCAAATTCAAGATTCCCCGGTGCCAATCGATTCGATTCAAGATGAAGAGAAGAGAATTACCGTCGCCGGAGAAGTGTTTGGGATTGATTGGAAGGATCTGAAAAGCGGAAGAACATTATTTACTTGTTACTTAACCGATTATTCTAATTCGATAGCAGTTAAATTATTTGCAGATAAAGAGGACATGCCAACATTACGTCAAATCAAAAATGGTGTTTGGCTCAAAATTCGTGGTCCTGTGCAATATGATACTTTTTCACGTGATCTTGTATTGACAGCAAGAGATTTGGTAGAAGTATCCAAAGTGGACGATTATCGGATGGATGAAGCAGAGGAGAAACGAGTAGAACTTCATTTCCATACAGCAATGTCAGCCATGGATGGTTTATATGGATTTGAAAAAGAAGGATTCTCACAGTTTTCCAAAGTGTGCAAAAGATTAAAAGAGTGGGGACATACTGCTTTAGCAATAACAGATCATGGTGTTATTCAAGCATTTCCTGAGGCATATGATGTTGGAAAAAGTCATGGCATAAAGATGCTATTGGGTATGGAGGCTAATGTGGTAGACGACGGTGTCTCTATCGTGATGAATCCAGCAGATCGAAAACTCGAAGACGATGTTTATGTGGTATTTGATGTAGAGACCACAGGTCTTTCTGTCAGTCATGATGTCATGATCGAGCTAGCAGCAGTTAAGATGAAACAAGGGAAGATCATCGATCGATATGAAACGTTTATCAACCCGCATCGTCCACTTTCTGCATTCACTACTGAACTAACTGGAATTACAGATGATATGGTACAAGATGCTCCAGAATTACACGAGATTTTACCAGATTTTATTCAGTTTATCGAAGGCAGTGTGATTGTAGCGCACAATGCTCGATTTGATATGGGCTTTATTCAAGCGGCTTTTCGCAGGAATGGGCATCCGATCGCCACTAATCCAGTGATGGATACATTGGAATTAGCTCGGTTTCTCTTTCCTGACTTGAAAAACCATCGATTAAATACATTAGCAAAAAAATTCGACGTTACCTTGGAGCAGCACCACCGCGCGATCTATGATACAGAAGCTACGGGTCATGTGCACTGGAAACTAATCGAACTCCTATTAAAAAGAGAAATCACTCAGCTAGATGAAGTAAATGAAGCTAGCAAAAACAGAGATCTCAATCGATTGCGCCCTTTTCATGCTATTATTTTCGCCAAAAATAAAACGGGACTTAAAAATTTGTACAAGCTCGTGTCTTTATCTCATATTGAGCATTTTTATCGAGTGCCTAGGATTCCAAAGAGTCTATTAGAAGAGTATCGGGAAGGTCTGATCATCGGTTCTGGTTGTGAAAAAGGAGAACTGTATGAAACGGTTCTCAACAAGACACCCGAAGATGCGGAAGAAGTAGCTAAGTTTTATGACTACCTAGAAATTCAACCGCTCGAAATGAATCAACACTTGGTGGAAAAAGGCTTAGTAGATAGCATTGATCGGATCAAGCAAGCAAATAAATTAGTTGTGAAAATTGGGGAGAAACTTGGTAAACCTGTTGTAGCAACGGGAAATGCGCATTATTTGGATGAAAAGGATGCCATTTACCGAGAGATCGTGTCCAATAACCAAATGGGTGGAGCGCGTTTTACTGGTGCTCTACCACGGGCTCATCTGCGGACAACCGATGAAATGTTAGAGGAGTTTGCTTATCTGGGTAGCGAAAAAGCAAGAGAAGTGGTTATTACCAATACTCAATTGATTGCAGATCAGATCGAAGATATCAATCCGTTTCCAGAAGGAACCTACACTCCAGAAATCGAGGGTGTAGAAGATGAATTGCGCGAAATATGTTATGAAACTGCTCATGCATGGTATGGAGATCCACTCCCTGACATTGTAGCAGAACGCTTGGAAACGGAATTAAACGGGATTATTAGTAACGGCTATGCCGTTATTTATATGATTTCGAGTAAATTAGTAGTAAAGTCAATCGAGGATGGATATTTGGTAGGATCAAGAGGATCAGTAGGTTCTTCCTTTGTTGCGACCATGTCACGTGTTTCAGAGGTGAATCCTCTACCACCACACTATCGTTGTCAAGATTGCTTTGTTACCGAGTTTGTGACAGATGGTTCCGTTGAAACTGGGTTTGACTTGCCAGACCGTGTTTGTCCAAAGTGTGGATCGCAAATGAAAAAAGATGGCCATGATATACCTTTTGCGACTTTCCTTGGATTTGAAGGAGATAAAACACCTGATATTGACTTGAACTTTGCCAGTGACTATCAAGCTAGATGTCACTCCTACACAGAGGAATTATTAGGAAAAGAGTGTATTTTCCGCGCTGGGTCTGTTGGTACAGTAAAAGAGAAGACCGCTTTTGGATATGTGAAGAAGTACGCAGAGGAAAACAATCGTACTTTCCGCCAAGCTGAAATAGCTCGAATTGCTAACGGCTGTATCGGAGTAAAACGAACCACTGGACAGCACCCAGGTGGATTGATGGTTGTACCAAAAACGATGGATGTAGAAGATTTTACTCCTGTCCAACGTCCAGCAAACAACATGAAATCAACAGTAACTACTACACACTTTGATTACAATGCGATCGGTGGGAAGATTTTGAAGCTGGACTTGCTCGGACATACAGCTCCAGCGATGTTAAAGATGTTAAAAGATATGACAGGTGTTGACCCTGTTACGCTACCCACAAACGATCCAAAAGTAATTGAGTTGTTTAAAAGTACGGATTCTCTAGGGATTAAACCGGAAGATATCAGTGGTGTGACACTAGGAACGCTTGGGATTCCCGAGTTTGGAACAGCTTTTGCACAAGGTATCTTAGAAATTGCTCGTCCACGAACGATTGGGGAGTTCACTCGTGTTTCTGGCTTGTCACATGGTACGGATGTATGGGCTGGGAATGCCCGGGAATTAATCCAAAACGGAGTCTGTACCCTGTCCGAAGCGATCTGTAACCGGGATGATATTATGCTCTATTTGATTCGCAGAGGACTGCCAAACAAGACTTCCTTTAAAATTATGGAAGCAGTTCGAAAAGGAAAAGGTTTGACAGAAGAGCAAGAAGCTCTGATGAGAGAACATGATGTACCAGAGTGGTATATAGAATCCTGTAAAAAGATCAAGTATATGTTCCCAAGAGCACACGCAGCAGCTTATGTTATCTCTGCAATTTGGATTGCTTATTATAAGGTTTATCATCCAGAAGCATTTTATGCTGCATATTTTAGTAAAGCGATTAACAACTTTGATATCGAATTGATGGGAAAAGGGTATCAATCTATTACGAATGCGATGAAAGAAATCAAGGAAAAAGGTTATGGAGCCTCTCAAAAAGAGAAACAATTTATGACGATTTTGGAGTTAGCTCAAGAGATGTATGCGCGTGGTATTAAGTTTTTGCCAATTGATATTCATCAATCCCATGCAGATAAATTTTTGATCCGCGATGGTGGATTGCTTCCACCTTTTGCTTCGATTGCAGGGGTTGGAGAAAGTGCTGCAGAAGGAATAGCTGAAGCGCAACAAGCTGGTGAATTTCTTTCTATTGAAGATTTACAGCGGCGTGGTCGTATTTCCAGTACAGTAGTAGAGAGTTTGCAGCGCATGGGTTGTTTAAAAGGATTACCTGAAAGCAATCAACTCAGTTTGTTCGTATAGAGTTGCAAATTTAGCGCAAACTCATAAGGAGAAAGAAATGGAGGCGTGACGAAACATGTACTATACCTATAGACGTAGATCAAATGGCAGTTCCTTTTTGATTTGGTTACTCATTTCCGCAGTTGTAATCTTATTCATTTCTCCACGAGCACGTAGAAAAGTTGGTGGATGGCTAGGTACCCTTTCTTCTCTTCTCATGGGAGTCGGAAAAGATATAGGACGAAAGGTTAATCAAGTAGGGATCAATATCTCTGATAAGTTTCGTACCTATAAGTTGTCTGATCTAGCTGGTGGTTTCATGCGAACATATACTGCTTCCAAAGGAAGCAAAATTTCTTCTAACGAGCAAGAAGAAGAGGAAAATATTTATTTTCACGATTTGACTTCTCGCGAAAATCAAACGGATGAAGAAGATGAGCACCATGAGGATGAATCCAATGATATGAAAAAATATCCACACGAATAGTAGACAACACCCCATATTCACGATGGGGTGTTTTTTTGTTATTCTAAAAAAGAAGTTGAAGGTACCTGCTACAGAGAGGGTCTCCATGAGTACTCAGGGTGGACGCGTAACCGTAGGGCGTGTAGACATTGCGCTTGCAGGTGCTGATAGCAGCGGATTTGAAGTTATGGAGTCAGGTACTCATGTCATCTACAACTTTGTATGTGGTATCACATTTCATCTCAAATTCCAGAGCACTTCCCCGAAACTCACCATAAATGCTACTAACCACAGTGTGTCTTGGGGTGGAATCACAAGGTCAGTAACGGCAACCTTCGATTACAACTGTACACCAGTGCCGCTGGAGTGTAAGTCTTCAAAGGGCGATTTTTATGCAGCATGGACGATCACTGCTCATCGAAACGAATGTCGCTGTAAGCGATAATCGTCTCGTTCTGCTAGTCTTTTGGATTAGCAAAACTGGGATAGACAATCTAATTGTCTACCCCAGTGTCATTTTATAAATGCATGGGGAAATATCCAAATAGAACATGATTATAAGAGTTTGTTGTAATATTCCATACAAAAGCGAAGGTGCTCGCGGGTGGGATAGGGCGGCAGACCCGGAAAACATAGCGCAACTTGCCACGAAAGTGACATAGTGCGACTTGTGCCGTAGTGCGCAAGCATCAAGCGATTTCTTAACATGTTGAAACTTTATTTATACAATAATTTCTAAAAAATTATTTCGAAAAGTATATTTCTATTTATATTTAAAATGGAAATTTAAAGGATAGTTTACAAAATATACATATAGAAATATCGAAAAGGTATTCAGACTTGATATAATACAATTACAGTTTAAATAAAGGGGTTGTATACATCATGAAATCGGTACTTACTTTATCCATAGCTGCTTTTGCTTGTTTAATTGGGGATGTTAATTTTATTGATAGTTTCAATAATTGGAATGTATTGAATATTTAGCCGGATTTAAAAATGTTTATAAAAATATACATAAAGGGGTTGCGAATATCATGAAAACAGTACTTACATTATCGATAGCAGCATTTGCTTTTAGCTTAATCGGGGATATTAACTTCCTCGACAGCTTTAATAACTGGGAAGTATTAGACGTTTAGTTTGAAATAAAATCGTTAACAAAAAGGGGTTGCAAATATCATGAAGACAGTACTTACACTATCGATAGCAGCATTTGCTTTTAGCTTGATCGGAGATGTTAACTTCCTTGGTAGCTTCAATAACTGGGAATTGCTAGACGTTTAGTTTGAAAAAAACTGTTAACAAAAAGGGGTTGCAAATATCATGAAGACAGTACTTACACTATCGATAGCAGCATTTGCTTTTAGCTTGATCGGAGATGTTAACTTCCTTGGTAGCTTTAATAACTGGGAATTGCTAGACGTTTAGTTTGAAAAAAACTGTTAACAAAAAGGGGTTGCAAATACCATGAAGACAGTACTTACATTATCGGTAGCAGCATTTGCTTTTAGCTTGATCGGGGATGTTAACTTCCTTGGCAGCTTTAATAACTGGGAATTGCTAGACATTTAATTATGAAATAAAACCGTAACCAGAAAGGAGTTGCGTACATCATGAAAACAGTACTTACATTATCGGTAGCAGCATTTGCTTTTAGCTTGATCGGGGATGTTAACTTCCTCGGTAGCTTCAATAACTGGGAATTGCTAGACGTTTAATTATGAAATAAAACCGTAACCAGAAAGAAGTTGCGTACATCATGAAAACAGTACTTACATTATCGGTAGCAGCATTTGCTTTTAGTTTGATCGGGGATATCAACTTCATCGGCAGCTTCAACAATTGGGGGATTTTGAACCTCTAGTTTAAACGAGAACGACATTTACATAGTACAGCCTAAGATAAACCATATCTTGGGCTGTTTTAGTTTTATGATAATAAAGATATATTCGCAGATCGTTAGTAGATTTTTTGGTCAAGACGCATCCTATTTTCAGTAGAAATGCTGTAGTAAATGATGATCTGTTCTTAATAATTTCACTCTATTTTTACAAGGAAATCTCCATTTGGCTCGCGTTGATGTGTTTCGAATAAGAAAAAATAGAATATACTATTTATTTGCATTGTTAATGCTGGGATTTGATATGTATATATGGAGATGATTTTATAATGTTCTGAAATAATCGGAAGATCTTTGCTTGTTCGAGACAAGTCCAAAAGATAATAAAAAATGTAAAGAAATAAGGATAGGAGTTTATTACTGGTGCTGATTCTAGGATTATTAACACAATAAGAGAATCTTCCTTTTTCAAAAAAGTAAGCATTCTCTTGCTATATATAATGGATACTCTATATATCTTTTCAGGTGCTAGCACAAAATGCTAACACCCTCACAAATCACTTAGGAAATGAGCTTCTCCAGATTAAGTTTTGCACGTTCCCATGAACTCACAGCCGACCGAATGATGTCTGGCAATGTCGACTTGTACTCTGGACTTGGCGCAATCTCAGGTGCTCCATCCAGCAAGAAATAAATAGTGAGTAGATGACCTGTTACGTCCTCCTCGATTCTCATTTTGCAGATGGCCGAATGAATCTTGTCCACCTTTTTAGCGAGTGCAGGTGATGTGTTCAAGGTCTTTTCTGTGAGCTTCTTGGCATCTTCGATAAGGTTACCAAGCTCATTCAAATAACCTCGGAGAGCGCGCTTCTGATCCTCACTGGGCTGCTTGTTCTTGGTCACCTTTTCTCCTCTTGATCTGTGAGTGTAAAATAACACTTTCATTATATCTACAGAACAATATAAATACAATGAATGATCCTTATCCTAGGATGTACCTTTGTGAATCAACACCACTTAATAAAAAATAGAAACTCTCTATTGCGGAGCTGCCTAAGTTGGATCATTATTCAAGCTTTATTTATACGGATTGAAAATTTATTAATTTTATCGCAATCCTTTCCGATTACCAATCAATACCCATCTGTATCTACTTGCTTGTTGACGATAGGATTCTTGGGTAGTTAACGTTCGCAATTCGTTTCCGTTGTAAAATAGATGGATGGTCGCATTAGTAGCAACTCTCGATAGATCTGATATTGTTACGCACCTTATACATATTAGAGCTTATAGCAGTATAATGCTACTCCAATCCAGAGATATCTCACGCAATATGGTCGGGATTAGGTTTGTTGGCCAGAAGATTTTGGATGGGTTTGAGTGCCGCTTCAACGCTAACAAATTTCATCGCAATGCCGCGAAGAACAGCAAGGGTCCAGCTTCGATGAAACATAAATCTCGCTAAACGACGGGAAGTGTTCTGAGCAGTTTCGACTCGGGGACGCTGCATCTGCTCGTAGGATTGAAGCTGAGCTGCTAAAGTATCTAAGTGGGAGTGTTGTAAAATGCGAGTGAGTACCCATGCTGATTCCATCGCCATTCCAGCCCCAATACCCGCAGTTGGTAGAAATCCTGCGGCGGCGTCACCAAGTAGTACGGTTCGTCCAAAGACCCACTTAGGGGAACGACAGTCTTTAAGCGGCCAGTAGTAGGGATTAGGGCTACTGGCAACGTTTCTTAAAGCGCTATCCATCCGTGGATTGATGATAGTAAGTTTGCGACGTACATTCTCAACAAATGAGGCAGGTCCTACTTTTGTGTCCTTGTGAGAACCACCAAGAAAGACACCGAGTTTGCCTTTGACAGGGTAAATACCAAGAAAAAAACCAGCGCCCCAAATCTCTTCACCTAGATCCATATTGGTGTCTTCGGTAGTCCAGTCAACCCAGCCACCCCATTTGGTGTCTACCATCTCGACCGTATTGCTACCTAGTATCAGCTCACGAGTGGTCGAATGGATACCGTCTGCAATGATGACAAGGTCAAATTCAAGTTGATAGGACTCTCCGTCGGTGATAAAGTTCACGGTGGTACCAGTCGCAGAGTCGTTTATCCCGGTGACTGTAGTGCTGAAACTTACATTACAACCATCATTGGTTAGCGTTTCGATCAGCTTGCCGCGGGCAATACCCCGGTAGTCACCATACCGGGAAAGAATGTTATCCATTGGGTCTATACGCAGCATTTTTCCCGTGTGGGCATGAAAACCGAATCGAGCAAGGGCAGTGCTATTTTGCAGGTAGTATTCACGAACTCCAATGTCTTCGAGTACCTGATCAACCATTGGCATCAATGCCAACATATAACCTGGATGACCTTTGTCTTTATTTCTTTCAATTAAAACGGGATGTCTGCCATAACGTCGTAGCAATTGTGCCGCTGTAATACCTGCGATCCCTGCACCGACAATCAAAATTCTCATATTATCCCTGCAAGCTTGTTCATATTGTTGGTTGATACTTGTTGACTCTAGCATTTTTACCCTCCTCGAAACCGTACCCAGCAATCAAAAAATCCGTATTATTATTCTCCAGCTGTTTGTTTGAGTTTTCCCATAAACAAGAACTCAATATGTTTTTTGATCTGTTCTAATAATTTGTCACAGGACATGTTCTCATCGTAAATATAGAGCATGGTATCTGTTATCGCGATACTATATATCGTGTATGCAGCGTCTTCAGGATTAATCGGAAATAGAAAACACTTCGAATTTTCTTTGATCAACTTGGTAAACCAATCTATCATTTCTTCATCAAGGTTAAATAACACACGTCTTAGATCGATGCTCTCTTCTGCTTCTTCTGTTAATACGTGGACGATTTCTCTCAAAAATGACTTGGGATAATGATCTAGAGATAGTGTGAGCTCTTTTAAAACCTTGATAATCGTATCAACTAAATCACCTTTTAAAACAGCATCCAGTTTATATACATTGCGATTTTGTACCTGCTCGAATTCTTTTGAAAAAATAATCAGCAGCAGTGCTCCTTTGGAAGGGAAGTAGTTATAAATCGTTCCAGCCCCGACATTGGAACTCTTTGCTATGTCCGCCATGGAAGCTTTTTTATATCCTTTTTCAGTAAATATCTTTTTTGCAGACTCTAATATTCGTGTTTGTGTTTGAAGTTTCTTATCTTCACGTAAACCAGCCATTGATTATTCACCTTCAAAAATATGAATGGATTCATTTATGAACATATTCATATTTTAACGCTGCAAAAAAAATTTGTCAAATGAGGCATAGTTTTATTTCCTGGCACTTACAACAGTACGAAGAAAAAATCATTTCATCGATGATGTTGTTTGGAGAAATCTGTGATAAATTATCCAAGCTATTTTGATAAAAAGGAAAAAGGTATATGAAATGAAAAAATCACCCATATGTTGGTGGGGCGATTAGAAAATGGAATGTATTATACTTAGGTGGAAAGGAAAACCGTTTTTATATATTAACAATCTTAGATATCATAGGGTTCAGCTCCGTAAAAATGATTTTTTACATTGTGCAATGGAGTCACCACCTAGTCTGTGATGTGTTTCAATATACTAAGATGGTACATGGAAATTACAAATAGGTTCGGTAAAGTATATAGCAGATGATTTTTTTACCATTCAAGTGAATATATTTAAGGGAGTTCTGGATCAGCAGGACCGGTTAAGGGAAGATGTTTGTAAGTAGACAAAGTAATCACCGACCTCATGAAATAGTTTTTCAAATTGAAAATATAATTGAGATATCTCTAAGTCAATCACAGAAAAATCATTTGTCATTGTTGTAAGATAACCAGAAATATTTATTTGAATATGACTGAAACATTTCCGAATCATTAATTTTCTCATAACAAAAACATAAATCGGTTAATAGAGTCTTAGTTGGATGTAATTTTGCAATTTTTTCTGCTTGTAAATATAAATTAATTACTTCTTCAAATGATTTTGTTTCATACACCATTTTGCCGATAAAACGAGAGATGCAGCTAGTTCTCGTTCTAGTCAGAGATGCAGCTCTTTCGGAATAAACATTACTTTCATCTGATGGAAAACGTCTACTTATAGATCGCTTCAAGTAATTATATGATTTTCTCTAGCGAGATAGCTGATGGGCAAGTACTAATCCTTGTCTCGCTTTTTTGCTATGATCAAACTGACACACATACACCGCTTCTGTAGAGGAGTAATCCATGCTGGATCAGATCAAAAGCGTTCGTGTGCTTCCCAATGGAGATGAGTTCGTGGTGGAGGTGGAGCTGCTTGACAGCAGCAAGATCACTCTTTACCCACAGGAGGGCGGCCGCTTCAGCGAAGGTAACGAACGAGGTAAGCTGTTTGCTTCTCAGCATGGCGACAAGCTGGTTCTCTTCGCAGGGCGGCGCACCGCCCACTACAACGCGGAGACCGGGGAACGAATTCTCCAGAATGGGTAATTCGTAATCCTCCCAGAAATGGGGGAATGGCGACTGGTATCTCTAATTAGCTTTAGCTATTAGGGGTTCCAGTCGCTGCGTATTTTATTAAGTACTTGATGAAAGAAATAAAAAATGGACATATATGCAGTACGTATCATTAATATTTCCACCTTTAGCTGGATAGCCAAAGGTAAAACAGCCCAAGCATACACTTGGGCTGTTTTACATGAGAAAAATTATGATTTCACTACTAAATTTGTCTTCTGCTCAGCAATCGTAATCGTAGCTGTCGTTCCAGCGTTAAACGCTAAGAAATCGCTTTCTACACCATCACTGAATATCACACCATTTTGTTCCATTTGTGATTCGATGACAAGTGGTTTTTGTTTAGTAATCGAACCAGCGACGATCTGTGCAGATGTTGTCTTGCTTACAAAAGGTTCTCGGACGGCAAACAAGAGGGATTCGTCTTCCCATTTGACTCTTGGAGCTAGTAATGGTTTACTTTTCGGTTGGTAAGAGCGAGTTACGCCGTTTGCCATATGGAATACAGAGCTAATCCAACCTGTCGAACCGGCACCAGTAGAGACAATGATTCCACTGGAAGACTGCGTTTCACTTGGTTGCTGGTATCCAAGACGATATCGAGCGGAAACATGGGTAGCAGCCCCAATGAACAAGTCATTAAATGCACGCAAAGATTGTCCATCATTTAGCGTGGCTTTTGCCATAGTAATCCGTTTGTATGTTTCTCTTCCATTGAATACGTTTTCAACAGCAGCACGAGCATCGGTTACTTGAAAAGGTAGCAAAATGCCATCAATATGATCAGGGTCAGGATTGATAGCAATGAGTGGTTGTCCAGATAAATACTTTGCCGTATTGACCACCAATCCATCAATACCAATAGTCACCACAATATCTTGGGGAGAAAAAATATAATTTGGTAAAAAAGAACGATCGATCACTTGCAGTTTATAATTTTCACGCAACTGTTCTTTCACAGTCTCTACTGCGGACAAATAAGTTTGATGTTCCGCTTCGAATAAGCTAAAGTCTTGTGTCGTTTCTTCTGATGGTGAATGAGAAGCTTGTTTTAAGCTTTGATTGACATAAAATTTCGCTTGGGATCGGGTATTAAAGCGTCTGACTAATCCATCAAGTCGAGTTTCTCTCGTCACAATAACGATTTTTTCGTAGTTCATCGTCTCTTTTGTTTTTCATCCATCAAAGATTCTAGTAAATCAGGAGAAATATTCAGTTGCCCTATTTTGGATGCATTTTTCGCGAGTTCTTTGATTGCCATGCTTACCGCTAGACGTGGTTCGCCTGTTTGAATCGCTAGTGCTTGGATGAGCGATGAATCGAGCTCTGCAAGTGGACGGAGTGTTGCCTCTAAGGCATAAGCCTGAGCATCCGCTTCTGCTTTCGCATTTTCTACCCTAGTTGTGACGAGTAGTTTCCTTTCGGTTTCCAATTTTACTTTTCCTTGAAGTTTTGCTTCACGAATTTTTTGGTCTTTCATCTCTATCGCTAGATTGGCTTCTGCTTTTGTTTCGCGTATTTGGCGCTGTTTTTCTTCTAGTTTAATCTCCGTTTGGAGTTCATTTTCTTTGATACGTCTTTCTTGATCGACCGAAGCATTACGGCGTTCATAGATAGCATCATCTGCTGTTTTTAATAACTCTTCTCGTGCTTTTGCTTCTAGTGCGCGAGCCATCTCTGGTGTTGGTTTGATTGCAGAAATAGCTAATGTTTGAACTTCAACTCCCAATTTTTCTAGATCTCCAGACCCTGTTAATTGTTTTCGTACTTCAAGACCTACTTCATCAGAAACTTGGATGGCATCTTTGAGGGATCTTTTTTGTATTTCGGTGCGTGTATGTACTTGGAGCAGATTAACAATACGTTGTTCTAATTTTTCAGGATCATCGGATATGTATTGGTTCGAACGATCTTTGATGGTGTAATCTAACATACTTGCCACTAATTCCGGGTCTGTGATTCGATAGGTCACTTGTCCTTGAACGGTTACCGTTTGAAAATCAGCAGTTATTTCATTAAAAATAAAAGATGTATCTTTACTGGAAATTGGGACTACGGAAATAGATGCAGAACGTTTAAAATAGAAGAAAGAAAGTCCTTTTCCGCTTTGCTTAAGTTTGCCTTTTTGGTAATGCAGTACAAATTGTGTTGGGCTGGTCTTGAGATATCGGAAACCAAACATGCTTGTCACCCCTCTAGTAGTATAAATGATATTGTAGCATAAACAATATTCAAATAAAGGGGTAGAAAAGGGAGGGAATCTGCATTGAATCATTTGCAAGAAGCATTGCTTGAGTTGGGAGATACAACTGTTATTCGTGAGGTGAAATCTATTTCTGGTGGAAGTATCAATCAGATTACGTATGTCCAGACCGATAAAAAGGAGTATATTTTGAAAGCGCATTCAAATGTGCCTAAAAACTTTTTCATACAGGAAGCATTGGGATTGTCGGCATTATCTTGTTGCGTTCGTGTTCCACAGGTATACAACTTTCAGTTCGAAGAGACTACAAGTGAAGGGCAGTTATGGTTAGAATGGATTCCCACTGGGCAGATCTGTGAAAAAGCAGAAGAGGAACGAGGGCGAAAATTAGCTCAATTACACCAATCTACTCATACATCTTATGGGTTTATCGAAGATAATTACCTGGGTATCTTTCCACAACCAAATGCCTGGTCAGATGATTGGGTTTCTTTTTTTCGCGATAATCGATTGCAGGTACAAAAAGAGATCAGCGAACAAAAAGGACTACTGCATTCAAAAAGAAGAGAAAAAATAGAGAAATTATTTGCACGTTTGGATGATTTCTTGCCAAATAAACCTATTTCCTCTCTTTTACATGGAGATATGTGGAGTGGAAATTCGTTTGTGGATACATCAGGTGTACCTGTATTTATTGACCCAGCTGTAAGTTATGGGGATCGAGAAGTAGATTTAGCAATGACAGAACTATTTGGAGGTTTTTCTGCTCGTTTTTATGATGCCTATCAGGAAATTATGCCCTTAGAAGAGGCCTATCATGACCGAAAATCCATCTATCAGTTATACTACTTATTGATCCATCTAAACTATTATGGTGAATCATATGGAATACAAATAGATGAAATAGTGGACCGCTATGTATAGCCAATAACATGTAGTGCCCACAGGAGTTGGATCTCCTGTGGGCTGGTGAAGGTACACGGGGATGAAAGGATTACAGCTTCGCTGCCTTCTTCCGCAGTCGACGTGCCTCCTTCTCTTCCATCTGTGCAAGCCAGAGGTAGAGGAGAAAGCCCAGAAAAGCGATCAGCGCGAACGGTGGAAAAACCGCCAGTAAGAGAAGTTTTGTACCATCTCCTGCGAGTTCCTGTCCATTCGCTTCTGCCTTCATCGCTTTGCGAAGGAGCTTGTCCTTTTTGCTTTCACTCATGGATTATCCTTCAACTAGGTGTTGCCTTATATTTATAACATTGCGAGCGAGAAAACCCACGGTTTGAATCGTGGGATGAAAGCGAGTGTCAGACGAGGGATAACTTTTGTCATCTTTGAGATCTGACTATTTCTGGATATACTTGACAAAAAGCAAACATACGATCTATAATGTTCGCAAAATTCCAACGAGGAGGTGATTCCATGTATAAAGCATTTTCTTACCGTCTTCGACCAACCAAAGCACAAGCAACGCTGATCCACAAATCTATCGGCTGTAGCCGTTTTGTATTCAATCATTTTCTTGGCGAATGGAACAAAGTGTATCAAGAAACCGGAAAAGGGCTGACCTATACCACCTGTTCCCGCGTCCTGACGGAGAAAAAGCGGGAGTTTGTGTGGCTAAAAGAAGTCGATTCCACTTCCCTACAGAACACACTGAAACATCTTGCTGATGCCTTCCAGCGCTTTTTCCAAAAACAAAACGATGCCCCATGTTTTAAAAGCAGGAAAAATCGGGTACAAGCTTATACCAGTCAGTGTAACTATCCCAAAAATAACAGACCAACCATCGAAATAGAGGCAAACAAAATCAAATTGCCGAAATTAGGCTGGGTAAAGTTTATCCCATCACGAGAAATAAGTGGTCGTATTTTGTCAGCTACGATCCGTCGTACCGGGGCGGGAAAATACAAAATATCCATCCTTTGCGAGGGATGCTACTTGCAATCCGTTCCCGCGAGAAAAGAAGCCATTGGCATTGATTTAGGACTGAAAGATTTTGCCATTTTCGATGATGGGACGAAATGGAGTCCAAATCGATTTTTTCGCCAGTATGAACAAAAGCTAGCAAACGTGCAACAAGCGATGGCACGAAGAAAAAAAGACGGCTCTAACTGGCACAAAGCCCGCATCAAAGTTGCTCGTATCCATGAAAAAATCACCCATGCCCGCCATGATTTTTTACATAAACTATCAACGAAACTGGTGTACGAAAACCAAGTCATCTGTCTCGAAAATTTACAAGTGAAGAACATGGTGAAAAATCATAAGCTGGCGAAATCGATCACAGATGCTTCGTGGTCGGAGTTTGTTTCGATGTTGGAATACAAAGCGAAAGAATACGGAAGAAAAGTAGTGAAAGTAGGAAAATCCTTCCCATCCAGCCAGCTTTGTTCGTGTTGTGGCTATATAAACAAAGAAGTGAAGCAACTAAAGCTGCGAGCATGGATATGCCCCAATTGCAACGAGCACCATGACCGAGACATCAATGCGGCCAAAAACATTTTGCAAGAAGGTAGAAGATTACTTGCCGTGGGGCTCACGGTCTAAGCTTGGTAAACTTCCTTGGAGTACTGAGGATTACCCAAGAATCCCACGACTTTAGCCGTGTGGAGTTGTCAACTTATCATGTTTATAAACGAGGTGTGCCAATTTGAATCTATTCAAATCCGTTTCAGTAAAAAAAGATGTGGGCAGACTGCTCATTTCTTGTCCAGACCGAGTAGGAATTATAGCAGCAGTCTCTGAGTTTTTACATAAGCACGGTGCAAATATTATACATTCAGATCAACATGCGATAGAACGAGAAGATGGTATCTTTTTTATGCGGATTACTTTTCAATTGGATGATTTAGAAGAAAAGCAAGTATTTTTATGTGATCAATTTCAACAAGTAGCAGAAAAATTTGCGATGGAATGGAAAATCTCCTTATCTTCTCAGAAAAAGAAAGTTGCTCTATTTGTTTCCAAATACGATCATTGTTTGCAAGAATTATTGTGGCGCTGGCGCATCGGTGAGTTGGATGCAGAGATTAAGATGGTAATCAGTAATCACATGGACTGCCAACCATTGGTAGAACCATATGGATTGCCTTACTACCATATTCCAGTGACAAAAGAGATAAGAGAAGAAGCTGCTTTGGAACAACTGAAGTATTTGAAAAAGGAAGAGATAGATACGATCATTCTTGCCCGCTATATGCAGATCATTCCAAAACGTATGATTGATGTTTTTCCAAATCAAATCATCAATATCCATCATTCTTTTCTACCTGCATTTGTGGGAGCAAATCCATATGAGCGTGCATTTGAACGTGGAGTAAAATTAATAGGTGCTACCGCACACTATGTTACCGAAGAACTAGATGAGGGACCAATTATCGAACAAGATGTACATCGAGTGAGTCATCGGCATCGACCAGAGGATCTGATCCGCATCGGCAGTGAGGTAGAGCGGATTGTTTTAGCTAGAGCAGTGAAGTGGCATGTGAATGATCAGGTATTGGTGCATGGGAATAAAACGATTGTATTTCCTGGGTAGAGGTTTGTGAAAAAATCGTATCAGGGTTATTCTGCCTGATAAGTTTTGCATTTTTCAATCCATTGTTCCGTCTTCCTATCAAGCAAAAGTGAAGTTTTCATCTTATACAAATTTAGGAAAACAACCATCTACAATATATCAGATGGTTGTTTTCCTGTATAAACTTCTTACTCGATTTTAATAGATGAAATCCGATCATTGAAATTATAAATGGTCAGATCGCTAATTTTCCGACATCCGCCATTTAAGCGTATCGACTCCGAATTTCCATCGAAATTCGCATTATCATAAACCGTGATGGCATTCATGGAGCAATCAGCTTTAAATGAACTAATGCGATCATTCCAAAAGTCACTTACATAACCAGTGCTCCCGCAAAAAGTGGTAGATCTTCCTGCATAGTTGATATCTTCGTAGACAGTAACACAGCCAGCAGCCGATGCTTGCGCATTAACTGTTAAAGCCATATGTGGCATAGTGAGTGCTAAGAAAAAACTGAGCATCATACAAGAAACAAAGAGCTTCTTTTTCATCATTTTGCCTCCTGAAGAGATAATGGAAACTATTTTTAGTTTAAGTTATATGGAATATTTTGTAAAATATTTCCGGTTCTTTTGTTATTTGAGATGGCTGATTACATCAATCATCTATCGCATATGAAAGTGTTTCATCGGCTTGATGAGGGCTATAAAAGATGGCTGGTTCTGTGACAGCCAACCAATCAACCTCATCGTTTTTCCTAAACCTTGAAAAGTAAGTTTACTCGTATGATGGTTTTGATTGGTATTGTTTGCTTTAGTAGTTCGAATAAAGAAATAAATAAGAGGGACACCGATAATGAGATTGAGTAAACCCAGTATATAGAAAGACATCTTCCAATCAAATTGGTATATCAAAAAGGTTATGATCGGAAATCCGATTGCTAGTCCAATGGAAACTCCCATAGAAGTAATCGCATTGGGTTTACCTCGCTCATTTACCTTAAATTCATCCTTTACATACATTGTTTTCAATGAAAAAAGAGGACCTTCACTAGCTCCAAGAAAGAACCGGAAGAGTAAAAATAACGTTACGGTTCCTGCAAATGGAGAGATAATCGTGAAAAATCCCCATATAAAAATACTGATAAGTAATCCTTTTCGTACACCGAGAAAGGTCTCGTAAATAGGACTGAGAAAAAAGGCAGCAATCCCATAACCAATTAAAAATAGGGTCATGAGTTCCCCTTGTGCTACACGATCTCCAGCGATGCCTAAATAGTTTAAAAAATGTTGATTGGTAATTAACACAGATACATTAATTCGGTCTACATAAGAGAAGATGACAATGGCTAAAATCGAAAATACGCCAAACCAGCGCAAATGGTTAGCTTTCATTTGCATGTGTTGTTGCTCCTCTCGGTGTAAACGCTCTCTTTATGTTTAGTATATAAAACAATGTTTTGTATAATATAAACAGTTAACACTATTTGGTTGAGTATGTCAAATTGAAAAATATTAATTTTGATTTGGAAAAAAGAGAACTAAACGAAAAGAAATATTTGCTAGGTTTTTGCTATACTCTGGGTAAGATGAGGCAAGCTCCAAGACAAGAGGTAGTAGAAAAGGCAATAGTAAAAATCGAGACAATAATTTCATATTAGGCTTTTGCAGCCGACGAAGAAGAATTTGCATTTATGTTGGCAGTGTGAAAAACAAGGCTGGGATGTTTTTGATTTGCTTACTACATAGGAGTGAGGTGAGATTTATATTGGGAAAAAGATGGTGTTAGCAGGGGGTTTCGCTTTTCTTTTGATCGCAGGAGGATGTTCTTTTTCAAAAGATGTTCCATGCGGCTGTTTACCGCCAAAGAAACAGGAACAGCAGGATAAAGCATTGGGGTTATGGGAAGTGGTTTGGAGTAAAGGGGAAGATATAAGTTGGGAAAGAGATGAATTCGGTTGATCCATCCCTTTTTATGGTGAATAGTTACCACAGGGGTTCAAAAAAACAAACCACTACTATTATTGACCTCCTTTCAAGGTTTGCTATCGGTTATATGGAAGCATAGATAAAACCACATCCATCTATCGAATGTGGTTTTATATCCATATCATGTATTGCTGTTTCATTTATCGAAAAACGTATATTTATAGGAAATCTTATCGCGGGATGTTCAGTTCATAAAATCCCTTGATCTTTTTATCATCACCAAAATTAATCATCAGGCGTTTTCCTTTACAAGTTTTGATACTGATATGGAAAGCACTATACTTCGGATCATTTTTCGGAAGATGATTTAGATTGGAGGAGCCAATACTTACCTCGTAAGCGTCACCTTCATTCTTCTTCCCCTTATAGGTAATCGAGTATTTGGCAATTGGAGTAGTGGAACTTGTATTATCATCAAAATCCATGAAGATAATATTATGCTCATCATTGAGCTTCCAATCTGCTTTTTCCTCCAGCGGATGGATCCCTGCCATGCTCCAGAGTGAAGGTGCTCTGCTTACTTTTCTTGTATTTGCCAGGGAGTGCCGTGTTTTTCTCCAAATCTTCTCGTTACATGGTCATCTCGATTATAATAGTGCATCCTGCTCAACAACTGATTAGCCTCAAGTTTTCATAAGCAAATCAGTTCTAATAAATCAGCGTTTCATTCTTTAGAAAGCTTATGCTGATAATAGGTGTTTTTGATAATTGGTTCGTTTACGAATTACCACTCCATCAGGAGTTTGTAAACGAACCAATTATCTTCCCCTCCGAGGAGAAGTTTTGGCTTTTTTGTTATTCTTCTAATTGGTAGGGAACGATGGTGACAATTACACTTTTTCTTCGGATTAGGTTCGCCATAATAAGAAAGCCAGATTGGTTATGAAGGATGCTGTGCCACCATTTCTTCGCGATAAATTGGGGCATGACTACGGTGACTTGTGAATGCGATGCATCGGCTTTTGCTTTGACGGTATCAATAAATTGGCTCAGTGGTGTTAGTACACTTCGATAAGGAGAAAGCAACGTCACCAGTTTGACACCTGTGTTCCATTTGCTCCAAGTCTTATGCATATCATGGAGAGACTCCTTACTTGATCCTACGTAAACCGCGATAACATTATCTGATAAGGATTTGGCGTATATGATCGATTGTCTCACTACTTTTGTTACTCCTGCTACAGGGACAATTACCACATTTTCTGTATCTTTGATGTTGATGAGATGCTCTGTTATATCTGTTTTTAATTGGCCGCCAACTGCAATGTAGTGTTGATGAATTTTATGGAAGATAAAAACAGCTAATGGAATGAAGATCAGACTCATCCAAACTTGCCCAAACTTGGTGATAAAAAAGATGATCAAAATCAAATAACAGATCAAAGCACCAATAAGGTTTATTGTTAATTTTGCCATCCAACCATTCGGTTTTGTTCGAATCCATTTGATGATCATCCCTGTTTGAGATAACGAAAATGGAATAAATACCCCAACGGCATACAAGGGAATTAAATTTTCTGTGTTCCCCTCAAAAATGACAATTAATAGCATTGATGCCAGGCCGAGCGTTATGATGCCATTTGAATACCCTAAACGATCGCCTCTTGCAGTAAAGGCTCGAGGCATATATTTATCTTTTGCTAGATTGAATGCAAGTAAAGGAAAGGCTGCAAAGCCTGTATTTGCTGCTAATATTAAAATAAGCGCGGTTGTTGCTTGTATAAAATAATAAAAAATATTACGTCCAAAGACAGAAGAACTCAGTTGAGATAATACGGTTTCTTTTTCGGTTGGAGCTATGCCATACCAATAAGCTAAAAATACAATGCCTGAAAAAAGTATACCTAAAATGATGCCCATAACTGCAAGGGTTGATGCTGCATTTTTTGGAGCTGGCTCTTTAAAATTTGGAACAGCATTGGATATTGCTTCTACCCCTGTCAAAGCGGAACAACCAGATGAAAATGCTTTTAGTATAAGAAATAAACTAATACCCATCACAGGTGTTCCGACTTGGGGGTGAATATGGGATGAGACATGTCCTGTTACTACCTGATAAATACCTGTTATCATTAAGAAAAGGAGAGCTGCAACAAAAGCATAGACAGGGTAAGCCAAAATAGAAGCAGATTCCGTTAAACCTCGCAGATTTACCAATGTAATAATCGCCACTAATCCTACAGCAATGATTACATTATGTGAATGAAGCTCTGGAAAAGTAGAAGAAATCGCATCCGTTCCAGCGGAAACACTCACTGCAACGGTTAAAACATAATCGATTAACAAGGAACCTCCAGCAAACAAACCAAATATAGTTCCCAAATTTTCCTTTGCAACCATATAGGCTCCACCGCCATTTGGATAAGCGTAAATGATTTGCCGGTAAGATAGGATGAGTGCAGCTAACAAAATAAGTACTCCAACTGCAATCGGCAGGGAATACCAAAAAGCGATTACACTAACAGTAGCTAGGACGATTAGAATTTGCTCTGGACCATATGCGATGGAAGAAAGAGCATCCGATGAAAGAATTGCTAAAGCTTTATAATTGCTCAATTTTTGGCTCTGGGCCTCATTCGATTTCATCGGTTTTCCGATTAAAACCCGTTTGAATTTCTTTAACATTGAAATTCCTCCACCACATTGATGTATAAGGATCATACATAATATACACCAATATCTCTATTTGCATAATGTAATTTCCAAATTAGTTATTCTTTAGAAAATTCATTGATGTTTATAACTTTAGATGGTAGAATTAGATTTTTATGTGATATAGGAAGAAATCCCTTCTAGGAGACAAAGCTAGAAGGGATTCGAGGTGAAATAGGATAAATGTTGCTTAAAATCCTCGTTCATATTGTTTGGGAATCAAACTTTTACGTTCTTCCCCTTTAAGTGCGTGTAATGCCCAATAAGGATCACGCAGCATCGCGCGACCAACGGCAACTAAGTCTGCATCTTCGTTTGCGATTGTCGCTTCGGCAAGTATAGGATCATCCAATATCCCAACTGCAATCACAGGAATGGAAAGAGCTTGTTTGATCGCACGTGCATATGGTACTTGGTATCCAGGGTGATTTCCCGGTTTTTTCTTACCAGATGGTCCCTCGCCACCGCTGCTGACATCAAACATATCGACACCCGCTTTTTGGTATCGTCGGCATAGTTCGATGCTATGCTCTAAGTCATAGCCGTTATCCATATACTCTACCGCAGATATCCGCATGACCAACGGCATGCCTTCTGGCATCACACTTTTGATAGCTTGGATTATTTCTACCCCAAACAAGGCGAGATCTTTTCCATACTCATCTTCTCTTTGATTGATTCCTGGAGAATGGAACTGGTGGATCAAGTAACCATGTGCTCCATGAACCTCAATTGTATCTACCCCAGCTTTTATCGCACGTTCGGCAGCTTCTCTGAATTGAATAACCATTTGTCTTACTTCTTCTGTTGCCAAAGCTCTTGGCTGTTTATAGTGTTTATTGGCAGCGATTGGAGAGGAAGAAACCGGTACAACAGCATCTTCAGCTTTTCTACCTGCATGTGCAATTTGAATGCCAACTTTTGTATCATATTTATGTATTTCATCAATAATTTTACGAAATGCAGGGATTTGTTCATCTGACCAAAGGCCCAGATCATAGTCTGAAATTCGACCATCTGGTTCCACATCTGTCATCTCGATGATGATAAGTCCTGTTCCTCCAATTGCTCGAGATACGTAGTGAACAAAGTGCCAGTCATTTGGTTTTCCGTCTTTTGCCTCTACAGAATACTGACACATGGGTGGCATGACAATTCTATTTTTAAGATGCAAATTTTTTAGTTGAAATGTATTTGCCAGATGATTCATGATACTGTCTCCTTTTTGAATAACAGTCTCTCTTCATTTCTTTGTGGAAATGGAGATGATTAATAGATAATATACACCTCCATCTTATTTAGCATAATAGTATATAAAGATTATTTTATATTCTGTTTATAACTTTGGCAGAGTGAAGAGATGTAATGTTAAAATGATTAGCGTGAAAGAATAGATTAGCGGAATTAATATAACTGAAGTAAGTATATGACATATGTGTTTTTTGAGATCCTAAATATATTTAAATGGCTTATTCTCATGAAAATTAGATCGAGTCTCTGAACAGTACGTTCAGAGACTCGATTGCACCTAAAAGATCCACGCATTTATGGATATTTAGGAGGGAAACCTAGTGCCGGCGCAGATTTCGGATATGAGTGTTAATGGAGTTCACTGCTCCAGAAGTACCGAAGTTTTCGCCAGACTCCAGTCGTTTAAGGAGAATTTACATCTTTTTCTTTGCTTCAGCCAGTTCTCCAGAAGCATCTGTATGTGTGTTGAGGATCTTCATGGCTGGAGCACTAGCTACTAGTGCTTCGATATTCGCAATTGCTCGTTTAACCTTACCCTTAGAACTTTCCCTATTCTCGGGTTTTGCGCTAATGTCCTCCAGACTCAAGGAACTCCACAGTAGAACGTGGACATCCGTGTTTTTGTCACCAGATTTGATAGCAGTAATTAACGTTCTTCAAGAGATTCTCCCAATGAAGAGGAACGAATGTACCAACGTCGTTATTATATCATTTGCTTCCAGCATTTTTTCATATAATCTTAGAAAAATAAAAGATGAGAATTTTCCCATGACTTATTTAATAATGAGGCAGACCCATCCGTAAGTGGATGGGTCTGTTTTCAGCCAGTATTACGAAGCCCTGCTGCTATGCCATTGATGGTGTGCAGTACTTGTTCCAACAAATATGCTTCATTTTGGGAAGCATTAGCTTGCCTTCTTTCTTGCAAAAGATGTACTTGGATCAAACTTAAAGGATCGACGTAAGGGTTGCGTAAAATAATCGATTCCTGAATGACTGGGTTTTGTTCCAGTAACTCGGTTTGATCTGTGATGGCAAGTATTTGTTGTTTGGTGAGATGAAACTCATTTTGAATAATTTGATGGATTTTAACGGCATGATCCTGTTCATGAACAAGGGATGTATATTGTTCAGCTATCACCATATCTGCTTTGGAAAGTGCCATCTGTAAGTTATTGATCAAGGAAGAGAAGAAAGGCCAGTTTTGGTACATGTCTTGCAGAACAGCCAAACCTTCTTTGTTTTCCTCTAGATATTTAGAAATTCCTGTTCCCGCGGCATACCATGCAGGGAAGAGATATCTTGTTTGTGTCCAAGAAAATACCCATGGAATCGCACGTAAGTCCGAAAAGTTTTGTCCATTTTTACGTTTGGTTGGACGAGAACCAATTTTCAACTCTCCAACTTCTTGCAGAGGGGTAGCTTCATGAAAAAAAGGAAGGAAAGAAGGATGATGAAATACCAAGTCTTGGTACTGTTTTAAGGAATAATTTGAGATCGTTTCCATCGTTTCCATCCATTGTTGCGGCAGTTGACCTTGTTCTTTTTTCAGTGCTAACGAAACAGAATGTAAGTAGGTGGAAGTTGCCTGTTCCAAACTGCGCAAAGCAATCGGTTTCATCGCATATCGAGAGGACAAAACTTCCCCTTGTTCGGTAATTTTTACCCCACCGAGTACGGTATGTGGAGGATTTGCCATAATATTACGATGCAGCGGACCTCCACCTCTGCCTAATGCTCCGCCTCGACCGTGAAAAAATTTTACCTCTAGCTGGTACTTCTGTGCTAATTTCCAAAGTCGTAGTTGTGCACGATACAGCTCCCAGTTTGCGCTGATCATCCCACCATCTTTGTTGCTGTCGGAGTAACCCAGCGTTATTTCTTGATACGCTCTGCCATGAACAATACCTGGTTTAAATACTGGGTTTTGAAAGTATTTTTCCATGATTTCTTCAGCATGGTGTAAATCATCAATTGTCTCTAAAAGAGGTACCACATGAAGACGGGAAGCATGATGGTGTCGATAGAGTCCCACTTCTTTTGCAAACAATACCACTTCCAGCAGATCACTAGTACCTTGTGTCATGCTGATTAAATAATTGGCAATGCAGTTCTCCCCAAATTCTTCTTTCGCTTGGATCACCAATTGGAAAAGTTCTAATAATTGTTTGGTTTCATCCGAGTAATCCATAAAGCTTGAAGTAAGAGGTCGTGGATCTGCGATCAAATCGGTAAGCAGTTCGATTTTCTTTTCCTCTGACAGCGAAGCATACCCATGTGCGATTTGGAGCGTATCTAAAATTTCCTCAATCGCTTTTTCATGTTCTCCGCTATGTTGACGTAAATCGAGGGAAACAAGGTGAAAGCCAAATATTTCTACTTGATGGATCAACAAATCGATTTGATTGCTAGCAAATCCAACTGCTTGATGAGCGTTTAAGCTCGCTTGGATCAGTTTTAAATCTGCTAGAAAAGCATCAGGACTGGAATAGAAACCTGCTTCTTTTTGATTTTTTCGCGTATGTTTTAAGCGGGCTAGTATATAAGTAGATTTTATTCGGTAAGGTTCTTCTTTGTTTCGCCATATTCCCTGAACAAGATCTTCTCCATTTACCTCTGTTTTGTCCTTCTCGATTGATTCGAATAAGGCAGGTAAAACCTTAACTTTTTCTGAGGAATGGCTTAAATAAGGGATTAAATTCTCAATCGCTTTCTCATATTTTCGAATGACCAAGTCTCTTTGCATCACTAATGTTTGCCAAGTGATAGCTGGAGTGACAGATGGATTACCATCCCTATCTCCACCGATCCAAGATCCAAATTTAAGAAAAGAAGGAACATCCCACTGATGATCGGGATAGTAGTGAGTTAAACAACGTTTCAACTCTTGGTGTACCCGGGGCAGTACATCAAAAAGGGTTTGATCCATATAGTAAAGTCCATTAGTCACTTCATCTAATACAGTAGGCTTTCTTTTACGCAAGGGGTCTGTTTGCCATAGGGTGCTGATGTCAGAGAACAGCATCTGATAGATTTGCTCATATTCGTCTGAATACGCATCAAATTGATCCAGTTTTATCAGTTCATTCGCAATTCTTTTATGGATCGTTAATACAGTACGACGAGCTGCTTCAGTAGGGTGTGCAGTAATAATCATTTCTAATGATAAAAAGGAAAGTATTTGCTCCACTTCTTCCTTTGTTACCCCTGATTCCGCCCATTTTTGGATGGTATATTCAATGGAAAATTGTTGGATTTCCCCTTCTTTTGATCGTCGATGATACCGATTACGCCGCATCCGGTGATTCTGCTCTGCTATGTTTACCAATTGAAAGTAAATCGAAAAAGCACGGATAACATCGTAACGCATGGTTGGTTCTAGATGTGCGATCTCTTGTTTACAAGTTGCTAGAAGTTCAGGGCTAAATTCATTTCTCAATTGTTTGGTCAACTCGCGGATTTTCTCCACATGTTCAAATAATGCTTCTCCACCATGAAGGGTAAGAACATCGCCAAGGATATTGCCAAGTAAACGAACATCTCTACGAATGAGTGAATTTTGATTGTTATACATATGAGCACTCCTTTCCTGAAAACGACTAACCTTAATAGTTGAGATTGTTGCATAAATAAATGAGAAATCTGGGTAAAGTTGCTTGATGTATGTGCATAAGGCACAAATCGCACTATGCCACTGTAGTGGCAAGTCGCGCTGTGTTTTCCGCGTCTGTTGTTCAAAAACACAAAGGACGCTCCATCCACTTACATCTGCGCTTTGATACGAATAATGCAACAGGCTCAGTTATTAAAATCATTGAGCAAAGAAAAGAAACGTGTGACAAAATCATAGAACAATTGCTCAGAAGGTGGTAGTTTACGATTTTTTGGAGTGATGATCCCTACATTACGAGTTATGTTTGGTTTGCGAATAGGGATTTTTGCTGTTCCCCTTGGTACATTATCAATCAGAGTTACTTCTGGTAAAAGTGTAACCCCTAAGCCTGTGGCTACCAAACCTTTTATGGAGTCAATATCTTCTCCCTCAAATGAGATATTTGGGGAAAATCCAATTTGGGTACATGCTTGTATGACAATATCTCGCAAAATAAAGCCAGGCGGATACAAGACAAAGGAATCATTGCGTAGATCATGCAAATCAATCGATCGCTCAGACGCCAAAGGATGAGTCGTAGGAACCAAAGCAACAATCTGTTCCAAAAATAAGATTTTTCCTTCTATCTGCTTTTGATCCATAGGAATTGGACCAAGCAATGCTAGATCGATGTCTCCTTTGTTTACTCCATCAATGAGATGGAGATAACTGCCTTGCCTCAACTGAAATCCGATATGTGGATACTGATTGCGAAATGCAGAAATCACTGTCGGCAAGGTATGTGCTGCTAAACTACTAGGGAATCCAATGCGAATGGTTCCTCGTTCTGGATCGAGAAACTCATCCATTTCTTTTTTTGCATTTGTAATCGCTCGGACAGCCGCTTTCGCATGATGTAAAAATATCTTTCCAATTGGTGTAATTCTTATATTTCTTCCTTCGCGGATAAACAATTGGACTCCAAGTTCAGCTTCTAGATTTGCGATCTGCTTACTGACCGCTGATTGAGCGACATGTAAAGCCAACGCCGCCTCTGTCATATGTTGTCGTTCTGCAACCTCGATAAAGTATTGAATTTGTCTTAGTTCCATACTAAAACCTCTTTCTAATCAAATCCATCTCATTTCGAGATCATTTCTATCTTAAATATATATTGTTTGCATCGTTTTGGAAATATAAGATAAGTATAAAATTTAAAGAAAATAATTCTAATTTGAGATATGTGGCCATTCCAAGCAAAAGGAGAGAAGATTCGTGACTTTCACTAACTATCCTCAAAAACAGGGACTATATGACCCTCAACATGAACACGATGCATGTGGAGTAGGTTTTATCGCTCATCTAAAAGGGCAGCCATCACATGAAATTGTCCAACAAGGTATTCACATGTTGACTCAACTTCACCATCGGGGTGGAGAAAATGATGGTACTGGTGATGGTGCAGGAATCTTAATGCAAATTCCTCATCTTTTTTTTCAGCAGCAGTTTGCAGAACAGTTACTAAGACGGGGTCACTATGCTGTAGGGATGATCTTTCTCCCACAAGTAGAAAATGAACGGAAAAAGTGGGAGCAAGAGTTAGAACAGTTAATCAGAAAAGAAGGTCAGCATCTGATAGGGTGGAGAACAGTTCCAGTCGATGATACAACTCTTACATCGATTGCTAAAGATACAGCTCCTGTCATTCGACAGGTTGTGATTGGACGTGCAGCCGGTATAGATCAATTGGCATTTGAGAGAAAGTTGTATGTGATTCGCAAACAGTTTGAAAAGATAACGGATAATCATGTTTATATCGTTAGTTTATCGAGTAGGACGATCGTATACAAAGGTTTGTTAACTGCATTTCAATTAGGTACTTACTACCTTGACCTTCAAGATGAAACATTTACTTCTGCATTTTCTATGGTTCATAACCGCTTTAGCACCAATACGTTTCCCAGCTGGAAGCGTTCTCATCCCTACCGCTATCTCTTGCATAATGGAGAGATTAATACATTAAGAGGAAATGTAAACGGCATGATTGCAAGAGAAAAGGCTTTTTCCTCGAAACTATTTGGCGATGATTTGGAGAAAATTCTTCCAGTTCTTGATATGGACGGAACAGACTCTGCTATCCTCGATAATTGTTTTGAATTTCTAGTTTTATCAGGCAGATCACTCGCGCATGCCGCGATGATGATGATTCCAGAGGCATGGGAGAAAAACACAGAAATTGTTGACCCTGTTCGTTCCTTCTATGAGTACCATAGTAGTGTCATGGAACCTTGGGACGGACCTACCGCTATTGCATTTACCGATGGTACCCAGATTGGAGCTATTTTGGATCGCAATGGTTTACGTCCAGGAAGATATTGTGTGACCAAAGATGATCATATCGTTTTCTCCTCTGAAGTTGGAGTAGTGGATATTGCTCAAGAAGATATTTTGTATAAAAAACGTTTACAGGCTGGGCAAACGTTGTTGGTTGATTTAGAAGAAGGGCGGATTATAGACAATAAAGAGTTGAAAGAACAAGTTGCCAATGAACATCCATACCGTAGTTGGTTGGATCAAAATATGATGGAGTTAGAAGATATTCCAGCTAGGCAAGTTTCTCCTAAGTTAAGCGATGATGCTTTATTTGTTATGCAAAAAGCACATGCATACACATGGGAAGAACTGCATAAAAGTCTTCTCCCAATGGTGACAGAAGGAAAAGATCCTATTGGTTCGATGGGAAGTGACACTCCCTTAGCTGTGCTTTCAGACAGACCTCAGCTTCTCTATAACTATTTTAAACAATCTTTTGCACAAGTGACCAATCCTCCTATTGATGCAATACGAGAAGCATCGGTGACTTCTACGATTTCGTTACTTGGAGCAGAAGGCAATTTGATGGAACCCGATTCTCGAGATTGTCAACGAATTCGTCTGCAAACACCAATTCTTTCTGATGTGCACATGACGCAAATTCGCAATCAAACTTTTTCCGTATTTCAAACGGAGACTATCCCCATGCTGTTTGCTGTTGCACAGATGAGTCTAGAAGAAGCACTGGATCAATTATTTGCGAAGGCAGATGAAGCGATTGAAGCAGGTAAGACACTGCTGATTCTTTCCGATCGTGAAATGAGCGAACAATATGCACCTATCCCAGCATTGCTGGCATCAGCTGGACTGCATCATCATTTGGTTCGAGCTGGGACAAGGACACAAGTGAGTATTATTGTAGAATCTGCAGAACCACGGGATGTTCATCAATTATCGATGTTGATCAGTTATGGAGTAGACGCGATCAATCCATATCTTGTTTTTGCTACTTTGGATCAAGCGATTCGGGATCAATCGCTCCAAGAAATGGAGTTGAGCGAAGCTGTTGATCGATATATCCAAACTGCAACAGAGGGCATAGTAAAAGTCATGTCCAAAATGGGAATTTCCACGATACAAAGTTATCGGGGAGCGCAAATATTTGAGGCAATTGGAATTGAAGAAGGGGTGCTGGACAAATATTTTACACGTACGCCTTCGCAACTCGGAGGAGTAACCCTTGATGTTATCGCCAAAGAGACGGTTTTACGACATACGAATGCATATAAATCTTTAGCCCTACAGATACGAGACCTAGATCCCGGCAGTGATTTCCAGTGGAGGCGCACAGGTGAAGCTCATGCATTTGAGCCTCAAACCATTCACATCTTGCAGCAAGCTTGTCGGAAAAACGACTACTCTCTATTTAAAAAGTATACCGAGATGGCAAATAAGGAGCAGTTAATCTTTTTACGACATCTCCTAGATTTTGATTCACCACTACCATCTGTTCCATTGGAAGAAGTAGAGTCCGTGGAATCGATTGTTCAGCGTTTTAAAACAGGAGCCATGTCATTAGGTGCTCTCAGTCAGGAGGCACACGAAACATTAGCTATTGCGATGAATCGTTTAGGTGGAAAGAGCAATAGTGGTGAAGGTGGAGAAAATCCTTCTCGTCATACAGCAGATGAGAATGGTGACTCTCGCTCTAGTGCCATCAAACAAGTAGCATCGGGCAGATTTGGTGTGACGAGTGATTATTTGGTACATGCCAAAGAGATACAAATTAAAATGGCACAAGGTGCTAAGCCCGGGGAAGGCGGGCAATTACCAGGATCGAAAGTAAATCCATGGATAGCCAAAGTGAGAAATTCTACACCAGGAGTAGGTTTAATCTCACCACCTCCTCATCATGATATTTATTCGATCGAAGATTTGGCAGAGCTCATCTATGACCTTAAAAATGCCAATCGCGATGCACGCATCAGTGTCAAATTGGTAGCGAAGGCAGGAGTAGGAACCATCGCTGCTGGAGTAGCAAAAGCTTTAGCAGATGTCATTGTGATCAGTGGACATGATGGGGGTACAGGTGCATCTCCCAAAACAAGTATGAAACACGCAGGATTACCTTGGGAACTTGGCCTTGCAGAAACACATCAAACCCTATTATTAAATAATCTTCGAGATCAGGTCATCTTGGAGACCGATGGGAAACTGATGACTGGTCGTGATGTAGTGGTGGCAGCTCTGCTGGGAGCAGAAGAATTTGGATTTTCTACAGCGCCGCTTGTTGTATTGGGTTGTATCATGATGCGTGCATGTCACTTAGACACTTGTCCTGTAGGAGTTGCAACACAAAATCCAAAACTGCGTGATCGTTTTGCAGGAGACCCTGATCATGTTGTACATTTCATGCAATTTATTGCCCAAGAAGTACGAGAAATCATGGCATCACTAGGCTTCCGTTCTTTGCAAGAAATGGTTGGAAGAACGGATATCTTGACTGCCGGAATTCGCCAGCAACAGCATTGGAAAGCAAAGTATCTCGATTTATCTTCCTTGTTATATCGTCCAGCTACAGATGCAAAAGTCGGCAGCTATACGAATAAAGGGAGAGATCATCAGCTAGAGACGACGATGGATTTACAAAGGCTACTGCCTTTGAGCACAAGAGCTCTGCAAGACGGGCAGGCAGTGCATGCTGTTTTACCAATTTCTAATACCAATCGTGTTGTTAGTACCATTATAGGCAGCGAAGTGACAAGAGAGTTTGGCATAGATGGATTGCCAGATCATACGATCCGTTTTCGTTTCTATGGATCTGCTGGTGTTAGTTTTGGATCATTTGTCCCAAAAGGAATAACATTGTCACTAGAAGGAGATGCCAACGATTACACTGGAAAAGGCTTATCTGGTGGAAAGGTGATCGTGTATCCATCCCGAAAGGCTACTTTTTCTTCCCAAGAGAATGTGATTATTGGTAATGCAGCATTTTATGGGGCTACTTCTGGTGAAGCATATATCAGTGGTATTGCAGGAGAGCGCTTTGCTGTCCGTAACAGCGGTGTACACGCAGTTGTAGAAGGTGTCGGAGATCATGGTTGTGAGTATATGACAGGTGGTCGAGTTGTGATCCTGGGTTCTGTTGGGAAGAACTTTGCGGCGGGCATGTCTGGTGGGATTGCATATGCTTTTGCTGAAAGTAAGGATGAATTTCGCCAGAATTGTAATCTTGATATGGTTTTATTGGAGTCTGTCTCTGGTGATCAAGAGTTACACCAGGTAAAGCAGATGATACAAAAGCATATACAGTTTACTGGCAGCAAAAGTGCCAAGTATTTGTTAGAAAATTGGGATGAGTGCAGAGAAAATCTCATCCGTGTTATTCCAAAGGAATACAAACAAATTTTGGAACAAAAAGAGATCTCACACGAAGAATCGCTTATCCTGCAAGCATCATCTTTCAACTAAGAGGAGGGGAGAAATATGTTAACGATTAAAAGAGAAGTTCCCAAGGCAAAAAATCCATTGAAGCGACAACAAAATTGGGGAGAATACTACCTCCCCTTCTCCGAAAGGAAGCTAGAGGAGCAAGGATCACGCTGTATGGATTGTGGTACCCCATTTTGTTCGACAGGTGCATTTGTAAATGGGAGTTTTGGTTGTCCTCTCTACAACTTAATCCCAGAATGGAATGAACTTGTGGCAAAAGGGAACTGGAGAGAAGCGCTCAATCGTTTGATGATGACCAACAATTTTCCTGAATTCACAGGTCGGGTATGCCCTGCACCTTGTGAAGGTTCTTGTACAGTTGCGTTGCATGATTCCGCAGTAGCGATTAAAAGTATCGAACAAGCGATTGTGGACAAAGGTTTTGAAGAAGGTTGGATTACTCCACAGCCTCCTAAACAACGAACGGGAAAAAGTGTTGTGGTAGTTGGCTCTGGTCCTGCTGGATTAGCAGCAGCTGATCAGTTGAATAAAGCGGGACATCTGGTAACCGTAATGGAAAAAGCAGATCGAATCGGTGGATTACTCATGTACGGCATTCCAAATATGAAGTTAGAAAAGCATGTGATCAAGCGTCGCGTAGATCTGTTAACTCAAGAAGGAGTTCAATTCGTTACCAATAAAGAGCTAGGTAAGGATATCACACTCGATCAACTTCTAATCAAGTATGACGCTGTAATTTTATGCACAGGAGCACAAGAACCACGAAAATTGGATGTAGAAGGATCAACCTATTCAGGTGTTCACTATGCAATGGATTATCTTACCCAATCGACAAAGCATATGTTAGATCCCAATGAGCCTCTATCGATTTCTGCCAAAGGTAAAGATGTTATCGTAATTGGAGGGGGAGATACAGGAGCAGACTGTATTGCGACTGCATTGCGGCAAGAGTGTAAAAGCGTAGTGCAATTCGGAAAACATCCGCAGCTTCCTCAAGAACGTGCGGAAGATAACCCTTGGCCGGAGTTTCCTTATGTGTTCACATTAGACTACGCCTATGAAGAAGCTGCAGCAAAATTTAAAACAGATCCACGTCAATACTCTGTGATTACCAAAAAAATAGTCAGTGATCAGCATGGGCAAGTCACAGAAGTACACACGATCGAAGCTCGTGTGATCAAAAAGAGTAGTGGACAAGTGTATGTCCAGGAAATGGCGGGTACGGAAAAAGTATGGCCAGCTGACCTTATCTTTGTGGCCATTGGTTTCGCTGGTGCAGAAGAGAAGTTGTTGGATCAGTTAGGTTTGGATAACAAAAACAGCCTAGTACAAGCGGATTATGGGAACTACACTACCAACATCGATGGAGTGTTTGCTGCTGGAGATATGCGACGAGGACAGAGTTTAATCGTTTGGGCGATACATGAAGGACGAGAAGTAGCACGAGAATGTGATAAATATTTGATGGGAGCTTCTCAGTTGCCTTAATATATAAGGGTTATAGTAATCCCATTTTGAAAATGTACGTTTAGACTTAATGTAACTGACTTCTGTATAGAAAAGAGTCGGTTACATTGATTTTATATAAACAAAAATACCCCAATCAAAAGATTTGGGGCGTTTTTGCGTTCGATAAATCTAAATGAGAATCGATGATTCTGTGAGAGTAAACAGTTTTCCGTCTTTTTCTAAATTTCGAATCGTTAAGGTATCTTTATCTATTTGCTCTCTATCTTTTCCAGCCAATAAAATAACTCCTGTATGAGACATAGCAGCTGTTGTTTTTTCTAATATAGAGCCTACTTTTGCATTTGTTCGGATCTGGGCAAATGTTGGTAAAGAACGTATGTGTTCAAGGCCGCTTGTGCTCTCTATCATTCCAGCATGATGTGAAATCATAAATACTGCTACTAAGTGTTGCTTTTTTTGATATCCTTTTGCAAAACGTTGTTTGAGGCTTTTACCATCTATATAGCACTCGGCTGTGATGGAAGGTAAATTATAATTTAGTGTTTCATCATAAACTTGCTCATCAAATGATTCACCCATCATACGAGCAGCTGTCTCAATGATTACAGGGCCATTTTTGGTGTAACGAAGTTCCGTGTGACTTGGACCATGCTGAATACCTAAAGCTGTCAAAACTTTCTTTACATATTCGATTAATTCAGATTGGATGGTTCCGTGGTTTTCTACTAGGTTAAATGTGTCATACATCACGTTATTATCGCTAGATTCTATAAAATTCTCTTCCCAAATATCTGTGATGAAGTGTTCTCCCTCAAAGCTAATTGCATTGACAATATATTGTTGTCCAGTAACAAAAGTTTGTGCTAAAACTTCTTGATTTTCTAATCCAAACATATTGGTTGTACCAAAGATAGATTGAAAAGCCTGTTCAACCTCATCTACTGTGTAGCAAAAAGTAACATGGTCAGATGAAGCACTTTTTACTGGCTTCATGACAATTGGCCAGTCATTGGTTTCTTTAACCCAACTTAATAATTCGTCTAGTTCATTCGTTTTCAATTGCTTTGCTGTTGGAAGGCCAGCTTGAGCAATTGTTTCAATCATTAAATATTTATCTCTTCTTGCTTCGATAAGTTGTTTTGAATTGCAAGTGACAAGTCCTAGTTCTAGGGATAGGTAATCAGCTAATTCAACCCCTGTCTCAGCACCAGCAATAACAAATTGTGGATGGTAAGCTCTCAGTTTTTCAGCCGTTTGCTTGATATCTCCTTCATGGAGAATGTCTATTTGAAAGTCTTCTGAACGATAGTATTTTTTAAAGGAGGCTGGAATTCCTTTTGCTGATTCAATGTGAATCAAATCAAAGTTATGTTTTTTAAAGTAAGATCCTAATTGGTGTCCAGTTGAGAATGCATCAATGATAACAGCAACTTTTTTTGACATGCTTGTTTTCCCCCTATTCAGTTTCCTTTTTGAAGATAACTAAAAATCCGAATACCGTGATAATGATTACACCAATTAATGTAAAGTAAGATAGGTTGATTCTAGGATCGAATAATTGGAACAAATAGGTGAAACAAGGGACTAACGAACTAATAATAAGAAAAGAGAAAGGACTAGTATATTTCAGACTTGACTGCATGAAGTACAACGGGAGAATGGTTCCTGTTATAGTGATAAGAATAATTCCGATCATATCTGTCACACTGATCAACAAATATGATTTCTCGTATAGAACTACTAGACCAGAAAGGAGGACGACCAAATAGAATCGATGAGCTAATATTTTTGCAGTACCCCATCCTTGTTCGCTCAATTTTTTGGAATAAAAGGTTATCAACACATTTCCAATGCCAGTGAAAACAGCAAAAAGCAAACCAATAAACAGATAAGAACGGGAAGTGCCTAGAATTCCAGATGCACCACTTAATGAAGCCCAAGCCAGAAAGATACTTCCAATTAATACGCCACAACTAGCTAGTAAGTTGAGCGTTCCTAATTTGTTTTCAGGCTTCTGCAAACGAACGAGCATTAAAGCGACAACTGGACCAATTCCCCATTCAAGTGAGCTTACTACCGCAGGTTCTATATATTTTAAAGCGATATAAAAACAGATGAATATGGTTGCAGAGACAATATTCATGAACAAGACATCTTTCCAGACAGTTGGACTGCTCGTGATGGAGATAGATTTTTTTAATGATAACCTGTCCATAAGATGAAAAAAAAGCAAGGTAATCGAAAAGCTAATGAGTAGAAAAAGATATGGACTAAAATTTTGGATAAAACTTCCATAATAAACTTGGCTGCTAGCAGTGAATATAACGGAGCCTAATAACAACGCTGTACCTAATAATTTTTTTGAAAAAACTGTATTGATGGCTTTCATCGCAATCCTTCTTATCGATATTTGATTTTTAAGAATTTAATTTGTATGCTAGTATTTATATTTTAAATAAAAAAAATAGATATTTCAACTAGTGAAATAATCCAAATTATGCATCTATTTTTCCGAAAATGGTTTTTTATGTCATATAATTGATCGAATAACTATAAGAAATAGAATATGTAAAGATCAGACGGCTTACATCTGTAATTACGTCTAGTATGCTTTTAAATTTAATTCACAAACCTTTCATAATATAATTATTAAAATTTAGTATCTAAAAGGGGATAAGACAAACACCTTATTACTACTTCTTCCAATAGAAATGATAGCTGCGATTTTTTCCTCTTGTCTCCAAAATAATTCTCAGTCCCATTAAACAAATGGTTAACCATGCTCCCCCGGCTGCGTATCCAGCTAAAACATCGCTAGGAAAATGAACCCCCAGATATATTCTACTAAAGCCAATCATGAAAATAAGAAAAATGGTTATGAGAATAATACTTACTTTTACGGGTTTGGATTCTAAGAACACAATTACCACCATACACAGCATGCCATAAAAAATAAATGATCCCATGGAATGCCCACTGGGGAAACTAAATCCAGTTTCCTCAATTAAACGATGAAAGGTGGGTCTTTGGCGCTGGAAGATCCATTTGAGCAATAAATTAAAAATACCTCCTGCTCCTATGCCGACAATAAGAAAAACCGCCTCCCAATGTTTTCTCTTCCAGATCATCAGAACGGAAGAAATAAACAGGAACAGACTTAAAGCATCAATGGAACCAAAAAAAGTGAAAAATTTCATCGCAGGAGTAAGGTTAGGTCTAAAGGAGTGTATCCACTGAATGATGATTTGATCAAAATGATGGATTTCTTTTTCTAGCAATTCGTCAACCAGTTCTGCAAAGGTAACGACAAAAATGGAAAATACGACTACAGAAATGAACATATACCTCTTCGTTTGTGATGATATTTGATAACTTTTCATTGCGACTGTTCATCCTTTTCCATAAAAGAACTTCTGTTATTTAAAAATGTAAGACAAACACGATATAGGTAATAGTGACAGTTGGACCCTTATATTTCAAGGGGAAACATGAAGTGCTGTTGTGGGAAATTTGATAGGTTATTCATGTAAATGCGGACGCCCCAAACTTTGACAGCTTGGGGCGTTTGTTCAATTTTACCCACAATCGGGTTAGAGACGTGTCACCCAGTTGCTATTTCCACGGGTCAGATAGGCCCGGATTCGAGCGGGAACTAGTGCGAACACATGGATGGCCCCGTAGACAACGGTGTACCTAGCTCTGCTGACCAACTCCGGCTTAGAATTCCAGTAGGTGATTATTGCACGAACGCTAAGCATGCTGAGCATTACTGTCATCCCATCGCGTGCACTCGTTCGCTTGAGAGCGTGTACGATAGACAGCGCTGGAGGGAAGACAAGCAGCAGGGGGAAGTAGGTTCGCACCAACGTGTCCACTAGGGGAAACCAGTTACCAGAACATCGTGATCGGTAAATGGAAGACCGAATAGTGGGACATTGATCACGGAACATACTTCGGTTCCAGCGGGTCTGCTGGCTCCAGTATTCTCGGAGTGTTTCTGGGACATAAGTCCTTGCCTCCGCCTTGCTTTCGTAGACAGCCTGAAACCCTGCTGCGATGACAAGGTTTGTTAGCTGGAGATCGTCGCCAGAAAGACACAGACTCCCCTTGTACGTCTGATTCAAATAGTCAGACCAGAGCGGATCAAGCAGACTTCGGCGGTATAGGGAGATAGGTCCAGTGCAAGTCCATACAGCCCCAAACTTTCCCTGTGCTGCGCGCTCCAGCTCGAACATCTGCCGATAGCGCTCTGCCAGCAGTCGTGTCAGCCAATTCTTGTTTTTGTTTGCGACACTTACCTTTCCGGCAACCGCGCCCACTTGGTCATCTTCTCGCATGCGCGTAACCATCGGGAGAAACGAGTCAGGAAGAAATGGAGAATCACCATCTCCAGTGAGGAACATTTCCCCATTAGAAATCTGAAAGGCAGCATCCTGAGCTCGTCTCTTTCCTACATTTTCTTCGAGGAGCAGGATATGCCAACCTGGACGACCCCTGTACTTTTCGTAAATGGGATCAAGGTGATGACGGTTTTTGGAGCCATCATCCACCAGATAGACATTCAGCTTGTCCGATGGATATTGTCCATCAATAGACTGCAGGGTTTCATAAAGCCTTTCTGGCACTTCGTTGTGTACGGGAATGATGACATCAAGCGTTGGGAGATCAGTTCTCCTCGTAGACGATGTCTCCATGTTCTTCGAGTGAAGTGCATAACGCCGTTGCATCACTGCATGTCCAATAGAAGCAGCAGCATACAGGACACCAGCAGCAAGAAATAGCTTTCTCTTTTGGATTTTGGATAGCATGTCTTTCCGATCTTGGGTAGGGATTAGACCTTATTTACAATTATATAGGGTGTGTAGACAATTGGTAACTATTATTTGATTTAAGTAAAAATTAAACATGTAAAATCAGTTGGGCGGTGGTGAAATAAATGATTAACCCAGTCCCATCCACCAATGTAGAGATCAATGGACCAGAAACAACAGCAGGATCTATCTTTAATCGGTGTAACAGCAATGGTAAAAACGCCGCAACAAGAGAAGCCCATAGCACAATTACTAATGCTGACAGAGCAACAACATATCCAATATTCAATTCAACATGTAGAAGCAAAGCACGAATATAGGCGACAATTCCAAGCGAGAAACCAAGTAACAGACCTGTTAGCAATTCTTTACGAATAACTCGAAAAACATCTTTGAAAGCCACTTCTCCAACCCCTAAGGCACGTACAAGCGTGCTGACAATTTGAGATCCAGTATTGCCGCCAGTACCAATTAGCAAAGGAATGAAAAAAGATAATGCAACTACTTTGTTGACAGCATCTTGATAGTGAGACAGGACATTAGATGTATACGCTCCACCTATAAATAAAACGAGTAGCCAGATGATTCGCTTTCCAAAGAGTTGAAAACTGCTTGTTTTAAAATAAGCATCCTCTAATGGTTGGCTACCGCCTAATTTTTGAAAATCCTCTGTAGCTTCCTCTTGGATGACATCAAAAACATCATCTACTGTGATAATCCCAACTAATCTTCGTTCGTGATTAATGACAGGCAGAGCAATGAGATCATACCGAGATAAAATAATGGCAGCCTCTTCTTGTTCCATCTCGGCAGGAACACTGACGATTTCTTCCGTTACGATATTTTCTAGGTGTGTATCTGGAGAAGCGAAGATCAGTTCTTTTAAGGACACCACTCCTACTAAAATTCCGCGGGTATCTGTCACATAAATATAGGAAACGAGCTCTGCCTCATGACCAACTTTTCGAATATGCTGTAGTGTCTGTTCACAACTCCAATAGGTTCTTGCAGAAATAAAATCTACTGTCATCAAACTTCCAGCAGTATCTTCTGGATAGGTCATTAGTTGGTTGATTTTTTTTCGATAATCCAATGGCAGCAAATCTAACAAGCGCTCCGCTTGAAGAGGATGAATAGCAAGCAGCATATCCACGACTGTATCACTAGACATTTGTTTAAAAAGCGGAGTAGAAAATGAAATAGGTAGATGTTGCAAGATATGGTATTGCAATTCTGGTTCCAAATACTCCAATGTTTCAGCTGCTAAAGGGATCGGTATGAGTGGAAGAAGTTTTATCTGTTCTTCATGTTCTAAACCTTTCACCACTTCGGAGATATCATAAGGTTGAAGAGATGCGAGTATGTCGTATACATCGTGAGAAGAGTCTTTCAAGCTTAAACGAACGTGATCTTGTAACAGTGTATAATCCAACTCTTATTCTCCTCCTTTTGATAAATCTGCTTTAGTATATACATCTTGGATTACAGCTATAAAAATGAATCATAAAATGGCAATGTACGTTTCAATCATGATAGGAGAAGGGAAAAGAAGAATATAACTAGTGAAGGGGTGAGTCTTGTTGGATGAGCAAAAAGCTTTGGAACACGCAATCGGTGAAATAACGGAGATTGCGACTCACTTTGGTCTTGATTTTTATCCCATGCGCTATGAAATTTGCCCGGCAGATATTATTTATACATTTGGCGCTTATGGAATGCCAACGCGTTTTTCTCATTGGAGCTTTGGGAAAGCTTTTCACAAGATGAAGTTATCCTACGATTTCAACTTGAGCAAAATTTATGAGCTAGTGATCAACTCAAACCCCTGTTACGCTTTTTTACTAAAAGGAAATAGTCTTATTCAAAATAAACTTATTGTTGCTCATGTGTTAGCACACTGTGATTTTTTCAAAAACAATGTTCGTTTTTCCAAAACATCCCGCGATATGGTAGAGAGCATGTCTGCGAGTGCAGAACGTATTCGCGAATATGAACTAACATATGGAAAAGAGGAAGTGGAAACTTTTTTGGATCATGTGCTCGCTATTCAAGAGCATGTAAATCCCAGTCTACTTGATCCTCGACCTCGAAGAAGACCTTCTTCTCCTACTCAACAAAAAACAAATCCTTACGATGATCTGTGGAAACTAGATGGCCAAGAAGAACCCCAAAAACCAAGTCTCGTTCGAAAGTTTCCCGAACAACCTGAAAAAGATTTGTTACTTTTTATTATGAATCACAGCCGAATTTTACAAGATTGGCACCAAGATATTCTAACTATTTTGCGGGAAGAAATGCTTTATTTCTGGCCACAGCTAGAGACGAAGATCATGAATGAAGGTTGGGCTTCTTACTGGCATATTCGAATCATGAGGGAGCTTGACTTAACAGAAGCAGAGACGATTGAATTTGCAAAGTTAAATTCATCTGTACTCCAACCTTCTAAGACATCCATTAATCCTTATTACTTGGGGTTGAAAATGTTGGAAGATATTGAGCGGCGTTGGGATAATCCAACAGAAGAAGAGATAAGAGAACTCAGGAGGAAGCCGGGACAGGGGAGAAATAAATTATTTGAAATCAGAGAACTAGACTCAGATATATCCTTTATTCGTAATTATTTGACGCGTGACCTTGTGGACCAATTAGACATGTATGTATTTCAAAAACAAGGTAATGATTGGAAAGTGTCAGATAAAGAATGGGAAAATGTCCGAGACCAATTGGTGACCAGTAGAGTAAATGGCGGGCATCCAGTCATTGTGGTGAAAGATGGAGATTTTTCCCGTAATGGTGAGATGTATTTGCAGCATATGTATGAAGGGATGGAACTAGATGTGAAATATCTAGAGAAGACGCTCCCTCATATTTATCAATTATGGGGCAGAAACATCCATTTGCAAACAGTGATTGATAAGCGAGATGTTGTGTTTAGTTACAATGGAAAAAAGTGTGCCCGCAGATTTTTATAATGATCGGGGACGGCTCTCCTGCACAGCAGGAGAGCCGTCTTTGGATTCAGGAATTAGAACTCCCTGCTATACGAATCGGGGGAGCAGGCGGAGTCGGTTCGCGGTCACCCGGAGTGTCCGGGTTGGGCCCCTCTGGGTCCTGCTTACCCCCATGATGAAAGAGTGTGATCTGCATGATCGTTCCTCTCGATCTTAATGAGTACCGATTTGGTATTCTTTTATAGTATATCTACTATTGTATTTATTTTCTACATATTATAAGTTTTCCATCTCTTGTGTTTTACCTATTTGGCGAGTCCATCACCAATGCATTTTGGTCTGAGTTTGTTTCCATGTTCGAATACAAAGTACAATGGTTCGGAAGGACGCTAGAGAAGCTCGGGAAAACCTTTCCATCCAGCCAACGCTGTTCTCGTTGTGGATACAAAAACAAAGCGGTAAAGGATCTCCAATGAAGAGAATGGACATGCCCAAGATGTAGCCTTCCTCATGATCGAGATATCAACGCAGCTACGAATATCTTGCAAGAAAGTTTGAGAGTAATCGCTATAGGGACTACGGTTTGAGCTTGGTTCATTTCCTTGGGGTTCTGAGAACTATCCAAGAATCCGCCGCCTCTAAACGTTAGAATAGTTGGAAAGAGAGTCAAAATCTTTCTAAAAAGTTATAGGTATGAAAACTGTTTTTATTATGGATGCTCTTCGCGTAGAATTTAAAAAACGAAATCGAGTAACATATACCAAATTTATCATGGAAAAAAGATAGGTTGGTATATGTAGATGGGGATTGGTAACAAAGAATATAAATGTTAACAACAATTATACTATTAGTAAGATTTTTAATTATGATAAATAAAAAGGAGGTTGCTTTTATGAAGAAATGGATTGCTATACCTTTGGTTGTATTTGCCAGCTTTGCTCTTGTTTTTCCAACCACAATAACTGTACTGGCTAAATCGAAAAATACTTGTGTAACGCTGTATGAACATATTAATTATAAAGGAAGGAGTATTACCCTTTGTGGAGATGTAAAAAAGCTATCGAAGTATAATTTTAATGATAAGGCTTCCTCTGTAAAGGTATCCAAGTCGGGAGAAGGCGTTATTTTATTCCAACATGTCAATTTTAAAGGTAAACATATCTTTCTAAATCCTGGTAGTAAGATCTCTAATTTTAAAAAGATTAAAGGTTTAAACGATGATATTTCCTCAGTAAATATCGTTGGATAGTTTTTAGATCATAAATAACAGAGCTGATCAGTTCAGCTCTTTTCTATTTTTTTCAGCAAAACCAGTACGGTTTGGGTTGTGGTAAGTAGTTATAGAGTTGAGGAAATCAGCAGACAAATGAAAAATGACTTCTGAGTATAATCTCTGACGAAACGGTTTATTTTCCCCAATTTCAACACCTGCTTGGAAAGTTAGGAACAGATTACATATTTTGGATAAAATTTTAAGGTATATATATGTTACACTACAGGTACTTCCGCGGAAGAAAAAAAGCAATCTTAAGGAGGATTTGATGCTAACTCAAAAAAATATCAAAATAGGTGTTGCAACAATAGCAACTGTAGCTATATCCACATTTGCATTTCCATTTATTCAAAGTAATGCTGCTCCTAGTTCAACCATGAGCTTAGTAAACCAAATGTATTACAATATATCTGGTAAAAAGGCTCCTACGGCAAATATAGATACAAAAAATTTCAATAATAACAGTGGTAGCACCTCGAATAGTACTGGTTCTACAAGCAATACTGACTCTGCTAACACAGGTTCTACTAACACTGATTCAAATAACTCAAACTCAACCACTAAACCTTCTGAGAGCGGATCAACAGATCAATCAAGCGTAGCTCTCGCTGACAAGATTATCGCAACTGGGGAAAAATACCTGGGCACTCCTTACCAATATGGGGCTGCATCTGGTCAGACGAAAACTTTTGATTGCTCTTCCTTTACTCAATATGTTTTTAAGCAAAATGGTATTTCTTTACTTCGTAGTTCCCGTCAGCAATATACACAAGGGACAAGCGTAGCTCGTGATCAAATTAAAAAAGGTGACCTTCTTTTCTTTACCCTTTCTAGTTCCGGTGGGAAAATTGGACACGTTGGTATCTACGCAGGAGATAACAAAATTCTTCATACTTGGGGATCAAAAGGAGTACAATACGAAAGCTTAGATAAAGCATGGTTGAAACAAGGTTATGTGGGAGCAAAACGAGTAATAAAATAATGGAAAGATATGCGTCCGTGAAGCTTTTTCACGGATTTTTTGTTATAATTACGTATGTAATGGCTTTCTTTTGACCAGAGAAAAAGGTCTGAAATGACAAGTGTTAAGCTCAACAACCAAGTGCATGATCTTTCCTATCTGATAAGCGTTGCACGTGCAAATGGGAAAATCCACCGCGATGACCCCGCAAATAATACAAACAAGGGGCGAGTCCTGGTGCTTGCGCTTTCAGATAAGCCAGAGGATGAATATTACATCTACATCCCTAATCATAACAATTCTCCTCAAATTGCCAACAAAGCTACCTATTGCAAAAATGATCGAAACAAGCTTGAGCGATGGGATAAGAAAGTCCGAAAGAGCGGCGGATTCCTATTTCACAAGGAAACCCTGTGAGAGTTAGTAACTGATGTGAGCAAAAAGACCGGCTGTGACATACTTTGTCACAGCCGGTCGATCCATTTATAAAGGGAAATGGAAAGGTAGTCGATTGATCCCTAGCCGGGGGGTGTAATGGATGGTTGTGGGATTCTGAGAGCTCTAACTCTTGGTGCACAAGCTGTGCAGATGGGCACGCGTTTTTTCGGCAGCTGTAGAATCTGGTGCTCACTCAGTTTATAAACAAATGCTGCTCACAAGTAAAGGGGAGAATACTGTTTTAACAAATAGTCGAACCAAAAATTGTAAAACTTTCGATCTGGTACCCTTAACGGAGTGCCAGACCTCGTCTCACGCACCATTCATCTTTTATTGTTATTTATTCTCTTTTTTGGTCATATTCAGTATTCAGATCATTTGTTCCTGTATGTAGCGAGAGGTGAAGACGATGATTCGCGGTAAAAAAGTATCGTTTCGCGCATCTACCAGCGACCTTGACCGTTTATTTGCTTGCAATCGCGAATCGGCCAAAGTCTGGAATACCTGTGTACAAATCGCGAAACAATTTGCGCTGAACCATGCCGGAAAGTGGATCTCCAAAACCCAATTACAACGTGCCACCAAGCAGCAATTTCATTTGCTTAGCCAATCGACGCAAGCCGTTTGCCATAAATATCTTTTCGCGCGAGAAAGTGCACGACAAGCGCTGCACAAAAAGGTCAAAGGGATACGTTATCCTTACCGGCAAAAACTACACTTCAATACCAAATGGGCAAAAGATGGATTTACGATCCATGCGGATGGCAAAATCGAACTGAGTATGGGGATTCATGATGGGAAACGGGAAAATCCGATTGTGATACGTACGCGCAATTTGCCGGAAGGCGAGATCAAAGAGATGGAGCTTTGTTACGAAAAAGAACTCTATCTTTCTGTTACCTATGAAGACAGCACTACAGCTGAGCCCTATCAGCAACAGCGAGCAGTCGGGATCGATCCGGGGGAGATTCATACACTTGCCGCCTTTTGTGAAACAGGTGATGCAGTCGTGATCACAGGACGTAAAGTGCGTTCGATCCACCGTTTGCGCAATAAAAAATTGGCTGCCATTTCGCGTTTATTAGCGAAATGTAAGAAAGGATCGCGCAATTGGAAGCGATATCAAAAGGTGAAACAATTTATTCGTGCGAAATCGGAACGACAATTGCGTGATGCGTTGCACAAGACAACGAAGCAATTCGTCGATTGGTGCTTAGCGCAAGAAGTTTCGGATGTACACCTCGGTAATCCGGATGGTGTGCAGCGAAATACGCGCAAGAAAAAGAAGGCGAATCGCAAACAAGCACAGCGTTTGTCGAATTGGTCCTTTGGTAAAGTTCGTGCTTATTTAGCGTATAAGTTGGCGATGCAAGGGATTCGCTTACATGAAGTAGAGGAGTCTTACACCAGTCAGACATGTCCTGTCTGCAAGGAGAAACGAAAAGTTTCTTCAAGAAATTACCGTTGTTGTTGCGGCTATTGTGAGCACCGCGATATTCACGGGGCACGAAACATCTTGGCCAAAGGCATATGGAGTGAAATTCGCCATTTCGATGTGCCGACGCAGGCAATGTATCTACGGATTGCTTAGGCATGAAGTAGTAGATGGTTTGTTCCGACCCAGACACACCGTGTCTGTTGCTTGTGAAAGCCATTTTAGTGTTTTCCGATCTAAAAAAGTCGAGTGCCAATGGTGAAACCCATGGTACGTGAAAATAGTGAGATGGTATAGCAAGAAACTCCCACTTCTATAAGTGGGAGAGGTCCATCAACAGCTTTTTCTGGTAACATACAAGAGGAATTGTGAATTCGTTTATAAAAGTGGAACAAAAGCGGAGTGAAACCGATGCTATTCCCAATTCAAAATACATTAACAAGGGATATTCAGGATGCAGCTAGTAAACAAAACAATCCCCAATATTTATCACTTTGGGCTGGACAAGGTGTTGGGAGTTTGGATGAGGACCAAAGTGCCAGTGATATTATGAAAGAAATTATAAATGATATTCAACAAGATTTTTTGCAATGAAGTCGGTCAGATAGTTTTTTCATACGGAACAAATAAATACAACGAAATGCTCATAAGAGTCTTTCGTTTGGTACATAATAATGGAATCCCATTAGATTTTTCCCCACCTTCTAGGTACTAGCAGGTGGGGAATAGGTTATTCCTCGAACGACTTAGTAGCCTCTTGCAGAATGTTACCAAGGGAGTAAGGAGTCTGATCGTTATATGGTTCGATATTTGTTTCTGCTTCTTCTCGAAGCTTTTTTAGCATTTTTTCCAACGATTCCATATCTGTCTCCATCATGCTCCTCGCCATTATCCGCATCCTTGGGATAACTTAATTATAGCAATTCAATTGCATGAAAAAGAAGCACATCCTAAAAGCATGTGCTTCTTTGATTAAAGAATATCCTTTGGATCATATTCGCCGCCGCCTAACCACAAGGTAGGCTTTCCAGTTGGTCCTTTGAATAATTGAAATGCTGTGAATCCACAACGAAAACATAGTTTTAAACTTGGGATATTGTCACAAGCCACTCTTGTATAAACTTTTCCTAATTTCTCTTTTGCCTCCATCAGGAGAGCTTCCCCTACCCCTTGCTTCCGATACCGAGGATGAACGGCTGTGATTGCTTCCTCGATTCCATAACGGCTGAATATCATTACTCCAGCCAATTGTTTCTCTTCTAGAGCGACCAAAGCGATGGAGCCAGGTGTGTGTTCGCTCGTTGAAATATTGGATAACCAGCGCAGTGCTCGATGAGTAATCCGACCTTCACCATTTTTTCGTAAAAATAAAATGACTTTTTGACGATAAGGCATGAGATTTGGCAATGTAAAGGTAGTTATCTTCATGCTTTTTTTACCTTTCGATATGGTTGGAAATCGGAAAGGTAGAGTGCATATTCCAAGATTCTTTGTAAAGATGTTTTTCGAATCGTGGGTTCATCGAATTTTTGTGGTTTGGCATTTGCTTCAAAAAACCAAAGTCTCCCCTGTTTATCAATCCCGATATCCATTGACATCTCTCCATGTCTTGCTCCAGTTTGCTTTTCGATTTCTTTTGCAAATTTTATCCCTAGTTGTGTCAACTTATGTTGGAGGAGATTTTTTTTGTTGGGGAAAGTTGCAGATAAGACACGTTGAAAACTCTCAATTCTTCCTCCCATGGGAACGTGGGTAGAAATAGCTGTTTGGCCAGCTATGCGTACTCCAATACCGGAAACTTGCCATTCTGCTGTGCTGTCTTTTTGAATCAGCATGCGGATATCAAATGGTCTGCCTTGGTATGTGGCGAGTGAAATTCCTTGTTGGATTAAATAGTTCTGTTCTCCAACACGCTTCTTTATTTGCTGGTAAACTTGTTCCAATCGCGGGAGTACAATTCGTTGTTTCAATGTTTTTGTTTGATAATAAAGAATAAAGGGTCCTTTACCTTCTACTTTTATCATCCCAATCCCAGCTTTTCCATCTACTGGTTTTAAAATCAGTTCATTGTGTTTTATTAACATTTGGCGAAAGGAGGTATAACCAGCAAATTTTTCAGTTGCGGGTAGATTTGATCGGCATTCGGTAGGAGATAAAGCACGGAACAACGACCATTTATTAAAGAAGCCTGGATTAAAGATAGGAATATTTTTATGGTTAAAATATTCAATGGTATGGACGATAGGATAAGATTGCTCTTCACTCCGATTAGGAACCCGATTGTAGATCACATTAGGTAATGGCAGGATCTCCTTTCGGAAAGTGGGAGTGGGCTTTGATTGTTGCAACAAGTAACCTTTTACGTATGGTTTCCCGTTCAATATTCCTTTTGGAGTTAGTACATAAACCGTGACTCCCATTCGTTTTCCCATTTGGATTAAATCTGCAAAATTTCGATGGTTACCAGCAAAAGGAATTCTACTATCGCTGGTGAGTATGGCAACAAAAGGCCCGAGTTGCACATTTCCCTGAGGTGTTTTCTTGCTATGAACAGGTAGGTAATGGAATGGGAATTGATGAACAGGTTTCGATTGTATTTGAATAGACGAAGGAAAGTTTTTTCCGAGTGTGACATCGATTGGAGTTGTGTGATGATATCTTTTTCCTTCTGTTGGAAAAAATCGAAGAGGAGAAGAAGAGTATTTTAGTTCTAACCAGCCAACTTCAGGAATTTGCATGTTTCTCCCCTCCAACAAATTCGGCTAACCTTAAGCTGTATTCTGTGATACATTTCGCAGATTGTCGACCTGCTTCTCGTAGGGTAGGGTGATCAAAAATGTGTCTTCCGGGTTTGGCATTGCATTCAAATAGCCAAATATGATGATCTTGATCAATTCCCATGTCCATCCCGATTTCTCCAAGAGGTCCATCTGCATTTTCTTCTAGTACTTCTGATATAGATATAGCAGTTGCTTTTAGTTCTTCCAGGATCCGAGAAGCTCGGCGACCAAAATTTTTCTCGAACAATTGTTTTGTAGATAATAGAGTTCCTCCGGTTCGTATATGTGTAGTTACGGAGCCGATTCCAGCTAGTTTTGTACCTATACCTATAACTTTCCATTTATCTGTACTATCTTTGTGTAAATGAACTCGAAAATCGACTGGTCTATTTTGCACACGGATCAGACGAATACCTTGTTGTGCTAAATATCCTTTAAATCGTTCTCCGTTTTTACGGAAATAATGGGCCAAAAGAGATTCAAGAGTTGCAAAACGATGAAGTACATTGCGGTCTCCACCATGAAAACGGCAATAATATCCTTTTTGCGGATGTTGTGTAATGCGAAAGATGCCTAGTCCGAGACTCCCACGAATTGGTTTTAGATAGACCATATCGTGTTTCTCCAGCATTTGTTGAAGGATGTAGACAGATGGAGATAGTACCGTTTCTGGTATATATTTTCGTGTTTCTTTATCTTGATATAACCATTCATGAACAGACCATTTGTCAAAAAAACCTTGGTTAAATATTTGACATTTGGTAAGTGTCTTTAAACGTGTGATGCAATTTTTAACATATGATAAATTTTCTGTTTTTCGATTAGGAACTCGTTCGTAGATAACATCTGGCAGGGGAGAAACATGTTTTACCCATTTGCCAAATCGGTAATACCATCCCGTTACCACTCTATTTTGCCAGTCAACCATCTCAGGGGTAAACACATAGATGATTGGTTTATCTGTATTTCCTGCTCGAATAAAACTTTGGAATAAGGAAGTTCTACCTCCAAAGGGGTTTGTGGTGTTTGCTCGAAAGCCAGTAGTTAAGATTCCAATAACTGGACCGAGCTTTAAAGTTCGATTATGAACAACAGCTCGCATCATTCCGGTATAGGGCAAGGATAGATGTCTTGCGATTGGAGGAGAAAGAATAATTTTTGCCTCCATCATTCGGGTAGCAATGACCCGAGTAATAACAGATTTATTACCAATTTCCATTTTGATGGATTGCCCGTTTTGAAAACCAAATTGATCACACAATGATGCAGGCATCAAAATTGCTTTTGCAGGAGTTGCGTGTGATAGCTGCGTTTGGCAGATGATCGAATTCATCAATATCCTCCTACTTTCTGGGAAAGCAGAGCTTTAGCATATTGGACAGGAAGTTCCATCGAACGTTTCCTTGTCTCTAATTCGCCCGTCCGTAGGAAGACGGAGCGTCCTGGTTTGGAATTTACCTCAATAATCCAAACATTTGCATGGTGATCGATTCCTACATCAAGACCTAATTCCACTAATTTTCCATGCTTCTTTTCAATATGTGGGGGAACAATTTTAGCTAACCGATCAATTTGTCTTTCCACTTTTTCGATCTGATCAATAGAAAAATTTTCTGCTAAAAAAGGTTCTAGTTTTATAGCATCTCCGCCGCCATGTAAATTTGAAGTAACGCTCTTACTCTTGCCGATGCGAATAGCTTTTCCGGTAGTTTCCCATTTCTGTTCAGCATTTTTTTGTACTAAGATACGCAAATCAAATGGCAGACCTTCTTTTGTATACAAAGAAAGAAAAGGCTGGATGAGATATCGAGTGTTTTGGATGAACGATTGTATCCATACGATAAATTGGCTTTCAGATAGTATTCTTTTTTCGAAAGGCTGATTACGCTTTGTTCGTCCTTTTAAATGAAATCCACCTTGTTGCTTCTCGATCGATACCACACCGATGCCATGGCTGCCACCATTAGGTTTGATGCAGATACGTTGATATTTTTCTAACATGGAAAGGACACTAATGGGATCTTTATACAAATGTGTTTCTGGTAAATGGGGTTTGATCATTCTGTTTGTTTTTAGCATATTGTGTGTTTGGATTTTTCCACCAAGTGCCCTACCGAGAAACTGTACAAGACTATCATGGTGGATTCGCAAAATATGCGGGCGATAGGATTGGAAATGGGCTGTACTGGTATAGTAACAACGGTCATAGATCACGAAAGGTAACTCTCTTATCCCGATTTTCCACTTATTCGCTTCCACGTACCAAGTAAGAACGGTTCGTTTTGTCCAATTAATTTGCTTTGGATTAAAAATCAACACCTCTAATTGATGGCTTTCTGCAATCTTTGCTAATTGAAAAAAATAAATAGATTCAGCAAAAGGAGGAACTTTTGTTGTATTTTTTTGTGTACAGACAATGATGCCAATTGTCTGATGAAAATGAGGTGTCATCGTCTTTTCCTCCTTATAAGTGGTGCTGTTTTAATCCCGGCTAAATAATGGACATAATCAAATAACTTCGTGACAGATGGACGTATCTTTGCACCTTGATTAAGTACGGTATCATCTGTTTTTGATGGTTTAGAGTTGATTTCTAATAACCATATTCGCCCTTTTGTATCAAGTGCAAGGTCAATTCCTAATTCTGCAAAATGGCCTTCTGCTTGCTTTTCAAATGCATTTGCAATATGCATAGCTGTCTGCCGAATCTCTTTACTCGTTGGCTTTTTACTTAATTGTGTTAGTTCAGCTAATACCTCATGCACCTTACGCAGCGTGCCCCCACGAGCCAAGTTGGATACGATTTGGCGGTCATTTGCAATACGAGCAACGGCAGAAGTGACAGACCATTTCCCTTCTTTGTTTTTTTGCGTTAAGACTCGAAAATCGACTGGTCTCTTATCATAGGTAATAAGGGATAGTCCTTGTTGAATCAGATAAGGTTGTTTTTTTATCTTATGATCTAGAAATTTGCCTAGTTTGAGGAGGGAAGTTGTTGTCTGTGATACTGTGCCATTAGGAGTGGCGTATTGGTAAAGATAAGTTTGATGGACTTTGGTAAGTCGGATGATACCTCCCCCAAGGCTTCCATTGGTGGGTTTGAGATACAAACAGGGATGTTTTGCGATTGCTTCTTTCACTTTTATCAAGTTGTAGCGATACGTCTGTGGAAGCATATTAGAGACGAAATCATCTTTTTGCAGGATTTCATGAACTTGCCACTTATTAAGAAATCGTTCGTTGAACATGGGTATACGATGATAATTGGTTAATTTATCTAGCTTTTTCTGGACGTTTTTTAGTTCTTCAATTCGGCGGGAAGTAATTCGATTGTAGATAATATCTGGGTAAGGGATCTTCGATTGAATCCATTTTCCCTTTTCTTTTACCCATCCAAGTATGGCCTTCTGATTTAAATCGATATGCTCTGGTTGAAACACTGCAACCGCAGTACCTCGAGTGATACCAGCTAACACGCATTCATCTAAAAATTTTGTCAAGGGACCTAGCACATTTTCTTGCTTGGAATCTTGAGTACCATTGATTAAAACTCCAAACAATGGTCCAAAGCGTAAACGCATTGCTTCTTCGTCATACTGTGCATAAATAGATGGTTGTGATCGCAATTTGAGTTTTTTTGCTAAATTTGCATGTATTCGAACTAAGTTACCTGAATGAGTACTGAGAGCAAGATAACCTGTATCAGCTGCACCACCAAAGGTAACCCAAAATGGTTGCTCTTTGATACCAAGGGCTAGGGCCACTGAGCGACTCATGATAATATTGCTGTTATTGGTAAATTGATGCTCTGGAACAATTTGTAGCTGAATTTTTTTTAGCCCCATAATAATCCCCTTCCCAAGCGGTAACTACTGTATGCTATGTAGGCAAGTATCAAGGGGTGCGTAAAACGGGCGCTTAATAAGGATTGTTAATTTAACAAATGTGTAAGAGGGTTACTCTTATGCAGAACTCAAATTAGGTACAAAATAAGAACCGGAGGAGTAAAAAATAGACTGACAAGGCTTTGTACCTAGCTAAAATTCATTTTGCCCAAGCACATGGTTCTGTCATTTTTGAATTTCACTTTATTTTTATACCGACCAGTAAAAACCTTAAAAAAAATTATTTTTTGATTTATAATAAGCATAGATGGAAAGTCCATCTCCTGTTGAAGGAGGAACCATGCCCTCTTCCACTTCTGAATACAAGGATGTAATCAAGGATCTCGAAGCGATTCGAGACAAGCTTGGTCGGAGACACCTGTTTCGGAAGTCTGTCATCAATGATGCGATTCAGAGTCTCAGCGGAGACCAGCCGAAGCCTAGGATCGCCTGCGAACAGCTTTCAAGCATCGTGGATCATGTTCCTGATATTCGAAAGGTGATGGCTTCATTGAGGTAATGAATAGGTTAGGGGATAGACCGGGGTTCTTGTGAAACGAGAAACCCCGGTCCTGTCATATCAAAAACTTCAATTACCTACATACATATTAGTAAATAAAATAATCAGATTAATTAAAATTATGATAAGTTGAAATGTAGTACTGTTTTCAACAGAGGAGTGCACGGCTAACAACTCGAAAAAGGATCGTCGTAAACCCGACCGTGTCCGTGAATGGCTTCGAACACTTGAAGCAAAGGTATCTTGAGGGAGATCCTGAGCGAGCTGAGAATATGAACAAGGGTGTTGAAGCTTTTGATCTGATCGGGAGGAACGCGATTCTTAGTTGAAGACCGTGAGGATAGACCGAAGAATACATCTATCCTCACACCTAAATGACATCTATCAAAAATGAAATAATTAACAAATGTAAAATTAATTTGGTAAATTTTAAAAAAAGAGGGTTTTGGTCGAATCTTTACAACTATTATGCTAAGCTTGAAGTAGGTGTTCGCGACAAAGGAGCGATCTCATTGTTATCTTATTACCTATCAATGGATGCTAGGTGATGGAAGCAATGCAACAGGAATAGTAACTGGAGGAAAGATGAGCACAGCCTGCAAGATCAATCTGGTGGAAGCTGTCCAGCTTGCCATGTTCTACTTTGGAGTTACATTTGATAACCCGAAGTGGGATAAGGCGAAGGATCGTACGATATCCCTTATATTGGATGGGAAGCTGGAGGAAGCGGACAGGCAGGCAGATTCTCTTCCCGAACCCATGCGCAATGAGATAAAGTGTGCGATTCTTCGCCTCCCGCTTGAAACGTCGTTCGTTGCCAGCGACTCGTACAATATGGAAGCATACGCTTTTGCCTACTGGTTCATGCAGCAGAAGTTGACTGCAAGTCAATCATTCGTCCGAGCTGCAATTTTGCGTGATATCTTGGAAGGAACCCCGATCCTTGCGGATCGTAAGGCTAGACTTCTGGAGGATCGTAAATTGCGTGAGGATGTTTCACAAGGGATTGATTACCTTGTAACTGCTTGGTATCAGTACAGGTGACCACCGGCTGGGAAAGGGTAGCAATACCTTGACCCAGCCGAACCCATTTAATAGGATAGTAATAATAAAAAGACTACACCTTTGATAGATAAGGAAGTAGTCTTTTTTATATAGGAGGAATACAGATGAAACTTACTTATCATGGGCAATCTTGTATCGAAATACATATGGATGACTACAACTTGATTATCGATCCTTTTCTTACTGGTAATCCAAGAGCAGATATAACTGCTGATCAAGTGAAAGCAGATTATATCTTACTGACGCATGGACATGGCGATCATCTTGGAGATACGATACCGATCGCAAAGCAAAATAATGCAAAGGTGATTGCACCTTTTGAGCTGGCTACATGGCTTAGTTGGAAAGGGATTGAAACACATGGTATGGGGATTGGTGGAGGCTGTGATTTTCCTTTTGGCCGAGTAAAATTTACTTTAGCTCATCATAGTGGTGCTTTTGTAGATGAGGAGAAACAAGAGATCATCTATTTAGGAGATCCAGCTGGTATTTTATTGATGGCAGATGGCAAAACGATTTATCATGCTGGAGATACTGCTTTGTTCCAAGATATGAAGCTGATAGGAATGCATAACGATATTGACTTAGCATTTTTACCAATCGGTGATAACTTTACCATGGGGCCAGAAGATGCCTTGATTGCGGCAGAATGGATAGATGCAAAGCAAGTGGTGCCCATCCATTACAATACATATCCACTCATTGAACAAGATGGTGCCAAATTTATTAAAAAACTACGGTACAAAGATTTATCTGGAGTAGAGTTGCAGCCGGGTGAGTCTATCGATTGTTAGATTACTCGTCTATTTCTCATCCTTCTTTCATATAGTAGAAAGAGGTGGTGGAGATGCAGGTATTTATCCTGATGAAAATATTGGGCGGAATCGGATTGATCGTTTTTGCAGTTCCGAGACTAGGTTGGGAGTCAGAACTTCAGATACTTTTTTCTAGTTTATGGGTTCTGTTTACTGCATTTTATGTTATTGCCAACTGGAATGCATGGAAGCAAACTGGAAAAAAGCTACAGAGTCAAAAGGAATATCGCTGGAGACAAACTTGGTTACAACATAAGAAAAAACAAAGAGGAATTGGAAAATCTTATTAGAAAAAGAGAGGTAGGGACATTTATCATCCCTACCTCTCTTTATGTACAGATAGTTATTTTTCAGCATTGTTTTTTTGTTGTAGGTTCTGTTGATTTGCATATCGCTTTATCTTGAATGAGTAGTATACATTTATGATACCTATCAGTAAGATAAGCGCAGCCAAAATTTTACCAAGAAGAGGAAGCGTAAAGGTAAAAAGATGGATAGATAATGCTGTAAATAAGATTCCCATACTCAAATTCATATAGCTGCGAGAAAGTAGAGCATTTGCTCCCCTTCTACGGGAAACAATGCTAAAATAGATCGTACTACAAAATGATAAAATCATGATGACGATAAGTAATAAAGTTAAGGTTACCATTCTTGCCCCCTGATAAAAGGCGTGAAGAAGCGCCACCATTCTTTGTTCATGGGGCGCTGTCTATCTTCACTATCGTTATTTTGCTTCTTTATTGGTATCTTCTAGGCGCTCTTCGGGGATAAACCAACATCCAATCGGCGTACGGTCGATTAGTACCTTTTTTCCCAGGTTAGCTAGTTCTTTTTCAATGTAACTAGCAACTTCATCTGTTTCTGTATAGACAGAGTAACCATTTTTAAGTTTCTCCAATTTTTCCCTCGCAAGCGCCTTACGACTGATAATCAATTTGGTTCCCCCTTTTCCAAAAATTTATATACTAATATCATACCCGAAATGATGGTTTTATGAAACCAGTCATCATTATCAAATATATATTTCATTTAAAATTTAACCGTTTTATTCACAATTCATCCATATCAGAGAGGAGAAATTTGGCAACATGGATAACAGTTCATTTGTTCATTTACATGTACATACGGAATACAGTTTGCTGGATGGAGCCTCTCGATTAGAGGAAGTAGTTCTAAAAGCGAAAGAATTGGGCATGAAAAGTTTAGCAATCACCGATCATGGTGTAATGTATGGGGTAGTTCCATTTTTTCAATTGTGTAAAAAAAATGGGATAAAACCGATTATCGGTTGCGAAATGTATATCACATCCGGTCACTACCAAGATCGTCCATCACGCAAAGATGCAAAAAATCATCATCTTTTATTATTAGCTGAAACGAATGAGGGATATAGAAATTTACTAAAATTGGTAACAGAAGCACAATTACGAGGACATCATTACCGCCCGCGTATTGATAAACAATTACTCAGAAAATACTCAGGAGGCTTGATTGCTACGAGTTCTTGTTTAGCAGGAGAAATACCATCCGCTATTTTACAAGATGATCTCGTAGGTGCAAAACAATTGTTACAAGAATATCTTGCTATCTTTGGAAAAGATCGATTTGTATTAGAATTACAGAATCATCAACTCTGGGAGCAACAGAAAGTGAATCAAGTTCTCATCGAGTGGGCAACCGAATATAACTTGATGTTAATTGCTACCAACGATGTTCACTATACCCATCCAGAAGATACATACATGCATGATTGCCTTCTATGTATAGGTACCGGGAGTAAATTAGCAGATGAAGATCGATTTCGCTTTCACACAGACCAAGTCTATTTAAAATCAACAGAAGAGATGGCAGCTCTTTTTTCGCATATTCCAGAAGCTATTTCTAATACAGCAAAACTAGCAGATCGTTGTCGGGTAAGCCTGCCATTAGGTGAATTGTTGCTGCCTGCTTTTCCCATACCAGATAAAGTGACTCCAGCAGAATATCTAACTGCTTTATGTGAAAAAGGTCTAGGGAAACGGTATACAAATGTAACTGATGAAATAACCTCTAGATTACAGTATGAATTACGGGTAATTGACCAAATGGGATTTAATGATTACTTCTTGATCATATGGGATTTGGTTCGATTTGCTTGGAAGAATGGAATTGCCGTGGGGCCTGGTAGAGGTTCCGCTGCTGGAAGTCTTGTGGCATATCTGCTTGGGATTACACAGGTAGACCCCATTCGATATGGTCTATTATTTGAGCGGTTTTTGAATCCTGAGCGGGTAAATATGCCTGATATTGATATCGATTTTGATTATGAGCGACGGGATGAAGTAATTGAATATGCAAAAAATCGATTTGGAGAAGATCGAGTAGCGCAGATTATTACGTTCGGGACCATGGCTCCAAGAGCAGCAGTACGCGATGTGGGAAGAGTGATGGGAGTTCCTTATCAACAAGTGGACAAGTTGTCCAAATATATACCCGGCACACCTGGGATCACCTTAAAAAAGGCGTTGGAGAGAGAACCACAACTGCAAGTAGAAATAAATCAAGATCAAACGGTAAGAAAACTATTTCAGACAGTGGCAAAAATAGAAGGCATTCCTAGACATCCCTCGACACATGCAGCTGGAATCGTAATAGCCCCAACTCCTTTGACAGACTATGTTCCATTACAAGAAGGTAGCGGGGTAGCACCAATTACCCAGTATCCAATGGAATCACTGGAAACGATCGGTATGTTAAAAATGGATTTATTGGGTTTGCGTTATCTAACCGTTATAGAACGAGCAAAACAATTTATTGGCGAACAAACAGGAGAAACATTTGTTTTTCAGGAGGAAATGGATGATCCTGCAACATATCAATTGCTCTCTAGTGGAGAGACAAGTGGAGTGTTTCAATTAGAATCAACAGGAATGAAAAAAACGCTAACAGAATTAAAACCTTCGTGCTTTGAAGATATTGTAGCAGTAGTTGCTCTGTACCGTCCAGGGCCAATGGAACAAATTCCTCGATTTATTCGAGCAAAGCATGGAAAAGAAGAAATACAAATGCCACACCCTGTTTTAACCAAAATTCTTCAAAATACATATGGAATTATTGTTTATCAAGAACAAATTATGCAAATAGCTGCAACCTTGGCAGGTTTTACGATGGGGGAAGCAGATATTCTGCGTCGAGCAGTTGGAAAGAAAAAGAAAGATTTGTTGCATGAGATGCGGATTGCCTTTGTTGATGGGTGTGTTCAACAAGGTTATTCTACAACGCTTGGAAATGAAGTTTATGATTTAATCGTCCGTTTTGCTGATTATGGGTTTAATCGAAGTCATTCTGTGGCGTATGCAGTACTTGCTTATCAAACTGCTTATCTGAAAGCTAATTACCCCGTTGCATTTCTCACGGCACTGCTTACTACCACGATGGGCAATCAGAGCAAAACGGTCGAGTATCTAGAAGAGATAAAAAAAATGGGTATTACGGTATTTCCTCCTAATATCCAAACCAGTGAGCAAAGTTTCACCATATCAGACACAGGGATATATTTTGGATTAGGTGCAATTAAAAATGTTGGTACACTCGCCATTCGCTCTATTTTACAAGCAAGGAAAAATGGACCTTTTCTAGATCTATTTGATCTATGTAGTAGAATTGATCTTCGCCTTTGTAATAGTCGTGTCTTGGAATCATTGATTCAAGTAGGAGCAATGGATTCATTACCAGGAAATCGGAAGCAAAAGCTAGCTATTTTGGATGATGCGATACAGGCAAATCGGGATTCTGGGAATCAACATTCTTTATTTCAAGAGTTTCCTTACGAGATTCAATACCCAGATCTCGCTCCTTATACGCAAATGGAGCAGTTGGAATTGGAACGTGAATTGATTGGTTTCTATTTATCAGGCCATCCATTAGATCCTTACCCCATGGGAGCTTACACGGTTGAACAAGTTAATCATTTAGCAAATCGAAGTAGATTCGACATTCCATTATTAATTTCTAGTATAAAGATCGTTCAAACAAAGAAAGGGGATGCAATGGCTTTTGTAGAAGCAGGAGATAAAACGGGAACAATAGAGCTAGTTGTTTTTCCTGATGTTTATCAACAAAGAAGGATGCTTTTACAAGAAAAGCAATTGTTGTATGTCACTGCTACTGTACAAGTAGCAAGCAATCAGCGCAAGTTGATTGCAAATGAATTGGCGGCTCTGGATTCAATGAAAAACATAAACAAATTATATATTCGTATTCCCGCACAAATAGAAGAAAAAGCTGAAACTATAAAATATATTTTTGAAAATCATCCTGGAAGTCTTTCCGTTTTTTTATACTATGAACGAACAAAGACAATGCTGGAACTCCCCGTTTCACAATTTGGGGTATTTCCAACAGGTACCTGCCTCAAAGAATTGGAGCAGATTGTGGGAAAAAACAACGTCAAAATAGTATAACTTCAAGGGTTTGTTATTTTCATTTAATGTAAATATTATGATACAATAGATATGTATACATGTACGCCATTTTACCCTCTGAAGGGTTGGTGAGCTTTCATGGTTGGTGCTATTTTTGTATCATTGTTTGTTTTGGTTATGCTTATGTTAACAGCAGTTATCTGCATCTCAAACATTTGTAAAATCGGAAAAAAAAGGAAAGGGAAATATAAAAATCGTCAGTCATGCAGTACTAGTTATGGCAATTCATGTAGTAGTAGTTCATGCAGTAGTAGTTCATGTAGTAGTAGTTCATGCAGTAGTAGTTCATGCAGTAGCAGCTCATGCAGTAGTAGCAGTAGTAGCGGTAGTTCTTGTGGTTCGTCATCTTAAGAGGATGGCGGATCAACTCTCTTTTTTTTTCAGAAAAAACGGACTTTATTCCGGGAAATCCGAATATTAACGCATCATTATCTTATTTTATTCCCTTTTGTTATAATGTTTGGTATTATGAGTCGAAGTTTGCCCACTCAGTGGACAAATCATGCAAAGTTGCTAGCCCTTAACAGGACAAGAGCAGAAAGCTTGAAAGGAGCGAAATTTGTTGACAAGTATACGAGAACAATCACTGCAATTACATCAAGAAAAACAAGGGAAATTAGAGGTTTTATCTAAAGTTCCCGTTCGTAACGCACAAGATTTAAGTTTGGCATACTCTCCAGGCGTAGCGGAGCCATGTAAAGAGATCCATCAAAACACAGAAAAAGTATATGACTACACGATGAAAGGGAACCTAGTAGGAGTGGTCTCAGATGGTACAGCAGTTTTGGGACTAGGTAATATAGGCCCTCATGCAGCAATGCCCGTAATGGAAGGAAAAGCTGTATTGTTCAAGGCTTTTGCCGGTGTGGATGCTTTTCCCATTTGTATTGATACCAAAGATATCGATAAAATTGTAGAGACGGTCAAAATTTTAGAGCCTACCTTTGGCGGAATAAATTTGGAAGACATAGCTGCTCCAGCTTGTTTTGAAATCGAAGAACGGTTAAAAGCAGAATTGAAAATCCCTGTATTTCATGATGACCAACATGGTACAGCAATTGTAACAGTTGCAGGACTTATCAATGCTCTTAAAGTAGTTAGTAAACAGATGAGTGAAATTCGTGTTGTAATAAATGGAGCGGGTGCAGCTGGTATATCAATCGTGAAATTATTAATTCATATGGGTGTAAAAGATGTAATCCTCTGTGATAGCAAGGGTGCGATTTATGAAGGACGCCCCCAAGGTATGAATCCAATTAAAGAGGAAATCGCTAGTATTACGAACAGAAATTTAGTACAAGGTGATTTACATACAGCTATTGCTGGAGCAGATGTATTTATCGGTGTATCTGTAGCAGGTGCAGTGACGGAAGATATGGTAAAATCAATGAATCAAGACCCTATTATCTTTGCTATGGCAAATCCTGATCCTGAAATTATGCCTGATGTTGCCATTGCTGCTGGTGCAAAAGTAGTAGGAACAGGACGATCCGATTATCCAAATCAAGTAAACAATGTACTTGCATTTCCTGGGATTTTCCGGGGAGCACTTGATGTGCGCGCTACACAAATCAATGAAGAAATGAAAGTAGCAGCAGCTTTTGCAATTGCAAACCTCATACCAGAATATGAATTACGCCCAGATTATGTAATCCCAGCACCATTTGACAGCCGGGTTGCACCACAAGTTGCAAAAGAAGTAGCAGCTGCTGCAATTCAAACAGGGGTTGCTCTACTTGATATAAATCCTGATGACATCATGGAAAAAACGATTCAATTAACCAATGCTGCCATCCAAAGCTAATGTAATGCTGAATGGTTCGATTCTGTTATGAAACCGAGGTGAGATTGATTGCTTAAGGATTTATTTCGTAAACAACGTAAATATGCCACCATCCCTTCTGAACAAGCTAAAAAGGAAGTTCCAGAAGGGATCATGGAGAAATGCCCAAAATGTGGAACGATCTGTATTGCCAAAGAGCTAGAAAAGAATCTTAAAGTATGTAAATCTTGTGGCTATCATTTTTCACTTAGTGCACCAGAGAGAATAGCTTCTCTTGTGGATGATGGTCGCTTTTTTCCATTTGACGAGGATCTTCGATCCGTTGATCCTTTGCAATTTCCTGGCTATGCGAAGAAGATAGAACAGGACATGAAGAAGACCGATTTAAACGAAGCAATCGTAACTGGTGAAGGAACGATCGGAGGATTTCCTGTCATCCTTGGAGTGATGGATTCTCGATTCCGCATGGGGAGTATGGGATCAGTTGTAGGAGAGAAAATAACCAGAGCAGCAGAGAGAGCAGCGAAGAAAAAATACCCTTTTGTTCTTTTTTCTGCATCAGGCGGGGCACGTATGCAGGAAGGGGCTCTTTCTCTCATGCAGATGGCAAAAACTACTGCTGCTTTAGAGAGAATGAATAGAGATAAGGTATTGTTTATCTCTGTTCTAACCAACCCAACAACTGGTGGTGTCTCTGCGAGTTTTTCTTCACTAGGGGATATTAATATCGCTGAACCAGGAGCACTTATCGGATTTGCTGGCAGAAGAGTTATTGAACAAACAGTTCGTCAAAAATTGCCTGATGATTTTCAAACTGCTGAGTTTCTACTAGAAAGAGGACAATTAGATCAAGTTGTACCTCGATTGGAACTTCGAGATACTCTGATAAAATTATTAGCATTTCATGCTTAGGGAGGGGAGAACTTGAATAATCCGCTGTCCTTTGAGAAGCCAATCGTAGAATTGCGAAACAAAATAGAGGAATTACGAACTTTTACTAGCGAGAAATCGATTGACTTGAGTGAGGAAATCGAAACTCTTGAAAAAAAGGCAGAAAGACTAGAACAAGAAATCTATGGGAATTTGACAACTTGGCAGAAGGTACAAATTGCCCGTCATGCAAGTCGTCCGACAACTTTGCACTATATTCATACCCTTTTTACTGATTTTATAGAGTTGCATGGGGATCGTTTATATGGAGATGACTCCGCTATTGTAGGTGGTATTGCCAAGTTAAATGGTATCCCTGTTACGGTTATTGGTCATGAGCGAGGGACAGACACAAAAGATAAGATTAGCCGTAATTTTGGTTTGCCACATCCTGAAGGTTATCGAAAAGCTCTTCGATTGATGGAGCAAGCAAATAAATTTGGCCGTCCAATTATTACATTTATCGATACGCAAGGCGCTCATCCGGGAATGGAGGCCGAGGAAAGAGGCCAAAGCGAGGCAATTGCTCGTAACTTGAGAGAAATGGCTGGTTTTTCTGTTCCGATTATCTGTATTGTTACAGGTGAAGGCGGTAGTGGCGGAGCACTTGGGATCGGTGTTGGAAACAAACTTTTGATGCTTGAGCATGCGTATTATTCTGTTATTTCTCCAGAAGGTGCAGCAACTATTCTTTGGAGAGATGCATCCAAAGCACAAGAAGCATCAGAAGCTCTGAAAATTACTTCTGATCATTTGTTTCATCTTGGTATTATCGATGAGATTATCCCAGAGCCCAAAGGTGGAGCTCATCAGGATCCAAACCAACAAACGATTAACATCAAATGTGTCTTAGTAAAATATTTAGAAGCCCTGCTAGAGATGAACGGCGAACAATTAATTGAAGATCGATATCAAAAATTTGCACGAATTGGCGAGTTTTCTTCTGCTGTATTAGAAGGTAAGGCGTAAAAATCGTAGACTATCTGTCTACGGTTTTTTGCTTGGTTATGAAATATAACGATTGATCTTCATTGATATATTAGAAACTTGCTCTTCCTGCTGATTTGGATTAAAATCTGAATGAAGGAAAGGTGCATAAAAATGATGTATATAAAATTGGGAAAACTCATTAGAAAACTTAGCTCCATACAAATGTATACGATGAAGCATTGTATGGAGCCTAATCAAGGAACAGTTTGACGTTCCTTATTCATCGGCTGAATAGTTGAAACAAGCGTAGGCATGCTATGCTTATTTAAAGGTGACTATTTTTCCGATGAAGATAGATAAAAGGACCAAAGGCAACGCTTTGTCTTCGGTCCTTTGTATGTGGAGCTATTTGTGAAGGAAGCACAAAGCAGAGGGCAGGTGTCAAACGACACTACTCTCTGCCTTTTTACTTTTAAAAAAGAGGATGAAAACAAAATGAGTTTGCTAAAAGTCGAAAATTTATCTCATTCATTTGCAGAGAAAAAATTATATGATCAAGCTTCTTTTGAATTATACAAAGGAGAACACATGGGAGTAGTAGGGCAAAATGGAGCAGGAAAAAGCACTCTGATCAAAATACTAACAGGAGAGGTTATTCCCGATAAAGGAGAAATTGTTTGGCAATCCAATGCACAAATAGGTCATTTGGATCAATATGCTCAGGTTGATGGGCAATACACGATAAATGAATATCTTCAAACAGCGTTTGCAAATTTGATGGAAATGGAACAAAGAATGAATTACCTTTACGAAGAGAGTGCGGCAAATGCAGATAATGATTTACTGATGAAAGCAGTGGAACTGCAAAACAACTAGAAGCAAATGATTTCTATCAAATAGATAGTAATATACAAAAAATTGCTTCTGGCTTGGGAATCGAAGCAATTGGTATGGATCGTAAGATTCAAACGTTAAGCGGTGGACAGCGTGCAAAAGTAATTTTAGCCAAATTATTGTTGGAGCAACCCAATGTTCTATTGTTAGATGAACCTACTAATTTTTTGGATAAAGAACACGTAGAGTGGCTTGCAAGTTATTTGACAACATTTAAAGGGGCATTTATTGTTGTTTCACATGATGATAGATTTTTAGAAAAGATCACTACTTGTATTTGTAATATCGAGCTTGGAATGATCAAAAAATATCATGGCACTTTCTCTGATTTCATTCGCCAGAAAGAACATTTAAAAGAAGATTACATTCGTCAGTATCGAACCCAACAAAGACATATCGAAAAGACAGAAGCTTATATTCGCAAAAACATTGCAGGTAACAACTCCAAAATAGCCAAAGGTCGTAGAAAACAATTGGATCGGATGGAGCGCATTGCTGCCCCTACAACGATTCAAAAGCCAACCTTTGAGTTCCGTGAGATACCATTACAAGCTCAGACAACTCTAGCGGTTCATGACTTAGAAGTTGGTTATGGTACACCCCTCTTACCTAAAATCAATCTATCAGTTGCGGCTGGGGAAAAACTTATCATCACTGGATTTAATGGGATAGGAAAATCAACTCTACTTAAAACATTGGTTCGTTCCATACCAGCTATTTCGGGAAAATTTCGTTTTTCGGAGCAAGTAAAGGTAGGTTACTATGAACAAGATTTAAAATGGGAAGATGGGCGTATGACTCCGATGCAAGTAATATCAGATGCTTATCCGAAGCTAACGAAGAAAGAAATTTTTTCTCACTTAGCCAGATGTGGAGTGAAAGATGAGCATGTTACACAAGCGATTCGATCCCTTAGTGGTGGAGAGCAAGCGAAAGTAAGGCTATGTTTATTGCTCTTATCACCTACAAACTTTCTTATTTTGGATGAACCAACAAACCATCTGGATATAGATGCAAAAGAAGCTCTTCAACAAGCGTTGATTGCCTTCTCTGGGAGTTTGATCCTTGTCTCGCACGAAGCAGATTTTTATCAAGGATGGACTGATCGTATTTTGAACATAGGTCACTAAGTATATAACATTTCCAATAAAACAAAAGTAAATTTGGAATTGGCAACTGAATTGGGATTATGTTGGAATGGTTGCTTTTAGATGGGCTTGCGGTGTTTGTGCACAAGCAATCAAAATCATGTAGCATAACGAGATAGTAATTACAGATAACACGAGATTTTCATCAAGATTGACTAATAATATATAAAATAAATCTTTTCACCCTTTGGCGAAAGCCAAAGGGTGATTTTGTATGAGATAAAGGTTACCTCATACTACAATATTCATTTATGAGATCATCTTAGCGTATTTTTTGTTTTAACGATCACGAGCAAACCGACCATCACCACCGCGCCAACCAGCAGTGCAGGCTTATTTACAGTTCTTTTTGTCTGCATTGGCAGCTCGGGTTCGAGAGTGGGTGATTTCTCCGAAGTATTTGTTTTAGTCTTTACGTACATTCGAACCATTGCAAACAGTCCACCTATCGTGATAATTCCGAACAGCAGAGCAGTGATGTAGTCATCCCCTGTCAGCTTAATAGCAAAGCTGGAAAGAGCAGTACAAGCGAACATGGCAACAGAGATCATCGAGTAGAGTACTCCGATGCTGGAGCTGGTCAACTTCTCCCCGCCGATCTTACTCATCTGTAGATCGAATGTAGAGATGAGGAGTGCGATGCCTACACCATGTCCCGCAAAGGCGAACCAGAATGTCACTGTGCTCTGGAAAAGGTAGATCGCAAACCAGCTAACTCCAAGAACCAGTACGACACTGCAAGTGATCATATTCTGGTTGAACTTTTTGAATAGCTGCTGCCTGTATCGAAGTGTGATCCATTCGATAAAGTATCCGAACATGGTTGCATATCCGATATCTGCTGCGTTCCCCCCTGCAGATGTATACAGCAGTCCAAAGATCGAAAGGAAAGACTGGAGTGGACCAGTGACTAGAAGCACTGTGATCCAAAATCCGATCGTCTTTCGATTGAACAGAGTATGTACAGTCAGTTTTGTCCAAACAGGATCGTCTCGCTTGGCTTCGGTAGGGAACCAGCGTAGCACAAAGACACATCCGATAAGGATCAGAGCAAAGGTGTAGCAGATGATGATTAGTCCTGTGAACTGGCTAACAACACCGATGAGCAAGGCACCGATTCCATAGCCAATCGGACCATAGGATTTCAGTTTTCCATAATTACCTCCCGTACGAGCTGAATAACTCGCTGTAAGTCCTGTTGTGATAGGACTTACAGAAGCAGCAAAGATGTACATAAGTACCGTTGCTGTCCAGAAAAGTGCATGTGGTGGCGAAAAAGATTGAACCAGAATGCATGTGGCCGTTCCAATCATAGAAATGGTCAGAATTAGCTTATGTTTGTTTACCGCGTCGGCCAGCATAGACCACGCTGGTCCAATCACAATGCCTGTCAGTGCACTGATAGGAATAAGCAGTGCGATCTCCGCCTTGCTCCATCCTTGTTCGAGAAGAAATAGGACGAGCATGGAGTCGTAGACACCATGACCAAAATAGGTCAGAAATCCAAATCGACCAATTGCTTTCCCTTCTTGCATAGGTCCTAGAATCCACCGGTGTGGTGCGAAATGCGTCATTTTTGCCCCTTAGGTGAGACGGCTGTGATTATTATAACACGATAATGATATTCATTCTCAATTATTTTTTATCCCCTTTATACATGCTTCTTTTGATGAGAGTGTGAAGTTGAAGAGTAAAAAACCTATCTAGGATCTCAAATGAAGGATGTATCTGCCAAAAACTCTTGAGAAGGAGTCTAAGAAGGATATTGTGAATTGGTTCATTACAACCAGTGCGGGATATTCGCTAATCATAATCATTCAAGGGCGCAGGTGATGGGTTGTAGTGTGTTCTTAGCTCATTCGTAAAGGGATAGACATACTTAAAAGCCCCTACTTGTTACGAAATTTTGTATTGGATAGGGGCATCACTTTAATAACCTCTTAGTAGAGATATAAAGTCTATTCTTCATCAAAATGGATCAATAGTTCTGTCAGATATTCTTCTGTTTTCTGTATTTTCTCCAATTCAAAAGCTGAAACATAGCGAATCATGGCTGTGTGTAATATTCTTACATCATGGATGTCAGCCCTTTGAATAAAGGTAGTTAAGCGCTTCCAATCTTCATCGGTGAGTTTCGTTTCTACTAACTGTTGATCTGGTTCACTATGCTGGAGCAAATTAATTATTGCTTCTATAAGGGTAATCCGGGTTTTTGCCCATCGGAATTGATCGATCATGCTAACATAATTTTCGCCTTCGCAATAATAGACAAAATACTTGGCGAGTTCCATCCCTATATAAAGTAATTCATTGCGTTCCAACTGGGCACCCCTTCCATATGTTTTACTGTTAAAAATAAACTGTATCTCATTTATAGCAGATCTAAATAAATATTATAATATAATTAAAAATAATAATATTTTCCAGTTGTATTGTACAGAAGAATATTAATGTTTTACAGGTTAGAGGTCTATTAAGTAGAAAATAATATTAATAATAATAAATATTAACTAAACGATAAGGTATCAGAAACATAATTTTATTATCACGCTGCATTGGTTTAAAAAGAGAAAAGTCATTTTATGATTATATATGAGAGTGGAGTGCGAACCATTTGTCTGCAAAGTTTTTAGACAAGCTCATTATCTGGAAACGTGATTCTGGTACATTCTTTCCTGACATGGAACAAGCGGGAAGTGTGGTAGAGAATAGTGGAGTAAAAAGTACTCTAAAGATATCTGAGTGTATCAAGTGGTCGCAAATCGAGTGATGAAAGAGTTTGATTTCCCGCTTAAATTACATAAAATAGAAGCAGGTACTTGTAGTAATCAATGGAAAGTACATGTAAGAAAAAATCTCTTTATATCAAAGTGAATATTTTTTTGAATTCATGGCATGTCCGTATAGAAGAAAATGAACATTTTTTAGATGTAGTTACAAATTTTCTGATATAATATCTAAATTAAGTAGCTATGGTATACGAACTACTTTGTTTGATACAGAAGGCCGATTTTCGATGGTTTGTTTTCTCTTTACTATTACAAGATAGTCTTGTCATATTATTTGTATTAGTGATTTCGAGAGGGCCTTAAAAATATATCATTGGAGTAACTACTGCGGATCTTTTTTGATCCGTTTTATCTTTTGTTATATTGGGAGTTGTTTGTTCGGTTCTCGACGAAAGGATATTTAAGATGTAAAATTACAATAATAATATGAAATAATTATCTTTCGGAATTAGGAGTGAAAAGCATGAAACGGATCGCTGTGTTAACAAGTGGTGGAGATGCACCAGGTATGAATGCTGCAATACGAGCAGTAGTCCGTGCTGCTATTTTTGCTGGTATGGAAGTATTCGGGGTGAAACGAGGCTATACTGGACTTATCCAAGGTGATATCATTCCTTTGCCGTTAGGTTCAGTTGGAGATATTATTCATCGTGGTGGTACTATACTATATACTGCTAGATCAGATGAATTTCGGACAGAGGAAGGACAAGCCAAAGCATTAGCTCAGCTACAGAAATTTGAAATTGATGGACTTATCGTTATCGGTGGAGATGGAACCTTCTGTGGGGCTACGAAACTAGCTGCAAAAGGGATAAAAACAATAGGGATCCCTGGCACGATCGATAATGATATCCCTGGAACGGAATTTACCATTGGTTTTGATACAGCTATCAATACTGTAATTGATTGTATCGATAAGATTAGAGATACTGCCACATCACACGAACGTACATATGTAGTGGAAGTGATGGGAAGAAATGCGGGAGACATAGCTTTATGGGCTGGTGTAGCTGGTGGAGCAGAGTCTATTTTGATACCAGAAGAGCCATTCCACTTGGCAGAGATTATCTCTCGTCTAAACCGAGGGGTTGAACGTGGCAAAAAACATAGTATTATTCTTATTGCAGAAGGGGTTGGCAATGGAGTAGAAGTTGCCAAAGTAATTGAAGAAGAGAGCGGTCTGGAAACAAGGGTTACTATTTTAGGGCACGTTCAACGAGGTGGTTCTCCGACTGCTTTTGATCGTGTACTTGCGAGCAGAATGGGTGTAAAGGCAGTAGAACTAATACTTGAAGGTGCGAGCAATCAAATGGTAGCGGTTCGTAATGGTAAACCTATAGGAGTTCCGTTTACTGTCGCCTTTACAGAAAAACATACACCAGATCTTACTCTCTACCCCCTGACCGAACAATTATCCATTTAAAAAGCTTGTTTAGAAACAAATGGGAGGAAATTATGCGGAAAACAAAGATTGTGTGCACGATTGGACCAGCTAGTGAAGATTTAGAGACTATGCGGTCTCTTATTCGAGAAGGTATGAATGTAGCTCGTTTAAATTTTTCACACGGGAGTCACGAAGAACATGCTGCTAGAATTCGTACTATTCGTCAAGCTGCGAAAGAAGAAGGAAAAGTAGTAGCCATTTTATTGGATACAAAAGGCCCTGAGATAAGAACGGGTGATCTAAGCGTTCCCGAGGTAGAATTAGTAGCTGGAAATCAGGTTACTTTGACAACTGAGTCCGTTTTGGGTGACGCAAATCGAATATCGATCAGCTATTCTGATTTTCCAAATGATGTACATCCGGGGTCAACGGTTTTGATTGATGATGGTTTAATCGGACTTGAAGTCAATGATGTGGAAGGTCCAGAAGTCCATTGTACGATCCAGAGCAGTGGCACGCTGAAGAGTAAAAAAGGGGTAAACGTACCGGGAATAAGAGTAAATCTTCCTGGTATTACGGAAAAAGATGCTGAAGATATTCGCTTTGGTATTGAACAAAATGTTGATTTTATCGCCGCGTCTTTTATTCGAAAAGCAGAAGATATTATTGATATTCGTAAAATCTTAGAAGAACATAATGTTTATATCCCGATTATTGCTAAGATCGAAAATCAAGAAGGCGTTGAAAACGTTGATGAAATTTTAAAAGTAGCAGATGGTTTGATGGTAGCTCGTGGGGATCTTGGGGTGGAAATTCCCGTTGAAGAAGTGCCTCAAGTACAAAAAGATACAATTCGTAAATGTAATCTTATGGGCAAACCAGTTATTACAGCTACCCAAATGTTGGATTCCATGCAGCGAAACCCACGTCCAACCCGTGCCGAGACAAGTGACGTAGCAAATGCAATTTTAGATGGTACAGATGCTATCATGCTGTCTGGTGAGACAGCCGCGGGTAAGTATCCTGTTGAGTCTGTAATGACAATGGCCAAAATCGCAGAACGGACAGAAGCGTTTTTTAACCATGCTCTTTGGTTAGATAAGATGAGCTTAGAAACTGGGCATACGATCACTGAATCAATCAGCCAAGCAGTTGTACACACAAGTAAAAATTTAAAAGCATCTGCCATTGTAACTGCAACAGAACGAGGCTATACGGCAAGAATGATTGCTAAGTATCGACCGAATATTCCTGTTTTAGCGGTGACACCAAACGAAGATATTATGCGGAAATTAAACTTGATTTGGGGAGTATTTCCGGTTTTTGGGGAAGAATGTGAAACAACAGATGAAATGTTTCAAAGTTCCATTCATTCAGCGATTTCTTCCTCTTTTGTTTCTCAGGGTGATTTGATTCTCATTACCGCTGGAGTTCCAGTTGGTCAATCTGGTACTACTAACTTGATGAAAGTGTATGTGGTAGGTGGAGTTCTCCTACAAGGAAAAGGAATCGGAAAACAAGTGGTTACAGCACCTGTTGTAGTCGGCACTTCGGCTCAAGAGTTGCGGGAGAAAATGGTGGATGGAGCAGCATTGGTCACATGTGGAACAGATAAAGAAATAATCGATCTGATTCAACGCGCATCCGTTATTATTACGGAAGAAGGTGGTCTTACTTCTCACGCTGCAGTTGTTTGTGTCAGTCTTGGGATACCTGTAGTAGTTGGAGTAAGAGGCGCAGTGGATACCCTTCGATTGGAAAAAGTGGTTACAGTGGATACAAATACAGGTCAGATCTATTCTGGAAAAGCAAATGTAATGTAGATAATTTTCTGATTTAAAGGCAGAATATAGGTGTTTACATTTCCCGACGAACGATAGGATCTAAGGATGAGTAGCAGGCGGGATGAGTTTCTCCGTGGATTGAAGGAAGCTGGTGGAGAATTTCCATCAGAAAAGGCACAAAAAGGAAATTTTCGCTACCTAGTTGTCCACACCTACAAATTCGATTGTGGAAAAAGGTTTACTGCTGATGATTACTCTGGTGAGACGTCAGTTCCAGTAGCAAATGTTACGTATCAGGTGATCAATTCTAGAGAAGTAAAGTGTGAGCTACTCTCCAAAGATGGCAAGGTACTGAACGCTATACGTTTCGTACTGGTAATGCCCAGGATCATCACGTTCGGCTGAGATTTCCTAAGTCAGTTTAGAAGCTGATTTAAGCGACTGCAACCATGCAATGCTTGCAGTCGTGAATCAATATAAATTAACACCATCTCTTAAACGAATATAGAGATGGTGTTTCTTATTTTACATCAAACCTAGTTGTGGGAAGATCCACCAACGAAGGCGATTTCTGCGTTTTGTTTTGCGACGTAGCATGGTTAGGCTCCTTTCTTCTTCATAGATTTTTAGTCACATTAAGGCTATTCATGTTATAAAAGCAAGTAAATGAAGCTTATCTATAGGCACTTTTCGAATAGCCGTATCAAAAAAACCAACCTTCTCATTCTAACATATTCCGACAGTTTGTTGTGCATTCCTTGTCCTTATTATGTGATTGGAGTTGGTGAAATATGATACTTATTTTTTTGTTATACTGACAGGAGGAATAAGAGTTGATGGAGGAATGGTTTTGAGTACAGAAATAAGAGTTCGTTATCAAGAGACAGATCAAATGGGAGTTGTTTACCATGCTAACTATTTGGTGTGGTTTGAAGTAGGAAGAACAAATTTGATTCGAAAGTTAGGATTTTCTTATCCAATATTAGAAGCAAAGGGGATTTTGTTACCGGTAGTAGATGTTGGTGCGCAGTATCGCGATTCAGCTAAATATGATGATGTTGTTGTGGTGGAGACAGAAATTGAGGAGATTGGACCAAGCAAAATTGTTTTTCATTATTGCATCAAAAGGAAAGCAGATCAAAAATTATTGGCAACAGGTCATACCAAACATATTTGGGTTTCGAGAGAAATGAAAAGAATTCGATTGAGTGAAAAATGTCCTGAATTATACAATCAATTATTAAAATTACAATCAACCAATACAGAGTGAGCAAAAAGAAAAAGCGTCAGTGATGGAAAGGGATGTCTAAGTTGCTTTTTAGAAAAATTTTGCAAGTTATGGTGGTCGTCTTTCTGGTAGAACTCGTTGGTATTATTTGGGTAGGAAGTCTGATTGGACCTCTCTTGACCATTTTGCTGATTGTATTGTGTGGGGTCATTGGGCTACTGCTTATTCGAAAATTTGGTTATCAAACATTTAAAACAGCACAGCAGCAATGGTCTGCTGGACAACCCCCTGGGCATACGATTTTAAAGGGTGTGCTGCTATCATTGGGTGCTGTGCTGTTAGTCTTTCCGGGATTTATAAGTGATATCATTGCTGTTTTGCTATTGATCCCCTTTACTCGTCGATTCATTCAACAAATGGTCTTTGTTTGGCTTCGGGATCGTGCGATGAAACGCTTTCGCTAAGTTCGCTGTTTTTTATCATTTATAATGTATCTCCAAATATCTTGGAAAATACGAGCTTTGTGTAGAGCGATAATAATAACAGCTACAGTTGGTCCGACGATAAAACCAAGTACACCGAGCAGATTTAATCCAATAAAAAGAGCGATCAAGGTCACTAATGGATCGAGTCCGATACTTGTGGCGACCAACTTTGGTTCGATAGATTGCCTTGTGATAAGAATTATCAAATAGACAATACTAAGCCCGATAGCTAGATGGATATTGCCGATAAAAAATAGGTAAATAATCCATGGGACAAGTACAGCACCTACTCCTAAATACGGTAAAAGATCAACTATCCCAATAATAATAGCAATTGAAATAGCATAAGGAACTTGTAAGATAAGAAGTCCTATGTACATAATAACTGCTGAAATAGTAATAAGTGTCAATTGTGCTCCGATAAAACCAACTAATGCTTTTTTTAAATCATGAAAAACGGTTCCTCCAACTGTACGAATATGATCAGGTATAATTTTTTCTAGACGAGCATTGATACGTGGCCATTTTAAGCTGATAAAAAATGTAGCGAGAGTGATAAATACCATAACAGTTATCAAATAAGGAAGATTTCCTAAAAAAGTTCCGATACCACTAATAATATCTGTGATGAGCATGGTTCCTTGTTTGGTGAGCGCAGAAATATTTTCTTGGATAGTGGCTTGGATGCTAGCTTGTTGCGTTGGATTTTTTTGTAAATACATTTGGATCGTATCTAAGATGTGGTTTATAAATGTATTCTGCTGGACAAATTTTTCAAATAGCAATTGTCCCAAGTCATTAAAGAATGAAGGCAATTTTTGGGCAAGATTGGTTAATTCTACTACAATTCCAGCGATTAAAAAGATGACCAATGTAAGTAACAAAGATAACAACAAAAATAAGACGAGAAAGGAACCTAGAAGCCTTGGTATCTTACATTTTCTTTCTAATAAAAGGATGATAGGTTCCATCAACATTGCAATTACCCATCCGATGAGAAAAGGGTAGAGAAGAGGAATGGAAAACTGTAGTAGATAATAAACGATAATCGTGATAGAGATTACTAGAACGCTTCGAAATGTAATTCCTATTATATGCTGTTTGTTCACGTAAACTGCTCACCTCCTTACAAGGGATATTATACCATTAGATGCTCTGAATGGATGCATCTTACAAAGACCTTAGGATGGGAAATTTGGTAATTATGTGGTACACTAGTTTTGGGCACTAAATTCGATTTATCAAGTAGATTTAATCTCTTTTCTCGGATATAATATGAAAGTGTTTTGATAATCGAAATGGTTTTACAATGACTCTGGTATGAAACCGTTTACTTTACCTGAAATTTCAAGGTGCCTCTCATTTTGTTACGATGGATAAGGAGCGATAACACATGGTAGTTAAAGGCTTGGAAGGTATTACAGCTCTCTCCTCAGAAATTTGCTCCATTATCGATGGAGTATTAACTTATCGAGGTTATAATATTGATGATTTAGCGGAGAACTCTACTTTTGATGAAGTAGCATTTCTTCTTTGGTACAATCATCTTCCTAACCGAGAGGAATTAGCTGAACATAGGAAAGCACTTCAAGAAAATGCACAAATCTCCGATCAATTAATCAATCAAATCCGCTTATTCCCTAAAGATGCACATCCAATGACCACGCTTCGAACCGCGGTTTCAGCATTATGCATGTATGATGAAGAAGCAGAAGTAAATACTGCTGAAGCAAATCAACGAAAAGCAATACGTTTAACTGCAAAAATACCAACCATTATTGCTGCTATTGCTCGTATACGTGATGGATTAGAGCCAATCGCACCCCGTACCGATCTAGGATTAGTGGCAAACTTTTTATATATGTTAACTGGAAAAGAACAATCCGAAGTTGCTGTGCAAGCTCTAGATAAAGTTTTAATCCTGCAGGCTGACCATGAATTGAATGCTTCTACTTTTGCAGCTCGTGTAACAGCGGCAACTTTGGCAGATATGTATTCTTCAGTAACAGCTGCTATTGGTGCGCTCAAAGGTCCGCTTCATGGTGGTGCAAATGAACAAGTAATGGTGATGTTACGTGAGATAGGTACTGCTGAAAATACAGAACCTTATATCTTAGATAAATTGAATAATAAAGTTAAAATTATGGGATTTGGCCATCGCGTCTATAAAGACGGAGATCCTCGAGCAAAACATTTACGTGTGATGTCGAAAAAGTTAGGTGAACAACACGGAGATACGAAATGGTATGATATTTCTGAAACAGTGGAGCAATTAGTGGTTACGAATAAAGGGTTGAAACCAAATGTAGATTTTTATTCTGCGACGGTTTACCATTACCTTGACCTTTCAGAGGATTTATTTACACCCTTGTTTGCTATGAGCCGAATCACTGGTTGGACAGCACATATCTTGGAGCAATACCATGATAATCGTTTGATTCGTCCACGTGCAGATTATGTAGGAAAAACGAATCAAAAATATGTACCAATCGAAAATAGATAATAAAAAAAGGAGATTATATATCTCCTTTTTCCCTATGTTTGCTATAGTAGTGGATAGTTACCATCGATAAATAAAAATGTGATTGATTCCATTAAGGAGGCAGTACATACATGACAGCAGAAAAGATTACAATGGGGGAAAATGGCAGATTGCGGGTTCCGAATCATCCGGTTATTCCTTTTATCGAAGGAGATGGGACAGGTCCGGACATTTGGGCAGCTTCGAAGCGGGTATTGGATGCAGCAGTTGATAAAGCATACAATGGAGAAAAGAAAATCGCATGGAAAGAAGTTTATGCAGGAGAAAAAGCAAAAAATCAAGTAGGAGAATGGTTGCCTGAGGAAACGCTAGACACAATCAAAGAATATTTGGTAGCTATTAAAGGGCCATTGACAACTCCTGTAGGTGGCGGAATCCGTTCTCTTAATGTAGCTTTGCGGCAAGAATTGGATTTATATGTATGCGTGCGCCCTGTTCGCTATGTAGATGGAGTTCCAAGTCCAGTGAAATATCCAGAACATGTGGATATGGTTATTTTCCGTGAAAACTCCGAAGATATTTATGCAGGTATTGAGTGGGAAGCCGAATCTGCTGAAGCGAAGAAAGTGATTCAGTTTTTGCAGGAAGAGATGGGTGTAAAGAAAATTCGTTTCCCAGAAACATCTGGGATTGGTGTAAAGCCTGTTTCAAAAGAAGGAACAGAGCGACTAGTGAGAGCTGCAATTGAATATGCACTTTTACATAAACGCTCAAGTGTGACGCTGGTTCATAAAGGTAACATCATGAAATTCACCGAAGGTGCGTTTAAACAGTGGGGCTATGAATTAGCGGAGCGTGAATTTGGCGACAAAGTATTCACATGGGCACAATACGACCGCATTGCAGCAGAGCAAGGAAAACAAGCAGCAGATGAAGTACAACAAGCAGCAACAGAAGCAGGAAAATTGATTGTGAAGGACGTAATCGCTGATGCCTTCCTTCAACAGGTACTTACCCGGCCAAAAGAATACGATGTAATTGCTACACTGAACCTAAATGGAGACTATATTTCTGATGCACTAGCCGCTCAAGTAGGTGGCATAGGCATTGCTCCAGGGGCAAATATTAACTATGTAACAGGTCATGCAATTTTTGAAGCTACTCATGGCACTGCACCAAAATATGCTGGATTGGATAAAGTAAATCCTGGTTCTGTCATTCTTTCGGGTGTGCTTATGCTGGAACATCTCGGATGGCAAGAAGCAGCTGATCTCATTCATCAATCTTTAGCAAAAACGATTTTGGATAAAACGGTCACTTATGATTTTGCTCGTTTGATGGAAGGTGCAACGGAAGTAAAATGTTCAGAATTTGCTAATCATCTTATTGAAAATTTGTAGGAGGAACATAGCATGACAGCTATTAAACGTCGTAAAATATCTGTGATTGGTGCAGGGTTTACTGGTGCAACTACAGCGTTGATGCTCGCGCAAAAAGAACTTGGGGATATTGTATTAGTAGATATACCTCAAGCAGAAAACCCAACCAAAGGGAAAGCGCTTGATATGCTAGAAGCGAGTCCTGTACAAGGTTTTGATGCAAATATCACAGGTACAAGCAGCTATGAAGACACAGCAGAATCTGATGTTGTCATCATTACTGCTGGGATTGCTCGTAAACCTGGTATGAGTCGCGATGACCTTGTGAACACCAATGCAAAAGTGATGCGTTCGGTAACAGAGCAAGTGGTAAAATACTCTCCAGAAAGCATCATTCTTGTTCTTACTAACCCAGTAGATGCAATGACCTATGAAGTATTCCGTACCTCTGGATTTCCAAAACACCGTGTTATTGGGCAATCTGGTGTACTTGATACCGCTCGTTTCCGTACGTTTGTAGCTAAAGAGCTAAACATCTCTGTGGAAGATATCAGCGGATTTGTGCTTGGTGGTCATGGAGATGACATGGTTCCACTTGTGCGTTATTCCTATGCTGGTGGAATCCCACTCGAAAAATTGATCCCCAAAGATCGTTTGGATGCGATTGTAGCACGGGCTCGTATCGGTGGCGGTGAGATTGTTAATTTGCTAGGTAATGGCAGTGCCTACTACGCCCCAGCTGCATCTCTGGTGCAAATGGCGGAGGCAATTCTCAAAGATAAAAAGCGTATCCTTCCTGCCATTGCCTACTTAGAGGGAGAATACGGTTATCAAAACCTCTACCTCGGAGTACCAGTAGTACTTGGTGGCAGTGGGATTGAGAAAGTATTGGAATTGGAACTTACTGAGTCTGAAAAAGCAGCGCTTGATAAGTCCGCTGATTCTGTCCGCAATGTCATGAAAGTACTAAATTAGCCATAACGATAACAGCATGAAAGCTCTATCTAAAAATAAAAATTAGATAGAGCTTTTTTTGTGGAAGAAAATTAAGGTTGTCAGAATAAAGTGTTAGTATGTATGATAAAATAAAAATATATCTGAAATAAGAGCGGAGGTTTTTGGTGATGGATCATGCTCTGCGTTTAGAAAGTGAGATAAAGCAAAGGTATCAAACGACGATTCCGAAAGATATTCGTGAGAAAGCAAAACTAGATATTGGTGATGAGTTGATTTGGAAGTATGACGAGTTACGTGATGAAATCATTATTATTAGAAAACCGATTAAATTCTCGGAAGCATTTTGGGGACTTGGCAGGAAGTTATGGGAAAAAGAAACTGCGGATGAATATGTGAATAAGGAGAGAGAAGGGTGGGAGTAAGTCGTTTTTTTGCTGATATTCAGCGAATAGCTATGGATACGAATTTATTTATTTACGCATTTGAACAGCATCCAAACTATGGAGAAACGGTAAAAACAATTTTAGAAGTAGTAGAAGAAGGAAGAGTGCAAGCAATTGCTTCTGTGATAACATTGACAGAAATTTTAACCAAACCTATTCGAGAAGGTGATGAGGCACTAGAAAAACGCTATCGGATACTCTTTTCTCATTTTCCAAATCTGTTCGTTGAACCAGTCAGTGTTGAAGTATCTGAACAAGCGGCTTATCTACGTGGTAAGTATCACTTGAAAACACCAGACGCATTTATTTTAGCAACAGCTATTACTTCAGGAGCTGATTTTTTCATTACCAATGATCAAAGATTGTCTGGTGTTAAAGAAATTCAAACGATTACAGTCGATGAGATTAGAACAGCAATTCTAAAGTAGTTTTTCAACAATAAGAATTAATGAAGCGAATCATAGCTGGTATTGCTTGCTCTGGGTGTTTGACACAGGAGAAGCTGAGGTCATGTTTCTCCCAGTAGTTTACTAATTGCATAAAGGAATAGATTAAACCTTGAAATCCCTTGACAGTAGCTGTCAAGGGATTTTTATCTTATGCAAAGTGAAGAATCAATTATATAGAAAATTAGATTTAAAACTTCAAGTAGTTTAACGGAAAGTCTATTTTTCAGAACTTAGGGTTATGACTCGAAAAATAAAATAGGACATAGAGAACAGGAGAGATAATAATCGAAGAACGAAAACTTATTGATTGGAGGAGAGAATCTAGCGATTCAATTATGCGAATGACCCTTAAATTTATGGCAAATAAATTGGAAGATAGGAGGTTTCTGTATTATACTCATAACAAAGAGGTCTTTATGACCTAAGGATCACAGTACAAGATTGGGACAAACATGCGCGTCAATCTGGACCTCCACAAGGACATCACCAACCTTCCCGAGGACCTGCGTACCGTCTTCTTCCGTGAGCCCGACCCTCAGTGGTCCACGGACGAGATCCAGGCAGCCTTCAACTTCGTCGCTGAGACCGGATCGAAGCCCGGTGTCATCTGGGGCGGTTCTGTCCGACTGAAGAAGGGTTCGCGGCTCCTGCGGCGTAAGCCGCAGCTCCGGATCGGTATGAACCGTACTCTGTTCCCGTTCGCGAAGCTCCAAGCGGAGGGAACCGGTCGTCCGTACTCCCGCTGGAACAGCCCTTCGTACACGAAGGCGATCATCAGCAACCCGGATGCGATCCCGGCGATCTGCGACGGAACGAACATCATCGATGAGACGGATGGTGACCGCTCTGGCAAGGTGGTTCTGCTGGGGATCCACAAGACCGGGCAGCTCATCGCGTGTACGGGTGGAATGCCCAACGACAAGATCGTGGCCGCTCAGAATCCACTGGTGGAGAACTTCCGCCGTCGCCAGCTCGACGAGTTCGGGATGAACATCGGCGAAGGTTCTCACCGACCGGCCTGGTGGGTACAGGATGGTGCGATGAACCACATCATCCAGTACGTGACATACAAGTGCACGGCGGAGTGGGTTCGCGATTGCTTCGCGGCCCGGACGTCGGATGTGTTCGAGGCACTGGTGGTGGTTCGAGACGATCCATGGGCGATCGAAGAGGTGTGCGCCAAGTACGCTGCCAAGGGATACAAGCCCTGGAAGTGGATTGTGCCGCTGGCACAGCGTGACCACTCGATCGCTGCCTGATCGGCTGTGAGCCTTGTGGTGCTGTAAAGCACCACTCGCCCTGTTTTCGTTTACTGCCACTAGCAGTTCAAAACGAAAACAGGGCGATCGCTTTTTTAAGGATTTAACTTATAAGATGTTCTAAATGAAACTGATTGAAAACGACGGTTGCGAAATGACTTTCCAATCGCTTAGCTTATTCTATAAAACATTTAAAACATGAGGGGGAATGAGTTGGCAAGCAATATTCTTTCTGAACAGTTTTTTCTGATAATTTGAATTCCAATATATAAGTTTATACATTTAAAAATATTTGTTCTCTAAATATTTTTCTGTGTTAAGATATGATTTGTATTTCTTTTTATATGATTTAGCACTCATTGGAGAGAAATGGCTAAGAAGAACGATGTCCAGAATGGCGATCAGATGCAGGAGACTGATCTTGCGAAATCGGAGCGGCTTATTGAGGAAGCTAGAGTACTGATCGATTCTGTTTTCAAGAGAGTTAGGAAAGGCAGAACGCTAACGACTGATGAATTCAAAGCGCTCTGTCAAGCCATCTTGAAAATGAATGAAGCCTATCCTCTTGTGAAGATACCAATTAGGCAGCAAAAACTTGGTCTGTCTATTCGTTATCTGGAAGAAGTAATCGAGCGTCTCATTGCTGACGACAAGTATGTGAGTATAGATACACAATTGACATATGCTCACGCTCAATCCGGATATCCAAATTAGCTAAAAGGTGCACAGATATTTCGATATCTGTGCACACCTGTCTATCTTGAATCTTAATTCCATATTCCACTAACTGCCACTGTATTACTTTCCGTTAGCAGCATCCCTTCTACTAATAAAAGTATATATCAATAAAATATTTTTTGCCTATGATAAAATCATAAATAGGAATAGTTATAATATTATCTTTGTAAGCGCTTACTCCTTGTTGTCTGGCTCAGCTTATTCTCCTTATTTCATTTTAGGTAGAAATGTTTTAATCACTAACTTAAAAGTGTTAAATAATCGTTCTCCTGCATCTATTTGAAACATGTATGAAGGATTTGATCTTGCTGGGAGAGGCTTGGTCTCCTTGTAAAGGGTCTATTTGCTGATTTTTCGAAAATGATTTATCGCAAAATCAATACATGTTGGAAAGGGATGAATCACATTGAGTGAAGAAAAACAAACCTATTTACCTACCTCCATAAAATGGGAAAAATCCAATTTATATCAACTCATCAAACAGCTTGGATTTGCATCATTAAACGAACTTTATCAAGCAATCGAACAAGATCCAGCATGGTTCTGGTCCCACATGGAGAAAGCAGTAGGATTGACTTGGTATAAACCGTATAGCAAAGTCATGGATGATTCTCGGGGGATTGCTTGGACCCGATGGTATACAGATGGGAAAATGAACATCGCCTATGATGCTGTTGATAAACATGTACAAGGTAAATCAGCAGAAAAGCATGCCATTTGCTGGGAAGCTGATGATGGGGAACAAAGACAGCTAACATATCGAGAGCTTGCGGAGGAAACAGATCGATTTGCTCATGGTCTGCTTCAGCTCGGTATTCAAAAAGGGGATCGTATTGTCATTTATCTCCCTATGATTCCAGAAACGGTCGTCGTTATGTTAGGTGCAGCAAAAATCGGAGCTATTGTGATTCCGGTTTTTTCCGGATATGCTGCTGAAGCGGTTGCTACAAGAGTAGATGATAGTGGTGCAAAGCTACTGATAACAGCTGATTTTTTCTATCGACGTGGGAAGAAAATGATGATGGGGAAGGAAGCTCAGAAAGCAGCACAGCAATGTGTCACCCTTTCGCATGTTGTTGTGGTAGAACGATCTCGAGAACAGTTTCAGGTCAGTGACCTACAGGTAGAATGGATATCCTATCAGACACTACTGGAAAACACACCAAATCAAAGTCCGCTTATCTGGGTGGGAGCAGAAACTCCATGTATGTTGTTGTATACATCAGGTACAACTGGTAAACCAAAAGGTACAGTCCATACACATGCAGGTTTCCCTCTAAAAGCTGCACAAGATTTGAAATATGCCTTTCATTTTCAATCGGAAGATACACTCTGCTGGGTAACAGATATGGGCTGGATGATGGGGCCTTGGATGGTTTTTGGTGCACTTTTACTAGGAGGTACGATTGTATTATATGAAGGCACACCTGATTATCCAAACAGCAGTCGACTCTGGAATTTGGTCGAAAAGCACCAGATTACTCATCTAGGTATTTCTCCAACAACAGTACGGATGTTGATGAGTAGCGGGCTGGAGTGGGTTGATAAGCACGATTTATCTTGTTTAAAAGTATTTGGCTCTTCGGGCGAGCCCTGGAACAAAGATCCCTGGCTGTGGTTGTATAAAAAAGTAGGTAAAATGAGATGTGCAATTGTAAATTATTCGGGTGGAACAGAGATATCTGGTGGTATTTTGTCCAGTTTCCCTGGTCTTCCATTGGAACCATGCTCTTTTCATGGGCCAATTCCAGGTATGATCGTGGATATTGTAAATACAAATGGAAATTCAGTGGAAAATGAAGTAGGGGAGTTGGTTATACGGCAAGCTTGGCCGGGTATGACGAGGGGATTTTGGAGGAATCCAGATCGCTATGAAAATAGTTATTGGGCACGATTTTCCGGTCTATGGGTGCATGGAGACTGGGCAAGAAAAAATGCACAAGGCTATTGGTATATAGAAGGGCGCAGTGATGACACCCTCAAAGTTGCTGGTAAAAGAATAGGGCCAATTGAGTATGAGACAGTACTTGTTTCACATAATGTAGTAGTGGAAGCAGCAGCGATTGGTATTCCAGATGAAGTCAAGGGAACCGTTGCTGTCTGTTTTGTCACGCTAAATAAGCAGAGCTCTCCTTCGAAGCAGATAGAACAAGAACTAAAGGAGTTTGTGATAAAGAAGCTAGGGAAACCTCTAAAACCAAAAAGTATTCATGTTGTGAAAGAATTGCCAAGAACCAGAAATGGAAAAATTTTAAGGCGTGTTTTGCGTGCGGCATATTTAGGAGAGATACTTGGGGATCTTTCTTCATTGGAAAATCCACACACTATAGAGGAGATAAAACGGTTTTTTTGTTCAGAGAAAAGGAGGTAGAATTGGTGCTCCTCTCGACAACGAGAGGAGCGTGTGCCATTGTCGACCGGAGAGGAAGTCACTTAGTACTGAGTGATCCGGAGCTCCCTACTCCAGATGTTCCACCAGGTGTTCAGGCGGTCCTCTTCGAGATCAGGGTCGCTCAACCAGGGGTAGGCCTCCGACTTCTGCCCATCTTCCCATCTTCCGCATTGCAGAGCCAGCGGTCGATGACCTGTAGCCAAACGTTAAAACGGCTGCGATTCTGGCTGCCATACTCGTCCACACAGAAGAAGTGCTTTGCCGGTGTTCCATTCGGCTGAACCTTGAAGCGCCGATCACCATCCACGAACACCGTGTGGTGGCATGTTGTGAAGACGGTGATGTCTCCGAATTGAGTTTCGGCAGTGAGATCAGGGAAGATGTAGTACACCTCGCCCTGACACAGATAGAGCGAATGAACCTGAGTTCCCAGGATGCACTTACTCTCGGTAGTAAGCCTGTTCTCCGTCATGAGGTGACCTCTAACATACTAAGTTAGACAATAATGAGTATGAAAATTATAACAAAAAACAGTCTATTGACTATGTTCTCAAGAAGTTAAAACGCATTACACGGATATAGCTGGATTCGTGGATCATATTTTGTGAAGTGTCATTTATTGGGGTTTCGACACGTTCCCAGAGTGAAATGTTTAGAAACTAACAAAATCTATGCCTTTCATAAGTCTCGACAATACCCAGAATTATCTTTTCTAAGTTGCTAATCAAACAATTGATTATATGTATGTTCATTTTGTTTGAAAAATAATTGTATTTTGGGTTTGTCAACTTATTTTCCTTACGCACGAACAACAGATTCAACTACAGTAAGTGTATTTTCATATGTATTTAAGTTTATTCTTGCGCCAATGGGAATGGTAGTCTTATAGGTCCCATGAGCAGTATTTAAGTTTGTCATCAGTGGTTTTCCAAGCGGGACAAGTAAAGAGTTTATGAGAGTATCATAGGAAGTTCCATAAGAAATGGGGCAATTAGTACATTCACCCATCACGATCCCAATACAATCTCGAAATTTTCCTGCTTGGATTAATCGTGTTAAATCACGATAGATTTTCTCTGTTGACTCATGAATTTCTTCTAGGAGTAATATTTTCCCATTTGTATTTATTTCATATGGTGTTCCAAGTGTATCGGCAAAAGAGGTGAGATTCCCACCTACGATTGGTCCAGTAACATTACCTTGTACGAGACTTGTAAGTGGTATTCCTACTGGGTTTTCTATTTGTCTTCTATTTGTGAAGGAGGATGTGGTGATAAAAAATTGCTCATAGTTATAAGTGGGGGTATTAGGTGTGAAATCAATGAGCATAAGACCTTGAAAAGTAATGAGATCGGAAAATTGATAGATTACATTTAATAAGATCGTTATATCACTATAGCCAGAAATTATTTTTGGATTTCTCCGGATAACATCATAATCGAGATAAGGGAGAATATCTTTGACACCAGTGCCACCTCTACTTGCTAAAATCATTTTTACATTCGGGTTTTCTATCATGCGCATGAAATCAGAGGCCCGTTCTGATGCGGGGGCTGCAACAATTCCATCATAATCATATACATGATCCCCGACTAAAACCTGAAATCCCATACTTGTTAACGTTTCTATTCTTGCGTCAATTGTACTGGCTCCTAAAGGACTCCCAAGTGTAACAATTCCAATCGTATCACCACTTTGGAGCATAGGGGGCTTTATGGCCATTGTTGCACCTCCTGTATTTGTAGGTATCATCGAATGTATAATATGTTGCTATTTTTGAAAAAATAACTCGTTTTGATTTGTGCAGACGATATACTTGTTCAACGTACTTAGCTATAACTTTTGTAAATATGTCATTACATGTCATATTGAGGCTTTATATTTAAGAGGTGAGAACCAAAGGAGTCAATCATTCTCCTTTATCTTGAACAAATCTGTACAAAAGGGATGAGGTACATGAAAACATTAAATGGGAAAGTAGCTCTTGTAACAGGAGGAAGTAGAGGAGCTGGACGTGGGATTGCAGTAGAGTTAGGAAAAGCCGGGGCAACAGTTTATGTTACAGGACGGAGTACAAAAGGGAGTTCGACAAACAATTGGCCTGGAACAATCGATGATACTGTGGCACAAATTGAGGAAGCTGGAGGGAAAGGTATTGCTGTGCGATGTGATCATACCATAGACTTGGAAACAGAAGCACTGATCAAACAAATTCGTAGTGAACAAGGCAAGCTCGATATTTTGGTGAATAATGTATGGGGTGGACACGATCTCTGGCAAAATCCAAAGCCACAACCTTTTTGGGAATTTTCGATAAATCATTGGGATACCATGTTTACAGCAGGTGTACGAGCGCAACTTGCTACAAATTACTTTGCAATCCCATTACTCCGTGAACAGAAACAGGGGCTTATTGTTCATACAACATTTTGGGATGAATACAAATACGCAGGCACCTTTTACTATGATTTAGCGAAAAACGCTTTAACTCGCATGGCATATGGCTTATCTATTGATCTAAAACAAGATAATATTCCTGTGATAGCTCTCTCTCCGGGATGGATGAGAACAGAACTGGTACTGTCAACATTTCATACAGATGAACAACATTGGCAGGAGATTGATGCTTTGAAAGATACCGAAAGCCCTTATTATATTGGACGCGCTATCACGGCATTAGCAAATGATCCAAAAATCATGAAAAAGAGTGGGCAAGTGTTCAAGGTTGGCAATCTGGCAAGAGAATATGGATTTACGGATATCGATGGACGATATATCCCTCCATTCAGCATGTAAGGAATCTTTTGTGAAAATTAGTAAAGGATAACTTATGATCAAGCTTATTCCCAAATATGATGGGGATGGGCTTTCATATTTTCATAGCATCGGCATTTTATGGAGACTTTTGTTTCTTCTACTTCCCCCTATCTGCTCCTTAAGTTACTACCGTTAAATAAAAAAGAAATTGCTAGGAGAAAAAATGCGGATTAATCGATTGTTTTCTATTTTGTTGAATCTACAACTTCATGAGCAGCTAACTACAAAAGAACTAGCACAGAAACTAGAAGTTTCGGAAAGAACGATCCACCGTGATATGGATGTGCTCAGTGCAGAAGGTTTTCCCGTTTATGCAGAAAAAGGTAAGTATGGTGGCTGGAAGCTTTTACAAAACTACAAACCAAAAATTATGCAATTGAATCAAGAGGAAATGCCAGTACTTTTTCTTCCGCTTTCTGAAAAAATTCAACAAGATTTAGGTATAAAGAAAGAGGTAGAACTAGCGCAGATGAAGTTGCTTTCCATTCTTCCTCAGAAAACAAGAAAAGATGCCGAGTATATGTTAGAACGTATTCATCTAGACAGCTCACACTGGCATCCAACGAAGAAAGACCAAGTATTTCTGGCTTCGCTTCAAAATGCTTTGTGGAGAGATCAAAAAGTTTGGATCGAGTATTTGCGGGCAGATCAAGAAAATCGAAAAAGGCTAGTGAATCCCTTAGGGTTGGTAGCAAAGGGGAGTACATGGTATCTTATTGCTTCTTTAGATGACCAAATTCGAACTTATCGTGTAGATCGAATCAAACAAGTAGAAGTTACAGAAGAAAGTTTCACGCGACCTCATGATTTTTGTTTAGCGTCTTACTGGAAAAAATCAACGGAACAATTTGTAGAACGTTTGCCTCAATATCATGTAGTAGCACAAGTTGACGCTGCTATTCTCCAAAATCTCTCTTATGCGGGCAGATTTCCAAAAATAGATGTACTAGAAGAACAGATGCAAGCAGGATGGAGCAAAGTAGCTTTACAGTTTCAGGTGGAGCAAGAAGCACTAGCTTTTATCATGGGTTTTGGAGCAAAGATCAGGGTAATAGAACCTGATGTATTAAGAAGGAAAATTCAACAAAAATCAGAAGAAATAGTTGCACTCTACAAAGGAAAGGCGTAAAAATTTAACAATTCTATTGATTGAAATGTTAATTCTCTTTGTCTTCATTCTGGTATCTCTTGAAAAAGGTATTATTTTTTTATAGCATAAACTAAAATAATAGTACATATGAAGGAGAGGGATGGATGAAGCGTCTGATAAATAAAAAGATAGCTTTTGCTCTAGCCTTAACGGTTGCATGTATTCCTGCAATCGGAGTACCATCAAAAAAAGCTATTGCTGCAACAAAAGTGGTGACGAGCGGTGATTATAAACTTACTACAGAATACAGTGATTCAGCTCTATCATCTGTCGTAAGTAAATATGAAAAAACGTTTAAAAGCACCTATGCGCAAATGGCTCAGCAATATAGTCCGGGTAAAGCACCAAAAGAGGTAGTTGTAAAATTCGTAAAAAATGAAAAATATCCTGTTGCTTATGCAGCCGGCAATGTGATTTATGTGAATCCAGATTATGCAAAAAAACATCCAAATGACCAAGGTATGTTGGTTCATGAAATGTTCCATGTTGTTGATGCCTATCCAAATGGTGTCAAAGCTCCTAGTTGGTTTCGAGAAGGAATGGCTGATTACGCTCGTTCCCGCTATTCCCATATTGAGTCTTGGCGTCTTCCAGCCGTAAAATCAACGCAAAAATACACGGATAGCTATGGTGTGACAGCTCGCTTTTTTAGTTGGTTAAATCATATCAAAGCACCAGGCAGTGTGTTGAAAATCCACCAACGTGTTCAAAATAACTACTACTCCGATGACTTGTTTAAAGAGTACACAGGCAAAACTTTACCTCAACTTTGGTCCGAATACCAAAAAAATCCTGTAGCTGTCGAAGGACTCAACTGGGCATTTCCAAATAACAAATCACGCTATAATGGGGAAGCCGGAAGCGGGAAATCCGTTAAATATTTTGAGTTCAATTATGTACCAGGATCTCAAAACTATATTCATACTCGTAGCAATAACTCTACTCAGGGAAAAATTAGCTATAAAGTGGTAAATAGCAGTACCGGAAAAACAGTTCGTACATACACTACCTCTACACTGAAGTTAAATTCACTGAGTTACTTTGATCCTTTAAGTAAATACTCAGGTCAACCCAAAAAAGGGAAGTATAAATTATATGTGACAGTCCCTAAAGGGATGAATATCGATTTTGAATTCAACTATGGCAATAAATACTATTGATCAAAAAAAGCGTATCACCTATGTGTTGATACGCTTTTTACCTATTTTTACACTTTTTCATTAGACAAGTTTCGGTTTTTCCCTACTTCAATTACCTGTACCCTTTTGGGAAGATTGTCTCAAAGACTTAATTAAAGTGAAACAGTCGTTAGGCTTCTTCACAACCCTTTGAACATGCATTAGTTTTTCTCTAATATAGATCCTTTTTTAGATACGGGAGCATTTTTGCCTAATATAACAGAAAAGACAACAAGCACTGCTATTGTAAGAGTGAAAAATGTGATAGATTCATTTAGAAATACTGCTGAAAATAGAATCATTAGAAATGGTTGCAAGTATTGAATCTGACTAACTCTTGCTATTCCCCCCATAGCCATTCCGCTATACCAAGCGACATATGCTAAAAATTGACTTACAACTGCGAGATATATAAAACTAGCCCAAGCGTGTATTGGAGCATGAAGCATTTCCGTTGTAAGGCTCAGCCCAACTGGAATAACAAAAAATGGCGCACCGATTAAAATGGCCCAAGCAATCACTTGCCAGCTGCCTATTTCTTTCGATAGTTTCCCACCTTCTGCATAACTTAGTCCAAGTATAATCACTGCTAGTAGTAAAGCCAAATCGGGAAATTGTAGTGAACCAAATCCGAGGTGAAAGGCATAAATAATAACAGCTACAGAGCCGATTACACTTGAAATCCAAAATTTGAGAGAAGGAATTTCCCTTGCTCTAACCATAGCAAATCCGGCTGTTGCTAATGGCAACAGCGCAACTTCCACAGCACCGTGAGAAACCGGCAAGAATTTCATTGACCAAGAAGTAAGAAGAGGAAATCCTAAAACTGCGCCAACTGCAACAAGAAACAGACTTTTGAATTGGCGGGGAGAAGGCAGCTTTTCTTTTCGAACAATCAATACCATTGCCACTAAAATAGCAGCAACAACTGTTCTTCCTAGACCGACGAACGTAGTCCCCAAATATTCTACTGCAATACGTGTAGTCGGGAGTGTTAAGCTAAAACAAATCACACCAATTAAGCCCAGCAATAATCCTAATTTCTCTCTGGTTTCTCTCTTCATCCAATCCTACCCCTATCTTTTTCTTTTGTATCATATCTGTTTCATTTTTTATTTCTGTTGAAGTACAGTTCTGTTATAATCAACATAATAAAAGGTACAAATATAAAAATAAACCATTCTTTTAGCTGTCTGTACCATGACAGTTGTAGGGGGTGAATGGATGAGCGCCAAATATATAGAGATAACCAAAGAGATTAAGCGTCGACTAGCAGATAGGACACTTATTGCAGGAAGTAAACTTCCTTCTGTTCGTCAGCTATCTGAGCGTTTTTCATGTAGCAAAAATACGGTCATTAAAGCATACGAAGAATTAGAAAAAGAGCATTTTATTTATTCTGTTCCTAAAAGTGGTTACTTTGTAGTGAATGAATTTCGAAATGAGACGAATGAAAATGACGTGATTGATTTTTTGTCTGCTGGTCCAGATAAAAATGTTATGCCTTATGTTGAATTTCAACATTGTATCAATCAAGCAATTGAACAATATAAAGAAGAGCTTTTTACATACTCTGATCAACAAGGACTGTACTCCTTACGAGTACAACTAGTGAAATATTTGCAGAATCTACAGGTATTCACTCAACCGGAAAGAGTAATCATTGTTTCTGGCTCGCAGCAAGCCCTCCATTTATTAGTTTCTATGCCATTTCCAAATGGAAAAAGCAATATTCTAATGGAGCAGCCCACTTATTTTGGATTGCTTGAGTCCGTCCATCTGCAACAAGTTAATACTTTTGGAATTGAGTTATCAATGGAAGGCATCGACCTCGAACGTCTGGAATATATTTTTCGAAATAATGATATAAAATTTTTCTATATTATCCCAAGATTTCACAATCCACTTGGGCATTCTTATACAAACAGGGAAAAGAAAAAAATCGTGGAGTTAGCTGAAAAATACGATGTATACATAGTGGAAGATGATTTTCTAGGAGACCTTGACCAAAATTCAAAATCAGATCCCTTATTTTCTTTTGATCCTTCTGGGAGAGTGATTTATATGAAAAGCTTTTCGAAAATTTTTCTCCCAGGATTAAGAATTGCTACAGTCGTTCTTCCTACATTGATGATTAACAATTTTTTAAGATATAAATTTAGTTCGGATTTTAATAGCTCAGCACTTTCTCAAGGTTCACTAGAACTCTTTTTAAAAAGTGGTATGTTTCATAGCCATCTCAAAAAAATAAAAGAGGTATATAGCACTAAAATGCAAATGCTTCAAGAGGCGTGTGAATTATTGCTTCCATCTAATACTCATTTTTCTAAACCGACTTCAGGATTCTTTCTCTCCATCAGTTTGCCTGAGAATATGACAGCAAAACAGACAGTGCATATGCTAAACGATCAGCATGTATATGTGGATGATGCCTCCAGAATGTTTTTATCAGAATATAAAAAGGAAAATCTTCTTCGATTAAGCATTTCTCAAGTAAACGAAAGTCACATTAAACTAGGGATAGAGCGATTGGCCCATTGTATTACTTTTATGAACAGTAGAAAAAATTATATTACTCCAAGTGATTCTTTTCTCCTTTAGTATAGGGTAGCATCAGGATTAGCAGATTCCCAACACTAGGGAATTTTGATTAAAAATGATAGGTGATGAATTTGAGCAATTAGGAGAGATATATTTCTTCCAAAATAAAAGATTTTAAACAAAATAAAACCCTTTCAAAACGATGGTTTTTGAGAGGGTTCTTCTATTCACTTGTTTCCAAAGTATTAAAAATTGCAATTAACATCAACAAATTTTCCCAGATATGTATATCCATCATTTTACAGGTAATATTTCCAGCCAAGAATGCTGCATTTATATTATCATTTATTAAGAAAAATAGCTTTTCTATGAATAGTTTTTTCGGATCATTTTTCTGTTAAAATTACTCTAAAAAAATAAATGTTTAAAGGAGGTTGTTTATCCTGTCTATCAAAGCACTTGTATGGAGAAATATAAAAGAAAACTTCCAACCTTACCGAATGTTTTTTATGATACATACCTTCTTTATTATGGTTTATCTCTGGTACGAGATGCTTATTCATCATCCTTGGTTTGAAAAATTTTTAAATATCCAAGAAAAAGATATGATGGATATCAATATGGTTCGGATTCTTTTTGTTTTGTTTCTTCTCTTTGCCACGATTTATCAGATAAGCATTAGACGGGGGAATATCACTCCTGATACTCTTGACGATGTGTCGTTAAAACAGATGAAATGGGTTATTTTTTGGGAGAATGTATTGTTTGGATTTTCTACCTTGGTAACTGGTATCATACTTGGTCTGTTGTTTAGTCCACTCATCTTTCCCATATTTGCCGTGCTTATGGAAACCCCTTCTTTTCCGTTTCTTTTTCCATCTAGAGCGATTGGGATAACAGTAGTTCTTTTTTTCTCTGCATTTGTAGTTAGCTCATTGTGTTTGGCTTTGTTTTTGTACCCAAAGAGAAAAGCGCGGAAATCTTTTGGGCGGTTTCAATCTTATATATGGATTATTGTAAGTATTATCCTTCTTCTATTGTTATATTTGTCCTTTCATTTTTTCGGTAAGCCAGCATGGTATAGTGTTTCGTTTTTTTACTTAGTCCTTGGTTTCTTTTTTATCTTGTGTGTCGCCTCACTTGTTTGGATGGATAAAAAAATCGAATTTGTTTCTATCTTAAGTAATCAAACAATATTTAGCGGATTGACTGGAAAAATAGTAGTTTCTTTTTTAGCTGTTATTTTTCTTGTTTCTTCTATTGGGGAAATGAAAGTCTTTCTGACTAGCTATCAGACTCAAAAAGCATATTATAAAGAGAATGCTTTTACTTTTTACTTAGAGGCACTTTATAAAGATAAATCCAAATTAGGTGAGTATGAAAGATTATTAGAACAAGAGTTGACAAAGAAAAGAGTTTCTTTTCAAAAGCAAACGGTGGATTTTCTGATTTTGAAAGAATCGAATGGAATACGTTTTCCACTCGCCATTTCTTACTCACAGTATGCAAAGCTGACGAAACAGTTGGGACGATCTCTTCCTTCTAAATTAAAAGAAAATGAAGCTGTCTATTTCTTTACTGCTGTTAATGCTTTTTATCATCAGAAAAGCGTAATAGAGAAAAGTACAATTGCCTTTCAAGGATATCCAACAGCCTTTCATCTACAGTCGAATATAGGCAGTTTTATTCCTGGTTATGATGTCATTGTATTGTCAGATGAGGTATATAAAGAAATAGCAAGTATTCGCACAGCAAAAGTTGATTACACGATACCAGATCGCTATGTGCTATATACGGTTCCGGCATGGATGAAGAAAGCTCCCACTTATGCATCAGCAGAGTTAGAAGTAGGGACCAAATTAATTAACCTGATCGAAGGTTCACCTCTATACAAATCTGATCAAGACCATATATTAAATGGATATACTGGCAACAATGAGAATTATGAGTTGACTGTTCGTTCTCCGTATGGAATGGGAGTCAATGATCTTCGTTTTCTGATTTTGGCATTATTTAAATGTCTGTTAGCGTTGATATTGATGTTATTTTTGTATAATCCAAGCAAAAAACTTTGGAGGGTATCATTCTATTTTCCATATGGAGTAGCCATACTTAGCAGCTTTTTATTTAGTATGGATCGATTTTCTATTATTTGGATAGCGATTGGTTTACAATTGGTGATTTTCCATATCTTTTTCTTCCTCCTGTCAAAGAAAAGATTTACTTTTCATCGATAAAATCGGTCTTTTTCATCCTTTTCGTAGCAATGAACACATATATGTGGTACGATCTCCTTTGTGATCATGTAGAGGAAGGAATTAGAGAGAAATGAATGTAGAGCAAATAAGAAACATTGCCATCATCGCTCACGTTGACCATGGAAAAACCACACTTGTAGATGCAATGTTAAAACAGAGCCATATTTTCCGCCAAAATCAACAGGTGGAAGATCGAGTGATGGACTCCAATGAACTAGAACGTGAAAGAGGAATTACGATCCTTGCGAAAAATACGGCAATTGAATATAAAGGGATTAAGATCAATATTGTAGATACACCAGGCCACGCAGATTTTGGTGGAGAAGTAGAACGTGTGATGAATATGGTAGATGGTGTATTGCTACTTGTAGATTCAGTAGAAGGACCAATGCCACAAACCAAGTTCGTACTTCGTCAAGCGATCGAACGTGGACATAAAGCGATTGTAGTTGTAAACAAAATTGACCGTGATAATCGTCGTCCAGAAGAAGTTATTAATGAAACCTTTGATCTATTTGTCGATCTTGGTGCGACAGATGAACAGTGTGAATTTCCAGTAGTGTATGCTAGTGCACTGAGCGGAATTTCAGGTATGGATTATGAAAACCTAACAGATACTTTAGAGCCATTATTTGAAGAGATTATCAACGAATTACCATCTCCAGCAGTAGATGTTGACGGTCCTACTCAAATGCAGGCTACTTTATTAGGGTTTGATGAATACAAAGGTCAAATCGTGATCGGGAGATTGGAACGTGGTTCCATTCGCAAAGGTCAACAACTCACTCTACTAGCTGCGGATGGCACTTCCCGCTCTGTTAAAGTGGGACAGGTGTACATTCATAAAGGTCTAGCTCGTGTAGAAGTAGAAGAGGCAACTGCAGGGGATATTATTGCTCTGACAGGGATAGATAATGTGGGTATTGGTGATACGTTTGCAGATCCAGAGCATCCAGAAGCACTACCGCCAATCACAGTAGAAGAACCTACTCTTCGGATGACAATCGGAATCAATACCAGTCCATTTGCTGGGCAAGATGGTACTTTTGTTACTTCTCGTAAACTTCGTGAGCGACTCTATCGAGAAGCCGAAGCTGATGTGGCCCTGCGAGTAGAAGATGCAGATTCATCGGATCAATTTACGGTTTCCGGGCGTGGAGAATTGCATCTCGGAATTTTGATTGAAAACATGCGCCGTGAAGGCTATGAGTTCCAAGTGAGTAAACCAGAGGTTATCTTGAAGGAGATCGACGGTCGTAAAATGGAACCAATGGAAGTTGTCGATATTGAAGTGAGCAGTGATTACCAAGGTGCAGTTGTAGAACTTCTTGGTATCCGCAAAGGTCAATTGCAAGATATGGTTGTACTAGACAGCGGGAATATTCAATTTAAATACTTAGCGCCTTCTCGTGGTCTGCTCGGCTTCCGACAACAATTGCTGACAGCAACTCGTGGAGAAGCCCAAATGCATAGCCTGCTTGCAGGATACGAACCATATGCTGGTGTGATTCAAACCAATGACTTCGGTTCTTTGATCGCTTGGGAAACTGGTACTGCTACCACTTATGCATTACATGCTACACAAGAGCGTGGTCAAATGTTTATCGTTCCAGGAACAGAAGTATATGAAGGGATGATTGTTGGTCAGCATATTCGTGATACGGATCTAGAAGTAAATGTATGTAAAAAGAAACATCTGACTAGTATTCGTAGTGCTACAAAAGAAGAGACATTAAAATTAGATGCTCCTCGTCAGATGACAATCGATGATGCTATCGAGTATCTGAAAGAAGATGAATTACTAGAAGTAACTCCAAAAACATTCCGTTTACGTAAGAAGTTTTTGAACAAAAACGAGCGTGCAAGAAACAATCGCCAAAAGAGATAATATATTTGTTTTTCGATAAGGGAAGGTTAAAAGAGTGAACTCCAAAAAGTACTATTTCTGGAGGTGCTCGTAACCTTTCCTTTTCGTATGTTTTCTCTTAAGATTAGGGATAGAGCACGAATGTAGGAGTTGAAAAAGATGGCAAAGAAAATCTTAGTAGTAGAAGATGAACCTTCCATTGTAAAATTGATTGAATTTAACCTTACAAAAGAAGGTTTTATAGTGGATAGTGCATTAGATGGAGACATCGCATTACAAAAAATAAAAGTGGAAATGCCTGATCTGATCGTGCTGGATTTAATGCTTCCACGAATTGATGGATTGGAAGTTTGTCGTCGCATTCGCACAGAAAAGGAACATATCCCTATTTTGATGTTGACTGCAAAATCTGATGAATTTAACAAAGTACTTGGACTTGAACTGGGTGCGGATGACTATATGACGAAACCATTTAGTATCAGAGAATTGACTGCCCGTGTAAAAGCGATATTTCGCCGGATGGAAGCTATCAGGAGAAGTGATGAGGAAGAGAAATCGGTTGATAAAAGCATCCAAATTGGCGATATTCTCATTGATACGGATGGGTACGAAGTATCTCGAAATGGAGAACTGATCGACCTGACCCCTAAAGAATTTGAATTGCTCATGTACCTCGCAAACCACCGTGGGAAAGTGTTATCGCGAGATCAATTGCTCAATGCTGTATGGAATTATGATTTTGTTGGGGATTCGCGTATTGTAGATGTTCATGTCAGTCATCTACGAGATAAAATCGAACCAGATTCTAAGAAGCCGCTCTACATCAAAACGGTTCGTGGAGTTGGTTACAAGTTGGAGAGTAAAGAAGAGAAATAAACGAGAAAATAAAGATTGTCAAAGACGTCCTGAGACAATTGACGATGAAAAATAAAAGTAGGCGGACCACCTACGAAATTCGCAAATGGTCCATGAACCTTAGAACAGAAGGATCACCCATGGAAGAATTCGTACCAGTCGGTTACTGTTGTTGGCTCATTACTCCGAAGATCGATAACATGTCGAACACATCGAATATTAAGATCAATCAGTGCCTTGAGCCTACGACCATCAGGGTGTTCGTAGTAGTGCACGAGATCCCCCTGAATTACTTCTGACCAGCACTTCGTTCCGTTTGAAGTGGTCATTTCAGGGTTGTCAGTAGGGAATTCGTTCGCGCTGCTCATTCTACTTCTTTCTCGAGTTCGGATCGCTCAACCGGATAGGAGCGATTTTCTAATTTAACGATAACGTAGTTTAGAGTGTGGATCAATAACCTAAATTAAAGACGATAAGAAACGAAGGTTTAATGGGAATAAATGTCTAAAATCCGCGTGAAGCGAACCCAGCTCTTATGTTAGCTCAGGCTGTCTATAAATGATATTAGCCTACAAGGGGGTGAGTGTTTTGGAGACATTATATGAGAAGTTGAGTGCTTTGCAAGAGAGCACCAATCGGATGAATAGTGTCATTGAATCTTTAGAAACGGGTTTAATGATGGTAGATCGGGATGGATTGATCAAAGTAGTGAATCATGCTTTCGGTAGTATGTTTGGTTTACCAGTAGACCAAATGCTCGGACAACATTATGATGTTTATTTATCTGCCTATAATTTGAGTCCGCTTCTGCTCGAATCTATGGAGACAAACAGACCGGTACGGTTGGAAATGCCGCTGTTTTATCCCCAAGAAAGAATTGTCGAAGCAAATCTTACTCCCATACAAGAAAATGATCAGCAATCTGGACTAGTTGTTGTTTTTCGTGATTTAACCGCTTTTCGTCATTTAGAAGAGTTGCGAAAAGATTTTGTGGCTAATGTTTCACATGAATTAAAAACACCGCTTACTTCTATCGTTGGTTTTACAGAAACATTACTGGATGGTGCACGGACAGACCCCGACACCTGCAAAGAATTTTTGCAAATCATTTACAAAGAAGGATTACGTTTACAACGCCTTGTTGCAGATTTATTGGATTTATCCAAGATTGAGTCCAAACAAGTTCCAATTAAAATGGACATCGTTTCTGTGCAAATGGTAGTTCATGATGTAGTGGAAACATTGATTGAACAAATGCAAGCTAAAAATTTACGATTGCTGACCGATGTAGCCCCATTGATGGTGAAAATGGATACGGACTGTGTAAGGCAAATATTGATGAACCTACTAGCCAATGCGATGAATTATACCCCCATAGGGGGGAAAGTAACAGTAAAAGTCAAACAAGATGATCCATATTGGATCGTACAAGTGATGGATACAGGAATTGGTATTCCGGAAAAGGATCAACCGAGGATATTTGAACGTTTTTACCGTGTCGACAAAGCTCGATCCCGTAACTCTGGGGGAACAGGACTTGGATTGGCTATTGTCAAGCATCTGGTAGAATTACAGCATGGCGAAATAGAAGTGGAGAGTACAGTTGGTAAAGGTAGTGTCTTTACAGTACGATTTCCACTGGAATATAGTGAGGTATAAAGCCTGAGCTGATATAATGCTTAGGTTTATTTTTTTAAATTATACAAAACTATTACTGGGTTAAATGTATAGAAGGGAAAGAGGTTATATGGTACTCATATGGTTTTTACTCGCTGGATTAACAGAGATCGGGGGAGGATATCTCATTTGGATCTGGTTAAGAGAAGGGAAACCTTGGTTCTACGGGTTTTTAGGTGGACTTTCTCTTTTTGTTTATGGCATCATCGCCAGCTTTCCATCCTTTCCTTCGTTTGGTCGTGTTTATGCAGCTTATGGTGGTGTATTCATTGTGCTTTCTATTCTATGGAGTTGGGGAATCGATAAGAAAACTCCTGATTTATATGATTGGATTGGTGCTGCTATTTGTCTAGTAGGAGTTTTCGTCATTATTATCCCAAGGAGTTAATATTTCTTTATGTCAATATTTCCTTTTTTTGAGTAAATTTAGTTCGTATTAAGTCTTCGTTTTTGCAAACTATTGAATACGTGTTTCGATCTTATCTCGTACTTGCTGGAAAATAACCAAATCTCATCTTCCGTACCTTTTGCCTTAGCGGATCATCAAATCCCCAATGTTCTCGTTGTATAAGGGATGGAGTTATCGGACCATTATCATTGGCATCTCGACAGAGTGTAATCACATAATCAGCCTTATTTAAAATCTCAGGATCGATCACATCAGAAGAATGATTGGAAATATCGATGCCTTTTTCAGCCATTACTTTCACAGCTTTGGGGTTTAATCCGTGTCCTTCCATTCCTGCACTGAATACTTCAAATTGATCTTCCGGATACTTCTTTCCAAATCCCTCTGCGATTTGACTGCGGCAAGAGTTCCCGGTACAGAGAAAGTAAATTATTTTTTTGTTAGACATGAAAACACTCCTTGTAGATGAGTTTATAGAAAGAGTATAAGTCTATTCTAGTTTCGTTGTAAAATAACGAATTTCACGACTAAGGGTCACTATTACAAAAAAGACTATCTTTCTATCCAGTCAAGGATATAAATAGTCTTTGTTTTTGGGGTTAATTTATGTTCAATCGACGAGGAGAATCTAACGAAGCAGGTTAACACGGCAAAAATATTCACCTTCCACTTTACGTTTTTGCATAGTTCAATCCCAGTTGATAAGCTTTATCCAATAATTTTTCTATATGTTGTGGGTCTCCATTTAAAGTATCATACAAATATTCAACTTGTGAATTTGAAATGCCAACATAGCTTGATAAACCAACATTGAGGTGATGAGCGATCATCTTGTCATATTCCCGCTTTTCAAGATGTTCACGAGAAGCAGCAGCCAAAATGAACCACAATACATGTTGATGATGGAGTCTGCTTGAGCCATAAGCAAATCCTTGGTTCCATACGCGATCAATGTAGCCTTTTAGCATAGCAGGCATACTAAACCACCAAAGTGGAAAGACGTATGCCAATGCATCAAATTGCTTCATCCGTTCGATTTCCTGCTCAACTTCGGGAGAGTAAAGTTTTGATTTACCTGACCAATCAGGTTCATCCTCTTCCCAAAGCACAGGATTAAAACCAATCCGATGCAGGTCTAGAATCTCTGTTTCATGCCCCGCTTCGATTAGGCCTTGTACAAAGCGGTTTGTAGCTGAAAATGTAAGAGATTGTGTTCTGGGATGGCTTACAACAGTTAAAACTTTCAATTAACGTCACCTGCTTGTGATTATTTTTTGTTTAGAGATTAATTCAAACGAATAATAGATTTTTGATGCTATGAGTTGAATACATGGTTATTATGAATGCTATATAATGATAAGTGAAGTACGCACTTCAAAGTGCCATAGGAACACAGATGATCCTAAAAAATCTATAAAAATGGTAGGGATTAAAAATATCCTTAGCTCTGGAAATGCTATGTTTTTGATGATTTCGTGTGAAGGGGGCGAGAAAATGATTGTCAAAGGAGAAACACCACCACGATATCAAAATGGAGTGGAGGTAACCTTAGATGTAATTGGCGGGAAGTGGAAGAGTGTTATTCTTTATCATCTCATGACAGGGAAAAAACGAACCAATGAATTACGAAGATTAATACCTAATATTACACAGAAAATGTTGACCAAACAGCTAAGAGAACTAGAAAGTGCGGGAATTATCATACGAATCACATATAACCAAATCCCGCCAAAAGTAGAGTATGAGCTGAGTGAGTATGGCTGGGGTTTAAAAAACATTTTGGATCAGTTTTGTGGGTGGGGTGAAAATCATGCTGAAAAAACGTACGGAGATAAATCAGTAGTACTGGAATGCTATTCAACAGAAGATGATATATGTTATTAACATACTTGCGTAAGAAGTTTCCCACTTCCTCCCTATGTAAAAAAAGCTATTTGGTCAGAATTATGTTTTGCTTGCTGCATATTATGGGCTACAAGACAATCGTATACTCTTTCTTTAAAGAGCGGATTAATTGTTCAATATGTTCTGTAGAGACGGGGTCAGCAGGAATCGGAATTCTTGAAAGAAATCAACCACATATATTTAAACATTTTATCCAGTCGAAAAAGCTCGAATCCGTAACTCTGAGGAAACAGGACTTGGATTAACTAGCGTCAAGCATTTTGTAGAATTACAGCATGGTGAAATAGAAGTGGAAAGTGCAGTTGGGAAAGGGGGCGTTTTTACGGTTCGTATTCCATTGGAATTTAACGATATTTAAGAATTCTTAATATCTATCTGAGTTTGATTTTATATCATATCATAAAGTCTCAAAACGTCCAGTTGTAATGGACGTTTCGAGATTCTCTTTTTTTACTTTTGATAAAGCGCACAAATAGCACCTGTTGGATTTTCAATCACTGCATAGCTCCCACAACAAGATTCTGGTTTTTTTAGCACTTTCCCACTAAGTTCTTCACAGGTTTTTAGACTTTTTTGTAAATCATCTACTTGAAAATATGGAATCCATACAGATGGTGGCATATTGGCATGTTGTCCTTTAAGATGGCTAATTACAGTTGCTGGCTGTCCGGATTTTGATTTCATAGTATAACCTGAAATATCCTCTGTTTTGAAAGCATTATAACTCCAACCAATTACCTGAGTATAGAAATCCATTATTTTCTCTGTTTGTTCTGTGGATAAATTAACCGCAAGCAATTGACCTTGTTTCATTTCAGATTCTATCATTTTTCATTCCTCCTTCAAATTCAAATTTATCAAATGATTGTAGACAATATTTCTTCTAGATTGCTCTTATTTTCTCTTTCAAATATCTTTGAATTAATAATGGTAAAGAAACTAGGACAGTACGGTCTGTGTTTTTCCTTTCCTTCAATATCATTTCGATCCGTTCTCGTCTTGGGAATGCTTTATTTATAATAATTGGTTTTTCTATCTTTGCTCCTAATAAATCTTGCGGCAAATATATATTCATTGGTGTTAGATTCTCTGTGATTACAATCGCCTTCAAATAGTAGATTCCAGGTTTAATTCCAGTGAATTGAAATTTTCCAGGTTGACTCATTAATTTTAAATATTTTGGAATCCCTTCTGGGACAACTTTTGAAAACAAACCAATTAAAATAATCCCTTTTTGGAATGATTTTGTGCCTGAGATAATCCCACTGATGACTGTATCAGAATCTTTAATAATGTCCTTTTTATCAGTTTGGATATCCCATATCAATTGTAGATTTTCTTCAAGTTGCATAAAAGATGATCTAAAAGAAGACGGAGAAAGTCCTACTCGTCTAGTAAAGGCGGTTGTGAAGGTTCCTAAACTTTGATGTCCAATATCCAAACAAATGTCTTGTATTGTTAAGTCAGTCTTTAGTAGAAGTTCTTTTGCCTTTTGAAATTTCAATGTTGAGAAATAATAAAGAGGGGAGACACCTAATATTTTTTTGAATACTCTGGAAAAATGAAAAGGACTATAGGCAGATACATCTGCTATATCAAAGAGTGAGAGTGATTCATATATATGAAGATGCATATAATGAATAGCTCGCTCAATGGCTCTTTTTCTTATATCCATCACTTCATCTCTGTTTGACATCCTTTTTCCACCTCTATTAAATAAGCACTTTTATTTATATTTATTATATTAGAGGTTATTTTAACATGATATAAGTCACTTGATATATCTCGGGGACTTTGTTTCTTCAAACATAAAGAATGATCCATCCGTCATACATAAACTTTTGAGGTGGATTATCTAGCGAGAAAAATGTTTTGGAGTTATCTTGGCTTGTTAGCAGGGAGTTAGAGACATATAAATGAAAAATGAAAGGTATGAGTTCGAAATCGAATTGAACTCATACCTAAGATGGTGCATACATTCGTGTCTAACTGTATTTATGGTTGGTTTTGATTAATGGTTTAAATACTATATTTTGCTAAAAATTATCCAAATTGTCCGGATAAGTAATGGTTTGTTCGTTGATCTATTGGAGAATGAAACAAAGTTTGTGTTTCGTTTCTCTCTACGATTTCCCCATGTAAAAAGAAAGCGGTTTGGTCAGAAATACGCTTGGCTTGCTGCATGTTGTGGGTGACTACTACAATCGTATACTCTTCTTTTAAAGAGAGAATCAATCGTTCAATGTGTTCGGTAGAGATGGGGTCAAGTGCGGAAGCAGGTTCATCCAACAGAAGTATTTCTGGTTCTACGGCGAGTACACGAGCGATGACAAGGCGTTGTTGTTGTCCACCAGATAGACCCAGAGCAGACTTGTGCAGGCGGTCTTTTACTTCCTCCCATAAATGCGCTTGCTGCAAGGTTTTCTCTACAATCTGATCCAATTTCTTTTTCTGTGTTGTTCCATGAATACGAGGTCCATAAGCGATGTTGTCATAAATGGATAATGGGAAGGGTACAGGTTGTTGGAACACCATGCCCATTCGTTTGCGTAAGTTTACAACATCTATTTTCGAGTCATAAATCTCTTCTTCCCCTAAGCGAACAGATCCTTCTGTACGAAACATGGGGATAAAGTCATTCATACGGTTTAAACTGCGCAATAAGGTTGATTTTCCGCATCCTGATGGACCGATCAAAGCAGTTACAGTCTTTGGTTGAAAGCTGATCGATATGTTGTCTAAGGCGTGTTTTTCCCCGTAGTATACATGAAATTTATCTACAGTAAGCGTTTGACTCATTGGTTTTCCCTCCCCATCATCCAAATTTCCCACTCAAATAATCTTCTGTTTTTGTCTGTGCTGGAGTGGTAAATATTTGTTCTGTATGACCGATTTCAATCATATTTCCCAGATGGAAATATGCGGTGTAGTCTGAGATGCGGGCAGCTTGGTGCATGTTGTGTGTTACGATGACGATGGTAAAATCTTGTTTTAGTGTTTGGAGTAATTTCTCGATCTTCTCTGTGGAGATCGGATCAAGGGCTGACGTAGGTTCATCGAGTAAAATAATACTTGGATTCATCGCGATGGTTCTAGCTATACATAGCCGCTGTTGTTGCCCGCCTGATAGTTGCAGGGCTGATTCGTGCAAACGATCTTTTACTTCCTCCCACAGCCCAACTCGTTTCAAACTATCTTCTACGATAACAGGGATATCTTTTTTTGGGGTTTGATGAATCCGCAATGCAAAGGCAATATTTTCAAAGATAGATTTATAAAAAGGATTTGGTTTTTGAAAGACCATGCCTACATGTTTGCGCAACCCAGTAGCGTGGATGGTGTCAGCGTGAATGTTTACCCCATCGATCAGGATGTCTCCTGTAATCTTTGCATTTGCAATCGTATCGTTCATCCGATTGATACATCGAAGCAAAGTAGACTTCCCACAACCAGAAGGGCCAATGAAGGCAGTGATTGTTTTTTCATATAGCGTGAGGTCGATATTTTTCAAGGCATGAGAGCTGCCATAATGAACATTTAACTTTTTTGTTTCCACTGTGACGGTGTTGGAAAGTTCAGGGTCTCGTTTTTTTACAAAAGGGAAATCGAGCATTTTTCTATGCACCTCCGATCAAGATGAAGTCAATCGTCGGTAAATATACCTACCGAGTAGACGGGCAAAGATCGTGAACAATAGGACGACGCAGATCAAAATAAACGCAGATCCCCCAGACACAATTGCAGCGGTTTCCGTTGATAGGCTATCCGAATTCACCTTCCAAATATAAACGGATAACGTGGCTGCTGGCCGAAATGGATTGAGTGGTGAGCTGACAGAAGTCGGGTCCCAATCAGTGAAATCTAGATTTGGTGAGCTCAAACCAGCCGTAAAGAGCAATGCGGCTGCTTCTCCAAAAATACGTCCTGCTGCTAAGATAGCTCCTGTAACAATACCAGGTAAAGCAACGGGCAGCATGATTTTGGTAATCGTTTGCCAGTGGGTGACACCGAGGGACAAGGCAGCTTCTTTTTGTTCCCTAGGAACAGCTGTGATCGCTTGTTCTACCACTCGTACCATCAGAGGCAGATTGAAGATGGTTAGCGCGAGTGCCCCTCCAGCTAAGGTATAACCCCAGCCTGTATATTGAACAAAGAGCAATAAGCCAAATAATCCGATAATGATGGAAGGCAGAGAGGACATCACTTCCATACATAGGCGCAGAAACTTCGTAAACTTGTTTGGTTTGGCGTATTCTGCCATATAAATACCACCGCCGATTCCAATTGGCAAGGTGATGATCATCGTCAGAATAAGCAAGTAAAAAGAGTTAAATAGCTGTGGTGCAATACCGCCAACTTGACCTAATATATAAGATCCAGGTGGCTCGGTTAAAAATTCCCATGAAATATAGGAAATACCGTGAATGACGATATAGCCTAATAAACCGATTAAAGTACAGATGATCAAGATTGCAACTGCATAAAAAAAGAGGGTTGCAAATCGGTCGATTAATTTTGCGTTCATCTAAGCATCCCTCCGTCGAGTGATAAAGCGGATGAGAAGAATAAATACCAGTGTGATAAGCAATAGAACAAGTCCCATGGACCAAAGTATTTGGTTAAAGGTTTCACTTGGTACGGTGTTTCCCATGTTTTGTGTGATCATACTTGTTAAGGTACTAATAGAGGTGAAGAAGTCAAAAGGAGCATTTGGTACGTTTCCGATGACCATTTGTACAGCTAATGCTTCCCCAAAAGCACGAGCCATTCCAAGGACAACAGCTGTCATTAATCCCGGAAGTGCGGTTTTTAAAACAATGCGCCAAATGGTCTGCCAGCGTGTTGCACCAAGAGCATAAGAGCCTTCCCTGTATTTTTGTGGTACGGATTCGATAGCATCTACACTGATACTGATAATGGTTGGTAGGATCATAATCGATAGAACCAGTGTCCCTGCTAGTAATCCAAAGCCAACACCGCCAACAAACTTACCGATAAAAGGAACTAAAAGAGTAAGACCAATAAATCCATAGACGACTGAAGGAATCCCTACTAATATCTCTGTAGTTGGTTGTAAAACTTTTTTTCCCCATTTAGGTGCTATTTCCGTCATGAAGACTGCTGCGCTAATTCCAAGTGGTGCACTGATGATCGTCGCACAAATCGTCACCATGAAAGAGCCTAACATGATATACAAACTGCCAAATTTGTTATCTTGTGGATTCCAATTCGAAGAGAAAAACTGACTGAGTGTTACCTCCCCATTTAGAAATGGTTGTAATCCTTTGGAGGTGATAAACCAAAGAAGGGACAGCAGGACGAGAATTACGATCCATACACTGATATAGGTGATGGAGCGGCCGCGCCATTCCATCCAAAACATCCGTTTTGCAGGTGTCTGTAGCTGTACTGCTAAAGAAGTTTTTTCGTTTTTTTCCATGAACGAACTCCTCTCAAGTAATCTCATAAGAAAAGAAGGAGCCTGTTTACCCAAAAATTCAGGCTCCTTTCTTTTTGTTGTGTGATTTAGCGATTATTTCAGTTTGCCAGAAGCATCTCTTTCTACTTTCATGTCGATGATAGGGATATAGTTTAATTTTTTCACCAATCCATTTTGGATTTCAGGCGATAAAATATATTTGAGAAAAGCATCTTCTAGTTGTTTGTTTTTTCCATTGGTGTTGGTATATATATGTTCATAAGCCCACACAAGCCATTTATTAGTGGTTACATTTTCATTGGTTGGTTGTACACCATCCAATGTCAGTGCTTTCACGGTGTTATCAATGTATGAAAATGCCAGATAGCCAATTGCACCTTTGGTTTGACCGATGATTTTACGTACTGTGCCAGACGAATCCTCAACTATTGCACCATTACCACGAAACTCTTGGTTATCTTTAAGCGCAAACTTAGCAAATGTTGCTCGTGTTCCAGAGCTTTCTGAGCGGTTTACCAATACAATCGCTTGATCTTTCCCGCCGACCTCTTTCCAATTTTTTACTTTTCCTGTGAAAATATCGATTAATTGCTGTTGTGTAAGATTGGTTACTCCGACCTGTGGATGAACGACAGGTGCGATCCCAACGACAAATGCTTTGTGATCGATCAGTTTAGAGGCATCAATCTTTTCTTTTTCTTCAGCGAATATATCAGAATTGCCTAAGTCGGCAGTATCATTCACGGTTGCAGTTAAGCCTTGTCCACTTCCGCCGCCTTGTACGTTGATCTGTACGCCAGGATTGGAAGCCATAAAGGATTTGCTTGCTTCCTCGACAAAAGGCTGCATCGCAGTTGATCCTACAGATGTTAGAGTTCCAGTTAATTGTTTGTTATTTTCGTCATTTGCTCCACTGCTACAAGCGACGAGGATACTGCTGAATGCAAGTCCAATTATTCCACTTGCTAAAATGCGCTTTTTTATTTTCACGAAAGATTCCTCCTGTTGGATGCTTAAATCTTTGTTCTTCTTCAATATACGTGGGAAACATTGTTGATAAATGAAGGAATCGTAAACCTAGTGTAAAGAAATGTTACGATTTGATTAATTTTTTATGTATTAAAAATATTAATCATAATTTATAATTACATATAATATAAGTGTGTGCAATTAAGGTTTGATCAAAAAGAAAAAAGGCAGTATCTGATGTCTAAACTAATCCGAGAAAGCGATATAAATCATGAAACACCTATAATATCTAAAGTAAAAACAAGAGATCCCCGCTGAACTAATCAGTGAGGATCTCTATATTTCGTATTTAAATTTATGTAATGAATCATGATAGATTGGCCGCCCTACACACATGTGCCATATGTATGCAGGGCGTGGCCTAAGAGGTAAGTCACTGGGACTCAACGTTGTTCAATTTCTTTGCACGTGCGAGAGCACGAAGACCAGTCCTGAAGTAATCGAAGCCTTTTACAATCTCATCATAACGAAGAGAGATTTCAGCCTTAGCGAATGAGTGTTCCACTGTGCGCAGTTTATCCTTGAGTTTTCCATCCTCGAGTGCGCGCAGGGACTCATGTGCATCGATGATTGCAGGCTTGATCTCGCTGGAGATGAACTCCAGCGTACTTGTGCTATTCTCGATAACCTTCCTTGCAGCATTCTTAGCCCGCAGAGTTATGTGGATTTCGTAGTACTTCTCTGCCTCAGCCAGCAGGTCGAGAATTCGCTGAATTTCCGGAGTCAAACCAATGTCTTTCTCTTAAGCCAGTGAATGACTTTATCCTAACGTGTATTTGTATCGTCGTAAAGAGATTGGGAATTTTTACATAATGGATCTATTTTTTTCTTGCTTCATTTTTGTGAGGCGGTATGCATTTGCATACCGCCTATTCTTATCGACGATTTTCTGTGGAATTCTCCTTCTCCAACGCTGCAAAGCGCTTTTCATTGGAAAAGAGATGCTCGACAATATTCAGCATCAATTCCAATATCCTTCCAAACCCAGCTGCATTTTGCACCATTGGGGTAGTACGAAGGCGAGTGATTTCCCGTTTTATTTCGTCGAGTGTGCGTGCCATGTTTTTAATCCTTGTCTATAGGCACTTAAATGTATGTTTATACATTTATACGAATTATAATACATAATATATTGTTTGACAATCCGAGCAGGAATGCAAACGAGAGTAAAACGAAGTCTGGTCTGGAACAAGCGTTGTTCCAGACCAGACAGTAACTTTTTCCTATTCTATAGACAGGGAGTGTCGAAGTGGAAAGTAGTTATTATCGAACCAGATGCCTTCTGTTGTGGTCCAAGTACAGTCCAAGTGGAATATATATATCAGAAGCCAGCTTTGAAAGGCGGAAGCGGTTAGATTTCGGCATGGGAAATACTGTACTGCCATCAACTTAGTATCTCGAAATCTCGAACTTTTTCCGGGTGTGAAAGCTCCTCGCAAACCCACTGGAACAACGACTCTCGAAAAATCTGCAACTGCTTGTCAGTTGGAGGGGGTGGTTGATTATCTTGATGAAGTTGAACGATCTGAACTAGGGTTTCACAGTTTGGATGCTCTTGTTCCAGATCAGCCGAAAGCTAGCTCAAATCCAAAGCGGTCTTTTACGAGCTTACTCCAAAAAACTGCGGTGAAAGTTGCAGGTTTATTTATCTTAAGTTGTTTTTTTGATACATCAGCCAGTTTGACGAAATCCGCTGAAAGTATGAGGCTCCTATAATGAAAAAGTTACGATACTTTCATTAATCAATTAACGTACTTTCCGGAGATTTCATACTCTATATTCAAAAGTTTAATTCCGAACAGCCACATGCGATGAGTTGCTTGTAATCTACCATATTCATCTACCCAGATCAGAAAGTGTTCATTTAAGGGGAGACGCAGAGAAAAGCCTTTGATCATGAGATAGATGCCTTCGTCTCCTTTTCTCCCTCTCCTAGGGAGACTAGTTATTTGAAGCGCTAAGTCTGCGCCGTGTTCCAAACGTAGAATACCTGTAAGATTCCATCTTGGGATTGGCAACGTGATGTGCAGGTATTGTTCGTTATCTTGGTGATAATCTGAGTAAACAGCCAAAAACATCGTTTGATCTGTGTCTTTATAGGTGCGAATCCAAGCACGTAAATTTTTATTCCAATACTGATCTTCATTGCATACACCAATAATTTTGCTATCCACTTGGATAACTGCTTCACTTTTTGTGGGTAAATTAATCTGCTGTATTTTCGTAGACCAATACTTATATAGTTTGGAAAAGAAACGAAAGCCTCGATGCCAAGTTATTTGTGCTGCAAGATCATATAAAACAGTATTCTCGTAAAAGGATCTTATTTTGGGATGTATTTGCGTTGGGAAGAAGTCGTTTCGGGCAAATTTTTCAAAGTTATCGACTAAACCTGCATATTGTGTTTTATAAACAGATAGATTATGCAGATCTAAGAAATCTTTTCCAATTATCTTTCCTCCGTTGATATTGGTCTGAGGAAGACTATATAAACTAGTATTCTCGATTGGTTTGATATAGACCCAGCCGATCAGTCCAACCAATACAAAACCTAGCGCATTTGAGCCTCCATGATACCAAATCATTTGGTCGATACTCAGCCAAGATGTTCCTAGTAAATTAGATAGGCTGTAGACGACTGATAGAATAATAGTAAGAACAACGATGACAGCAGATGACTGAAGGACGAGACGAATGGTCAAACGCTCAATGGTTTTACTAATGTGTATGAGAATGAAATAACTATATATAAATAAGCAAATAGTATAGATCAAAACAGCAATTATTTCAACAGTGTGATTTGTATATATACCAATGCCCACAAAAAAAGGGCTGATTATCATTCCGAATGTAGTCCAGCGATAGAGGTTATTGGATTTTTTGTCAACACAAAGCAACCTGCCTACTAATCCCATAAAGACAGGCGTGAAAATAGATGCAAAATGAAAATGAGCGGCAGTTAGAAGTAGCATTTGACCACTGTAATGGAGTAAACTTCCACCAAAAGAATATGTACTAAGGGAGATTCCGCCAATTGCGGCATATATCAGGCCGAGGTCAATCGCATTTTCTTCTAATACATGCCATCCGCGCTCCATTAGGCGTCTTATTCCATAACCTGCTATACTGCTCATATAAATTGCCCAAGGGATGGACAAAATTCCAGATATCATGCCGCCTGAAGGGAAAATAAAAGATAATCCCATTGTAAAAGCTACATAAGGATGATATCCCATCAAAAAGGAATGATATCTGGAGTCGCTGCCATCTCGTTTAATAGTAGGGACCAAAAATAATAGCAACGGAATTGCTAGAAAGATGGAAATCAATAGTAATTTTTCCAATCCATCACAAAGGGCAACGAAAACAATCCACAAGAAAGTAGAAATCAACAGATTCTTTACAAAAGAATTGTCCATTTAAAATATATTCCTTTTCTATTTTTTTATTTAGTCTATCATAAAAGTCTATATGAAGTTGTCTGAAAAATTAAAATACATCATCTGGAGGGATCGGTTGTGGCTGGAATTTAACTGGAAACGTTTGTGCGGATAATGTTACAATAGGTTGGAGTTTATCTAAGAACGGATAGGTTGTGGGAATATTGAAAAAACTGATGTTAATAGATGGGAACAGTATCTTATATCGAGCATTTTTCGCGCTGCCACTATTGTCGAATTCAACTGGTGTACATACCAATGCAGCATATGGATTTGCGATGATGCTAGTAAAAGTGTTAGAAGAAGAGAAGCCAACACATGTGTTGGTTGCTTTTGATATTGGTAAAACAACTTTTCGACATAAAGATTATGAATCATACAAAGGAAAACGTGATAAAACTCCAAGTGAGTTAGCAGAGCAAATCCCACTTGTATACGAACTACTAGAAGCTTTTTCAATCCAAACGTATGGACAAGCCGGTTTTGAAGCAGATGATATCATTGGAACGTTAGCTGTGGAAGCTGAGAGAGAACAAGTGTCAACAGTGATTGTGAGTGGAGACAAAGATTTATTCCAATTGATTGGTGATCATGTTACAGTATTGCATACTCGAAAAGGGGTCACAGAAATGGATCGCTATGACGAGGCTGCACTTCGTGAGAGATATGGACTAGCTCCTTCGCAAATTGTTGATTTAAAGGGCTTGATGGGTGATCCATCTGATAATATTCCAGGAATTGCTGGAGTCGGCGAGAAAACAGCTTTAAAGTTACTAGCAAAATTTCCTACAGTGGAAGAAATTATTGCACATCCAGATGCTTTCTCAGGCAAAAAGTTGCAAGAGAAGCTAAGAGAATTTGCTGATGATGCAATCTTAAGTAAGAAATTAGCGACTATTCATACCGAAGTTCCATTGCCTTTTTCCTTCGATGAATTAGAGCTTCGTGATATTCAAAAAGATAAGGTAGCTTCTGTATTTTCACGTCTTGAATTTCGCACGTTGATTGATCGTATAGATAAGTCTCCTCTCTTTTCCTCTAGTGATAACGAAGAGACAGAGGTATTAGTAGAAGAGCATGAATATGTACAAATAACCCCAGAAAATCAAGGGGAGTGGGAGAAAATCTTTCACTATTCTCCATTAGCTTTGCAAATCGAGACAGATATAGATAATCCTCATCATGCAGGTATTACTGGTATTGCATTGTCCCATAAAGATGACAATTTATTTGTTCCCCTCGAGGTTGCAAAAGACTGGGGTCCTTTCCAATCGTGGTTACAAGATAATCAACAGAAAAAAGTGGTTTATGATTTAAAACGGTGTAAAATTTTATTGGAAAGAGAAGGGATGAAAGTAGCTGGATTTTCCTTTGATGTATTATTAGCAGCCTATGTTCTCAATCCTTCTGAAACAAAATTGGAACTAAGTGATTTAGCTTTGCAACAAAGTATTGGATATTTACCATCGGATGATGAAGCTTATGGCAAGGGAGCTAAGAAAAGACCTTTAGCATTGGAACCATTAGCAGTCCATGTAACAAAGAAATCTGCAAAATTATTAGCATTGTACCATCGTTATGAAGAACAATTAGAAAAAAATGATCTAACAAAGTTGTTATATGAGCTAGAGATGCCACTAGCCAGTGTTCTTGCTGATATGGAAATGATTGGTGTTAAAGTAGATAAATCAAAGCTAGAAGAACTAGGTATTACGTTTAAAGAAAAAATTGAACGGCTCGAAAAAGAGATCACGGACTTAGCAGGTACATCATTTAATATTAATTCTCCTAAGCAGTTATCTGAGATTTTATTTGAAAAACTAGGGCTGCCTGTGATCAAAAAAACCAAAACAGGATATTCCACTGGTGCAGATGTGTTAGAAAAACTTGCTCCACAACACGAGATTGTCGAAAAGATTCTGCACTATCGCCAGGTAGGGAAGTTATACTCCACTTATATAGAAGGATTAAAGAAAGAAATATCACCAGATGGGAAAATTCATACACGATTTAACCAGACCATAGCAGCTACAGGCAGGTTAAGTAGTACAGAACCAAATCTGCAAAATATTCCTATCCGACTGGAAGAAGGACGTCAAATCAGACAAGTTTTTGTGCCCTCTCAAGATGATTGGAGTATCTTAGCCGCTGATTATTCACAAGTAGAGCTACGAATTTTAGCCCATTTGTGCCGAGATCCGATCCTTCAAAAAGCATTTCTAGAAGATCGAGATATTCATACACAAACAGCGATGGATGTCTTTGCTGTAGAAGCAGAAGAGGTATCTTCTTTGATGCGTAGCAAAGCAAAAGCGGTCAACTTTGGAATCGTTTATGGGATCAGTGCCTTTGGTTTATCCCAAAACATAAATATTCCACAAAAAGAAGCAAAGGAATTTATAGATCGATATTTTGCTACTTACCCAAATGTGCGTCAATTTATGGATGATGTAGTAGTAGATGCACGGAAACAGGGTTATGTCACTACACTTTTAAATCGACGACGATATTTACCAGATATTAATGCATCCCAATTTAATGCTCGTAGTTTTGCAGAACGAACTGCTATGAATACTCCTATTCAAGGTAGTGCTGCAGACATTATCAAAAACGCAATGGTAAATCTGTCTCGTGAGATGGATAAGAGAAAACTAAAAAGTAAAATGTTGCTCCAAGTTCACGACGAACTGATCTTTGAAGTGCCAGCCGAAGAGTTAGAAGAAATGAAATCGTTAGTACGTGTGCAGATGGAGAATGCTGTTCAATTATCCGTTCCCTTAAAGGTAGATGTAAATATTGGGAAAAGTTGGTATGAAGCAAAATGATCATGATAGAAAGGAGAGGTTGTTATGCCCGAATTGCCTGAGGTGGAAACAGTAAAACGGACATTGACGTCACTTGTGATAGGAAAAACAATCAAACGAGTGACGGTTTCCTTACCTCGTATTATCAGACGACCTGATGATATTCACTTATTTACGGAACAGTTAGCAGGTACTACGATTACTGCGGTAGAACGTAGAGGGAAATTTCTTAAACTTTTTGCTCATCCGTATGTTTTAGTGTCTCATCTACGGATGGAAGGGAAATATAGCGTGAAAGATAGCACAGAACCAGTAGAGAAGCATGTCCATGTTATTTTTCACTTTACAGATGGTACAGAGCTCCGTTATAAGGATGTACGTCAATTTGGGACGATGGATTTGTTTTTGCAAGGAGAGGAAACAAAAGAAGCACCACTTGAAAAATTAGGTCCAGAACCACTTGATGATCAATTTACGTTAGATTGGTTTTACAAAAGTTTACGTAAACGATCCACAAAAATAAAGCCATTGCTATTGAACCAACACTTTTTGGTCGGACTTGGAAATATATATGTGGATGAGGCATTGCACAAAGCAAAAATTCATCCACTGAGATCTGCAAACAGTTTAACAGAGAAAGAAGCAGCAAGCCTCTTTTTTAGTATACGAGAAACGCTGCAAACAGCTATTGATGCGGGTGGTTCTTCTGTTCGTTCCTATGTCAATGGTCAAGGTGAAATGGGCTATTTTCAGTTGCAGATTCAAGTATATGGGAGGAAAAATGAACCTTGCAATACTTGTGGAGACCCCATAACACGAATCATTGTTGGTGGAAGAGGAACGCACATTTGTAAGACTTGTCAAGTGATTTAGCAATTAATCAAGAAAGCATATGGTGATAGAATGATTTATGGACTTACAGGTGGTATCGCTACAGGAAAGAGTACAGTGGCGAATATGTTTCGCGCTCTTGGAGCAACGATTATTGATGCAGATGTAATTTCCCGCCAAGTAGTAGAGCCTAATACGATTGGTGCAAGGCGGATTAGAGAAACTTTTGGTGAGCAGTTCTTTTCATCAGATGGATCGTTAAAACGTGACTTGATGGCAAAAATCATTTTTTCCGATCCAAATGCTCGTAGTCAGCTCAATGAATTACTCCATCCTCTTATTATGGATGAGATGGGCAAGCAATCTGAACTTGTTACGAAAAAGAATGAAGAAGCAGTTCTTATCTGGGATATTCCATTGCTTTACGAAGAAAATTTGACCAATTTTGTCCAAAAGGTTATTGTGGTATATGTGCCTGAACAGATGCAACGAATTCGTTTGAACTTACGAAATAACTTAACTCCAGAAGAAATCACATCCCGTATTCAATCGCAACTATCGATAGAAGAGAAAAAACGTTTAGCTGATTACATCATTGATAATAGTGGATCAGTTCAACAAACAAATAGACAGGTAGTGGCATTATGGAATCATCTAACCTAAAAAAATGGATAGAGCCCGCTTTGCAGGCGCTGCCAAGAAAAAGGTTTATTTTCACAGGAATTATTTTAATTATTCTATCCCTTGTAATTGCTTTTCCTTTATTTAATCGCATGATATATCCTTTGGAATATGAAAGTAACATCATAAAAAGTGCAAAGCAAACTGGGACAGATCCTTTTCTCATTATGGCTATCATTCGTGTAGAGACGAAGTTCGATCCAGAGAAACAATCGCATGTAGGTGCACAAGGTTTAATGCAATTAATGCCATCTACAGTGGATCATGTCATAAAGAATGGGAACTTTTCTCCTTCTATGAAGCAATACATCAAAGTACCAGCAGTTAATATTCAGGTAGGCAGTTGGTATATCAGTGATTTGAATAGGCAGTTTAAGGGAAACAAAGTTGCTGTTATCGCTTCTTACAATGCAGGACCAACAAGAGTAAAGAAGTGGCTCAGTGATGGAACTTGGGATGGAACAAGGCAAAATGCACATAAAATTCCTTATGGAGAAACAAGACACTATGTGCAACGGGTGACCTTTTTCTATGAAAAATATAAATCACTATATAAAGATTTAGTGAAGGAATAGGCGGACAATAATTTTGTCCGTTTTTTCTTGTGTATTTTGTATTTGAAAAATAGGCAAGATCTATTAGATGTTCTATATTGCAAATTGTGTCATACTGATTATAATGTAATAGAGGATTAGTATGTTATAAACAGAGGCGGAAGGGAAGTAAAATATATGAAGCTACGGATTGCGATAAATGGTTTTGGGCGAATTGGAAGAATGGTCTTTAGAAAAGCAATAACAGATCCAACTTGTGAGGTAGTAGCGATCAATGCAAGTTATCCAGCAGAAACATTGGCACACTTGATCAAATTTGATACCATTCATGGATTTTTTGATGAAGAAGTCTTAGTGGAAGATGAAATGCTTCGTGTAAATGGACAGCTTGTCCAACTGGTTTCCAATCGGAATCCTTTGGAGTTACCATGGGGGCAAATGAATGTAGATGTAGTGGTAGAGGCAACCGGCAAATTTTGCGATCGTGAAGGTGCTTCTCTCCATTTACAAGCTGGTGCGAAAAAAGTAGTAATTACTGCTCCTGGTAAAAAAGAGGATGCAACGATTGTAATGGGTGTCAATCATGATATTTACGATCCAGATAATCATCATATTATTTCCAATGCATCTTGTACGACAAATGGTCTGGCTCCTGTCGCAAAAGTATTGAACGATCGTTTTGGAATCGAACATGGATTAATGACTACGGTACATTCTTTCACCAATGATCAGAAGAATTTGGATAATCCACATAAAGATTTACGTCGTGCCCGAGCTTGTTCACAGTCTATCATCCCAACAAAAACAGGAGCAGCAAAAGCTCTAGGACTAGTTATTCCTGAATTAAACGGCAAATTAAATGGTTTTTCCTTACGGGTTCCAACTCCGAATGTATCCGTTATTGATTTGGTAGTTGATTTGAAAAAGACTGTAACTGCTGAAGAGGTAAATGCAGTATTCCGCGAGGCATCAGAAAAAGAGATGAAGGGAATCATTCAATATTGTGAACTTCCTCTCGTATCCTCCGATTTTGTAGGTAATGCTAACTCTTCTATTGTGGATGCCTTATCAACCATGGTTATCGGTGAAAAACAAGTAAAAGTACTTGCTTGGTATGATAATGAGTGGGGATATTCATGTCGTGTGGTTGATCTAGTGAAATATGTTGGTGAGGCATTACACCAAAAAAAGTTAGTTAGTGCTACTGCATAACAAAAACCGTTCCCATAGGAACGGTTTTTACCTTGTAGCGGACAAACCGCCATCTACTGTATATACACTTCCAGTAATGTATTTTGCTTCTTCTGAGGCTAAAAATAAGATCAAATTAGCTACTTCGTCAGGTGTTCCGTATCGTCTCATTGGAATAAATCGGCAAAAATCTTCTCGAACTTGGTGCTCCATCCCAGGATTTAATTTACTTTCCATACGATCCATTACACTTGATTCAATAGGTGCAGAGCATACTGCGTTAACACGAATATTAGCCGGGCTTGTTTCCAAGGCTGTTGTTTTTACTAAACCCACTATAGCGTGATTTAGCATCACATGTGAAGAAAGCATAGGAAGACCCATCAAGGCGGCAATAGTTCCATAGGTAACAATGGAACCGCCATTGTTTTTCTGCATGATAGGGATTACATGTTTGATAAGTAAAGATATATCTTTTAGTTGGTGAAAAACCCTGTCTAAATCAGTTTCTTCTAATTCCATGATAGGACCTACGGTGAAGTCAGTTGGTGAAGCGTAGACGAGTATATCAATTTTTTCGAAAAATTGTACAACATCATCTATACATATTGCTGTTTCTGATTCTGTACCACCCTCAAATGAAATAAGTAAGGATCTGTCTGAGATGAAATGATCATTTGATGATAATCTCATTTCACTAATATTTTTGTAGTTATCAACCAGTGCCAGTTTAGCACCTTCCAACGCGAATTGTTTTGCTACCTGATAACCTACTCCATCTGTAGCACCTGTTATAAGTACAACTTTATCTTGAAACCGTCTCAACATCAACGCTCCCTGAATTATTATATTTGCTATTATACTTGAAAAAAGAATACTGGGGCAAATTATACTAATAAAATTCAAAATAAATGAAATTTATTATGCATCCTTTGTATTAAGATATTGTTTTTAATATGATAGCTAAAAAGCTAAACAGAAAAACAAGATTGAGCAGAACTCTATTTAGCGGTATCTTAAAGGTGAAGAAATAGTAACGAATACGGAGGTAGCATTTGATGAAATGTCCAATCTGCAATCATAACGGTAGTCGTGTATTAGACTCCCGGCCCGTGCATGAAGGGAAAGCGATTCGAAGGAGACGGGAGTGCGAAGAATGCAATGAACGATTTACTACATTTGAAATGGTAGAAGAAAAACCGTTGATGGTAATCAAAAAAGATGGCAGCAGGGAAGAGTTCAGTAGAGAAAAGTTACTTCGTGGATTAATCAGAGCATGTGAAAAACGTCCAGTTCCTACTAGTAGTTTAGAAGGACTTGTGTTAGATATGGAAAGAAAGCTTCGTGAGATAGGTATATTAGAAGTTCCAACTACAGAAATTGGAGAGTTGGTTTTAGAGCGCCTAGTGAAGATTGATGAGGTAGCTTATGTCCGATTTGCGTCTGTTTATAGACAGTTCCAAGATATTCACCTTTTTGTAAGAGAGTTGGAGGATTTGCGAAAAAGATCACATGAGGGAGATTCGAGTACTTTTTTGGGCGAAAATGACACAGAACGAGAATAAAAACTGATTGGATTTGTAGTTTGATTTGCGATAAAATGGACAAACCCGCTATTCGTTTAGCTATCCAAAAGGGAGGTCACATTCTATGTTTTGGCAAGAAATCCAATTCCGTAGCCGACAAGAAAAATCATTGGATGGTACAGATCTTTTTTCTTTAACGCACCTTTATCAACCAATCGTTGGCGTTATGGGTGTTGGGTTATATGTGACACTTCATGCACAAGCATCGGAACAAGGAACTTCATCTTTGTTGACCCATACATATCTATTTAAATTACTAGCGATTTCACATAACCAACTCCTAGAAGCTAGGTACCAGTTAGAAGGAGCAGGACTTTTGAGAACATTTGAGAAAAACGACCACTCAGATGGAAATTACTTAGAATATCAAGTGGTATCCCCACTGGCACCTCTTACTTTCTTTCAAACGAGACCCTTAGCACTTCAATTGCAACAGCGTTTGGGAAAAGAAGAGTATCAGTTAGTGAAAAATCAAGTTTGGACAGAAGAAAAAGGGTTGTCTAGCGTGGATTTAACAAAAACTTTCCAAGAAGTATTTGGTCAAAAAACGACAACAAGCCCTCCAATAATACAAGCTACTAAAAAAAGAAAATCACCTAACATTGATTTCGGTTTTGTTCGGTCCAGGCTTTCTACCATTATTAAATCGACAAGCTGGACAGCTCAATTGGAATCAGAATTAAAACAAGCATGCTATCTTTTTAAATTAGATGAAATGGCTCTGATTAAAGCGATACAAAATCCTGAAGTATCCTATGGTGGATTTGTGAACTTAGAAAAATTATTTCATCATTTAAATACTACTTCCCCTGTAGCTGCCACTAATGTTGTTTCTCAACAAATGGAAAGCAAAACGGTTGTATCGGAGTCTAGCCTTTCACAAAAAGAAAAGCATTTTCAATTATTAGAGACGATTTCTCCTTTTGAACTATTAGCTCATTACCAAGGTGGTGCAGCGGTTCCAAAAAGTGAGATGAATCTCATCCAATCATTATTGGCGGATTATCAATTACCATCTCCAGTTGTGAATGTCTTGCTTGATTATGTCATGCTAAAATGCGATCGCAAATTGCCCAAAGCTTATGTGGAGAAGATAGCTTCTCATTGGAAACGATTAAATATTCAAACTTCCAAACAAGCTAGAGAGCAAGCAATCAAAGAACACACCAAACAACCAAGAGAACAAATCAATACAACTCGGGCAAGAAGAAAACCGAGTGTTAAAAAATTACCGAAAACGATTGCTCGTGAAGTGCTTGAACCTACTTTTACAGATGAAGAATTGCAAGGAACTTATGAGGACATACAGGCTACTATGAAATTTTTACGTTCAACTGAAAATCAGGTGTTGCATAACAAAGAGTAGCATGCTATAATAACTTTTGTCAGTTTGAAATGACTTAAAAACGTATGATTTGAAGGATTGAAAAGTCCTTGTGGCTCGATAGCTCAGTCGGTAGAGCAGAGGACTGAAAATCCTCGTGTCGGCGGTTCGATTCCGTCTCGAGCCACCATTGCGGAAGTGGCTCAGTGGTAGAGCATCGCCTTGCCAAGGCGAGGGTCGCGGGTTCGAATCCCGTCTTCCGCTCCAACTTTACTGCCTTGCCGGGGTGGCGGAATAGGCAGACGCACAGGACTTAAAATCCTGCGGTGGGTTACACCGTGCCGGTTCAAGTCCGGCCCTCGGCACCATACCTTAGCGTTTTAAAAGAAGTCGTCCAGTTTTGGATGGCTTTTTTATTTATATGTGACAGTATTGTATCGGCACTACTAGAATCTCTAGTAGTGCCTTTGTTCTCAAAAGGATGAAGACAACTACTTCGCCTTGCTGTTGTAAATCTGGAGAAGCATCTGCATCCATTCCTCGGAACTGTCATTTGCATAGTACTCGATGGTGGTTTGCCTTGTCTCTGTTCCAGCATTAATCCGAGTCTGACGTGCGCGATCCTCTGGTGTCAGACGATTTGGATCAGCACGAAGCATTGCGTCAACGACCTGCTCTGCTAGTGCCTTCTTGCCCCGGACATGAGAACCTCCATGTTGACGGTTAAGTAGCGGTTGCCACTCCTCTACATTTTATCACTAACTTCCTGGCCTGATCAGGCTAGTTTGGTTAATTATGCTACTTTCGGGATGGATATTTGGGGGAGGAGAGGAAATAAGTTTGAATCATAGAAAAAACCTTGTACTTACTAAATTATTTTGCTTTTTTTTCGTAGCAAAAATTCTCGCATGGAAAAAAGGTAGTGGAGCAAATAAGAGCGGTAGAATGGTTTAACTTCTATAGGAGAAAGATTTTTGGGGATAATTGTAAAAATAAACAAGTCTTCTTTCTTCCTCTAGAAATGAAAAGAATGGCTTTTTTCTCTTTAGGTGACTATTTTGTTTTTAACTTGATGACTACGAAGGAAACCCTCACTTTGATGTTTAACACTGGCAATTTTCAGGTAAAGGTTTAAGAAAAACAAATGGCTCAAGGACGTGTGGATATTCGCCCCGTCAAAATTAACTACGCTGATAATGTGAAATTCATTGATGGCATCGCAGTATGGGGAAATGGACAGGGAGGTGTTTCTTATATTGGAAATGTGGAAAGTGCGAAGTAACGGAAGGCGATTACAAAACAGAAATCAAATGCGGTACAGTTCATATTCCTAAGGGCGTTGAGGTAATCATTTCCAGGTTAAAGTTATAGTGTCTAATGGTCTGTTAGCAGAAAGGACGGCTTGATTTACTCTCACTGGTATTCCAGTCGAGTTGATAAATCAAGCCGTCCGCAGTTTTATAATTTCAGGCGGGAAGACAGGGTATACAGTTCCTCAACTCAAGAAGTTCTCTATGTGAGCGATCAATACTGGTTTCTAACATTACTATTCTTAAGAAAATATATGTGCTCCAATAAGAATATGCTTAGGATCAAACTGTTTCTTCCGTTCATTCAGACTGTCCCAAGTCGATCCATAATGCTTTTTCCAATCCATAGTCCGAGTACCAATCGGATAACTCACACCACCCAATTTTTCTGCAAGGTTAGCCCATTCATTGTTTCTTGTCAGTTTCTTTTTTGAATACTCAGGATGGGTGTTTCCTGTATTATCATCAAGAAGATCTATGAGACACACTCTATCCCTAGGAACAACCTTCTCTGGTATGCGAAGATATGGTGATCTATCATCCAATACTTTCGCTGGAAAAAGGAGAATAAAGGTAGTAGGTGATATGTCCGATGGCTTTAGGGTACCGATTGTTTCTTGAAAGTGCTTGGGAACATCTTCTGCAGCAACAATCATATCATACCACGGCTTAATGGCTTTTCCCCATCCATTTACTTCCATTTTCTCCATCATTTTATCAAAAAATTCTGCTCGTTCCAAATAGGTACGATTCGTAGCATCAACAGGAGTAGTGACCTCAAGCCCTCGAAGAATGTGATTATCATCTGGAACAACAGAGTCATATTCCACATCCACCATAAGTAGTGGTACTAGTCCCGTATCATTAGGTTGGAACATTCCAAAAAGTCCCCCTGCTTCTGCTCTGTCTGCAAGCGTGTTGAGATCACGCATGAAAACATCTAAATTCGGATAGCCCAATGTGTAGGTGCGAATCATCTTAGGAGCGGGAATGATCTCAATCTCTAACTCAACTATTATACCAAACTGACCCAAAGTCCCCTGCATAGCCCGAAATAGCGTTTGATTTTCATCACGAGAACATTGGACAAGATCTCCTTTACCAGTTACCACCTTCATGCTTCGAACATTATCTGCGATGTTACCTTTTATATAAGACCTAGGAGTAAATCCTCCTACTGAAACCGTACCTGCAATGGTGAGACCTAGGTAATCTGGTGTAGAAGAGGCTGGTTGAACTCCGTGTGATTCACCAATACGCACAAAATCTCGCCAGAGAACACCAGCTCCAACCCATGCAGTTTCATTTCCGATCGAGATCGTATTTAAAAATGTCATATCAATCGCTAATCCACGGTCTACAGTAGCTTGTCCATATGTGGTATGTCTCGCTCCTTGAGGAGCTACTCTTATGTGATGTTTGTTGCAGAAACGCAACATTTTAACAATGTCCTCATGTGAGCTAGGCTGGAGAATAACAGATGGAATACGTGTAATATAGTTACCTTGGTCTTGAGACGCCTTCTTTAACGATAAGGGATCAAGTACTAAGTTGCCATCCAGTTGTGGGATTTTTTGAAAAGAATTACTTATTGGTTCTTCTGATGTAATCCAAGATCCAGTTGATGTATCAAGTCCAATGACGTTTGGTGATTCTTGGGGAGAAAAGCTCATGGTGACAAACCTCTTTTCTTTGACTTGGAATGTAAAAGGTATTCTTACACTATGTTTATAGCGTTCTAGTTAATTTTCTTTTATTGCCTTTGCTATTGTTATGGAGCTTGGGAAATCCATTACATACATAGCCATCATTCCTAGGCTTAGGGACCTATTGTAATCATGAATATTTTATTTGCAACATACTTAGGCTTTTAAATCGATCACCCTCTCTGACAAAGAATATGCATATAGACTATAAATAGATTTTAACAAATAAAAAAAATTCCGTTAGATAATTTAAAATATATACTAAGAATTTTCTTTGATCTCTCTTATATACCATGATCTGTTTTTGCTACTACTATAGTTAGTAGTAGGATCTTGAATAAACCTTTGATCGACAAATACAGATCTGAGTTGGGTTATAAGGAATTGATAAAACGATTTCCATCAAACGACCTTCATTTCTAAATCGATAAATACGAGATTGCTAGCCTAATATGAGGCTAGCATCCCTAGAACTTGTTCACAGATATTTCAATGGTTTTATAGTAGTATTAGCTAATATAAGTTACTTTTAGAGGTGGAGTGTTATGAACAATCCTTACAGTGTCGTCACCACAATCAAAAGTTATGATGTTATTATTGTAGGTGCTAGTTTCGCTGGATCTACTCTGGCCATTGAGTTAGGACAATCAGGATTCCAAGTATTGCTATTGGATCAAATGAGTTTTCCTGAAACATCCTCTCGAACTTATCCTTTCTTTAATAGTGCTGTTAATTTATTAAAAAAATTGAATTTAGAGTCTTATCTCGAAGAGATTGATTCACCAACCGTTCCACAAATCTTATTTCAGTTTGATGAGGTTTGTATTAAAGGCGAAGTACCAGTTGTGAATAAAGAAAGTAGAAATTATGGAGTAAAACGCAGCGATTTGGACTTTGTCTTATTTAAGAAAGCGATTTCTTTTGAAAACGTCACCTGCTTACAAGGGTTTCAAGTTACGAAGCTTTTAAGACAAATGGATCAAGTTGTAGGAATAGCAGGAGTAAATCGTTTGGGAGAAACGTTTCAGTATACAGCAAAGATGGTGATAGGCGCTGATGGACGAAATTCCATTGTACGAAGAGAATTAAACCTCCAACCGATGCTCAACCTGGAGTCTGATTATGCTTATTTTCATGGTAGTCTCTCAGGCTTAGAACCTTTGAATCCACTACATTTTGAAGTATATCGTGTTTTAGATCAGATACTTGCAGTTTTCCCTACAACAAAGAATCAATACGGAGTGTATGTTATTTTTCCGCATTCCAAGCAAAGTTGGATGGAGGCATTTAAACAGTCCTCAGAGGATGCATTCCTCCGCTATTTAGAAACGGAATTTTCGCAAATAAATTTCCAACACCGTTTAAAACATGCAAAACTTACCACGAGAGTCGAAAGTCTGACGGACTATTCTAATTATTGGTATGAAGGTTTAGGTAAGGGGTGGGCTTTAGTAGGTGATGCAGTAATTTTTAAAGAACCTTGTCTTGGACAAGGTGTACATGATGCCATATATGCTGGTCGATACTTAGCAGAACTACTGAAAAAATATCCAGATTGGATATACAGTTCGAGTACCCTAGCCTATGAGTACAATCGACATCTAGTAGAAAAATTTAAAGGACCATTTGATTTGAGTGGTGTCCTAACAAAACAGCAAAAATTAACAGCAGAAGAGAAAATGATGCACCAGATGATAAGTGCCTATCCTGAAGCCACAGAAAAGTTTTTAGGTATATTCAACTACGCAAATAATATGAATGAATTGAATAGTACGATTGAACAAATCGTAAAAAGCAAAACAACATAATCAAAGGAATAATATATAGAAAGACGTACAATAGAAATAAGCCTTCTTACATAGATTTGAGGAATAAAAAAGAAGAGGGATCTTAAGCCCTCTTCTTTTTGATGTTGATTGAAATCTAATTCATTTGGAATCGAAGGTATATTCGAAGAAGGGGATTAAATATTTAAATAGTTCATACTCCATAGTATTGAATTTTTATTTGTCAATCTTTCCGAAAGAGTACTCCGACTTCAAGCGTTAGCGAAGTGGGTGGTGAATTTCGGTTCGGCGTTAGCCGAAAGGAATTTGTTCGGAATATTTTCCCTTTTTTGTTTCGGATGTATAATCATCTTTAAAAAACAAGGAAGAAAAGGGGTTCACCTATCCGATTTGAGCCCATCTCCTAGCCTCCTTGAAATAACAGTTGGAATGGTTAAAAGAAGCGAATGCCCATGCGCTGCAATCTTCTTTACGGAATCTCGATGATGCTTTTCAACGTTTCTTCCAAAAGCAAAACGATGCATCTTGTTTCAAAAGTAAACGAAACCTACTCCAGACCTACACCACCAAGATTGTAAAGAAAAATCAATTTGAGTGTTGTGAACAACAAGATCAAATTCCCTAGGCTGGGATGGGTAAAGTTTGCCAAGTCACTTGTTGTAGAAGGGCGTATTCTCTCTGCTACCATTCACCGTATGCTATCCGGAAAATACTTTGTTCCGGTTCTTTATGAGAGGAACTACTGTCCTTATGTTTCAGTGGAGAAAGGTAGAGCGGTCGGTATCGACTTAGGATTAAAGCATTTTGCCATCCTTTCGGATGGGAAAAAAGTAAAGGCTCCCAAATACTTCCGAAAATATAAGAAACAATTAGCGAAAGCTCAGCGTACCATGTCTAGACGTACCAATGGGCTTCGAACTGGGAAGAAGCACGTATCCAAGTAGCTAAGATTCATGAGAAAATCACGAATGAACGTCATGAAATTCTTCACAAGCTCTCTACCGAAGTTGATTCACGAAAAAAAGTGATCAGCACGGAAGATTTGCAAGTGAAAAACATGGTGAAGAATTATAATTTAGCTAAGTCCATTATTGATGCATCCTGGTCTGAGTTTGTTTCCATGCTCGAATATAAAGCAAAGTGATACGGAAGAACGCTAGGGAAGGTCGAGATCCAGCCAACGCTACTCTATTGTGGATTTCAAAACAAAGCAGTGAAGGATCCTCAATTAAGAAAATGGACATGCCTAAAAATGTAGCGTTCATCATGACGGAGACTTCAACACATCTAAGAATAACTTGCAAGAAGGTTTGAGATTAATCGCCGTAGGGACTATGGTTTGAGATTGGTCCACTCTTCCTTGGGGTACCAAGGATTACCTAAGAATTTTCCACCTCTAGGCGTTATCGTAGGTGGAGGGAGGATTCAACTCCACACGATAAACATATTCTTTAACTCTGCATATTTCACAATATCAAGTACACATGCATCTGCCAAGCATCAGAATCATAAAAAATTTTCTGTGTTATAATAAAAAAAGGAGAAATACTCCTGTTAAATAGATAGAAAGATCCGCTCATGAGTAACGATTACGAAGATTATCTCAAGGATGTCAAGGATCTTGACATGACCAATAAGGAAGTACGTCGGGAGCTTGATGAGCTGAATCGTGAAGAAAAGAGTCCAGAAGTAAAGCTGACCATCGAAACCGATCCTATTAAAAGTGCCAAGTTTGAAGAACTAGATGAGGCGATTGAAGAAGGAGACTATAGCAAGGCACAGCAGATCAAGCGTGATCTTTAGATAAACTGTGCCGAAGCAGGAGACAGATAGGTTCTGTCTCCTGCACTAATTTTACCCTACTATAACAAATAACCTTCAACTAGTGAAGCATACTCATTATCCTCAAACCATAAATGATGGAAATCTCAATAAATCTAGATATTTCAAAAAGTGTTATCTTTCCTTATATCCTTCAGAGGCAGGCTCTGATTTAAAATGAAAGAAAACTCGGTTTTCAACAGGAATGTGTTTGTATTTTGATGGCTCTACATATTCTTTTTTCTCATAATCCCCTACGTATTTGTTCGGTTTTTTATTGGAAACACGCAGCCGGAATTCAAAAGGAAGCTCCGTCAGGGGATTATTTGAATTCCAAATTCCTTTCTCCTTTTTTCGTAAATATATAAACAGATTGAAATTCCTTCCAATATTTAAGATTGGGGTAGAGGTAGTACGTGACAGCAAATCCTTCTTACAACATAGTTTTATTAATATGTATATTATTTTCTTTGATAATGTATGCGTGCAGCCGTCCATTGCTGTCTTTTTCCTCCTGATCTAATGTATGGTTACTTCTGTTCCTAGTGAAAGTAATTTCATCAGTTTTTTTTGCTTGTTTTACCCAAGGAAACTGACCATAACCATATAGTTGGTTTCCGGTGCATCAATGAATACAAGCCGTACTTTTTTGTCCCAAAAACTTTGTTCTGAAGAGATACTGTGTCCCCATCTACTATTCTTTCAATTTGACGTTATATTCAGAAGCTAGGAAGCTGTTTTGTGGAAAGATACTCGGTAGCAATGTCAGTAAGAAAAAGCAGATAATCAGGCATAATCTCTTTAAAAAACACCAGTACCATCCTTTCTGATGATTGAAACTATAATATTATCGTAAAGCTACAAAAGCGTGTTTAATGGATGGTCTTAGAAATGTAAGGGTAAGACAGCAGAGAAAACCATTTTGTTAGGCCATACAAAATATAAATAGGAGGAAGTCAGAGTTATTGGAATAGAAGAGTGATATAGTTTCCGATTGGGGAGAGGTAAACTTGACAAGAAAATACAATAGAACTAATATGGTTACATTGGGAGGGAGAAAACTATGGCCATAGTAAGTCGATATACTGTCGCACTCCACATTTTAACGTTTATTACGGAGAAGACAGGTAACAGCGATGCATTTATCACTTCCAATCAGATAGCAGTCAGTGTAGGTACAAGTCCAGTGTTTATTCGTCGGATATTAGGGTCTCTTGCAAAAGCTAATTTGGTTATTGTGAAACATGGAGGGACAGATACAGGCTGGAAGCTTGCAAGGAGTTCAGATAAGATCACTCTTTTAGATGTGTATGAAGCTGTTGTACAAAAACCTCTTTTCGAGAGTCATCATAGTAAACCAAATACGGATTGTGTAATTGGGAGAGGAATACAACCTGCATTACATCATATCTATAATCAGAGTGAAGCTGCGATGAAACAACAATTAAGGCAGTATTCAATTTCTGATTTGTTATTGGAAACAGTTGCTCAATTTAACTTGATGGAAGCAGAAAAGCGACTCTAACATAATTTTTTTTGCATAGCAATGTAACTGATTTAGTTTTGTTGATTTTTATTTTCTAACATATGCATTGACGAAAGAAAAAAATTTACAAAAAATAGGTGAGGTTAGATAAAACATGAGTCGATTCGGAATATATCTTTTGACAGTAGGAGCTTTTTTAGCAGTTACAGCAGAACTTATGCTAATTGGAGTGACTGATTTGGTTGCATCTGATCTCCAAGTCCCTATATCTTTTGTTGGGTATCTTGTAACTGCCTACGCTTTGGCTTTCGCGATTGGTACGCCGATTGTTATTACGTTGACGGCAAGATTGGAGCGGAAAAAAGTCATGTTAACAGCTTTTTTCTTTTTTATTCTTGCTAACGTTGCTTCATATTGGAGCCCTAATTTTACTGTTCTCATGTTTGCCCGTGCCCTTTTAGGTTTAAGCGGAGGCGTATTTGCAGTTGTTGCAATGGGATCTGTTTCGAAACTAGTTCCACCAGAAAAAGTGGGAAGTGCAATCGGTACGATCATGATGGGACTTAGTGGTTCCCTTGTTTTTGGTGTTCCTTTAGGAACGGTGCTTAGTGGATGGATCAATTGGCAATTCGCGTTTGGTGTAATAGCTATACTCAGCGCATTGATTTGGATTGGTATTCTGCTTATGGTTCCTGTCATTCAAGGGGGAGAAAGAACCCCGATTCTACAACAACTGGCTGTCTTTAAGAGTAAAAGAATTGTTAGTGGCTTTCTTATCACACTCTTTGTAAATGCAGGTTCCCAAACTGTTTATACATTCTTGACTCCGCTCTTACAGAAAACCATACAGATGAATACATGGATGATTAGTATTACGATGTTTATTTTAGGAGTATTTTCGATGATAGGATCTCGTTTGGGTGGGGTTGGTACTGATCGTTTTGGAGTTACCAAGATTGTTTATTTAAGTCTGATCGTACATGCGATTGTGTTATTATTCTTACCAGTTTTCATGGTTTCTATTGTAACTACTATATTCGTACTGTCCATTTGGATGTGCTTTCAATGGATGACTTCACCAGCAATGCAAACATATTTTGTACAGCAGGCTCCAGAAAATCCTGATCTAGCACTTAGCTTAAATACTTCTCTCACTCAATTAGGGGTTGCTTTGGGAGCAACCCTAGGTGGTTGGATTGTAAATTCAACTAGTGATGTGATGAACACAACATGGGCAGGTGGGTGGATTGTTCTGCTTTCCATTGTTGCAGCATGGATTTCTTTTGTAGATCGAACGAAGCAAACTGTTTAACATGCCTAAGTTTTATAATTAATGCACTTTCCTGCTGTTCTTCGTATAAATGAAATCTAGAAAGAAAAGTACCTTGTATGGAATGGAAAACCATAGCATGGTGCAAACTGAAATCGTACTGAAAGAAGACTAAAGCTATTTTGGTAACCACCATCAACAAATCAATTATGCTAGCAGATGAGCTATGAGATTCTATTTGGTGTGTTGCGTAAGCGAACAAGTACAGAATATGATTGAAATATTGAACGGTTGCCAAGTACGATAAAAACTATCTGAATATAGCCGTCCAGATAGCAGAACAATCGTTTATGACGAAGTAAAGAGAAGGAGACACAATGATTACTAGTGAAATAGGATGGAACTTAGACAACAGTTATGCTCGTTTACCAAAAACATTTTTTACAAACCTCAACCCAACGCCAGTACGTTCGCCAAAGTTAATTATTCTCAATCATTCCTTGGCGACATCTTTGGGATTAGACGTACAAGCTCTACAAAGGGAAGTTGGAATTCAGGAGCTTGCTGGTAACCAAGTACCTAAGGGAGCTCTTCCGCTTGCAGAGGCATATGCAGGTCATCAGTTTGGTCATTTTACCATGTTAGGCGATGGGCGGGCTTTGTTGATCGGTGAACAGATAGCACCAGAGGGTGAACGTTTTGACATTCAGTTGAAAGGTGCAGGTAAAACACCGTACTCCCGTGGTGGAGATGGAAGAGCAGCACTTGGACCGATGTTACGTGAATACATCATTAGCGAAGCGATGTATGCTTTGGGCATTCCAACTACTCGTAGTCTTGCCGTCGTGACCACAGGTGAATCTGTATTTCGAGAAAGTTTATTAACAGGTGCTATTCTCACCAGAGTAGCCGCAAGTCATCTTCGTGTTGGTACATTTCAATATGCTGCAAACTGGGGTACAGAACAGGATCTTAAGGTTTTAGCGGACTATACATTGCAACGTCATTATCCAGATGTTAGTGATGTAGCAAATCGCTATCTGGTATTACTTCAAGAAGTGATCAAACGCCAAGCGGCGTTAATTGCCAAATGGCAACTCGTCGGCTTTATACATGGGGTGATGAATACAGACAATATGACGATTAGCGGAGAAACGATCGATTATGGACCTTGTGCTTTCATGGATGTGTACGACCCAGCAACTGTATTCAGCTCAATTGACATTCAAGGTCGCTATGCTTATGGAAATCAGCCTTCGATTGCTGGCTGGAATCTCGCACGTTTTGCAGAGACTCTTTTGCCATTGTTACATACTGATCAGGAGCAGGCTGTTCAATTGGCGCAAGATGTAGTTTCCAATTTCCCTGAATTGTATCGTCGCTTTTGGATTCAAGGGATGAGAGCAAAGCTTGGGATATACAATGAAGAGGCAGAGGATGGATCTTTAGTGGAAGATCTCCTTGGAATGATGAAGGAGCACCGAGCAGACTACACAAACACTTTTCGTGCATTAACTTTTGATCGATTGGAAGAACAGGACCTGTTTGGAACTCCAGAATTTGCTAGGTGGAATGAAAAATGGCAAGCGCGACTAGCAAGGCAAGAGGAATCAAAAGCCTCTTCCCAACAGTTAATGAGAAATAACAATCCTGCAGTGATCCCTCGCAATCATCGAGTAGAAGAAGCGCTTGAAGCAGCTGTAGATAAAAAAGATTTCACCGTAATGGATAAGCTCCTTCAAGTTCTTTCTGATCCTTACGCTCACTCACCAGAGCAAGAGGAATACGCCGTTTGTCCTGTGCAAATAACACCTTACCAAACCTATTGTGGAACCTGATGGAAGCAACTGGTACAAAAAGAACCAGCCATTTTAAATGGCTGGTTCTTTTTTACGTATTTTTCTCATGAGAAGGTTCTATTTCATCGTATGACAGAGTTACAACTTTTGTGAAATCACCATTTTCAATTTCTTCTTTTGAGGCTTTTTTGTCTAATTCCTCATGATCATCCATTCCATTAGCAATGGTAGGTTCTTTCTTTTTGGCATTTCTTTTTATCATGAAACCAACTCCTTTTCCTATCATATTGCCCATTTCATTTCGAATATATTTTTCAGTACTTGAACATTGCCTTAAAAAAGAAGATGTACTTATCGGTTAACCGATAAGTACATCTTCTTTTGGATAATTGATATTTCTTTCTTCACTACGTGAGATAGAAAATAACATCGCGAGTGGGCCGATTTTACCAATAAACATCATCACTCCAATGATAAATGTTCCCCATGCAGAGAGCTGGTAAGTAAGATTGGCTGATAAGCCAACTGTCCCAAATGCGGACATTACTTCAAACAGGCAGATAAGAAATGGTGCTTCTTCAACAATCGAGAGAAAAAACACACCAACTGCAACGAAGGAAAGCGAAATAAAAAAGATCGCCAAACATTTCAAAATGGATGATGAATCAATTGACCTGTGAAAGAGATGAATTTGCCTTTTCCCTTTTAAAAAGGCTAGGACAGCAAATAATATGAGAACAAAGGTCGTAACTTTTATCCCTCCACCAGTAGATGTACTACCAGCTCCGACGAACATGAATAAGCACATCATAAATAAGGTTGATTCTTGTAGGGCTCCAATATCAACTGTATTAAATCCTCCAGAACGTAAGGAAACAGATTGGAAATAGGAAGTCCACAATTTGTCCGTAAATGTAAACGCGTGTAGTGCTTTACTGTCTTTGTATTCGAGCGCAAAAAATATGATCATACCAGATATAGTCAAAGCAAGTGAGCCTGTGATCATAATTTTGGAATGAAGAGTTAGTGTTTTGAAATTCCTTTTTCTCCATAAATCAAATAAAACAGTAAAACCAAGTCCACCTATAAGGACAAGCAATGTTGTCACGATATTTAAGACAGGATCATTGTAATGTCGCATCATGCTATCCGGCCATAAAGCAAAACCTCCATTGTTAAAAGAAGATATGCTATGGAAAATAGATAGGTAGACTGCTTCCCCAGTTGGAAGTGTCGGCGACCAGTATATAAATAGGATAATTGCACCTATTAATTCAATGGTAAGTGCGTAAAATAATAAGTTTTTTACCAATGCGGTCATATTACCGAACGTAACTTGGTTCAATGAAAAATTGAGGATCAATCGATCTTTTAAAGAAAGTCTTTTACCAAGCAAAATAAAAAAAAGCGCAGCAAAGGCCATGATACCAAGTCCACCAATTTGTACCAGTAATAATAAGATGATTTGACCAAAAGAGGTAAAAGTCGTACCGACATCTACTGTAACTAATCCTGTACAAGTAAGGGCAGAAGTTGCCATAAACCAAGCATCAAGCCAACTAAGTGGTTTTTGAGTAGCGATCGGCATTTTTAGCAAAAGAGTTCCAAGTAATAATATCGTTCCTGAAACCAAAATTAAAATCTGAGAAGTACTTAAGCGTTTGTAATTCACTCTATACTCCTTCTTCTTCAAAACGTCTGATAGCTGTTTTCCGACCAATAACAACTAATACATCGTCTTTTAAAATCAGCTCATTTGGAATAAGTGATATTTTAACGACGTTATTACGTTTGATAGCAATAATGTTGCAACCAAATCGATTACGTGTATCTAAGTCTTGCAGTGTTTTATTGTAGATTTTAGGAGATGCTATTATTTCTACAATACTATGTTCATTGGATATTTCGATATAATCAATAATACTTTTTGAGCTTATGTAGTTAGCAATTTTTTTGGCCATATCTCTTTCTGGGTGGATAACTTGATCTGCTCCAATCTTGTTCAGTACTTTTTGATGATTGTCACTGGAAGCTTTAGCCCAAACTTTTTTTACTCCCATCTCTTTGAGAAGCATAGTGAGAAGTACACTTCCTTCTATATTGTCGCCAAAAGAAACAAAAACATGATCGAAACTGGTAATATCAAGCATTCGTAAAGTCTCTTCATCGAGTTTTTGAACTTGGACAGCTTGAATTGCATATTTGGCATATTCATCTACTTTTTTTTGATCATTATCTACTGCTAATACTTCAATTCCATTTTGATACAGTTCTTTTACTAGACTTCCGCCGAAACGACCTAAACCGAAAACGGCAAATTGCTTATTTTTCAACATGAATAGCTCCTTGTGAAAATGGTTTTTATTATAAAAGATATACTATTATTCAATAGGATAAAGCAATATTTTTCAATTTATGATTTTGTAAAGTTTACCCTGGAATGTGGTTTCCTATAGATACATTATTGCATTGGCATACAAAGTCAAGTTTTTTCAATGATGTTTTCTTTGTCGTATATGGCAGCTGTAACCTCCCTTTTCTATACCTTGGCAGGGAAGCAGCTGGATCAGCGGGGGTGCTTCACCTTCGTACATCCGTGTCTGTTCGCAATCTGTGCAGGCATGACTACCATCCCCAGCACGTTCGCTCTCCTTGTTGCAGCTGTACTCGTGGCGGGAGGGGTTGGAACGATCAACCTTTCTCTCCTGACGTATGCACTCAAGTCTACGCCGGATGAGAAGGCAGGTGCTGTCAATAGCACCTACTACACTGCCTACGATTTCGGTACCAAAATAGGCTTCCTTCCAATTCGTTCAATGAGCCATGCTTGGGTGGTGGAATTCTGGCATTCATCGCAAACTGGACTGGCTTCACCCACATGTGGTGGGCTGTCTTTCCTTTCCTTGCGGTGACAGCTTTTCTCACCCGTAAGCTGCGTTTTGCAGTCTGATCTGGGTGAAGCGGGCGGTACACATTCGTGTACCGCCCGCAGTGCTTTTAGGTACTTTCTCATATCGTAAAAATCATTTATAATTATTACATCGATTGGTAACGAGAAAGGTCAACCATGACTCACTCTTCTCTGGAAATCGTTGGCTACGACGGCGGATGGCACGGATTTCGCAGTGGTAATCAGGAGTGGAAGATTGAGCTTCCGCTCGGGATGTTTTGCCCGGAAGAGAGCTACAACTTTCCGAAGCTCGGCGTGCTCACCATCTTCACCTATGGTCAGAAGCCTCTGCTGGAGATTCACCCCGACCCCGACGGGGAATCCGTGGAAATCGTCAACCTGAAGGAGAAGAAGTTCTTCTTCCACCCTTCACGGAAGTACACAGCGGACAACGCCAAGTACTCGGACAACGTCGAGGTGTTCGGCATCAAGCTGTTCGCATCAGGCAGAGAGTGAGCATCGTTACCAAAGAAGATGCTCATTGTTGGGGTTCACTCCACTTTAAGCATTGTCTGGGCGGTAAGTTTCACGATCGTCCAGACCATGTAAATAAGAAATTTTCATATAGATGAAGTTATGAATGCTTAACAAATAATCAATTTACAAGCCCCTTTATCATCTGAAGAAGAAAGGGGGCTTTTTCATTTATTTTATTTAACAGCATTTGAGTAGTCGCTTCTCATAAAAGATTGGTGAGAAAGATTTGGTAAGTAAATAATATACGTAGATTCAAGTATATTAGCTAATTTGTCAATACGATCACGAGACACCAGACGATCTCGACCTGCACCAACAAAGACTGCTTGTGGAATATGGCGATAAGAAGCTGATAATATTTTTGGGAGTTTCAAGACTAGAAACAATGAAAAACATTGCATATGCCTGTTCAAAAGGGGTTACTGGAAAAAGCTGTCAGAATCAATCGGCATTGAAATTTGTGGCGCTCCTATGACACTTGGTATAACAAGAGCTAGAAGTATTAACCAACAGCATTTTGTATTGTACTATAGGAAAGGGAAGCCAATCCAATCCACCCATACTGTCCAAAATGAATATGGGTATCTGTTCAATTATGTAGACCACGATGAAACCAATTCAACAACAGGGTTACACACCCCATGTGAGGAAAAAACGGCTTGGTAGTTATCCTAATACCAACTACCATGGCTCTCTTCGTGAATAAACAGAATAGGAGGTTTTGTGGAAGGTAGGTTTGGATATACATAACCAACAGATACGCAGTCTTTCACTTTTGTTGTTTTTTCATATTGTCACTTCACTAGTATTGGATTGGCAAGTGGTATGAATATTTTTATATAGAACAGAAGAATATTCAGAATGGGAATATCCCTATTTCTTGTTCAAAACCATCAAAAGATTAGTAGATATGGGACATAATTGTTTTTTTTTAGAATTAGTTATAGAAGATAAGTTCTTGCATGGGAGAAATTTTTAGGAAATAACTCTTAATTTTTCTTCAGTTTTTCTTCATTTATGATTTCATTTTCTCTTACATACTGAATGAGAAAGAAGATAAGTTTTGAATTAATGAGGTGTGATGCAGATGAATTTATGGGAAATTTTTGTTGGAATTATTTTAGGAATGGTAGAGGGTCTTACAGAGTTTGCGCCTGTTTCTTCTACTGGACATATGATTATCGTAGATGATTTGCTTCTGAAAACAAAAGAATTATTTTCTCCAGAAGCAGCAAATACCTTTAAAGTAGTTATACAGTTAGGGTCTATTTTGGCTGTTATTATCGTTTTTAAAGATCGATTTATTAATCTTTTAGGACTAACCAAAGCTGCTCGTGAATCCGTAGATAGTAGCAATCGGTTGGAATTAAAACAAGTGATTGTTGCACTACTGCCAGCAGGGGTTCTTGGGTTTTTATTTGAAGATTATATCGATGAGCATTTATTTTCGATTAATACGGTAGTGTTCGGCTTGATAATAGGTGCCGTCTTGATGTTAGTGGCTGATTTTTTCCGTCCAGCACGACCAAAAGCAGAGACAGTAGACCAGGTTACCTATAAGCAAGCGATCAGTATTGGATTGTTTCAGTGCTTGTCTTTGTGGCCAGGTTTTTCTCGTTCCGGATCGACTATTTCAGGTGGAGTTCTCATGGGATTAAGCCACCGAGCTGCTTCTGATTTTACGTTTATCATGGCAGTACCAATTATGCTCGGAGCCAGTTCCATCTCCCTTATTAAAAATTGGCAATATTTTACCCTCGCGGATTTGCCATTTTTTATCGCTGGTTTTATTACGGCATTTGTGTTTGCTTTAATCTCCATTCGTTTCTTCCTCAAATTGATCAATAAGATCAAATTAGTACCATTTGCTATTTATCGAATCGTATTAGCTGCTGTAATCTATTTTGTATTTCTATAAAAAAGATAGAAAATCCCCAACGAAATGGTATTCGTTGGGGATTTTTTTAGTTTTCTTTGGATCGATACGATTGTGTCATCTGCTGCCAAACGGTTCCGCTTGCTTCTTCCCCTTCTGTAATACGTTGCAAAGCAATTTGTGCTTGCATCTTCACTTCAAACTCGGGATCGCCAATTGCTAGCTGTAAGGCAGGAATTGCCGTTTCATCTCCTACTTCATATAAAAAGCGCGCTGCACGCCAACGGACGAGTTTGTTTTTATCCTCAAGTGCTTGGCACATGACTTCAATTGCATCAGGATCACCAATATCGGAGATCGTGTCACCAGCAGTGCGACGAACAACAGCGGAAGAATCTTTCATTGCTTTATAGAGATATGGCAAAACTGATTTGCTTTCCATATATCCGAGGAACACCACTGCTTGTCTTCGGATTGTCGCAGATGTATCATCCAATGCGGTTGCTAAGATATCTATTTCTTCTTCAACGGGTTCCCAAAGCATCAAAGCAGCATAACGAATTTCCCAATTATCTTGTTGGAAAGCAGCACGCACTTCCTCAGCAGATTTTTTTTGCTCAGTTGTGTTAGGCTCAGGTTTAGGAGACAGCGCTTGTTTTACTAAACGTTTTAAACGATCATTGGTATACATTGCTTCATATTCAGCTGTTAACTGCTTCCCAATATCTTGTGGCTCTCCGTAACGAATGCCTTGGTCCATCCATTTTCTTTCTAAGATCACATTAGAAGTGACCCCTTGGATCTGTAGTACAGCTTGCTGAAAACGATCAGGTAAGGCAAATCGATTTTCTGTATGGTGATGTACCAGCTTTATTTGATAAGGGATACCACGCAAGGTTTGGATCAACACTTGTACTTCGCCAAATGAGTCTAATTCCGCCGCAACAGAAGCATTGTTCTCTGCTTGGTCCTCGCCAAAAATTTGACGTACTTGTGTGAGAAGCTGTTCCCAATCAGCTTTTGGATGCCGCTCGATGGAAAGGAAGTCGAGTACTTGAAACACACCTGTAACTCCTTCTATATTTAGCACCTGTTTCAGATGATCGGGAGCATATTCTTTTGTTGCTTTCGTATATTCATGCCGAGTCCCAGTGGGAAGAGATTGGTCGAGGTTACACTTCATCACATTAGGGCTTGGAGTTGGTTCGATAGATACAATCTTCATGACAACACTTCCTTGTAGATACTTTTCATCTGTATTGTATCGTGTGCGAGAGAAATTTCCAAACCCAATAAAAAAAGTGCGCTTTAAAATTACTTTATTTCGATTATTCTTTCATTGTTGTATAATTGGATCGAATCCATGATGTCCGCAAATCCGAAAGGACTTTTCAAGTGAACTTATCTCTGCCCACCATCATCCTCGGAGACGGTGTCCAAAACGCAAACGAGGAAGAAATCCGGCAGTCTTACCTCTTCCAGCAGTGGTGGAAGAGGATCGCAAACAGTGGGGAGATTTTTCTCAAGAGTGTCCACATCCCTGCCGTCTACAAGTGGGGAGAGCCCAAAGAGATCAAGATGATCCAACTGGAGGCTGAAGCCTACGATTTGGAAGGAAGGAAGCTTGGCGGCATCACCACCCTCCGTGGAGACACGGTAGTTGTACTGACGGTTCTGAATATTCGAGGTCGTGACTACGTCGTTCTCGTCCTCCAGCTTCGTGTTCCGGGAGGAGGTTGTACCCTCTCTGGTCCTTCTGGGATGATCGACCAAGGCCAGTCGAAAAAAGATGCTTCAGTCCGCGAGCAAAAGGAAGAAACCGGTACCAAGCTGCCGCCGGGGAAATTGGTCGATCTGGCAGAGGCAGTACACGGACACCAGCTGCCTTACGTGGTCAGTTCGGGTACCTCCGACGAAAGAGCAAGCATGATGGTCACCATCTCCAATGCGCCTCGGAGGCTGTTGAAGGACCTTGAGGGTCAGGTTGGCGGTCTTCTCGAGGAAGGGGAGCGGACCCGTGTGATGGTGGTTCCGTTCAAAAAGGCCTTCGGAGAGCTGGAATCTACTGGATCGGCATCCGCAAAGCTAGTACTCAGCCTGCATCTCTACGGAAAGTACCGACGCAAGTTCTCCGCTCGAATCAGGCGGTGGCTCACCGTTTTGAATTGGCGGTAGTAGCAGTAACTCGGTTTTGCGGTGGGCCCTTGGTATATGCAGCAAATGCCAAGGGCCCGCTGTTTTTATTTAGAGACTGGTCTGATTATGCTTTTTAGTTAAGGTGCACTTATTTTCTTTTCATGAAGGTAATAGAAGAGATTTCTCCCATTACAAGGATCACACTAATAATCAGCAGAGTGTAATGAAGTCCTCTTAAAAAAGAACTGAGCTTCCAGTCAAAAATGCTCCAACGATAGCTACACCAAGTACTGCTCCGACGAGATATTAATGTATCTTCAAAAGTATTGGAAAATCTCGCAAGAGCGTTACAGTTGGATGCCAATGAAAGGAAACATCTCTATCATCTTGCCTTGCAACAAACACCTGCTATTTCTCTACCTGCTGAAGTGCAGATAGTTGCAGTCTACAGAAACACTTAGATCATCAAGTGGCTCATCCAGCTTATATTACCGATTACCGGTGGCATGGAATAAAGAAACTTGTTATGTGTTTGGTAATTATGATGAAATGTCAGAGCGTGATCCAAATACAGGGTGGAGAGCTTTACTTCTGCCCTAATTCAGCAACTACGCCAAGATCAAAGGGAAGATTAGCCCGTGATCGTTCAGCTCAGTTTCGCTCTAATGGAGGTATGCAGGGGGCCTTGGTGGATGGAGCTAATCGAAGAACTACATTCGGTAAGCCCATTATTTAGCAGTTGGTGAAGCAACATGATGTATTGGATAACCCAGAAGGGAAGAGGTGGTTCATCATCCTTTTGTAGGTGAATTAGCCTTGGAACATCTCTCGTTTTAAGTTTGCGCAATTCTCCTGACCTGATTATGACGATTCATTCGCCGTTGCCAGTTTTTAATACTGCCTATAAACTGCAAACACTATACGAGAAGCAGATGTTTCCGGCATAGGTTTTGAAATCTGAATCGATCTACTTCTTTATGGAGTTGAATTAGTTGCTCTTTGAACGTCTATGGAGATGGAATGGATAAATCTAAATTTATACTTCCTTTGAGAGCGAATTTACAGAGCCATGCAGGCTGAAAGCCCACGGTTTCAATCGTGGGATGAAAGGCTGCGTTGTTCGGTATCGCCCTGTTTTTTAGGGCGGTTCTTAGAACAACTCTTATATACCTTTATGTTGCGGTATATAAGAGTAACTGATACAACAAATACATGAGTCAAGAATATAGAAGAACGAAAACTACTGTATCACTGATTAATTTTCATTTTGTTTTCTGCCCTAGATACCGCCGTAAGGTATTAACGGATAAGGTAGAGGAACGGTTCAAAGAGATAGTTATGATATCTGTAGGGAAAATGATTGGATAGTTATAGCAATGGAAGTTATGCCTGACCATTGTCATTTGTTCTTAAACTGTCTTCCTACAGACTCTCCATCGGATATTATGGCGAAATTAAAAGGAGTAACTTCTAGAAAACTTCGTCAGGAATTCTCCCAGTTAAAACACTTGCAAAGCCTTTGGACACGCTCATTTTTTGTTAGTACTGCTGGGAACGTTTCTAGTGAAACTGTTAAGCAATACGTAGAAGATCAAAAGAAACGGGGGTGAGAACATGTCCACGATCACATTAAAGCTAGAACTACATAAACCAACACAAGCAAAGCGAGAAATGTACCAACAAATGACTGCTGTTCATACAGACTTTGCCAACTGGTTATTAATGCACCCAGAAATAAACAAAGCGACTAGTATGATTTTCAAAGAGTATTCGCTTCAAAAATTCCCTTCCGCTGTAGTTAATCAAACGATCCGAGAAGTTAAGTCGCAAAAGAAGAAACAAGGTGCTAAAACCTTCAAAAAGCTATGGTGCTGTTTCAATAACCAGAACCTAAAGGTTGAAAAGAAAGGAGATCTCTACACAGTTGCCTTCCCAACATTTGAAAAGAAAGTAGGTGTTCCAGTTGTAGTAAAGCCGTATCAACAAGCTTGGCTGGAGCGAATCATGAACGGCACAGCTAAACAGGGAGCAGGTAAGTTATGCCAGAAGAAAAGAAAATGGTACTTAGCTATTCCCATCACCTTTGAGGTGGCTGGAAGCAATAAGGAAAAAGCAATGGGTGTTGATCTTGGATTAAGGTATATAGCTGTAGCAAGTGTTGGAACGAAATCACTGTTTTTCAAAGGAAATCAAGTTGCTTTCACTCGGAGACGTTTCTCATCTAGACGTATAAAGCTTGGGCAAACCAAGAAACTAGATGCTATTCGCAAGTCAAAAAACACGGAATCCAGATGGATGAAAAGCCAGAATCATAAGATTAGCCGTCAAATAATGAACCATGCTTTGATCCACGGTGTGGGTGTCATTCGCATGGAAGACTTAACAGACATTAGAAACACTGCTAAATCTAAAAAGGAATCTGGTCGTAATCTCCACTCATGGTCTTTCTACCAATTGAAAGAGTTCATCAAATATAAAGCAGAAATGGTAGGGATTCGCTTCGAAGAAGTAGACCCTAAATATACTAGTCAGACATGCAAATGTAAACACCGTGAGAAGTCCAATAGAAAAGGTTTAGTGTTTAAGTGTAAGTCGTGTGGCTATACCGCTCATGCTGACTTAAATGGAGCGATTAATATTGGTAAAGCCATTTCGGGACTATCTAGTAAGAAGAAAAAGAAAAAAGGCAAAGCTGCCTAGCATACTGGTAACAGGTATGCCGCCCATATGGGTACATTCTAACTGTATGGGATGGGCTGATGACACAGCCCTAAACTTGGGAGTTGTTCAAAACGGAAACGGATTGCGAACGTTAACTACCCAAGAATCCCATCGGCTTCAGCCGTGGGAGTGTCAAGAGGTATCGGAATATCATTAGTCATGATGCCAATTTCAACAGCAGGAATGAATGCAGTCCCAAATCATTTGGTAGCTCAAGCTACTGCACTGAGTAATACTATTCGCCAAGTTGCAGCTTCATTTGGAATCGCGTGGGCAACCTTGCTGTGGACAAATCGCCAGATATTTCACACAGCTAATTATTCTGATAAGTACAATATGTTTTCGGACTTCTCTCAAGGCATTGTCCAGCAGATGCAAAATGTATATATGGGAATGGGTCAAAGTTTCGCGGAAGCACGCTCATCCGCAATTGGATATATCACCGGTCAGATACAAATTCAATCGACCGTACAAGCAATGGGAGATGTATTTTATATTTCCATGTGGTTAGCATTGTTTGCACTTTTTATCTCGTTCTTTATTGGGAAGAAAGAAGAATCAAAAAAAGAAGAGACAGTAACAAAGTAAAAAATATGATAAAAGACGATTTCTTAGTCATTTGAATTAAGAAGTCGTCTTTTTTGCTGGTTTATTGAGCTTGTCCTTTTATCCAGGTTTCGGTTAGATCTAAAAATTTCTGAGCTGCTGGAGAGAGTGTGGCAAATGTAGAAGCAGCGATGCCAATTGTTCGATATGTTTCCTCGCCAATATAGGTAGCATGTATGTTTTCTATCGCATTTGGTAATGTCATCTCTGGTAAAATACTAACACCTAACCCTGCTTGAACCATTGCAACAATAGCATGATCATCACCTATTTCCAAGAGGACATTTGGTTTTAACTTTTTCTCTTTAAACATCTTTCTTATTTGTACATCACATCCCTTTTTCGGCATAATAAAAGGCTCTTTTGCAATCTGTTCTAAGTTAGGAATCTTTATTTGAGATAGAGCATGATGAACAGGGAGAAGAAGAACGAGACGATCTTTTTGAAGTAGAGACATGTCAAAAGGCAATTTCTTGGTGGTGAAAGGTAAAAATCCTAGATCAACGAATCCTCCACTAATCCACTCTTCTATTTGCTCATAACCTCCTTCTCGTATTTCTACTTGAATAGAAGGATATTCGTGATGAAACTTTTTTAAAATAAAAGGCATCCATTTGATAGAGACACTTGGAAAAGAACCAACTCGAATGGTACCTGTTTGCATTCCTTGTATATCTGCTGCTTTTTGTTTCATTTGTTCCAATATGTTCAGCATGGTGCGCATATAAGCTATGATCTCTTTACCGTTTGGTGTCATACTTACACCCGTTCGATTTCGTCTTATAAGCGCAAATCCAAGTTCTGACTCCAAATTGGATATCGCATGACTTACAGCTGATTGGGATAGTCCAAGCTCTTCTCCTGCTTTCGTAAAATTACCTGTTTCTACTACTTTCAAGAGAATTTCCATTTGAATAATCGTCATCGCATAAACTCTTTTCTTATGTATTAATTATATTCATATATATAATCTTAAATATTCATTTTACTAATGTAAAGAAAAGCATTATGCTATTTTTAAAAGAAAGTAAAAAGGAGAAAAGTAAATGAATGAATTAACTTATCATCTACTGGATGTTTTCACGAATGAAAAATTTGGAGGCAATCAATTAGCTGTTTTCCAAGAAACCAATCAACTAGAAACAGATTTGATGCAAAAAATAGCTAGGGAATTAAACTTATCAGAGGCAGTATTTCTTTTTCCACCTAGCGATCAGACAAAAACAAAACAAGTTCGTATCTTCACTCCTAAGATGGAACTCCCTGTGGCAGGACACCCGACAGTAGGAACTGCGTTTCTACTAGGTAAGGAAAATTGGTTGGAGACAGCAGAGGGAGTTAATGAATGGATCCTAGAAGAGGGAGTAGGAGATATTCTTGTAAGGGTATATAAAGAAGACGGCAAAATTACAAAGGCAGAAATGAATCAACCACTTCCTTCGTTTGGCGATATATTTTCAGGCATTTCATCTGCTGCTGATCTTCTCTCCTTATCTGTCGATGATATTCATACAAGTGTACCTATTCAGACCGTATCATCTGGTGTTCCTTTCTTATATATACCTGTTAAGTCACTAGATGCCATGAAACGGATCAACTTCCGAAACGATGTATGGCAAAAAACATTTTCTTATCATACAGAGACACAACATATATTTGCATTTACAACCGAAACGGTACATGCTAGTTCTACTGTTCATGGTCGCATGTTTGCTCCTGCGTTGGGAATCACGGAAGATCCTGCTACTGGTATTGCTAGTGGACCTCTCGGTTCTTATCTTATTGAGCATTCTCTTATCCCGATTCAAGAAGATGGACAGTATATTATTCGCAGTGAACAAGGTTTAGAAATGGGTCGTCCTAGTTTTATTGATATTTTTATTTACAAAGAAGGAAAAGAATACAAACAAGTCAAGATAGGAGGAATGAGTGTAAAGGTAGGAGAGGGGAAAATATTTATCTGATTGAACAACCAACATAATAAAAACGATCCAAATAAAAAAGCGGCGGGAAGTAGAATCCTGACGACTTTTTTATTTGGATATGCAATCAATTATATAATCACTATCTACTTGTCATTTGCTAAAGCATAGACACTTGGATGAAATCTTTTAGCGGGGTTTACCAGATAAGATTGTTAGATCAACAGTTATTTTTTTTGTATTCATTGTGGAAAAAGGAAGTAATCGTTCATCACTAATTCCCCAAGATAAGGGAGTCATTTGGATCAAATGATCCATAAGGGTACCATCCAGGGAGAAATGGTATCGCAATCGATCCGCAGTTAAAATCTTAAAATGATGCTGGAATCGAGCTAAAGTTTTTTCGTTTGAGTACGATTTTTTTGTTGGTTCAAAAAAAGAATTTCTTAATTCCAGAAGGTAATCTCTCTCAGGGATAACCTTTATTAAAATACCGTCGTCATCTAATATTCTGCGAAATTCAGCGTAATTAGATGGTGATAAAATGTTCAATATAAAGTTGAATTGTTTTTTTTCGAAGGGACTATTCGCAAGATCTGAAACACACCAAATGACATTCGAATAATCTTTTGAGGCAATATCGATAGCTTCTTTGGAAATATCTATGCCTACACCGAGAAAATCATTTGAAGTATTCTGGATGATTCTTTTTCGTATGCTATATAGGGGAGTACCTTCCCCACATCCTGCATCCAACAGTGTAATTTGTTTACTTTTAGGTTTGAATTCATTAAAAATCTTAGTAGAAATATTTTCGCTCAATCGTTCAAATAATCCACTATTCCATACTATTTTTCTGGATTCAAATAAGGTTTTTCCATATCTTGTCTGGATAGAATTGCTCAAAAAATTCACATATCCCCTTTTCGAGAGATCAAAACAATGATTTTTTGAACAAATTAAACTTGACAGATAAGCTACTTTCATTGGGTTAGAACATAATGGACATCGAAAAATATTTTGAGACTTTGCCAAAAGCTTTGCTTGGATAGTCTTTTTTTTGTTTTTTGACATAAAAAGCACCCCATTCATTCGTAATTCAGGTGAACGAAAAAAGGCACAGAGAAATAAACCCACCCCTCATAAGAGTTGAGTACCATTTTCTGTACCTGATTTTAACGAAAACGAATGAATTGGATGATCATATTAATAACCTCATACTCCAAATGAATTTTTGATCCTTCATTATTATAACACACTTATTTTTATACCTTACAGGTGATCTCTTTATAGTAAAAGCTTTTCTCCTTAAAGATTAACAATATGTTTTTGTCTATTTACTACGAAATTTTTATCTTAAACAATAGGATATTGGATTTCGGAATAGATGGAATAGTTAAAAAGTGGTCGGGAGGATGTCCCGCCACTTTTTTAAATTTTTTCATAGGGAATACAGGTAGGCAATCCCGTATGAGGTTCAACAATAATATTTGCCTTGACTTGGAAGACATCTTTTAGCATTTTATGCGTAAGTACATCAGAAGGAGCTCCTTCTGTGTAGATTTTACCTTGTTTGACTGCCACAATATGGTCAGCATATCGGGCCGCGTGATTGAGATCATGTACCACCATGATGATGGTACGGTTTTCTTCTTCGTTTAATTGTTTAATCAGAGATAAAACGTCAAGTTGGTGAGCGATGTCTAGATAAGTAGTAGGCTCATCCAGCAAAAGATAGGGTGTTTCTTGTGTGATCGCCATTGCGATCCAGGCACGCTGTCTTTGACCACCGGATAGCTGATGAACGGGTTTGTCTTTGAATTCCAACAGACCTGTTTTGACCAGTGTCTCCTCAATCACATGTTGATCGTGTTTACTCAGGTATCCAAAACCTTTGCGATGAGGAAATCTACCAAAGGAAACCAACTCTTTTACCGTGGTCCCTTCAGGTGCTTCCGGTAATTGGGGAAGGATTGCTAGTTGTTTGGCAATTTGCTTGGTAGATTCTTTGTGGATCTGTTTACCATCTAAATAAACAGATCCACTACTTGGTTCTAAAATACGAGCCAACGTCTTTAATATGGTAGACTTACCACACCCATTTGCACCAATGATAGCAGTAACTTTTTCTATCGGAATCTGTAGATTTAATTGATCAACGACGAGATGGTTTTGATATTGGATGGAGATATTTTCTGTATAAAACGGAATGATGTCCGCCCTCCCTATATGAAGTTCCAATAAAAACCTATCAGCATTGAGAATCGTTGTCAATTATTTTGCTTTGGCTATGTTAAAATAAATGTTAATCACCCAGCAAAGAGAGACTTAGGAGTGTTAATGATGAACATAGATGAAATATTAAATCGCTTGCGTAATGGTGAACGTCTGACTTTAGAAGATGGAATTGCTCTTTGGGAAAGCGATGAAGTGGAGAAAATAGGGGAAGCTGCTAACGAAGTAATGAAGCGACTTCATCCAGAACCAATAACTACGTTTGTAGTTGGTAGAAATATAAATTATACCAATGTATGCGACACTTATTGTCGTTTTTGTGCTTTTTATCGATCACCTGATTCTGATGAAGGTTATGTTTTGCCAGATGAGACCATTCTACAAAAAATTAAAGAAACACAAGATGTGGGTGGTACAGAAATTTTGATGCAAGGTGGAACCAATCCAAATCTACCTTTTTCCTACTATACGGATTTGCTGAAGAAGATTAAGCGACATTTTCCTGGGATTACTATGCACTCTTTTTCACCAGCAGAAATTACGAAAATGCAAGAAGTTTCTGGTCTCCCGTTGGAAGAAGTGATCCGACAACTCCATGAAGCTGGACTTGATTCCCTTCCTGGTGGGGGAGCGGAGATACTCGATGATCGAACACGCCGTAAAATCAGCAAATTAAAAGGTTCTTGGCGTGACTGGATGGATGTCATGCAAACGGCACATCGTGTAGGAATGAAAACAACTGCCACCATGGTAATCGGTTTTGGTGAGAGCATTGAGGAACGAGTATTACATCTTTTGCGTATTCGAGAAGCACAAGATGAGACCAAAGGCTTCCTCGCGTTTATTGTTTGGACATTCCAACCAGATAACACCAATATGAAACGAGAAAAATTATCTCCACGAGAATACTTAAAGGCAGTCGCAATAGCGAGACTGATGCTCGATAATGTACCTAACTTCCAGTCATCTTGGGTAACGATGGGACCTGAGATTGGCAAACTGTCTCTTCAATATGGTTGTAACGATTTTGGTAGTACGATGATGGAAGAAAATGTTGTTTCTGCTGCTGGCACAACACATAAAGTAAACATCAATCTCTGTTTACAACTGATACGTGAGGCGGGTAAAATCCCTGCTCAACGAAATACGCGGTATGAGACGCTGCACGTATTTGATGGAACAGAGCAAGTAGATAAAGATTTTGTGATGCAAAATTAGTAGTTGTTTTTAAGGCTGATGATACACTCGGAAGCAAAAAAAGGAGATATTTCGAACAAATTCCTTTTTGGCTAAAGCCGAACCGACATTCACCACCCACTTAGCTCATGCTTGAAGTGAGAGGGAGAGATTAATAGATGAAATCCATCCATATGGGCTGCTCTGATTTGGAGGGGATAAAGCTTCAAATTTCTGACCTCCAAGTGTTTACGTACTCATTGAGTCTAACATCGTAAGTCATTGCAAGCTGAGATATTTTTCTCGAAATCGATCAGAGCGTCGGTGTTGGTGGAAGGTGACGTGCTTAGGATGATGGCGAAACCCCATTCAAGAGGTGGATACCATTTTAAAGAGACAGTCTAAAAAAGGGACTGCACACCTCCATTTTTTTATGATTGGAACTGTATTCTAAAGTGAACTAGCCTCGGCTAGTTTCTTTTGTAATTACAAATTTCTACACTTATAATTTCAAAACCGGTATAATGAGATCAAGCAAGAACATCCGTGAGGAAATATGATGACATCTGTTCTGAACCCCATTACCAGTGGACCGATCATAGTGGTCAACCATTTCGAATACGAAAAGGAAGGATCATCGGAGAGGTTCAAAGCAGGATTCATTAACCCTTCTAAGGGGAGAGCTGCATCAGGGTATGCGGTACGTCTCTCAGGATGGTACATTTTCCAGCGAGACGAGCAGTACATCCAGTTGATGGAAGGCTGCAAGCTGACCATCGATACACCTGTCCGTCGGATCGACTACTACCCATATGGAATCGTGGAGGTCACTGACAAAAAGGGAAAATTGCTGCGAACCATGAAGAAGAAGGCAGACATCAAGTTCGCTTTCTCTATTCTTCGATACCCGGCCAAGTTGGAACGATTTCTCACGTCTTGACACTTCTTTAGCTAGTAATAGCTAGAAGAGAAGGGCGACGGTTGCCAGCCGTCGTCCCACAGATAATAAAATGATAGAATGATATAGATAAGAAAGGGACTCTGTTGGGTCTCTTTTTTGCGATATGAAAATGAGACCACTCATCGAGAGAACGGTAGAAGATCTTGAAGCTGCAATTAGCTGTAGAAGACACAAAGCATCTGAATCCGAAACCACACCAACATAACTCTCACCGTCGTGTTCAGTTGGATAGGCTGACGATCTATAACTTCCATCCCATTTATCCCACTGACAATCAAGTGCTTAAGTCACTTGGATGCTGGTCTTACCCTAGAATGTGGGATTCTCTCCCCTCGATCATCCATGTGGAGTAACCAGTCTTTCTCAAAGAGATATATGCGGATGACTGCAAAGTATCAGGTGTACAAGGATGATGATGATTATTATCTCTCCATGCAGACAGGGAAAATGAAAATTAGTTTTCATTCTGTCTGTTCTCACTCGAAAGGTGTGTACTGTTATGAATTCTGCTATCAGTATCTAACGGTAATTTACGCAGATGGGCCTATCCTCCACTACGATTTTCAGAAGAAAAAGAGAATGAAGGCAACGACAAAGAAAAATCCAATGATCTTTAGCTTCTCCGAAATACTAGAGTTGGAAGGATTGCTTCGATCGACAGGTGCACCATACCTATAGGCGAGTGATAACAGGCGACGGTTCCCAATCCGTCGCCCCTCATAAATAATGGTATAACAAATAGATTTTCTACACTAGCGATCGTTGGGCTAGTTTTTTCTTTTCATAATAGAAAAAAATGTACTATCATATGAATAGTTCATGAATTCTACATAAAAGGAATGACATCATGCAGGGGAAAACACATCTGAGGATTGGTTTAGCTACAGGGGTAGCAGTTGGTTTTGCGACTAGCGATAATTTTTTGACGCTTACAGCGACTGTAGCAATTTCTGCTTTAGCATCCATGTTACCGGATATTGATGAAGATGGAAGTAAGATTAATAAATGGATGTTTTCTTCGCTAAATCGAAAGTGGAGATCACTTGCGTTGGCAAGTATAGGCATTATTATTTGTTTGTTTTGGTTTTTTGCACATTTACCACTTTGGGTACTCTTGTCTGGTATTTATTGTGCTGGTGTTGCTTATGTTCCACATCGGAGTGTTACCCACTCTATTGTTGGTATGGGTTATGTATTAGTAGTTATTTACTTAGCAATACCATCGTATCTCTATGCAGTAGCAGCAGGCTATTTATCTCATTTAATCGCGGATGCTTTTACAGTAGCGGGAGTTCCTTTTTTCTGGCCATATCCCAAAAAGATTGGTTTAAAATCGATTGGTCTAAAGGTTCGATCGGGCAGAGAAACCGATAAAATTCTAGGCCGTGCAACCTTGCTCATCGCATGTGTGGGCTATGTGTATCTTTTAGGCAAGATGTATCTGGTGGGCTAGTTTCTGGTGTGTGACTCCATCTTTCTTTTCTTCAAATGTATACCTGCCATTTGTTTCCCATATACTAAAGCAGGATACACCAGACAGAAAGGGGTGCAAAGATGGATTTTACCATCAGCATACCTCAAGCAAACGCTTATCAAGCTACTGGTTTGTTTCATCATCTGATGCAGTTGCCTGAGCAGATGGAAAAGTTGGATGTTAGCTGTGAAATCCAAGAAAATAGCGTGGTGGATCGTTATTTTTATACGATTCAATGCAAGTTAAAACGACGATCCCAAGAGCGTGAGATTAGACGTGTGATCAGCGATCAATTGTCCCAATTTATCTGTGCTTATTTTGAAGGATTGCTAATAGAAGAAACCATCCGAAAACATTATCCGCAATACTATGATCGGGAGATCGAGCAGATCAAAGTACATACGAATCGTTTATTCCAAAAAAACACACATACTTATTTTCGGACCCCTTACAGTAAAAGGGCAGAAAGACTTGGGAAACCCATTTTTCACTTTTTACGAGAGTCCAAATTGCTCATGATTGACGGTTATGTTCGCTTTCGTTTGGACCACTATCGGAAAGCATTAGCAAAATGTGTACATGATGCAGTTGATCAGTTTTTATTGGATCAGGAGTACCAAGACTTTATTTCCCTTTTGAAATATTTTGTTTCCGTGCAAGATTCCAAAATTGACTTGGTGCATATTATGCATCGTGGGGTGAAAAATTTTGAATTACTCGACGATCAAAAAAAGCCATTGCAACTAAACGATGGCGGTACATTGCAAGAGATCGTGGAACATTCTTTTTCCCATGAAGATTTGATTGTAAGTACTCTTCTTACCATTGCTCCAGAAAAAATTGTATTGCATACCAAGTTTGCTGAAGAGAATATCATTCGAACTTTATCACAAATTTTTGAGTCTCGTCTGATAAAATGTACCGGATGTAACACCTGCGGAGCGGTGGAAACGCTTGACTTATGATTTCGTTATTCGGTATAATGCAGACAACTTTTCTAAATTGCTTTGATGAGGATATGCTTTCCTATAATGGTGATAAGAGAGAGGGGCCACCGGCTGAAAACCCCTTCACCCACTGATTGGCAAGTACCACCTCGGAGCTGAGATAGGGAACTGTAGTATCTATCTCCGGTTACACACCGTTATATGTGCTTATGAGGACTTATTTTTTATCGATAAGTTGAAGTAGGGTGGAACCACGAGACCAACGCTCGTCCCTTTTGGGACTGGGCGTTTTTTATTTTGAAAAAGGAGAGAGTACGATGTTAGTAAAGTTGCCAGACGGCTCAGAACGCAGTTATGAGGAGAAAGTTACGATAAATGATGTAGCAGCATCCATTAGTAAAGGGTTACAAAAGAAAGCTATTGCAGGTGTAATCGATGGGGAAATAGTGGATTTAAGCAGAGAAGTGCCAGATGGTGCAGATGTGAAAATTTTAACCTTGAGCGATAAAGAGGGATTAGATGTGTATCGTCATAGCACGGTGCACTTAATGGCACAAGCACTGAAAAGAATATATCCGCATGTAAAACTGGGAATCGGTCCCGTGATCGAAGATGGATTTTATTATGATATTGATCTGCCAGAACGCTTAACTCCTGAAGATCTGCCTAAAATAGAAGCGGAAATGAAAAAAATAGTCAAAGAAAACATTGCTTTTGTACGTACTGTGGTTTCTAGAGAAGAGGCTATCCGCAAATATGAGGAAATCAATGATCATCTAAAATTAGAGCTGATTCGTGATTTACCAGAAGATGCTGAGATTACGATCTATGAACAAGGAGAATTTTTTGATCTTTGCCGTGGACCGCATGTTTCTTCTACTGGACGACTCAAAGCATTCAAATTACTCAGTATCGCTGGTGCTTACTGGAGAGGTAGCTCAGACAACCAAATGCTGCAACGGATTTATGGTACAGCGTGGGAAAAACAATCCGAGCTTGATGCATATTTGGAGCGACTAGAAGATGCAAAGAAACGTGATCATCGAAAGTTAAATAGCCAGCTTGGTATTTTCTCTCTCGTTCCAGAAGTAGGGCAAGGTTTGCCGTTATGGCTCCCAAATGGTGCAAAGATCCGCCGGGAAATCGAGCGCTATATCGTTGATTTAGAAGAAAGCCTTGGTTATGACCATGTGTACACCCCACATCTAGCAAATGTAGAACTCTATAAGATTTCTGGTCACTGGGGTCATTATCAAGAAGATATGTATCCACCTATCCGGATCGATAATGAGGAATTGGTTTTACGCCCAATGAATTGTCCTCACCATATGATGATTTATAAAAGTGAGATGAGAAGCTATCGCAATTTACCCTTGCGTGTAGCGGAACTAGGAACGATGCACCGCTATGAGATGTCTGGAGCTCTTTCTGGATTGCAGCGTGTTCGCTCTATGACCTTAAATGATGCACATATCTTCTGTTTACCAGAACAGATCAAATCAGAGTTCAAGCGAGTGGTAGAGTTGATCTTAGAAGTATATCGTGTGTTTGGAATCAAAGATTATTTCTTCCGTTTGTCATATCGTGACCCAAAGAACAAAGAAAAATATATCGATAACGATGAAATGTGGAATGTATCACAAAGCATGTTAAAAGAAACGATGGATGAAATGGGCTTACCATATGTGGAAGCGGAGGGAGAAGCAGCATTTTATGGGCCTAAGCTCGATGTCCAAGTCCAAACAGCTTTAGGAAAAGATGAGACGCTATCCACCGCACAATTAGATTTCCATATGCCAAACAAATTTGAACTGGAATACATCGGAAAAGACGGTCAAGCACATCGTCCAGTCGTTATCCACCGTGGTATCGTCGGTACGATGGAACGATTTGTCGCCTTTTTGACCGAGTATCATATGGGAGACTTCCCACTCTGGTTATCACCTGTCCAAGCCAAAGTCCTTCCTGTATCTGCTACTTTCCTTGATTATGCAGAGGAAGTAACGAAGCAGCTAAAAGATGCAGGGATTCGGGTGAATCTTGATGATCGTGATGAGAAACTCGGATATAAGATTCGCCAAGCAGAAATGGAAAAAGTTCCTTATATGTTTGTAGTTGGGGAAAAAGAGCGAGAAGCCGGTTTGGTAAATGTGAGACGACGTCACTCCAAAGAGCAGAGTACAGAAGGATTGGAAGAATTAAAACATCGATTGAAACAAGAGATTAGAGATCGGGTGTAAGTGAAAAGCAACGGGCTATAAAAAGCCTGTTGCTTTTGTTTTTAAAATAGTTATTAGAAAATGAAATGGTTGAATCTCCTCGTGAAGCGCTACTCTCGTCAGTGACCATCTCCCTCTCGGTTTCCCATGCTTCTAGCATGAGAATATTTTAGGGGATGGGGAACTGAGCAGAACATCGCATCAGTTGCCCGCCGAAAATAGGTAAAATGTATATAGATGCTAAAAAGCTGACCGGTAGGATGGCCAGTTTTTTTATGCGACAGGGGGAAGGTCCTCCTGTCGCATAATATGTTATAAAAATTCTTAACTTACTTTGTCTTCCTGCCGTTTTATTTTCACAATTCTATTTTGTATGTAGTGTATATGCATTCCCGTTTGGAGTATTTCTTCTTTTGTTACCTCTTGATCTGCTAAGTAAACGAACCATTCAGAAGGAACGTTCCCTTGCTTTAGATAAACAGAAAATGTATAAGTTTTTCCCGTAGCGATGGAAAATTGGAATTGAAAAAAGCCATCTGTTCTATCATTTTCTTTTAAAAGACGTTTTAAGTACGATAATGGAACTTTTGTATTACATGCATCTCCATAAACAACTCGTACTGGAGCTTCCGTTTCGATTATTTCATAAGAATAGGGCTCTATCTCTGGTATTCGATTCACATTTACAAACATAAAATCATTGATAAAAGCAGGAGTAGGTTTTATATTTGCTAAGGTAAATTGGATTATTTTTTTCTCGTTTTCGTTATCTTTAATCGCCACTTTGGGAAATAATTCGGCTTCTATCGCCTCCTTCTCTCTTTTCCTTATTTGTTTTTCATATTGTTTTGATTCTCTTGCCAGTTTTAAAGCTATTCTTGCAGTCCAAAAGGTTGCAAGCGCCCCGATTAATTGCCCAACTGCTGCCCACATTTCCCAGTCTTTCCAATCTCTCTTTGCCAGCCAATTTAAAACTTTCGTCAGCCAATCTAATAGTATATTTACCATACCGAACAACACTCCTATTTGAAATTCCAACATTCATAATATCAAATATTATTGATTAAAATGAAATAAGTATTAATTATGTAAAATGGGAGCAGAACAAGGAGTGATTTGGTTTATCATACAAGGATAGAGCAGACCGTCATGGTGGTCTGCTTTGTATAAATAAATCTTGGTTAGAGGGGGTATGAATAGAGCAATGGATACTTTTTACCCCAACTTCCGAGTGCTTTGTTTCATTACACTTTGGATAAAAGATTTTAATTCTTCTATGAATAGTTTTGCCGCTTGTCCCATGAATTTATCTTTTCGATATATGATGCAGATATCTTGACTAGGTGTAGGATGGAGCAATGGTACTGCAGAAATATTATCACGGTCCAGATGATCTAGTAGAAGTCTAGGAAGAATAGAGGCACCTACCCCTTGTTCAATTAAGGATAGAAGTGTTGATAATGTAGAAGTTACAATTGAATTGTTTATGGTAATTCCCTTTTTTTTGCAACATGAATGGATGAGTTTTGTAATCTGATGCTCAGAACCAAACATCACCATTTTTAGCTGTTGTAACTGTTCGAAAGAGAGTGCTTTTGATTTTGCAATAGGGTGATCTGATCGAATGGCCAAAGCAAATTCCTCATGGAACAAAGGGATGATAGCGATTCGATTATCCGGATTCAAAGGTGTGGTGGTAACTCCAAGATCTCTTGTGCCTTCGATAACTTGTTCGTACACTTCCGTAGTTTCCGTAACACTTAGGGAGAGCTTTGGGTATGTACGATGGAATTCGACCAACAGTGCATCAAACAGTAAGTCTCCATCACCTGGGAGAATTCCGATGTCCAGTTTTCCGCCTTCCATTTGTTTCAAATCCGTTATCGCTCCTCTTACGTAGTCAATGCGTTCGAAAATAATTTGACATTGCTCCAATAAGATTTTACCCGCGTCTGTTAGCGCGATCCGCCTGCCAATACGATCGAATAGTGGAGTTCCAAGCTCGTTCTCCAAAAACTTAATCTGTTGACTCAAATTCGATTGTGTAGTGCAAAGGTTCTCAGCTGCTCTTGAGAAATGCATCTCTTTACATACGGCTGAAAAATATTCTAGTTGTCTAAGTTCCATCTCTCAGTGCCCCTTCTTATGAACAATCATCCTGCTTTATTATAACCTGTAGGGAAGCAATTTTTATTTATCATTATTAAAACTGATTAATTGCATCGGAATCTCGTGATGGTTGCTTTATGGAAAGCCATGTACACTTTAGATAGGAAAACGAAACACATAAAACAACTTACTGGGAGGCGTTTCATAATGTCACAATCGATCATAAATACAGGAAAAGTTTTGCGTCAGATTCTTATAGGACAACTACAAGGTATCTCAGAAACTAAGTTAGATATTCAACCAGAAGGATTCAATAACACCGTTCGCTGGAATGTTGGTCACATTATTTATTGGATGGATAAATACTCAACCTTAACTTTTGGCACTTCTTCCACAATTCCAGCTCAATATGAAACATTGTTTAACTCTGGAACAAAACCATCAGATTGGTCGATAGCTCCGCCGTCTAAGGAAGAACTGACACAATTGCTAGTGGAACAGCTTTCCCGTCTCTCCGAACAGAAACCTGAATTACTAGATGAAAAATTGTCATCACCATATGAAATGGGACCGTTCCAATTCGATACAGCAGGTGAGCTGTTCAACTTTGCTTTGATGCATGAAGCTATTCACCTTGGTACCATTTCAAGTCAGATGAAATTGATATAATGTTTGATGAAAAAGTGCGACAAGAGAAAGGTTCTCTTGTCGCACTTTTTTTATGTGTTTACATAGCGAATCAAAAATTGAAAATGACGGATCTTATCAGATTTTCTATTTTTCCCCTTTATCGTGTTTACACTTAGCATATTGGGAGACGACAATAGATAACGAAAGGAGAAGAGATCCTCCTTTTTCTATTCTGAAAGAATGGAGTATTCAAAACAAGAGAGGGATGTTCAACTGATAATGAAATGACCTGCTCTAACAGGGAAGTTGTTTCCGACTAAAATTATAAAGGGTACGTTGACTTTCTCGTATAGAACTATAGTTGGACGGTAGCGTTATTTAATGACAGTCCCCCCTGCCAATGTGTCAGGGGGGACTGGATCGCGCCTAGAGATTATGACGCGACCGTAGACAACCGATTATCTTCTGCAAGCCAGTATTGCCTCAGCAGACGAATGTTTGACCGTACTCCAACACTTTCTTCTGGAGGAAGAATTGGGAGTTTGGTCAAGTCTACACTGGACAAGGGAAGAGGCTTCGATGGCAAATCCTTGCTGATCTTGTAGGTTTTGGCATCAGGCAAGAGCAGTCGAACCTTATTCAAGTGCCTTCTCACAGCTTCCGTTGTTTCTGGGAGCTCCGCCTTTTCTTTGGCATAGTGGGCGAAAGCATCCTGGAATTTTCGGATAACTTGTGCAGAGTCTCGGTTTTGAGGCCAGGATGTACTCGTCACCTGCTCAAGAAATTGTTGCAAGGTCCTTTTTGCTGCGATTTCCGCCAAGGCATCATGGAGTGAATGCTCGGCAAGGAGCATGGCGTCTTCAAGAGGCAGTTCTTCCTGAAACTTCTTGATCGATTCAAGGATAGAGAGAGCTTGGTAGGCTTGAAGCGCTTGAAAAACAGGCTTCATTTCTTGATATGTTGTAAGCTCCGTCTCCCTTCCGAGAATAAACGACAGACTAGGGACACGTTGGATACGGATATGCGTCCCTGCCAATCGCCCTGCATGATTCCTCAAAAGACTCCATCCGCGTACGATCGAAGAACGAATGGGGAACAGCTCGATTCCAGCAGATTTGAAGTACCCGCTGATGTAAGCGGTGGAAACGATCCCCAGGAACATGTACTGGATGACCTCAGCGTAGGAAATTCCCTCTAGGGTTGGAGGCAAGAGCCAGCATGCGATCACCAAGAGAACGGAGCTCAAGATGTAAATGATCGACGAGGTCTTGGCTTGTTTGTGAACCCCCAACACCTCTCCTACACATCCGTGAATCGTCCAAGGACACTGCACGAACGCGTAGAAGAGGATCAGCCAGACTGCCAACTTGCTTACTGTTGTGTCGTCCGTGAGGAGTCCGACCGCTGGTTCTGCCATCACAAGCATAACAGCCCATGAAAGAAGTGTACCGATGATTACGGTACCAAGTGCCCAGCGGAGGTAACGGGCTACTTGTTGCTTATTTTCGATCATGGGACCGATCGTAAGGCTGATGGAGTTAATGATTCCTCCCATCCAAGAGAGGTAGAAGACTCTCTGGATGACGTAGAGAATCCGGACAGCTGCAAGGAATTCTGGGCCAGTCCGAGCGAGAATGGCAAAGATGGGAATCATCGATACCTGATTCGAAAGACTGGAGAGCATTTGTGGAAATGCTTGACCCAGAATGCTTTTCTGGAGCTTCCAATCGGGCATCCAAATAAGGTTGGTTCCTGCTCGACGAAAGAACCTAGCGATGATCCAACCTGTTCCGATCACGGAAGCCAGCAATGTTGCACATGCCGCCCCGACTAGTCCGAAGTGGAACCGGTAGATCAGAACATAGTCCAGCCCCAGATGGATGGCCATCATGGAGATCTGAGCGACTGTGGTGGACCATTGCTCCTTCAGCCATCCTTGCAGTCCACTGGACAGCACGCTGAACAAGGCAAGAAGGATACAGTTGCCACCGACGATTTGCAGATACAGCACCCCATCGGAAGTGATTTCTACCCCATAAGCCTCAAACAGTTGTTTCGCTAGTATGATGGTCCCACCACCCAGCACCAAGCTCAGAGCACAGCTTAGGTAGACACCTTGGATGATGATCATCAGTGCGTCTGCCTTATTTTTGGTAGTAACAGTGAAGTGCCTGACTGCAGTTCCGACCTTTGCATAGAAGCACCACAGGATCACCATAATGCTTTCAGTTGCGACTGTGACAGCCGCAATCGCGGAGAGGCCGATGTGGGCAACGAAGAAGGTGTCAACGATTCCTTCCATTGCCAAACAGATGGTTAGCAGTGTCGGTTGCCAGCCAAAGCGAGCCATTGATTTTAGTGGATGCTCTGTCTTTTTCATGTCCTTTTCTTTCTAGATAGAGGAACACTTACGTTAATTGTAGTCCAAAAATGAAATAAATCATATTCTCTTTAGCGGAGAGTATTGCAAAAAGTGCGAGTATTCGATGTGGAATTTAATTTACTTGTAAAATATAAAAAAGAACATTCCAAAAAGTGCTTGATTTTTGAAAAAATTCCTTTATCATATTTGGAATAATACGAACGTACATACGAAGTAAACAGATGAGTGGTTCGTGATATACTAATATGAAGCATGGAGGATGACTTCCAGTGACCTATGATTTACTCGATCCAAAGAATGATTTTGTGTTTAAGCGTATTTTTGGCAGTGAAAAGAACACCGAAATTTTACTGGCTTTTCTCAATCGTATCTTGCATAAAGATGTGGAGGAGCCAATGCTCACGGAGATTGTTTTGTTAAATCCGTATACAGATAAGGATTCACCGAGTGATAAACAATCCATTTTTGATATTAAAGCCAAAAGAGCTGATGGTTCCATTGTAAATGTGGAAATGCAGCTGTTTAATCGTTATGATAATGAAAAGCGCGCATTGTACTATTGGGGCAAACAGTACACCGAACAACTAAAGGAAGGCGAACCTTATAAACGACTCAAAAAGTGTGTTGTCATAAATATTCTTGATTTCACGATTATCCAAAATGAGAGGTATCACAACGTATTTCGTTTATGGGAAGATAGCGAACGGATTCTTTTTTCTGAAGATGAAGAGATCCATATTCTTGAACTATCCAAGCTTATCGGGAAAAGTGCCCCTAAAACAAGTGGTCTACTCAATTGGTTATTGTTTTTGAAAACAAAAAACAAGCGATATTGGGAGGTGTTAAAAATGAATGAGCCCATTCTAGGGAAAGCGATGAAAGAATTGGAGTATTTAAGCCAAGATGAAGAAGCACGGCGATTATATGAAATGCGCCAAAAAGCGCTTCATGATGAGGCTTCTTCTATTGCAGGAGCGAAGGAGGAAGGTAAGAAGGAAGGTAAGTTAGAAGAAAAAGAGAAAGTAGCAAAGATTTTGTTACAAGAAAATATGGATGTTCCATTGATTATGAAGGCAACAGGTTTAACAGAAGATGTTATATTGCAACTAAAATCAAATATTTTCAGTTTAAAGCGAAAAAATGAATCCAGTTAGTCGAACAGGAGAGGAAAAATAAGATTGATCCATCATGATGAAGAAGCCTACTGATTATATGAAATGCGTCAAAAATCACTCCATGATGAAGCCACTTCTATTGCAGGAGCGAAAGAATAGTTGGGGATATCAAAACTAAAAACTAAAAGTTAGTATGATCTTGAGATGCTTTGAAATAACTGTCTAGTTATTTTGAGCTTTTTTATTTAATGAGAAAAAAAGACAGCAGATATGCTGTCTATAAGTATACCTATTTGATTTGTATGTATTATTTTCCGATAGAATCTTTGCGACAAAGGGACAGTTTTCTTGTCGTGTTGATAATAAAAAAGATAGCTCGTTAGCAGCTATCAAGGAATATCTATTTCGTTTCATGAAATCCAATCTTTGATTGACTGTTAACATTGGGGGATTTTCCTCATGTACATGGGTTTTTGGATTCCCTGTTCTTTTGCATAATCTATTGTTTTTTCTTCAACATAGAAGCAATTCCGTTTCCTTTGAATATTGCCTTTACAACAGTAAGCCCACTAACTGCAAGTTTTTTATCCCTGTCCAAAGTAATACTGCTAAGACCGATCCGGTTATGGTATACTGCTGCAATGAATTGACTATCTCTTTGATGATTCCAATAACAACGGTAATAGATTTTGTCCATAAATTGATCGAAAGATTCGAATTTCCCGTTTTGTCCGGAGTCTTCTAGAACTCCTTCCCTTACCAATTCATAAAGTTTCAATTGCTTTTCTTGATTATCTGATACATCCGATAACCGAAAAAAGAAACATTTTTGTAGTTTGATTTGTAATGGATTGAACTATTAGTTTTATCTAAGTCTAAGATTAGTTTTATCATTATTGTGTGTTATCCCCTCCTTTCCAATCTTACTTGCCGCTCGTATAAAACTTGTTTTACTTGATCAAATCCGTAAAAGGAACATTTATCATCATCGATAAGCGACACAGGCTGGTACATATGATTTTCTATATAGATATTGATTGAGAAGAACGTTCTTGTGGCTAGTGAAACCGGCATAAGGGAAACGGTGACAGAAGAAGTCCGCGAAGTCATTGAGAAGTTCCGTCGCAGAGAGAACATCGGTAAGATACAGGGGTTTGTCTCTGCTCTCTCCCTTCTTTTAGGCAAGTAGTGCTCTGTGGTCATGATACTTGTGCTGGTGAGTGAATCCTCAGAGTCGCTGCAAAGATTAACCTTATAAAAAGCTGAAGAAATGTGTTGTGATGGATATCCTTGATTTCTCTTATATTTAAGAAGTCCAACTTCATCGGCCAGACCACACACGATGAGAAGTGTAGTTACTTTAAAAAATTCCTACATACTGTTATAAACATGATATGATAGACGAATAGGTTGAATAGCTGAGGGGACGTTGTGATGAAAATCGCAGCTTTGATCCGTCAATGCAGTGGCTTGGTGAGCCTTCTGATGGGATGGAGTTTCATCGAGTATGGTTTGGAGCACCAGATGAACATCCTCATCGTCGTAGGGGGGGTGGTCATGGTGACCGGTGTTCTGCCCATCGCTGTGTTCGCCATCGTGCACAGATACCGTACCCAGAGCGAGCAAAGCTGAAAAACCTACGCGCTCCTGAGGGGGTGCATGGTCGGCTAATGTCATGTCTTGTGATGTTAGCCGACCGCTCCATTTTCATATAAGAGGTTTTACCATGCGTAAATAAATAAGACAGCTCTTTGCTGTCTTATGGATAATGATTCCAGATAATAGATGTCTTTTTCATTATGTATTATTTTCCGATAGGATCTTTGCGCCCAAAATATGCCATAGATGCACCTCCTACCCTTGAATCCCCCACTTCATGTGTGCCTGCAGCTCAAACATCTTTTCCAAATACTTCATATAAGAAGCGTGGTCTTCTATTTTTTTATAACCATAGCACAAACCTAAAATTACTTCATGTTGTTTTTTGGTTAATTTGTATTTGTTTGCTAATTTGAATGCCTTTTGTAAGGGAATTATTGCTTTTTGGTACTGTTTTTGCTCATGATAACAATTTCCTAACAATATCAAGGAATCTAGCATTGCTAACTCATCCTTATTATGTTCAGCGATTAAAAATGCTTCATTTATCAATGGCTGTGCATCTTTGTATTTTTGTTTTGTCAGGTAAAGTTTGCCTAGACTAGTAAGTGCGTAAAAAATATCTTGGTCGTCGACTTTTTCTCTAATCGATAATGCTTTGATATAATAGTCTTCCGCTTCAGTGGTATCGTTCATGCTTTCGTATATTTCCCCGATCGTGATCCAAAGTAGTACTAATTTATCGAACTTCCCGTTAATTCTCGCTATCCTTACTCCTTCATCTGCAAATTCTAGAGCGCTTTTATAGTGTTTGGATTTGGTAAGAACACCTGCAAAAATGACATACATTTGCAAGATGGCGTCCAGTCCGATTAGCGTCAAAACTTTTGTTCCATCAATAGCAGAAACCTTTTTCCATAATTCTTCTAACGTTTTTAAAGCTAGTTCATCTCTGTTTAATTGTTCAAGGTAATTTGCTTTATTTAAGAGCAGGAAATAGATATTTTCTTGCCGTTTTCCATCCTTTTGAAATTCTTTTATACCATTTTCCGTAAGTTTCAAAGCCTTTTCTACGTCATGTAGATGGTAATAAATTCTACCTTGTTCATTTAAAGAGGCAGCTTGTAAATTAGAATCACTTAATTCTGGACTCTTTTCCAGCAGACGAAGCGCTTCACTATAGTGTTTATCCGCTTTTCGTAACATCACTTCGTTGTTCTTTTTTCTTTTAACAAAATAACAACGACCCAGTAAATAATGATACAAGGCTGAAAGTCTACTATCTCTTTTTATAAAACTCATTTCTCCTTCTAATCTTTGTAAGGAATTATCAATATCAGCAGATATAATATCCTCTAAATATAGTAACTCAGCTTCTAATTCTTTTTCTTTTTTTTCTGCTTCACTAATGATTCCAAAAAGCTCACTACCCATCCCGATTTTTTTTGCGTAGTACTCCATTTTTTCTTCGGTTACATTTGGTAATCCACGTTCGATGTTTCCGATGGTAGCTGCGGAAATAAATTCATCTGCTAAACTCTCCATGCTCTCTTTTATTTCTTTTCTTCGCTCTTTTAATCTTGCTCCTAGTATTTTTCTATTCATTACAAACAACTCCCATAATGGAAAGAGATTTTTTTATTATAGATTCGAGAGAGAATTGCTATTTCCTTTAATAAGAGAAGATAATCATAATTAATAATCAAATAAATATAAATATTGAGTTATTTTATTTTTCGTTTTATAATTTTAATATATACAAATCGATCAAAGGGAGTCTTCCACATGCTGAACTTGCAAGATATATCTAGATCGAAAACTCATTCGTCAGATTTAATGCTGTATATAGAGGGTGAAGATGGATATGAATCAGCCTGTATTCATCTGCAAAATGTAACTGTTTTTCGTACTCCATCAGGTATATCTATAATTTTTAGTCATGAAGATTAGAATTTTATTTTTTTATATTCAAGACAGGATTATTACAGTATTTAAAGCTGAATAAAATGAAATGACAGCAAAATCATAGAGTGTAAATAAGAAAAACAGCCCAGTTGGGCTGTTTTTGTATTTTTGGATTTGAAAATCTTGTCCAGTTTCGGGGGGAATCACGATGGCTAATTACTAAATAGCACGATGTTTCGAAGTTTATACTTTTTTCTCAGATTAAACTTCACTTGTGCCCTCTGTTCATTTTCATACCAAGCTTTTTGTTTCTTTCTTCTTGATAAGTAAAAGAGGGAACCTCTGTCTTTTATCATACTGAATACTTGCACTAGTCTCTTGGATGATCTTATTCGCTTTTCGGGGAGAGACTAACTTTGCAGATGTATTTCCTTTTTTTTTAAAGAAGTTTTTATCCTTTTAGTTTGTGTATTTTTCTGAAGATGATAGGAAATCAGTGTGAATTACTTTTTTTAAATTGGTTGATTTGCTTTTTCAAACGTTGTTTAGCAATGGCCAATATGTCCATTTTTTTGTTAATTTCATTTAATTTTTCTTCAAATATCTCATGAGATTCACCGCAAAGATATTCATAATCAGGATAGATATAGTTATCATGACAATTTAAGATTTCCTTGATTTGATCAGTAGTTAGTCCTAAACCTAAATAGATCTGAATGGTTTTTATACGATGAATAGCAGATTCATCGAACTGGCGATAACCATTCTTTAGGCGGGAAACAGTAAGTAAATTTTTCTTTTCGTAGTGACGAATTGATCGAATACTAGTGCCGGTGATTTTTGACAACTGACTAATTTTCATTGGAAACAGCTCCCTCCTTGTAAAATTATTTAATCCAAGAATATCTTTCATGTTTACTAATGGTTTTTCTATTGCTCTGACATTAGTGTCATCCTTTAGAATTCATTTGTAAACTCATTTAAAGGAGATAGATGTCATGGATCATACAAAAATAAGTCAAAAAGAAAAAAACAATGAGAATGATAAAGGTTGCACACCTGTCACCGTTTTAGGATTAGGTCCAATGGGGCAATCACTGGCTGAAGCTTTTTTGAAATATGGTCACCCTACGACTGTATGGAATCGTACAGCTGAGAAAGCAGAGAGTCTTGTTAAGCAAGGTGCTGTTCTAGCAAACACTGTTGCTGATGCGATTACAGCGAGTTCACTTATTGTCATTTGTGTGTTAGATTACGACGCTTCACAAGCAATTCTCACACAAGTAGTGAATGATTTGAAAGGGCGAACTCTTGTGAATTTGACGACTAGCTCACCAGAGAAAGCACGTAAAACAGCAATATGGGCTTCTGAGCATGGATTTGACTATCTAGACGGAGCAATCCAGACCCCGCCTTTAGCTATTGGAACTTCTGATGCCCTCATCTTATATAGCGGAGGAGAATACGCCTACAACAAACATCAGAAAACATTAAAAAGTCTGGGTGGAACTGCGACCTACCTCGGTACTGATCCTGGAAGAGCTGCAGCATATGATATTTCTTTACTCGATATGTTTTGGACCTCTATAAGCGGCTATGTTCATGCGCTTGCAGTTGCCAAATCGGAAAATATTGCTGCAAAAGACTTTGCTAAATATGCCCAAGAGCTAATAAAAACATTCCCGTATATTATGACTCATTTTGCAGACGATGTGGATACAGGCCAGTATCCCGGAGGGCAATCCAATATGATCTCAGCAAAAGCAGGAATGGAGCATATTATTCACACTGTACAAGGTCATGGGATTGATGCAAGTGTACTAAGTGCTATTAAAGCTATTGCTCAAAAGGCAATTGATGAGGGATACGGCACTGATGGGTATTCTCGCCTAGTTGAGGTAGTTAATAGAGCATAAATTAATTTATAAACGTAGGGATTAGTTAACATTAATGGAAGACATGCATTCCTCGAAAAATATTTAGTATTCGCATTTCCGTTATAGCAGGAATGGTGGAAAGAATTATTTTAGCTGGTACTCAGTGGGAGTTTTTCACTCTGGTTACTGGATAATTTTACAAGTGATTTAAAAGAACTTTCTACTTTTTTATCAGATGGTAATATAACTAGTAACAGTTTCAAGTTGGTAAAAAGGTTTGATCAATGTTCCTGAATTATTTGCAAGAGGGAAGCAGTAATTTCAAAATGAAGTAAAGCGGAGGAAATGGGATTAGCAAGAAGAAAACGTCTCAAGGAATAGATTTTAGATAAAGGAAGATCAATTTATGCATGAGATAAATCTAAAAGAGAGTAACTTGAAGTGGCTGGAGGAAAGAACAATTTTGCTTGCACCAACAGGGAGTTATGCCTATGGAACTAATACAGAAACTTCCGACAAGGATTATAAAGGAGTCTGTATTCCGCCTATCGAGTATTATTTAGGCTTAGATTCTTTTAATGAGTACAATAACAGCGGAGGAAAAAATTTTCGTAATACAAAAGATGATGTAGATGTGACTATCATCCATATCAATAAGTTTGTAAAAGATGCGATGCAAGGGGTCCCAAACAATATCGAGCTGCTTTTTTTGAGAGCAGAAGATTACTTGAAAGTAACACCACTAGGACAGATACTGATCGATAATCGTCATTTGTTTTTATCCAAACATATGGAAAAGAAATTTAGCGGATATGCGTATTCGCAAATTCAAAAGTTAAAAAATAAAAAGGTTAACCATACAGGAAGACAAGATCTGGTTCAACAATTTGGATATGATACGAAGTTTTTCATGCATAGTATTAGATTGCTTACAAGTGCAATTGAGATTTTGGAAACAGGAGATTTTCGTACCTATCGTCCTAACCGCCAATTGCTACTGGATTGTAGAAATAATAAATATACATTTGAAGAAGCATTGAACATGATAGAAATGTATCAGAATCAATTGCAAATTGCTTTAGAGAAGTCTGAGCTTCCAAAAACGCCTGATTATCAGAAAATCAATCAACTATTGATGGAAATCAATCAAAAAGGGTTGGAACTTTAGTCAGACTATGCTTCATGATTCAAGGTTAGTTTATTAAAACGAAAGATCCATTTCCTATTGATACATTGTTTTAAAAATAAATTATTGCTAAAATAGTAGTAATTCGACGCTACTATGCCGAAAGGGCATGTGATGACGATTTTCAAGCACGGCGTTGCTGTCAAGGAGAACTTCTGGACCTCCAATGAGGGAGAGATGTACAGTCTCGATCCGACCAGCTACTGTGTTGGCATGGATGTGATCGACTACATCGTCCTCAACAACCATGCCGCTCTTCGCGAGATGAAGAAGCATTTTGCAGAAGACAGCGATTTGGGCACCATTCTGCGCCACCTCCTTCGCTACCACAAAGAGATTCCCGGACGGGATCTGTTCGAGTGGTATGCACTGGTTGAGGAAGAGGTGCGTGATTCGCAGAACGACCAGATCCTGTGGTGGTGGGAACGACTCCGGAGTCTTGTCATCCAGAGCCTTTCGCTGCTCTGGCGATGGGATCGAAACGACGGTCAGAAACTCGACCTCTCTTCGATCGATGACTACCAGGCTGTCTTCAGCAGGGCGATGAGCTCTGATCTCGCTCCTCTGGAGAAGGAGCAGTGGAAGCTGATGCTCGATCTGTTGGAGGTGCTGGGAGGCCTCCGGGATGCTGGTCCCGGCTTTGAGAAGCTGCACACTTGGTGCATGGAAGAATCCGGAGAACTCCTCTCCAAGTAGCAACGGCGTGCGGGTGGGTTAGTAGGACTTCACCTGCTGATCCGCCCGCCGAAAGATAATACATTCATATAGAATAAAAGGGAGTTCTATTATAGAACTCCC
>NZ_WUUL01000005.1 GCF_009831235.1 Shimazuella alba | reverse complement strand
TTATTTCGACAAAAAAAGCCTGTAGACCTCCCTGCTAAAGCAGGGTTTGTCTACAGGCTGTAAGCCCTTGTTAGGGCTTGTTTTTTGTATATAAAATAGAATCTGCCATAAAAATTAATTTACAAACATATATTCCCATGTTAAAATTATGCAAAATTAATCATTCTAAAAAATTCCAATACTTCCAGTCGTACCATGATGCTTGTATTGGTTTTTTGGATGATATAAGGAGTATAATAAGAGGAAGATGATGAATGGACATATTAGACCCCAAAGTAGATTTTGTTTTTAAAAAAATTTTTGGCAGTGAAGAAAATAAAGATGTACTTCTATCATTTTTAAACGATACACTAAAAGAAACAGAACAACAGCCGCTCACTCATATTATTCTAGTCAATCCATATCTTGACACAACAATGGTGAAAGAAAAGTTATCCATATTAGATGTGCGGGCACAGACTGCCAATGGAAAACAAATCAATTTAGAAATTCAGCTTTTTAATAAATACGATATTCAAAAACGCACTTTATTTTATTGGTCAAAACTGTATGGTGGGCAATTGAAGAAAGGTCAACCTTATGGAGACCTTAAGAAAACGATAACGATCAATATTCTAAACTTTCGTGTGATACCAAATGACCGCTATCACAGCATTTTTCATTTGCGGGAAGATCATACAGGGCACATTTTAACGGATGATATCGAGATTCATTTTTTGGAACTGCCTAAACTAGCTAGTTTCTGTAATTTGTCAGATCATCTCGTTCGTTGGCTTTCTTTTCTAAAAGGAATCGATAAGAGTAGATGGGAGGAGTTGGCGATGGATAAACCTGAATTAAAAAAGGCAATGGCTGCATTGGAGTATTTAAGTCAAGATGAAGAAGCACGTATGTTATATGAAATGAGAATGAAAGTGTTAATGGATGAACGTTCTGCATTGGATAAAGCTGAAAAACGTGGAAGAGAGGAAGGGAAGATAGAAGGAAAGGTAGAAGCGATCAAAAATATGTTAAAATTTGGTGTTTCTATATCGGTATTAGCAAAAGCAAATGACTTAACAGAAGAAGAAGTTCTTAAAATCAAAGAGAGTATGAAATAGTTACTCCAGTATGTTGCTGATAAGTTAGGAACTTTCTATTTACATTAGCCCTTTTTTGGGCTTTTTCTTTTAAGAACTATGAATTTACGAAAGTAGGCGGTGGATATGTCTGAAACAAAGAGAGTATTACCAACATCGGAGTATTTAAGTCCTGATGAAGAAGCTCGGATATTAGAACAAATGAGGGAGAAGAGCGATAATGGATGAAATTTCTGTTTTAGACTTTGCTGAGAAACGTGGATACGAGAAAGGAAAAGAAATGTGGAAGAGACTGGGGGAAGTAGAGGTCATCAAGAATATGTTAAAAGTGGGGCTTGATGTATCAGTTCTAGAAAAAGCAACAAGTTTGACATCGAGGAGATCTTGAAAATCAAAGAAGGTATGAAATAGCTGTTTCGATAAATCCTATTAAGGGTTTCTTTTAACTCATGTAGTAATGGTAAAAGGTAATTATTTTATCAATCTCTCCGAAAGATAGTTCAGAATATTCCCTTTTTTATTTCCGAGTGTATCATCCAGCCTTAAAAACAAGGAAGGAGAAAGAAACACATGCACCAAGCATTCCGTTTTCGTTTGTATCCAACCAAAAATAAGCCATTTCCATCCATAAGTCCATTATGGATCGTAATTTCTTCATGTATATATCTTATTTCATCATTTGGTCGAGCGGGTTGTTGACTTTCTTCCTTTTCCATATAGAACAAGTGCAACATGGAAGCTGTCTACCTGTACCTACAAGATATAAAGTAAAATAGTTTCTGAAAGGAATAGGAAATATCAACGAAAAGACTTAAAATAAGAAGAAACACTTTGGAGGCATATAAATGGACGGTAGAACAAGGAGCAATCTTAGTCCAGGAATGCTCGTAGATATTATTTTAAAAAAAGATCAGCGTACTGGGAACAGGACAAGAGGAGTCGTAAAAGACCTTCTGACCAAATCACCCACCCATCCACATGGGATCAAAGTACGGTTAGAAGATGGACAAGTTGGTAGAGTGATTGAGATTATTGAATAGTAAATTTCACAAAAATAACGCCTTTGTTGGCGTTATTTTTTATATCGCAGCTTTGCCAAGAGGGTCTTTATTTATAATTCTGATTATTGACATGAATCGACCCTGACTCGACGAAAGGCATTCCCATGAGGAACAGGATTGAGAACACCCTGATCAATATAAGTGGAGGTACCCTGACAGGTACGCCTCACTCTATGAGAGGAAAACCCGTCTCCTAAACTCTGGATATGCCATGGATTTCCTCGCCAAAAAGCGAGAAGAGAAGAGTTTGGATCTTTAGGACTCCACGATCAGTCACCCCACTAGGTCGAGTATCGACAAGTTCGAGGACTGAGCGATTCGTGCAGGTCTACCCCCAAATCTGAGTGGTCAGGACGCATAATTTTCTTTTATGTTATACAAGATACTATCTTCTGAGATGGAGGTGCTTTTCTGACCAATCTCTAGTAGTTAGCATGCTGCCAGTATTTCCTCCTGCACTGTGACAAATAGGTGATTTTTAGTAGATCGATAATCTGTTATTTTATCGGAATCCAGATTTCAGAATACAAGTTTGGATTGAAAGGGTCGCCATCTATATACTTCTAATTCAGGTGCTCCTGTATACTTGTATCTACTTGAAGGAAACCCCATTCCGAAAAGATCGTTTTCCAGGCTTTTGTCATCGCATCCGGCATTGGTCCATGAACTTCAAAAACAGCCCATTTGTCTGCTACTTAAAAATTTTCCAGGAATCTCACCATTGTACTCGGTCGCTACCCAATAGTCGATAGATTTGGTTTTGTATCACTTTATCTACAACCACCTAAAACGACTTCAATCTCTCCATTATTTAATTGGAATAGGAAATCATCTATTCCGTTTTCATGCATTTCGTTCCACATTTTTGGAATATCTGCTGAATTTACTTCGTTTCTTAATGTGAACTCTCGTTTTACACCAATTACTTGAAATGCTTCTCTTTATACAATTTGATACTTCATTGGCTCTGCCCCTTTCAAATTTACCTGTATGGTCAAACGATTATAGGAGTTGAGCTTTCCAACGTGATTTCGTGCTTACTGGGTGTGATACCGTGTTGCTTACGGAAAGCTTTTGTAAATGCTTCTGGGGTTTCATAGCCATATTTAAAAGCGATTTCAATGATTTTACAATTGCTCTTAGACAGTGCCTCAGCAGCTAAAGTTAGACGGCGTCTGCGAAGATATTCACTAATGTTATACCTGTCAGGATCAAAAAATTCTTTGAAAGTGAAAAGACGAAGTATTTGCTTGTTTTGCAATACTATCCATTCGGAATATTTCCTTTTTTTGTTTTGGGGGTGTATCATCAGCCTTTAAACAAGAAGGAGAAAGACACAAATGCACCAAGCATTCCGTTTTCGTTTGTATCCAACCAAAAAACAAGCCATTTCCATTCATAAGTCCATGGGATCTAGTCGTTTTGTATTCCATCATTTCTTACGGGAAAATATTTTGTTTCGGTTCTTTGTGAGCAGTATTGAAGTATTGCTTGGGTTGATTAAAAAATCTCTTAAAACAGTCAGCCAAGATGAGGTCAACAAGTTAAACGAAGATATCAATCAAGAACGGATACAACAACGATATCTAGATCGTATTGAATGGGAACAACACTATACCAAACATGTTCTATCAAAAGAATACCACGCGGATCTACATGGTCATGTTGTTTGCTTTGAAAAAAATGAACGTATCCGTTTTGATTGTACGAAGAAAACTGTAACTCGAACCCTTCATGAGCTATTAAATTGTCTTCGCAAAGAAGAAATAATCGTACATCATGTATTTGAGACGGTTGAAGCAAAGAAACTTTGTTCTTGGTTGGATAGGATGTTTGCTTTTGATAGTTTTTATAATCAAAGTTGTCCGGCTGGACTTTAGAGAATACATGGTACAAGCTATAAAAGAGCGTAAGCACTTCCCAAAAGGAATATTAGATTTGATCGTTGATTAGGACGGCTCTGATAAAGTTGTATATATAGCCAAATTTCGAATTCTACGGGGTAAATTCAGCTTTTAATGATAGGGGTAATGGTATTTTTCCTTATATTAGATAAATCAAAATTTCGAGGTGATTGGATAAATGGCTGTAAATGGCGGAGAGATCCACGATTAGCGGACAGGCTTATTAGCGTTTCGAAGTTAGTTGATAAGCGATTGGCGAAGAAAGCTTTATCAGAAGATGAGAGAGATTTTCTGGAGCTCATTAGTTTTATCATGAGTCATGGGGAAGACACTGCAAAACGAAGGATATCAGGTATCTTTGATCATTATTCGAAAGGATGAAGCGACGAATGGAGATAGAATGTTATATTTGTGCTGATTTTGGATGGAAGAGTTGTCCTGAGTGCGAAGGTGGAGGCGTGATGTATGTGGAGCTTCCAGAGATGGAGATGGAGCAGGAAGGTGAATTTCTCAAAGCTTTGTATGGCGAGGATTGTGTAATTGGATAAGCAAAAGAGCCTCATTGAGAGGCTCTTCACCCTACAGACACACTATCAAAGAAATGATTAGAGAAATGCTCATATGTATCCCTCCTGATTTTTTTCCAATAAGAGGAATACGACAGAAACATGCAAAGTCCTTTATGCTGATGGAATGAAAAAGAGCCCCCAAAGCGACGACGTATTCACTGGTATCAGTGGTGAATACCAGTGAATACGTCTTATGAAATCAGTTCAGGTCCTAGGAACCCTCCTCCAAGGGAATATGACCATGCAGCAGGTTGCCGACAAAGTAGGAATATCGCGGATGACATTACATCGGAAATTAAAGGACGCAAATTAACATGGACTATAAACAAATAAGAGAAGCTGCATGTCCAAATGTGAAAAATGAAGTGTACTTGTATAATCAATTCAAAACACTTGATGATATCCGCAATCCTAAAAGCTGGAATGAGTTCTGGAACTCTGCTGATTCTAATTTCCCGCGTCTTGAATGGAAAGAAAGTGAACTCCAAGGGGTGTTTGATAACGGATGGGTAAAGCTTGAACCCTTACCGGAGAATGGAACCACTTTAAACATAGAAGAAAACATATTGAGGAAAGCCCGAAGTGGTGGAGGTGAAGATCACGCAAAGCTTAAAGCATTGGCATATACTTGGTTAAAAAGCCAAGGTGAAAAAATAGCCATGTTCGAGTGTAGTGTCATCGGATCTGAAAGAGCAGATGTATATGGGGAAGATTTGGCTTGCTGGATAGAATGTGGCAATACAACAGCAGATAAGATAATAGATTCTTTATTCTATGCAAAATGTAATTCCTTTATTGTTTTTCCTTTTGTGTTTCACGATATGACCGAAGGATATAGATTCACCGCTACAATAGATAAAGAAGCAAGAGAAGTATGGGAAATGAGGAATATCAAAAAGAAAAGTCCAGCCAAAGGAATATTGTAAAACCACCATCCGGCGCCTGAGGGATAACGTAACCATATAATGGTATCTATCAGACGGATCACTGCAGGAACTCTGTCACTGAACCTACTTGCATAGCTTCAAATCGTTTTCCATTTAATGGATTGATGATATCCAAATCAGTCTTCGTTCCCTCTATCCTTAAGCGACTTTTTCCATTTTTTGAGCAAATGGCGGTGAAATCGGGCTTCGCTACCTCCACCCCTAGGAGGAAAGACAACCATCCCCCTGAAGAACAAGAACTCCTCGCCCTTCGAAAAGAAGTCAAACAGTTGCGAATGGAAAACGACATTTTAAAGCAAGCAGTGCTGATCATAGGACGAAAGTAGCTGTCATCAAGAAAAACACGGACAAAATACTCAGTATCAGCAATGTGCAGAGTCCTACAAATTTCTCGAAGTACCTATTACTATAAAGCCAAAGAACGAAAATCCGAGGATGACATAATAGAAGCTGTCCTCGAGATTTTTCATATTAAACGAAAGACTTATGGGACAAGGAAAATCAAAGTGGAGCTATATAAACGTGGGTTCATCTTGTCTAGACGACGAATTGGTCGGATCATGGCTTACACCAAAGCCCAGTTTAAAGCCCAAAAAATAAGAAGCAATGAATCCAAACAGGAGAATAAACTGAACCGCCAGTTCAAACAAGATGAAGCAAAAAAAGTAGTAGTGAGTGATATCTTATGTTCGAGTGAAAAACAAATGGAATTACCTTTGTGTTCTGGTTGATCTTTTTAATCTGGAGATTATCGGATTCAGCACTGGTTCCCAGAAGAATAAAGAGCTCATTGCGAGGAAATTAGCATCCGTTCAGGGGAATTTACGCTAGATTCAAATGTTTCATACGGATTGAGGCGGAGAGTTTGCCAACCAACTGCTAGATCAAACATTAGCCACCTTTCACATAAAAAGATCACTCAGTATGAAGGCATGTTCGTATGACAACGCTGTTGCAGAAGCTACTTTTAAAATCATTAAAACGGAATTTGTATATCCAACGACTTTTGACAGTCTGGATCAAATTACAATCGAATTTTGTGACTATGTGAATTGGTTTAATAAAATCCGTATTCACGGAACGTTGGGATATGTAAGTCCAGAAGAATATAAACAGTCGTTTTTTAAAAAAGCGATCTAGTTTCGGGTTATTTAATTTAACAACTACTATCCTCTTAATTTACTGATGAAAAGAATAAAAGAGTAGTCTTACATACGTAGGCGAGAATCTAGCTAATTTTTTTATATTCCTTCCATCTGAATGGGACAAACGAATATAGAAGCATTCAGGCAAAACGAAGATCACATTTGACTTAATTTGTGCTTTTGAACGATCAGTAATGATCCATGTCCAAATAGATTTCAATATCGGGTATCAACTCCCAGTTGTACTGATATTTAGACTATTCGGATATACCTTAGTCATAGTAAAATTGGCGATATTCAAAGAATATTAACCCTTTAAAATAGTGTTTCTCAACTATATAATAAATGTAGTTCTTAGAAATCCCTGGAGGTCAGAATGTCCCGTGATTGTCAGATTGATTTGCTCCTTTGTCAAATCGGAGATTGGTACAGGAAGCAGTTGATCCCACTGATGGAGGGTGCAAAAAACCCATGGCCGAAAGAAGCGGAGGAGGCTCTTCTGAGGCGTTATACGTCGGAAGAGATTCTAGAAGTGATCCGAGCTGATCTTGAAGAGGGTCGAATCGATCCCGAAGACTCTTCCACTTATGAAGACAACCTGTCTAAGCTTCATGTAAAGACAACAAGATGGTATTCGATCGGGTTCTCTGACAACGTCTACTTCACGGTGGCGCGAGGTCAGCTCTGGAAAATTAACCGTGTGAGCATCAATCTCGACGGCGAGCCTGTACGCTCCACTAACCTTAGCTTCGTCTACCGCATTGGTAGCGACGGACGCGAACGTGCAGAAAGGTACGACGTCAGATGCCGCCCTCTGGACGGCATGGAGCTGGAAGTGCTACGGGAATTTGTCCGTCTATATGATGACTTGGCGACGAGGTCCAAATACCACGAGAAGTGTGGTGAGGATCTTACGTCCCTCCTGTGACAGGTCTCCGGGGTTGGCTGGACGAGGGGCTTATAGCCGATGAAACCTCGCCCAGCCACCGAAAAAACAATACTCATGTTTATTGAGTTCAATAATATTTTTAATTTCATAATTGACATTTCTAATTTTTAAAAAATGATGTAGATTTGTTTTCACGGGTATAGCCTGGACATCTATACCAATATAATCCCCACAGTACACTGATGACAGCATATCGCCACTGGTCGATCCAAAATTTATACATTTTGTCAGAAAAGAGCCAAGCGCATCGTGCACTGAAGCATTTCTTTCAAGTGAAAAAAGTGGTATGAAAGAGGATCGCCTTCTCCATAACGCTGAGGAGGCGATTCTTTATTTTAGTCTTTTATGATGTGGATTTTGGTGGATCAGCTCTATTTGATGGATTCATTATTGATTATGTCACCTTTTAAAAATAGAATTCCATCTAAGAAATTCTCTTCTGATTCTCTTGGATAATTTTCTAATGCTTACGAAGCATTGAGCTATGTATATTGGTTCTATGAGAGTAAGCAAAAATTAAAAACAATAGATCATTCCTTCCTTCAAAAAGGGGTAGAACCAGCACTCTCGCCTGAGGGGTAACGGAACCATAAAATGGAAAATGAACCGATCCAAAGAGGGCGTAGTGACAGGGTAGCTACCATTAACCGCAAAGTAATTATGTTTCATTCTGTTTGCTATCCAAATCAATAAATTATGTTTACTTATTGGCTATTTAGATGTCTGATTTTGCTCATTAAGTAAACATAAATGATGTTATGTTTCATTAATCTGGTGACAGGGTTCTTACCATAGACCGCAAAGTAACGGGGTTTTTGTTCATCTCATCGATAAGCATTACAGGAATTGGAAATAATCTTGCGGACTAGAACAGGAACCCTGTCACTGGGCCTAGATGGAACTATATTTTCGCAAAGTATCGCGTAAGTCCTTGATGATGGGGATCGTTCGCTGTTTGTTTCCTTTTCCTCGGACAACAACGGAGCCAGAACGTTCACCTAAGATCACATCGGATACTTTTACTTCGCAGAGTTCTTGTACACGTACTCCCGTAAACATCAAAAATTGAATGATAGCCTTTTCTCGGACCTCTTTTCTACGTTAATGTTTATTCCTGTTGCTACTACGTACACGCATTTCATTGATCAATCGTCGCTCTACCTGCTTTTCTATCCACTTTGTTTTAAAGCGATCTTCTGGGATCAGCTCTACCTCATCACAAGGATTATCTGGAATGAAGTTTTGATCCAATAGCCAAGCAAAGAATTGCTTTAAATGCTTTACTGTGTTGTTGATTGTACCAATGGAAAGGCATTTATTCATAGTCGATGATCCATCAGCATCCAATCCTTTACCTGATAACCTACGAAATTGCCGTATATCTTTTCGGATTACTTTTTGCCAACCCACTATATCACCGTTTTTTAATTCTGGCATGGTGTGGAACCATCTCATGAAGCGAGATATGCTTTGCTTATGTTGTCGGATGGTACTGCTGGATAACCCCTTTTTCTCCAACTGCTTATAATAGCGCTCCGAAATTCCCATAATATCCCTTTTTGCGGATACACACGAATGAAAACCGCGTTATGATATCCATTTTTCACGGATCATAAGAAATAATAGCACAGATTCGTTTGTAATCCTTTATAAATACACACCAATTATTTCTTAAAAATCACTCATTTTTTGGGCAGCGAAAAAGACCAAGCTAAAACTGCTCGGTCTTTGTTATATCCCTTCTATATGAATGAATATTATTTTCCAGTCCGATCCCATCTAGGTTGCGATGAGACCGATCTGTCCGAGCCGGGCAGCAGCTTCACCACTTGATGACGAAGCACCACAGCCAAATGTTGACTCCTACGAGACTCAGGAAGGTGATGATCACCAGCTGCATCTTGAGAGAGTTCTCCCACCAGTACTTCAGATCGTCCTTGTCGAAACGTGACAGGCAATGCGAATCTCCATCAACCACCACAGCGGGAGGAGAACGCAGGGAATCATGAGCACGAGAGTGCTGAAGTGGGAGGTCAGAATGAGTCCCCAGAAGAGGAGAAACATTCCGATGATGGGCACCCACCAGAAGAGAGCACTCCTGCTAACCTTGATCATCAGATTCTCGAAGTAGGACTGGTTCACGTGACAACTCCGTAACGATAGCTCGGACAGGTTACATACTATTTTAAGTATAATACGATTTGTCATCTCCTTAGTCGCAATAAGGTATATGGCACTGATTCGCTGGTTGGTGAATCGATTTAGAAAATACATCCATTTATATGGCCGTTTTTGGAGTTATCTCGAACTACCCCCTGATCGGCTATCGCTGGTCAGGTTTTTTTTATTTATGATAAGATACATATACCATATTAAAAACCTCTGTCCTGATCGGCTGAATCGACTTAGGATTGAAACATTTTGCCATCCTTTCGGATGGAGAAAAAATAACCGCTCCCAAATACTTTCGAGTCAACGTTGGTTCTTGTTGTGGATACCGCAACAAAGACGTGAAAAATCTAAACCTTAGAGCATGGAGGTGTCCGGAATGCGGTTCCAATCATGATCGTGATATCAATGCAGCTTACAACATCTTGCAAGCAGGTAGGAGACTCATTGCCGCTGGGATGGCGGTTGAAGCTTAGTAAATATCTTGTCCGTAGATGGGAGTTCCTAAGAATCCCCCACCTCGAGCGTCAGCTAGGTGGTGGGAGTGTTCAAAGCTTTTTGTAATGACTCTACCTTTCATATTGTGCTCACTCCTTGAAGGAATTGTATCTGGTATGAACGAGAAAATCCTGCCATTATTTGCTCTACTAAGACAGTTTTGTTCTAAGCTTAACAATGGGATAAGGAAACAGTTCTCAAGTGGCATAATAGAAATAGTTTGAATAATACATCACTTCTCAACCCAAGAGGAGTTATTGTAGTATTTTGTTTGTTCCAACATTATTCTCCATAAGTTATCTTCATGGTTCCAATCGCCTAAAAAACAATAGCGACCAACGGCCGCTAGAAATTTCGGAATATTAACTATAAGGTTAATTGCTTTTGGTCGCGATTCATAAACGTATAACATTGGTTCATCGTGCCTCTAAATTCAATGCGATGATCTTTTTTCATCGGATTGTACCAAGCAAAATAGTTATCCTCATGGATGATCGATGGGGGTAATTTCTCCGAATCTCGAATCACATAATACATAGCCGAGCACCTCCTAGTTGTATTATGATCGAAAAAAGGAAATATTAACCATGTAAAACGAGTTTATTATTTTTGAACTTATTCTTTGAATAATGGTAATGAAACTGCAAATATTAATTTGAAAGTTATGATTAAAATCAAGGTATGATATACACACAAAGCGGTGTGGCAACGAACCATCCGGGAGGATGAAATGAGAGTGCTGGTGTTGATCCAGAACAAGCTTGACCAATTCCACTGAACTAGGTGTATCCCTTATCTTTTCTGTATCTTTTTTCTTAAGATTAATTTTCGTCTATTGGCTTTAACAATGATAAAGGAAACGCCTCTTTTTCAATTTTCCCATTAAATGTCCCCCAAGCATAAATTCCATTTAGATATTCTACCTGAAAAAGCCCTGATTCGCCTTCGATTTCATATTTCAACTCCAGTTGAATAGTCTGCGGATCAATGAGATAAGCTTTAGCCAGATTTATTTTTTGTTTGAGGATTGCCGCATTGCTCTCTAATTTATTTTTCTTAGCTTCTATTAACTCTTTTTCCAATTCTTTTATCGAACTTGTAAGTTCTTCCGGTGTCATTTGACTGTATCGTTTCACTTATAGTCCCCCTTCGGTATAATATTGATCATACAACACTGTAAGGGATAGGTGATAGGATGTCAGAGCGTTATGTTCCAAAGATACAAGAAGCTGCAATACCAGAAGATGGGGGTTGGGTGGAAGGCGAGACAAGTCCTATTCTCCTATTATCGATTCCTGCGTGGGAAGAACTTGAAACAAACCCCGATTATGTGAATGCTTACGTATGGATGTATGACCGGGAGCAAGATGCTTATCTTTTTTGTTTTCAACTAAAAGACGAATCAGAAAAAGCCATTGCTTTTATCTCTGATCACGCAGGTTTACTTTTGCAAGATGAGCATGCTAAGGATAGCTTTTCCATGATGATCATGAATAAACCTTTGCAAGAAGTGAGTTCGTCTCAGTCCGTTTTGCTTATCGAAAATGTGAAGTTGGTTCGACACCCTGCAGCAGGATGGTAATTTAGAACTCATCTCGTTCATGTAGTAAATGCAAGTGTGTAGGTACATAATCGTATCTATCATCTGTTTTCAAACGGTCCAGTACTTTTTTATATTCGTCTACTCGAATGTAGGATTGTTCATCTTCAATGACTTTGGTTAAGGCGAGGATCACAATTGCTGTTTCTTGCTCGTTAAGAGAAATCATGACAACCTCCTAATGGATTCATTCCTTTTATTATCCCCAAAATGACTTTAAAATTGACACTGCCAGCATTTTTTTGTAGGCTGTCATGTATCTGGGTTTATTTTGTTTTTTTGGAAGAAAGAGGTGCTTCGTTGAAAGCCTTAATGAAAGGGAAAAAGGTTGTTGTAATGGGTGTATCGAATTCTTGCAGTATTGCATGGTCGATTGCTAAATCGTTATATCATGCAGGTGCTGAGCTTTTCTTTACCTATGAGAATGAACAGATCGGAAAAACAGTGAGTCAGCTCGTAGATGATGAAATGCCTAATTCTTTTTGTACAGTATGCGATGTGAACAATGATAAAAATATGTACGATGCATTTGCCAAGATAAACGATCAATGGGGAAAAATTGATGGTTTGGTGCATAGCATCGCATTAAAAAAAGCAGAGAATTTACCTTATTCTTATTTACAAACAACTCGTGATCAATTTCTTTCTGCACACGAAGTTCATACATATTCGCTTGTTTTAGCTGCACAAGAAGCGAAACGATATATGGTGGATGGAGGTACAATTGTTACCTTGACACATATGGGTTCAGAAAAGGTGCTTCCTAACTATCCAATTTTTGGTGTGGCAAAGTCTGCATTGGAATCCAGCGTCAGATATTTAGCACATGAGTTAGGTCCAGCTAATATAAGAGTCAATGCGATTTCCGCTGGACCTATTCGCACATCGGCAACTCAACATGTTCAGGATTTTGATTATATGTTATCTGTTGTGGAAGAACGTGCACCATTGCGTAGAGGAATAGATGCAGAAGAAGTGGGAGATGTAGCTCTTTTTTTGTGCAGTTATTTAGGTAGAGGAATCACTGGTGAAGTGCTGCATGTCGATGGTGGGTATAATATTATTGGTATGTAGATTATTTTTATAAAAGCGATTGAATTTCTCCATATAATATGATAAGGTACAGGATGTTGCAACAAAACCAACTTGAGCTATTAGGATCAGTGATTCACTCGAAGGGTTGGGACCTCATTGGACTAACCTTCCCCCATAAGTGATCCAATACGATCCTAGCGGAATTTGGCTCACACCAATTTTTTGCTAGGAAGGGGGGCCGGAAGATGGAAGAATATTCTACTTTCGGAAGGCATGTGGCTATGGATGCCTGGGGTGTGCCGTTTGACCTATTAAACAATGCAGAAGAATTAAAGAAGTATATGATACAGGCTGCTGAGTCCTGTGGAGCATCTGTTCTATCGGTACAAGCCCAAAATTTTGACCCTCAAGGTGTTACAGTTCTAGTGATGTTATCGGAGAGTCATCTCTCGATTCATACGTATCCTGAAAAAGGATTTGCTGCATTAGACTGTTATACCTGTGGTCATACTGTTGACCCACAAGTCGCCATTGATTATATGGTTGCATATTTACAACCATCACAAGCTTTTGCGAAAGTCTTAAAACGTGGCGATGGACCGATTGTTGATTTAGAACAGCCTTTGATACAGCAAACAAAAAAAGTTATTTCTCTATAGTTAGACTCTCTCTTTTTTTTGCGGTGATTTTCTACTACTCAGTAGAAATCGCCCCTTTTTTTTGCGATGATAGAAAGTAAGTTTGTTACACAAGCAGGAAAAATAAATATTTGTTGTAATTGTATCCTATGAGTATGAAAGGGGTCTTCATTTTGGAACTATACCAATCTTTTCGGAGTTATCTAAAGGAATATATTAATTTGGAATCTTTTATTCATCTGCTTGTATGGGATCAGTCTACAGGGATGCCCACTGCCAATGCTGATTATCGAGGAGAACAACTAGGTTTTATCAGTCGGCTGACCCATGAAAAATTAGTTGATCCGAAAATGGGAGAGATGTTAGATCAACTAATACCTTGGGCTACTACATTACCTGCTGATTCCTTAGAATCTAGATTGATATCAGAAGTAGCCAAAGAGTATGAAAAAGCGCGAAAAATTCCACCTGCATTTATGGAGAAGTTTTTTGGACATACTGCACGTGTTTATCAAACATGGGTGAAGGCAAGAAAGCAAAACAATTTTACCCTTGTATCTCCTCTTTTGCGGGAAACATTGGAGTATAGCAAAGAATACGCATCCTATTTCCCTGGATATCACCATATTGCTGATCCATTAATAGATCGTAGTGATGAAGGGATGTATGTTTCGATTCTGCAACCACTGTTTCAAGACCTTCGAAAGAAACTAGTGCCAATGATTGAGCAAATTCGCCAATCAGAGCCAGTAGATCGAAAATGTCTGCTTCAACATTATCCCAAACAAAAGCAACTCCAGTTTATTGAAGTTGTTTTGGATCATATTGGCGTTGACCGTTCTCGAACGATCCAAGATTTTTCTCCACATCCATTTATGATTCGTCTAGCAGGAGATGACGTTCGATTTACGACCCGGATCAAAGAATGGGAAGTAACAGATGGGTTATTTAGTAGTATGCACGAATCTGGCCATGCATTATATGAATTAGGAATTTCACCTGAACTATTTGGCACACCACTTATGAAAGGTATATCTTCAGGCCTTCATGAAAGCCAATCACGCCTTTGGGAAAACCTAGTAGGAAAGAGTCGTGAATTTTGGGAATATTTCTACCCAAAATTGCAGTCTGTTTTTCCTACACAGCTTGGTGCAGTTCCAATGGAAACATTTTATCGCGCCATGCACCATGTTTCGCCTTCTGAAATTAGAACAGAAGCAGATGAGATTACATATAATTTGCATGTTATTATTCGATTCGATCTAGAATTGGAACTCTTAACTGGTAAATTAGATGTTACTGATCTTCCAGAAGCTTGGAGACAACGTTACAAAGAAGACTTAGGTGTCGATATAACGGAAGTGAAAGATGGTGTTTTACAGGACGTTCACTGGTTTACCGATTTTATTGGAGGGCAGTTTCAAGGGTACAGCATTGGGAATATCCTAAGTTGTCAACTTTTCGATGCTGCACAACAAATACATCCATCGATAAAAGAAGAAATGACACACGGTCAGTTTGATACTTTACATAGTTGGTTGAAAACGAATATTTATCAACACGGTAAAAAGTTTAGCACAACAGAAATGATTCAAAGGGCTACAGGTCAAGCATTGTCCATTGATCCATATATCAAATATTTAACGGAAAAATACCAAACCATCTATCCAACCCTGCACATTTCAGAAGAATAGTTCCAAGCATGGAAACCCCAATTCTAGAAGCGAAATGGGGTTTTTGAGCATTTATCGGAATAATTTATTTGTGTGCTCCGGTTCCAGTGAGAGACAACAACTGGTGATGAGTCATCACTCTACTGGAACCGAAGTTTGTCAGGAGGAGTATGCGGTCACTGCGTACTCCTGCCAGACAGCCCAGAAAGCCTCACCAATCGGTGCTTGAACCGTGGTGGCCAACTCCCTCTTGAAGTAAGCAACAGCTGCTTCAGCCTCGGCTTCCGTAACCGGAACGAAGTCCAGTTGATCTCCTTCGTTCACTGCACGCTTCCACTTTTCTTCGGTCTTCGCCAGCGCAGCATTGTACACGTCATCGGGGATCGGATCTGCACTCTTGATCCTTTCATGGCCCAGAGCTTCATCGAATGGGATGATGAGGCTGTACTCGTCGATAACCTCAAGGCTGTTGAGCATTCGCTTTACATTTCGGATCAGCTCCTGGTACTTTCCAATGGCCCGCTGAATTTGGAAATCGGCCAACAGTTCCATTTCGGTGGCCTTGGAGTAGCGGATCTTGGGATCGGGGTTGTCCACGATGTTTTGTGGCAGCGTGCCGGTGACCCGCATCTCGTCGATTACGACTTCCCACTTCTCGCAATTGGGAACCTGCTTGATGGAGATGTTCGCTTCAACGGCAGGTCGGCTGGGCTTGAAGGTGGTGTCGGGGTGCATGATTGGCTTTACTCCTTCAGGTAGGGCGATCTGTATATTCATTTTACAAATAATTAGTTAAATTGTATAGGCAAGATAGAAGAGAACCGAATGCTTTCCTAAAAAATATGAAATTCACTACCAATTAGGTAATATTCATCGAAGAGTAAGATAACAAAATCAGACAATCTCTATTCTGATTTGTAAATATCTACTAACTCAACTCGAACATAAACAAAAATAATTCCAGATAAATAGTTGATCGCGAAAATGTTCGTAAATTGCTCAACAGGGTAGTAACAATGTTTTACATACATATAATCATTTTTGTTCCAAAAAACAGGATTATTTACATCGATTAGAAGGAGTTTTCTATCCAAAGAGAGAAGCAAGTTGGTAATGATGAAAAGAAAGAAAGGTGCAGATGTGAATCAAGAACATGAGTACGGAATATCATCATTCCTATCAGCTCCCTCCTCTTTTCAAGAGATAGACATATGCCAGAAAATCTCTTTTAGACTTGTACATAAAGTAAAACAAAAAAGACCTTTTGCTATATCTATATTGGAAATTTATGTGACAGAGCCGATGTTTTCGGACTTATTAAAAGATATCTATCCAGATTCTGATCTTTTTTTGCTCAAGATGGAAGCAGATATCTTTTTGTCATGGAAGAAACAACACATCGTTCAAATTATTTCTCGGCATCGTTATGGGATACCTGATCAATTTGATATTATTATCATTTCACCAAGTTGTCAGTTTCAAAAAGAAACACAGGCGCTTTTTAAGTTGAGTCAAGTTTTGTTACAAGAAACAGGCATAATTGCCGGTGCTTTTCTGGGACCGGATACGTTTTTAGAATTGCATACATGTTTAAATTGGATTGAAAACTCGATAAGTGAACAGTTTCCAGTTGCTTATTTTACTCCTCAAAGTTATTGGGAAAAGCATATCAGTAAAGATGGATTACAATTAGAAGTATACCAAGAAGACCAATTTCGAAAAAATTATCACAATAGTCAAGCTGTTTTTCAAGTAGCTGCGGCATTTGGATTTTTCCATTGTGTCGAAAAAGAGTTATCAAACGATAATAATCACTTGTTGCATAATTGGATGAAAGCATATGATCAAGGATTTCGTACCAAAGATGGAAATGTATATACAACTTATCATGTAATCGAACTCATTGGCTCATTTCTCTGATACAATAGTATCAGGAGGGATAGCAGCATGTTGAAAAAGTTTTTAGCATCAATTGGTTTTGGATCAGCAAAAGTAAATTTGGAACTGGATCAAGATGTCGTTAGGATGGGACAACGCGTAACAGGGAAAATTTTCGTGTTGGGTGGAGATACAGAGCAGGTTACAGATGGTTTAAAAGTAGAACTTATGCTTTCTTCTCGCTACACGAGTGGAGATCATCAACAGCATGTCTCTGAAAGAATCATCACCATACCTATTACAAATGAAAAGCTTGTTCTTGAACCAGGATCCCATTTCGAATACCCTTTTTCTTTTGTGTGTCCAGAAGGGTTGCCTGTTAGCTCCATCCACACACATTATTATTTTGAAACCGATCTTGATATCGACCAAGGTGTAGATGCAAAAGATCGAGATCCTATCCATGTTCTACCATCTGGAATGCTGCAAAATTTTCTAAATGGGTTTGAAGAACTCGGTTTTGTGCATTATGCAGAAGGTTATACTGGCAGACGGCACGATGCCATGCAAATTATACAGTTTCGTCCAACTTCATGGTTACGTGGTCAATTTGATGAAATTGTATTTTCGTATGCAACGAAGCTCGCAGACCAACAAATTACGGGCTGGTTTGAATTAGATAAAAAAACGCATGGTCTGATGGGTGCTATCGCAGATGAACTGGACCTAGATGAAAAGAAAGGACGTTTCACCTTCTATGAAACTGATTTAGCATCAGTCGAAAAGGCAATAAAAACAATACGTTCCTTTATTGAGCACCATACAAAAGGATTAATAGGATAATATAAATGTTTTGATTTGTTATTGAATAGATCACTCGCATAGAATACACTTTTTTTAACTGGACTTTGGTGCGAAGCGAGGGATATCAATGGCAAAACCAATAAAAAAAGGTAAAAGTAGATATTCAAGAAGTTTTAGTGGCAAGCAAGTGGGAGGATTTTTGATAGCTCTTCTCTTTTTTGCTGCAATCGTGTTTGGTATCTACTGGTTTTATCATAACAGTGGTACAACCAATAATATTGCGAGTAATGGGATATCATCCATACAAAAATTAATAAAAGATAATGGCTTGCAATCAACTGGTATCTTGGTACTGGCTGTAGGTGGATTGTTATTTGCTTTTATATTTAATAAAAAATAACCAGAATTTCTGGTTATTTTTATTTTGGTGTTTGTATCGAATATTTATTTGTGTTTAATGAATCAAACTGTCCTTTTACACTTATATAGCCACAAGCATACCATCCGTTTTCTGGATCCCACTTATTATATATCATAATTGCCGAATTGATATAATGCTCATCTTCTGCGTTATCTAGTCTGATCTCTTTTCCTTTCAGTGGTTTTTTGGAAATACGAGACATAAAGATGGAAGCAAAAGTTCTTTTCTTTTTAATTTTACCTTCTTTGTACAACTTATTGATCACTTTACCGGTCATGGAGTGCTCTTGTAAAACGTCATTTTGACTCATTCCATTATGGGTGACATCGTTTGACAAGCTTTCAAAATATAAGGCAACCTGCTTAAGAAGATTCTTCTTCAAACCCGTCTTGCTTGGAGCATATACATCTCGATGAGCACTATCAACACCCAAAGCATCAGCGGCAAATAAAAATTCTCTCACACGTGACGTTCCTAATTCTCTGGCGGTAATTTTTTTGGGGGAAACCATTTTATTTAATTTGGTGATAATCGCTGAGCCTTCTCCATGAGTAAATAGGATTAAATATACCACTTTCCCAGCATTTAGATCATTGCGAATTGGTACACCATAGGTCAATACCTCATCATCTGGATGTGGAACATAGTAAACGGAGACTGGTTTGTTCTTAAGAGATTCCTCTGGAATACGAAGTTTGGTTAGTCCAAATGCTCGAGTATCTTTTACTTTATGGAGCTGCCCATCAGAAATACTTGTAGCGTTTACACCATATCCCATTTCAAAAAAGCTGTAAATGACGTAACAAGCTAAAAAAAACGAACCGACTAGGAAAAAACGTGAAATCCACTTTCCCATCATACATTCCCCTTAAGCATAATGATCCCATGTATACAATATTTAATAGGAATAGGAAAAAACGATCTGGGGTGGTAAAAGAACACACCCTCTATCAAAGGTTAACATTCAATTGACAAATGTTAATAGATAACTTTTTAAAAAATATTGACTATTTCTAAATGTAGCGAAATAATAAAGTGATGTAGCTATTTTTTCCTTAACCGAGATGTAAGTTCGGATAAACGGAAGGAGCTATGAGAGATGATAGAGATAAAGCAAGTCGCAGTCCTTGGCGCGGGTGTGATGGGTCGTGCGATTGCAGCTCACTTTGCAAATGCAGGTCTTACCACATATTTGTTTGATCGTGTGCCAGAAAACGAGTTAAATCGAAATATTTTAGCAGCAAACGCCAAAGAATCACTTCTTCGAGAAAAGCCGCTTCCCCTTTTTTCTTCTTCGTTAGTTTCATCTATTCATATTGGAAATTTTGAAGATGATTTTCACAAATTAGCAGAAGTAGATTGGATTATCGAAGCAGTTGTGGAGGATGAGTCGATCAAACAACAATTGCTTGCCAAAGTGGAACAAGTATGGAACGGAAAATCAATTTTAAGTTCAAATACTTCTGGTATATCTGTCCATAAAATCATAAACGATAGGTCGACTTCTTTTCAACAACATTTTTTAGGAACACACTTCTTTAATCCACCTAGGTACATGAAACTTCTCGAACTCATTCCAACCAAGCATACCCTTCCTGCTATCACCCAAGAGGTTCAACAATTTGCAGAAGAGCGTTTAGGCAAAGGTGTTGTCATTGGTCGTGATACTCCCAATTTTATTGCAAATCGTATTGGAACATATGGAATTCAAGTTATTTTTCAAGCCATGGAAAAATGGCCTTTTTCACCGGCAATGGTGGATGAACTAACAGGTCCTTTACTCGGTAGACCTAAAAGTGCCACTTTTCGTACGCTTGATCTTGTGGGTTTAGATACGTATGCGCATGTAGTGAAAAATGTTCGTGAGCATTCCAGTGATCAAGCAGAGATCACAGCATTTCAAACACCTGTTGCCATCCAAAAACTAATCGATGAAGGTGCTCTAGGCGAAAAAACAAAAAAAGGGTTTTACCGCAAAAATAAAAATGTTATCCAAGCGCTAGACTTACAATCGTGGGAGTACCATGATAGAAAAAAGCTAAAAATTCCTGAGTTAGAGCAGATCAAAAGAGAAAAAAATCTAGCGGCTAGGCTACAGGCTATTTTTCAGATAGATCATGATATCGGTCATTTCCTTTGGTATATCACAAAGAAAACGCTACTCTACACAGCCACTTATGCTCCTGTCATCGCTCATCAGATTTTGGATATTGATCGTGCTATGAGATGGGGATTCAATTGGGATCTTGGTCCATTTGAACTGTGGGATCAACTAGGATTAGAAAATACTATAGAACGAATGAAAAAAGAAGGAGAAACCATACCTGCTTGGATTGAAAAAAGCTTGGCAGATGGGAAAACTTCTTTTTATGAGCAAGATCGCTTTCTTACATTAGACGACAGAGCTTACAAACCCATCATGGAGCATCCAAGGATCATTCCCCTTACTTTTCAATCACCTGGAAAAATCAAAGGAAATCAAGGTGCAAGTCTCTTTGATATAGGAGACGATGTGGCATGTTTTCTCTTTCATTCACCAAAACAAGCGATCGGCAACGATGCACTTGAGATGCTTGACTATGCTGTTTCCGAAGTAGCTAGCAATTATCGAGGATTAGTACTAACAGGTACAGGCAGCAATTTTTCGGTCGGTGCAAATTTACTGATGATGCTCATGTTTGTAGAAGACGAAGATTATGATGCTATTGATCTGATGATCAGGCGGTTTCAATCGACATTAGGTTCATTGCGAACCTGTCCTCGTCCCGTAGTAGCGGCTCCTCATGGCTTAACACTAGGAGGAGGCGTAGAAATGTGTTTACCAGCGGATCAGATACAAGCATCTGCTGAAACATATATGGGTTTGGTTGAAGTTGGTGTTGGATTGATCCCAGCAGGTGGAGGATGTAAGGAATTATTATTACGAATTGATCAACAGACCAATAGAGCTCGTGCACGGGTTATCGAACCCTTTGTGCACAAAGCATTTGAAAACATCGGGCAAGCAAAGGTATCTACAAGTGGTTTAGAAGCTAAAAGTTATACCTATCTGCGACAGCAAGACGGCATTACGATGAATCGAGATTTTTTACTGCATGATGCCAAACAAGCGGTTCTTCACCTCGATCGTAGCAACTATCAAGCACCTAATCCAATCAAAATTCCTGTGTTGGGTAGTAATGGGGCAAATACGATGAAGTTGGGTGCTTATCAATTTCTTAAATCAGGTTATATTTCTGAGCATGATTATAAAATTGCTACTAAACTTGCTTATGTATTAGCTGGCGGGGAAGTTCCAGAAGATACGTTAGTGGATCCTGCTTATTTACTCGATTTGGAGAGAGAAGCATTTTTAAGCCTGATTGGAGAGCCAAAAACGCAAGCTCGGATGGCTCACATGTTACGCACAGGAAAACCGCTTCGCAATTGAGGAGGGAAGTATTATGCGGGAGGCAGTAATTGTTGCAGCAAAACGTTCTGCGGTAGGAAAGGCATCAAGGGGAGCTTTGCGCCATACACGACCAGATGATTTTGGTGCTTTGGTTTTAAAAGGATTGCTCAAAGAGTTTCCACAAATCGATCCAAAAGAAATAGATGATATCATCATCGGCTGTGCTTTCCCTGAAGGAGAGCAAGGGATGAATTTTGCGAGAACGATTAGTTTACGTGCTGGTTTACCAGTAGAAATCCCAGCGATGACCATCAACCGTTATTGTTCGTCTGGTCTTCAATCCATCGCACTAGCTTCTGAGCGAATTATGTGTGGTTCCGCTGATATCATTATTGCAGGCGGAGTAGAGAGTATGAGTATGGTTCCCATGGGTGGATCTCGACCATCCCCAAACCCTTACCTCATGGATCATCATCCAGAATCCTATTTATCCATGGGACATACAGCCGAAGAAGTAGCAAGACGTTATCAGATTACGAGGGATATGCAAGACCACTTTGCTTATATGAGTCATCAGAAAGCAGCAAAGGCCTTACAAGAGAAAAAGTTTAAACAGGAGATTATTCCACTAGAAGTAACAGAGTGGACAGAAACAGAAAGCGGAGAGCCGACAGCGAGTAGAAGATTGTTTCATGAAGATGAAGGAGTGCGGCTAGATACTTCTTTAGAGATATTGGCAAAGCTTCGTCCTGTCTTTCAAGTAAATGGAACAGTAACCGCAGGTAATTCTTCACAGACGAGTGATGGGGCAGCAGCTGTTATCGTGATGAGTCGACAAAAAGCGGAAGAGCTTGGGTTACAACCTCTAGCAATATTTAGAGGATTTACAGTAGCAGGGGTGGAACCAGAAGTGATGGGCATTGGTCCCATTCAAGCGATACCAAAGTTGCTAAAACAAAGCGGTGTAACAATAGATGAGATCGATCGGATTGAACTGAATGAAGCTTTTGCTTCTCAATCGGTGGCGATTATTCGAGAGTTAGATTTAGAGGAGACGAAAGTAAATGTGAATGGTGGAGCAATTGCACTGGGGCACCCGTTAGGATGTACAGGAACCAAATTGACAGTGTCGGTGTTGCATGAATGTATTCGAGAGAAAAAGAAATATGGACTTGTGACGATGTGTATTGGTGGAGGAATGGGTGCGGCTGGATTATTTGAGCGAGTATAGGAGGGTGAAAGATGGGTAAAGGAGGTTCTTTTCTCGTTTCGCAGGCAGTACCGGCGGATGTATTTACACCAGAGGATTTTACTGAAGAGATGCGTATGGTGGCAAAAATGACAGAAGAATTCGTCAAAGAGCAAGTGTGGCCAGTACTTCCAGAGATCGAAGAACATGATTTTTCACATACGGTTCGGCTGCTAAAAGAAGCAGGAGAACTCGGGTTACTTGGCGCAGATGTACCAGAAGCATTTGATGGGCTTGGATTAGATAAGATCAGTTCTACTTTGATTACGGAAAAAATGGCATTGGCACGCTCCTTTGCGCTTTCGCATGGGGCCCATGTTGGTATAGGCACTCTGCCCATTGTGTTTTTTGGTACAGAGGGGCAGAAACAGAAGTACCTACCCGATCTAGCAAGTGGAAAAAAGCTTTCTGCTTATGCACTCACCGAACCAGGTTCAGGCTCAGATGCTTTAGGCGCGAAAACAACAGCAGTTTTAAACAAAGCAGGAACACACTATATTTTAAATGGGGAAAAACAATGGATTACCAACTCTGCTTTTGCGGATGTGTTTATCGTCTATACCAAAGTGGATGGAGATAAATTTACCGCATTTATCGTAGAGCGAGATTTCCCTGGAGTGTCCACTGGAGCAGAAGAAAAGAAAATGGGGATTAAAGGTTCCTCTACAAGAACACTCATCTTGCAAGATGCAGAGGTACCTGTGGAAAATGTACTCGGGGAGATTGGCAAAGGTCATCGCATTGCATTTAATATTTTAAATCTCGGTCGTTTTAAACTAGCCGCGGGTACACTTGGCTCTGCCAAACGGGCAGTCGAAATCTCCAAACAGTATGCCCTAGAGCGCAAACAATTTGGAGTTCCGATCGCTGCCTTTGCCCTTATTCGCGAGAAATTAGCCAATATGCAGATTCAAACCTTTGTCTTAGAGAGCATGGTCTATCGGATCGCTGGGTTGTTTGAACAAGGATTGAGCAGCATCGAGCAATCAGATGGCGAAGGAGTAGCCAAATCGATTCACGAATGGGCGATAGAGTGCTCCCTCGCAAAAGTATTTGGTTCCGAAACATTGGACTATGTAGTGGACGAAGGCGTTCAGATTCATGGTGGGTATGGCTTTATGCAAGAATATGAAATTGAAAACATGTATCGTGACTCGAGGATCAATCGCATTTTTGAAGGAACCAATGAAATCAATCGCTTGTTGATACCAAGTACACTCCTAAAGAAAGCTTTATCTGGGCAAATACCTTTGATGGCAGCAGTGAGCGATTTGCATAAAGAGATCATGAACTATACCCCCACATTAACTAATCAGACAAATACTCTTGATTTAGTTGAGAAAGTAGTCCAAAACAGTAAAAAGATTTTCTTGCTTGTTGCGGGGACTGCTGTAGATAAATATCAGCAAAAAATCGATCGTGAGCAGGAGATCCTCCGAGACTTGGCAGATATCGTCACTCTGCTGTTTGCACTGGAAAGTGCTTTCTTACGAACCAAAAAACATCCTGATAAACCCAAAGAAGATTTAACCCTCGCTTTTGCTTATGATGCGAGAGAAAAAATCGATCAATCAGCCAGACATGCACTTTCCGCTATTTTTACAGGTGATGAACTGACGACACACTCCTCCATTCTACGAAGATACAGCCGGATCAAACCGATCAATGAAGTAGAACTGAAAAGAAGTATTGCAAAACAAGTGCTGAAATAGCAAACAAAAACTCGGATAAGTAACTTTGAAAGACTATGGGATTGTGATTTGGAGGTTAGATAAAGATGATAAGAGAGCTTTCCTTATAGGGAGGCTTTTTCTTATTGTATAAGCTCATATGGTGTATGTTCAAAAGAGTAGAAGCAAAGGATAATGACTAAATCGGAAATATGGAAGAATTTGATTTAAATTGATAAAATGGAAATTGACAGTTTCCCTCTTTTTTAGGAGTTTATCATGGCTAAGTTCTACTTTGATCTCAAGAAATTCCCTGGAATCTCGATTAATGGACTTCCTGATGATTTTGAACTGGTGAAGGAAGAAAACATTACGTCTATTCATTGGGGAGAATTGACTACAGATAATGGAGAAAGAAAATATATCCATAATTTGTATATTTTACCAGAAATGGTTCATTATTATAGGTTGAATAGAACAGATGGAAAACCTATGAAGAACCAGAGAAAAACATACAAACCACTTCCTGAATTTAAACCGCAGCCAGTTCCGGGAACTTCAGTTAGAGTGACAATGATGTTGACGAAGTAGCAAAAGTTTAGTCTGGATATATGAAAAGTATATCCAGACATCGTAAAAAAGAACTATTTCATATAGATCGGAAAGGACCTTCTAAGGGGAAGGGTTTTTTTATGGTATTGTTAACGCGTCAAAAAACCAACATAAAGGAGAGGAATAAGGATCATGGTAGATAACAAAAACAATACACTAACAGCACTAATGGGAGTAAAAGTAGGGCATTCCACTTATTTGGACAAATTAACAGGGTGTACCGTCGTTACCTTTGATCAAGATTATCCTGTAGCATATACAGCCTATGGAGGAGCTTCCAGTACCTTTAACACGGATACCCTGCATCTAGGAAAATCGTATTATCGACGGCATGGTTTGTTTGTAGCAGGTGGTTGTTTACCTGGATTAATGAGTGCTTCTGCTATTATGGAGCGGATGATCGAGCAAGGGATAGGAGACCGCTCCGCAAATATTATCAATCCAAGTATCAGTGGGGCGATTATATTTGATTTAGGAACCCAGATTGATCAATTTGATGCTACTTTTGGGCGTGAAGCATATGATGCTGCAAGTGATCTGCCTGTTCAAAATGGCAATGTTGGTGCAGGCACAGGTACAACGGTCGGTAAGTTTCATTATTTGGAGAATGGAACCAAAATGCCAGCGATGAAAGCAGGAGTTGGATCAGCGAGAGTTGATTTGAGCAATGGTGTGGTGGTCTGTGCATTATCTGTAGTAAATGCGGTGGGGAATATTGTTTTACCTGAGGGGAGAATTCTCGCTGGGAATAGAGGAGAAGACAAACCGATTATCACTTATGAAGAAGTCATAGAGTTCACAACATCTAACAACATGAATACAACTATCTCTATCGTGGGTATCAATGTAGATCTACATACATGTGAAAACTACGAACGTGTTGCTCATCTCGCCTCACATGGACATGTACGGGCGATTCATCCTGTTCACACCTCGATTGATGGGGATGTTATTTTTGTTTTTTCAACAGAAGAGATGAAAACAAACATCGATAACCCAAATTGGCCAAATGCACAGGTGGATAAAATAGGGAATGCTGCCGCAAAAGCAGTACAAGAAAGCATTTATCACGCTTGTTTAGAAGCAGATTCCATTTTTTTTGAGGGAGCTTATGAAAATACGGTACCTAGTAGCAAAGATTTTTTTATGATAGAGTCAATCTTCTCATAAAAATGCGAATAAATATAAGAAAACAAAGACATTTGCATGGAAGAGACAAGATGTCGATTCCTTCTTCCGTAAACTTGATACGTCACTGCCTCTTCTATCCTAGTAGGACAATTGATTTCGTATTTAAATATAATTAATATTTGAAAGAATTAAATATACATGCCTAAATTTCGTCGCTGAATCAATATTCAAATAGAAGGACCTAGGGGATCACTCCATAAAAATAAAAGGTGAGGGATACTCACTTGTAATAGGCATAAAACACATTTTTAAACTCGACTTGCTAATGCTGGTCATGTTTTTTAATTTGCCAACCAACCCTTTAAGTTAATCATACTGTTTCCTTTATTGTAATAAGTAGTCCAAATTTAATATGGAGATGGAATAAGGATAAGATAGCAAAACGTTTACAATTGGTAATATCTGCTGAATGAAAAAACGCAACGGAATTTTATTTCCGTTGCGTTTTATGGTATAATAAAAACAAGCAAATGAGACATTCATTCATTCTGATTTAGATGGAATTATGATAATGAAATAAACGCAGCAGAATTTAAGGAAAGGAAAGGAAGTTATGAAAGTGGTACCTCTTCATCTTTTGGATGAATACGAGCAATATTTGATCCGTTCCAAAAGTGATCAGACGGTTGATGCATATATGCGAATCCTTCGACAGTTTGTCCAGTGGTTGGGAGAATGTTCAGGAGATGAAGGGAATTTTTTGGTACAACAATTATCTCGTACAACAGTAGAATTGTTTCTCGCTCATCTGAAGGACAAAGGTTATAGTTCTGCTCATCAAAACAAAGTACGAGCAGCGATAAGTCGATTTGCAAATTGGCTTATTCAAGAAAAGCAGTTGTTGTCTGAAAATCCAGCACATGATGTCCCTGTCCCTCCGCAAGCTGTGTTTACCCCAAGGGAGTTATCTGATGATCAGCGGCATGTATTGAAAACCCTTGTAGAAAGACAACAAAATCTTCGAGGAGAAGCTATCTTTGCTTTGGGATATTGGGCAGGATGTCGTGTGTGTGATGTGTCTTGGCTTCAAGTGGAAGACTGTCATCTAGATCCGAAATCGGGATGGATTACCGTTGGCAATAAGAGTGGCAAAAAACGTGATATTGATCTGCTAAACAAAGTGCGTAAACCGTTATACCAATATTTAGGAAGTGAAGAGAGGAAGTTCAAAAAGAGTGACTTTGTATTCCTCTCACAAAAATCAGGACACCTGACGGAAAATGGAATTCATCGCTGGTTTGCTAGTTTGAAAAAGAAAGCTACCAAAGCAGAATGGGAGCTCATACACGATATTACCTTTCACGAGTTGCGTCAGGATTTTGCTCATCGGGCAAGAAAAGCAGGATGGAGTTTAGAAGAAATCGCCTATTACTTAGGACATGTGACGAAGCAGGGCGCACCTGTTATCCAAGCTGCTGCAAAGTATACTCCTATAAATAGAGAACAATTAAAAGAAAAATTGAAATGGATAGAGGGGAAGGGACATCCATCTTCCTAAGCAATCATTATTCTCTTATTTGCTTTCCTCCCTGTACTCAGATTATTTGGAAACGTTTTCTTTCCCTTTCAGCCAAAGCATGTGTCTTCTTGTAGCAGCCTATTAACTATCAGACGAGAAAATAAGGAGGAATGCGTTGTGGGAGAAGCTGTATCTACAATTGAAAAAACAAGTCATAAAAAATTAACAACCACAAAGTTATTGAAACGGGGAACATTGATTTTACTGGGAGCAATGCTGGTAGCAATTGGTCTGGAGATTTTCTTAGTGCCGAACCAAGTTATCGATGGTGGAATTGTTGGTATCTCTATCATGGCATCTCACCTTTCGGGATGGAGTTTAGGAATTTTCTTATTTATTCTTAACTTGCCGTTTTTCTTTCTGGGATATAAACAGATTGGGAAAACATTTGCTATTTCCACCTTGTTTGGTGTTATCGTGATGTCGATCGGAACTGCTTGGTTGCATCCTGTTCCACCATTGACAGAAGATCCGTTATTAGCTGCTGTATTTGGTGGAATCATATTGGGAGTCGGAGTTGGCTTAGTCATTCGTTATGGAGGATCACTGGATGGAACTGAAATCCTTGCTATTATGTTTAATAAAAGCATTCCCTTTTCAGTAGGTCAGACTGTCATGTTTTTCAACCTTTTTATCCTTGGAAGTGCGGGATTTGTGTTCGGTTGGGATCGTGCGATGTATTCGTTAATCGCTTATTTTATTGCTTTCAAAATGATTGATATTACGATTGAAGGATTTGAGGAAACCAAATCTATCTGGATCATCAGTGAAAAGTCCGAGGAATTAGGAGAAACGATCTTAAATCGTTTAGGACGTGGTGTAACGTATCTAAAAGGCGAAGGAGCTTACACAGGAGACAATAAAAAAGTGATCTTTTGTGTGGTTACTCGTCTAGAAGAAGCAAAACTGAAGGCAATTGTCGAAGATATCGATCCAGCAGCTTTTCTCGCAATCGGTAATATTCATGAAGTCAGGGGAGAAAGCTTTAAAAAGCGGGATATCCACTAGCAATGTAACCTATATAATGATGTGAAAAAATGCTTAGAGTAGAGTCTCTAAGCATTTTTGTTATTTCAGCGATCTTTCTTTCGGTATCGAGATACTTTGGTTATATTTCCACATCGTTCCATTGAACACCACCTGCGTTTTTTCGGTCGGGAGGTATCGACAAAAAGAAGAGGGCAAGTTGGGTTGGAGCATTGCTGAATTTGTATTTTTTTATCCGCGAAAAGTTTAATTGCGTCACGTGCAATCATCGATAAAATAGATTTCGCTTTTATAGGAACAACCCAATCTTGATTTTTTCCATCCAAACTCAATGATGAAATTAATGTAGGATAAGCAGCTATATCATTAATGATTTCTACATACTTTTTTTCGACTGTATTTTCTTCTCGTATGTCATTGGCTATGTTCCAGATTGCTTCGCGTAAATCATAAGCAAGGCTGAGATCGGATTGATTTACTTTTACTCCATGCAGCTGAAGATCACTCTCTGCAAACCACGTTGCCAACGACTCTGGAGTATGGAGACGTTCAAATGCCTTTGCTGCTCCTTTCCCACCTGTATGTGCCAAATCCAAGCTTATTCTCCCAGAAACAAACAGCATTCTTTCAGACCAAGGTTTTTGTGTAGTGCTATTTTTTTTCAACATGACACCATTATAAAGGGTTACAATTTGAAAATAAAGTGCTATAATCAGACCATGAAAATTACACATGTAAACCCAACAACTCTTCATTGCAATCCTGCCTTTTCTCAAGTAGTAACAGTAGAAGGATCTGGAAAGACCATCTATGTAGGTGGACAAAATGCAGTAAATACGGATGGAAAAATTATTGGAGATGATTTAGGTACTCAAACAGAACAAGCTATGCGTAATGTCACTACAGCACTGTCTGCTGCAAATGCGACTCCAAAAGATGTAGTTAAACTAACGATTTATATCGTTCAAGGTCATTCCATTCAAGACGCATTTCTTGCAGCAAGAAAAATAGAAGGATGGAATCATCCAACAGCAGTAACTGTTTTGGTCGTTCATGCTTTAGCACATCCTAAGTTTCTTGTCGAAATCGAAGCGATTGCAGCAGTGAAGAAGTGAAAAATGCGTGCTATTCCAAATAGGTTTGACCAAGTAGAGTCAAGGATGGCAAATGGGAGTGAGCAAAACACTTCCTATCAACAAAGAAAAATGATGAATATACTGATGGATCAACTGGGATTCCTGATCGGCTTAAATGATGAGAAAAAGATAAATTTGAAAAAGAAGCTTTTTGAAGAGAATGAAACAGAAAGTAAAATTCTTGCATATTGCAAGAACATCGGAACTTATGCATAAAGCGCTTGGAAAACTAGAAAACTTCGTTTTAAAGGAAAATATGGTCTGAACTTTGTGGAAAAATGGATTTGAGTTACCAAATTGGTTCTCAATTTTTTTATTTGGTCGAATGCAAGATATTGTATATTCAGAGCTTGAACAGAAAGATTAATGATAAACATGAAAGCAACAATTTTCGTACATAGGTAAAGAGGAGGGATCAGGTTTGAAGAAAAAGCTATTATTGCTTGCAACAGGTGGAACAATTGCATCGCTCCAAGGAGATATGGGATTGGCTCCTAGTATGGAACCAGATGAATTACTTTCCTTCGTAGACAAAATTCCCCCGCTTTACCAACTAGATAGCAAGCTCTTGATGAATATCGACAGTACCAATATGCAACCAGAATCATGGATTATCATCGCAGAGGCAATTCGTGATCATTATGCACAGTATGATGGCTTTGTGATCACACATGGTACGGATACAATGGCGTATACTTCTGCTGCTCTGTCGTATTTGTTGCAAAAGGGGAGTAAACCGATTGTTTTAACAGGTTCGCAGGTTCCAATGAGCTTTGAGCCAACGGATGCAAAACGAAATTTGCAAGATGCAATTCGATTTGCCTGTGAAGAGATAAATGGTGTGTTTGTTGTCTTTGATGGTAGGGTAATTCAAGGCACACGAGCGGTGAAGGTGAAGACAAAAAGTTATGATGCATTTGAAAGCATCAATCACCCTTATATTGGTTATGTAGATGGAACCCAAGTGACATATCCATTCGAAAAACCAATAAACGACAATCAGCCGTTAGTATGTGACACTTCCCTTTGTACGAATGTGCTAGTCGTGAAAATATATCCTGGGTTTCATCCAGACATATTAGATTATCCCCTTCACCATCATTACAAAGGAGTTATTATTGAGAGCTTTGGAAGTGGAGGTATCCCGATTCTCGGTCGTAATCTTTTGCCTAAAATCGAGAAGCTGCTTGATGCAGGAATTGCAGTAGTTATCACAACGCAATGCTTAGAAGAAGGAGAAGATTTACATTTATATGAAGTTGGACGAAAAATCGTAGAAAAAAGTATTATTCATACGAGAAATATGAACACAGAAGCGATCGTAGCTAAATTAATGTGGGTATTGGGGAAGACCCATCAACCAGCAGAAGTGAAAAAGATGATGGAAACTCCTATAGCCTATGATCGAGCAGAAAGATAGAAAGAAACATTTTCCTTTTTTCAGTGGAGGAGTACAATAAATAAGGATACAAGCTCATCCAGCCGGTTTCAAAAAGCTACTGGCTACATGGAATTTCCATGAATCATTTTGGGATGGATGAGTTTATGAGGAATTGTGACTAGTATGGGTCGATCTGCTGCATGGATCATTTACAGACCTGCATTGATGGAGGTAAAGAAGCTTTTTGATCAGTCCCTATCCTTGCGATCCATGATTTTATGGCAAGAATCCAGACTCGAAATGAGACGAAACATCTTGCCGAAAATGAAAAGGCTCTCGCTATGCTAGATGAGGGTCCCGAAAACTATGCGAACGGGAAATAAGAAGGACTTTGAACTGTTTCTTCGCGCTTTAGGATCAAATATACGCTGATACAACTCAGTGGCAATACTTATCACAGGTATTGCCACTGATGCTGTTATCTTCTATGATTTTAATTTCTTCATCTGCATGATTCGTTGATGAGAGGGTCGATCCTTGCGGAATACATACATTCCCGGTTTGATATTGATCTCATAAATCCATAATTTTCCTTTTTTGTCGATACCAATGTCTAATCCAAACTCTGTCCACTTCGGAAAAGCCTTCCCAAACGTTTTTGTTGCTTGTAACGACAGTTCGGTTAATTCATCGATATAAATTTCTTGTTGTTTCTCATCTAATCCCAAATGATCAGCTAACAGAGGTCGAATAGGGACAGGGGTTCCTCCGCTGTATGCATTTGTAGTTACTCCACGTTTTGTGGCAACGCGCCCGATAATAGCACCTAATTCCCAATTTCCATTGATTCGCAGCAAATGTGAGCGAATATCAAATAATCGTCCTTTATTCGTATAACTATCGATGCCTCGTTGGATTAAATAGGGACGTTTCATTTTTTCTTGTTGAATACAATGCATTAAGCTGTCTATAGTCGCAAGCCGGTACGTTTTATTTCGGTCTCTTGGCTTTACAAGGTAATGTTTCGATCTTCGATCAATACGAATCACACCTTTTCCTTGGCAAGAGTTATTTGGTTTTAAATAGACAGTATGGTATTTGTTTAGCATCGATCGTAGACTCGCCCTCGATAGAAAGTGATACTCAGGAATATGAGAGGCAACATATCTGTTTCTAGAGAGGATTTTCGCATTGTCTATTTTACTTATCTCCTTTAGCAACACTCATCACCGCCTGTCAGGTTCATTTTTCTTTCTAGTTTATGAATAAAAATTAGAAGAGTAAGAGCTACTGACCTATACGAAGAAGAATCCTTTCCGTTATAGCATATAGAACGGATCGAAAAACCCAGCATCTTTTCAAGCTATTCCATGGTCATTTACCTTCATTCTTTGGCACACAAAGAGTTAATTCAAAAAGTATCCAAGACCACAGAACTAATACATAAGGAAAGAACAATGATGGCGAATAACAAATCATTGAAATTTATCCATTCAAGCAAAACGAAAGCCATTTGTGAAAATATTTCTAAATCGTTTTTTACCTTGGGTTAATATATACTGATCTTAGTAGAAACGATCAGTTTCTAGTCACACGACAATTTGTGGCTAGTTGGGTGAAGGGATCAGGAAGATGGATGAGCGTTGTGTCATCGAGGGTGACAACAAAGCAGACACCCCGGTAACTGCTTCCGAATTCGTTGGCATTTGTAGTACCAACTACGGTACTGCCATCGCCAAAAAGGTCCGAGTCGGTGGTAGCAACTACGGTGTGGTCGGATCAAACAACCCGAAGAACCTCTGTGAGAAGGCGGAGCTGTGTTACGGCAACTTTGGCAAGGTTCTCGCCAAGGTGATCGAATATCGTTACTTCAACACAACCTTCAGTGTCGAAGAAGATGGTTCGGTAACGGCTCGCTCGATCTTCGGAAAGTTTCTTTCCCTCTCTGTGATGGAGTCCAACATCCAGATAAGGTTCGCCGGATGCAGGATCACCCGGCGAGTGGAAGAGGAAGGTAGCTACTGGGAGATCGTCAACCTCGCATTTGAAGGATACTTCAACCAGCTCTACCTTCGTGAGGACGGTCTGTTGGAGATGATCGGGGTGAAGAGGTAATTCTCTGTTTCCCCTGATTCCCCCAGTGCGCTGCAAGTGTCGTGTGCCCGAGGGAGAACTTCTCTGTCGGGCACTATGCGTAAATAATGTAGAAATATAAATGATAAATAAATGTCGCTAAGTGAATCATGCTGTCAAAAGTAATAACCAATTCATTTGATTGTGATTACTCCCCTTGTCTTACCATAGCTTTATATGTGATACGAGATTTGTCTCTGCCAGCTTCAAAATATGTTTAAACCAATAGATGAATGAACTGGTTTATTTTATGAACAGAATTATTTCTACCAAATGATTGCTCGTTCTGGTACTGCAATCCATTATATATAAATGATCATTCCGTTTACTTGTAACTGTACGATCTTATCATACGAAAAGACTCCCGATTGGGAGTCTTTACTCGATTAACTCAGATTTAACTTGTAAAATCGCTGGCATCAGTCCAGGAAATAATTGTTCCAGCTCTTCTAATCGCAAAGAATAAAAGTGCTGTGTGCCTTCTATCCTTACTTTCGCTACACCTGCCTCTCTAAGAACTTTCAAGTGATGAGTCAAAGTTGATTTGGGCATCAAATCATGGTACACCGCACAGTTTTGTTCCTTATTCTCTTGGAGGCTCTTGACGATTTGAAATCGCCTAGGGTCGCTAAGTGAATGGAGGACAGTAGTCAACTTAATATCGTTTATGGATGGTTGATATGGTTTTCTCATGAAAGAATCATAGCATATATTCATTAGTAGCTCAAACATCTAAATTACCAATAAACTAATATATTAAACAATATTGACGTTAAATCCAGATCAAATTTTAATACCTTTACACTAATTATTTAGTACATATGATTTTATATCACTCAGTTAAAAAACCGATTGCTTTCTGATGATAGATAGCATTTTAAGAAATATAAAAAAAGGATGATTACAATGGCTTTGCATTTAGAGGGAATAGTGGTAGTAGTGACTGGAAAAATACAGGTATTGGACTCGAAACAACCAAACTTCTCTTAAAGAAGGAGCAAGAGTAGTAGGGGTAAGACGTCGGATTGATCAATTAGAAGCAGTTTCATCGGACAATCTCATTGCCACATTCATTGATTTGAGTACACCAAAAGGGCCGGATACTCTAATTCAGACAGCTATGGCTACATTTGGTCAGATTGACATTTTGGTAAATAACGTAGGAATTGCTCCAGTGAGTGATGAGGATTGGGATATGTGATGAATACCAACTTCATGAGTATGGAACGGGTTACTCGTGCTGCTCTTCCTCATATGATCATAGCGAGCGAGAAAACCCACGGTTTTAATCGTGGATGCAAACGAGCGTCAGACGAGAGTTAACTTTGTGTCCTCTCGCAGCGGGCATTTTTTTGGATATCCTCGATAAATGCAAACATATGATCTATAATCGAAATAAAGAGTGAAGCAACTGAAGCTACGAACATGGACATGCCCCAATTGCAGGGAACACCATGACCGAGATATCAATGCAGCCAAAAACATTTTGCAAGAAGGTAGAAGATAACTTACCGTGGGGCGGAGTACCAAGGATTACCCAAGAATTCCATGGCTTTAGCCGTGTGGAGTTGTCAAGAGATCAATACGGTGGATTTGCAGATGGATTGGCTGATCAATATAACATGGAGAAAGAAGCAGCAATCGAACACTTTGCTAAAAATGTGTGTCAACTACCGTTAGAATGATTGGGAAAACCAGAAGAAGTTGCAACTGTAATCGCATTTCTTGCTTCTGATCAAGCATCTTTTGTGACAGGATCAGAGTATATGGTAAATGGGGAATTCATTGAAGAAATTGTAAGAAATGGGTATTCGAGTATGAAAAAGATATAAGTTCATTTTGCTAGAATATAATATATATGCAGCGACCGGACTCTACAAGGAGTCCGGTCTTTTCAACTGGGTTATCAGCAGATGTGCTCGCTTTCGATTTGCTTGACGAGACTCTTCAGCTTCTCTCTCCCAGGAACAAATACCTTGTGACGACAGAAGAAGTCAAATTGATCTTCCTTGCCATTGGTGATGATCTGGAAGAAGGTGTCCCCTTCCTTAAGAGAGAATGTCTGTCCAGCATGAAGCGTGAACGAGACATACTGTTCTTCGCGATCACTTACGTAGTGACTGAGAGAAACATACATCCCTGTACAGCGGATGATGCTCTTCTCCCACTTGAAAGGATTACCTTCGGGCTCAATGACAATACGCACTTGCTCATGGGAGCGAAGAGCTCCATAGTTACCCGCATAATGCACATGGGCCTCATTTTCGGGCCAGACAACTTCGGGAATTCCCAGCTTCCAGTTAGACATCTGTCCTCCAGTTCATGAAATAGGGCATTTTTATTATATCTCTCTAAAGAGAGAAGACACAACATATTCATGCATGTTCATCTATGTCATGTAGTGTTAAAGTGATACAAAATGGAAGTATTTAGCTGTTTCGTGATGGAGAGAGTTTTGTAGATCTTTTTCTGTTTCCTGATTAAACTAGAAAAGAGTGAAACAGATAGGGAGGGACAACCAATTGGATATCAATTGGATAACAATTATTGCATTGTTTTTGCTTATCAGCCCTCTGCTTATAGGTTTGTGGAGAGGTTTACCCGATGAATTGGATCATTTAAGATATACGATTTACTCCATTTGCTCCTCTATTCTATGGCTTATTTCCTATGGGATTACCTTTTGGGTATTGCGTAGTTTAGTTATGAATAGCAACCTAGAAATCCCCCAATTATATTGGCTTCAACAACACCTAAAAGCTAGTATTTTTGCTTGGGCAGTAGCAGTTCCGATTTGTGCCTTACTCCTGTCTTGGCTTTTACGACTACTTGCAGGACCTGTGATTCACTTACTCACCAGTAGTGTTCATCATATAGGGAGATGGACAGAGCGTATCCCAAAAGGATTAAGTAGAGTACTGACATTAGTTTTAAAAGTTCCAAAAGCAGTTTTGCAAACGTTGATTTTTCTATTAGTAGTCCATATTGGTTTACCATTTTTATCTTCCTCCGATTTCTCCAAGATGGCAGATAGCAGCTTTGTTTACCAGTGGACAGATAAGAAGGTTATCAAACCGCTCCTTGCGAGTGACTGGAGCAAACAATTGCCGGTATTAGGGCAACAAACAGGAAATTGGTTTCATCAAATTAGCCAAGAAGCAGCAAAGTATGGACCGAAAGATAGTAAAAGCTTTTGGACATGGCAGACGAGGTTTGATTCCAATGAGCAGATTAATGCAAAGGCTCGGTCTATCGTAAAAGGAGCCAAGAATGATCGAGAAAAAGCATATCGTTTATATAAATGGATTGGGGCAAATATCACCTATGACGATAACAAAGCTTATGCGATTCAATCAGGAAACTACCGATCCCTCACATACGGCGCAATCCCAACTTTTCAAACGAAAAAAGGAATCTGCTCCGATTACTCTGCGTTGATGGTGGCGATGGGAAAAGCAGTGGGATTAGAGATAAAACAAGAGCTAGGAGAAGCCGTACTTCCAGATGGTAGTGGAGGTCCACATGCGTGGAATGTTGTTTATTTGAAGGATGAAAACAAAACTATCCCTTGTGATCCTACGTGGGCGAAATCTGGGAATTATTTTGATAACCGTAATTTCTATGAGACACATCATCCAGAGAAACAGGCGATTTAAGACAGAAACAGTATTTGGTTTCTGTCTTTTATTTTTCTATATATAGATAGGAATATATATGGATATATAGTTTAGTTTTTCATTCAAATTTCTATATAATTAGATTTATATGTATATTCATTTATAACAAGCACAAATTCCCTTATTCATCTCATAATTATTTGGAGGATTTTTTTATGAATTCGATTCAGACAAAAGTAAATCAAGTTTTTAAATATTTACGGGAACTCAAAAAAATGAATTACAGTATTCAACGGAAAGTTTCCGAATTTGAAAAGAACTGGTGGCAAGATGAATTAGAGAGTGTGGAGGACATATGGATCAACGATGAAAGACTTGAAGAAGATCAATGGGTTATCGTCAACAGACCTAGTATTCCAAAAGTCCCGGATTTACCGATTGTTTTGCATAATTGGGTTTCGAGTTGGGATAATCCAGAGCTTCAACCAGAACCAATCACACAGATTTTAAGAAAAAAGAACAGCGAAGAATCTGTTTATGAACAATTTACAAATGTTAAAAAGAGAATCGAAGCATTTAGGCGGTGGTTATCAGAAGAGTGGAAGCCTTGGTCAGAAGAAGCAAAAGCAAAGCAGGCTGCAAAGAAATTTTACGATGAAATGTTTATGTTGTATAACCGTTTACAAGATGAAGGAGATACATGGGAGATTGTATGGGGACAAGGTCTGTTAACGTGGCAAAAAGACGACATTGATATCCAAAGGCATTTATTGGTAACTCCCTTAGAACTTCATTTTCATGCAGAAAAAGGTATGTTTAGCCTAAAGTCGACAAGTAAAGGGACCCACATTGAAACAGACATGCTGTCTCATCTGGATATTCCAAACATAACAAAGGCACAAGAATTAGATGTAGCGAACTTGGACCCAAAAAATATCGGATCTGTAACGATTTTGCTAAAGCAGATAGCAAATATGTTAAGTTCAGAAGGAGAATTTATCGAAGATTGGTCACCTGCAAAAAAGATAACTCCTGATCTTAAAATTACGATTAGTCCTGCAATCTTTTTAAGGAAAACAGGCGGGAGGATTTGGGATGATGAGTTTCAAAATATAGGGAGTAAAATAGAACAAAACTATCCTATTCCTCAAGGGATAAAAAGACTGGTTACTTTAGATGACAGCTATATGAGTGAATCAGAAGATTTGTATCACACGGAATGGAAAGGTACAGACGAAAATTTGCTTTTCCCATTAGCAGCTAATCAAGAACAAAAAGAAATTGTCCAGAAGTTAGCTAAGAATTCTGGGGTTGTGGTTCAGGGGCCACCTGGTACAGGGAAAAGCCATACGATTGCAAACCTGATTTGTCATTTATTAGCCAATGGAAAAAGAGTATTGGTGACGAGTGAGAAAGAACGGGCATTGGAAGTTTTAAAAGATAAAATTCCAGAAGAGGTAAGAGATTTATGTGTAAGTGTCTTAGGTGGAGATAGCAAATCGGTAAAAGAGATGGAAAACTCTATTCGCTCGATTGCAGAGAACTTGGAGAGGAAAAATATCTCCACTTTGAAAAGTAATATTGAACAATACCAACTAGAGATGGATCATACTCGTAGGCAAATAGCTCGTATACAAACAGAGTTAAATAGAGCTGCCAAAATGGATAATGAGGAGAAGTGGATTGCTGGAGTGTTATTTAAGCCAGTTGACGCAGCGAAATGGGTAAAAGAATATCAAACCCACTCTTGGCTTCCAGATTCCATTGTACCAGGAACTAGATTTCCATTCACAAAAGAGGAACTAAAAGAGTTCTATCGTTTATTGACTAGCATTTCAAAAGAAGATCATGAAATATTGCATTTAAAAAGACCAAATCTCGAGAAATTACCTACGAATTATGTTTTTAAGGATAAAGTAAACAAGTACATAGAAATAGAACAACAACTACATGCAGGCAAACACTACTTAGAGGGATGGAACATTCCGAAACAATTCAAATTACCATTAAAATCGTCCATTCAGCAGACGAAAAAATATGTAAATTTGCTTCAGAAGATATCAAAGGAGCCTTGGAAAGCTACTCTTTTACATGAAGTTACCGATAGTAATGAGTGGAGCCGGTTTCACGAAGAATGCAAAGAGCAGCTGCAACTGTTGAATGATCTAGAAAAACCGCTATTAGAATATGACATTCAGACCCCTGATCATCCAGAACGGAAAATGCTGGATGATATAGAAGTTGTGATCAAACGAATACAGCAAAATAAAAGTACTGGTTGGATGTATCAAACAACAATAGGAAAAAAATATGCCTATCTCTTCAAAGGTTGTTTTATCGATCAAATTCCTGCTAAAACAATGGAACATTTTGAATTGATTAAATTGCACCTCACATGTAATCAACTAAGATATAAGTTTATATTGAAGTGGAATCGTATAATGGAATCGATAAATGGTCCTACTATAAAAGTAGATAATAGGAGATGGGCTAGAGATATATCTGATACATTAGATCAAATACAAGTGATTATGCGATGGGATATAAATGTAGTTGCACCACTAGTTCCATTTATTCAAACTTTGGAGATTCTGGAAGTAGATTGGAATAGTCCTGTATGGTTCGAACATTTTCATCATGGGCTTTTGATGTTAGATGCTTTCTATCAACTCAAAGAGTTGGATTTGTTTTTTATGAAACTTTCTTCCTATTTACAGCAAAGAAAAGAAGATACAGATGCTCATCACTTATGGAGCTCTCTGTATAAAGCTAGTGAAAAGAAAAATGTGAAGCTTTGGGAAGAGACATGCAGGGAAATATCCCGATTGGAAAAAATTCAACCTGATTATGAGTATCTCCAAAAATTAATCAGGAAATTGAGAGAAGTCTGTCCAAAGTGGTGCGAACAATTTACAGGTCAACAAATTGGCAAACCTCATTTATTGCCACCAGATGACTTAGACAAAGCATGGATTTGGAGCCAATTAAATTACTGGCTGCAAGAGTTGAAGGGACGCAAATCGGTTGAGGAACTGGAAGAACAATTGCAACTAGAAAAGCGAAAAGAAGCCAATTTAATCGGGAAATTAGTTGCAGAACAAACATGGAAAGCACAAATAGAGCGCACGACTGATCAGCAAAAAAGAAGCCTCACTACTTGGATGCAAATGATGAAAAAGCTTGGAAAGGGAACAGGTAAATTTGCTTCAAAATATCGCAAAAGTGCAAGTAGGGAAATGAAACAATGCAGGGATGCAATTCCTGTTTGGATTATGCCTATTCAACGTGTAGTGGAAAACATAGAATTGACAGATGAACTATTTGATGTCGTGATAGTGGACGAGAGCAGTCAAAGCAATTTATTTTCTTTGAGTGCATTGTTACGCGCGAAGAAAGCAGTTATTGTCGGGGATGATAACCAAATAAGCCCAGAAACGGTTGGTTTGGATCGATCACAAAATCATGAACTGATGAAACGCTATTTGAGGGATGTTCCACAAGCGGATCAATTTGAGTTATCCACCAGTCTTTATGATACTGCAAGTAGAATTTTTACCAATAGTAAAGTTATTTTAAAAGAACATTTTCGTTGTGTCCCAGAAATCATTCAATTTAGCAATGATCTTATGTATGGCGGAAAAATGGACCCTTTACGCTTACCTTTAGCAGGGGAGATATTTAATCCTCCTGTATTGACCGTGCATGTCCAAGAAGGGTACCGAAAAGAATCGACAAAAGCACGAAACGAACCAGAAGCGGAAAAATTAGTTCAATATCTCGTGAACTGTTGTAATGATAAGAAGTATGATGGAAAAACAATGGGAGTCATTTCTCTTCAAGGCTATGACCAAGCTCAACTAATCGAGGATATGCTGAGAGAAAAACTAGGCGAAAGTGAAATGATAAAGCGCAAAATAATTTGTGGAGATGCATACCGATTTCAAGGTGATGAGAGAGATATTATCTTTCTATCCATGGTAGCAGCTCCAAATATGTCGATAGGGACATTGAACAAAGAGTCAGACCGACGTCGTTTTAACGTTGCTGCAAGTCGAGCGAGAGATCAGATGATCTTGTTTCACACGGTTCTATTAGATGATTTAAACCCACAATGTATGAGATATCATCTTCTCAATTACTGTTTATACCCGAAGCGAACTCATACAGCAATCAAAGAGTTAGAGCATCCATTTGAATCTGCTTTCGAAAAAGATGTCTATCGCTTAATCGTTGCAAGAGGATATCGCGTGATCCCACAAGTTCAAGTTGGAAGCATAGGCAAGCGGATTGACCTTGTTATCGAAGGGACGCGCAATCGATTAGCGGTGGAATGCGATGGTGACAAGTGGCATGGACTGGTTCAATGGGAAGCTGATCAAGAACGACAACGCATTTTAGAACGAGTAGGTTGGAAGTTTTGGCGTATTCGAGGGAATGTATTTTACCGGGATCCAGAAGAAGCGATGGAGCCTTTGTGGAAGAAGCTAGATGAGATGAATATTTATCCTTTAGAAATGCAGAAAGAAGCGGTCATCTATTAAAGGGAATAGAAAAAGATAGGGACTGGGCTGTGTGCTCAGTCTTTTTTGTCTAGAAGCCTCCTTGTTCATCAGTGTATTTACCAAATTGTAATAACTATGAGTGCGCACAATCTCAAAATAAAATATTTGTTGATTACTTGACAAGGAGGAAAATGCTATGTATGATGCGTTTATAAAGGTTGCACTTTGCAAATGATTGAATAGGTTGCTGAAAGTAGAGGTGAATGCCTCATCGATAATATTCGTGAGTTATTTCAGATGACGATTCGTCGGTTTCATTTTTTAGATAAAAATAGTTGCAGCACTGGAGTTTCTTATCTATCCCTTACCCAAAGCCATATTTTATATGAGATTGATCGTCAACACCAACCATCTATGCAACAAGTTGCAGATGCATTAGGAATTGATATTACGACGTTTAGTAGACAAGTTCAGACCTTAGTAAAGATGAATCTTGTTAAGAAAACCCCACTACCTCAGGACAAACGAGTAATGATTCTGTCTCTGACTGTAGAGGGGAAGTATGTTACTACAACAGTTGATCGCACGATCAGTGAATATTTAAATGAAATATTTTCTCATATGAATGAGTTTGAAAAAGAAACAGTAATTCGATCTCTTGAGTTGCTAAATTCGGCGATGATTAAGACGGAAAAATGCTATTCTCCAACGTTAAAAGGGGAGTGATCCCTTTTTTACACCAGATATTTGCAATTTGCAAATAAGCGACATCAGTGTATAGGGGACAACATTCCGATGGACAAATCAAACCTCTGATAGCATTTTATTCTTTTCATTTTAAATCGTTTATTCAATTGGTTTAAAATTTGCAAATTGCAAATAATATAGGAAGATGTCTGTTCTATGCTGCAAGGAGGTGAAGTATGGATGGAAAGGTATTTTTATTTTCATCTTTAGTTTCTAGCTTATACTACATAGCTTATTGGCACACAAGTAACTCAACCAAAGAAGGTGCTTTGTCCGCAGTGAAAATAGATCTACAGCTTGAGTAGGGAGAGGACATTTTATGATATTATCTCTAACTTATAAAAAATATTTGGAGGAATTTCAAAATGAAATCACGCATTTTAATCGCAGGTGGATATGGAGTTATTGGTACAAACATTGCTCGTAATATTAGAAAAGCATATAAAAACGTTGAAATTACGCTCGCAGGTAGAAATCATGAAAATGGAAAAGCTTTAGCTCAAGAATTAGGTAATGCAAAAACTATCTATCTCGATATGAAGAATCCAAAATCGATAGAAATGTTTGATTTTGGGCAGTATGACCTTATTATAGCAGCTTTGCGAGACGCATCTGATATCCTTAGTCATGCAGCCATCAAACATGGCATTGCCCATATTGGACTTTCAGAAGTAGCAGATCAAGTGGTACCACTCTTATTTAAAGGAATTCAAACATCACCAAAAAGACCGATTGCTTTCTTAGCACATCAAGATGCTGGTGTAATAACTCTACTTGCTCAAAAAGCTGCAGAAAAGTTTAGTCAAGTTTACTCTATTGAGATTGCTGGTGTTTATGATGATCTTGATAAACTAGGGCCAATGAATCAAAGTGATTTTGAAAACAGTGCAGGATTGACAGAACGAGCACTTCTACTACAGGATAACAAATGGATTTGGATAGATCCTGCTAATCATGTGAGGAAAGTACAGATAGGAGATCGTGTGCTGGATGGTTACCCAGTATCGTTGCTTGATCTACCAAGTCTCGCAGGTACTACTGGAGCAACTAGTATCCGATGGGATTATGTACAAGCGGACTCGATTGGGACTTTAGCTGGGGACAAGCCTTCCCATGATACTTATATTGACATAGAAGGAATACTGCAATCTGGTGAAAAAGCCAAGCACCGTGTTGCTGTATCTGATCCGAAAGGGCAAGGTCATCTAGTAGGAATGGGTGTATTGACTGCAGTAGAACGTATTTTTGGATTGGATGGGCAGGAACCAGCCAGTGGAGGATTACATTTACCAGAAACACTCGTGAAGCCAGAAGCATTAATGTCGCGTTTGGAGCAGTTTGGGGTCAAGGTTTCTACTAAGTCTATAAAGTAAGAAAATTCTGTGATTAAAAAAGTAAGTGGAAAATATAAAAAGTACCTAACATAAAAGGATATATAGGCTACTTTTTTTTTCACTTACAATTTGCTCAGAAGGCTTATGAGAGACAAATAAATAAACAGAAAGCAGGGAGTAAGAATGAAAGTGTTGACAGTTGTTTCTCACCCAAGAAAAAATTCCTTAACGTTTGCAGTTGCAGAGCGTTTTGAACAAGGTTTAAAAGATGCAGGACATGAGTCAGAGATAGTAGATCTTCATGGAATCGGATTTGATCCCGTATTACGAGAGGCTGATGAACCTGATTGGTCCAAGATCGAACAAAAATATTCTCCTGAAGTAGAAAGAGAAATCGCTAGGATGAAGAAACATGATGCTCTTGCCTATATTTTTCCACTTTGGTGGTATAGTATGCCAGCTATGTTAAGAGGATATATTGAAAAAGTATGGAACTATGGGTTTGCATATGGTACGAGCAAACTTCATCATGAGCGTGTTTTGTGGCTAACATTAGCAGGAGCCACAGCCAAAGATTTAGAAAAAAGAAGTTACGATAAAATGATTGAACATTATCAAAATGTGGGACTCGCTAATTACGCTGGGATCATGAATTCAAAAGTGGCATATTTATATGATACTTTGAGTCCGAACCCAAAACATATTCAAAGTTTGCTAGATCAAGCTTACCAATATGGATATAATTATGCTAAATTTTAATATAATATAAAAAATAGAACAAAAATAAATAGTACTGCTGAAAAATTCAATAGAAAGAGGAATATTTAATGGCACAGCAAAGTAACCCATTTCTAACAGCACAACAACAAATTGAAACAGCAGCACAGTTTTTAGGCCTTGAGCAGCATGTGATAGAGATTTTAAAGCGTCCTATGCGAGTATTAAAAGTTACCTTTCCTGTGAAAATGGATGACGGATCAATTCGTGTCTTTGATGGATTTCGTTCTCAACATAATGATGCAATGGGACCGACAAAAGGAGGAATTCGTTTTCATCCTGATGTGAACGAAGATGAAGTAAAAGCATTATCGATGTGGATGACGTTTAAATCAGGAGTTGTCGGATTACCTCTTGGTGGTGGGAAAGGAGGAGTGATTGTAGACCCTCGAACGTTGAGCAAAAATGAATTAGAGCAAGTGAGTAGAAGATTTTTTGAAGCGATTGCTCAAATCATTGGTCCAGATAAAGATATACCTGCACCAGACGTATATACCAATCCACAGATCATGGGTTGGATGATGGATACCTATAGTAGATTAAAAGGCTCCTATAGTCCAGGTGTTATTACTGGAAAGCCTCTGAGCATTGGTGGATCCAAAGGACGGGGTGAAGCTACAGCACAAGGCGTTGTATTTACGGTTATAGAGGCAATGAAACAACTCAGTAAGCCATTAAAAAATGCAACTATAGCCATTCAAGGATTTGGTAATGCTGGACGTAATGTGGCTAAACTGTTATCTGAGTTAGGGAGCAAAGTTGTTGCTATAAGTGACTCGAAAGGAGCAGTTTATGATCAAAATGGGCTAGAAGTAGATCGGATCATGAAATTGAAAGATGTAGGAAACATTCTAGATTATGGGTCAGAGTATCAAATTGATTCTCATGAGTTGCTCGAACTGGATGTTGATATTTTAGTGCCAGCCGCCTTAGAAAATGTGATTACATTGGATAATGCTGATCGAATTCAAGCAAAGATCATAGCAGAAGCAGCAAATGGTCCAACCTTACCTGAAGCGGATAAAGTTTTATTTGAAAAAGGTATATTGGTGATACCTGATATATTAGCAAATGCTGGTGGAGTTACTGTTTCTTATTTTGAAGGTGTACAAAATGCCATGAATTACTACTGGAGCGAAGAAGAAGTTAAATCCAAATTAGAAACGATCATGGTCGATGCTTATCATCAAGTTAGTGAAATCGCAAAGAAATATCAAACGGATTTACGTACCGCTGCTTATATCAAATCGATTAAGCGAGTGGAAGAAGCGATGGTTGCTAGAGGCTGGGTTTAAACAGATTGGGGCTGGGCACTTGGAGAGTGCTCAGCCCTTTCATTTCGAAGGAAAACGAAACTTAAACATAATGTAAACTTTAAGAATATTGTATTTAAGATAGTTTACGTGAATTTTTTAGAAAGAATAAAGGAGAAGGTAAAGCTCAATGGTACGATAAGTATTTAATAAAAAGAAGAATCATTTACAGAATGGTTCTAAAAAGCGAGATTTGTACCATCTGCATTAGATAAACAAGCATGAGAAGAGATGTTTTACATCTTCCAAGAAGCAGCGGAGTTGGAACATTCTATAAAATACGCTAGGACAAAAGTAACAATCGTATTCAAAATAGTAAGGAATTGATACAATAAAAATACATCACCTAAGGTCCGATGGAGGACATCATGAACGAGCGGACGAATGACGAAGCCAAGTGCCAAGACGCATGGGAGCAGATCAAGAAGATCCGCGAAACCATGCTCCAGCAGTGTGAGAAGGCGGTACGGGATGCTACATCCAGCTACCGTCAGCTGATGGAGGCATCTCGAGCTATGACGGAAGCAGATCGGCTCGAAGAGGCCCATGCTGCTGCTATGCTGGCGTATGACATCGCTGGTGCTCTCGAGTGGCTGGAGAGTGCGTTGAGGGGCGTCAATGATGACTTCACGCAGGAGGGACACGTCAAGACAGCCTACTCCGCGTACAAGGACCTGAAGCCCCACCTCTCTTTGGTGGATGAGGTCCTCGGCTCCTAAGTGTTCCCTTAGGGGATAGGGGTAGTGCATATTGCACTGCCCCGCTCCAATTTCGGAATCATTGACTTTTGATAAATAGGTGACCGGACTCTCTTTGTAAGAGTCCGGTCATTTTCATGATTATGAGAAGTGGTGTGTATCGATCTGAACACAAGTTTTCAGTCGATCAAACTCTGGAAGAAACTTTTCTCCCTTAAAGAAGAAAAAGGTCTCTGTTCGACCATCGGTGATGATTTGGAAGTATTTCTGTCCCCTCTGAACCAAGAAAGTCTGATTGTTGCGGAGGTTAAAAGAGACATATGAATCTTCTTCGCTATGATCAATTGCTACATATGCCTGGGAACAAGTAATCTTTCTATCTGTCCACTCAGGAGTCTGATTTGTTACAGGCTCTATGGTAATGCGAAGAGGCCCATAGGAACCAATAAAGCTGATGCCACTTCGGTTCTTCTCTTTATAACCACGCTTTACGGGCTTCTCCAGTTTCCAAACAGAAGACATTTTTTCTCCTTACGTGTGGTTGACCACTATATTATACCGAAGTAGAGAATGATTGAACATTATTTTGCTATCCACTAGTTATAAGTATAAAAAAGCAGGAGACCAGGCGACTACCTGGTCTCTTTTGAGCTAACTCTTAATCCAGTTGATCATGAACGGTTACTTGCTTCCTCAGTCGTTTCGAATCCGGGATGAAAGTCCCATTTGAAAGGTAGCAGAAAGCTTTCTTTCGTCCCTTGGTCTCGATCTGGAAGAAGTTCTGTCCCCTTCGGATGGAGAATACCTGATCTTCATCAAGTTCAAAATGCACCATCTGCTCTTTATCTGCATTTGGCGCAGTATAATCGATGAATACAAATGCTCCTCGTGCATGAACAACATTCTCTGTCCAATGCACCTGATCACGAGAGGATACTTCCAGAGTGATTTTCATCGATCCATGGAAACCGATATATGCGTAGAGCTTTCCTTTTTCAGTTGAGAATTCTTCCGTCTTCTGAATAAGCCAATTCATGATTCTCCTATAGAAGCTCAAATTTTCTTTTTCTAGCTTTTATTATATCATTGCGAGCGAGAAAACCCACGGTAGGGGTAGTGGGATGAAAGCAAGCTGGGAGGATAATTTTTGAATATGCTTGACAAAAAACAAACATACGATCTATAATGTTCGCAAAATTCCAACTAGGAGGTGATCTCATGCATAAAGCATTTTCCTACCGTCTTCGACCAACCAAAACACAAGCAATGCTGATCCGCAAATCCATCGGCTGTAGCCGTTTTGTGTTTAACTATTTTCTTGGTGAATGGAACAAAATGTATCAAGAAACGGGGAAAGGGCTACGTGCCCTGACCGAGAAAAAGCGGGAATTAACGTGGTTGAAAGAAGTGGATTCTACCTCCCTACAAAACACCCTCCAACATCTTGCTGATGCATTTCAGCGCTTTTTTCGAAAACAAAACGATGCTCCCCGTTTCAAAAGCAGAAAAAATCGATTGCAAGCGTATACAAGTCAGTGTAACTATCCCAAAAATAGCAGACCGACCATCGAAATAGATGGAAACAAGATCAAATTGCCAAAATTAGGATGGGTAAAGTTTGTCCCATCCAGAGAGATAAGTGGCCGTATTTTGTCTGTCACGATCCGTCGTACCAGGACGGGAAAATACAACATATCCATCCTTTGTGAGGGATGTTACTTGCGATCCGTCCCCGCGAGAAAAGAAGCCATTGGCATCGATTTAGGACTGAAAGACTTTGCCATTTTCGATGATGGAACGAAAAGGAAGCCAAATCGATTTTTTCGCCACTATGAACAAAAGCTAGCAAAACTGCAACGAACAATGTCACGAAGAAAAAAAGATGGCTCCAACTGGCACAAAGCTCGTATCAAAGTCGCCCGCATCCATGAAAAAATCACCCATGCCCGCCATGATTTTTTACATAAACTATCCACGAAACTGATGAACGAAAACCAAGTCATCAGTATCGAACATTTACAAGTGAAAAACATGGTGAAAAATCATAAGTTGGCGAAATCGATCACCGATGCTTCGTGGTCGGAGTTTGTTTTGATGTTGGAATACAAAGCGAAGGAATATGGAAGAAAATTGGTGAAAGTAGGAAAATCCTTTCCCTCCAGCCAGCTTTGTTCGTGTTGTGGTCATCGAAACAAAGAAGTGAAGCAGCTACAGCTACGAGCATGGATTTGCCCCAATTGCAACGAGCACCATGACCGAGATATTAATGCTGCAAAGAACATTTTGCAAGAAGGTAGAAGGTTACTTGCCGTGGGGCTCACGGTTTAAGCTTGGTAAACTTCCTTGGAGTACCGAGGATTACCCAAGAATCCCACGGCTAAAGCCGTGGGGAGTTGTCAAACAAAAAAAAGACCTGTACAGGTCTTTTTTCATCCTAATCGCAGAAGATCATCTGCATTTTTTTCTCTTTTCCTATCAACAAATCGCGTCATCCGCTTCATCGCTTCTCCCAACCTCTCCAAAGAAGTAGCATAGGAACAGCGAATATGTTCTGTACCACTTGGACCAAATACACCCCCAGGAACAACAGCTACTCCTTCTTCCAATAACAGTTGTTCTGCAAATGTCTCTGCATCAAGTCCTGTAGAAGCGATGGACGGGAAGGCATAGAAAGCCCCTTCAGGATTCATGCAAATTAAGCCCATTTCTGTTAACGAGTGAACGACAAAGCGGCGTCTGCGATCATACTGCTGCATCATGTTGTTGCATTCCTGTATGCCGTTTTGAAGAGCCTCAAGAGCAGCTATTTGACTCATGCGAGGAGCGCATAGCGCAGTGTATTGATGAATTTTTAGCATCCCTTTCCAGAGAACTTCTGGAGCTGCGATATAGCCAATTCGCCAGCCAGTCATGGCAAATGATTTGGAAAAACCATTGATTAAAATCGTATGATCTTTCATTCCATCAAAAGAAGCGATGGAAACATGTTTCTTTCCACCATAGGTAAGCTCTGCATAGATTTCATCGGAAATAACAATTAACTCATGTTTTTTGACGAATTCTACGATTGGAGCATAATCTTCTGCGGTCATGATGGCACCTGTTGGATTATTAGGAAAACAAATGATGAGTGCTTTGGTTTTTGGTGTTACTCTTCGTTCTAAATCTTCCACTCGCAGTTTGAATCCTTCACTGGCATGTGTCGCTACAGGTACAGGAATCCCACCTGCTAAGACAACACATGGTTCATAAGAGACATAGGACGGCTCTACAACCAATACTTCGTCCCCTGGACATATAAGAGCACGCAAAGCGAGATCAATCGCTTCACTTCCTCCAAACGTCGTGATGAGTTCTGTTTCAGCTCGGTATTTTAAGTGGAATTGTTTTTCTAAGTATGCCGATATAGCGGTTAAAAGTTCAGGTAAACCTTGGTTAGATGTGTAACTAGTTGGACCATGTTCTAAGGATTCGGTCACAGCTTTTCGAATATGATATGGAGTCACAAAATCAGGTTCTCCTACCCCAAGAGATATAGCATCGGGGATTTGAGTTACCAAATCAAAAAAACGACGAATTCCAGATGGAGCCATATCTCTTACAATCGGAGATAGTTTCGACTCTAAATCCATGTCAACACAACCTTCTTCCATAGTTAAGGAGCAATATGCAATCGGTTATCTGGCCCTTCCGTGTCAAGGAGTACATTTGCTTCTTTGAATTTTTTTAAGATAAAGTGCGTTCGGGTATTAACGACAAAATCAAGAGGGGCAAGTTTTTCGGTTACAAATCGACCAACAGCTTCGAGTGAATCCACTTCCAATGAGATGGATAGATCATATGCTCCAGACATCAGATAGACATTCACTACTTCTTCATACATAGCTATTCGTTTAGCGATCACATCAAAACCATAAGATTGTTGAGGAGTAACTTGCACATCAATGAGTGCACGAACTCTTTGCTTCCCGATTTTTTTCCAATCTATCACACATTGATAAGCAATGATAGCTTGATTTTTTTCCAATGTATCAATGGTTTCTTGTACAATATCAATCGGTTGGTTTACGATATGGGAGATTTGTTCCATCGTGAGTCGAGCATTCTCGGATAAAATGGATAGGATTTCTTCTTGCAGTTCCATTTCCTTTGCCCCTTTCGTAATTCACGGTAAACTGCGAAGCTTTATTGGTCTTGTTTCTATCAATCTCGCCTCCGAAAGAGTACTCCCACTTCAAGCATTAGCTAAGTGGGTGGTGAATGTCGGTTCGGAGTTAGCCGAAAGGAATTTGCACCGGAATATTTCCTTTTTTTGTTTCCATGTGTATCATCAGCCTTAAAAACTAGAAAGGAGAAAGCACCAAGCATTCCGTTTTTTTTCGTTTGTATCCAACAAAAAAACAAGCCATTTCCATCCATAAGTTCAATCACTTCTTAGCAAAATGGAACGATACTTACAGGAAACGGGGAAAGGGTTCACCTATTCGATTTGCGCCAAGCTTCTAATTTGAAACAACAGTTTCATTGGCTAGAAGAAGCAGATGCCTATGCGTTGCAATCCTCTTTACGGAATGTTGATGATGCTTTTCTTCGTTTCTTCCAAAAGCAGAACGAGGCCCCTCATTTCAAAAAGAAGCGGAACTTACTCCAATCTTACACTACCAAGATCGAAAAGAAAAATTAATTACCAGTAGGGGGTATCAAGGGAAATAAGATGAAACTCCCGAAGCTGGGCTTGGGTAAAGTTTGTCAAGTCGAAGGTAGTAGAAGGGCGTATTCTCTCTGCCACTGTTCGCCGTACGCCATCAGGAAAATATTTTTTTTCGGTTCTTTGTGAGAAGAACTATTGTCCTTATCTTCCAGTGGGAAAGAGAAAGCGATCGGAATCGACTTAGGATGAAAGCATTTCGCCATCCTTTCGAATGGAGAAATAATACGCTCCCAGATACTACCGAAGATATCAATGCATCCTGGTTTGAGGTTTGTTTCCATGCTTGAATACAAGACACAATGGTTGAACGCTAGTGAAGGTCGGGAAGGCCAACGCTGCTTCCGTTGTGGAATGCAAAAACAAAGCGGTAAAGGATCTCCAATGGAGAGAATGGACGTACCCAGCACGGAGTGTTTCTCATAATCGAGATATCAACGCAGCTATGAATATTTTGCAAGAAGGTTTGCGAATAATCGCTGTAGGGACTACCGTTTGAGCTTGGTTCACTTCCTTGAGGTACTAAGAATTATCCAATAATTCCTATTTCTAAGCGTTAGCGTAGGTGAAGGGAGGGTTTCAAGTAATATAAAAAAAGAGCACATTTGGGCTCTTTTTCCTAAATATGATGAAGGTTATCATTTTATAAGCTATATCAGTCAATCGTTAGGATGGTTTCTTCACTTTTTAAATAAATTTTTAAGGATAAACAAAGCATTTGCAGGTCTTTCTGCGAGACGTCTCGTGAAATAGGGGTACCATTCTTTACCGAACGGTGTATAAACTCTCACTTTGTAGCCCTCTGCTACCAACTTTCTTGCAAGATCACTTCTGATTCCATATAGCATTTGAAATTCGTAGAGATGATCCGCTATGTTGTTCTCTTTGATCCAAGCAAGTAAAGGATGAATCATATTCTCATCATGCGTAGCAATGGCTGTATAGGCACCATTGGAAAGATGTTGTTTTACTAATGCGATAAACTGATCATCAACATCTTTTTTTGCTGGAAATGCCACTTCTTTTGGTTCTTTGTATGCGCCTTTTACAATTCGAAGGTTCACCCCTTGCTTCCCAAGCTTCTCTACATCTGCTTTTGATCGGTAGAGGTAAGATTGGATGACGATACCAATGACAGCGCTTCCAAATTCGGATAAGAGGCTTTGGAAAATTTCCATTGTTACATCAATACGTGGAGTATCCTCCATATCGATTCGTAAAAAATTATTTGTTTCGTTTGCTTTGGCAGTAATTTTTCTCATATTTTCTAAGCAAAAGGAAGAATCTATATCTAAACCAAGTTGTGTCAACTTAACGGAAACATTTGTTTTGATTAATCCTGCTTGGGAAATGGCTGCATAGGTATCGATCGCTATACGAGTTGCTTCCGACGCTTCTTGCTTGGAGGTGATGCTTTCCCCTAAATGATCGAGGGTTACCCATAAGTTTTGCTCATTGAGTTCTTTTGTCCGTTTGATGGCTTCTTCTAGCGTAACACCAGCAATAAAACGTCCAGCGCCCAGTTTTAAGCCGTATTTGCTAGCAATAGAGCGAACAACTCGATTGGCAGCAAGCGATAATACAATTTTTCTTGTAATTGACATATGTCTACACCTACTTATGAATTTATCACAAATAAAGTTTAATTTATTGTTATTATTATACAAATTATACGAGAAATAGACAATGAAGTGGTGTGAATGATTGTTTTTCGTGTTTTGGTGCGTTACAATTTTATCGAGATATAAAAAAATGTAGGAGGAAGTATATCGATGATTCCATTTCGCAATGAACCGTTTACTGATTTCTCCCAAAAAGAAAACCGCAAAGCATTTGAGGATGCTTTAGATAAGGTGAGATCGCAACTTGGTAAAGAATACGATCTTATTATCGGCGGAAAACATATCAAAACTGAGAACAAAGTGGACTCCATTAATCCTTCGAATACAAAGCAAGTAATTGGTGTGGTAAACGAAGCGGATGAGAAACTAGCAGAACATGCCATGCAAACCGCAGTAGATGCTTTTGCATGGTGGAAACATGTGGAACCAGCGGCGCGTGCCAGTGTACTGTTTAAAGCAGCAGCTATTCTTCGACGCAAAAAGCATGAGTTTTCTGCTTGGATGGTCTTGGAAGCAGGGAAAAGCTGGCCGGAAGCAGATGGTGACACCGCGGAAGCGATTGATTTCATGGAGTTTTATGGTAGAGAAATGCTTCGTCTCAGCGAACGTCAACCTGTAACTCCATTGGTGGGAGAGCAGAATGAACTAGTCTATCTGCCAATTGGTGTTGGAGCAGTTATTCCTCCATGGAACTTCCCGCTTGCCATTACGGTTGGGATGACGACATCTGCCATTGTTGCAGGGAACACAGTTGTGTTAAAACCAGCTACTCCAACAAATGTAATCGCTTATCAATTTGTGAAGATTTTGGAGGAAGCAGGTCTGCCAGCAGGAGTTGTGAATTATGTTCCAGGACCAGGTCCAGTTGTGGGTGAGTATTTTGTTCAACATCCAATGACTCGTTTTATTTCCTTCACCGGTTCTAGGGAAGTAGGACTTCGTATCAATGAAAAAGCAGCGAAAACAGCCCCAGGACAAAAATGGATCAAACGAGTAGTTGCAGAGATGGGCGGAAAAGATTCGATCGTGGTAGATGAAGATGCTGATATTGATCTAGCAGCGGATTCTATTGTGAAGTCTGCATTTGGATTTGCAGGGCAAAAATGTTCTGCATGTTCCAGAGCGATTGTTCATCAAAATGTATATGATGAATTACTAGCAAAAGTAACAGAGAAAACAAAGAGCTTAAAACTTGGAGAAGCAGACGATATCACGATTGACCTCGGTCCTGTTGTAGATGACAAGGCATATAACAAAATTCTGGAATACATCGAGATAGGTAAAAAAGAGGGGCGCCTTGTAGCTGGTGGAGAAAAAGGAGATGATAGTGGATATTTTATTCAGCCTACTGTTATTGCTGATGTTGATCCACAAGCTCGTATTTCTCAAGAAGAAATTTTTGGACCAGTACTCGCATTTATCAAGGCGGATAGTTTTGATCATGCACTTGAAATTGCCAATAATACCGAATTTGGTTTGACTGGTGCAGTGATTTGTCGCGATCGTCTCAAATTGGAAAAAGCACGCAAAGAGTTCCATGTTGGAAACCTTTACTTTAACCGCAAATGTACTGGTGCATTGGTTGGTGTTCATCCATTTGGTGGATTTAATATGTCTGGTACAGACTCCAAAGCTGGTGGACGTGACTACCTCTTGTTATTCTTGCAAGCACAATCTATTTCAGAAGCATTATAGGAATTACAACCTCCATTCGCAAGAGCGAGTGGGGGTTTTTTTGGTGATGGACAACTTCGTATGCCATCACCATTTTTCTCAGTTGCAAAATAGGGTATGAGCGAGATAGGGAAGAACAATCTCTAGCATTTGTTTGGAATACACACCAAACAACTTTTTGTTTTTTTTCATCCTTTTCGCATCCACAATCACAATCTGAACCCAAGATGTATGGTTCTGTTGATCCTTTGTAAGGATAAAGTGGCGCAGGAAGCAGTAGTCCTTTACACGAGATTCTAGAGCAATAATGGTATCTTCATGCAAATCTCCATGACGACGGAAATGAGAAATATCTTTTTTTATTTGTTGTACTGTCTCATCGATCGTCGAAAGGACTTGGACAATGGAGATATTCATTCTACTCCTTCAAAAAGGTAATGAATCAGTTATATGAATTATTATACATCATTACGAATAAAAATAAAATCACAGCTTGGTTGTCTGCTGTATTTTTCCAACAATTTGTTGGAAAATGGAAAAAGCCCCTGTAAAGGAGCTTTGCATTGTTTATGGGAGGATGCGACTTTTCGAGTTATCGATTTATCACATCCATCCTACTAGAGTAGGCCCCCATAAATTTATCTACAGTGCCTAGCGAAGAAGTAGATCAGAGCAGCGACTACTGGGTGGTAATCCAACTTGAGTGGATCACCGTTGCGAACCCGAGCAATCTCAGCTTCGATCTGTTCTTGGTAGTCGCAAAAGAGAAGGCATCCTCCATCCGCAAATTCTGCCAAGATTTTGATCTGTTGCTTCACTTCGTGCTCAAACACTTGGTGGTCGAGCCATGCGATAGCTGCTTTGGCTTCTTCGATGGTTTCAACAGCCTGGATGATCATGGGATCCTCTTCTGTAGTAGGAATATTAGTATTATACTGTAATATTTGTATTATCGAAATACTTGAATGGAATCAATCAAATAATCGATAGATTGATCCCCTTTTGGTGCTCGATTGTCGCTGCTTACAGATAAATTGGCAATCATGTATGCAGACCAATTTGCACCTACTCCTGTTTGATCAGACCAAACCGCTTGTAAATCGTCTTTAGTGGTACCAACATACCATGTGTTATTATTTACTCCTAATTTCACACCAATATAAATCCATTTTCCTGATCCTATGAGGGTTTTATTTTCATAATAGTGGACAGCGGGATTAACATGATTGGTAAACTCCAAAAGGTGAGGCTTGTCCGAATGCCATTCAAAAGCATCTATTTCATTTCCTCCGTCTTTCCACGTCCAAAATCCAGGCCATGCGCCAACATTTCCAGTAGGAAGTTTTACATGTGTGAGCATAAAGTCTCCTGGTTTCACAAGAAACTGATTTCCTCCAGAATCACAAGAATCACCTGTAGTGAGGAGACCTGTATTCCAAGAACCATCTTGATTTTTGGTAGCTTTGATATGCAAGTTACCATCTAAGATTTTCATAGCATCAGTAGTCAAATTATCATATTTGTTATTTTTGGGATTTCTCGTGCAAAATTCGTATGCTCCTGTTTTCCATCCCCACTTTTTATTTTCACCGACTTGGAGGTCTTGAAAGTCTTCGCTGAAAACGATTTCACCTTTGGTTGGATTATCCTCTACAGCTCCTGTCCATTGTGGTTGAATGCAGAGACTGGTAAGAAAAGCAATGCTTGCAAGGGACATCCTACTAAATTTTTTTTCTGTCATCTAACTCCTCCTTCTCCAATACTTAAAATCATTGTAAAGCATTGGAACCCAAAAAGTTTTGTCTATATAGCAAAAAAAGGTATTTCTAGTATCTTTTATCGCTTGCTGTATCGAGAAGGAATGGAGATAGATATTTTCGTTCCTTTTCCTATTTTACTCTTCACTTCAATGGTTCCGTGGTGTAAGTCAACGATTTTTTTTACGATTGAAAGCCCAAGTCCGCTTCCAGCTTCGTTTCGATTGCGAGATTTATCTCCTTTGTAAAATCGCTCAAAAATGTGGAGTTGATCTTTAGGCGATATACCTGCACCTGTATCTTCGAATTGGATAATCGCATTATCACCCACTAGTTCCAAGCTGATCGTGATAGTCCCATGTTCGTTGGTAAACTTCATGCTATTATGCAAAAGGTTTGTCCATACTTGATTGAGTAAATCTTCATCTGCTGTAATTTCTACCTCCGATAGGATAGGTTCTACTGTCATATTTTTTGCCAACCATTGAGGTTCGTTAACCAAAATGATTTGTTGCAGTTGTTTATCCAATCGGTATGGTTTTGCAGTAAAGGGATGATCGGATTCTAAAGAGGTTAATTTCATTAGATTATCGCTCAATTTTGATAGACGGATGCTTTCTGTTATGATGATTTCGATATAATGACTGCGTTGGCTTTGTGTAATATCATCATTTTGTAAAGCTCGCGCAAACCCTCGAATAGAAGTGAGTGGGGACTGAATCTCATGCGAAACATTGGAGATAAACGCTTGTCTCATCGTCTCCATTTCATTCAATTCCTCTGCCATATTGTTAATACTCGTTGCAATCGTAGCAAATGGATGTCCTTTATTAACTCGATCAAGATTTAATTTTACTTTGAAGTTGCCTTTGCTAATTTGTTTGATGGCATCCACAATGATATGAAAAACATCGTCACGATGAGAGTGAAAAAGCTTTCCGATAAGATAAATGGTGGATATCATCAGTAAAAAACCAAGTACGCCGACGAGGAGATCTTTAACATACTCATTCGTTACGATTCCCAATATGGGGAATAAAAGATTTACCAACCAATATGCAATAGACCAGAAAAGGACAACAATACTAATACCTGTGATACTGCCAAGTAGTTTTTTGCCTTTAGACATTTTTTGCTACCTCTAAGCGATACCCCAATCCTCGAACAGTACGGATAGCGAATCCAAATCGTCCTTCTGGAAACCGTTCGCGTAGACGTTTGACATGCACATCGACTGTTCGTTCATCTCCATTGAAATCATATCCCCAAATACGCTCAATCAAGTGTTCTCTCGTAAGGGTTCTGTTGGGGTAATTAGCAAATTCGAATAAGAGTTCAAATTCTTTGAGTGGGATAGAAATAGGGGATTGGTTGTAAAAGATTTCATGCCGAGAACGATCCAAGAGTATCTCTCCTAGATTTACACGGTTCGAGGAGATGATTTGATACCGCCGGAGCAATGCTTTTACCCGCATGATGAGTTCTTCTGTTTCAAATGGTTTTGTTAAGTAATCATCTGTTCCAACTCTAAATCCTTTGACTTTATCAGTTGTCTCTCCTTTCGCTGTGAGCATCAGGATAGGGAAATCATAAAACTTTCTCAGTTCCAAGCATAGTTCCCATCCATCCATTTGAGGCATCATGATATCTAAAATAACCATATCTATCTGAATAATATCTAGCTGTTGCAGTGCGTCTTTTCCATTAATGGCTTCATATACATCGAATCCTTCTTGTTTTAAAAAGATGCTAATAACTTCGCGGATATGATCATCATCATCCACTACTAAAATACGAGCCATCTTGAACTCTCCTTTCCGTTTCCAATCTTAAGTTAAGTATAGAGGATCTGTATGAATAGAAGATGAACAAACACCCACATGCCTATTAAGCTAAAGGAAATATAGTAATAGACCAACTAGGCTACTATTATGATAAGTAGAACAATAGAAAGAATCATTAGAACAAATGTTTTTCTGTGATTTGTTAACAAAAAAGCATTTTCTGTGGTACTCATCTAATTTATCAGTGTTCTTTATCTTTTCATTTATTAAATATTTGTTCTTCTTATATGCAATGGTAAAATAAAAAGCAAGTCAACAAGTCCAGTCCTACCGAAAGGTATCTAACGTGACCGACAACCAGAACACCTACCAGCTTCATTCGATCGTGGGCGCCGTCTGGTACAACCTCGTGATCCTGCTCGGTCAGGACATCTCGCGCGAGGAGTTCATCAAGCAGCTCAGCTTCATCAAGAAGCACAACTTCGACGACCGCAACAAGCCGTCGGACAACGACCTGGCCATCTTCGCGAACCTGGAGCAGCGTCTTCAGACCAGTGAACCCAACGAGCTTCCCAGCTTCGAGCTGCTGAAGCAGATCAGTGCCTTCAAGGCTCGCCTGAAGCAGTTCGAGTTCGAATGGATCGGACAGGCGGACCTGATCGACACTGCACTCCGAGCGTTCGAGGGGAATGTCGAGTGCTACCTCTCTCCGCTGTACGGAGGGAAGGAGATCCGTGAGTTCCGCTTCCCGAGCTGGCTCAAGGGTCAGGATTTCTTCCAGCAGGGGATGTTCGCACTTCACGAGGACTCCCGTCCCCAGCGTGAGCTGATTGACAAGTGTGAGCAGCTCTGGATGGAACTGCTTGACCTGTGGCTGAAGCTTGATCTTTCCCAGCAGGTGAGGGATGAGGTCGAGGCGTTCCGCAAGATCGTCAAGCCCACCGTGTAGGTGTGAGGGTGCATCAGGAAAACAGTATCCTGATGTGCCCGCCGATAATAACTTTTTTCTATAGATAAAGATTGGCATGAAGATGGGAAATTCGATACAGTACGCAGTGGTATTACTCCAAAAAGAGTCACCATAGATTTTCATCAAACGGATCACAAAATAGTCTCCCAAACGAAAAAACATGCTATTCTTTCTTTGCATCAAAAAAGGAAAGGATGGCTTGTTTTTGTGAAGCCGACCACAATTAGAAGAAGAACTTCATTTGTTTTACAAACGTCGAATAGACAATTCCATAAACGGATGTAAGATTTTCCGTATTGGTTTTTGTGTCTTTGGTAGTATAATATAAAATGGTTAGCAAAGCAGAGGAGGGAAAAAGATGGGCATAAATGGTTTTGAATGGATTCTCATCGTGATCGTCGCACTCCTCCTTTTCGGTCCAAAAAAACTACCAGAGCTCGGCAAAGCAGTCGGTAAAAGCTTTCGTGAGTTCAAAAATGGCATGAGTGGCGTTTTGGATGACGAAGAGAAGAAAGTTACGAAAAGCGAAGCGAACAAAGGAAATTAATTTATTAAGATATGAAAAGGAACATCTCCAAGTGGAAAGAGATGTTCCTTTTCTTGTTTGGTGAATACCTTGTCCATACCAAAAATTTTTCATTGTAATTGCAATTCAGTTTGGTAGTGTTCTTATGACTTTATCTATACTATTGTTCGCTTAGAGCATTCGGAAATATAGAAAAATGATTCATTATGATCATGCAATTTTTGAAACAATGGAAAGTGGGGTGCCAGAGCTCACTTACGTAAGATCTGGCGTAATGCCCCATCAGGGAAGCTGCTGCTTCACTAGCGATCCTCGGGCATGTCCATCTGTTCGATGATGTCAACCGCATCATTGACATTGTAGGAGCCGTGATCATGAACGTAGTCCACGATCTTCACGAATGCATCGTTGATCTTTCCTTCGCCGAACAGAGCAACGATCGCACGCAGTTTCTGCACGCGCTCATCGTCTTCACCCCAGCCAGCGAACTGGAGGTCATTAAGTTCTGCTCGGATGAGGGACTTGATGTCCTGGACATCCCGAGTGTCACAGGACGGGTCGCCGGACTTGGTCGAGTATACCAGGCTGCTGCTCATGAGAGCTTCCCTTCACCTAACGGGACATCATTTCATTCATTATATCCTAAGCTTCTGATAAATTTCACCTAATTGTATTCAATGAAAGAAGATTAGAATTCGACTATTTTCCTTTTCTGAATCCTAATCTTTTTTATGAACGATAAGCCTATTATTTTTGTTGTAGTGTAAGGTTTTCATTATATTTTAATACCCAGTCGACTGCTTCTGAAACATGGTCGACCACATGCTTCCCTACTTGTTTGACGGAAGGTTTTGCCACACTCATCACGAAGTTGTGAGGGATGACTTGGAACATGGGGATATCGTTTTCGGAGTCTCCAATACAAGCTACTTCGGAAATATCGATTCCAAGGTGTTTAGCCAGGTGACCAATGCCATTGCCTTTGTTAACTCCTAATGGCATGACATCCAAGCAGTGGGGAGCGGAGATAAATACGTCGATTTGTCCAGGGAATGTTTTGAGCATCAATTGTTTCAACTGCTGTAGTTCAGGTCCTTCCCCTAAGTAGCAAAATTTACTAGGCAAAAAGTCGGTTCCTATGCGCTTTTCGATCGTTGGATCAAGTTCTAAATGGATCGAAACTTGTTCGGATTTTCTTTCGATAAACGAGTTTTTTTCGGAGATGTACATATGGCGTGCTGTCCCAATAAAGCAATAAACTCCAGCTTCCTTGCCCACTTGATGGATTCGTTTGGCTAATTCGGGTTCAAAGTAGCCGTCGTAAATTTTTTCTCCTGTATTCAAATAAATAAACGCACCATTTTGACAGATTTGATGGAAATCACCAGGTACGTTTTTGATCACATGATCTATTTCTACTTCGTTGCGACCTGAAGCAACAGCAACTTGCACACCGAATTGTTGAAGTTTTTCGAGTGCATCCAAATTGTGTTGATCAATTTGTTTTTCATGGTTCAATAAGGTATCGTCTAGATCAGTGGCAAATAGGCGTATCATAGAATCTTCCTTTCCGAAGATCAAGCTAGTTATTTTATTTTTGAATAATTTGTGATATATTTATTCGCTTCCCTATGCTATTTTAGAATAAGTTAGGATTTCTTGCAAAAGGAGTATATGTCAAAATGGAAATAATAGGTTGGATACTCCTCGTTATTGTAGGTTTGTGTCTGCTTAGTGTAGTTCTTTTCCTGTTTATGCGTTGGCGATACAGTGCAAAAGTTAGCTTTAAAAAACCATTTCAATATTTGGAACCCTCCACCTGGAGTTCCGATAGAGTAACAGTCGGTTGGATAGGTCATTCTACGGTTCTCATCAATTTATATGGATATCGTATTTTGACTGATCCAGTCTTTGGACATAAAGTCGGCGTCTCCCTTGGGTTTTATCAGATGGGTCTTGCAAGACATATCGCACCCGCACTGCGCTTGGAAGATATCGGGCCAGTTGATTTAATTTTGTTGTCTCATGGTCATATGGATCATTTTGACATGCCAACCTTAAAACGAATCGCAAATAAAAATACAAAAGTCATCACAGCTAGTGGGACTTCTGGTTTGTTAAAACGCCTGCCTTTTACGGAAGTGAGGGAACTAAGCGGGAAAGAAACCTTAACGATAGATGAAAATGTAACCATCCAAGCTGTACCTGTAAAGCATTGGGGAAATCGTTTCCCTTGGAATCACAGTTATGGTTTTACTGGTTATTTGATAGAACGAAACAATACACGTATTTTCTTCCCTGGAGATACTGCTTATACACCAGATTTTTCCTGGCTTGCGGAAAAAGGCGAAATAGACTTAGCATTTATGCCAATTGGAGCTTATTCTCCAGATGCTTTTCAACGACATCATTGTACTCCAGAACAAGCATGGCAGATGTTTTTGGATACTGGAGCGAAATTATTGATTCCGATACACTGGAATACCTTTGTATTATCGCAAGAACCAGTGGAAGAACCATTGCAACGGTTATTAAAGGCAGCTGGTGAGGAAAAAGATCGAATTGTTTTAACTGAACATGGGCAGATTTTTACGTTGGAGAGTAAGGACGTAGTAGTTTCTTCTCAAAAATAGATTCACAGATTACGCACCCGGACATAGAAATGTGTCCGGGTGTTTTGCATCCTAGTAATTTTTCCCTAGGACATTTATTCAGTTGTTTCATTCATCTACCTTCGGAGCAGTTACACGCTCGGCTTGCTTATATGCCTTGTTGAATGCCTTGAGCGCGGTTTCATAGTCTCCCTCACCTTCAAGAAAATTCATGTATGCTCGAAGGGCCTTAATTGCCGTCAGAGGAAGCTGCACCTGCTTGGTATTTGTGTCTATCTGGGAGTACTCCCAGAGCAGGCGGAACAGATCGCTCAGAAGGATTTGTTCCTTTCCGATCTGAGCTCCGAGATTCCCTATCTCTCCAGGACTGGAGCGGAACTTCTCCAGGAGCTTAGAAGAGAGCCTGATCTGTCCTCCTTTCGGTGTCTGACGGACGATGGCGAAGATTTCCTCCATGAGGTTTTCTAATGGGATCATGATGAGACCTTTCTGAAAGAGATGGACAACTTATATATATTGTAATAAAAAGATGGAAGAAAATGAAATTAATTAATTATTAAGATACATCTGGTATGATGACATCATCTATTAATAAAACATTAGAGTAACCTTCTTCCAAACAAACCTACTTCAAAACTATAAATCTGACCATTGCTTATGCTATACTGGAGGCAATGTTTACATATTGGGGTGAACGGATATGAGTATAAATCGCGCGCAAGTAGAGCATGTGGCGAAACTTGCTCGATTGTCGTTGTCAGAAGAAGAAAAAACACAATTTACAAGTCAATTAAATGATATTCTGCAATTTGCAGAGAAATTAAATGAGCTAGATACGGATAATGTAGAGCCAACCAGCCATATTTATCCGATTGTGAATGTGATGCGTGAAGATACCGTGAAACCATCACTTGATAGAAAAAAAGTTTTACTCAATGCACCTGATCAAAAAGATGGTTCATTCCGCGTACCTGCGGTGTTTGAAGAATAGGAGGAAAATCGATTGTCCATACGTGAAATACATCGTCAATTAGCAAAAAAAGAACGGACAGTAAGTGAAATAGTAGAAGATTCTCTAACGAGAATCAAGGAAGTACAACCAGAAATAGGTTCTTTTCTTGCTATCAATGAAGAGGGCGCTAGGAAAAAAGCAAAGGAACTTGAGCAAAAGCTAAATACCAGCTCAGAGAGAGGCTTACTTGCAGCGATTCCAGCAGGTGTGAAAGATAACCTCTGCACAGAAGGTATAACCACTACTTGCGCAAGCCAATTGCTTTCAAACTATCAACCTATCTATAACGCAACAGTAGTAGAAAAATTGCTTTCCTCAGATGCGATTATCATGGGAAAAACCAACATGGATGAATTTGCGATGGGATCATCGAATGAAAATTCTAGTTTTCATCCTGTGAAAAATCCGTGGGATATAACCCGTGTTCCTGGGGGTTCAAGTGGGGGATCAGCAGCCGCAGTTGCAACAGGAGCAGTAACTTTTGCACTGGGATCAGATACAGGTGGTTCTATTCGCCAGCCTGCTGCCTTTTGTGGAGTTGTTGGATTAAAACCTACATATGGACGTGTATCTCGTTTTGGTTTGGTTGCTTTTGCATCTTCATTGGATCAAGTGGGACCAGTGACCCAAACTGTTGAAGATGCTGCTTATGTTCTGCAAACTATCGCTGGACATGACGAGTCGGACTCAACTTCAGTTGCAAAAGAAGTACCCGATTATCTTTCCGCATTAACAGGGGAAATCAAAGGGCTAAAAGTAGCCGTTCCTCGTGAGATGTTGGGAGATGGAATTGATCCAGCAGTAAGAGAACAGATTGAAAAAGCAGTGAAACAACTAGAAGAGTTAGGTGCACATATCTCCGAAGTATCTCTACCAAACTTGGAATATGCAGTGGCCACTTATTACATACTTGCTCCAGCAGAAGCTTCTTCTAACCTAGCTCGCTTTGATGGTATTCGTTATGGGGTGCGTCAAGGAAAAAACCTTTTGGATATCTACGAACAGTCCAGAAGCAATGGATTTGGTCCAGAAGTAAAACGCCGTATCATGCTTGGTACTTATGCTCTTAGTTCTGGTTACTATGATGCTTACTATGTAAAAGCACAAAAAGCTCGTACGCTGATCAAACAAGATTTCGATCATATTTTTGCTAACCATGATGTAATCGTAGGACCTACAGCACCAACCACTGCATATCGTATCGGAGAAAAAATATCTGATCCATTGACGATGTATCTCGATGATCTTTGTACGATTCCGATCAACTTAGCTGGATTACCAGCAATCAGTGTACCAGCAGGGCTAGCAAACGGACTTCCTGTTGGATTGCAAATTATCGGTAAGGCCTTTGCAGAAGAGACTGTCCTTCGTGTTGCTCATGCTTATGAACAATCAGCTGGGACGCTTGCAATACCTGCACTAGGAGGAGTTAAAGCATGAGCAAGTATGAAACAGTAATCGGATTGGAAGTACACGTAGAGCTTGCTACCAACACCAAAATATTTTGCGGATGTTCAACTTCTTTTGGAGCTCCGCCAAATACGCAGACATGTCCCGTTTGCTTGGGGCATCCTGGTGTCCTGCCAGTGTTAAATAAACAAGCGGTAAACTTCGCGATGAAAGCTGCTATGGCGCTCAATTGCCAAGTTGCAGAGAACACCAAATTTGACCGGAAAAATTACTTCTATCCAGATTCGCCAAAAGCATATCAAATTTCCCAGTTTGATCAACCAATTGGAGAACATGGCTGGATTGATATTGAAGTGGATGGAGAAACAAAGCGAATTGGTATCACTCGTCTTCATTTGGAAGAAGATGCTGGAAAGTTAAATCACGATGGAGATTCCTCGCTTGTTGATTTTAACCGTGTGGGTGTACCGTTAATCGAGATCGTGTCTGAACCAGATTTGCGTTCTCCAAAAGAGGCAAAAGCATACTTAGAAAAGATCAAGTCGATCATTCAATACACTGGCGTTTCCGATGTGAAAATGGAAGAAGGATCCTTGCGTTGTGATGCAAACATCAGCCTGCGGTTGGTTGGTGCAGACAAATTTGGCACAAAAACCGAGTTGAAAAATTTAAACTCTTTCCGTAACGTAGAGCGTGCATTGGAATTTGAAGAAGTTCGTCAAGCGGAAGTCTTAGATGATGGGGAAAAAGTAATTCAACAAACCCTTCGTTGGTCTGAAGAACTAAATACCATTAAAATCATGCGATCCAAGGAAGAAGCTCATGATTATCGTTATTTCCCAGAGCCAGACTTGGTGCGCTTGCAAATTGATGAAGCATGGAAACAAGAAATCAAAGCACAGCTTCCTGAACTTCCAGATAAGCGAGTAGCTCGATACCAAAGTGAATTCGGGCTTCCAGCTTATGATGCAGGAGTACTTACTTCGAGTCGTGCATTGGCTGATTTCTTTGAGGATACAGTTTCAAAAGGTGCAGATCCAAAATTAGCATCCAATTGGCTGCTCTCAGAAGTATTGGGTTATCTAAATAGCAACGGATTGGAACTAAAAGATACACCATTATCTTCTGGTCATTTAGCTGAGATGATTACCTTGATCCAAAAAGGAACCATTAGCAGTAAAATTGCAAAAGATGTCCTCAAGGAAATCCTAACTACAGGTAAGAGACCTTCTGCTATTGTAGAAGAAAAAGGCTGGGTTCAAATCAGTGATGAAGGTGCTATCAAGACAGCAGTTGTCGATGTATTGACAGCAAATCCAGCTATTGTAGAAGAATTAAAAAGTGGTAAAGATAAAGTACTCGGATTTTTAGTTGGACAAGTGATGAAAGCAACAAAAGGAAAAGCAAATCCACAATTAGTGAACCAATTGATTCGTGAAGAGGTTGGTCAATAAAATGATTGTCCGATAAACTCTGAGAATGAATTTGTTTGTTTTAAGGCTCGTTCCAGATGGGACGAGTTTTTTCTGAGTACCATATGGATGGAAATTTGCAGTTGAACCAAGTACATGAAATAGGAAGAGAAAAGCGGACAATGAAACAGGGGAATGTTAGCCAATTTCGTATTTCTTCCGAAGATAATAAGGGAAACTGAGGAGAAGAGAATTATTGGTATACTTGTTATTTACATTAATTGGAGTTTACTTTTTGTTCGTTGACCCAGCTATTGCCATCATCTTATTCATTATGTCTATTTATCATCTGTTTGGTTGGATGAAGCTCAGAGGTGAGCGATTTTCGGAGAAAGCCTATCTTATATTTTTGGTTATATTGGTTGCAAATGCACTCTTTGCTTTCTCCTTGCATGGTATTGTCTTTACTCTCTTAGGTTTGTTGACGATTTTATACGCTGTATCTATATGGCTTTCCTATCAAGAATCCAAAATTGAGGAAAGGGAGGATGACGAAGAATGAAACAGCAAGGTGTATTGATCATTTCACATGGATCTAGTAATGAAAACTGGGTTAAGCAAGTAGATGATTGTATCAATAAGGTACAAGTACCAGTTCCGATTATCGTTAGCTTTCTAGAGATGGTAGAAAATCGTACGATTGCTCATGGTATTCATCAACTGGAGAAAATGGGTGTAACAGATATTATAGCAGTACCACTTTTTGTATCTTCTGGGAGTACACATATAGAAGAGATCAGTTATCTATTAGGATTACAACCAAATCCACGTATCGAAATGGACGAAGAACCGATCAAACATACCGCTTTCATAAAACTTCTATCTCCAATGAACGATCACCCGCTTATTGTAGAAATATTGGTAGAACGGGTAAAATCATTGTCACAAAATCTAGCAGATGAGCATGTATTATTAGTTGGTCATGGTAGTGATCTTCCTTGGTTCCAAACAGAATGGGAGAGAGTAGCTGACCAAATTGCTTCCCAGTTACAAACTAGACTGTCTGCGAGATCGATCTCCTATGCATTTACATTACCAGATAACTTACGAGTTCGTTTAGAAGAAGCTAGTAATCAAGGCACCGTTATTCTCTTGCCACTTTTTTTGAGTGAAGGATATTTCACAAACAAGAAAGTACCAGGTCGTTTGGAAGGTCTGTCTTATATCTATGATGGAAAAGCATATTTACCACATCCCAATGTTTCCCGTTGGATTGAATCTGTTGCTTTAGAAAATTTATCTACATAGGAGCTAAAAACCATGAAGCAAAAGCCTCCTGTCCAAAAAGGACAAATAATTGAATGTATGATCCATGGATTTGGCCATAGCGGGACAGGTGTTGGCAGATACGATGGTTTTGCGATTTTTATTGGAGGTGCTTTACCTGGAGAAAAGGTAAAAGTACGTGTAACGAAAGTGAAAAAGACGTTTGCAGAAGGGGAACTGTTACAGGTTTTAGAGGCACATCCAGAACGAATAGACCCTGTTTGTCCGCATTTTGAGAGTTGCGGAGGATGCCAGTTGCAACATATTTCGTATGGGGAAGAATTGAAGTTAAAACAACAACAAGTGGAAGATCAATTACAGCGGATTGGATTGTTCTCGGATGTGATCATACATCCGGTTAAAGGCATGGAAAATCCATGGAGTTATCGGAACAAAGTTCAAATTCCCTTTGCAACGTTGGAAGGGAAAGTCGTAGCTGGATTTTATCAGCTAGGTACTCACCAAGTAGTAGATATGGAAACTTGTTTTATTCAAAATGAGTTGCAGACAGAGCTTACGAAAAAGATTAAGCAGTTGGTAGAAAAGTTACAGATTCCAATCTATAACGAGACTACACATAAAGGAATATTACGGCATGTACTGTTAAGGCAAGGTGTACATACGAATGAATTAATGGTCGTATTCGTAACCAATGGAGAGAAAATCGCTTCTGAACAGGATGTAATAAAAGAAATTCGGCGTTCCTTTCCAATTGTTACATCCATCCAGCAAAATATAAATACCAATAGAACCAATGTTATTTTGGGTCGTGAAAATCGTTTGCTTTGGGGGATGCCTGTTATTTATGACACCATCGGTGAGATACAATTTGCTATCTCTCCCCACTCTTTTTTTCAAGTGAATCCAACGCAAACAAAAGTATTGTATGAGCAAGCCAAAAAATACGCCAACCTCACAGGAGAAGAAATCGTAATCGATGCTTATTGTGGGATTGGTTCTATCTCGCTGTACTTGGCAGATCGAGCAAAAAAGGTGTACGGAATGGAAATAGTGCCTGCTGCGATTGAAGATGCAAAGCAAAATGCAGTTTTGAATAAAATCAAAAATGTTACATTTGAATTAGGCAAAGCAGAAGAGATTCTTCCAAAGTGGCAAGAAGAAGGGATGCATGCAGATGTATTGGTTGTTGATCCTCCTCGAAAAGGCTGTGATGTGGCATTTTTGGATGCAGCAACGAAAATACAACCAAAACGTATCGTCTATGTATCGTGTAATCCAGCCACTTTTGCTCGAGATGCCAAATATTTGAGTGAGCATGGGTATCACTTGCAAGAAGTACAGCCTGTAGATATGTTTCCTCAGACAAGTCATGTGGAACTAGTAGGTTTGTTCACCTTGCAGGTGTAATGTATAAAAGAAAAAAATGGAAATGATCAACTTATCATCTTTACATTTTATTTCATGTACCGAGCATCTCGACAATACAGGAGAAATCGTGAATGTTCATCCAATGACCTTGAAACAATGAGGAAGTGGAACTTGACACAGTACTTTAAGACCGAAGACACGAAAACCTGTCCATTTGGGTACATGATGTTCTGATGCAAATCCAGAGAAACTCAAACCAAATCCACTGTTTCTGAATCAAGCGATGGATGTACTTGGAGCTAATCCAGAAAAGTGTCCGATGGTGGGTGACTCGGTCTCGGACTTTGAGGCGGCCAAAGCGGCAGGTGTTCCCTTCCTAAGATATACTTATACACCAGACAGAGCTGTTTTGCTGTATCAAGCTGGGGCAGATATTGTGATCAATACGTTTGGTCCTTGGCTACAGCTCATGGAAGATGCCCTTCCGCCACGTGCTAGTAGTGTCAGGATAAAGAGGGATGATAAGGCAGACATTCAACCAATGTGTGCCCCATATATTTGTCTAACAGATGGATGTTTCTTTCTTCTAATGGAAGAAAAGGGGTGTGAAAATCTTAAAATATAAAATAGTAGACGCAAAAGAGTCCGAGTAAAATAGCAATCAAATAAATAAAACTTAGTAGCAAAAGAGTTTTATTTCGGCTTTGATCATAATGCTGATTGTGTTGTTTGTTTTGAGTCCTTCCCAACTGGAAAGTAGCAATTAGAGCAAAGAGACATATGATAAGGACGAATGTAATTCCAAAAATAAATATAGTAAGACCTCCAATCATTCGAAATGAAAAGAAAAGAGGCTTCTACTTTAGGAAGCCTCTTTTTACGTATACTACTTTTCTTCCCAAACTTGTACTTCTAGCATTTTTTCTCCTTGTTTCATGTTGACCACATGTTCAAAACCAGAGGTGACTTTACCAAAAACAGTATGTACGCCATCTAGATGGTGTTGGTTTTCATGAACAATAAAGAATTGTGAAGAACCTGTATCCTTGCCTGCATGGGCCATTGAAAGTACACCTGGCACATGCTGATGAGGATTTCCTTCTGTTTCACATGCGATGGTGTATCCGGCTCCACCATATCCAGTACCTTGTGGACAACCACCTTGGCTAACAAATCCAGGGATGACGCGATGGAAGGTGAGTCCATTATAGAAACCTTCATCGGCTAATTTTTTAAAGTTCGCTACTGTATTAGGTGCTGCTTCTGGATAAAACTCTAATTCGATTGCTTTTCCATTTTCGAGTGTGATTTTCCCTTTTACTGACATTTTCATGCCCTCCTTACTTAATCATCGTCTATTGTAACCTAATTAATGATAGATTGATAGGGACGTGACATAGTATCTCCAAATGCGTGTTGGCCAGAAGGTTATCTTCTGGCCAACAAAGTAAGCATCTATTTTCTTATTTTCTGCCTACATCATACAGACATTCAACCGGTTGATCCTTGTTTGTGCTGACTGATCTACACCCAGCTTCTTTCTGAGCTTGTCAAGAAGCACCACCTTCTCATCACGGAACATGTGCAGGAGCGTGATATGCTCTTCCGTATCCTCACGAATAAGGTAAGGGAATGGAACGCTCATTCGCCCGCGATCATGAGATACCTTCAGTGGAAGGCGGTTGGCCCACCATTTGTACACATGCATCTGCATGGCCAGAAGCCAGTGGTTTATCTTCTTGATTGGGATTTTTTGGGAATCCCCTCGAGAAAGGCAGATGATGGGGATTTCTACCCTTTGGGTTGTAAACATCCACTCTTTGTTTTTTGGAAGATTCCCGATGAACAGGTACATGATCCAAGCACGCCATTGTTGCTTTCGATAGTGCTTCTGATACTCACTTGATGTCAACCAAGCGATGATTCGATTAAAGTTGGCAATTTCTCTCTCCAGCTTTTCGATTTGATCGTCGGCGTTCATCGCTCCCATTTCTGTGTGTAGTTCTTATGAATAAATCGATTATAACAAACTTACGAAAAAATATATAGATTTCCAAGTGGATTACTATGTTTTGTTTTTGTAAAGGCATACTTTAAAAGGTGCGATTGCTTTAAAAATCTGATAACATTTGTTGAAGGGTTTCGAATGCTCGTGTAGAATAAAGGAATCAACCATGGGAGCGGAAGCGGAGGACGTATATGCAGCTGGATAAACTGAGCAGGCGTGAAGTGGAGCAACTATTTCAGGCTATTCTCAATTTGAAAAATATGGAAGAATGCTATGCTTTCTTTGAAGATCTGTGTACGGTTGGCGAAGTAAAATCACTCTCACAGCGATTGGAAGTAGCAAAAATGTTACGTACTGGGACAACTTACACACAGATTGAGAAAGAAACAGGTGCAAGTACAGCTACCATCTCGAGAGTAAAAAGATGTCTAGCATATGGTATGGATGGATACCATTTAGTGCTAGATCGCATAGAAGGAAAATCATAAACAAAAAGCGGCTGCTATGAAAGTCGCTTTTTGTTATATACATCCAAAAAGAAACCTCTGTGGTTAAAGGCATCAACGGTTTTCTATCTTTGTCTTCTGTAGAAAAGTTGTATAATGAAAAGCGGAGGTTTTGATATGTTACGAGAGCAAGTGAAAAAATGGAGGCATGTTTTCAAACTAGATCCAGCAAAACCGATAACAGATGATGCCATCCATCAAATTGCAACATCAAACACAGATGCGATTATCATAGGTGGAACAGATGATATCACCTTTCAAAATACCGCATATCTACTCTCCAAATTACGAAATTATTCCATCCCATATTATCAGGAAATTTCAACTTCAACCTCATTAGTGCCAGGTTTTACAGGTTACTTGACACCTACTATATTCAATACAAATGATGCGAAATGGATTCTCGGTATACATCACCAAACCATAAAGGCATTTGGTTCTTTTATCCCTTGGGATCAAGTGATCTTGGAAGCCTACGTTGTTTTAAATCCAGATGCAAAAGTAGCAAAGCGGACAAATGCGAATACAAACCAGCAAATATCTGACGTAATCGCATATGCACGGATGGCAGAATGGTTGCAAATTCCCATTTTTTATGTAGAATATAGCGGAACGTATGGTCTAGTCGACCTAGTGCGTGAAGTTTCTCCCATCCTTCAAAACACCCATTTTTGTTATGGCGGTGGTATTTCTAACCAGCAACAGGCCGAAGAGATGGCTGCTTGGGCTGATATGGTAGTAGTAGGAAACTTGATTTATGATGATTTAAACCAAGCGATACAAACGGTGAAATGGATAAAATCCATAAAAAAGAGAGGAGAAAGTTAAGTGCAGTCTGCAACAATATCTTTAGAAGGTCTAAATGATGTACAGAGACAAGCAGTATTAACTACAGATGGTCCTGTACAGATTATTGCTGGTGCAGGAAGTGGAAAAACACGGGTACTCACGCATCGTGTAGCTTATTTATTGGGGGAAAAACGGATTCATCCTTGGAATATCTTAGCGATTACATTTACCAACAAAGCAGCAAAAGAGATGAAAGAACGTATCTCTGCGCTTATAGGTTCCATGGCACAAGATATCTGGGTTTCGACTTTTCACTCGATGTGTGTGCGTATTTTACGTAAAAATATCGATCGTATTGGGTATGCAAACAGTTTTACGATCCTTGATACAGCAGATCAATTATCTGTTATTAAACAAATATTAAAAGAAGAAAATCTAGATCCAAAAAAATTCGAGCCTCGTAATTTACTTTTCCAAATCAGTCAGGCGAAAAACCAATTGATCGATGTACATGCTTTTCGATCAAGTGCTTCTGGTTTTATGGAGCAAATAGCAGCTCAAGTCTATGAAAGATATCAACAAAAGCTACGGACCAATGAGTCTCTAGATTTTGATGATCTTTTAATGGTAACAGTTAATTTATTTCAACAAGTACCAGATGTATTGGATTACTATCAAAAAAAATTCCAATATATACATGTTGATGAGTATCAGGATACAAATCATGCACAATACCTATTAATGAAACTATTAGCAGAAGGTCATAAAAATATTTGTGTAGTTGGTGATTCGGACCAATCTATTTACCGTTTTCGTGGGGCGGATATTCAAAATATCCTTCGTTTTGAACAGGACTACCCAAATGCAAAAGTGATCAAACTGGAACAAAACTACCGTTCAACCAAGCATATTTTAGAAGTTGCGAATCAAATTATAGCGAATAATACCGAACGGAGACCTAAAAATCTATGGACCGACAAAGAGGAAGGGGAAAAAATTTCTCTTTTTGTTGCTGAAAATGAACAAGAAGAAGCATATTTTATTGTAGATACTATTGCTAGATTGAGTAGAGAAGGGAAAGCATATCAAGATTTTGCCATTTTGTATCGCACCAATGCGCAATCACGTGTATTAGAGGAATTTTTACTCAAAGCAAATGTACCTTATCAAGTAGTTGGTGGAATCAAGTTTTATGAACGCAAAGAGATTAAAGATATTTTGGCGTATCTACGTGTTGTCGTAAATCCGCATGATGATATCAGCTTAGAGAGGATTATTAATGTCCCAAGACGTGGTATTGGTGCTACGACAATGGATAAAATACGTGTACATGCAGCAAATGAAGGAGTATCGCTCTTTTCGGCAATCCTAGAAGTAGATTACATAGGTCTTTCCAAACGAACCAAAGATTCTTTGACTGGTTTTGTGCAAATGATCCAAGCATTCCATGGAATGGCGGATTATTTGTCAGCTGTAGAGATGACAGAAGAAATATTATCTCGAGCTCAATACCGAGAAGAATATAAAAAAGAAAAAACAATCGAAGCACAAGCTAGGTTGGAAAATATTGATGAGTTTATTTCCGTGGCGAAAGAATTTGAAAACAGAAATGATGATAAAAGTATCCTAGCGCTACTAACAGAGTTAGCATTAGTAGCAGAAGTGGATAATGATCCAGTAGAAACAGATACCGTATCTCTTATGACGGTACACAGCGCAAAAGGATTAGAGTTTCCTCATGTGTTCATAGTGGGAATGGAAGAAAATATATTTCCACATAGCCGCTCATTGGAAGATGAAGTAGAAATGGAAGAAGAGAGAAGACTTGCTTATGTCGCGGTAACTCGTGCAGAAGAAATGTTATATCTTTCTCGAGCGAGAAGTCGAACATTATACGGTTTTACTAGTATGAATACTGCTTCTCGTTTCCTTGCAGAGATATCTCCTGCTCTCTTACAAGAGATAGGCAAAACAAATCCAAGAGTGGAAAAAAGAATTGTCAATCGACCTACTCCCCGTCCCGTGGGTGTTTGGACGGTTGGAGATCAAGTAAATCATAAAAAATGGGGAATAGGAACTGTCGTAAAAGTAGATGGAGAAGAGTTAAACATTGCTTTTCCAGCTCCAGTAGGAGTGAAGAAGCTGTTAGCCCAATTTGCCCCAATTGAAAAAATATAGGGAGGCTGTGTAATGCAATTTGCTGATGCCAAAGAACGTGTACTATCCTTGCATCAACAACTTCAAGAGCATAATACTCGATATTATGTTCTTGATGATCCAATTATTTCCGACGCCGAGTATGATCGGTTGATGCAAGAATTGATTCAGTTAGAGACATCGTTTCCAGAGTTACAAACAGCAGATTCACCAACACAGCGAGTAGGTGCAGAACCACTGCCCTTTTTTGAGAAAGTAGAGCATACCAGTCGGATGCTCTCTCTTAGTAATGCATTTAATCGAGAAGACTTGATGGAGTTTGATCAACGAATAAAAAAAGCCACTGGATTGGATCAAATCACGTATGTATGTGAATTAAAGATCGATGGTCTTGCTGTCTCTATTCGCTATCAAGATGGTATCTACTCCCTAGGTGCCACAAGAGGCGATGGACAAATTGGCGAGAATATTACCCAAAATGTAAAAACGATTCGCTCATTGCCATTAAAGTTAGCAACTCCCATTAATTTAGAAGTGAGGGGAGAAGCATATCTTCCTAAAAAAGAATTTGAGCGTATCAATAAACAACGAGCAGATAACGGCGAACCGTTATTTGCAAATCCCCGTAACGCAGCAGCGGGATCACTTCGCCAACTGGACCCCAAACTAGCTGCGCAGCGAGCGCTGGATCTATTTATTTATGGGATGGATGGATCTTCAGAAGTATATACCACACATCAAGAAACTTTTCGTGCAATCAAGAAACTAGGATTAAAAGTAAATCCAGAATGGAAGGTTGCTACAAGTATTGATGAGGTTTGGGAATATATCGAGCATTGGCAGTTGGAAAGAAGCAAACTTGGCTATGAGATTGACGGTATCGTAATCAAAGTTGATGATTATGCGTTACGAACAAAGCTTGGTTTTACTGCAAAGAGTCCACGTTGGGCGATTGCTTATAAGTTCCCTGCCGAAGAGGCTATTTCTATCTTAGAGGATATCGAACTTCGTGTTGGTCGGACAGGTGTTATCACTCCTACTGCGATTTTAAAACCAGTTGTCTTGGCCGGTACAACGGTGAAAAGAGCTTCTCTACATAACGAAGATATCATTCGTGAAAAGGGGCTCCTTCTAGGAGATCATGTGGTCGTCAAGAAAGCGGGCGACATTATCCCCGAAGTGGTAAGTGTGATTACAAAGGAGCGTACAGGTGAAGAAGTTGCTTTTCATATGCCAACGCATTGCCCAGAATGTAATAGTGAGTTAGTTCGTTTAGAAGGAGAAGTTGCTCTTCGCTGTATTAATCCTGCTTGTGCGGCTCAGATCAGGGAAGGTATTATTCATTTTGTATCCCGTGGTGCAATGAATATCGAACGACTGGGGGAAAAGGTTGTTATTTTATTGTATGAACATAAGTTGGTTTCATCAGTAGCAGATCTTTATTATTTGCAAAAAGAGGACTTGCTCGCACTTCCTCGAATGGGTGAAAAATCAGTTGATAACATACTTTCTTCTATTGAAAAGAGTAAAGGTAATTCTTTGGAAAGATTGCTGTTTGGTTTAGGTATCCGATTTGTCGGTTCCAAAGGTGCGAAGATGATTGCTGAGCATTTTGGAACAATGGATGCTATTGTGCATGCATCAGAAGAAGATCTTCTTGCAGTAGAGGAAGTAGGCCCCAAAATGGCTACAAGTATCGTGACTTATTTTAAAAAACCAGAAGTAAAAGAGCTATTGTCTCGATTACAAGGTGCCAATGTTAATATGACTTATAAAGGACCTAAGATTGTTCATGCTAATGACAGTGATCATCGTTTTGCTGGGAAAGTATTTGTTATTACAGGGACATTAGAGAGTATGTCACGTCAAGAAGCAGCAGAAAAATTAGAACAATTAGGTGCAAAAGTAAGCAATAGTGTGAGTAAGAAAACGGATTTTCTACTCGCTGGTGAGAAGGCAGGTTCCAAGCTGAAGAAAGCCCAGGAGTTAGGCGTTACTATCTTGGACGAAACCGCATTCTTGGCTGAAATAGAGAGATAACGAAAAAATAGCTTTGCTTTTGGCTTAATTGTAAGCTTTGCCAGATTCATTCATTTACAATTAACCCTTATTCAATGTATACTATTTGTGGTGATTTTATTTAAACTCAATTCTGATCTTTGGTGTTTATTTATTGGGGAGAATTGTCGGCAGTTTGTGCTATCAATTCTCTTTTTTGTATACAAAAAGGATTTAACGGAGGATGTATGGAATGGGATAAACTGGTGGATTGGTTGTGTTTAGAAAGGTAGGCTAGATTGGTGAAACGGATCTTATTGGTATTACTCACCCTGATTACGTTAGCAAGTTGTAGTAATAAATTACCTGATCTTAGCACGATAGAACAGCAATTTAACACTGGTTATGAACAAACTCCGATTTCTCTCACTTCTTATGGTAAACAATTAGGTGGACAAGTATATTCTCCAAAATATGATGACTCAAGTGTAGAATCGACTTTTACAGTAGATGGATTTGTGAAGCAATATCATAAATTAGCCCAAACGCATATGTGGATTCAGGTTACCTTTCAAGGAGAACCTAAAAATTCACTCCCCAAAAGATTTGAGTACTACACAGCAATAAAAGAAGGTAAATTTTCCGAATCAATAAAATTATTCGCCGGAATTGGTGATTATCAAGTAAAGATTTATGTTCCAGGAACTCAGAAGAACCGATCGTATTACCTTTTTTCTCAATTTACGGTCGTAAATCAAAGTCCAGATATACAAGCAGATGTGACATACAGTTTATTAGCAAAACAACAGAAAATGCAATTAACTAGCCCTACAGAAGGTTACTTAACCGGCAAAGGTTCTATTGCAATAGAGGGCAGTTTGAGCAAGGAATTTGTGAAGAAAAAAATACTTATTCAAGTTCAAAAAGGGAATAAGAAATGGCAGAGGATTATTACAACTACGAATAAAGCAACATTCCATGAGACAATTCCATTGTTATATGGAGAAGGCGTACATCAATTGGAGATACTTTTGCCTGATGATACGAGAACAAACTATTTTCGTAATGGAGCAAAATTTTATGTAGAAAACAAAACAAAAGATAACCGTTCCCCTGTCCAATATTCGGTGATGTATGAGCAAAGGGGTATTCATCTAACGGCCCCTATTGCAGGAGGGGGACAAGGGGAATATAGCTATCGGGTAAAGGGATATTTGGATTCCACTGCTGAACAAGCGAAGGAAACGACTCATCTTATCGTACAAACGAAAAAAGACGGCTTATTAGCAACTTATTTTGTGCCTATTAAGAAATTTGTTTTTAATAGTTTTATTCCTCTTCGTTTTGGTCCAGGTAATTATGATGTGATTGTGTATGTTCCAGAAATAACGAGCCAACAACGTGATTATTTTCGTTTTTTTATGGTAGCAAAGTTTCAAGTTTCCAGTTACGCAGATGAAGACAAACGTGATCTTCTTCCAAGCAGAGGAATTGAACCTGATCATCCAAAAATAAATCAGCTTGCAAAAAAAATTACCAAAAATGCCAATACCAACTATGAACGGACGAAGTTGATATATCGCTATGTTGCTAAAAATATGAACTACGATATGCAGAAATTTGAACAAAATAGTTTTAAATGGAACGACAGTGCAATAAAATCGTTGCAGCTAAAAAAAGGAGTTTGTCAGGATTATGTTTTTCTTACTCTATCTCTACTCCGCTCCCTAGAAATACCATCTCGGTTTGTGGAAGGCGTAGCAAATGGTCAAAACCACGCTTGGGTAGAGGCGAAAGTAAATGGAGAATGGTTGATCATGGATCCGACATGGGGATCAGGTTATATAGATCCAAATCGAGGATTTGTCAAACAGTATGATGGGCGTTTTTTTGATATTTCAAGTAAAAGATTAGAAAGAACACACAAAAGAACAGGAATCGTATACTAATTAAAAAGTATCCCGTAGGATACTTTTTAATTTTCTTTATGAATATAGTATAATGATTTCATGGAATAATTAAAATCATACACAATAATGAAGAAGGAGGGATCATAGTTGTTTTTTCTCATACTTATTAGTTTCTTTGTTTTTGCAATCAGTGGTCTTCAGCTTGTAGCAGGTGGATATGTATTAGCTGGTGTACCAGCCTTAGTCGTATCAGGAATCGTACCTTTACTTTCTTCTTTTTTGAATAAGCGCTGGAATAAAAGTCATAGTCATGGAGGAGAGAAGAAGAAAAAAAGTAAGTGGGATATTTGTGATTGTCTTGACTTAGGCGATTGTGGATGTGGTTGTGATTGATTTTATCTAAAATTCTTTATCAGATTCCTTGTCATCGAAGAGCAGATCGTTCTCTTTTTTTCAATGGGAAACAATTTCCTCTTTGTGCGCGATGCACGGCTATCTATACTGCATACCTCACTCTACCTTTTTTTGCTTTTATCCATAAAAATATTTATTTTCTTCTATTAGGGATTCTTTTTCAACTTCCTATGTTCCTAGATGGTTTTACTCAGCTGTTAAAATGGCGTGAGAGCACAAATACTTTGCGCATGATTACAGGTTTTATGAGCGGTTTTGGGCAATGTTTATTTATTTGGTTTTGGACTGATATCATTACTAGTCATTTGAAATGGTAACAAAATTTTATAACTCTCGGATTCTTACCATTATTTATAAGGGGGAATATCCATGATAGGTACTGTCGTTGGATGTCTTGTTATAGCAATTGTGATTGTTCTTGTGTTGGGAATTGCCGCATTGAGTGTAGCCAGCTACTTTTTTGAAGACGCACTACAATGGTTATCAAGCCCGTATATCCCGGATTGGGTAGTGGATGTAATATATTGGATTCAACTGTTCAATTAAGAAGAGCCAAATGTTTGGCTCTTTTTTTTGGTAAAAAATAGGCATCAAAATTACCTCCTTTATATGGCAGATAAACTGGCAATTTTTCTTTATTGACATTGATACAAAGGGCTAATAATATCCATTAAAGGGAAAACGAATAAATATAGCGAATTATTCGTAACATTACTGTAATATTTTTTGGTGAGAAATTACCCAAAAAATTATCTTTGCGTTATAATGTTATCATGCCAAAATGGGCATAAGTTCTGATTGGAATTTTATAATTTAATAAGAATTGAAATGGAAAAGCATGTTTTCCAATAGAGATAGGAATAAGTTTGGAAGGCAAGATGTTTTATAGGAGGTAAGTTGGATGGATGATTTTCAACGTCGCAATAATCAACGTCGTAATAATCAGCAATCATTTCAACCAAGAACGAGAACAGAAAGATTAGGTTCCAGAGTAAGTCAAATGTCAGGGAAAAACGGAAAAAAAGGCAAATATAGTCGTTTTTTTAACAAAAAATGGTTTATCCTAGTTGGGCTCACTTCGTTGTTGTTAATCGTAGGTGGTTGTTCAGCTGTTATGATGTCTGCGAATGTTTATAAGATCGAGGAATTAGAAAAATTGAACTTCTCCACAAGTGTATTTGATGAAAAAGGAAATCAAATTGGTCGAGTAGGGACTGTCTATCGGGAATATATCTCGATGGAAACATTGAAAAAAACGAACCCTGACTTACCAGAAGCATTTGTAAAAGTAGAAGATCAGCGTTTTTATGAACACTCTGGAGTAGACTGGTTTGGACTCGGTCGTGCAGTTATTAAAAACGTTATTTCTCTTGGTAAAGGTGAGGGTGGTGGTACGATTACCATGCAGGTAGCACGTAACGTACTCCTCCAAGATAGAACAAAAACTTATACACGTAAATTAAAAGAGATAGGTGCTGCGCTTAATATTGAGCGGCAGTACAACAAAGATAAAATATTAGAAACCTACCTCAATTACATTGATTTTGGTAACCAAGTAGCTGGTATTGAAATGGCGGCCAAGATTTACTTTGGTAAGGATTTAAAAACACAAACATTAGAACCACAAGAAATTGCTTTCTTAGCAGGTCTGCCAAAAGCACCATCTACCTATAACCCATATCGCAGTGAGAAGGGTATGCAAAAGGCAATCGAGCGAAGAAACGTAGTACTGATGAAAATGGCAGAGACCGAAGATCGACCACCTATTATATCAGTAGCAGAAAAAGAGAAACTACAAAAATTGCCACTTGGTACGAATGAGGAATACTTGGCCAAGTATAGTAAGCAGTCCAAATACCAAGCTTATACAAACCAAGTACTAAAAGAAATTGAAAATCGATATAACTTAGATGATGAAGAACTTAATTCAAATGGATATAAGATTTATACTGGAATTGATACTCATGCTCAGCAAGTAGTAGAAGAAGCTTTGCAAAAAGAGGAGTTATTCGAAGGTAAAGAAAGTTACGAGGGAGCAGTGGATTCAGGTATAACCTTATTGGATTCTAAATCGGGTTTAATTAGAGCTATTGGCGGAGGAAGAAATTACAAACCAGGAAGTCGAAACCGTGCCCGTGAGTTAATTCAACCAGGATCATCTATCAAACCACTTACTGTATTTGCTCCAGCAGTTCAAGAGAAAGGGTTTAATCCTTATACTCCATTAGAAGATAAAGAATACAAGGTGGGGGATTGGTCACCTAAAAACTTCTCTGGATCATATTCAGGCAATGTAACCATGAACAAAGCCGTTTATAGTTCACTGAATGTAGTAACCGTCAAGATGTTGATGGAAGATGTAAAACTAGATACAGCATATTCCTATGGAAAAGACAAACTCAAGTTGCCTTTGGTTCCACAAGATAAAGGACCTGCAGCCCTAGCACTTGGGGGATTAACACATGGGGTAAACACAATCAGTATGGCGCAAGCCTTCTCTACTTTTCCAAATAATGGTCAAATGGTAACAGCTCATACTATTACAAAAATCGTGGATAAAAATGGAACAGAAATAAAACCAAAAGATGGACAAGAGATTAATGCTAAGGGAAATCCAAGCAAAGTATTCTCCCCTCAAACAGCTTGGTATATGACTTTAATGATGAAAGAAGTTGTTGAAAACCCAGGTGGTACAGCACATAAAGCGGTAAAAGTGAAAACCGAGGTAGCCGGTAAAACTGGTACCATTCAAGAAGAAAATGCGGGCTGGTTTGTAGGATATACACCAAGTCTTGTACTTGCAGTAAATGTATTTAATGATACAGTCGATGGCGTGAAAGGAACTGCAAAAATCACTGGTGGTTCTATGCCGGCGAAAGTGTTTAACTACGTGTTAAAGAACACATTAAATGGCAAGGTGGAAAAATTTAAAAAGCCAGAAGGAGTACCAGATCCAGTACCTCCATTCCAGTTGAAAGCTCCAAATCTATCTGGAAGTTACAATGCAGATAACAACAGCGTGCATTTGAGTTGGCAAAAACAAGATGGTAGAGTCGTCTATACAATTCAACGCTCTGAAGATGGCGTTAACTTTAGCGATTTACAGACAAATGTTAGTGGAAATTCATTTACTGATACCAGTGTTCAAGCTCCAAATGGTGGCTTGTTTGGTGGTGGTGGAGAGAAATCTTACTACTACAAAGTAATTGCAACAGATACACAAGCTAGCGGCTCAGGACCGGCACAACAATCGTCTGGTGCTGTGCAGGTAATCGTAAAAGCAAAACAAGAACAACAACAACCACAGCCTTGTGATGAGAACGGTCAACCAGAAGGTTGTATCCCTCAAACAAATGATCAAAACGGCCAGAATGACAATGACAATGGACCTAATAATAATGGTAACGTAGATCAAGGCGGAGAAAATGCTGCAGCAGGTGAAGATAATGGTGTCAATAATGCGGATAACACCGGATGGATCGGTGGAAATCGCAAAAATGGTGGGGATAATAATTAGTAAGACCACTTGAATGGAGATTTTCTAATATAGCTTGTCGACTGATAAAGGTCGGCAAGCTTTTTTATGTTTCATAAAAAGTGAATAGAATTTAATCAATTAGACTTGTTTATACAGTAGTGTTTCAATCTGAAATCAGCTCTATGAAATGCATGAAATAAATTTTGTTCTAACTTTTTGTTCCGCTCATAAGAATTGCAAAAAGGACAGGAGGTTGTGTAATGATAATCGTAACAAGTTTACTCAGTGTTGGAATTATGCTTGTGCCTATCCCAAAATTAATTGCTTTTCATCCACGTCATTATACAATTTCAATCATTGTCTATTGGTTACTGGATATGATAAAAGGGTTATGTATTACCTTCCTTGCTTATCTCATAGCTGGGTGGATAGCAGCATATTTAGCAGCAATCATAGCAGTAGTAGCTGCAATTTTTCTAACAAAATGTAATACTTTTGCAGTAGCAGCAGGATCTACATTAGTATTAAGTCCCATCCTTATTGTTGTAGGGGCATTGGCTTTTCTCATTAGTTTATTTATAACCAAATATTATTTTCTTTCTACTTACTTTACAGTTGCATCAGTTTCTATTTTTGGTTTCGTTTTAGCCGCGCATTTGGCTGTTTGGGCTACCATCGTATGCCTTGGTATGATGGTATGTTTGGAGCAAAGATCTCATTTTCGACGATATCGACGCGGTTTAGAGAAACAGATCAATTGGTAGTGTGTTTGTAACCCTTCTGTTCATAAATGCACGGCTAAAGCAGCAGGATTCATGGGTAATCCTCGGTACTCCAAAGAAGTTTACAAGCTTAGACCGTGAGACCCATGGCAAGTAATCTTCTACCTTCTTGCAAATGTTCTTGGCTGCATTGATGTCTCGGTCATGGTGTTCGTTGCAATTGAGGGCAAGTCCATGCTCGTAGCCGTAGCTTCTTCACTTCTTGGTTTCGATGACCATAACACGAACAAAGCTGGCTGGAGGGAAAGAATTTTTCTACCTTTACCACTTTTCTTCTATATTCTTTCGCTTTGTATTTCAACATCGAAACAAACTCCGACCACGAAGGATCGATTTCACCAACCTCTAAGATGACAAAAGTTATCCTCGTCTGGCGCTTGCTTTCATCCCACTACCCCTACTGTGGGTTTTCTCGCTCACAATGTTATAATGAAGTGAACGACAATGTAAGAAGTAGGTTATAAAAGAGGGAAGCTGGTGGAAATCCAGCACGGTCCCGCCACTGTGATGGAAGAGGCAACTAGTTTTGAGCCACTGTCTTGTAGGCATTTGTTATGTCTACCATCTACTACCATGATGGTGATGGGAAGGCGCTAGAAGCTGATGAACCAAAGTCAGGATACCTGCCTACTTTTCTGGTTTCGTTCTCCTTCGGGATAAAGGAGATGCGAATTTTTCGCATGTAACCTCCCAGAAATTCACAAATGTTTGAGGAGGAAAAAATGAAAAAGTTTGCTTTATGGTCTTTTATGATTGTTTTTCTTTTAAGTTTAATGGGATGTCAAGCCATAAGTACGACGGAAGAAAATTCTCCGGTAGACTCTGGTGATGTTCGTTATCCTCTAACCATAACGGATCAAGCGGGAAATAAAGTAACGATACCTAAATTACCAGAACGTATTGTTTCATTAGTACCAAGCAATACTGAAATATTGTTTGCGATAGGTGCAGGGAAAAATGTAGTTGGTGTTACAACCAATGACGACTATCCAAAAGAAGTGAAGAGCCTACCAAAAGTAGGTGATATGACGATAAATGCAGAGAAAGTATTGGCGCAAAAACCGGATATCATATTTGCATCTAGCCTAAATGGTAAAGAAACGGTTGATAAATTAAAGAAATTAGGGCTTACGGTTGTATTATTGGATGCAAATTCAATTAAAGAAGTATACCAATCGATCGATATAGCAGGACAAGTAACAAATCAACTCCGTAATTCGGATAAATTAATTGGAAAAATGGAAGCAGAGAAACTTAAAATTTTCCGTCAGGTAGCAGCAGTAAAGAAAGAGAAAGCTGTGAAGGTCTGGCTAGAATCTGATCCTTCTTTATTTACAGCAGGTAAAGGTACCTTATTGAATGAATTAACTAGTATTGCTGGCGGCGATAATGTAGCAAAAAACTTAAACGGTTGGCCACAAGTACAATCAGAGACAGTTGTAAAATGGAATCCTGATGTTATTGTTTCCATGTATGGAGATACCAAAACCATTCAAAATCGAGCTGGTTGGAACGCCATACGTGCAGTACAGGAAAAAAGAATTACTTCCATTGATCCCAATATCGTATCAAGACCTGGACCTCGGATTATGGAAGCGATGCATCAACTCGCAAAAACATTCTACCCTGGTCAGGTAAAATAAACATGAAAAGAATAGGTGATATGTGGTGGGGAGTATTTTTTTTCCTCACTCTTTTTCTAACTATGAGTATTGCACTGTCTGTAGGAAGTACTTCCATCTCCGTACAGGAAGTTTGGGGGACTCTATTTGGATTGGTAAAAACTGATCCAGCAACTAGCGCTATTATCTGGAAAATTCGTTTTCCTCGTGTATGTGTTGCTGCCCTAGTAGGGGGATCGTTAGCTCTAGCAGGTGCCATCTATCAATCATTACTACGAAATCCGCTAGCTGATCCGTACATACTTGGTATTTCTTCTGGTTCAGCAGTTGGTGCTGTTATTGCGATAACAAGCGGTTGGGGTGTACTTCTCTTGCAGGGATGGCAAATCCCTATCTTTTCTTTTCTTGGTGCAGTTTTAGCGCTGGCTTGTGTGCTTCTACTCACTCGATCGCGATTACAGGTGCAATCTTTGTTATTGTCAGGTGTGGTGGTAAATGCTTTTTTTGCAGCCATTCTTACTTTTTTATTATCGATGTCACAAACAGAGCTTGCTCGCATTCAATTTTGGTTAATGGGCAGTTTCACTCTTCGTGACTGGGATCATGTTCTATTCTTGCTTCCAGTAAGCTTTGTAGGTGGCTTTTTACTTTGGCTTGGCAGTCGAGAATTGAATATTTTTTTACTAGGTACACTACCGGCTACCCATTTAGGTGTGTCTGTTTATCGAACAAGAATTATTTTATTAGTCATTGCATCACTGATTACATCAATTGCTGTATCCGTATCCGGTATGATTGGATTTGTCGGACTAGTTATTCCTCATTTTGTCAGGATACTAATAAAAACATCTGACCATCGTTACCTGATTCCTTATTCTTTTCTCGTGGGAGCAATATTTTTAGTTGGAAGTGATGCGCTGACAAGGGTGTTATTTGAACCACGGGAAATTCCAGTTGGGGTTATAACAGCTTGTTTTGGAGCACCTGTTTTTGCGATTTTGTTACATAAAACTACTCAAAAAATGACTGGAGAATCCTCATGATTTTAAGTGCAGAGGGAATAAGTAAATGGTATGACACAAAACCAATTCTCCAAAATATTAATTTTCAAATTCATTCAAACGAATGGGTAAGTATACTGGGACCAAATGGTAGTGGAAAAAGCACTTTACTATCTTGTATTGCTGGAAGTACAAAGATTAATGATGGGCAAATTTGTTTGAAAGGAAAAAGGATAGAAAAGTATCCTGTCAAAGAAAGAGCAAAAATAATTGCCTACCTTACGCAGGAAGCATTACCAGATATGCCGAATACGGTGGAAGAGATTGTAAGAATGGGGCGTTATCCATATAAAAAGTTGAATTTACCATGGTATCAAAAAGAGGATTTGGAAATAGTAGAAGAAGTTCTATCATTCACAGATACAGCTCTTCTTCGCAAACGGCAAATGAGCGAACTGAGCGGAGGAGAACGACAAAGAGTAGCGATAGCACTGGCTCTTGCACAGGAACCAGAAATTCTTCTATTGGATGAGCCAACTACTTATTTAGATATCTACTACCAACTTACATTCTTTGATTTATTACGGAAATGGCAGCAAAAGAAGCAAACTACTATTATTTCTGTGCTTCACGATATTAATCTGGCTAGTTTGTATAGTGATCGATGTTTTCTATTAAAAGAAGGCAAGATGGTGGATATGGGAATTACTTCAGAAATAGTAACTTTTGATAATATCAAAAAAACGTTTGAAGTAGAGCCGATCTTGATGGATCACCCATATCAAAGAGTTCCACAAATATTATTGAAAGGGGAAAAGAAATGAAAATATACACACGAACAGGGGATGAAGGTCAGACTGGTTTAATAGGAGACAGAAGGAGCAAAGATGATAGCAGGGTAGAGGCTTATGGAACAATTGATGAACTGAATGCATTCATTGGGGATGCTATAGCGAAACTAGATAGGGAACATGCAGATTTAATCGATGATTTGACCATTATTCAGCATCATTTATTTGATGCTGGTGGTGATTTAGCCCAAGTAGGTAAAAATCGTAGTTATAAAGTGCATGCACATATGGTGGATGATTTGGAACAATTAATTGATCGTTATGATGCAAAATGCCCTCCTATACGTTTTTTTATCCTTCCAGGAGGTGTAAGTCAAGCAGCTGCGCTTCATCTTTGTCGTGTTATTGCGAGAAGAGCAGAACGAAGAGTCGTAACACTTTGTAGATTGGAAGAAGCAAATGGGGAAGTCAGACGTTATTTAAATCGATTGTCTGATCTTTTGTTTACGATGGCTCGTGTGGTGAATGTACGTGCAAAAAGAGAAGATATCCCTTATAAAAGTGATCAGAAGTTTAAAAAGGAATAGGAGTAAAGATCGATGTTAACCTTTTTACAATATCCGAAATGCGGAACATGCCGTAAAGCTAAGCAATTTCTTGATAATCAAGGAATATCTTATGATAATAGACATATTGTCGAAGAGACGCCTACAGTAGAAGAACTAAAAAAGTGGATTTCTGTCAGTGAGCTTCCAATTCAAAAATTTTTTAATACCAGTGGACAAGTTTATCGCCAGTTAGAACTTTCCAAACGTCTGCCGAACATGACCGACCAAGAAAAAATAGATTTGTTAGCTTCTAACGGGATGCTTATCAAACGACCAATTCTAACAGATGGAGAAAAAATATCCGTTGGATTTAAAGAAGAAGAATGGAAAGAAAAATGGACATAAAAAAAGCTACGATTACGTAGCTTTTTTTATGTATTAGTTAGTTTGACGACGATAAGCAAGTACTGCTACACCAGCTAGAGCAAGTGCTGCACCAAAAACTGCGGTGTTAGCATAGTTGGTAGCTGTTTTTGGTAGTTTACCACCTGGGGTTTTACCAGCATTTGCTGCTCCAGCGTTCGCACCAGCATTAGTTCCTGCATTTGCACTACCATTGTCAGTACCGCCATTGTTTGTACCGCCGTTGTTAGTAGCACCATTGTCAGTACCACCGTTGTTAGTACCGCCATTGTTTGTAGCACCATTGTCAGTACCGCCATTGTTTGTACCACCGTTGTCAGTACCACCGTTATTTGTAGTACCACCATTGTCAGTACCGCCATTGTTTGTACCACCGTTGTTAGCGCCACCATTGTTGTTGCCTTTACATGGTTCATTAATTTTCACGTTAACAATAACTGGGATTTTAGATTTATGTTTACCGATAACAAGGTATACTTTTAAAGCATAGTTACCAGCAGGTCCATTTGGATTAGCAGTTGGATCATAAGAGATTTCGTAGAAATCACCTTTTTGTTTGGTAGAAACTTCTCCATTTGCTACGATTTTACCTTTTAAAGCATTTTTGTTGATATGATGGTAGATATCATACTTCAGAGAAACTTTTAACTTGCTTACATCTACTATTTTATTTAGTTCTTTCGTACGGATTTGTACATAGATTTTGTCACATTTTCCACCGACTTTTGCAATGTTCAATACATTTGCTTCACCCAAAATTTTCAAATCTACTTCCTGTTTGAGTGTAGTTGCAGAAGCCATAGATGGGATGAAGCTAAAAGCAAAGATAGCCATGAGGGCTAGTAAAGAATAACGCTTAACAAATTTTAACATTTAGGTAATACCTCCTCGTATGCCTATATATATTAGGCTAAAACAGACTATTTCCTGCTTCATAATGAAAAAAATTGACTAAATATGTTTAAGATTAACAATTTAGACATAAAAACAGTCTGAATATGCTTATTTCCAATGTAAATTTTAATATTTTTCGGTGAATTTAGTGGGTTTTTAGTTGGGATAATTAAACATTTGAAAAAGCACCTCAATAGAATAACAAAAAATTCAGGACATGGGAATGTATTTTTACCTTATGATTGGTACAAAATAATGTCTAATATGTTGATAAAATGTGTTCTTGGTACTATGCATGCTGAAATGGTAGAATCTAAAACGAAATGTGATTGGATGGCATTGCATTCAAAAGAATATCTGAGGAGGGTAAAAGGTACTCCGTCAATGACAAGAGTAATGGGAAAACGAAAGAAAGACTCAACTAAAGTCGTGAGATTTTAGGTAGTTCACTCATGTAATTCATTTGCAACTCAGAGTTCAGGGCTGTTTTTTTAGCCCGTCCCATGCGTTAGATGTGTACCGCATGAGCAGAACGCTTGGACCAAAGTAAGTTCCAGTGGTGTTTGTTTACCAGTAGTTCTAGTTCTCTTTCTGCCTCTAATGTTTTACGCAGTGAAGGAGCTCAATTAAAGAGATGCCAGTATGTGGCATTCATCTCAACGCAGCACATAAATATCTTGCAAGAAGGTTTGGGATTAATCGAAGTAGGACTACGGTATGAGGCTTGGTCCACTTCCTTGAAGTACCAAGTACTACCCAAGAATCCCCCACCTCTAAGAGTTAGCGTAGGTGGAGGAAAGGTTTAAATAAAGAAGATTTTTTTATTATCCGGCTTCTTGATAGGATGTAACTCTTGTGGGTTGGACTTTTTTAACTTTTATTAGAATACAGGGTATTTTTGTACATCTCCTAAAAAGTGTAAGAAGAAATAACAACTTGCAAATTACAAAGGTGTTATATGATCAAAAACAAATTTTTGGTTAGAGGCTAATCAAGTACCACAATTTTTTCTGCTTCTGTGCATAATAAATAGCTTCAATTTATAGGATTCCCCTAAACATGCAAAAATATAGTCTCCATTCCTCAATTGCCGATACCCAGCAGGGAAGTATCTGCTGATTCAGCTTTCTGAAATGCTTGTGCTAAAATATCAACTTGGTCAAGGAATGTATTTCGCTTGTGCGCGAATGATTGGATAGTTTTGACTCCAATAGGTATTGATTGCTACGATCGACATGTCATTTGGATTTAGTTTACTTATTAGATTTGATTTTCTGGCTAACTTGAAAATCGGTTCTAGTATTTACAAAGCGCTTGGAACCGTTAATTATGCAACGGGCACTTATATATTGGGTTACTAAAGGGTTTATCTATATCAGTTGAAGGGAAAAACAATAATCTGATTATTTGATAATATTAATTCCTTCTTATCAAGAAATTCCTCTTTATACACTCGATAATCGAGTCAGGACAATTAGTTTAATTATGATACTTTTATGAAAAGGGTTGAAAAAGACTATCTGCATTTATTGTTACTAAAATAATGATCAATACAAGAAATACGATAGCCGCAGCCGTTTTGCTGAATGGATCTTTGACCCTGATATGTGCGATAATAGCCCCTATCATCGTAATTCCAAGCCAAATTCCACCCCATATTACTGCCCCTTCGAACCAGTAGCCAATAATAAGCATTGTGGCCCCAACAAGTTGGACATAGCCTGTAACGACACGAAACCAATGAGGTAATTTAATTTGATTGAATACATCAACCCAATATTTGGCTCCAGCGATCTTATTGACTCCTGAGAAGATATAATAGGCGATTAGTAAAGATTGAAGAACGATGGAAAATATAAACATGAAGATTTCCTCCAGTTATTTTAAGTAACGTACCATTCGTATTACAGTTCTGCTAACATCTTTTCAAGTTGGTTCCCCATTTTTATCCAACCAAGTTTCGCTCCATTGTACGCATGACCTTCATTTTCAAATCCGGTGTGAACAAGACTTAAGTGGGTATTGCCGTCTACTTCTTTCAATGTCCATGTCACTATCGTGTTTTCTCCGTCTGTGATCCAAGTGTAAGATAGCGTATTGGGCTCATCCACAACAAGCACTTCAGAATCAACAACTCCATCCCACCATTTATTTGGCTCTGTCCAAAACTGGAATTTGTGACCGACTACTGGTTTAAAATTATTATTCATTACCCATTTTGCAAGTTTTTTTGAGTCTGTTAATGCTAACCAAACACGGTCGATGGAACTAGAAAACTGAAAATCCAATGAAACTGTCGGCATTTATTGCTCCTCCTCTAATAATTTGTCTAAAGATATTTCTTTATTGCAAAATTTTGTGCAATATTTCACCCAATCTCGAATCTCTCGAAGCAGTTCTGCATCTAGGCGATATCGGGTTTTCTTGCCAACTTTTCGACTGATGGGGCAAGACGGGCATTTTTAAGGATAGCTAAGTTTGGGTACCACGTGCGACCCATTGAAACGGTTCAGTTAACTCATGGAGCATATAAACATCCATTAACTTTTTTCCCCTTCACAACACCGTCCTCCGCAATTTTTGTCTATTAATCCAACACCAAATAGTGTCCTTTTCACAATTTCATAATAGGACACCAAATAGTGTCATGTCAAGTGTTATTTTTATATAAAGAGGTTGTTGCATAAATAAAATATGAAAACAGTATACAGCCGCTCGATAGCTATGCTTTTAAGGTCCAAATCTTAGGTGACCATCTTCGCTTTTTGGACGAATAATGCAACAGGCACTAATATAAAAAACCACCAGTTTAAACTGGTGGTTGTGAGTTACTAAGCTCTTGGTGGGACAACTGGAGGATGATAGATAGGAAAAGTAGGTGCAACCCAAACAGATCCAGTTCCAGTAAATGTTTGTAGGTATCCTTCTCCGCTTGTCATAGAACCTACAATTGATTTTGCTGAACGTTCGACGGTAAAGCTGATGTTACCATTACGAAGAATAGCAAAGTTGCCATCTACTTGAAGGCGTTCATTATTTAATTGAAGTTTCATGATTTCATGTGCTGGAACAGGGCTTTGAAGAACAACTAATCCATAACCCTTCAGGCTTGTTTGGAAAAGTCCCTCTCCACCTTTTAATGCTGCTGAAATGGATTTTTGAGCAGCTACACCAACACTTACCGAACTTTCACAAGCAACAAACATACCTTTGTCAACGATAATTTCTTCGTTATTTAATTGATATAGTAGAAAATGGTCAAAACTTGGTTCTAAGTATACTTCACCAGAACCGGTGTAACTTGGTTTAAAAGTGGATTCTTGTGTTAACATAGAACTTGCTATGTTTTTCAGCAAACCAGCAGCTCCCTTTCCACCTCCAACGTTGTTATCAGCAGTAATGTGACCTTTTGCAAATGATAATGCACCAGCTTCTGTGATGACACTACCATTTTGCAGTACAACACGTACTTGATGCAGACGTGAACCTGCTTTTTGTGCACTGTATAAACTAGCTACTTGGAGTGGCTTATAGCGCAAAATTTCAAATCGAGCAGCAGCTCCCTGTATGGACTCGATTACATCAAACATTTGTGACATAAAGGATTTTACCTCCTTGAATGAAAATAAAATAAAGTTCTCCTTCTATGATACATGAAAACACACTAGAAAGAACGAAAAATTTAACTAGTTTTGAGAGTTTGGCCAGTTTCATTAATAATTAGGAACCGCTTCTGATAAAGTGCACCTTTTTTAAATTTAATGAACACACGTGCAGGTTTTGCGTTTTTTGCTCCTACGTGATCCGTTTCTTTAATTGTAGAGTGCTCTTTAGGACTTCTGTGCCAATTTGTTCCACTGCTACAGGTGCTACATCATAGCCTTTATATTTGGGATCTTGTAATTGGATATATAATACCTCATCTTGATACCAATCAAACTCATCCGATATGGAAACAGAATGGTTTTCTTTTGTATTTGGACATATTCCTCCGTTAGAACGAATCGGATATTTTTCTTTAGATGGTGGGTATGGAATCGATTCAAACCAAACTTCTGCTCCTTGAGCATTAGGTCGAATTGCAACTGGTCCATTTGTAACCATATGAGCTTTTGGAAGGCTGTTTTCTTTTTTCTGGTCAAACATAGAACAAAACCTGCTAATAAAATGAAACAGATAAAAATAGAAATAATTTGCTCCAATATTTTACACTCCTTTCTTTTATTTTAGTGCACTTTTCTCGGTATAAAAATAGGTATTCTTGCGAATAGATGAGAATGCTTTTTAGATTATAGTTAATCTCATCTAGTATTGACTATCATTTCGTAAGTATGTTATCTTAAATTTGCATTCCAATGTACACTAATTGGATATAATATAGTCGATAAAATGTAATGTATTTAGGAGGACTAGAAGAAATGGCATCTCGTTTAGTAGGTTTACCAGCGCCAGCTTTTGAAATGGAAAGTACCAAAAACTTGGAGACCCTAGATGAAAAGGTTTCTTTAGCTGATTATGAGGGCAGATGGTTGGTGCTATTTTTCTACCCATTAGATTTTACTTTTGTATGCCCAACTGAAATCACTGCTTTAAGTGATCGTTATGAAGAATTTACTGACCTTGACTGCGACATTCTTGGAGTAAGTACAGATAGCAAGTACTCACACCGTGCATGGATACATACATCTCGTGATGATAATGGTTTAGGTGAAATCAAATATCCTCTTGGAGCAGATACAACTCATAGTGTAAGCAGAGATTATGGGGTTCTTCTAGAAGAAGAAGGGATTGCACTTCGTGGACTCTTTATCATTGATCCAGAAGGAATTGTTCGTTATCAAGTTGTAACTGATAACAACATAGGTCGCAGCGTGGATGAAACCTTACGTGTTCTTGAAGCGTTGCAAACAGGCGGACTTTGTGGAGCTGACTGGAAACCTGGTCAAAAAAATCTATAAAGAATACCAAATTACGGCTCCTATTATAGGGGTCGTTCGCTCTTTTCATTTTCTATCGAGGAGGAATTGACTATGCCAATGCGTTTGCGTACTGAAATGCCAGCACTTTCCGGTATAACAGAATGGGTGAATGGAGAAGTTAACAAGAATGACCTAGCATCAAAACCTGTGCTTGTTCATTTCTGGTCTATTAGTTGTGGAATGTGCAAAGAGAGCCTGCCTGAGATCAATAAAATGCGCGAAGCATATCCAGATTTACAGATTGTTGGGATTCATATGCCTCGCTCTGAAAAGGATACCAATATTGTGGCTGTGAAAGAAACCATAGCCAAGTATGAACTGCAACATGCGCAAGGAATTGATAACGAACACAATGTTGTGGATGCTTTTCAAAACGAATTTGTTCCTGCATTTTATTTATTTGATCGTGAGGGCGTTCTTCGTCATCGTTCAGCAGGAGAAAAAGCACTATCCATGCTAAAAAAACCATTAGAGAGAGTGTTACAGGCGGAGGCGACAACATCATGAATCTACCAGCAGAACTTCGTTATACAGAAGAACATGAGTGGGTAAAAATAGAAGGTAACACTGCTACAATTGGTATTACTGATTTTGCTCAATCAGAACTTGGAGATATTGTATTTGTTGAACTACCCGAAGAAGGTTCTGAGATTCATGCAGGCGATGTATTTGGTAGCGTAGAGTCCGTGAAAACTGTCTCCGAATTGTATGCTCCGATCTCTGGTAAGGTTATTGCTGTTAACGGCGGTTTGGAAGATACACCAGAAGATGTGAACGAAGCAGCATATGAGGCTGGTTGGATGATTAAAGTTGAGATTGCAAATGAAAGTGAGCTAGAGCAACTTCTTTCAGCTGAGCAATATCAACAGAGTGTATCTGAATAAGTGACAGGAGGTTCACCGATGAGTGATTATCGCGTTAATATTACAAGAAAAATTACCGGTAAGTTTGAAGGCGGAAAGTTGATCTTGTACCATAATCATCAACCAATCGGTGAGTTGCCTGTACAAGGTCAGGGCATGACCATGTATGATGGGTTTGAGCTGGATCAATCTCATGTGTATGCGGTTGGTTCCTATGCTTTTGAAGATCAATATGCTCAAAACTGTGACATGGGCTGGTGTTAATAAGGTAAGAAAAAAGAGAAATTTGTCCTAGCTAGAGACCCGGTCTCTAGCTATTTTTTTGTTGTATGAAAAAAACGATAGATTTCCTGCTGAAAATATGAACAAATTGGTTGGTATTTCCAGGAAACTACTACCTTTAATTTTTTTTAAAATGGTAGTACTTGAAGGTTTTATAAACAAAATTTTGTGGTAAAATATTAGTAACAAACAAGTTCTTCAGACCTTTTTTGATCTATTTTGATCATTGAGGGGTAAGGAGGGAATATAACATGATCTACTGTTGTGGAGCTAGCATGATTGGGATGGTTGGATCACTGAAACAAAAATCAGTGAAAGTTCATCAGGTACCGTTGCTATTTTGTCCTGTTTGCCACAATGTCGAGGTTCACCCGGCAGCCAAAGAGCAGTTTGATTTGGTGCTAGAGTATGCTTTAGAAGATCGTGTGAAAGAAACGTCCCTCTACGAACAAGTCGACCCCGAACTCATGGCTACTTGGAAGGAATCCTGTTTTAGCTTCCAGGAGGATGATGTAGAGGCAGTTTTAAGGGAACAAATTGATTTGTCTCTCGATCTTCTTCTCATCTCGAAACCCGACCAGTCTTGGGCCAATGAACTGAAGAACCGCCTCCGTGTACTGAGCAAACGGTTAATCCAGTTGGAGAGACAAAAGGAGAGCAGTTTGTAATAGCTTTTAGCCCCTTGAGGGCTTTTTTTATTTCTGTCAATTAAATTTTATAATAGTATTCTGTCATTTGCTGTATAAAGGAGATATCAAGGAGTATTTTTTATTTTAACATTCAAACTCGTTACGAGGAACTTCTTGAGACGATAGATGATTTTCTTGTCCCGCAAGATCTTACAGATAGACTGTTTTCAATCGTTTGGACGACATGAGATCCTTACGAAAATGAAATAGAGAAATGCCAAAAGCTCCTAATAAAGATGAATATAGGGACCAATAAAGCAAATGAGGTCATGGAGAGGAAACCCCCGTCATCGAAACGGATGTAGGGGCGGAAAAATAAGAAAACAACTCCTCTTTTCGATAGAGTTGTTTTCTTATTTTATAATGACAGTTTTGGTCCCGAATCAACTATTTTTGCGTCTACACTGGCAAACTTTGTAAAGTTCTTTTGGAAACGTTCTGCCAAAGCATTCGCCTGTTTATCATATGCTGCATGATCGCTCCATGTATTACGTGGATTTAATAACTCAGCAGGAACACCAGGGCAACGAGTTGGAATAGAGAATTGAAAAACAGGATCATGAATATATCCAACTTTGTTAAGCTCTCCGTTTAATGCTGCTGTAACCATCGCACGGGTATATTTTAGGTTCATTCGTTTGCCAACACCATATGCTCCGCCAGTCCATCCCGTATTCACAAGATAAACCTGGGTTTGGTGTTCTGCGATTTTTTTGCCTAAAAGATCTGCATACACATGAGCAGGTCTTGGTAAGAATGGTGCTCCAAAACAAGTGGAGAATGTCGCTTCTGGCTCTGTCACGCCGCGCTCTGTACCTGCTAATTTACTGGTATAGCCAGATAAGAAATGATACATTGCTTGTTCTGGAGTTAGTTTGGAAATTGGAGGCAATACACCAAAAGCGTCCGCTGTTAAGAATAAGATAACTTTTGGATGTCCTGCTTCACCAGGAATAACCGCACCGTCGATGAAATCAACTGGATATGCTGCCCGAGTGTTCTCCGTAAGGGTATTATCGCTATAAACAGGAATACGGTTATCATCTAAGACAACATTTTCAAGCACGGTACCAAATCGAATTGCGTTCCAAATCTGAGGTTCTTTTTCAGCTGAGAGACCGATACATTTTGCGTAGCATCCACCTTCAAAGTTGAATACCCCATTTTCAGACCAACCATGTTCATCGTCGCCGATTAAACCACGTTCTGGATCAGCAGAGAGTGTTGTTTTACCAGTCCCAGACAGGCCAAAAAAGAGTGCTACATCTCCTGCTTTTCCGACATTTGCAGAACAATGCATGGGCATGACGTTTTGGTCTGGCAACAAGTAATTCATTACTGTGAAGATAGATTTTTTCATTTCACCAGCATAATGTGTACCTGCGATGATGACCATTCGTTGTTCAAAGTTAACAGCGATCAGTGTTTTGGAACGTGTCCCATCTTCTTCGGGATTGATCTCAAAATGTGGTACACAAATCACAGTAAAGGAAGGAACATGTTCCGCGAGTTCTTCTTCAGTAGGGCGGATAAATAATTGATGAACAAATAAATTATGCCAAGCGTACTCGTTGATAACACGGATTGGTAAGCGATAATCTGGGTCTGCTCCAGCAAATCCGTCAAAAATAAATAATTCTTTTTCCTTTAAGTATGCTTCTAAACGAGCATAAACTTTTGCAAACTTTTCGGGTTCCATGGCTTGGTTAGTAGTGAAGTCCATTTTCTCTGCAACTAGTTCATTGTTTACGGTATATTTGTCCAGTGGTGAACGACCAGTAAACTCACCAGTTACTGCACGAAGTGCACCGTTTTCTGTTAAAACAGCTTCTTTCCTTTTTACGGCCTGTTCTGTTAATTCGGCAACTGAAAGATTTTTGTGCAGCATGCCTTCAAGTGGGATGGTGTTTGCTGATTTCCCAAGAACCTTATCCATCTGCATCCTCATTCCTTTGTTTTTTAAGTAGTTATCATGTCTGAATGCATTCGACCTAGTATAACAAAATTCATGGAGTTGGAAAACAGGGTAAAACGTTGCACAGGACATTATTGAATATTCTAATAATATTATGTCTCGATTCACATGAATATGAAATTTGCAGATAGAATAAGAAAATCGATTGTAGGGAGTCATAAACGCCCATTGACAAGGAATGAAAATAATGATATCTTTTTACGGAACTGATTATCCTTTCGGGAGTGTTATAATGAGTGAGTTAAAGGAAGGGGCCGTCGTTACAGGAGAGGTAATCTCAACGAAACCCTTTGGCGCCTTTGTTAAATTAGAGTCGGGAGAAACAGGCTTGGTCCACATTTCCCAAATCTCTAGTAAATATGTAGAAAAAGTTGAAGATGTTCTCCAAGTAGGACTAAGCGTAAAAGCAAAGGTGCTATCGATTGACCCATCCGGAAAAATATCCCTTTCGATCAAAGCATTGAGTGATGATCGACCAGCCCGCGACAACAAGCGTGGTGGAGGAGACCGCCGCGGTGGATCACGGAGAAATAACAACAATAATCCTACCGATTTTGAAGATATGATGAAAAAGTGGATGAAGAGCAGTGAAGAGCGCTTGAGTGCACTAGCTGCGAAGCAGAAGAAAAACCGATAAGCCTCGGTTTTTTTCTTTTTCATTAAAAAACATCCTTGTTTATTGACAAACACCCCTTAAAAATTGGCTATAAAAAACCAATTTTTAAGGGGTGCATTTTTTATGGCGAAATAAGATGTTGTAAGTTCCGTTCCATCAGGCTCTGCAACCTATGGAAGTTCAAAGATGATAGAGTACTTAGTTCTAGATGAATAAATTATTGCTCCTGTGTAAAGATCTCTGCATTTTGTTCGTTATTTCATATTGGTGTAATCTTCTTGCAAATTAAACTTTTCTATTTATCTGGATTGTAGATTTGATATAATTAGATCAATCTACGATGGTCGTGGATAGAAGGAAAGGAATTAGTAATGCTGCATACGCCGTTCAATTTGTTCAATCCGGCTGACTATACAACATACAGCCAAGAGGGTTTCAGACTGGTTGATCGAGCAACCACAGTGGCTTCTCTCATGAAACTCAAGAAGATGCTTGTAATGCCCGAAAGTATCGATGCTCCTGGGATTGATGCAGGCTCGGGTCCGTACCCTCTTTGGGGCATGATTCTGCTGCGATTCCTTAAGTCTGGGATGGTTTTTGCGGCAGATAAGAGCCAAAGCAATCTGGAGTACCAGATGCATTTCGGTGCAAACGGGGGTCCTCACCTCTATCGGGGCCTAGATCTGCTCGGACAGGAGGTGGAGGCAGACACTCGTGTAATCTGGCGAGAACATGGTGCCCACATCTTGCGAAAAGGTGGAGAGATTTACGGTGACGCAAGTCTCTTCTACAATACGCTCCTGGATGCTCAGCGCCGGATAAAGGCTGTTAAAGGAGATATCTATACCCTCGGGGAGAGATTCCCCAGTCGGTTCGGCATTGGAGCTTCTGGTTTTTGTGCAGAATCGATCACTACATCCAAGGACGAGTGTCTCGATGCGTGGAGGTCGTTTATCAACTCTCTGCGGATCGGTGCTCCGTTTGTGATCACGATTGTCCTTGGATCAACCGGCTACTCTGCAGGAGAGTTCACTTTCTTCCCTGCGGTTAATCTGACCATCGAGGATGTAGTGGAGATGTTCGCTATGCTCCCTGTGGAATGCACAGCGGAGGAAGTTCGCATCAACTTCCGTGAGGGACATGGAGGAACCGCCATCGTCGTTGGACGACGAATTCGATGAATTCAAGGTTCAGTGTTCAGGTGGAGATAAAAAAGAAAATCCTTCTGAACGCAATGTCAACTATAAAGTTGGCATAACAGTCTATTAGCATCAACAATTGAAGGAGTCTGTTGTGGAAAGTTCTAAGCCACTCTCGAACAACCTCCCCCTGTGGGCTAGTTGTTGCAATCCGCTCAGCTACTTGCAAAGCTATTCCTGTCCTAAGGACGACCAGGAAACTCTGGAAATTCTTTTTCAGGAGTTTCCCACAAGGCCAAAGAGCCTTGAGTCCGTTGGAGTTTTCAATCTAGGAGCAAGTTTTCTAGGTCCCATGGCAATGATCGGTTATCTCAAGCCTGATGGCATCATTGATCAGCTTGAAGCCCTTCCCAACGATCGCGCCTACATGACAGATCTCCTAGGCCTTGATGGTCAGGTGTACCGCGGTCGAGACGTTCGGGGAAACGAACAGGACATTTTTACTCCTGAGACATGGATTCCCTATGACACATTTATTGGTCACCAAGGAGGGAAGCATTTTCGCGATTCCTTGGATAGGGCCGTCCTAGCTACCCGCTGCGTTGCAGGCAATCCACTCTGGACACCAGAGTGGCAGTACGAGGCAGTTTTTGGTCTCTACATTGGAGAGGCCATGAGCAAGAACAAGCACATAGGCGAGTGGACTTGGCGTAACATGCTTCGGTATGTTAGAAGCGATGGACGTTTTGCCATCGTGGTTGTGTTGGAATCAGGTCCCTTCGCAACTCCTTATGGAGTGCAAATCCCTATGGGATCGTTCTCTGAGGAAGAGGTAGATGAGGCATTTAAGAATATGTCCTCAGTGAAGAAGCACAAGATGTTCGTGACATCTGGGGAGAACGACATTCGGCCTGGGTATAACCGACTCGCTGTTGTCGTGGGGCAAGTAAAGTAGAAGAGAATGAGATTAGACTGGGAGTCTTCCCTGAGTCTTAGATGACTTGCTACCCCGAAAACTTAGTGGTAGTAGGCACACATACATCCTTCACACTGGACTCTTTGTGGAGTTCAAAGTGTGGAGGATGTAAAATTATAGAGAACAAAAAGCATAAGGTAGATGTGTTTAATAGATGTACGAATGAACAAGCCTATGATTTATTCAGATTTTTTCAACACGAATGCACCATATCGCTAATAATTCTCAATATCATTCATAGAAATAGGAGCTTTAATGCATCCACTAGATGTAACGTATGATCACATTCGCGAGGCGAAAGAGCGGATTCGCGAATTCGTGAATCAGTCGTCTAAGCTGGCGGCGGTTACAGGGGCAAAGAGCATTTGGTTCAAGGAGGAAAACTTCCAGAGAACTGGTGCGTTCAAGATCCGCGGAGTGATGTCTCGGATGCTGTTGATGACACCAGAAGAGCGTCAGAAAGGTGTGGTTACTGCTTCATGCGGGAACCATGGCTTGGCCGTCACTTATGTGGCAAAGTTGCTTGGGATTCCTTCTTGGGTCGTCGTGCCTGCGTATACCATCTCGGAAAAGCGGGTAGGAATTCTTCGTAACGGTGGCGAGCTGCTTGAGCATGGAACTACCTACGACGAAGCAGAGGTTCAAGCCCAAAAGCTGGCTCGTGAAAACGATTGGTATCTTATTCACGAGTCTGAGGATCCGGCGATCATTGCTGGGCATGGTACGATTGGATTGGAGATGCTAGAGGGAGAAGAAAATCTCAGCATTGACATCTTGATCGTCCCTGCTGGTGGAGGTGCTCTGCTCAGTGGGCTGTCCATCGCGGCTAAATCGATCAAAAAGGATATTCGGATTATCGGCGTTCAGTCAGTGGCGTCGCCGCCTTGGTACTACTCCTTGCATGCAGGTGAGATCGTCTCAGTTACCTATGAGGAGTCTTTTGGCGGAAGGACTCAGCGGCGGTATCGGCCCAAGATGTTTCGATATCGTGAGTTCGTCGAAGAGCCCCATATTTCAATGGCGATGGCATGGCTTTACGAGGAGCATAACCTGAATATCGAAGGGTCGGCAGCTGTCGGCGTTGCCGCACTACTCGCTGGATGCATTGATGTGAAAGAAAAGAACGTCGCTACGATCCTCTCTGGACGTAATGTTGATGCAGTTAAATTCGAAGAAATCATTACTAAATTTGGAAAATTGATGTGAATTTCGCCCTGCCTTTAAAGGGTGAACAAGTGACTGGATGGTAAAACAGATAAATAATAGCCAGAAGGTCACAAATATGTCCCCCATGTAATGGAGATTGTATTCGATTACTTGGAGGATGAGTATTGTTTAGCATTTCTAAATAAATCTTGAAGAAAATGTAAATAAGAGTACTTGCGATTTATGTTCCCTCACTTCCTCCTAGCGTTCTTTTTCGATTGTCTGCATATAAGCATATTTCCTTACGTTATACATAAATATCGACTTCATGCCAGCATGTTGATTCCACAAGTGAGAAAGGAAACATTCTTACGTATCACAGAATGAATATTCTATGGGACATCAACATTATTTTTGCGATGTGTAAATACACCTCTAATTTGAAGGTTTCAACAGAAAACTCAACTTTCATCACTGGAAATTGTCATAAGAGTCGCTATTATTTCCACTATGATTGGATGATTCGTTACTTCTTCTTTGTTGGATCAGAAAGGTACACAAACTGTTTGTGCTACTTAACAGTAACTAACATGATTGAGGTTAATATTTCCCAAATACAACAAGATCTAATTATTTTCCTAAATAAATTAATGATAGATAATATTCCTATTATTTCTATTTTGTAATATACTCGAATCATAGATATCGATCTCTACCGTAAGGAATCACATGAATCACTATGTGCGGAATCTGATTAGACTCGCACGTCCAACCATTTTCGACAACTTTCTGCAGGTTGGATGCTTGTTCATCAATGCCATCTTTGTGGCCACCCTAGGTTTGGATAAAGTAAGCGCAGTAGGACTAGCGTTTACTGTCCTTCTCGTTGTGTATGTATTTCGGTATGGCATCTCTAGTATGACAACTGCGTTGGTGTCTGAAACGTTGCCGCTGAAAGCGGGTTCTAAAAAGAAAGAAAAGTCGCTTCTACATGTATGGAGGCGATCAAAAAGGAAAAACACAACAGTTAAGGGCAACAGGGAATATAAGCATCTAATTTCTTTGCGGACAAAAGTACAATCGCGTAGAGAGTACCGACAGGTGGTAACGGTCCAAGCGATTTACCTGTCTGTTGCTCTGAGTCTAGTGTTTGGTTTTCTCTGTATCGGCTTTGCTCCAGAGCTTCTCCGACTTTATGGAGCAGATGAACAAATCGTTAGCATTGGTGCAGATTACTTGCGTATCGTCGGAGGTGCATCAATCCTTTCGTTTCTGATGGCCACGTTAGGAAGTGCACTCCTTGGGATCAAAGACAGCAAATCATCGCTTCATGCAGGTATCTGTATGAATGTCTGTCAGCTGGGTCTCAATACAGTGTTGTTCTTCGTCCATTTTGGACTTGTAGAAGTAGCTTGTGCAACTGTCTTTTCTCAGATGGTAGGCATGTGCTATCTCATCCCAATTGTTCGACGAAAAATTTTCCTCGGGACTCAGCAGTCATGGAAGCTGGATGGGTTGATCTTGAAAAGGTTGACGATCCAGTCTTCTTCCATCATTGCAGGTGGGTTGTCCAACGAGGCAGCGATGTTCTATTATTTTCGAGTCTTCCTTCCCTTTGGACCTGATATTTACGCAGGTTCACGAATTGTCGTTCAGATCAAGAACTTCATCATGCCACCTATGGTGACGGGTTTGGCTAGTGCGACAATTGCACTGGTGGGTGAGCAATATGGAAAGAGGGACTATCGGGCAGTGATGCGTTACTGTACCTGGGGAATTGGTCTGGTCACTTTCTTGTCCGTGGTGATCTGGCTCTTTCAATTCTTCTGTGGAGAGTGGATGGTTCGCTTCTTCACTGATGACCCAGAGGTTCTTCAACATGCAGGCTTTATGTTGTCGATGATGGTGATCGGTGAAACTTTCTGGGCAATCGCATTCGTTGTAACTGGTGTGTTCAAAGGTGTCTCCTATACAAAACCTGTTTTCATCGCGGTGTCGACAAGTTCGGTTCTGCTAGTATCTGGAATTTGGCTGACCTCCAAATATAACTGGGGATGGCAGGCGTTGTACTATGCAGAATCTGCTCAGTATCTATGCCAAGCGATGATCTTGGTGATCTGGTTCTACTCGCGCAAATGGATCAAGCGTCGCCAGTTGAGTAAGTAAGATTAACTGACGACAAAACGCCCCGCTTTCTATGAGAAAGTGGGGCGAGTCATAAAAGTAAGGTGATTGCCTCTGAAGATCTGTACTCATGCTGTTTTATTGATTTCTTTTTGGTTTCTTGCTTTTGCATATTTCCCTTGCCAGGATCCTCGTCTTGCCATTTCCCTATCAATCGCATTTAAAACTTCCCATTTCTTTGTACTCCACATAGGTCCCATCATGATCTCAGGTGGTCCATCTCCTGTGATGCGGTGGATGATAACATCAGGTGGCAGCATTTCAAGCGAGTCACATACAAGGTTTACATAGGTATTTTTATCTAGAAATTTTAATAGTCCAGCTTCATATTGTTTGACCATTGGGGTATTTCTTAAAAGATGCAATAGATGAATCTTAATACCTTGAATATCCATATTGGCACATGCTTGGACAGTTTCCAGCATCTCATCAGGTTTTTCGCCGGGTAATCCATGGATAATATGGGCACATGTACGTATACCATGTTTCCGTAGTTTAGCAACTCCATCTATAAAACACTGGGAATCATGTCCACGATTAATCAAGTCTGAAGTATGCTCATGGATCGTTTGAAGTCCTAGTTCCACCCAAAGATAAGTACGCTCATTCAGTTCTGCAAGATATTCGACCACATCATCCGGGAGACAATCTGGTCGGGTTGCGATAGATAAGCCAATCACATCTTCTTGCTCTAAGATAGCTTCGTATTTGTCGCGTAGTTCTTCCACAGGAGCATATGTGTTACTAAATGCTTGAAAATAGCCAAGATATTTTGCGTGTGGCCATTTTTCTTGCATCATTTTTTTACCAGAAGCAAACTGTTTTACTAAATCATCACGTCGATAACCCGCGAAATCACCAGAACCTCTGGCGCTGCAAAAGGTACATCCGCCAACTGCTACCTCACCGTTGCGGTTTGGACAGGTGAATCCTCCATCAAGTGGTATTTTACATATTTTTTGACCATGTACTTTCCTCAGATGATGATTCCATGTATGGTACCGTTTATCCCCCCATAGTAGTGAGGTTTTCTGATTATTTAAAATCACGATTATCATCCTTTTATCTGTTAAAATAGAGAATGTATACAAATTACAGGAGGCTTTTCATGTGTTTTTATATATGGTTGGACTTTACAAATCAAGGTTTCTTATCAAATAGTACTATTTTAACACATCTCTTAAAGATTCGAAATTTGATTGGTAAATATAACCGAAATGAGTGGCAGTTTCAGATACGATGAGTAACCTGATCCTTGTCATTCAGATGGAGGAAAGGAATTGAAATTCAACTTTTCTTGCTATTAAAACATGACATCATATGAAAATACTATCTTTTTATGTATTGTTTCTTTGCGCCGAAAGCAGTAGAGTTAGAGAGGGTATTATTTTACGTTTTAACTGTTTTTCAGGTAATTCTACTATTTGGATGTATAATTGGTATAGTAGCTGTTTATTAGGCGCATGCTACAAATAAACTATCATTTCTTATGGATATATCCATTGGTATATTCATTCCTTTTCCTGTGCCTTTGAAGATGACATAGGGTTACGGTATGATAGACATGAGTGAGAACAGTAGTTATGTCTGAAATACATAGAAACATTCATTTTACAGTTCAACTACTCCAAAACTGCTCCAAATAGTTGCTTGAATCATACTTATTTGTCGATATTTTTTTCGAGGTGATCTTTCATGGCTAGAACCAAACAGAAAGCCCAGAGTCTACTGGAATCGGAAATCAAAGTAGCTCCTATTACTACTTTTTCCGTGCTTTCACCTGAAGGTAAAGTTGTCAATGAAGATGAAGTCCCTAATCTCAGTGACGAACAGTTACAAGAGTTGATGAAACGCATGGTCTTTACGCGTGTTTGGGATCAACGAGCTACAGGACTAGCACGTCAAGGTCGCTTAGGATTTTATGCGCCTGTTGCAGGGCAAGAAGGAACCATGATCGGTAGTCAATATGCATTAGACAAAGAAGATTTTATCTTGCCTGGTTACCGTGATATTCCACAATTGCATTTTCATGGTTATCCCATGTATCAGGCATTCCTATGGTCTCGTGGACACCAGCATGGTGGACAAATACCAGAAGGTGTTAATGTACTATTGCCCCAAATTATTATTGGAGCCCAGTATGTACAAGCCTCTGGTGTAGCGATGGCATTAAAGAAACGGAACACGAAGAACATCGTAATCACCTATACCGGCGATGGTGGTAGTTCACAGGGTGATTTCTATGAAGCAATGAACTTCGCAGGTGTGTATAAGTTACCTGTTGTCTTTGTTGTTCAAAACAATCGTTATGCCATTTCTACTCCTGTTACTAAGCAAACTGCAGCCAGCTCTCTTGCGCAAAAAGGACTTGCTGCTGGTATTCCTTCCATTCAAGTAGATGGTATGGATGTCTTGGCTGTATACCAAGCAGTTTCCAAAGCAAAAGAGAGAGCGGCTGCTGGTGAAGGACCAACACTAATCGAAGCATTAAACTATCGAATTGGGCCTCACTCCATGTCTGGGGATGATCCAACAAGATACCGTACCAAAGAAGAACCAACCGAGTGGGAACAAAAAGAACCACTAACTCGTTTCCGCAAATATTTGGAAGGCAAAAAACTTTGGACAGAAGAGATGGAAACTGGGGTCATCGAAGAAGCCAAGAAAACGGTGGCAGATGAAATTAAAAAAGCAGATCAATATCCAAAAATGAAGATGGTTGATCTGATTGATAGTATGTATGAAACGACTCCTCCCCATCTGGAAGAACAAAAAGCGGAGTATGCGGACTAGGAGGATATAAACATGGCACAATTAACAATGGTAAAAGCGATAAATGATGCATTGCGTGTAGAGTTATCCCAAGATGAAAATACACTTATTTTCGGAGAAGATGTTGGGGTGAACGGTGGTGTTTTCCGAGTAACGGAAAACTTACAGAAAGAATTTGGTGAAGATCGAGTATTTGATACACCACTTGCTGAATCAGGTATTGGTGGTCTTGCCGTAGGATTGGGTTCACAAGGATTTCGCCCAATCGCAGAGATTCAATTTATCGGTTTTATATTCGAAGCGATGGACTCTATTTTGGTTCAAGCACCACGTTTGCGTTATCGTTCTGGTGGTCGTTATAACTGTCCTGTTACGTTTCGTGCACCGTTTGGTGCTGGCGTAAAATCTCCAGAATTACATAGTGATAGTTTAGAAGGACTTATTACACAAACTCCTGGTATTAAAGTAGTTTGTCCTTCCAATCCTTATGATGCAAAAGGACTGCTTATCTCAGCTATCCGCGATAATGATCCAGTATTTTTTATGGAGCATTTGAAGCTGTACTTCTCCATCAAAGGAGAGGTTCCAGATGGTGAATATACCGTACCGATCGGCAAAGCAAACGTTGTTAAAGAAGGTAAAGATGTCAGTATCTTTACTTATGGTGCGATGGTTCACACTTCCCTTAAGGCTGCTGAAGCTGCTGAAAAAGAAGGGATAAGTGTAGAAGTTATTGATCTGCGCACACTGAGTCCTCTTGATATGGATACTGTTGTTGCATCCATTGAAAAGACAAATCGTGCTATCGTAGTCCAAGAAGCACCGAAACAAGCTGGAATTGCTGGTGAATTGATCGCTCAAATCAATGAGAAAGCTATTTTCCATTTAGAAGCTCCAGTTCTTCGTGTAACCGGTCCAAGTACTGTTCTTGGTTTCCCTCTGATTGAAGAAGAATGGGTGCCAAGCCCTGACCGTGTGAAAAAAGCAATACAAAAAGTGATGTCTTACTAGGGTAAGGCGGTGGAAAACCACCGTCTCTTAGAGCTTTTAGACTGATTGGAGGACTTACATATGGCAGCATATCAATTTAAACTGCCTGATGTGGGTGAAGGTATCCACGAGGGTGAAATTGTTAAGCTATTTGTAAAAGCAGGAGATAAAGTTGAAGAGTTTGAGCCCTTTGCGGAAATTCAAACAGATAAAGCAGTCGTAGAAATCCCTTCTCCTGTAACTGGTACAGTAAAAGAAGTCAAAGTAGCAGAAGGTGAAATTGCAATCGTTCATTCTGTTATTGCTGTAATTGATGCCGAAGGAGAAGTGAATGATCAAGAAGAAGATCAAGCAGCTTCGGAAGAACCAGCAAAAGTAGAAGAGCCCGTTAAAGAAGAAAAACCTGCAGCAAAGGAAGAAAGTAAGCCAGCTGCTGACAAAAAACAAAAAGTACTAGCTATGCCTTCTACTCGCAAGTTGGCTCGTGAACTTGGTGTCGATATTCATCAAGTAACTGCTACAGGTGAAAATGGTAGGATCACAGCAGAAGATGTCCGCAAGTTCGCAGAAGGTGGAGACACGAAATCAGCAGAAGCAGATGAAGTGAAATTATTGACTGAAAAAACATCACCTGCAAGTACTGCACCTGCACCAGTAGAAACAGGTACAGAAGAGCGTCTTCCATTGCGGGGAATCCGTCGGACCATTGCAAAACGCATGGTAGAAAGTAAACATACATCAGCACATGTAACCATTATGGATGAAGCTGATGCTACCGAATTAGTAGCCATCCGCAAGTGGGCAAAACCAGTTGCCCAAGAACGAAATACAAAACTAACCTATTTGCCATTCATTACGAAAGCTGTTATTGCTGCGCTTCGTCAATTCCCAACATTAAATGCTTCGATTGACGATGAAAAGCAAGAAATTGTGATAAAAAATTACTATCATATTGGAATGGCTACTGCAATCGATAATGGGTTGATCGTTCCTGTACTGCGTGATGCAGATCGCAAATCGATTTTTGATCTAGCTGACGAGATTGCGGATAAAGCTTCACGAGGACGCGAAATGAAATTAGAAGCGTCAGAGTTAAAAGGCGGCACATTTACGATTTCGAATATTGGTGGGTATGGTTCACAATACTTCACCCCTATTATTAATCAGCCTGAGGTGGCCATCCTTGGTGTAGGTACGATTAAAGAAAAACCAGTTGTGTATGAAGGTGAAATTGTCGCTCGTCCACAATTGTACTTGTCCCTTACAGTTGATCATCGCTTAGTCGATGGAGATGTGGCTGCTCGTTTCCTCAGCCAAGTAAAACGCCTCATTGAGAGCCCCAACCTATTGATGATGGAGATGAGATAAATGGTAGTTGGAGATTTAGCACAAGAAGTTGATGTACTCGTTATTGGAGCTGGACCAGGAGGATATGTTGCTGCTGCACGTGCAGCGCAGCTAGGCCGTAGTGTCACGATTGTAGATAAAGATGAGCTTGGTGGAGTTTGTCTCAATCGCGGTTGTATCCCTAGTAAGGCAATCATCACTGCAGCAGAACGCTTCACCCAAATGAAAGAAGCAGAAGAGATTGGTTTGGAAGTCACAGGTGAAGTTGCAGTAAACATGAAGAAACTGATGGATTGGAAAAATGGTGTGGTAAAAAAACTCACTGGCGGCGTTGGTCAATTGATGAAAGGCAACAAAGTAGAGGTGGTTACTGGCGATGTCTTCTTCAATGCAAAAGATGCTGTGCGAGTAGTAAGTGAAACATCCAGCCAAACGTATAAGTTCCAAGATATCATTATTGCTACTGGTTCTCGTCCATTTGAATTAAAAATCTTACCTTTTGACGGAAAGCGTATCCTATCTTCTACCGAAGCATTAAATCTGCAAGAAGTTCCAGAAAGATTGGTAGTAGTAGGTGGAGGCTATATTGGTCTAGAGCTAGGTACTGCTTATGCAAAACTAGGTTCTAAAGTTACCATCTTAGAAGGTACAAAGTCCTTACTACCTGGCACAGATGACAAACTTACCCGAATCGTTTCCCGGAAGTTGAAAAAACTCGGTGTGGAAGTCATCACCGAAGCCATGGTTCAAGGTGGGGAAAACAAAGGCGAAGAAGTTGTCGTTAAAGCTTCTATCGGTGGAGAAGAAAAAGAGTTTACTGCAGATTACTGCCTTGTTGCTGTGGGACGTAAACCAAATACCGATGACATCGGCTTAGAAAATATCGGTGTAGAATTAGACGAACGTGGATTTATTAAAATAGATGATCAGTGCCGCACAAGCGTAGAGCATATTTATGCGATCGGTGACTGCGCAGGTGGAGCATTACTTGCCCATAAAGCTAGTTACGAAGGAAAAGTAGCAGCAGAAGTGATCGCAGGACAAAAAAGCGCTATCGATTATCAAGCGATGCCTTTTGTCATCTTCAGTGACCCAGAGATTGCTTACACAGGGCTCACCGAGGCACAAGCAAAAGAAGAAGGATATAACCCAGTGACTACCCGCTATTCCTTTGCAGCAAATGGACGTGCGCTATCCATGAATCAATCTGAGGGATTTGCTCAAGTCGTAGCGGATAAAGACAGCGGACTTCTTCTAGGTGTACAAATTGTAGGACCTGAGGCATCCTCTTTGATCGCTGAGGCAGCTTTTGCTATTGAAATGGGTGCGCTTGCCGAAGACTTGAGCCTCACCATCCATGCACATCCAACACTACCTGAGGTTATTATGGAAGCCGCAGATTCTTTGGTTTTGCGGTTGAATAAATAAAGATTAATGATATACAGCATTGTCATGGCAGTCTCCTTTGTGAGACATGCTTCATGATGATGCTTTTTTCTTTTACTTTAAAAGACTGTGGGTGTGTGGACTAAAAACAGTGACAATAATTAGTGAGAAGGCTTTGGAAGGAAAAACAAAAGAGTAATCAATTAACGGTGGGTATACACAGCTTATACCCGAGATACAGTAAGAGGTATTTCACCTGAATATATTCAAGAGTGTTATCGTTTCGCTAAAAAACCAGATGCTACGTTTTATGTAGAAGTTCCATGTGAGGTTGCACTTCAACGTCACTATCTAACTAAGCCGTATTTTGGTTACAATTCTGGAATAGATATATGGCCAGATTTAACAAACGAAGAAGCTTTTAAACGTTACCACCAACAATTAACTAAGTTCTACTCCTCGTTAATGGAAAAAGAAAAATTCGTCAAATTGAACGGTTTAAATTATACGCATCTTGTCTTACGTCAAATTTGCGATCATTTAAATCAAGCATGTGGGTTTAGTTTTCATTGATAGAACATTTGTTTATTTGTTGAACTAGAGGACAAAACAAGATTTGTATGGAATAATTTTTTATAAAGGCTGGATTCTTTTTCAAATGAGAATGAAAAAGAATCCATTTTAGTTTTTGAAAGATGAGCAGTCTAACAATCACAAAAGAAAAATTAGATAGATCAAAAGTGATCAACTATATATTTATGAAACAGAGTGTTCTGCCAAAATTCCAATCAGAAAATGTGAGTAATGCCATTGATAATCTCTTCGGTCTTCATGCTGCACGTTTACCTACTCCATTTACTACGTTGTTTTCGAGGGTTCCTGGTTTTGAAACTCAAGCTTTATGGGATCACCTATATGTCAAAATAGATCATATTAAACTTCGATGTATGAGAAGGACACTACATATTTTTACCGCTGGAGTATGCTCCGATTGCCCATCGTGCTACTATGCATTATCGATTAGCAGATTGTTACACTCTAATAAAAAAATTGGTGCGAACATGGACTATGTTTCCAAGATTAAATCCATTATTTTATCTTTTGTACAGAACAAACCAATGACTCCGAAGGAAATAGTCAATTTGGTAAAATTTGAGTTAGGGAATTTGTCGGACGAAGATAACAAAGTAATTACCACAGCGATGAAAGAATTATGGGAAGCTGGTGAATTGTGCTATATCAACAAAAGTACTCATTGGGGAAAAGAAGAGCGCTATTATGGCTATACTCCATCTGTCTATCCAAAATTACATTTATATCATATGGATATAAAAGAAGCGCAGAAAAAATTAGTTCACTATTATATTGATCGATTTGGACCTGTTTCCATCAAAGATATTGCTTGGTGGTCTGGGCTAAGTGTAAAAGTCATCCGAGATTCGATCAGAGAATTAGCTGATGAGGTTATCATAGTTGAGTTAGATGGAACAAATATAGAGCATTTCATGACCGTGAGAGGTTTATCATCTTATCTGGACACTTCTTTCAACAAGATGGTTGGTTAACTCTTTTAGCTTATGATGATCCCTCTTTAAAAGGGTATTATGAAAGCAGATTTTTGTATGTGGATCAAAAAAATTACGGATTGTTGTTTAACAAAATAGGGGAATCGAGAGCAAGTATAATCTTGAATGGAAAAGCAATCGGATTATGGATAATAGACAAGAGCAAAAGAAATATTGATTGATGACATTTGAAAAGGTAAATCTAGACGTGAAAAAACAGATCAAAAATCAAATAGAGCAAATGCACAGTTTTTTGTTTGGTTAGTACATCAAATCCAATGCAACAGAAGAGCCGTCCCTATGTCGCACATATTGCGTAATGAATCGTGGTTCCTCTACTCTGAATGCGTACGAAAAAACGACTGCCATTGAAATGAAGGAAGCCGTTTTTTCAAATGATTAAGATTCGAGGTGAAACTACACTGCCGTTAAGATGAGCGGCTTATCTTTGGTAATGACAACCGTGTGCTCAAACTGTGCAGCGTAGTGTTGGTCCGGCAGCAGCAGCCCCCAACCGTCAGCGCTCTCTTCTACATATTCTGCTCCGTCCGATACAAAGGTTTCTACCGCGATCACCAATCCGTTCGTGAGCAGCCTGTTGTCTCGGGGATCATAGTAATTCAGAATGCTGTCTGGCATCTCATGCAGTTCACGGCCAATGCCGTGCCCCGACAAATTGCGGATTACGGTGAAGCCGTCCTTGCGGGCTTCGTTGTGAATCGCCCGTCCGATGCTGCTGATCTTCGCACCCGCTCTGGCCTTCTGAAGCCCCTGATTCAGCGCGCGAAGCGAGCTCTGACACAGTTTTTCCTTGTGCGGCGAACGGGTTCCTACCACTATCGTTGCTCCGGTGTCAGCATAATATCCCCTCAGCTTCGCCGACACATCAATATTAACGATGTCACCTTCCTCCAGTACCTGAGGGCCAGGAATGCCATGTGCAGCCACCTCATTCACGGAGATGCAGGTTGTTCCCGGAAAACCGTAGGTAATATTAGGAGCGGAGATAGCTCCATGCTCATCCAGCACTCTTTTACCGATATGGTCGAGTTCCGCCGTTGTGACTCCCGCACGGACAGAAGACAGCATCTTTTCACGGGCCATTGCGACGATGCGGCCGATCCTTTGCAGAGCGATGAGATCATGTTCTGATTCGATGGTCAAGTTTTAAACCTCCAGTATTTGCGATAAAACCCACATTTCATTCCAGTATACTCGAAAAAGAGCTTCCTGTCCCTCCAGGAACTATATGGTTCTTTGGCTTGCGCAAAGGATTTCACAATAAGATTGTCTTCAGCGACATCAGGCTAAAGGCTGCCCCCAATCGGTCAATGAGAATCATGATCATAGAAAGTGGAATAAAAAATGCTGGCAGGGGTAATTGTACATCCCTATCATGGAAATCAGGTTGGCAAAGAAGAGAAAAAGTGGTTTGCTGATACTTTTTCTAAAAAGATAATTTCTGATGAAATTCCAGTTGTCTCAATAGATGCCAATCAAATTATTTTTCTCAGAATTATTACAAAAACTGTGGTCCAAATTCATCAAAAAGTGAATTGAGTCGTCTTGCTCAACAAAGCAGATTTTCCATCGACGGTGTGAAGACGGATGAAGTAAATGCAGATATAGATGTAAAGATGAAATGTGTCAAAATAGGCAAACGAAAATGGTCAAAGTTCATCATAAATTCACTAGTAGACATAACAGAAATCGGTATTCATTATGAGATCTGATTTTTCGAATTAAAGGAAAAGAGTTGTCAGATTTGTTATGATTACGTTTTCTGAGCCTTTGGTAATGAATTATATATCTACAATTTTTTTCTGTTGATTTAATCCGAAAAGTATGCCTTTAGAGGATTTGCCGAGTATGCATGTTGTTTGCAATTATTTAAGATAAAAGATCATATGGATTATCAACCAATTGGCTTTTTCTACTCTACTTTTGCACCATGAGATTTTGCTAATTTTACCACTTGTACTAAATCTATCTGCGCTCGATTTACATTTTTCAAATCTATACCATCTAATATTGCTCCTCTTTAATCTGTTCCCTGAAAGGAAGCTCCAGCTACTTGTGTATAACATAGATTGGCATTTCTCAGATCAGATTTTTCGAAACTCATTTGATATAGATCTGCTTCGATTAATTGCACACCTGATAATTTGCAATTAATGTAATTTTTGGTGTCTTAGTGAGGTATAAGACCAATTCTCCTTTAATCGAAACTCCAGACATAGTTGCATCGCCAAATGTAGAGCCTGTCATTTTGCAATCTTGAAACACTGTTACAAACAAATTGGCTCCTTCAAACTTGTAATTTGTGAAGGCGGTATTTTATGGTGAGACGAATTTAAAGAGCTATTAAACGACAAACGAGGTTTCAACCTGCAAGGGTTCAATGAAAAGGTGCCTTCCGTAATGAAACTCGCTTCGATTGAGAAGGGTATGATGCCTGCAGCTTCAATCTGAGGGGTTTTAACCGTGAGGGCATCTACCGCAATGGAACCCGTTACGACGATGAATGCTTTGACCTGAACGGTTTTGATAGCAGTGGGTTCAATGGTTTTGGGTATCATCGAAACAGTACTCGTTTTGATGAGGATGGATACAACAAGGATGAACTCGATAAAAATGGGTTCAACCGAGAAGGTTTTCATCTAAACTATTTTGCCAAAACTACTCAGCGGAATATCTAGATTTGATTTTAGCTAAATAAGAGAATGAATGTTTTATGACTTTCTATCAGTTTACGATGGATTGATAGTTTTTAGTATAAGCATTTTAAAAAAGAGTCTTCTCTTACCTTTGAATTAGAAGAATAATATGATATCTGTTTTTTGTTAAAAAAGTAGAATCCTTAACTGTTGACAATACATTTTGCATAGGGTCTGAAACCTTAATAATGCGGATGATCGTCAGCGTCTTCATGAAATCATCTTTGATGCTCTTTATTAAGAAGGGAGTCAAGGCAGCAAAGAAGCATCAGAAGCAGCTGTATAGCTCTAGGTGAGAAAATTGATGTCGCGATTTTCTCACCCACTAAAAATGGCAGAATCCATGACTATCAAACAACCAAGTTTGAGTTGAGAAATTACTATTTTAAATAAATAAGAATTACTTTTTTAAAATAAAAACCAAGATAAATCGCTAATTGTAAATGAAGCGGTCTATCTTGGTTTTTTATAAATTATTTATGGAGTGAAGGAAGCTGTGAGGAACTTCTAACCTAAAAGTTTCAATAGATAATACAAAAACCATAGCTTTCTTTTTCCTGTATATTCTGTATAATAAAAATTGGAAAGTCATAGGAAAGAAGGAATATTTATGACTAAACCCAAAAAAATGTTAGAGAGCCGCCTAGATTGTCTTGCAAAGCAAGTTGCCTTTGAAAAATTAGTCAAGATGAAACGATATCGGATGATTGGATGTTCCATCAGTTTGAGTGTGGTTGTTTTTGTGACATATTCCATCATTTCACCAATTCCGGTCAGCGAAGAATATATATACAGCATAAAAAAAAATCGAGCTAGTAGTCTTTCAGACGTACCTATTTCAACGAAAAAAACAAAGATGGATAAACCTCCCCAAATAAAGAAAGTACCAGAATCAAAAGCAATATTACCACCAAAAACGACTGCCATCACAACTACCAAGGAAAGTTTACCTGTAAATAAAAAGATGGTAGCAGATTCACCAACAGAAATAGAAAAACCAAAAGAAGATGCTCCTTCTGCTACTGTTCCGCAGAAAGCTTATCCTGTTTGGGATGATAGTGTGGATTACCAAGTTGGGGATCGTGTCACATACAAGGATCATATCTATGAAGCAAATCAAGCAAATTCAGGTAAACCTCCTGATGAAAAGGGTTTGATATTTGGAGGTTATTGGGACGAAGTGAAAGAGTAGACCAATTATTTCCACTCTACCACCAGCAGAATATCTTCGATGCCAATTCTCTTTGTTAACATTCCATTTTCCATGCAAATCCATTGATCATGAGTGGCGATTTCTGTGATATAGCCACTGAACTGATGATGTCCAAAGGGGCTTTGATACAAAATAAGTAGTGGTTTTTCAATTGAAAATGCATGTTCTAGTTTGTACATAATATCATTTTCCATGGTGATATAGGGAACTGCAGGAATAGGTAATGCTTGACTAGTTTCAAGCAAAGAGCGATACATGGCAAGACCTCCCGAACAAAAGTTCTCTCCTGTTTATTATAACCGAATATTTGTTCTGGTCAAGTGATGATTTATATATGCTAAAAATAATGGGTATCCATTATTTATTTTTTTGGGAAGAATAGTATTAGACCTCATATAAGTGCCTAGAACCAGTATCCATGCTAATACTCATCTTATCGACAATTATATTAACCACTATGATAATTTTCGATGGATCTATGTAAAAGTCTTGCTATTCATACACATCAATAAAATGCACCGGTTCTAAATAGGAACCAGTGCATTTTTTGATGAAATACTTTTCCTTTGATATTTGCTAGTCATACACTTCATTGTTATATCTTATCCATATAGGAATGGAACGTTCTTGACTGTACCTTCTCCTTTCATCTCTTTGCATCTTCCATAACGATTGGTGCTGGTATGGAGACATTAGTGAATATCGAAATGATAAGACTGTATTTATATCGATCAAACAAGGTAAGTGCTTCTTCGCCATCTACTGCTACATCTATCTTATATAATTCTCTTACAAGATATTTCCTTAGTAATTCCCTAATCTCTTTGTCATCCTCAGCTATAAGTACCCGAATTTCTCCCATCTCTTAATCTCACATATAGTATGTTTTAAAGGATCAATCTTGTATTACTTTACAGGGGGTAGTCGCATACTATCAAGCTGTTCTGTCTTGCTTCGCTGCACCAAAGATGATGAAAATAGATGGATTTGGTAGATTTGGCTATTTCGTTTTAAATGAGATATATAAGCCTTCATAATTCATCTAACAAAAGTTTACCGTGATCGTTAGGGTGTAGGATATCGCCTATTATATGTCTAAGCGTGTATTTTTCTTTAGTTGATACGACTAAGGAGCGATCAAATAGAACCTTTACAAGTGAATGATCTCTGGTAGAGCAAAGCTGGTACACCCTTGCAGGTGTTCCGTTCGGATCGAAGCGGTGACCACTGGCGATGTGCAAGTATCCTTATATCGTACAGTGAGCATTGATGGTATGTTATTAGCTGGAACAATGATACACAAAAACAATTTAGGATTAACTTTGATCATGGCTAGCAGTTGAGTTTGAGGTGATAGGGTTCTTGTTCTAGTCCGCCAGATAGATTTTCCATCTATTGGTCAAATAGAGTTTCGTGACATGGATGCTGGTTCTACCCCATAGCCATCAAGCTAAGAGAAGTGAAAGATGAAAAGGGAGTAAACAACATAGAAGAATCTTGGCATATGAAAAAGGATGGCATAACAAACAAGCCTAACTAGTTTTGTTTCAGACCGAAGAAAAAGCATTTCTGAAAATCGTTTCAGAAGTGCTTTCGTATGTGAAAAGATAAATTTTTGCGCAAAACCATCAAAAAATCGACGAGAAGGAAGAATTCGTCACCTGGCGATGGCGAGTTTCTTCAGATTCATGGCAGCGAAAACAAGCATCGCTTGGTGCTGAACTTTTCACTTTCCTCTCAGGTTCGTCTAGCGCATACCATGCTTGACTTTCATATCGGCAAAAACTCGCTCAATCGTTTCTTTTCTCTGTGCATAGATTTCCTTATTTCGTGTCGTATGTCTTAGATGCTCTGGTTCTAGAATGTAAAATGGTCAATTAGCTCATCTAATTCCCATTATTTATTATATATGTTCCTTTTTAGAAATTTATATAAATACGGGAGTTGATACTTTTTTATGTATTTGAGTATATCCATCATTGATTTCCACAAGAAAAAAGCAATATGCTCGAAGTTCGAATACCATTTTGAAATCCGGGACTTTATTATTTATTGTGTTCCTGCAGAAATCAGATGATAAAAACAAAGTCTCCATTTAAAATGATGGATAATCAACGGTTTTGAACACAGGAGTTCTCTCCTGAAGGAAACCACTTTCACTATCTCTGATCTGTTTTTTCAATCTTTAATCTCTGGAGCAAAAATTCGCTACAGAGAAAAAGAATTAAATACAAAACGACTTGGACCTTACTTGGGACATCTCAAGTCGTTTTTACATTTATCGGGAAAATTAGGATGCGTCGTTCGGTTGCTGATTCTGCCCCTGCTTGGATTCAACCGCTTCATCGCTGTCGGTTCCAACATGGCGTAAGGTGACGGCTGCGAGTATGGAGAGGATCGAAATGCTGACTGCGCTCGTTGCCGCTGCCACATTGAATCCCGCCGTGAAGGCTGCCTGCGCTTCCTCAAGCAAGCCAGGAGGCAGTTCTTGCGCTACCGAAGATGCCCCCGCGAGGCTATCTCCGACGGCCTTGTGGACATCATGAGCCAGCGTGTCGGGTATCTGATCGAACATCCGGTTGCGATAGACGGCGGTCGTGAGGCTACCCAGCGTGGCAATGCCAACCGCTAGGCCGAGTTCCTGCAGAGTCTCGGACATGGCCGAGGCTGATCCTGCCTTCTCCGCTGGCGCCGCGCCTACCACCAGGTCCGTGCCGAGCGCGGCGATAGTGCCAAGACCGAGATAGACAAATGAAAACGCGGCTGTGACCAAAGCAACGCCAGATGGCTCGTTTTCGAGACGCGCGAGCATCAAATAGCCGATGACCGACAGTCCGAGCGCGCCCGCGATCACATAGCCGGGCCGAATACGCCGCGCTGCAAGCGGTGCTGTGATGCCAGCGGCAAGCATAGCGAGCGCCGGTGGCCCCATCCAAAGCCCCGCCATCAGCGGCGATAGGCCGGAGACCAGTTGTAGGTACTGAGTGACCAGCAGCATCGTTCCGCCGACGCCGATGAGACCCACAAGGAGTACAACCAATGCAACGCTGAAAGCCCGACTAGTGAAAAGATTCAAGTCAATGAGAGGACTTTCCAGTCGGCGCTGTCGCCGAACGAACAAGATCACAAAGGCAAGCCCACCAGCAATCGCGAGCGTCGTTCCGGTACTGAGCCCATCTTTGGAGATCTGCTTGATGCCGTAGATGATGGGTAGCAGGGCCAGGAGAGAAAGGATGACGCTCAGGATATCCAACCGGCCATCCTGTGGTGCCCGGTATTCCGGAAGGAGAAATGGTGCAGATACAAGCAGGAGCCCGACCACCGGTACCGCGACAAGAAAGGACGCACCCCACCAGTAGTGATCCAGCAATACACCGCCCACAACTGGCCCAGCCGCCATGCCGAGCGCGAACATAGTTGCCCAAACCCCAATTGCCAGCGCACGCTGGTGGTGGTTGACGAACATGTTGCTGATAAGTGCTAGCGTCGATGGCATCAGTGTCGCGCCTGCCACACCAAGCGCCGCGCGTGCTGCGATAAGCATGGCGGCGCTGGTTGAATAGGCCGCGAGTACAGAAGCTATTCCGAAGGCAACCGCCCCGATCATCAGCAGCTTACGCCGCCCGATGCGATCACCCAGCGTTCCCATCGTGATAAGGAAGCCGGCGATCATGAAGCCATAGGCGTCCACGATCCATAGGGCCTGTACGCTCGTCGGCCGTAGATCAATTGCCAGCGCCGGCAACGCCAGATGCAACAGCGTCAAGTCGAGCCCGAGTAGGATGGTTGGTAGGGAGAGAAGCGCGAGCCCGACCCATTCGCGCGGTCCGGCGAGCCTCATGGCCTGAAGTGTGCGTCCAGCAGGCCCTTCAATGGTGCATGGATTTTCCAAGAGAATCACTCCTTCTGATCTTCAATTTAATTAAATTACCTAGGGATTAGTTTTTTAAAACCTCCCGAATAATGGCTAGCGACTGTTGTTTCCGCTCATTTCCCGACAGGGAAATGAGCGGATTTTTCTTGCCAAGGTTGGCGTGATAAGAGACAATGAATGGCGTGTGCAGTCGGAAATTGTATCGCCATTGATTGTCCAAGGAGCAGCGAAAGGAAAAACAAAAAGAAGACGTTATGAGCTACAACCCCGCCTTCCTCGCACAAGCTTTCTCTCACAAAAGCGTTATGGAAAAGAAGACAAATGTAAAACCCCCATCGTAAAACCGAAGTCGGCGGAGCAGTTGGTCCTTTGTATGGCTAGCCGCCTCCTGCAGCGCCACGGCGGACAGATTCGGGAACGGAACCATGCGATTCGCATACGCAAAGGCTGTTACCGTTGTCCGAATTGCCGCTGGTCCCTAACGGCTTGTTCACTGGAACAACCGCGCTCCCTCCCTTTGTGGCATTCCACCGTCCAGCACATTGGCATGCAATACCACTTGGGCGGAATGAGTAAAAACGACTTCCTATATTCGGCACCACATGACTGTAGAGGCCGGTGTTTGCCGAAAGCGCGATCAGCCGGATCTTTGGCAGCAAACCAGGAGCTTCCACGTGACTGCTCCAATTACTTCTGAAAATCGTTAATGCTAGACCATTTTTTCTCCTCCATTTTTTATTGTCTAAGTCGAGTATACATGCATATTATTATCAAGTATAATGATTGTTAGTGATATTGATATCACTTCGAATGATGGGTGGTGTAATTCTTGGAACTAAGCGACCTAAAGTTATTTCAAGCAATTGCAGAAGAAGGAAGCATTTCTGGAGCTGCAGAGCGTTTAGATTATGTTCAGTCCAATGTAACTGCAAGGTTACGTAAACTAGAGGATGAGTTGGGAGTCCTGCTTTTTTATAGAAGACCTAAAGGAGTTCAGATCACAGAAAAAGGCGCACTTTTCCGTAAGTATGTAGATTCAATTTTGCAAATGGCAGATGAGTCGATCAAAATACTTCAAGATCACGGTAAACCAAGTGGCTCATTAAAAATAGGTGTTGTTGAAACGGTTACGTGCGGAAATTTCATGAACCTAATTGCTTCTTATCAATCGCAGTATGAACAAGTATCTCTCAGTTTAGAAACAGGCAATCCTCTTGAATTAATGGAGAAGGTAAAGAACTTTGAATTAGATGCTGCTTTTGTAACAGGTGAGCTTACTATTACAAATTTTGTTATCGACTATTTATTAATGGATGAAATTGTATTATTATCTGGCAGGACAGTAGATGTCTCAGCTTTAATAGAGCAAAAGTGGGCCATCTCTCCAAAAGGTTGTCCTTTCAGAATGAAATTGGAACAATGGTTGAAGGATGAGGGAGTTGCTCTAAAGAACTTCATTGAGATTAGTTCATTAGAAACGATTTTAAGCAGTGTAAGAGCTGGGTTGACGTCTACCATTTTGCCTAGATCGGTTTTAAAAGGTCCATATGAAGATTTACATGTGTACCCTATACCCGAGTCTTATCAATTTATTGAAACAGGTCTTATCAGAAGTAGAGAAAAATATGTGAGCTATGCTTACAAAGCTTTTGCAGATCTAGTTAAGGAGGAAGGCCTGTAAAACATGTGGAATTCCAAGGAAGGTATACTATAAAATACGTAGTTCCTATAAATCATTTAAGACCTTGCAATTTCGTTCCAACAACAAGAATCACCAACCTGTGATTGAAGCCTTTGGGTAGTACCCAGATAAATTATGCATGAAAAGATGATGTTCCGATTCAAGATATTGTTCCTGCCAAATGAAAAGACAATGTGATTGAAAAAGATTCAAAAGGGAACTTGCGGATCAATCGGATGAACTATGAAATTTGCGTTCTCCATGTGCTACGTTTGAGTCTTCATGGAAAAAGAAGTATACGGATTGAGGCATTCGAAAAATCCTCAAAAAATATTCTGATTTAGCTGGGATGGAACAATCCATTTCGCCACATAAGTTCCGTCATTTCTTAATTACTTGGTTAAAGAAGCAAGGGATTGATGATGCTTTGATTCAACCCTATTCCGGTGATACTAGAGCCGTCAATCGCTTGAAGTTTACTCGAAATTAGCCATAACAAAAGCTCAGGATGAGTATGATCGGGTGATAACGTCATTCCCGATATAAAATAATGAATCTAGATCTTCTTTGGGATTGGTTTATTCCATTATATGGTTTCGTTTACCTCTCAGGCGAGAGTTGCTGGTTCTACCTCATACCAACAAAATAGTCCCCCAAACCGAAAAAAACACGCTATTCTTTCTTTAGGAAATGAAAATGGAAAGGATGACGTGTTTTTCTGTGAATGTATCCACCAAAGAAGAACTTCATTTGTTTTCGCAGGTATTGCAAAAATATCTCTCTCCAACCGAACTGGAGAAGTTGGCAAAAGCAACCAAATACGTGAGACGAACGAACAAATATCGGGGCCAAGATCTGGTTACCTTGTGTGTTTGATTGAGTCACAATCTAGCCAGTACCTCGCTTACTCAACTATGTAGTAAACTAGAAGCTGCAACACAGATCAGCATGAGCCCCGAAGGTCTAAATCAACGGTGGAACGAAAAAGCAGTTGCCTTTCTTCCGCAATTGTTTGCACGCCTCCTAAAAGCAGAACTAGGTTCAGCGAGTGCCATCCCAAATGAATACCGTGATCATTTTTTGCGAATCCGGATTTCGGATTCTACCACGTTTCAATTACCGGATTCTCTGACCGATCATTATCCAGGTACGGGAGGATGTAGTCATACGACTGGGGTGAAGATCCAATTGAAATACGACTTACATAGTGGACAATTTTTAAATCTGGACGTAGGTGCAGGGAAAAAGAACGACAAAACCTTTGGCACCACTTGCTTATCCACCTTCGAGCCGGAGACTTGTGTATCCGAGACCTTGGTTACTTTTCGCTAGAGGATTTGGATCAGATGGATGGGCGTGGTGTTTCTTATGTATCTTGTTAGAAGCTCAATAACCGGAACTATCAAAAGAATCCAGCACCTGAATTTCCCCAAAATGGAACAATTAAGAAAAAAACGGAGTATCTCTTACTGGATATGGAAGAAAAGATGGGTTAAATGTAGCCAAGAGAAACCATGGGAATTCGAGATGCTTACATTGGGAAGGATAAAAAGCTGCCTGCTCGAGTCATTTTATACCGTCTGACGGAAGTTCAAGTACAGAAAAGACGAAAAGATCAAGCCTATAAAGAGAAGAAAAAAGGAGTGAAATAATCCGAGAAAAGCAAGCGGTTAACCGGAATCAACGTCTATATTACCATTGCTTGTTAGATCGTTCCCAAGGAACGAGTTCATAACCTCTATTCTTTGCCTTGCCAAGTGGAGATCGTGTTCAAAACATGGAAATCGTTTTTTCAAATGGATCGATGCAAAGAAGTCAAACGAGAGAGGCTAGAATGCCATCTCTATGGACAGCTTATTGCCATCCTTATTTGCTCCTCTACCTTATTTCGGATGCGAGAGTTGTTGCTGCGAGAAAAACAAAAAGAGTTAAGCGGGTATAAAGCTTTTTATATTATTCAAACGTATTTTCCTCTGTTCCATCGAGCTATACAGGAAAGCACCCAAGCTTATGCAAAGATCCTTCTCCGCCTATTCCATCTATTGGGAAAAAATGGGCGAAAATCTCACTGCTATGAGAAAAAACGGTCTTTGACATTTTGAGTATTGTCTATGAGTATACCATTTCGACTTCGAAAGGAGTATAGTTTTCAAAATTAAGCCTTATTTAGGCTTATTTGGTGTGCCTTCCTCTTCAAAATAGCATGGCTTTCTTGTGTTAGGTATTTCGTGAAAAACATTCGTTTCACTTAGCTTGATGGGCATGTGGTTCTACCCCTAATAAAGAAAGAGCAACTAAGGTTCTATCTGCGTCTAAGACTTGCCAATTACCAAGTTTTCTTTATAAACTTGAAGGAAGACAGGGGGGATTTGATGGAAGTTTGTTTATCGATTGAAGTGCGTTCTACAGAGATTGATGTGATGGGGCATGTAAACAATGCAAAATACCTAGAGTATCTGGAGTGGGGAAGAGAAGAGTGGTATAACCAAGTAAAACTGCCATTTGATGAGTTTAAGGCAATGGGAGTGGGAACTGTAACCGTTAGTATTCATATCCAGTACCGAAAAGAAGCCAAACAAGGTGACAGACTAACCATTCAGACAAAACCGCTGCGATGTGGCAAGAGTAGTTTTGTGTTTTTTCAAGAGATAAAAAATGAAAAAGGAGAAGTGGTTGCAGATGCTGAGGTCATCAGCGTGACGATCGATTTAGAAAATCGAAAGAGCAAACCACTTCCTGAATTATTAAGGCGTTATTTTGATTGACGTAGGGAACGTAGTTCGTCCAGAACTCCTTCAATTTCCATTAAAGTCAATTTGCCTTGCTTCTTTTTCACATAATAATATAATTCAGCGATGTCATCATAATTATCTGTAGAGAAATCTTCTGGTTGTATGAGAGCTGCATTCACTACATTCAAATGACTTTTTATTTCATTTACTAATGTTATAAGATCAGGGGTAGTCTTATCATTTGTATTCAAAATTTCTCATCCTTTTCTAATGAGGTGGGACAATGTATGCAAATCAGTATATCACATTTTTGTATACCTTTAACCAATTGGAGGATTACTACACCTGTCATGATCTACTGGAAGATCTCTGGTTAGAAGAAGGCAGAGAGCCTTTCTATCAAGGATTATTGCAGGTTGCTGTTTCTTGTTATCATGCCAGACAAGGAAACCGTCCTGGAGCGATTAAGCTGATGCAGTCTGCCATCCCGAAACTAACCATCTATCCTGATCATTGGGAAGGAATCCGAGTAGATAAAGTAATCTCAGATGCAAAGCAGTATTTAGATGAATTGGTGAAGTTCCCAAATGATGTGCCCTCATCTATCTTTATCGAAATATGGGATAAATCATTAATCCGCCTAGTCGAACAAATAGAGCTTCCATAAGGCTGCGCACTCACGTAATTTATGATAAGGTTCAAACAAAACAGTAGAATGTGCTGGTGCCGGAGACACCGTTATGTTTGCCTGTTTTGCATACAATAATGCTCTTGTCATATGATAATCATGTGTTACGAGATAGATAGAATCGATGGGTTTATCTCCTAAGAGAACAGCAGTAAATGCTAAGTTCTCTTTTGTATTGCTTGATTTCCCCTCCAAAATCATTTTGTCTTCTGGTACACCTCGGCGAAGTAGATAAGTTTTCATCGCTTGTGCTTCGGATTGTTGTTCATCATTACCCAAACCGCCAGATAAAACGAATAGATCAATTTTTTTATCTTTATACAGTTGCAGAGCAGTGTTCAGTCTCTCTCGGAGTGCTGGAGAAGGTTTGTTATGCCACAAGGCTGCACCGAGTATGATTGCTGCGTCTTTATGCTCGTTGCCTATTTGTTGCTCATCAAAACGGGATACTTTGATATACAGATAGAGAATAGAGCAGCAAAAAATGAGAATACAGCCAAACAGTACCCATATCCATTTATTTGTCCAAATCGTTATCAACTCCTTGGGGTTGCATTGTACAGTTTGATAGTTGAGAAGGATTTGGATGATCGATGATAAATTTCCCATTCTCTCGATTTAAATCAATTGAAATGCCAACCAGCCATTGTTCATCGTCAGGATACCAAACGATCGGTATCTTCTGTACGGTTTTTGTTTTCATTTGTTTCTTCTGTTCAATTACCTCAATTCCAAATGAAGGTGTATTGCAGCCAGAAGTAAGCAAAACAATGCGGATTGCGAGGGCTACATTTGTCGTTTCTTCCCATAATAGTAATCGTAATTTAGTTGCTGCTATTTCACTTATTTTTATTTCCATCGTTTATCACCATCTTTTATTTTAAACCTAAAGCTCGCATTCGCAAAGGATTATGATAAACTATAGGATGAAATATCAATCGAAAGAAACCCTAAGTTCAAGAGAACTTGGGATACATATGTAGGAGGTATTATCATGACAATCGAACGCGAAGCAGCTATTACATTTAAAGGAGCAGCTAAAACACTTCTAGGTCCTGAAATCAGAGTAGGAGATCAAGCTCCAGCATTTACTGCACTTGCGAATGACCTTTCTCCTGTAACACTAGATGATAGCAAAGGACAAGTTCGTATCATCAGTGTTGTTCCTTCCCTCGATACGGGTGTATGTGATGCACAAACACGTCGTTTTAACGAAGAAGCTGGCAAATTAGACAATGTAAAAGTATTGACAGTTAGTGTTGATTTGCCATTTGCTCAAAAGCGTTGGTGTGGTGCAGCAGGTATTGATCAAGTGCAGACTGTATCTGATCATCGTGATCTTTCCTTCGGTACAGCTTATGGAGTGGTCATAAAAGATCTTCGTCTTCTTACCCGTGCGGTTTTTGTAGTAGATAAGAATGATAAAGTTATCTATGTAGAGTACTGCCCAGAAGCAACCGATCATCCTAATTACGAAGCTCCGGTTGAAGCTGCGAAAAAAGCAAATCAAGCATAACATGCAATCGACTCCGTGTTTTACTGGAGTCGATTTTTATGTTTGCCTTTTTGCAGGTAAAACGTTACATGGATGAAATTATAAATTAATACATTTTTATCCAAATATAATTTATGACAAAAAAGTTTATTATTTACATTTGTGTGTTTTTTGCAGTTTCTATCTTTTCTTTTTCCCTATTCATGGTAAGATATCTGTATAATAGAATTATTTACCAAAGAGATGGAATTTTAAATGGGTTATTACCCTATTTTGTTTAGATCATGAGTTAACCCAAGAATAAGGGTAGAGAAAGGATGGATGGCTGATTTGTGGATTGAATGGTCACATATTACAAAAAAGTACAATTCTCATAAAGGTTCGAATTCTCTTAAAGAGAAGAAAAGTATTCTAGGGTTACTCGATTTTTCAGCTACGGTTCGTGCTGGTGTTACTGTCATTTTAGGTCCTGAAGGCGCTGGTAAGTCTACATTACTTAGGTTGACAGCTGCTACAATGCTGCCAGACGATGGAAGGATAACATATGGTTCCCGAGAAGGCGGAAGATTTATATGGTCCCGAGGTAGTGTTGTTGCAAGTGATTCTACGAGTTTGAGTGATTGGAGAGACAAAATAGCTTATCTACCAACAGTACCAGCACTTCGCTATGACGAAACAGTAGAAGAAACACTGCTTTATTACGCTCAGCTTCGTCGTGTGGCATCTCCAAGAAAACATGCAGCAGAATGCATCGCGAGGTGGGGATTAGCAGGTTGGAGAAAGACACCAGTCTCCAAATTGATAGGTCCAGTATTAAAGCGTTATTTCCTTGCAGAATGTTTTGTGAAATCACCTAATATTTTGCTATTAGATGAACCAACCAGAGGACTAGATCCAATTGGCAAACAGATATTGTGGCAAGAAATCACACGCCAGCCCAAAGATCAGATTGTACTTATCAGCACTAATAATTTAGCATTTGCAGAATGTGCAGATGACTTGATTTTATTGGAAAATGGATCTTGTCGTAGGTTAGGTAGAAGAAAGTATTTGACCGCAAGTGTGAAAGAAGGAACGGTTGAAGGCTGGTACAAAGCAATGCAAACGTTTTCTGGTTTGAAAATTCAGGAGAATTAGGTAGAGTGTTGTCCTCAGAAATTCCTTGCAAAGGAGTCTTTTTTCTAGTCTATGGAGTGTGATGGATTAAAGCCGATCTACCTATTATAAAGAAGGTAATCGGCTTTTTTAGCATCATACTTTTTTAGAAAGCGTATGTGTTTGCTTTGTATTTGCTGCTAGGCGGATCTCATCAAAAAGCTGATGGATGTTTATTGCTGTATGAAAACTAAGAGCAACATGTGTATTATCTTTTAAGTCTTGATAGATAATGGTGTAAAGTTGTGCAATGTTGTATGCAGGAATGGATTCGATATTTTTTGGTGCTAGGTAGTATTCTGATGGAACAGAAAGTTGTTTGAGTACATTTCCTTTTCCTTGTGAGCCTAAGATGATAAATGGGTCAATCTGAAACATCTTACTAGGTGATACGGATTGAAAGGTTAAGACCAGATCTCCTTTTGAACCATTGATCTCGAATGAAAAATTGCTGTTAAATGTATTACGAACATGTGTAGAAAAGAGCGCGCCATTTTCCAATGTTCCAGTGATGACAAGGTGATCTGGAGAAGTAGCAATTATTTTTTTTCCTGTCTCGATGACTGGAACGATTTTGGAATCTGTTCGAAGTGTTGCAGAGATATCAATAAAAGAGCCAAATAAATACATCATTACATCTAGCAGGTGTCCAGTAGTAATAGTTAAGTTATTTGCTCCATTGTTTTCATCTAACAGGTATACATGATCTTGATCAATCGTAGCAGAGCGGTGTGGGATATACAGGAAGAGAGTAATTGACATGTACTGCACGTACTTCCCCTACATAGCCCTTGTTTATCATATGTTTCACATAGGCAAGTTCAGGGTTAGCACGTGACTGTAGTCTAACAAAATGGCGGGCTCCACTAGAATGTGCAGTATGTAGGATGTTCTTAGATTTTTTTGTTGTCTTTCCGAGTGGGAATTCACTAAAAACATGTTTTCCAGCTTTCAAAACTGCTTGAATCAACGTTTGATGGTGTGGAACTTTAACTGCGACTGTGACCAAATCCACTTCTGGATGGTTTGCTAACTGGAAAGTATCAGCGAATGCATGGGGAATCCCAAAATGTTTGGTAGCTTTGTCGGCTGATGCCTGACTAGTTGCTCCAACAGCTGTCACCGTATATTGTGGGAGTTTTTGTAATGCTGGCAAATGGGCAACACTTCCCCAACTTCTATCTGGATTTGCACCAATAATTCCAACTCTAATTTTATTGTTTTTCATCTTTTGAGCCTCCAAGTGTCTATCATTTGATATCATAAAAAGTAAATTAGCAATGGAACTTATCTGTTTATATTATTTCACTATAACTATATAAAAGTAAGTAAGTGCTTTTTTGTGCCATAGGTACCTTTTGGTTACTCTTCAAGTATGGTAAGGGGGATGACGATATGGGCAGAACAGATAGTAAGAATTATCATGTACCATTCGAAGCAACATTGGATGTGATTGCTGGCAAGTGGAAGACATTTATTTTATATTTGTTGCGTCGTCAACCTATGAGAACGGGAGAATTAAGGAGAGCAATACCAGATATAACACAGAAGATGTTGACACAGCATGTAAGGGAATTAGAAGCAGATGGAGTGATAATTCGAACAGTTTATAAGGAGGCTCCTCCACGTGTAGAGTACGAATTCTGTGAATTTGGTCAACAACTCTATCCTGAATTGGCTTCTATGTGCGAATGGGGGAAAAAATATAATGGAGGAGTTGGAGCAGAAAAAATTATTAAAAAGATAGAAAAAAATATATATACCACCCCTATAAAGACTTCTGATATGATAAAACCACAGAGAAAATTCCTAGTCTAGAAGGAGTAGCATGCAGAAGCCGAAGTTTTGGAAGAAGGTTGCAATCGGTGGTGTCAGCATCGCTGTATACCGTGCTCTCAATCGTACTGAGAAGCCGTCGGATGTGGAAATGCAATTTCCTCCAGGAGGTCGATTGATTTCTCTGCTGGCATTGGCAGACGATGTGAGGAAGAAGATCGTGTCGGCTCTTGGGGCCCCTGATGTTGAAGGTGATCTTTACATCTGGGAGAAGGACGATAAGTCCTAAGTATCCCTTCTAGAAGAGGCGGTTCTATCTGAAGAAGACAGAACCGCCTCTCCAAAATAAATATTCAAGAAAGACCACATAAAAAGGACAGGTTCTCGTGAACTTGTCCTTTTCTTATCTAGAAAATTATTTCAACAGCTTTCCATTGCGAATGTCCAATCCATATCCATATGGAAAGAGTGTCTTCGTGGGATCAGTAACAGATGGAATATCAACGGGAAGCTTTCCTGCGGTTTTCTCTTGACCGAAGATAACATCGATTCCAGCTGGGATGTTTGGTTGATTGTAACGACCATTGGAATATCCTTTAAATCCATACACAGCTAATAATGCATCGGCTTCCAAAAAGTTAGCCGCATCATAGGGATTGCGCAAACTGATAATTACATTTTCTTTGTTTTTTCCTTGTGCATAGTTCATGATCGCACGAGGTACAACAGTAGCCCATTTGCTGCTATCGATCACCGTGTCATCAATCACACCATCGTTAACAGCAGGGTCATTTTTCACCACATAGGAGCCAGTTATCACATACTTTGCCTCATCGATTGCTTTTTTCATGCTATCATCAAAGGTTTTGTTCGCAAACGTAAATCCTTGTACATCAACAGGTTTTATCTTTTTCGAAGCCACAAGAGCAGCGATTTTTGTTTTCATGGCTAGGACTTGATCTTCATTTGGTGCGAAAACAACGACTTTATCGTTTTTCTTAGGTTTAAATGGTAAAGTTTTGTCTTCGTTTTTCAACAAGGTCACAGTATCTGCTGTGATCTTTTTCTCAATTGCTTGGTGTTGTTTGCTTCCAACGACTTGCAATGCATTTTCAACAAGTTTGTCTACATCAGCAGTGTAGGATGTTCCTGGTTTGTAGATTCCTCTTTTGATTTTAAGTGTAAGAATACGTTCGACAGATTCATTAATACGAGACATCGGAATTCGTTTATCATTTACTGCTTGGATGACGGCTTTAAATACATTATCTAAGTTTTTCTCGGTAGCCAAAGACGTTACAGGTGCTGGCATCAGAGCAATATCTGTACCTGCATTGAGTGCCATGATAACAGCTTCTGCTTGACCAAAGTTTTCTGCGATTGCTTGCATGTTAAGCGCATCTGTTACGATAACACCATCAAAGCCCATATCGTCACGCAATAAACTAGTCAAAATCTTTTTGGATAATGTAGCAGGTACCATGATTTGTTGACCATCTTTTTTGCTGGTGTAAGTGGTGTTATCAAAAGCAGGGAATTGAACATGTGCAGTCATGATCATATCTACACCATTATCAATTGCTTTTTGAAATGGATATAATTCTACTTTGCGTAGTTGTTCTTGGTTTTTATCTACTAGCGGCAAACCATAGTGACTATCTACAGCAGTATCACCATGTCCTGGGAAGTGCTTTGCTGTAGTAGCAATATTTTGATCTTGCAGTCCTTTGATTAAGCTTGTACCAAGTGTGGACACTAACTCAGGATTGTTACTAAATGAACGAACACCAATAACAGGATTGGATGGATTGTTGTTTACATCCATATCTGGAGCAAAGTTTACGTTGATTCCAAGTGAATATAGTTCTTCCCCAATCACTTTCCCAGTATCATATGCATGTTGTTCACTGCGTGCAGCACCTAATGCCATGTTTCCAGGCATGTTTGTTCCAGACTGCAAACGAGTTACAATCCCACCTTCTTGGTCAATAGTAACGAACAGAGGGATTTTTTCGCTTGCATTTTGCAATCCATCTACTAAGCGAGTGGTTTGTTCTGTTCCTACCACATTCTCAGCAAATAAAATCACGCCGCCAAGATGATATTTTTTTATGATAGAGGCTACTTCATCATTCATTATGGTAAAACCAGTGGCTTTGCTGTTTCCTTGTTTTTGCCAGTTCCGAAAGTCAGGCATTAACATTTGACCAACTTTTTCTTCTAGGGTCATGTTTGCGACAATTTGTTTGACATCAACATTGGAAGTAGCCTCTTGCGCAACTGCTGGTTTCGCACCAATCACGCTTCCTCCTACCAGAAGAGAAGCCATTCCCAACGCTATTAGTTTTTTTCCTAGCATAAGTACCCCCTAATTTATAACAATCTGCAAACCAAGATAGAAAACAAGAAAGACCACCTTAAATGAAAGCGCTTTATTGTGGTGGCTAGAAATATGTAAGAAAATGATCTTGGTTGAGTTTATGATATCGAAATTAAATACAATGATCAATATATATTATAAAATTATTAAATTTTCAAATGAAAATTCTTATTTTGTGAAGGGAACAGCCAAAGGAGTGTTATTTATTTTCATAGGAATTGCAAAAATATCCTTCTCCAAAGAACTAGAACAACTGGTTAGAGATCGCCAGATTCTCTTTATTATTTTTGAAGTAGAGGGGAGTGAGTGAGGGAACTTACCAATAGCATTGAATAAAATGAGTCCCCTACACAAGTAGTATGCGCAGGGGGGAGCCCACATGCTGTAGAAGCGATGCTGGGCAGCTCAACGGAGCATAACTCAGTTCTTCTTCATCAGCTTCCCATCGGCGAGGATGTAGTCCTCAGGGTTGCACAGCTCGAAGACGAACTGCTCGTTCCACGTGGGAGCCGCCCAACTCTGGCCGTTGCCGACGTAGAGGGTGTTGTCCTCGATGTTGAACGAGGGACCGGGACGCTTTTCGCCCGTGTTCTGCGTCGCGTTCGAAAGGTCGTGGTGAACGATTTCACCGTTCTCCTTGGTTTCGAACACGTACAGCTTGTAGTTGGCGAAGTCGTAGTTTCCGGGGTCCTCAACACCGATGGTGATGTTTCCGAAGGGAAGGGTGTTGTCCGTGCTCTGGAACACGATCCTCAGCATTTGTACTCCTGTTTCATGTGAGTTTCTTGCATGGTACGTTCTAATATAAATCGATCTTCAATTTGTTTGTTGTTCAATGTCGAAGATAAAAAGTTTTTAATATTAAATGTAAGACCAGAGGCACTGGACGATGAGGGAGCAAGCTTGTTATGATTTAATTGAAGAATAATTTGTCAAATAGCGTTAAAAGGAGTTTTATACATCATGAAAAAACAAAAATTGGACGTGGAAAAATTAATTCAGGAAGTAATGGGTTTTCAAGGACAAAATGACCGGAAAATAGATAAAAATGCAATGGATATTCTTGAGACGATGCAGCTATATATTGACTTGGTGAGAAAGCATTTGAATGGGGATTTAGCGCAGGAAGTGGTTGAGCCAAGAATTAAGGAATTGTTAGACGAAATAGATCGATTGGGAAGAAACAATACATACTGGTGGTTGAGAAATAAAGGTGTCAATCAATAACACAAAAAATTCGAGGAGGAGTAGAAGATGAGGATGTATCTTACTACTCCTTCTTGAATTTTGATGGAAAGAGTAATGGTAGGGGAGCATTTTTATAACATTTCAAGCGAGAAAACCACTGTTTAAATCGCGGGATGAGCTGCAAGCGTCCGTAGCAGGGAGGTACCAGTTATTCCTATTTTTTTTCGCTTTGTGCATAAGGGATTTGAAATACGTAGAGATAGTAAATCCTCCGAGTCCTGCTATGAGCCTATATTTTAGATTTCCAAATAATAATCCGATAATTACAGTAATAGAAGCCGCTAAACTCGCACACAAAGCTTTCGACCAAGGAAAAGGATGCTTATTAAGAGATAAAGTTTGTCTGATGCTTAAAGGGTATGGAAGATGGATGGAATAAGATGATCTACCCATAAACAATGCTCCTTTCTAAAACAATCATGATTAAGTTTCCGATTCGATGGAATTAGTATGAATAAGATGGATAAAAACACTCTTTTTCTGAACTTACAAATTTATCTTGTTATCGATATTTCACTTCATAATAAATAGCGGCCTACATGGCCGCTTTTATGATTAAGACTTCAGTCGTAGATCAAATAAAACCTTAGTGCGTGTTCCTCATTACTTGTATTTAGTAAGCTTAAATCAAGATTAAACAGTAACACCTTGATCATCTAAAATTTGGCGAAGTACGGTTTGCAAAATACCACCATTGCGGTAGTATTCAACATCTACTACGCTGTCCAGACGGACAAGAGCTTGGAAGGATACAGAAGAACCATCTGCTTTTATCGCTTGGACGGTCAAGCTGTCTCCTGGTTTTACTTGATCATTTAAGCCTGCAATGTGGAACACTTCTTCACCAGTAAAGCCAAGAGAACTTGCAGATTCACCTTCTTTAAATTGAAGAGGGAGAACTCCCATCCCAACCAAGTTACTGCGGTGAATACGTTCGAAGCTTTCTGCGATAACGGCTTTGACACCTAATAAGTTGGTACCTTTTGCTGCCCAGTCACGAGAGCTACCTGTACCGTATTCTTTTCCAGCTAATACAACAAGAGGAGTGTTCTCTTGCTGGTAGCGTTTAGCTGCTTCATAAATCGAGAGAACTTCACCAGATGGGATATGTTTGGTTACACCGCCTTCTGATCCAGGAACCATTTTGTTACGAATGCGGATATTGGCAAATGTACCTCTTGTCATAATACGGTCATTTCCGCGACGTGAACCATAGGAGTTAAAATCTCTTACAGCAACATTATTTTCTTGCAAATAACGACCAGCTGGACTAGATGGTGCAATACTGCCTGCCGGAGAGATATGGTCTGTTGTGACAGAATCACCAAAGATAGCAAGTGCCCGAGCTCCACGAATGGATTCAATAGTGCCGGCTTGAGAAGCTAAATCTACAAAGAATGGTGGCTCTTGAATGTAGGTGGATTTTTCATCCCATTCATATAAGACTCCTTTTGGTGTAGGTAGTGCATTCCACTCTTCATTTGCATCAAAGACTTTGCTGTACTGATTACGGAATTGTTCACTATCAATTGCTTGTTCCATGACTTCGCTAATTTCAAATGAACTTGGCCAGATATCGCGAAGGTAAACAGGTTCTCCATTTCTGTCTTTGCCAATGGCTTCTGTTTCAAAGTCGATATTCACTGTTCCAGCAAGTGCATAAGCAACCACAAGTGGCGGAGATGCCAAATAGTTAGCTTTGACTAATGGATGAATACGGCCTTCAAAATTACGGTTCCCACTGAGTACAGAGGCAACGGTGAGATCATGGTCGGCAATTTCGTTACTTACATCATCTGCTAGTGGTCCACTGTTTCCGATACAAGTGGCACAACCGTAACCTGCAACATTAAAGCCGAGTGATTCAAGGGCAGGCAGTAGGTTAGCTTTTTCTAAATATCTGGTCACTACTTGGGAACCAGGAGTTAGACTGCTTTTTACATATGCAGGGACTTCTAATCCTTTTTCAACAGCCTTCTTCGCAATAAGCCCTGCTCCGATCATCACAGATGGATTAGAGGTATTGGTACAGCTGGTGATAGCAGCGATAGCGACAGCACCGTGAGGAAGTTCATACGTTTTGCCATCACGTGTAATGGAGCCAGTCGCATCTAATTTATCTTTTGTCAATCCAAAACCGCGTTCGTCAATTGGTTTGACAAGTGTATTTTGCCACACTTTTTTCATATTGCTTAGGTCTACACGGTCCTGTGGACGCTTTGGACCTGCTAAACTTGGTTTTACATTGTTTAAATCCAGTTCAACTGTATCACGGAAATATGGATCTGGTGTATCGTCTGTTCGGAATAATCCTTGAGCAATACAGTATTCACGGATCAAATCGATATGATCTTTGTCTCGACCTGTTTGCGCAAGGTAATGAAGAGACTCTTCATCAACAGGGAAGAACCCGACCGTTGCGCCATATTCAGGAGCCATATTTGCGACGGTAGCACGATCAGCTAAGCTGAGGTTGCTAAGTCCTGCTCCATAAAACTCAACAAACTTACCAACAACGCCTTTTTTACGAAGAAGTTCTGTTACCGTCAAAGCTAAGTCTGTAGCGGTAGCACCTTCAGGCAATTTTCCAGTAAGTTTAAATCCGACTACTTCTGGAGTTACAAAATACAATGGTTGGCCAAGCATTCCAGCTTCTGCTTCGATACCACCAACACCCCAACCGACGACACCTAAACCATTTACCATGGTGGTGTGGGAGTCTGTTCCTACTAGGGAGTCAGGGTAGAGTACTGTTTCTCCTTTCTCCTCACGAGAAGTTACCACACTGGCTAGGAACTCTAAGTTTACTTGGTGCACAATTCCAGTTGCTGGTGGTACTGCTCGGAAATTAGAAAATGCCTCTTTTGCCCAGCGAAGTAGACGATAACGTTCTGCGTTTCGTTCAAATTCCAGTTTCATGTTATTGGAAAGAGCAGTGGCTGTTCCTGCTTCATCCACCATAACAGAGTGGTCAATGACCAAATCAACAGGGATAAGAGGATTGATGCGTTTTGGATCACCACCAACACGAGACATAGCAGACCGAAGTGCTGCTAAATCTACAACAGCAGGGACACCAGTAAAATCTTGAAGCACAATACGTGCAGGTTTGAATGCGATTTCTTTTTCACTTTTGTTTTTTGTCCAATTCAGGAGTTGAGCAATGTGATCAGCAGTCACTGATTTGCCATCAAATCCGCGAACAGCTGCTTCTAGTATTACTTTAATAGAGAAGGGAAGCCGGGAGACATCGCCTAATCCTTGTTTTTCTAATTGATTGATATCATAGATCACATATGGACGACCATTAACGGTTAAGGGAACACGTACAGTAGATAAATCCATGGGGAATACCTCCTTTTTAGTTTCACTAGATGAAACACAGTTTCTTTTTCGTAATTATTATACCGTGATAAGGGTTTTCTGTAAATCAGCTAATAACTTTTTTTCTTCAGGGAATCTTAAGAATTCCTTACTATTTTTTTCCCTTTTCGTCACTAGAATGTAAAGCAACTAGAATGTAAAGCGATGAAAGGAAGTGCATCATGCATTTACAATTATTGGGTCGTTTTCTTCAATCTCCACGAAGTATAGGTAGTATTGTTCCCAGTTCTAAATTTTTAGTTCATGCATTAGTAGATCCAATTCCTTGGGACAAAATAAAAACAGTAGTAGAACTAGGTGGAGGTACTGGTGTTGTCACAAATGCAATAGCAAATCGAATCTCTCCAGATGCAAAAGCGTTTATCTTTGAAAATGACCCGATTCTTAGCAAACAACTCCAAGATCGATTTCCGCACTTTCAACATGCAGAAGATGCGCAGCAAATGCAAGTTGTACTCCAGAAAAACAACATTGAAAAAGTAGATGCAATCATATCCTGTTTGCCATTTGCTAATTTCCCTAGTATGTTAACAACAAGAATTTTAGAAGAAGCAAGTAGCGTTTTAATGAATGATGGTATTTTTGTTCAGTTTCAGTATTCCTTACAAATGAAAAAATACCTTTTGAATCATTTTGGACAAGTAGATGTTAGATTTGTTCCGATAAATATTCCACCAAGTTTCGTTTATATTTGTAAGTTAGGTGGGTGAGAGTTATGGTAGATGGTAATCTAATAAAATTAATGATTTATGGAGTTGTCCCATTCTGTCTTTTATTGAGACTAGTAGCAGTTTGGTTCTTGTTGAAAGGAGGAAGAGTAAAATGGGAATGGAACAATTGATGGATTGGATTAGTCAATATGGTTACGTGGCATTATTTTTCTGTCTTTGGTTAGGTATTGTCGGTATGCCTATTCCGGACGAAGTGATTGTCATGACAGGTGGCTTTGTTTCTTCACTAGGTGTATTAAAGCTTGCTCCTTCCTTTGTTATCACTTATTTAGGGGTAGTATCTGGTTTATCGATTGGATATACATTAGGTAGATATTATGGAGTAGGCTTAACCAAAAAGTTTCGTGAGAAAGAAAAATGGCGTTCTTATCTGCAAAGATCGGAAAAATTGGTACAGAAGTATGGTAAGTTTGCGCTTTGTGTCAGCTATTTCTTACCAGTTGTCCGACATGTAATACCTTACGTAGTGGGAAGTAACAAAATGAAATTTAGAGATTATGCCTTATATTCCTATTCCATTGGGCTCGCGTGGACTGGAGCATTTTTCTGGCTCGGTTATCAATTTGGACAAGCAATTCCTGTGATTGCCGCAACAAGCCGCAATTGGGGATATGTAGCACTAGGAGTTATTTTACTAGGCATTGTTGTTTTTCAAGTGATCCATGCTTATCGGCAAAAAAAAATGACAAAGGTGAGCAATTAAATGCCGACAACGATTCTTGTAGTGGATGATGATCGAGATATTCGAAACTTGCTAGAATTGTATTTGCGAAATGAAGGGTATCAAGTGGTGCATGCTTCTAATGGAGCAGAAGCTTTAAAAACAATAGAGAAACAAAAAATAGATCTTGTTTTACTAGATATTATGATGCCAGAGATGGATGGTTTGGAAGCATGCATTGCAATTCGTACAAATCATCAAATGCCGATCATTATGCTAACTGCAAATGCAAATGATATACAAGTAATTCAAGGGTTGAGTATGGGTGCGGATGATTATGTAACCAAACCATTTCAACCTCTACAAGTGATGGCAAGAGTGAAAGCACAACTTAGGAGATATTTTCAATTTACGACTCCCACTTCTAGCAAAGAAAAAATATCTCTTCAATATGTATCGATTGATGTGCGGAAGAGAGAAGTAAAAGTAGAGGATAAATTAGTATCTTTGACCCCAAGAGAGTATGATATTTTACTTTTATTGGCGCAACATGCTGATATTGTAATGCCAACAGAGCAGATTTATGAACGAATTTGGAAAGAAGAAATGCTCACATCCCATAATACTGTGATGGTACATATCCGAAAGATCAGAGAAAAGATCGAACGAGATCCTAAGCGGCCAACTATCATTCAAACTGTTTGGGGAGTAGGGTATAAAGCTGCTGCAAGGATAGATTAAGATGAGAAAAATCAGTGTAGGTATACGTGGGCTTTTTATTTCTTACATTCTAATCAGTCTTTGTGTAAGTCTTGTTTGTGCATTGATCGGTGGAAAGGTAGAAATAGATAGTTACACTCGTTATTATTATCCTCTTCGTTTTCAATTAGAAGAACAATTAGAAAAATACGTGTCTAATCTGCAAATGCAACCAATATCAAAGTGGAATAGCCTTTTGACTAAATACAGTTCGGAGTCCCAAAGCAGGATGTTTATCATTAATGATCAAAGTCATATTCTTGCATATTCTACTGATTCAAAGGATCCTTATCGCAAATTTTCGGATTATATTTCACTATCAATGCAAAATAATGAAGAACCATCCAATTATCCGGAAAAACGAACATTTTATGCTTTTCAACCGATACTGTATGAAGGAAAGTATGTCTTTTTGTTTATGCAAAAAAAATTAACTGGTAATTCGACTACTTATGACAAAGGAAATCCGTTTTTTACGATTTCTTTTGGGATATTGGGATTTTTGCTGACTTATTTTATTCTTACCAACAATAAATTAAAACAATTGAAAGAGATTACAAGCGGGCTAGATAAAATCGCTCACGGTGATTTGAGTATCTCCCTAGCCGAACGCAGCAAAGATGAGATTGGTAGCATTGCAACCCATGTAAATCTGATGGCAAGTAAGTTAAAAAGCAGCATAGAAAATCAGCAGAAATTAGAGGAAGAACGAATGGAACTGACTACTAATCTTTCTCATGATGTTCGGACACCTTTAACTTCTATCATTGGTTACTTGCGCTATCTATTGGAACAACGCGATTTATCAACAGAGCAACGAGAAACGTATGTTCAGATAGCGTTATCAAAAGCAGACGTATTAAGGCGTTTGACTGATCAATTGTTTTTGTTTAACAAACTCATGTATCACGAAGCTCCATTCCGGCCAAAAACGCATACTCTGCAGCATCTGCTCTATCAACAAATGGAAGAGGAAGTCTTTCTACTCGAACAGGCACAGTTACAAGTACAAATGGACTTTCAGGATGAGTCGTTACAGGTAGAAGTAGATCCTATTTTATTTGTCCGTCTAATGGATAATCTCATGCAAAATATTATTCGTTATGCTGTAAAGCCAAGTGTTGTGAGAATATCTTTGAATCGAAGAGGGGAATTTGCAGAGTTAACCGTAATCAATCAGGCAGAAATCATAGACGAAGTGACGTTTTCTCGATTATTTGATACCTTTGTTACAGGAGACTCTGCACGATCAAATGGTAGTACAGGATTGGGATTGGCGATTGTCAAACGAATTGTAGAATTGCATAAGGGGAGTATTAAGGCCAGACAAGCAGATGGAAAGCTTACATTTCAAATGTTATTTCCTATTGAGAACGGAAAAAGGGAAAGTTCTTGGATTTAATTTGGACTAAGTGACCTCCCCGACAGGGGTAACGATAAATCTACATTCTTCTATAGATACGGACAAAACACCTCAACAGAGGTGTTTTGTTATATAATGAACAAAAGGCTTTGCGAGGAGGTCTTGAAATGGATGAGAAGAAAAATACAGTACGGGCAGCAGAACGTGCTTTAGATATATTATTATGTTTTACCAACAACGCAGAGCTTGGTCTAACGGAAATAGCCAGAGAGACTGGGTTAAATAAAAGTACTGTCTTCCGACTCCTTGCGACTCTTGAAGGAAAAGGTTTTATCAAACGAGACTTACGTTCGGATAAGTATCAATTAGGAATAAGGATTTGGGAGTTAGCTGGTCAAATCTATCAATCCAGTGATCCGGCTATGTTATTTATCCCTGAGATGGAATTATTGCGAGATACTCTGGATGAAACAGTAAGTTTATACATACAAGATGGAACAGAGCGTATTCGTGTACAGGCAGTGGAATCCAATCAAGCGATCAGACGAGTAGCTCCAATCGGAGTACGGATGCCTATTATCGTCGGTGCTTCTGGTAAAGTCTTTATGGCTTTTCTGCCGAAAAATGATCGAAATCGTTTATTAGCCCAGTCTGGTATGTCAGAGCAAGAAATACAAGATTATGAGAGACAATTAGAAGATATTAAGCAGAATGGCTATGCCTTAAGTGTAGAGGAAAGAGAAACGGGCACAGCTGCGATATCCGTACCAGTATTTCACCGAGATGGTCATTTACTTGCGGCTCTTGCAGTATCAGGGCCAGTGTCCAGAATGAGTGTAGATCAAATGTCGACATTTGTACCGTCGCTCAAACAAGCAGCAGAACATTGTAAGCAGATCGCGAAATAGTATCGGGAGGATCGGGCATGGGAGAACGTAAAGTCCCGTTGTATCAATTTTTCCCCGTGCATACAGAGCCAGAGAAAATGGTTCGTTGGTTACAACAAGAACTAAGTGCAGGACTCCAAGTTGTTGATTTTGTGGAAGTAGGAGTCCATCGACCTAGTGGTTGGTTGTTTCAATTGGACGAAAATTGGATAGCAGGAGTAGAACAACAAGTAACCTATATTCCTGTGGGGAAAGAAGATAAAATAGCAGAAAAGTTAGCAGGTAATTATTTAGATCGCATAATGGATGTAAAGACAGGATATTTATTAATTTGGAGCGAACAGAGTGCGTCCTTAGTGGGAACAAACGAAGGTTTTTTTGAAGTTTTACTAGGAAGATGGATCCCAAATTTATGGCCAGTCTGGTTTATTGCCACCATTGCTTCTGTTTATTTCTGGTTAAAAGGATAAAAACTAGGGCGAACTAAATAAGCCCTAGTTTTTTCTTGAAATTATTTGATAGCACTTAGTTCATATAGGCATCTGGTGGAGCAGACATTAAGTCAGGAAATTTGTGTTTTTTTCATATTCAAACGGTAAGGATCATATTCTAGTAAATCAGAGGTATAAGTTTTCCAAAAAGTTCTATCCAATTTAATCCCCTTCAAATAATGAAATTTTTAGATAAGGGAAAAATCAATTGGCAAGTAGAGAAAAACATAGGTAAGAATAAGCATTTAAAGTGCTTAGAATGATTGTGGTGCATCAGCGTTGGATAGAGCAATGATACCAATAACTCTCTTTAATATAAGATTGTAAAACAAAAACGCCCAGCGATAACCGGACGTTTATTTTAACGTTTATTAGAAACTATTGGGTACTTTTTGCGCTGCTAACGATATCAGCAGGAACGGTTACAGGTGTATTATAAGCGCTTAAAGTCATATCTACAGAGCGAGTGCTGCCATTTTTCAATACATAATTATATAGATATTTTTTTGGTTCAAACGTATTTGCATCAATCGTTAATTCGATTTTTGCTGTCTGCGCTTCATTTTTAAACTGTGTAAATTCGGTATCGCTCATCTCTGGGTTTTTGTAATCTAAATAATCGATTGACACTACATAGTCATTTGCAACTTTGTTTACGGTAATACCAGGAAGTTCGTCTTTTGTTCCAAGTTGTTTCAACAGTTGATCTACTAAATTGATAAAGGTAACACTTACTAATACTTTTCCATCTGGGTTAGCATATTTGACCCATTGTCCATTCTCTTTTTTGTAAATCATTTGTTTTTCATAGTAATATTCAGTGCCTTTGGTGGTAGTGAAGTGGGAAACAGCAGGGTTTATTTGTTCTTCTCCTGTTTCTGTGTTGTCATAGGATTGTCCATCTGCGTTCTCTTTTGTCTGACGGCTATATTTGTAACCTTGGATTGTTTTCATTACTTTTTGATTTTCTTTTAGTACAGCAAGTGGGGTTTGCTCTATTTGAGGTGTTTCTGTTTCATTCTTGTTGTTATTATCCCCGTTTGAAGTTTTTTGGGAACAACCAACTACAAATAAGAAAAGTGCTAAAAATGAAGCGAGAATTCCAAGTTTTTTCATGTTACCACCTTGTCCTTTATGAGTTATCAATGAGTCAATATTATATAAAACGAATTAAAAATACAATGATTTTTATTATTCTTATCTAATTACCTTATTTGAGATTTACTGTAATTAATTTTCGTTTAAAATTAATTCACCCTGCTACCAAATTAATCTGGTAACAGGGTGAATGGGTATCAGGTGCCCTACAGCGTAAGCTTGATAGGCTTTGTCTCTGTTGGGTAGTGGTGCCTAAAAGGTCCGCTCCTAGAGTTCCTGCTTTGATAGACAGAGTACCTCCGTCTGATGTATAAGCACCATCAAGTAGGATTACCTCATAAGCCTAGAAGCAAGTTCCATCTGCCAGCTCTACAAAACATTCGAACCACTGACCGTGCTGTGGGTTGTTCTTCTGGTCTGCCATTTGGATTCCTTTACGCTGGAGTTTGGACATATTTATTCTATCATTTAAACTCACTTTTTACCGTGTTTTTTCCATTGAAATAATTACTTGTATTGGAGTACTGATCCTCCTTATCTGTGATCAACCAAGTCTTCGTTTTCTCGTTATAAGATAAGGTTAATTTGTAGTAGTCGACTTTATCTTCGAGTGGTTCATCTCCTGAATCGTAACGTGAGTACTTTCTATATTTGGCATGTATTTCCACTGGGATCGTCGCTTCATAGATCTTAGTTTCTTCATTAAGGGAAAGTGTCACATTGTCAAAATCAATACGCGTACCAAGAGCCTTTCCTTTCCATGTCTCTTCGAATTGAACATTATTGTTAATGGTTTCGATAAATCGGGCTTTCAAACTATCTCCAATGGTTGTAAATTTATTTGGATCATGGTTAACAAGTGCAAGTAATTCTTGTTTGGAGTAGTTATTGATGAGAGTAATAATCGGTTTACGAGTGGCATTGGTTGCAAATGGGACGGGAGTGATATTTACACTGCTTGTTTCTTGTTCTACTAAAGCTTCAGCGCTTTTTTCCAGCCCCCAAGGAAATTGTTGTTCACCATGTATGCGAATCGTTCCATTAAAGGAAATGGGACCAATTTTAGGCATCGTTTTAATGGTTTGGTTAATTGATTTTCCATTGATAAAAATAGAAGTATTTTCAAAATTGCTTTCTAATTCTAATGAGCCGCCATATAATTCAAGATCGGATGTGGAAGTTGCATTTTCATCATCAAATGCTGTTACAGAATTTTCTTGACTAAGAAGTGCATACTGAAATTTTTTCTCTGCTGAAGTCTTGTAAATTCCAGGCATTAGTGGACCAATCGTATGCTTTTTCTCTTTGTCTGTTGTTTGGAATACTTTTTTATTATCTAGTTTTAGGGTGCTGCCCGCTTCATTCGTTGATAATTCTAGAAAATAAGGACGGAATTGAATAGTAAAGTGACTATAAAAGAGAGGAATAGATGTCTTTTTCAAATAAAAGTCCGTTGCTCCACCAGAATTAGGGATACCATTTTCTTCATCATTAATTTGTGCCATCATATTACCAATGATTTTAGGTAAATATTCTTCGTTTTCTTTGCTGTATGTAATCAAATCTTTTAGATGCTTTTCGTCTACTTTTACTTGGCTTTCGGGAGAATGAATCAGCCCTTTTAATGTTTTCACATCACCATTTCGCACCGCTTGTTCAAAACTAGTTACGGTATCTCTTGGATTCATCAAGTAGGCGCCAGCTATATAAGCTGCAACAATAATGAAAACCAATGCGATTAGAACGATACTCCATTTTTTGTTTTTTAAAAAGAAAGGGACAACTTTGTTTTTTGTATTTTTAAGTGTACCTTGCAAATCGGAAAGTTGTTGTTTTGGCTCCAAAGCAAACTCCTCCATTATATATCGGATAATTACGTATTTTAACAGATTTGTACACAGAAGTCTCTGCTATACGATTGAAGTTAAGACCAATATATAGAAGAAATAGTGTTAGTTGAAGTGTGAACTTTTCCATATATGTTATAATGAATCGTTATTTTGACAGCTTTGGAGGGTGAGTTTATGAAACTGCCAATGGTTGAAATTTTTGAAACCGTTGAAGGAGAGGGATTGAAGTCTGGTTTTCCGACTACGTTTGTTCGGGTTTTTAACTGTAACCTTCGCTGCACATGGTGTGATACGACATATAGCTATGCACCTGCAAAAGTAGAATTTTTTGCTACGATTCAAGAAATAACAGAGAAAGTTACGGAATTAGGAAATGTAAATGTTTGTTTAACTGGTGGAGAACCCTTGATGCATGGTGAAAAGTCATTAGCTCTAATCAAAGAAATAGCAGATCTACCTTTTATAGAAGATATCCATATAGAAACAAATGGTGCAATTAACCTTAAAGCCTTTATTGATTTGCGAAACAACAGAGAGAAGGTCAAAGAAAAAGTACGATTTATCATGGATTACAAACTGCCTGCCAGTGGGGAAATGGAAAAGATGGTAGCAGAAAATTTTCATTACTTAGAGGAACAAGATGAAATAAAATTTGTCATTCAAGATCGAAATGATTACGAAGTGGCTGTGCAGACCTATAAGGAGCTTCATCAAAAGGGAACAGGACTGTTTAGCCCTGTCTGGGGAAAACTTGCACCGGACACGTTGGTAAATTGGATTTTAGCTGATAAACTTACCAAAGTGAAATTAAATCTACAAACACATAAATATATTTGGGATCCAGATTTAAGGGGAGTATAGCGATGAAAGCAGTTATTGTACTTAGTGGAGGTTTAGATAGTACTACTTGTATGGGGATAGCGAAAGAAGCAGGATATGATTTGTATCCCATCACTTTTCATTATGAGCAAAGGCATGAGAGAGAAGTAGAATGCGCGAGGCAAATTGCAGAGTACTATGGTGTTTCCAAGTATCACCGGGTCGTAAATCTGTCTTTTTTTCAACAGCTTGGCGGGAGTTCTTTGACAGATAAAACTCAGATGGTACAAATCAGTGGAGTAACCGATCAAATACCAAATACATATGTACCAGCTCGGAACATGATTTTTCTCTCGTTGGCAACAGCCTATGCAGAAGTAATAGGTGCGAAACGTATTTACGTGGGTGTTAGTGCGGTAGACTTTAGTGGTTATCCTGATTGCCGACCAGAATTTATCGAATCGATGACACAAACAATTAACTTAGCTACGAAGGTAGGAGTGACAAGTGAAGAAAAGTTATCGATTGAGACACCGATCATCCAGTTAAGCAAGGCTGACACGATTAAAATCGGAGTTTCTTTAAACGTCCCTTATCATTTGACCACTTCTTGTTACCTTGGGGGAACAGCTGCATGTGGTGCTTGTGATAGTTGTCGTTTGCGCATGAAAGGATTCCAAGAAGCAGGCGTAGCTGATCCGATTACGTATCAGAAGTAGCAAGGGGAATAAAGTCCCTAATCGATGAAAAAGATGGTGTTGGAAAAGTGGTTGGAAGATATCGATTGATAAAAAATTTTTGGTTAGCTTGTGCTCACCAAGTATATGGTGCTGGCAAATGCGAACGAATTCATGGACACAATTATAAAGTTACTTTTTGTATAGAGGGTCCTCGGTTAGATGAGAAACATATGCTGATCGATTATCGAATTGTAAAGCAAGCTATCACCAAAAAGTATGACCATCATCTGTTAAATGATTTTCCTGAATTTAATCCGGAACTCGGTGGATTTTCTCCAACGACAGAGCGTGTGGCGGAAGTTTTTTTCTCAGAAATAGAACGTCTTTGCATGGAACAAATTAATAAACCTACGGTGCAGTGGGTAGAAGTACAGGAAACAGAAGAAGCAACTGTAAGATATGAAAGGGTGCATACATAAATGGAAGAACCAACATTGCAGCATTTAGGAAAACAGACGAATTATTCCTTTACCTATGATCCAAAGGTTTTAGAAGTATTTCCAAACCGACATGTAGACACCGATTATTTCGTCAAATTTAATTGTCCAGAGTTTACAAGTTTATGCCCAATCACCAGTCAACCGGACTTTGCAACTATCTACATCAGCTATGTCCCAGACGAGAAAATAGTGGAGAGTAAATCACTTAAGCTATATTTATTTAGTTATCGTAATCATGGTGATTTCCATGAAAATTGCATTGTTACGATCATGAAGGATTTACGTGCGATTATGGATCCAAAATACATTGAAGTATGGGGAAAATTTCTACCACGCGGAGGGCTGAGTATTGATCCTTATGCCAACTATGGCAAAACAGGTACCAGATGGGAAGAAGTAGCAAATCAGCGACTATTTCAACATGATATGAATCCAGAGATCATAACGAATAGATAAAATATTCTTATTATGTTAGTATGAAAGCATAACTGTCCCTTGGATCTTAGGAGGAAAGATGAGCAGGCGAGATGAGCTGTTTCAGGACAAATTGACTCCATTTCTCTCTTGGATCCCTGTCCGCCTGATCAGGTGGTAGTGGAGCTTCTGGAAAAGGTAAAAAGCTCGGTAGCTTTTTACCCAGAGAGTGACCGTAAGCGAGCAGAACTGATAGCTCTGTGCAGGTTGCTGAAGGACGCTACTATTCATGGTCGGGGATCGGGTACAGCCATTAAGTTTCTGATGACCCAGATTAACTCCCTTCTGCATCCCTTTGTGTAGTGGAAAGGGACGGGACATTGGCTTTGGTTTTCCAAACATCATTGTCAATGTCCTGCCCATTTACTCCCGTGCCTTTGTTGGTTACAATAACGGGAGGAGGGATATCGATGCAAAATTTTTATCTAGAACAAATGCGTATGATGACGCAACATATGCGTGATGAACTTACGCAATTAGGGATAAAAGAATTAACCACTCCAGAAGAAGTGGATGAAGCATTAAAAGGGGAAGGCGCAAAAGGAACAGCTCTAATAGTGGTCAACTCTGTTTGTGGTTGTGCTGCTGGACTTGCTCGTCCTGCTGTTGGTCTTTCTTTGGAAAATGAAGTGAAACCTGATCATTTGTATACAGTGTTTGCAGGTCAAGATAAGGAAGCGACCGAACAAGCACGTACTTACTTTGGGCAAGAACCTCCATCTTCTCCATCATTTGCAATTATGAAAGATGGTAAGTTGGTTCATATGATTCATCGTCATGAAATCGAAAATGTACCAGTTGAAATCATTACAGCTAATTTGACTCAAGCATATAATGCATTTTGTAAATAAATAGACCACCCAAGCGCTTATTAAAGAGTGTTTGGGTTGGCTTTTTTTATTTTGCTATTTCTGCTCATAGAGAGGAGAACAATTTTTGGAGCTATTTGCAGCTTTTTTATTATTTATACTAATAGGTATGATGATTATGGCGATGGTTTTTTATCGACAGGCTAAGAAAATAAACAAAGAGAGAAATTATGTGTTGCCAAATCTCGGTACCAAAAACTATGGAGAAGAATACAAAATAGCAATGAAACATATGTTACAACATTTAGAACAATCTTATCCGAAAAATTATCGGGCATGGATTCAAGAAAGAGTGATTCGAGAACATTATATTAGTCTAATCGAATTTGAAAATCGCTGGTTTGAGTGGGAACGATTTTTAATCATGGCAGCATTATTGAAGACAACCCCTATGTATAGTGAAGAAGTAGATTCAGTTTGGCACGAAATGTTGATGTTCACACGGGAGTACGAAGAATTTTCTAATCTATTTTTAAAAACGACTCTACACCATGCACCAAATATATCAAATCCTGTTACCAAACAAACAGTAACTGATGAGGATACCCCATCTCCATCAGTAGAAACTCCTCAAGAACAAAGAGCATGGTTTGATTTGATTTACCTTCTTTTATTTGAACCTACTCCTTATAGTGTAACGGTTCTGGGCCCTTTTTTAAGGCATACTTTCTCCAAAGAAGTTATTTCAAACTTTAAAACCTTAACGCTAGATGAATTAAAAAAGAAATATTTTCATACAAACGTTATCGAGCATTTTGCTTTTATGGATGAAATCGTTGAGAGTTTAATTGCGCAGATTCAATCGATGATAGAAAAAGTAGATAGTCATGTGGATATACATGGAACGGATATCAAACGGTTTCGGTTGAATACCACTGTTCAACCCAAAAACGTACATCCCCTTCAGAATCATTTAATAGGAACTCTCTTTTTAACCATGTATCATTATGAGCATTTTTTTGAACAGAACAAAAAATGGTACAAGGAGAAGCTTGGACCCTAATCGTTTTCTTTTATAAAAAAGATCTGTGGGTTTACATCCTACAGATCTTTTTTGCTGTTTTCGAGATTCGTTTTATACGTTTTTTTCTATTTATCTGAAATTCTTATATAAAGCAGAGATCGATTTGTAAATTTATTTTGATCATAAAAACCTTTAATAGAGGGGTTGTTCGTGGATTTTAATTTTATGAGTCTTCTGAATTTTTTCTTCCCCCTTTACGATTTATGAATGCAATGTTACTATTATTCAAACGCAAAAAACAAATATTCCAAATAAACAAATCAATACATCTAACACCTTACTAAAAATGGGTTTGGATGAAACATCGAAGAATCCAACACACTAACGCTTTATTTCAAAAATTCTATAGGGGGGATTCACTTGATTGTCTCCTTCTTAGTTGCAGTCTAGTGTAGACTCCAACTAAGACAGATAAAAAAGCAACCCATCCGAAAGAATGAAAAAGGCGAAATTGAATTTGCGGACAGTAGAGTAAGACGCTAGAAATACTCGAAAGATATCGGGGTAACTTCCGTTGACAGAAGATTCCAACAATTACAAGGAGGAGTTTCTAATGGATTTACGACCAGTATTTAGAGAGTTTGAAAACGATGAGTACTTAGTGGTAGAGGCAGAACGCTTGAAAAGCCAAGGTACCAATTCTGATGAGATGTATGTTCTCGCTCATGATACAGATCGAACGAAAAGGGTAGCAAATGAATGTGGTCTAAATACACTTGGTGTAACAGAAGTAGGTGTAAAAGCTACCTTGCAAAATCTCTTTATGAAAAAAGGGGACGAGCTTCGTAACGACCTAGAACAAATTGGGTTTACTCGGACAGAAGCAGAGGAACTGGAGGAACGGCTCGATCAAGGGAAAATCTTCTTGATTGTAGAAACAAGACCTCAACACGATTCCTATCTCTACTAGTGAGAGCTGATAGTTGAAAAGATTACCAAAGTTATTGGTGATCTACTAGCGAATAGAGGTAAGTGGTTGTGACAGACATATACAAAGACTACATTTTCGTTCATGGTGGGTAGCGACTGCTTTCTACTAGAAGAAAAGTAAGTCGCTACTCTCTCTTTATTTTGAAATCAAACAGAATGGGAGAGGATCATGTATGATATGGACAATCATTAGTATTTTATTTATTGTATGGTTGGTAGGTTTTTTGACAAAGTTTACATTGGGTGGATTTATACACTTGCTTTTAGTGGCCGGATTGATTTTGGCGATATATAATCTTCTGCTAACATAGTGTCCTATGATCCAAAACCCACTCTCTATGTAATATTTGATTGAAAAAGGACTGGATGTCTCTATAAAAGAGAATCTAGTCCTTTTTTTGCATCACTTTCCAAAGAAAAACTGAAGAGCTGTAGGTAACTCTTTTTGCCATGTACCCCAAGTATGATCGCCTTCTTGTTCTAAATAGTGAACATTTGCGTCACCTGCTTGTAAAATAGCACGGGCTTTTCGGTTTCGCTGAACTAAGTCAACTTCTCCTATATGAGTGGAGACATTTGTTTCTTCCAAACCGATCGATTGGTAGATAGAAAGCCAGTTGAGTTTTTTATCGGACAGTGCTGAAAAGGTTTGTGACAGAAAAGCACCAGACTGTGATAATATCTTGTTCCATATGGATGAATGCTCAAGAGCCATATGTAAGGAAACGGTTCCTCCTAGGGAAGAGCCTCCAACTACTAACTGTTCCTTATTAATAGGATAACGATCCTGTATATAAGGAAGTAATTCCTCCGTCATAAAAGCGATGTGGGCTTGTTGTCGGTCTCCGATAGGGGAATATTCACGTGTACGAAGCTTTTTCTCTACTGGTATAGCTATCATAAGGAGAGGTTCTATTTTTTGTTCATCGATGAGTTTATTTGCTTGAGTCGCAATTCTCCCCAATGAAAAGTAGTCATCTCCATCATGTAGAAATAATGCAGGATATTTTTGATTTGTATCAAAGTCTGGTGGAAGATACACCAAAGCTTTTTTCTCTGTTTCCAGATGAGTACTATACAAATTTTCTTTTTTTATCGTTCGTTTCAAGTACTTTTGCTCCATTTTCTATTTCTCCTTCAAAGGTAGTCAAAGTTAGATAGTTCCTTTTATCATCCACCATATCGTATCAATCCATGTCATTTTTGTCAGCAATATTCACATATAGTAGGCAAAATATGAAGAGTTTGATAGGGTAAGTATTATTATTTCGTATAAGTGATAGTCTTTTATTATGTAAACGCAATTTTAATTCATTATTTATTTTTCAAGGAGTGTTTTTTGGATATGAAACAACAATCTGTCTGGATTCCGACACAAGAACAGATAGAACAGAGCAGATTATATAAATTTATGCAAAAGTTGAACTTTAAAAATTGGGATGATTTTTATCAATATTCTATTTCTGATGTAGGTAGGTTTTGGCATGATGTTGCAGTGGATATGGGGGTTATTTGGAATGAAGACTACAACGAAGTTATCCAATTAGACCAAGGAAAAGCTTTTCCTCGTTGGTTTGTAGATGGAAAATTAAACATTACTATTAATTGTTTAGATCGATATGTAGAAGATTCAATGAGAAGAAACCAACTAGCCCTTATATGGGAAGGAGAAGACGGTAAGTCTACCAAGTATTCATATCGTGATCTTTTATACGAAGTAAATCGATTTGCAAAACTTCTTCTCCAGATGGGTATAGGACCAACAGACCGAGTTGTTATATATTTGCCTATGATAGCAGAAAATGTGATTGCCATGTTAGCGATAGCTCGAATTGGAGCGATTGCAGTTCCTTGTTTTTCTGGGTATAAATCAGTTGCACTTCAATACCGGATCAAAGACTGTGGTGCAAAAGCGGTAATTACCGCAGATGGATTTTGGAGACGCGGTAAGTTGATACGTATGAAAGATGAGGTAGATAAAGCAATTGAAAACACAGCAATTGAAAAAGTTGTTGTAGTGAAGAAGTTAGGGTGTTATATCGAAAAAAATGAAAACACAGATATTTTTTGGGATACTCCCGTAGATCAGCTGCCGCCAGCTGTTCCATATATAGCTGAAGCAGATGAAACTTTCATGATTTTGTATACTTCTGGAACTACTAGCAAGCCAAAAGGTACTGTACATACACATGCTGGTTTTCCTATTAAGGCTGGGTTTGATGCCGGTTATGTGATGGATGTTGGTATTGGAGATATATTGTTTTGGTCTACAGATATGGGATGGATGATGGGGCCTTGGATGGTGTTTGGTGCGTTGATGAATGGAAGTACAATGCTGCTTTACGAAGGCACTCCAGATTATCCTACACCAGACCGACTTTGGTCGATTGTAGAAAAATACGGGATAACGCATCTGGGAATATCTCCTACTATTGCCCGTTCGCTGATGAAACATGGCGAATCGTGGCTTACGACACATGATACCAGTTCCCTGCAGGTTTTTGGTTCCGCAGGGGAACCATGGACAGAAGAATCTTGGTATTGGTTATTTGAACAAGTTGGAAAAAAACAAATTCCTATTTTTAATTATGCAGGCGGGACAGAAGTATCTGGAGGTATATTGGGAAATATTTTAATAAAAGCCCAAGTCCCCTGTGGTTTTAACAGTTTTATGCCGGGTATGGATGCGGATGTATTAGATCCATCTGGAACCTCTAGCACTCAGACAATAGGCGAGTTAGTGATTCGACAGCCATGGGTAGGAATGACAAAGGGCATCTGGAACAACAAAGATCGATACATGCTGAGCTACTGGGCAAGATGGAAAGATGTATGGGTCCATGGAGATTGGGTTAGTAAAGTTGATGGACATTGGTATACACATGGTCGATCAGATAACACGATAAAAATTGGCGGTGCGAGGTTGGGACCAGCTGAGCTGGAGTCCATTTTGATTAGACATCATGCAGTTTTAGAGGCTTGTGCTATCGGTGTTCCGCATAAGGAGAAAGGCGAATCTGTTATTTGCTTTGTCATTTTGCATCATCTTTCAGAAGTTGAAGATACTAGTGGACTTGAATCAGAATTAACTCAGTTTGTCGCAGACAAAATGGGAAAAATGTTTCGCCCTAAACGAGTTTATTTTGTTCCTGATCTTCCAAAAACAAAGAATGGAAAAATATTGCGTTCTGTAGTGAGGGCTACTTATTTAGGTGAAAAACTAGAGGATTTCTCATCGCTGGAAAAATCAAAGGCGGTAGAAGCAATTAAACAGTGCCAGAAATTCTAATGCAGTTCTCTTTTTGGAAAGAAGAAAAAATAGACGTTAAATGTATCAAAAAAGCCATTTGATGAAGAAAATCGATGGCTTTTTTGATTTGTCCATAGATTGTATTATTTTCCCCATCGGAAAATTTGGTATGATAGAACGGATGGCAATGTTTGCATAATTAAATAAAGTAAAGGGGATGGAACATGAACGGCATTGGCATCATACGAAAAGTCGATCATTTAGGTAGAATAGTATTGCCTAAAGAATTAAGAGAAAAATTAAATATCCAACCTCAAGATGGTGTTGAGATATTTGTTGATGAGACTCATATTGTACTGAAACGCTACAATCCTAGTTGTGTGATCTGTGGAAGTATTGAGCAGCTTTTTTATTTCCGTGAAAAAATTATCTGCGAAGATTGCGTAAATGAAACTTCTAAATATGCAACAACACCTACAGAATAGTCGGGTTTCCCGGCTATTTTCTTTTGTAAATAAATTAATTTCAAACAAATTTATTACTGAAAACCGATGCAAACCAAGTAATTTTTACCACGAACGCCTAACGTTATCTTGAATAGACTAATTAGACAACAAGATGGCGGGGTGTCCTATGTTAATTAACCATTTATTGCCATGCGGGGCATTAACGAATACAGGAAGCGCATTTTGGCAGATGATTTCCCAGCAAGAAAAAATAAAACTGTTGCATTTTATGCGTTTTGTTCGATTGTTTGATAGGAGAATGGTCTTATGGCAAAGGCAAGGAAAGATCGGAACTTATGCACCTGTGGAAGGACAGGAGGCATCTCAAATTGGAAGTGCACTTGCTTTGAATAAACTGGATTGGATTTTTCCAAGTTACCGTGAACAAGGTGTTGCCTTTACACTCGGAATTCCTACAACTTCCATCATTCAGTATTGGAGTGGTCATATAGAAGGGTGCAAACCTCCAATTGGTTATCGATATGTTCCTCCAACAGTGCCTATTGCTACACAGTTGCCGCATGCAGTTGGAGCAGCATGGTCGATCAAAAAACGAAAGGAAGATGCTATTGCAATCGCATATTTTGGCGATGGTGCTACATCGGAAGGGGATTTTCATGAGGCGTTAAATTTTGCGGGTGTTTTTCATCTACCAGTGCTTTTTTTCTGTCAAAATAATGGATATGCCATAAGTGTTCCATTTGAAAAACAATCTGCTACCAAATCTGTGGTTGATAGAGCAAAAGCATATGAGATCGATGAGTACCAAGTAGATGGAAATGACATATTAGCCGTTTATGATGTGATTAAAAATGCAAGAAAGAAAAAACGACCAGCATTAATTGAAGCTATGACATACCGAACTGGAGCACACACTACAGCAGATGATGCAAGTCGATACCGCTGCGAAGAAGAGGTAAGAGTCTGGCTAAATCGTGATCCTCTTTATCGCTATGAACAATTGTGTATAAAGGAAGGATTATTGGATGAAGAACAGCTGACAAAAGAAGACGAAAAAATGGCAATTCATTTAGATCAATCCATGAAAGAAGTAGAACAAAAGACACCAAATCTCCCATCAGGATTATTTAATCATGTTTATTATCAGTTGCCAAATTGGTTAGAGAAGCAACAAGAGGAGGCATCGGAAGATGTTAACAATGGTTCAGTCCATTGCTGATGCACAGCGTGTTGCCCTTGAGTTGGATGAAAATGTTTTGCTATTGGGAGAGGATATTGGCAAAAACGGTGGAGTTTTTCGTGCGACAGAAGGTCTTTGGGAGCAGTTCGGCAGTGATCGGGTTATTGATACTCCGTTGTCTGAAGCTGGCATTGTAGGTTCATCTTTGGGGTTAGCGATGGGAGGATTTAAACCAATTGTAGAGATACAGTTTTTAAGTTTTATTACACCAGCATTTGAGCAGATCGTTTCCCATGTTGCTCGTATGCGATTGAGATCTCAAGGGGTTTTTTCCAATTCGATGGTGATTCGAGCTCCTTACGGTGGTGGAATCGGCGCACCAGAATTGCACTCAGATTCCACAGAAGCTTATTTTGTTCACACTCCAGGTTTGCGTGTAGTTGTCCCTTCCTCTCCTTATACAGCAAAGGGTTTACTGCTGGGGGCGATTGAATGCCCTGATCCAGTTCTCTTTTTAGAACCCCTTCGTCTTTATCGATCTCGCAAAGAGGAAGTCCCTTCCTCTTATTTTACTTGTCCGATTGATAAAGCAAAGCGATGGAGAGAAGGAGAAGATGTAACGTTAATCGGATGGGGTGCGATGATTCCTATCCTTATAGATGCAAGTCAAATGCTTATCGAACAAGATATCTCAGCTGAGGTGATCGATCTACAGTCCCTTTCTCCAATCGATGAAGATACCATCTTTGATTCAGCACGAAAGACGGGAAGGGTTGTTATTGTCCATGAAGCCCCCCGCACATGTGGAGTTGGGGCAGAAATAGCTGCTCGGCTGTCTGAAGAAGTAATCGATTCACTGGAAGCACCGATCAAAAGAGTAGCTGGCTATGATGTGCCATATCCGCTATTTGCATTGGAACATGCGTATTTACCAAATGTGAACAAAGTCGTACGCGCAGTAATGGAGTTAGTTTATTTTCAATAGTGCAGAATTTTTCACCAGAATTCTTGGTAAAAAGTTCTGCTTTTTTTCATAAAAGAGATGAGTATAGGAAAGTACTAATTGAGACTCCACACGACTAGAAGTCGTGGGATTCTTAGGTAGTTAACGCACGCAATCCATTTCTGTTTTGTGCAACTCCTAAGTTCAGGGCTGTCTCATCAGCCCATCCCATGCAGTTAGAAGTGTACCCACATGGGCGGAACGCCTGTTACCAGCGTTCTAGTTCTTCTCTGCCTCTAATGGTTTTACTCGGTGGAAGACGTATCCATTTGTCACCGAAACCCTATACCATTACATTTTCAAAGAACAAACCTACAACCAGTAGGATGATCACCGATCATGCGTTCTAATATACAAAATATTTGTTGCTCTTGCAACCCCTATTTTTGGGGGTTTTGAGCAACGTCGTCTTTCATCCCACGATTCAAACCGTGGGATGAAAGACGACAATTGCTGTAAAATAAGTTTTTGGAAGTGGTCGAAAAATGGATCAAACGACAATCACGAGAGCCTTTTTTGGCACATCATTAGCTTTTCATATTATTTTTGCCACTCTAGCAGTAGGCATATCTTTTATGATTTTGGTAAGTGAAATTATTTATCAACGAACGAAAGATAAAGATTATGAACTGATGGCAAAACGTTGGACAAAGACATTTGCGATTTTATTGGGAGTCGGGATTCCTAGTGGAACGATCGTTGCTGTTCAGCTCACTTTGTTATGGCCTGGTTTTATGAAAATAGTCGGGCAAGTGATCTCGATTCCTTTTCAAATTGAGATTTTTGCTTTTTTCTTAGAAGCATTATTTATGTCCATCTATGTATATGCAGCAGATCGATTGTCTGGAAAAATGCGGGTTCTATCTGTTTTTTTTGTCTGTTTGGGGGCAACAGCATCTGCTGCGCTCATTACTTCTGCGAATACATGGATGAATACACCAGCAGGCTTTGATATGTATGCAGATGGAACAATTACAAATGTGAATACATGGGCAGCTTTCTTCAATCCGAGCTATGGGTGGGCTGCTTTTCATGTATCTATCAGTGCTTTTATGGCCGGTGCATTTGCCATTGCTTCTGTGTCGGCATATCGATATCTCAAAACACCAACACAAGAGAGGAAAGTCCTTGTTTTTCATCGGAAAAGTTTATTGGTGTCTTTGGTAGTGGGATTTCTTATGAGTGCCATCACAGGTTTTTCGGGTCATGGTTCTGCACAAGGTTTACATGAGCATTCCCCTGAAAAACTAGCTGCCGCCGAAGGATTATTTGAAACCCAGCGTTATGCTCCTCTGTCTATCGGAGGGTATACTGATCCCGCTACTCATGAAGTGAAATATGGAATCGAAATACCTTATGCTCTTAGCATATTAGCTGGAAATTTGCCAAGTACAGAAGTGAAAGGTTTATTTGAATTTCCAGAGGAAACTTGGCCTCCATCTTATGTTCATACTTTGTTTAATGCAATGGTAGGGGTTGGTATGCTTTTACTTGCATTATCTTTTATCGCTCTAGTTTATTGGTGGTTTTTTTATCGTAAACGGAAAAAAGCATTTCCCAAGTGGTTGGTGCGACTTCTTGTGATCTCAGGTCCTTTAGCTATGCTTGGTATAGAGTTTGGTTGGATTTTTAGCTGTAGTGGCCGCCAGCCTTGGACAATCTATGGGTATCAACGCACGACGGAAGCAGCTACAAGAGCAGCTCATGTTGGTGATCTGTTTGTATTGTTTGGCTTGTTGTATTTGTTATTAAGTGTATTGGTTGTCGTTGTCATGCATGTTTATTTCAAGCGGAATCCGCTAACAAAAGAATTGGCTAAACGAGGTGATATAGATGCTACCTGAGGTGATTGCTAGCTTTATCGTAGGGATATTTCTTTTTTTATATGCGATTTTTGGTGCAATCGATTTTGGTGCTAGCTTTTGGTCTATGTTTTATTTGCGCAGACATACAGATGCGGGGGTGATTGCCAACCGATTTTTATCCCCGACTTGGGAAGTAACCAATACATTTCTAGTTCTTTTGGTTGTCTCATTTGTTAGCTTTTATCCAAAAGCAGCCTTTACACTAGGTACTGTTTTACTTGTACCTGTTAGTATTGTTCTTATTCTCATTAGCTTACGGAGTGCGTTTATGGTTTTTGCCTATTCTGTCCAAAGTTACCAACAAACACTTCGTATCATTTCAGGAATAGCAGGTTTTTTTATCCCGATCTTATTAATTAGCGCATTACCAGTCACCCAAGGTCCTTTTATTGCCATCCGTCAGGGTGTCGAAACGCTACTTACCGCCAAATGGTTGACGAGCATATCTACTTACTACTACATGTTATTTGGTCTAACATCAGAACTCTTTCTGTCTTCTCTTTTTCTTGCGGATTATGCACGGGAAGCTGGGAAAGAAGAAACATATCGAATTTATCGACGAAATGCTAGAATTGTGGGTCCTGCGACTTTGGTTTCTGCAATATTAGTCTTATTGGTATTGGAGCCGGAATCCAAATGGTTTTTGGATAACCTAAAGGAGCAAGTGGAATGGTTTATACTCTCGATTCTCTTTTATTTAGTTGGTTATAGCGCACTCTGGTGGCCAGATGCTAAGAATGACAGTATCGGCAAGCCAAGAGTTGCAGTGTTGTTAATCGTGGTGCAGTATATCATTGCAAGTTACGCTTACGCGGCTGCTCATATGCCGTATATTGTTTATCCATATATGACAATAACGACAGGATTCACTGGGGAAGTTACCTTTCGTCCGTTGTTTTGGGTGTATGTGGTAGGATTAGCAATTTTGGTTCCTGGATTTTATCTTTTTTGGAGATTATTTTTAAAAGATCGCAGATATTTGCGTCAAGAAGATTAATAAAATCCCAACCATTCTATGCAGATGATGGTTGGGATTTTTACTTGTATGTGAAATAGTGATCGTAAAGGATATATAAATTTTGGGAGCAATAAAAATTAGTACTTGTTTTCATGAATATTGACCGGTAGATCAGATATAATTATAATTTTTACTAATCGTTAGGTTAGTAAGTGAGAGAGGAAGAAATAAGTTGCCTCAAAAACTTTATGAAAAAGAAAAAATTTTGGAAGCGTGTCTTGCGGTATTTGCACAATATGGCTATAAAAATACTTCCACAGGGAAGTTGGCAGAAGCGGCTGGTATTTCGAAAGCATTAATCTTTCATCATTTCAAAAGTAAAAAGAAGCTGTATTTTAGCTTATTGGAACATTGCTATCAAAAGGGTGGTCAAGCATTCCGAATGGATACGGTCCTGAAAGATGGGGATTTTTTTCAAGCGGTTAGCCTTTCCATGCAAAACAAATTTGAATATTACCGAAAAAATCCTAATGAATCCAAGTTGGTGTATGAAGCTTTTTATTTGACTCCTGATGAATTAAAAGCTGATTTGGAAGACGAATATGGAGATGTGTTTCAAGAGAAGGATCAATTGTGGGAACAATTATTTTCCAGAGTATCTCTTCAATCAGGAATCAAACGAAATGAAGCAATGGAGTTCCTGATGATGACTTTGGAGCATTTTGAGAAACAATTTTTAACTGAACTGACAGATAAGAATGCGATAGATGATGAGTATGCGATGCGTTTATATGAAAAGATGGATCGATTTTGTCATATGGTTCGTAATGGAATTGAGACTTCGGATTAAGTAACTTTGTTTTTGAATTGAAATAGAAATCCCGCTTTCATCTTTGATGGAAAGCGGGATTTTATTTCGTTTTAGAGGAGAATAGATTTTTTTTGCATGGCTATCAAGTATTTTTTAAAAATACATTGACCAATCGGTTAGTATAGAGTATAGTCTTAACTAACCGATTGGTTAATAAAATGGAATATGGATTGTTTTATTACTTGTGATGATGAGAAATTATAGGATTACAAGCGTGTTTTTAGAGGAGGATTATCATGAATAATCAAAAAGATAAAATCGAAAAAATATCTATTCCTGCGTTCGATACCGCTTACTGGCAAAAGAAACTCGATGAGCTTCGAGCAATTCATCGAGTTCCTGGTGCATCTTTAGCAGTGCTCATCGATGGGAAAATACACGAATTAGGTAGTGGGGTATTGCATCGAGGAACTGGAGTAGAGGTAACTACTGACTCCTTGTTTCAAGTAGGATCAATCACGAAGATTCATACGGCGACACTCATTATGCAATTAGTAGAATCTGGAGATCTTGATTTAGATACCCGTGTGATAGATGTACTGCCTGAGTTTGGCACTGCTGATGAGGAAGCGACCAAACAGATCACCATAAGGCAGCTGCTCAGTCATACTAGTGGTCTAACCTGCGATTTTACATATGATACTGGTCGAGGGGATGATTGCCTCGCTTTATACGTTGAAGCAAGCAAAGAAGTAGCTTTAGATTGTCCTCCAGGAATGGCAATTTCCTATAGCAGTGTAGGATACAATGTATTGGGGCGTATTATTGAAGCAGTTACAGGTCAGACTTGGGATGAGGCATTGAGGGATAGGTTGTGTGTGCCGTTAGGGCTTAAAAGTACTGTGACATTACCAGAAGATGTACTTCGTTTTCCAGCGGCGATGGGTCATCTAGGTGTACCTGGACAAGACCCAGAACCATCATCAACATGGAATCCATTACCACGATCGTCTGGTCCTTATGGTGGAGTTCTCTGTGCTACTGCTGCTGATATTGTTCGTCTAGCAAAAATGCACCTTGATGGAGGAGCAGCTTTTGATGGGACACAAGTGTTAAAACCTGAAACAGTATATACCATGCAGCAACGAGAAGTAGATTCTCCTGACAAGTGGACAGTGAGTGCTGATGGTTGGGGATTGGGGTGGACACTTTACGATTGGGAAGGAATAAAAGGCTTTGGTCATGACGGAGCTACAATCGGTCAATATGGCTACTTGCGGGTGGAACCGATCAGTGGAGTCGCCATTGCTTTGTTAACAAATGGAGGAGGAGCTCACCAACTTTACACTTCTCTTTTTAAAGAGCTTCTGAGTGAATTGGCTGGGGTGAAAATGCCGCCTGAATTTGAACCATCAGCTGTTCCTCCTGTTGTGGATGTTAAACCATTTGTCGGTAATTATAGACGTGAAGGTGTTTTCATACGCATCACAGAGCAACGTGGTAAACTTCATTTGGTTTATGAGTTTGTTGATGGTATGAAAGATCTTTCTCCTCCAATCAAAGTTAGTCTTATACCAATCTCAGAAACAGCCTTTGCAGCTCCTGGGTCAGGAGTGGTCAGCAATGACTGGATGCCTGTAGTATTTTCTACACTAGCGAATGGAACGCAATGTTGTTATATCGGCATGCGTTGTGCGCCAAAAACCAATTAGATTATCATTTTCATATGAAAAAGACGGAGTCCCAGTAATATATTCCCGTCTTTTTTGTGAATTAGTACAGTGTTTTTAATGCTTCTGGCGAATAAGGGACCATTTCATTTGTATCTCCCCTATGCAATTTACTTGCCCAAGCTGGGTCAACTAATAAGGCACGTCCAACTGCGACCAGATCAAATTCTTGTTTTTCCAATCGATCGATTAAGCTGTCAATAGGATCAGTTTTTGCGTTTACTCCTGGGGCAAATACATCATCTAAACCGACAGAACCTACTGTGATTACAGGTTTGTTCGTTATTTTTTTGGTCCATCCAGCTAAGTTCAAGTCCGATCCTGCAAATTCGGCTTCCCAAAAACGGCGTGTAGAAGCATGAAAAATATCTACTCCTGCTTCGGACAGTGGAAGGAGAAGTTGTTCTAGTTCTGTTGGATTTTTTGCTAATTTTTCCGTATAGGCTGCTATCTTCCATTGGGAAAAACGAAACACGATTGGAAAATTAGGTCCTACTGCTTCTCGGCATGCCTCAAGCACTTCCACCGCAAAACGTGTTCTTTCTGCCAAATCACCACCATATTTATCAGTACGTTTATTGGTAGCATCCCATAAAAACTGATCAATCAAATATCCATGTGCACCATGCAGCTCGATTCCGTCAAAACCGATACGTTTTGCTTCTGCTGCTGCTTGAGCATAGGTTGCAATGATAGCTTCGATTTCTTCAATTGTCATCGCTTCGGCAACTTTTTCACCTGTCGAAGTAATACCAGAAGGGCTGATTGGCTTTGCATCTGGAAAAGGAAGGCTGCCTATGGGACGTTGAATACCAACATGCCAGAGTTGAGGAATGATTTTACCACCGACTTCATGAACCGCTTCGACCACTTTGGACCAACCTTGTAACGCTTCTTCTCCATAGAAAAAAGGAACATTTGGATCACTGGAAGCAGCAGGATGGTTGATGGCAGTGCCTTCTGTTATGATCAGACCTACTTCATTTTCTGCTCTCCGTTTGTAGTAGGCAGCTACTTCTTCCGTTGGAATCCCATTGGGTGAAAAAGCACGTGTCATAGGTGCCATCACAATCCGATTCGAGAGCACCAGATTTTCGGTTTGTAGAGGTTGAAACAGTAGTTTTGCATCAACATTCATTGAAATTAGCCTCCAATTTATTTATTTATTTATTTACTTTTATTTTCTTTTGTTTTCCTGAAAAAATGCCTCGAACTTTATTTTACCTTTTTTGGATAACCATTTGTCAAAAGTCATGAGGCTGGGATGGATAGTTCGTAAGTAAGATAAATCTACATAAATGCCTCCTTTGTTGATCCATTCATATAAATGGGCTATATCTTCATTCTGTCGGCGAAGTTCCTCAAGTGGAATTTGTTTGTACATAATTGTTTTTCCTGAAATTTTCGTAATAGCCGCTGCGATATCGACAGGAGTGACAGCATCACTAGCAAGCGGTATAGTTTTACCAAGGTATTTATCGGGATTTTTAAACGCGAGCGAGACGAATACTCCGATATCTTTCACAGCTATGAGATAGGTAGGTATATTTGGATTTGTAGCATCAGCATAAATTCCGTCTTGTAATCCATAATGAGTAAATGCAAGAAAGTTTTCCATAAAGACAGGAAGTCTAAAAACGGTTGCTGGTAGACCGATTTGTTGAATATATTTTTCGATTTCCCATTTCGCTATATCGCGAAATTTTGCTTGTTCATCTGTTCCCGCAAAAGATGTATAAACAAAATGCTTCACATTTGTTTTTTTTGCTGCATCCGCAACATTTTTGCCCAATCGAACTTCTTTCCACATATCAATAGGCTCAAAAGGTTGTACACTAAATACTCCATATACATTTTTCATTGCACCATCAAGTGTAGATCGATTTTCTAAGTCACCTTTTATGACTTCTATATTATTTGCTATGAGCGTTTTTGCCTTCACGCTGTTAGGATCTCGAGTAAGTGCTCGTACCTTCCAACCTTCTGCCAATAACTGAGATAACACGGAACCTCCTTGTTGCCCAGTAGCTCCTAAAACTAAAATTGTTTTATTTGATTTATCCATCTGTTCTCCCCTCCTTGATATCCGCTACTTTCATGGTAAGGCAGATGGTATACTTTAGTAAGAACGCACTTTTTTTTGGTATATCCTCTTTGCATAGAGTTACTGATAAATAGTAAGTAGGTGAGTATCATGAATATAAACGATATGCAAGTTTGTAGCATCCCTATAAATGCTGCATTAGATGTCATCAGTGGAAAATGGTCTTACTATGTTATTGCTCAATTGTGTCACGAAGCACAGCGATTTAATCAACTGCGGAGAAATATGGGGAATATTAGTATAAAGTCGTTAACAGATACGCTTCGTCAGTTAGAAAAAATGGATGTTGTCCATCGGGAAGTTTATCCTACTGTGCCAGTCAGTGTGGAATATTCGCTTACCCAAAAAGGGAAAGAGTTCGGTGTGATCTTGATTCAAATGCGACAGTGGGGCGAGAAATGGGGTCATACTTTACAAAGCGGAGAGGAAGAAGCGATGGGATGAGAGTAATCATCACGGGAGTAACAGGAATGGTGGGTGAGGGCGTGCTGCATGAGTGTTTGCTCCATGACGATGTGGAGCATGTGCTGGTTCTGGGCAGAAAGCCATGTGGCATCTCACATCCTAAACTAAAAGAGATTCTCCAACCGAATTTTTTTGATTTATCAGAGATAAAAGATCAGTTAACTGATTATAATGCTTGTTTCTTCTGTTTAGGTGTTTCCTCTTTTGGAATGAAAGAAACGGAGTATGCTCGGATCACTTATGATCTAACGTTATATATCGCAAATCTCTTGGTAAAGCAAAATCCTGCTATGGTTTTTTGTTATGTTTCTGGTGCAGGTACAAATAGTTCGGAAAAAGGAAGAAGTATGTGGGCAAGAGTGAAGGGCAAAACGGAAAATGATTTGTTGCAACTTCCTTTCCATGCGATTTATTTATTTCGAGCTGGTTATATGCAGCCTACCAAAGGATTAAACAATACAAAGCGATGGTACTATCTGTTTACTTGGATGTATCCTGTATTACAACGACTTTTTCCTGCTTATGTTTCTACTTTACGTGAAGTCGGCTTAGCAATGATCCATAGTGTTCAACGCGGTTATCCTGCTTCTATTTTGGAAGTAAAAGACATCGTGAAGTTAGCAAAAGAGTGAGATTCTCGTTCACTCTTTTTTTATTGATTTAAAATACTTTCTTCCAGCATTCCTTCTTTATCTCCATAAACTCGGATAATGTGTTGATCCCCCCAATTACACAAGGCATTTAATATCCCTTCAAGGCTATGCCCATAGTCACTGAGTTCATATTCCACTTTTGGTGGTACTTGCTGATAAATAATTCGATTGATAACGCCATCCTCTTCTAATTCTCTTAGTTGCTGGGTGAGCATTTTTTGAGTGATAGCAGGCATCAGTTTTTTCAGTTCACTTGTTCGTTTTTTTCCACGCATCAGGTGACAAAGAATCACACATTTCCATTTCCCGCCGATTACTTCTAAGGTAGCTTCAACAGATATATTGTACTTCTTTCTATTCATGGTTTCCCTCTTTTCTATATTTTGGGGGTATCATTCCATGCAAATAGTGTGGAATGGAGATAACATTCGGTTTTTGTCTGACTTTGTCTGTTCTAAAAAAATATAACTTTATTATAACCAAGAAAAGATTGTAAGTATCTTTTTTAGAAGATTTATTCTTTTTTCTTCAAGGTATCTATTCTATAATAGAAGCAAGTCGTGAGGAGAATATGATGACTTCTGACCAGTCTAACCAGCGAATCGACTACATCTCACGAGCTCCTGAAGCAGCTCGTGAACAGTATGAGGAAGAGTTGAGTGCGATCTACGCCGCTCTCTCACTGGATGATGTGAGCAAAGCGTTTGAATTGATCGAACTCCTCATCCAGAAGATCTCAGCGAGTCTCAGGAGCATGGAGCTGCACTCTGATGAGTACGGGGACCTTCATCTGCTCTGGGAAAGACTGTCTGATACGAGGTTGGGTATCCGTTTGGGTACCTGATACCTCAGGCTGGATCCAAATTCCGGATTCAGCCCAAGTTAATAAGGAAACTTTATATAGAAAAAAAGAAAAACACATAACAGTTAGAAGGTTGTGTGTTTTTGTTTGGAAACAAATTGTTGTTCGACAAGGGGACGGTTCTTTTGTCGCATAAATTGTTAAGATGGATGTTAATGAAGAGGATTTGACCAAGAGATTAACCAATCCTATACAGATTTTTAAATCGTAACAACAGTTGAAGTATTTGTTTTTACATATGTTGAGCACAGGGCATAGGATGGAGGAACACAAACTTCAAAGAAAAAATAATGAGAGACTTTTGCCGACTGAAAGCCCACGGTTTCAATCGTGGGAAGAAAGACGGGATTGCAATGGTAATTAATATTCTGAATGTTGTAACATGTGCTCTGTGCTCGTCCTAGTGGGGAAGGCAGAGTTTTTTGAATTTACTACATGTATCTATCTTGACAGAATTAGTAGGATACCCTTCATAAACATTAAGAGCCTGTTGCATAAATAAAAGTTGAACACTGTGATGTGTGTGCACCTAAGGGCACAAGTCGCACTATGCCAATACCTACGGTAGCAAGTTGCGCTATGTTTTCCGCGTCTGTTGTGGAAACAAACACAAAGGACGATCCACCCTCACACATCTTCGCTTTCCAAGTGAATAATGCAACGACCTCAAAATATCACCTCCATAAATTATTACTGTTCGAAAGCCATAAGAACGTCCTTCAAGCGCTCATCGAATGCAGCATCAAACGATGGAATTATTTCCTCTATTCGCTGTTGAAATAGTTGAGGGTCCTGAACACCAAGCTCTGTTCTTAATTGTTTTTCTTCTGGTGAACCATTATCGTTCAATATCATGGTAAGTATTTTTTCATTAAAGAATTTACTAGGAGGTAGAACCAAGGAATTCATCAAGAACTGCATGAGATAAAATCTGCTGTCACCATTTGTTGCCAATTCCGTTGCCTTTTTTGTAAACAAGTCGATGTATTTTTGGGCGAATGTAACCCCTTTTAAGGGTGTTGCACCAATATATTCGACACCTTTCCATCGTAAATCAGCAGTAGAGCTCAGCCACCAAGCCGGTTCGATGGTTTCCTGCATTCGATGCAGCACGTGTCGCTCAAAATATGGCTGTGGATTGCTCCTCTGTTCTTCTAGGCAATTTGCAATTGTTTCCGCTTCCATTGCAGCAACCGTCATTCCTTGTCCATAAATGGGGTCAAAGGTACAGAACGAATCTCCCAGAACAAGCAGTCCTGACGGCCAATTCTCTATTTGCTCGAAATGTTGCCGAATTGATTCAGACGTACGATATCCGCGAGGACCTTGAAAAGGTTCTAAATTACCCACGATTTCGAAAATTTTTGATGTACCTAGATTCTTAAGTTCCTCTTTATATTCATTCGGTTTCGTGGAAGGATAATGCTCACCACCCGCGCTAAACAGCAATGTTCCAGCTATATTATCTTCAATGCGCATTAGCGTACCAGTACCAATTCCTTTAGCTGGATGTGCATCAGATATAACCGATTTCCAGTGTTTTTCCGCTTGCGGAGGAATCTTGTAGTACTGGGTACTATAGCCAAGAGATACCTTGAGTACCTCTTGATCCGGTACAGTATGACCGAGCAAATTCAACCATTTGATGACCTTCGAAGTGCGACCAGCAGCATCGATCACCATGTCTGCTGTTAGCATACCTTCCTGTTTATTCTGGTTGCGCTCTTTTGTATATACTCCAATAATTGTTTGTTGGTCTTTGGATGACATTAAACCTGTAACTTCCGTATTGGTTAAGAAGTGAACATGATGGATGTTTTGTACACGGCGACGGAGCACCCATTCTAACAATGCTCTGCTGCTTGAAGCACTCCCGGAAGGAGGACGGACTACAAGAGTACCGAACTGATTAACAAGCATCATCTCTTCGGCGTCCGAGGGATGAGCACCGTGGTCTAATAGATCATTTGTATAACCAGGAAAGTAGCGCTCTAAAATCATATGACCGCGTGGCAGTACACGATGAGGATGGAAAGACTGTGGAGTGCCTTGCCTATTGGCTGGTGTTGTCGATAATTCATCGCGTTCCACAATATATACCTCTTTATAATAATCCGATAACATTCTTGCCGTTATCAATCCAGCGATTCCTGCCCCAATAACTACAGCTTTGTTCATATTTGACATGATTGCCATCCTTCCATTGTTCTCTTTTTTCAGGCGTTATTCTTTCTTCAAATGCTAACTTTAAAAGGAAATTGGGATTGTCCTTCATGGTTTAATCTTTCTGTATCTCCCGAAAATCAAGTATGGGATAAATTTGATCTCTTAATTGGAATTCATATTTTTCACTTACAATCCCTACCACTTTGTTACTGTCATAAAGCTCCAACATAAAACCAGCCATTTGCTTAGCTGTGTGATGCATAGGGAGATTTGCTTTGTAATCAAATTCTTTTCCATCCATTGCATGTTTCATGAATTCTGTTTTCGTTACTGCTGGTGCTAAAACTTTCACCTTCATTTTTGCACTTTTTTGTTCAAGTTCTTTTGCAAGCCCTTCTGTGAATGCACTAACAAAATATTTGGATGCAGAATAAGTAATACTACTCATAGCAATTGCATATCCGATTGTTGATGATACGTTAATTAATTGTGTTCCCTCCACTTGGGAATAATCTCTTACAAATAGGGTAGAAAGGATTGTCAATGATTCTATATTGAGATGCAACATGGTTTCTACTTTATCTAAATTTTGATCGGTTACAGAAGATGCTTCTCCTATACCGGCATTATTATCCAAGTCTTAATTTGATACTTCTTTAAACTGTTATACAGTGTATATGCCTGGTCAGTGACAGACAGATCACTTGTATGAATAACAACATCTAAATCAGGATTATTTTTCTGAATTGCTGATTTAAGCTCCTCTAATCTTTCTAATCTTCTTGCTACGATAATTAAATTTTTGCCACGAGCAGCAAACGCTAAGGCGGTTTCATATCCTATCCCTGAGCTTGCTCCTGTAATAACGGTGTATTTCATATCATTCTCTCCCTGAAAACATATTCAGATTGAAATTTATTCGTTTATCCAAATAACAATATATCTCAGTCTAGTTTTGACAAAGTTTTATTGATCGTTTTTGTTTCCTACGAATGAATGATGAATAAACTGAGAAAGCCCTTTGATATCATCCTCACAAATACTCCCATTCACAGAGTCATCCGCTACTTCCCTTCATCATGCTGCCGTCTCCACAGAAGGGCATATAGGCCATTCAATGAAAGCAATTCTTTATGGCGGCCTTGCTCCACGACCCGCCCACGATCCAGTACAACAATCTGGTCGGCATGCTGCACGGTTTTGAGTCGGTGAGCGACTACGATGACAGTTCGGCCTCGAACAAGCCGATCGATTGCTTTCTGAATCTCCACTTCGTTCTCTGGATCGAGGGAAGCTGTTGCTTCATCGAGGAGAATGATCGGCGCATTTTTCAGTATTGCCCTGGCAATGGAAATTCGCTGTTTTTCTCCGCCTGACAGTGTGCTTCCCCCTTCGCCTACCATCGTGTCGAAACCATTTGGCAACTTCATAATAAAGTCGTGACAACAAGCAAGCCGCGCTGCTTCCTCGATTTCCTCTCGCGTTGCGTCGCTTCGTCCGAACCGGATATTGCCTGCAATCGTATCCTGAATGAGGTACACATCCTGAAACACCATGGATACTTTTTGCAACAACGATTCTGGGTTCATGGCACGAATATCCTCTCCACTCATTGTCACCATTCCCTTTTCCGGGTCGTAAAAACGGGCAATGAGCCGAAGAATGGTACTTTTGCCGCTACCCGAAGGGCCGACCAATGCGGTGAAGGAACCTGCCGGCATACTTACGTTCACGTCGCGCAAGACTGGTTGATCCAGATATCCAAACGTAACCTGTTTCAATTCGACATCATAACCTTCAGGGGGATGCCGCTCTCCTTGCATGACTGGTTCCCTCAAAAGCTGCACGATGCGTTCACCCGCCTGCTCGGAATAGCGAAACTCCGCATATCCTGCGAGTGCTGTCGTCAGCGGATCGAAAATGCGGGTTCCGATGATCAGGAACGCTACGAATGTGATAATATCCAAGCTCTCGTCTAGCAACAGATGAACGCCAACCATGACCATCAGGGTAAGACCAGCACGAACACAGACAATCGCGCTCAGCACAATCGGTCCCAAAATCCCTTCAAAACGGATGCTCTGCCGCATCAATTCCCTGAATGACTGTTCTAGCCGTACAAAACGTTCTCCAGTCAGGTTATAAGCTTTGATCACCTGAATACCGTTCAAGTATTCTTGCAACCGGTTGGAAGCATCGATCTTGGCACGTATATGTTGAGAGCCGAGTTTGCGCTGAATGCCGGACGTCAAGAGCACCAGCAGAATTGCCACCGGCAACGCCGCGAAGAGGGAAAGCGCCAGTCGCCAGTCGAGAAAAGACAAGCCGATCAAGGCTAGAACCGGCATGATAGCAGCCCCTATCATCTGTGGAACTAAGTGGGAGATGCTATGTTCTATCACTGCAAAATCGCCCACCATCATATTGGCAAGATCACCCGGATCGCGCTTGTTTAGGTACCCTAAAGACAACTTGCGCAAATGCTCGGCAAGACGCGACCGTCCATCCGCTGCTGCGCTGTATGCGTCACGGTATTGGGAACGGTAGGCAGGAATTTCAGAGACGAACAAGAGAACAAGCGAAACCGCCAGACCGCCGCACACCCACCAGAGTCGTGCTGTATCAAGCGGTGTATCGGGGTGGACAAACGGATTAAAGATCAATTTCGCAGCTTCTACCAACAGCACAAAAGGTATCAATCCCACCAAATTAGAAATGATTGTGTAAAAAACAGGTTTGATCAACGAGTGCGGATTATCCGCCGTAATGTTGCGTAGCATGTTCATGTTCAGCATTCACCTCCTGTTTGCCCATATGCCATTGTGCCGCATGACGATAGGAACGCCACATGCGACTGTACAAGCCGTTAGCAGAGATGAGGGATTCATGTCTTCCCTGCTCGACGATTCTCCCACTTTCCATAACGAGAATTTGCTGCGCATCTCGAATGGTTGACAGTCGATGAGCGATAACGATGACCGTCTTGTTTTTCATCAACACTTTCAACGCCAGCTGCATCTCATACTCGTTTTCCGGATCGGCAAACGCCGTGGCTTCATCGAGCACAAGTATGGGCGCGTTTTTTAGAATCGCTCTAGCCACGGATATCCGCTGTTCCTCCCCGCCGGACAAATAAACTCCTCCTTCTCCAATCAGCGTGTCATAACCAAGCGGAAGCTTCTCAATGAACGAATGACACTGCGCCGCCTTTGCTGCTGCGTAAACTTCTTCCGACGTTGCTTCTGGCAGCCCAACCGCGATATTGTTGTACACGGTATCGGAAAACAAAAACGATTCCTGAAACACAAATGCTACGGTGTTCATCAGATCAGAGGTCGCCATTTTGCGAATATCCACATCACCAATGCGGATCGCTCCCGTGTTCACATTCCAGAAACGAGGCACCAGATTGGCAACGGTCGATTTGCCCGCTCCCGACGGACCAACGAGCGCCGTCACTTCCCCTTGGCGGGCGGTAAAGGAAATGTCCGTAAGTACATTGGTATCCGTAGGATCCGTTCCATATGAAAAAGAGACATGAGCGAATGAAACATCGAAAGAAGTCGGTCTTCTCGAATGCTCAGGTTCCGGAATATATTCTTGCGCCAATATGCGGTCGATGCGCTGAACGCCCTCCTTAATATCTCTTAGAGTTTCAGCCAGAAACATGATTTTAAACATCGGGGTGGATATGCTTGGTGCCATAACCAAGAAAAACAGCAGAATGGTGGCGAAGGCAATACTTCCCGGATCACGACTCAAGAAAAACACGCCGACAGGCAGAACAAATGCGGCAATCGAGCCGAGAATCACATTAAAAATCAAACTTCCGTTTTGAAACTGATCCGATAATTTCACACCATTGTCACGGTAGCGGATCATGTCATGATAAAATTGGCGGAATGATTGCACGGTTTGCCCGAACACCTTGACAACTGGCATTCCCCGCACATACTGGACGGCTGAGGCATTCATCCGTTCCAGCGAATCATGGCATTGCTTGAGGTTTTCTTTCGTCTTCGGACCGCTTATCAGCGCGATCTGAAACGCGAAACCGAGGACAATCGGCACGATGCACGCAATCGCCAGCCAAACATTTAGCGTAAACATCACGACGATCGTCAAGATTGTGGTGACAGCAGCATGAACGAGATCTGGCAAATGATGAGCAATGAACATTTCCACTTTCTCCACGTTATGTTCCAGCGTTTTCTTGACAGCTCCCGTCGAATTACTGTTCAGCCAGCCAAGTGGAAGCTTGCCGATATGGCTGGAAAGCTTGATTCTGAGACCATAAAGAATACGAAAAGCGGCGATATGAGAAACCATCCCTCCTGCATACATCATGACCAAGCCGGATACTAAGCCTATTAAAGCAATAACGCCCCAACGGATCATCTTTGCTCCATCTGTCAAAACTGGTGATGCTGCGTGTTCCAACAACTCTTTCAAAATGAAAAAGACAGAAACGTAAGGCACCAGCATGCAAACGGCGCTAAGCGAAGATAACAGGCCAGAGACCAGCATCAGTCCGCGCTTCTCTCCAGCGATTTCCAGTAATCTGCTCACCCCTGTTTTATTTGTCATTTTCACCCTCCCAATATCACATCATTGAGCTTGGTTCAGCATGTCGTCGATGTTTCATCAAGCAGCGATTTCTTCCCCAAAGCCTTCATGGTTTTTAGAATACAGCCGAATCGATTCCTTCTCTACCACTAGATGGAGTATTTTCGCGGTCACAAGGAGATTGAACCCAAAAAAAGACTGCTCAAAAGAACAGTCTTTCAATCAAACAATTTTCAAGATTATATATGCTGCAAATCAAAATGAACGTCTACGCAAACTTCCGGGGTTCACACCGTACTTATTCCGAAACGCTTCCGAAAAGTAACTAGGGTTGGCATAACCTACCGTAAGCGAAGTTTCATTCACATTCAGGTCTCCTTGTTGTAAAAGGAGAAAGGCTTTTTCCAGACGTTTTTCCCTCAAATAACCAAATACGGTCGTTCCATATAATTCTTTAAAGCCAATTTTTAATTTGTTGTCGTTAAGGCCAATCATACGAGCAAGTTGGATTAGCGAAGGGGGATTCGTCATATTCTTCAACATAATATCTCTTGCCTGTTGTATTTTTTGTCTGTCAATTCTGGATAACTTCGGAAGTTTTTGCTCAAAAAGGAATGATTGAAAGGCCGACATTAGAAGCTCCAACGCAATGCACTCCAGTTCCAAGTTTCTCACGCTTTGCCCGGCTTGTGTCAACCGTCTAATGAGTACGGCAGCCGCTGGATCAATGAGCTCATGAAAAAGGCGAAATGGTTTTCTCCCAAGAAGACTGAAGAAGTCAAGATGTCTGTCACCCGAGATATCTTCCATGTAATGATGAAAGGTCGAGATAGGGAGCGCGATTGACAAATCCTGATAAGGCTGATTACCAGTAAATTCGAACTGCGCTTTCCCTGCGTCAATTAGCTCAAGCGCACACATCCCAGGTGCAAATTCGTATTGATTTCGTTCGACATGAATGACTCTCGTTCCTTGTAAACAATAATGAATCTCAACCATTGGCGTTTTTGTCGTTAGCGGCATCAGGAAGTCTCCATAAAATGTCAAGTCGGAAAATACGATATCAAGATCAGTTCGAGGAACAAATCGACGAAAAGTTCCTTCTCCAATTTGCGTACGAAGAGGGATTGGTTTCGGAACATTTGGCCTTTGTAGCTGCAGCCCGAATCCATCAAAAAACAAATGAAAGTTATGATGGAAGTCTACCATTTTGTTTCTACTCCGTTTCGCAAAAATTGTGCATATCTCTATGGATATCATAACTTAAATATCACAAAGAAGCCTAGAACAAAGATCAACTTCAAAAACTAGACGATTGTTCTAAATTCAACACCTACATACAAAAGTTATAAATATATTGCCAACAAATGATAATATTCAGTATTCAAAAATTACTACGATATATTGTTCCTGTTAAGAAAACGAATATTTGTCCGAAGTAATAAAGCAAAAACGAACCTTTAGGCGAAGAAGAAGCACTGGTGTTTATGAGGAGATTGGATAACTTGACAACATTGGACGGATATTACCAGTATTCAGCCCAAGAATATAAGAAAACTTTATATAGAAAATGAAAAACGCATAGCAATAGAAGGTTGTGCGTTTTTGTTTGGCAAATAGTTATATCCACCACGAATACTACGTTACTTTTAAGTGCCTATATTACTAGAAAGTACGTACTTCACGACAGGGGATTCATCTCTCATAATAAGATCTTGTGATCCACATAATAATACTCTAGTTTTGTGTGATTTTTCTATTCGTTAGGCAGCACGACTAGAGTTAGAGAAGGAGAGAAGAAAGATGAGTTCCAACAGTAAAAGAAGTACGTTGGCACTGCTCGCATTAGCGATAAGTGCTTTTGCTATCGGTACAACGGAATTTATCAGTGTCGGCTTATTACCACTTATTGCAACTGACTTGAAAATTCCGGTCACTACAGCAGGTTTGACCGTTTCTTTATATGCTTTAGGAGTGATGATTGGTGCTCCCGTGCTTACATCTTTAACATCACGAATGTCACGAAAATCATTGCTGCTATGGGTTATGGTTGTGTTTATCATCGGAAATAGCATCGCAGCGGCTGCAACACATATCAGCGTTTTATTGTTTGCCCGAGTGGTGTCTGCTTTAGCGCATGGTGTGTTTATGTCGATCGGTTCGACCATTGCAGCCGATTTGGTAACAGAAGACCGCCGTGCCAGTGCGATCTCTATGATGTTTACAGGGTTGACAGTAGCTACCGTGACAGGTGTCCCTTTAGGGACCTTTATTGGTCAACAACTTGGTTGGCGAATTGCGTTTGTGGCAATTGTAGTGGTAGGTATAATTGCATTGGTTGCTACGATGGTATTGATTCCTTCTGATTTGCGTAAAGGCAAGCAAACTACGTGGAGAGATCAAGCAAAGTTAATTACGAATGGTCGGCTTTTATTGATTTTTATCATTACTGCTTTAGGTTATGGTGGTACATTTGTAGTTTTCACCTATTTAGCTCCATTACTTCAAGAGATATCTGGATTTAAAGCGTCTACGGTCGCGATTATACTGCTTGTTTATGGAATCGCCATCGCCATTGGAAATATGCTTGGTGGAAAATTAGCAAATAAAAAACCGATCAAAGCATTATTTTTTATGTTTTTGGTACAAGCTATTGTATTATTTGTGTTCTCCCTCACAGCTCCTTTTCCAGTGGCTGCACTTATAACGGTGTTTTTTATGGGATTATTTGCATTTATGAATGTACCAGGTTTACAAGTGTATGTGGTCATGCTTGCGGAACGTTTTGTACCGAGTGCTGTAGATGTAGCATCCGCTATCAACATTGCAGCCTTTAATGCAGGTATTGCCTTGGGCTCATACTTGGGAGGATCGATTACCGATTCTATCGGTTTGATTCACACCCCATGGATTGGAGGTCTGATGGTAGTTGCTGCAATTATACTGACCGCGTGGAGCTGGAGATTGGAAAAAAACGATACAAAATAAAAGGAGTAATAAAAATGGTTAATCAACTACAATCTACAACTACATTAAACAATGGTGTAAAGATGCCATGGCTGGGACTTGGTGTATTTCAAGTAGAGGAAGGCCCTGAGCTGGTTAATGCAGTAAAAACTGCAATTGAACATGGTTATCGAAGCATAGATACTGCTGCTGTCTATGCGAATGAGGAAGGTGTAGGTCAAGGCATAAAAGAAGGACTAAAAGCAGCTGGTATTAACCGTGAAGATTTGTTCGTTACTTCGAAAGTGTGGAATGCTGATCTTGGTTACGATGAAACCTTAGCCGCTTTTGAGACAAGTTTACAGAAATTAGATTTGGAATATCTTGATCTTTACCTAATCCATTGGCCTGTGGAAGGCAAGTACCAATCAGCTTGGAAAGCAATGGAGACGTTGTATCATCAACGAAAAATCCGAGCAATTGGTGTGAGTAATTTTCAAATTCATCATCTCGAAAACTTGATGGAAAATGCAGAGGTGAAGCCGGTGATCAATCAAGTAGAATTTCATCCCCGTCTGACACAAGTAGAGCTTCGCAGGTACTGTCAAGAACAAGAAATTCAAGTAGAAGCGTGGTCCCCATTGATGCAAGGACAATTGCTAGACAATGAAGTGTTAAAGGAAATCGGGAAGAAATACAACAAATCAACTGCCCAAGTGATTATCCGATGGGATTTGCAAAATGGGGTTGTGACTATTCCTAAGTCGACGAAAAAACAGCGTATTATCGAAAATGCTTCTGTGTTTGATTTTGAGTTAACAGATGAGGAAATGAAACGGATTGGTGAGTTAAACCAAGATTTGCGTGTAGGTCCAGATCCAGATAACTTTGATTTTTAAACAAAAGAGATTCCTTTTTTTTAAGGGGTCTCTTTTTTATATTTGTTGGCTGCGGTTTTTGTATTTATAATAAGAAATAAGCGGTGGGATCTAAGATTGGAGTCTTAGCCGATGAGTAAAAAGGAAAAGGCAAAGAAGGTTCTCCGAAAAGCAGTAGAGGGTACAGCAAAGCCGATTGCTGTTTGTGTCGGTATTGCGTGCGTGACCGATGGAAGTCTAGTTGGTTGCGCATGCGCTACTGCTGCTGGGTATGTGATCGGAAAGGCACATAATCTGAGGAAATAATCTAGCGAGCCATATTTTCTTTTTACTGTCTAGGGTCATGCGGATATTCTGCCATGGCTCTAGGCACACATGATTGGACATCAATAAATTTACATGTATAGACTATCTATTATTATAAATATGTATATTTAAAAAGCTGATTCTTTTTCTTTAAAGAATTAGCTTTTTTATTAGCAAAAACGCTAAAAAATATGGCTTTATAATCAAATTAATAGTAAAATATCAAATGTTGGTTCTTTTCCTATAAAGGAGATTATGTAAAAATGTTAAAAAATCATGGCAAAAATCACAGAGAAGTAGAATTGTCTCATGGAAAGCTTCATATCTTTGCCAATGATGAAGTTTTCGCATCACTCGAAGACAAAGTGTATCATATGGCGGATAATAACTTGCAAATACCGCGGAATGTACACATGAGTTACACCCCTGATGCACATGTCGGGATCGGAACATGTATCGGAACAACAGCTGTGTGGAATATGCGAGATGGATTTGTATCCCCATCGATTGTGGGCTCGGATATCGGCTGTGGAATGCGTGTTCATTTGACCCCGCTGAAAAAAGAAGATATTCAGGATAAAAAACTAAGGCGAGAGCTGATAAAATCAATTGAAAAATTTGTGCCAGCTAATGAACGGGCGGCATCTCATTATAAAAATATTCGAGTAGAAAAGATCGTATCGGAAGGTTTGCATGGCTTACCACCTGAGTATATCCCAGATCGCTATACTCCGAAACAACGCAAATCATTGACTCATGTCGAACATGCGAAGTTTGAATTTGATACGACCTTCTTGGAACATATTCCAGATAAAATGTGGAGCCGTGCTTGGCAGCAAGTGGGAACGCTTGGTGGAGGTACAATGATTGCCTCCCTAGTACAGTAATGTATTAGTCAAAAACTCGTCCAAAACGGGAAACCCTGAGATGGGAATTCCGTGGGAAGCGATAAAACGCCCCGTAGAGAGCAGAGGGACTTGGGCATCCTACTAACTTATGTTAGGGATGAAGGTGTGCTCCGACCTATAGGGAAGAAGAACCTATAGAGGTTGACAGAAATGATCAACCCATTACGAAATACTTGATTCCTTCAGAAAAATTAATATAATCATTTCAACAAACTCAAGGGGAAATGATTGTGAATATTGATTTAAAATGTCCTTCTTTTGCATATTTTTTTGGTTTTATTCAAGCAGATGGTTCTATGTCAAGTGAGAGCAGAGGAAAAAAAGGAAGACTTACTATCGAAGTAAACTCAAATGATAAAGAAATTTTGGAACAATTCCACAAGATAATTCCATGTACTTCTACAATTTATACTCGTGTCCGTGATACAAATTATAAAAAAGGATATAAGTCTTCAGTTTTACGAGTATATGATCATAAATTTCGTGAACAGTTGATTAAATTAGGTATGTTCTATGGAAAGAAATCATCTTTAATCTATCCTCCTAGATCTTCCTACTCAGAAGTAGATTATTTTAGAGGGTACATTGATGGTGACGGCTCTTTAGGACTAACTTCAAATGGATTTCCTTATATTTCCGTTGTTACTTCTTGCGAACATATTGCTCATGCATACCTCAACTCATTTATAAGACTACTGGAAAATTAAAAAAAAGTTCACCAAATAAACGCGATAGAGTCCATAATATAGCAGTATTTAAAGAGGATGCTCAATCTATTGCAAGAGTTTTATATTATGAAGATTGCTTGGCAATTCCAAGAAAAATAGAAAAAGCTAAAGAAATACTCAACTGGAAAAGACCAAAAACGATGAAGAAGATAAGAAATCGTAAAAGATGGACACATGAAGACAAGTATATTATCTCCAATAGTATTGAGGCTTCATCGAAATACCTCAATAGAACAAAACAAAGTGTTTCTCTAAGGTTATGGAGAATTCGTAATAGTAACAAGTGAATCATTTTATCGAAATACAAGCTATCCACATCCGAGAGGAAAACCAAGAAATCGCTGAAAAATGGGGCTTGGAAGATGGACAAGTTGTCATCATGATCCATTCTGGCTCCCGTGCTTGGGGTGGAATGATGGGACCCAAGTATACCAAAGATTTTAAAGCAGCAATGAACAAATGGGGAGTAGGAACTCCAGACCCCAACCTCGTCTTTGCTCCGATCGATTCTGATCAAGGGCAACAATACATTAACCTCATGCAATCAGCATTAAACTTTGCAGTGGTGAACCGTCATATGTTGGCATATGGAGTGCGAGAAGGGTTTAAAGAAGTATTTGGTTCTGATTTTGAAGCACCTGTGTTATACGATTTGATGCACAACTATGCATTAAAAGAATTCCATCGCAATCAGCCGATGATGGTACACCGTAAAGGAACCACAAGAGCATTGCCAGCGGGACATTTTTTAAATACAGAAGCATACAAAGAAACGGGACATCCTGCATTGATCCCCGGCTCAATGGGAACATCTTCCTATATCATGGTTGGAGCCAAAGGCGGAGAGAAAAACTTCTACTCGATCTGCCACGGAGCTGGTCGTGTTCGTTCCAGACGTGCTACCAAAGAATTGATTACTATCGATGAATTTGCAGAATCCATGAAAGTAGGTACAGACGAAGAGGTATTAGTTAATCAACGTACCCTGCAAAGCATCCTTGATGAATGTCCACAAGCTTACAAAGATGTGGATCAAATCATTGATTCGATTGAAGGTGCTGGACTTGCCTCTGTGGTTGCAGAATGCAAACCACTTGCGGTAATCAAAGGAGTATAATAGCTTATGAAACTTCCCTTTGTTGTTGGATTTCTGGCAATGAGGGAAGTTTTTTGATACAAATAGTCTAGAGATTCACCTGCTCTAGAGTTTCTGTGAAATTCATAAATATGCTTATGAAAGGTGAATCTTTTTGGTAGTTATTTGATGTTAAAAACAATAAAAAAATACCATTGACAAGACACCAAAAGGTGACCTATAATCATAAGAGTCACCTTTTGGTGTCCTATAAGACGTTAAGTAGATAGTGAATGAAAAAAGACGGATAATTTTAATGAGAAGTTAGACATTTGGCAGAATTTAAAGGTATGGTACTTTAATAGTCACATAGTACAAACGGCTAGTTTTTGCTTAAAGAGCGAGAAATGTGCCTGCACTTAGAAATAAAGAGATACAAGGAGAGATCGAAATGTCCTATATGGTTGATTTTAAAAATGTGTCTGTAGTTGGTTTAGAGTCTTCTCCTGTAGTAGAAGCACTTGCTGGTTTACGTGCTAATGAAGCCCGATATTTTATGAACAAATACAAGCATGAATTTACAGTTGCATCTGCTAGTGAAAGCCAGGAGACCCTAGTTTATGTGAATCGAATATTGAAAGAAGAGCGTGATATTGAGTTTACAGCCAAGCCTTTAGAAACATCGTGTTTTCAAGTAGAAAATATCAAATTTGCCTACGTCTTTTATGAGGATGGGCTTGCGGTTAACGTTATGTATCCAATTGATAACCCTAAGAAGAGGGCCGTTGGATTTAAGCTTTCGGAGGGGATGGAAGTACCAGCGGAGTTAGAAGGGAAGTTTAAGTTTGCTAGGCAGAAGTCTAAACTAGCTGGTACCATTCGGGGTTCGTTTTTTGTAATTAAAGGAGAATATTAAAGTAGAAAAAAAGCAACCTATAACTGCAAAGGTTGCTTTTTTGTATGGAATGGCTGACAAGTGTACCTTCTTTTGGTCACTACAAGAGCATTATCAGCAGGACATTCCTTAAGGTGCTGGTCTTGCTATGGTTGCAGACTGTAAACCACTTGCGGTAATTCAAAAAAGTTATAGTAGCTTATGAAATTCTCCATTGTTAGGGACATGACAATGGGGGTAGTAAATTTCCATACCATCATACTTTGAAATCTCGTTTTTTTTTCATATAATCAATAAGGAGTAGAGTTTACTTTGTTTGTGAAATAAATCTTGAAAATAAGTAGGTGATCCATAAAGTGGAAAATTTCACGAACAAAAATTATAATATTCCTGCAGAACTGACCTTGGATATCATTGGTGGGAAATGGAAAACTATTACCCTGTGTCACCTTACCCATGGTCCAAAAAGATCAGGAGAATTAATGAAATTGATGCCTGTTATTACCCGGAAGATGCTTACTCAGTCTCTGCGTGAATTAGAAGCTGATGGTCTTATTTCAAGAACGGTTTTTGAAGGAAAACAGTTAAAAGTCATATACGAATTAACCGAATTGGGTCTTACTCTTCAACCCGTTTTGCAGGCACTCTGTAATTGGGGTGAAAACATGATAGAAATGCAGAACATGGAAAAAGAAAACAAAATATCAAACCTTTGATCACTTAGCGACCAATGCTAAGTTTTTCTTTTGAATGGCTGTCTTTAATTCGAATAAAAACCAATGTGATAATGACTGCTAGTAGAAGTATCAAAGCTAATGCAAGACATAAAAATGAAAAAGATTTGATGTAAACTGCTACTAAAGAGCCGGAACTAGCACCTGCAAAGGCGAAAAAAGCATTGATCGCTACTGCACTTCCCCGTGTTTTTCCTGCTAATTCACTTACTATTACGATTACACTGGGATTAGCAACAGCAATCCCCATTACAAAAATGATACTAGCAATAGCCAAAGTTGGAATTGATTCTGCTGCTGTCCCTATCGTTAACCCTATTCCTGTAGTGAGTAAGCCTGTTATTAATACCTGTCTGGCTCCAAAATGTTTTATAAAGGAACTAGCAAAGAGCGAAAGTAAAATGCTCGGTATGCCTGCTACTCTTATCCACATTAACCCTTGATTTCCCATATCAAATTTTTGTTTTATAAATAAGCCCAAACCGGAATAAAACGTAACAAAACTTAAAAATATGATTGCCATGATAAAAAAAGACAGAACGAGCGCTGAAATTTTGAAGACTCGTATCATATGGTTCATCATTTGATTAAAAGAATATTCTTTAGTAGGTATTGCTCCTTTTGGAAGAAGAGGAAAAGAAAATAGGATTAATCCATAAGCTATTGCTAAAATAACAAAAACTCCTCTCCAGCCAAGCCAGTTTCCTATTGCTTGACCGTATAATTGACCTAAAATGCCAGATAACAAAAAACTGCTGCTCAATATGGATATAGCCAGTGAACGATAACGCTGGGAAACAACATCATTGATATACGCAATCGAAATAACAGGAACGGATGAAGCAATGACTCCTTGTATGACTCTTAGCGTGATTAGCCATTCCAATGAACTGCTAAAGCTAACTGCGAGTGTTGTAATTGTTAAAGCAGCAAGGCCGAGGAATAAAATGGATTTCCGGTGAAAACGATCAGAGAATATCCCAAATATCAAACACCCAATTGCATAGGAGATTCCATAGATACTATTTACCCACACCGTCTGATTTACTGTGGCATGAAATTCATTTTCTAAGGCAGGTATTAAAGGTATTGCCACATACATTAAGGAAACGACTAGAATGGAACTAACAGCTAAGATTGTTATGCTCTGAATAAACGTATTTCTTTCCTTGTAGATATGCATAAAATCACTCCGTTGTTTATTCGTTATTGCCATTATCAAAGATACGTTTGAAAATAAAAAGTAGGCACTTTTTTGTTCCTGGGAACTTGAAAGTGCCTTCTTTTCTTTCTTTTCTAATCGATTCATACTGCAAGTAACTAATCAAAAACAATGAAATTTGAGGTAAAAAGGGGATATAAAAATGAGCAACTATGCAAAAGTTCATGTATTGCATGCTGGAGAACTCACATATGATCGGTCTCTTGCTTTTAAGGAACTGGAGGTCATTCCGTCATTTGACCAAAGAGGAAAAGAGTTTCAGGAAAAAGTTCCTGTATCCAGCTATCTTATCGAACATCCTCAAGGAAACATTGTAGTGGATACAGGGTGGCATGAAGATATACGTACCAATCCCAAAGAACATCTTGGAGAAGATATTTATCAATTTATCGAGTATAAGCTGCCAGAAGGACATTCCGTAAAAGAACAGCTCGCTGCAAGAAATCTTTCTCCTGAAGATATTCATACCGTGGTTATCACGCATTTAGATGTCGATCACATCAGTGGTTTAAAGTTGTTGAGTGGTGCAAAACGTATTTTAGTAAGTGAACAAGAATGGAAAAACCATCGAGATGAGTCCAAAGAAAAATGGTACGAAGATATTGACTTCGAACTAGTAAAATTAGAAAAGATTCCTTTTGGTCCCCATCAACTAGGAAAAGATTTATTTGGGGATGGACTTGTCTATCTTGTATTTACTCCTGGTCATACAGCTGGCCATATGTCCGTTTTAGTTCGAGTGGAAGCTGGCTGGGTTTTACTCGTATCTGATGTTGGATATGCAGAAAAATCATGGAAAGAGCAAATCTTACCAGGTAATACGGTGGATGATGAGCTTGCATATCAATCTTTGCAATGGGTAAAAGAGTTCTCAGAGCGTGAAGATTGTGTGGCAGCAATTGCTAATCATGATCCAAGTGTTCGACCAACTATGTTTTAAATGCAATATCAATAGAAAACATGGAAAAAAACTCTTTTTTCTGATGAAGCTAGAAAAGAGAGTTTTTTAATGTAAAATTTTGGTAAATTTATTTAGGAAATATAAAATATCTTTTTCCTTGTTCAGGTCGATAGAGACTTTCATGGATAGCTGCTTTATAGTCTTCCAAAGGATGCATCCCACCAATAGAAACTTGAAAATCGTTATTTTCTGTTGCATCTATTATTTCTTGAAGCGTTTTCTCATCTTTTTGTTGAGGTGGAGTTAAGAAGTACCGGTAGAGATAGGCCTTGATTCCGATGTTTTTCATCAAAATATCATAGTTATGAAGTTCAAATTTTTCGGTGCTGTAATTCCCATAAATAACGGCTTGTCCGTCGAATGATAGGGATTGAATCAAATCACCTGTGAGTGGACCGCCAACGGCATCGGTAACACCACTTAATCCTTTGTTTTGTGTTATCTCCATGGATCTCGGATACTAACAGGACGCTTTGATAGATTAATTACATAAGAAGACCCTAATAAAGCTTGTAGATTCAAATGGTTATATGTTTGCCTAACAATGGAGATGACATTTATATCTTTTTGTCTGGCTAATTGGGAAACCATTGTTGCCACATTGGAGTTCCCTGCTGTAAGGGCAAGCCATTGACCTGACTTAACTTTAGATGTTTCAAGTAAATCCCATGCCGTAATGATGTTAAAAAACTATGCAGCCTTTTCGATGGGATAGTCTGGTGGTAAGGCTATGAGCCATTCAGCTGGTACGGCGGCATATTCGGACCACGTATTAAAATAACCGAGTGTAACAAAAGTTCCGGGTTTATATGAAATATTTTTTTCACTTTTATAATAATGCCAGCACCATAATTTCCAGCAATTTGTTTAGGGAAGACAAGCTTCTTAGGCTCCGGATATAAATTTTGAATGAACAGAAAGTCGCCAGGGTTGATAGAAGCTGCAATCATCTTCACCAAAACCTCATCATCGTTAATCTCTGGAACGGGAAGCTTGTAAAGCACTAAAATCATTTTCTGGAGAACCAAATTCATTAAAATAGATAGCTGTCATTTGTACCACCTATTAATCGCTATGTTGTACAAGTACCTTCAGATACAGAATTAAATGGTACGACTAAGTTAGTTTCAACAAGTTTCTAAGTTGATCATCTATAAACTTTGTATCTACTTCATGAATACCACGACCTGCAAGATGTCCCCATATCGATTCAATAGGACGGAATACAGCATTGGGGATCTGCTCTGTCTCATATTGGCTATCTTCAGGAGGAAAGTATAAGTCTGTAGTTCCAGGCATGATGACAGCTTTTGCTCGAATGCTTTGGAGTGCTTTTTCAAAATCTCCATTATAAAGGTGATTTGCACTAATATCTCCATGTTGTCCTGTCCAGAGCATAGCTAATAAATTATTGGCATCGATGTTGAGAAAATTTTTCTCCCAAAAATCTGTAAGGAAGTTTTCTAAGCTGTTGTAGCCCAGTTCACGGTATAACTCTTTTCGATAAAATGCTTGAGAAAAACCCCAACCAGCGTAAACGCGTCCAATTGATCGCATGGCGGTTTTTGGTTGAAGGGTATATTCACCATTCGCCCATTCGGCATTTGAAACAAGAGGTGCCTTTACCCCTTCTAAAAAAACATAGGTGTGTGGCCAAGTTTTAGCTGTTCCACAAAATGGAGCGATTCGTTCTACCATGTCAGGGTAGCTCGCTGCCCATTGAAACGTCTGTAGTGCTCCTAGTGACCAACCTGTCACAAGTGCTATTTTTTCAATTCCAAATTTCTCGGTAATCAGACGATATTGAAAAGAAATATTATCAAAAATGGTAATTTTAGGAAATCTACTCCTGTCAAAAGGAGCTGGTGTATTGCTGGGTGATGAGGATAGCCCATTTCCAAGTAAATTTGGGACGATTATAAAGTATTTATTGGGGTCTAGTGCCATATCTGGACCAATCAACCATTCATTTTGATAATGTTGATCACCAAAAGCAGTGGGATAAACAATGACATTGTTCTTATCTTCATTTAGTGTTCCATAAGTTTGATAAGCAAGAAAAGCATTCGGTAATATTTCACCCGATTGGAGAGTGACATCTCCTAGTTGAAAGATTTTATAATCCATGTTCAAACCCCTTTCAAGTTCGTTGTAGAGTTAGTGTATACTAGCAGTAACATCAAGTAAATTTAACGTTTTTGATATGTAGATTCAAAATTATTGACAATAAGGATGTTGAACATGGAACTTCGTCAACTGATAACCTTTCAGACAGTAGCTAACACACTTAATTTTAGTAAAGCTGCAGCAGCCTTAAATTATGTCCCATCAAATGTAACGATGCAAATGCAAGCATTAGAAAAAGAATTAAAAGTTCGCCTGTTTGATCGTCTTGGGAAGCAGCTTATTTTAACAGATGCAGGGAAACGGTTTCTGTTGTATGTAAACCAAGCATTAATAACTTTGGAGGAAGCAAGAGAAGTCGTTTGCAGTCAAGAGCAGATTACGGGAACAGTGACGATAAGTGCAAATGAAGTCTTATGTGCTTATCGATTACCTTCCACTTTTCTGCAATTTCGTAGAGAATACCCAGGTGTTCGGCTTATTTTCAAACCGATTTCCTATGATAATCTCAAACAGAGCTTATGTGAGGGGAAAGCAGATGTTGTATTTTTGTTAGATGAACCTATCCGATCTACCTCTATAGCTAGTGAAACATTGCGATATGAGTCGTTCCAGTTATTCGTATCTTCGGATCATCCTTTGCGAAAAGAACAAAAATTGCTTCCCGAACATTTACGAGCAGAGCAATTTTTGGTTAATGAAAAGGGGTGCACATATCGTACTCTGTTTGACCAATTTCTGAAACAAAAAGGGATAGAGGCTAATATGTTTTTGGAGTTTAGTAGCGCGGAAGCAATCAAACAATGTGCCATGTCTGGAATAGGAATTGCCTTTCTTCCAGAAGTAGTAGTTCGTACTGAGTTGGATCGTGGTGAGCTTGTTGTCCTTCCGATAGAGTTGCCACACTTTCCGATCTACACACAAATGTTATGGCATAAAGAGAAGTGGCTCTCACCTGCAATTCAAGCATTTATGCAAGTTGTGCAAAAAAATGTTTCTTTGATTGATTGACGTACAGGGCTTTATTAGGTTGTAGGTTGGTGGAAACTAAATTAAGCCATCCTGAGTAGAATGGCTTTTTTATTTCACATATTTTCATATGATAAGTGCTGACTGCACAGAGACTAGAAAGTATCTGTGCAGTTTTTCGTCCTATATGTTTTTACTTCTGGGACGGAAAGCGGTGTCTGAATATTACTCCATCCACCACAACATCTTCGTTGGTGTGGAAGCGGAGGTGATTTTCGGTTTTGTCTTCACCATCTCGTCGAATGGCAATTACATATTCGGCGCCCTTCTGAATGAGCTGGGCGAACAGCTTGACCTTTTTTGATCTCTCCAGAACATAGGGGGTAGTTCGAAACATCAACAGGTCAGAAAACTGACCGATGAAGGTGACAGTTTCTATCGCCCCAGAGGAGTTTTTTGTTTCGACTACATTTGTGGTTTTAGACACTGGGAACTCCTTTTCTTCTCGATTCCCTCCATTATTATAACGTAAAATATCTATAATTATCATTAAATAAAAAATGTAAATTATCTGTTTATTCCGGTATCATTTAACGGTTTAAAGTGTAGAAGCTAATTACATTCATTATCGGTATTAATCTCGCTAATGTGCAGTAGTTATAGAAGATATTGAAATTATAAGAATAATAGTACATTGTTAGTATTTTTATAAGGATAAGTGATTATTTATCTGTCAGTGCGTCGAGAATACCCCATCTTCCATAAGTGGGGGATGAATCGGCAAATGATTAACCCAGATTGAAATCCAAGAGAAATCGGGTGCAGTCTTACACGAGTCCATGTATAAATCGAAATATTCAAATAGAAAGGATAAAATCAAACTTCCGAAACTAGGCTGGGTGAGGTTTGCGAAGTCTCGTGAAGTCGATGGACGTATTCTTTCTGCTACGGTTAGACGTAAATCCATCCGGAAAGTATTTCGTTTCCGTCCTGTGTGAAAGGAATTATTTTCCCATAGTTCCAGCTAAGAAAAAAGCAGTAGGGATCGATCTTGGTTTAAAAGATTTTGCAATACTCTCGGATGGTACAAAAGTCAAACCAAATCGATTTTTACTCCATTATGAACAGTAACTGGCAAAAGCACAACGCATCCTATCTAGACGTACCGAAGAGGTTCCAATTGGAACAAAGTCAACGCTCGCCATGATTTCCTTCACAAATTGTCTTCGAAACTGATTCACGAAAACCTAGTCATCAGCATCGAAGATTTGCAAGTGAAAAACAGATCAAAAACTATAAGTTAGCTAAATCGATTACAGATGACTCATGGTCAGAATTCACAAGCATGTTAGCGTATAAGGCAGAGTGGGTTTGGAAGAACAATGGTGAAAGTAGGAAAAACATTCCCATCGTCCCAACTCTGTTCCTGTTGTGGTTACCACAACAAAGACGTGAAGAATCTAAACTTGAGAGCATGGACATGTCCCGAATGTAACGAATAACACGACAGGGACATCATCGCAGCAACGAACATTTTGCAAGAAGGTATAAGACTGTTTGCCGCTGGGACTGCGGTCTAAGCTTAGTAAATATTAGACGGGAGTTCCTAAGAATCCCCACCTCTAAGCGATAGCGTAGGTGATGGGAGTGTTCAATTCAAGAGAATATAAAAAACTAGGATAAATTTATCCTAGTTTTTAAGCATGAACACGTACAGGTAAACCGTATTTCTCCGCTATTCTCAGCACTTGAGCTGCAAACTTTTGACCGATGTCAGGTCGTACCATTTGCACATAACTCACATATCCATTGATATAGTCCCAAAAGTGCGGATGGTTTTTATGATTTTCTTCGTCCAACCCTCTTTGCTCTACATTATGTAACAACGCACGAAAACTGCGAATGTCTTTGCGTGTTAGATTGGCTTTCTCATTTACGACGATTCCTGTGACACGTTGGCGACGTCCAGCGCGGAGCACTCGTGTTTTTTCTTCATTTACCACAAATCCCTCAAAGGCGACAATACTACGCACATTATTCATCAAGGAGCCGAGTTGGTTTAAAGATTCTTCTTTTCCAGAGAAGGTGAGATCATCGGCATAACGAGTGTAAGTGAATCCTTTATCTGTTGCCAGTTGGGTTAATTTTTCATCCAATCGTCTGCACAATAAGTTGGTGATTGTTGGACTGGTGCATGCTCCTTGTGGCAATTGTCGATCCGACATCGCTACATAATACATTTTCCCGTCAAACTCAACTTCTTTGCGAGGAGGTTCTGTACAGATTAAGGCGAATAAAGTGCTGATTGCACGGCTGTATCCAAACGATTCAAACAATCCACGCACTCGAACAAACGAGATAGAAGGGAAGAAATCTTTTAGATCAAATTTGATAACAGCATCTTTGCCGATATGGGGCTTCGCGTTATTTACCGTACTTTTTCCATTCACAAAACCATATGCAGCATCATGAACTGCTAAGTTATCTAAGATGTTCGCTTTTACCCATGTTTGTGCTTTCCTCAGCTTTGTTTTGGGTGCAGATATCTCCCTGTTCCCGCCATTTTTTTTCGGGATAGTAAAGCGTGTGTAGTGATTAATCGTTGCAGTGTTTCGATGATAAGTCAGCCACTTTATTTCTGATAAGGTAAAACCCATATCTTCCGATAATTGTAGAGCAGAACGTATCAATGGTAATTTGTGTTGCATGAGTTTAGCTTCATCAGCATCAAAGGAAGAAAGACCTGAGGAAACTCCGTCACCGACATGGATGACATGCGTTTCGCGATACTGTTCCCATTTTTCTTTCGCTTCAGCTTGTGCTTTTTCTCGTTGTTCTTTTCGTTCTGCCCGTCTTTGTTTACTTTCTTCAATTCGGCGTTTTCGTGCTTCTTTTAACAAAAAGTCGATATCTTTTAGTTGCTTGGATTGCTTTTGTAATGCTTGTAATTCTTTCTGTACTTCTTTGTATTCTTCATCTTCTTTGGCTTGCTGTTCGCGTTCTTCCTCACTCAGATGGGGTGCTTCCCAAAAGCCGAGCCGAATCATCTCGCTGCGTATTGTTTCATTTTTTCCTTCGGACTGGATTTTTACAATCCACTCTTCTCTTGTCAGCATTTTATTTTCTTCGGACACTATGGTTTCCTCCTCTCCTATGATTTTTGATGAGCCGATAGTAAAGCTAGCATGTGTTCACATGGTCCTTGCATCAATCGATTTTGTTTGTAGAAGTAGCAAGAACATTGTGCGGATGCAATTTTCCCGTCTTTATCTAGTTGAACTTGTGTTTTTTGTGATTCCACTGTACCTTCCAAGTTCCAACCATTCGCTTGAGAAGTCCGCTTTTTGAGCGTAACTTTGTCTCCTTCAACCAATTGTTTGGCTGCTTCTTCTCGAGGATTGGTGTATTTCAATTGATCCATTGGCAGCGGATCACGAGTCAGTTCGCGCAAGCGATACTTACCGATCTCCAAGTCAAACATTACTCTGCCTGCACTGCAAAGTTGACGCAGGGAAGCTTGTACGATGTCTGATGGAAGATGAGTCCAATTGGCCAGTTCCGAATCGGTTGCTGTTTTCTTCAGTTTAAGCTGAGAAAAAACAAGTGCAGATTGGCTTGGTGTTGCTTTGGTACTCGTCCCAATCATCAAGTCAAAGTTACCAGCATTTGCCCAATCATTTCGTGTCCATCCAGATAAACCAAGGGTGAAGCTGAGGTTACCCATATCTACGACATAGAAACTAGGCATACCTGTCCCTAGCAAATGAACCGTAATGCGGTCAGCAAGAGGCAATAATCGTTCAAGTAAAAACAATCGTCTGCGACCCCATGTGCGAATCTCCTGTGCAGTATCACCAAGATAAATCGAGCCTGCAAAGGTGATTGTTTCGTTCCACGGTTCGATGACGAGCTTTACTGGTTCTCCTGGCTGTAAGATATATTTTAAAGAACGAGGACTGTGTTGTTCTTTGTGTTTTCGTAAGAAATTGCAGATGTTATATAAGTCGATCGGTTTTAGTTCAAAAGAAGATGTTGGCATGCTCATGGCTGATTGAACCTGTAAGAAACCACGAATCCAACTTGTAGGTACATCGATTTTTTTCTCTTTGTAAACTTCTCTTCCTTCCGTAGCAACTTCAAATCCAGATGGATCTACTTGAAACTCAGTAGGACGATAGGTGCGCATACGTTTTAGTTCAGCTAATAAGTTATCGGAGAAATCAATATTGGTCGTTCCGTATTGAAAATCTTTTACATCTGTAAAAAGTTCTTCATGAACAGCCAATCTGCCATAAGAAGATTCATCCAATGAGAAAGCTTCAAAAAATACTTGATCAGGTGCCACTGTGATAACAGGGTCCAACACAAACCAAGCGTCTTTATCGTTATTATAGAGCCAGTTAAAATATTGTCGTCGTGATTTGTAGTAATCGCCCATGCGAGCAGTACGGAGCTTGTTTAATTCAGTCATTCGTTTTTGTAATTCATGAATTCGTATAGATATGTCTGCTTTTTCCCCTAAAATACCAGCGATATCAAGTAAATACTGTTGTTTCACCCATTCTTGATAAGCCGTATTGTCTTTAGGCTTAAAGTTGAGATCTGAGACAACTACATCCCGAAGTGCGATCATCGCATCGCGATAGCGAATCGGGTCAGCAATTTTACCACGAAAAAAAGTTGGTTCTCTGCCTAAATCAGGTGAAAAGTTAACGAGTGTATTACCGCCAGCGTGACTGACACCGCTTGATGAAGCGTAAGTTTGTTGGAATAACATGCTGTATCCTCCTTTATCGGACTTGTATGGGGGATTCTATTTCTGGATAGAGAGCTTTTAATTGCGTTAGTGTAAATAAGATTCGTTCAAAATCACGTTTTCCACCGATATGAGCAACATCCGATAGGAGAGGAACGATCTTCTCTGCCATGCTGCGGTCTGTTTTCCCCAATTTGACCAATAGATCCAATGTCATTTGCTTTGCTTTTCTAGCTTGATGAACTTTAAATAAAATCGTTCGAAAGAACAATTCAAGTTTTGTAATTTTATCTTTGGTCCATTCGATTTTCTCTGCGAGTGACAGTGCATACTCTTGTACAAACAGATCTGTACTTTCGCTAGCACGAAGTAGTAATTCTGTTATGTCTAGATCAGCGAAATGAATGTCTACCATTTCCATCCCAAATGCTTGTACATCTTGGCGCGCGCTGTCGATTAATCCATAGATAAGCGTAGGAGTGAATTGATCGACAGACATGGTCCGCATATATGCAAATGCCCAATTTCTTGTATCATCCCAATGAGTTTCTACTAAGTTAACTAAGCCCTCATCGGTCATTTTATCTTTTACTTGAATGATCATATTGCGAGCTTCACTTCTGCACAATGCAATTTGGTTGTGTGCTAAGTTAAGTAGTTGATCCATCGTAAATTGCTCAACTGCTGGTTGCTTGGCAGCGAATAATCTTGCACCAAGTTCTTGATAGCTGGTATCAGTGTGATTCAGAAGTGCTAAAACTTGATCGATTGGTGTATCCGTTAGTTCGGCTAAAAATAGAGTGCCTAGTAGATCGTTTAAAATATAGTTTTGGCTGATTTCTGGTAGTTCGTTTTGCATCATTTCGGCCCACAGAGCATCGAGGAACTTTGGCAGGATCGGGATAAGCCAATGCATCCGATCTGCAAAAAATGGTGTGAGAAATACTTGGTTATCTTCGTAGGGAACAGCACACCATTTCACCAAAAATGCTGGAGTACAAGAGAGCATCATGTAATCTTTATGTAAAATATTTCTCGCTGTTTTTCGGATAGATTCTGATTCGTTTTCCAAGAAAGGAAGCAAGTCATCCGCTGTGTAAGGGTCATATTCTCTGTGAATGACCGAAAGAAATAAGGATATAAACTGTACGATGATAGGTTGAACATCAGCTAGTAATGGTGTGATCATTGATAGCTTGATATTATTTGCTAGTACATCCCGCAAATCGCTTTCGAAAAAAGTGAACCATTCGCTCAAATAAGGTGCATCAGGAGATTCTGTCAATTTTGCTAACAACATCTGTATCAATTGCGCCTTTGTCTCATCAGACCATGTCACAAAATTTTGCTGTAAAAAAGCGTTTGCCAAGCTGCGAATCGTACCGTTTTTATGTGTGGATAAGGACATCCAGCGATTTAGGTCAGGGTTATTTTTATCTAAACGATTCAATACTTCCCGTACACCGAATTCTTGGCGGAACGGTTCAGTGGATTGTAGTAATCGGTTGATAACATGGTCAGACAATTGAGCTACAAAAGCAGGGTTACCTATACGCAAAGCTCTTCCAGCAAATTCAACGATAGGTGAAGCATTTGCTTCTAATAAAAGCATCAGTAACTCATATGGGTATTGGTCCCATAAAGCGGGAAATGCTTCTTCTCGTTGTTCTGGTTTTTGAAAGTAGGCATCAGGTGTTTCTTGCCAAGTTGCACTACCATAAGTAAAACGGGAACTATTGTGATAGAGAATATGGTTTAGAACCCAGTTTTGTTTATAAGATAGAATGTACTGTTTTTGATTGGTTTTTGGATTTGTTACATAAGTTTGCTTCGCATCGTTTGTTGTATATTGATACAAGAGATCAGTTGCTAATTTGATATACTCTTTAGCCCCTTGCTCACCTAATTTTCGTAAGGTACGCCAAGTTCTTTTCGTCAAATAACTTCTCGTTTTAGGAGTAAAACCATACCTTCGCTGGTTTCCCGTTGTTTGTTTAGGAGGAGCAATGAGCTTGTAGTAATCTCTGTCCGCTTCAAATCGGTATGCGACCCTGGATAAAATCCCTGTATCTTGCTTTTTTTCTGCTAATTTATAGATGGCTTTTAAATAACGGAAGTAGTTTTTATTTAAAGCGCTATATAAATATCTTCCATTTCTTATCGCATAAAAGCTGTAATAACTGACGTATACTCCTGAATTAGAAGCGTATTGATTAAAGTCCTGATAGGTAAAGTATTTGAGTAATTGTTTTAGTCCTTCTCTTGCCAGTGGATGATCGGATAGATAAAGAGTCCACAGCCAGGATCGATCTCGTTTTGATAGTTCCTGAGGACTGACGTAATCATACCGTTTCTTTTTTTCATTCCATATATGTTGACTTTCGTTACGAATGATGAATCTCATCAATTCATCGACAAAGGTGCGATCATTTTTTATTAATAATAATTGCAGATCTACAGGAAGGGGGGCGAGTGGCTGTTCTGCTTCCCACCAAGACAGGTGATTTTCAAATTCATCCCATTCTTGTTTGTGAGCAGCTTCATCTTTTTTTCGGATTTGATCTTTTGACACAAGATGGCTCCTTTCTTTTTCGTGCAAAATAAAAACCTGACCTACAGAACGGTCAGGTCATATCACAATGGTTTTGATTTTGAAACGTATGCTAAAAAAGACTATTTTAAATAAATATATACGATTTAAGAGAATTGCGTCAAGAAAGAACCGAAAATATATTCGCAATAAAGGAGATTTAGGTTGAATTCATAATAAATAAAATGATAAATGAAAGATGGATAAGATGATGATTATACTGAAGATAAGTTCAATTCGTTGCGTATAGACGGAGGAAAAATGAGCAGCTTCGACAACCTTCAGGGTGTTGAATTGATCGCTCAGGAATGCATCTACTCTCACATTCAGTACGTGGGAGATGGAGGGCAAGGTTCTGGTCTGAGTTTGGGGGATGATTACGTCGCGGATGCCGCTGGATTCCTTACCCACATCGAGAAGGCAACCGAGCCGTCTGACAAGTTTGAATTCGTCGACGATGGCGACACCATCGAACTGACGGTCAAGGATGACTCCGATAAGATCTCCAAGGCGTTCCGCTTCTCCCTTGTCCCCGACGAGAAGCGTGAAGAGCTGTTGAACGCGCTTCGGAGTCTTCGGGGACGGGAGAGATCCTTCGGATCTCCTACTGACTCATTCCTGTAGAGCCTTACTCTCTGCTTCAAAGCGCAATAGGACTGGTCACTTGAATCCGTGCAAGTGACCAGTCGCTGCTTATATACATATATAATAAAAAACCTAGCTAGAGAGCTTTAGCTAGGTTTTGAAGAAAGTTATCTACGAAAACACTATGATCTGGTAACGCCACTGAGCTAGCCCCCGGGGTGGGGGGTCGATTGTGATCGCGGCGACTGCCTTCTTAGGCGATTCACAATCACCCCCCACCCCGGTAGGGCTAGTATAGTAACGCGGGACCGGATGATGTATGAGAAGCTTGCACGCTGATACGGCGTAACACCGTACACAAGGAAGCTAGATAACTTTTATTTAGGTAACACTGAAATGATGTAATTCATTGTTTATTACAATAACATAGAAACGTCTGTTTTGTAAATAGATTTTATTTAAAAACTCTATAAGAAATTTTAGGTGAATTTTGTTGTTCTCTTATAGCCAAGTTGCAGGGATGGATATGAATTTATTCAAATTTTATCATTTTTTTGAGCTTGTTGCATGATTCCATATAAGTGAAGATGCTCGCGAGTGGAATGTCTTTGTTGGTTAGGAAGAGCAGACGCGGAAAACATAGCGAAACTTGCCGCGATATGACATAGTACGACTTGTATCGTAAGTGGGCAACCATCAAGTGACTACCTAATATGTATAAACTTTATTTATGCAGTGATATCAACAATAACTGATGGCTTCAAAAAAAGCCTGTTTTAGTGGAAATTCTTGAATAGAAAAAAGAAATAAAAAGAAAGATAAAAAAGGGTTGACAATATACCCTTATCCGGGTTAAGATAGATCTCGTTCCTGACAAAAACAAAGTGTTTGGAGAGGTGTCCGAGCTGGCCGAAGGAGCACGATTGGAAATCGTGTATACGTCAAAAGCGTATCGAGGGTTCGAATCCCTCCCTCTCCGCCATCTTTACATAGATGGCTCGATAGCTCAGTCGGTAGAGCAGAGGACTGAAAATCCTCGTGTCGGCGGTTCGATTCCGTCTCGAGCCACCATTTGAAACACTTTTTAATAAGCTGGCATAGCTCAGCAGGCAGAGCAACTGACTTGTAATCAGTAGGTCGCGGGTTCGATTCCTGCTGCCAGCACCAACTCAAATAACCACCAAAAAAAATTTGGTGGTTAAGTTTTAGGGGCGTAGTTTAATGGTAGAACAGAGGTCTCCAAAACCTCCAGTGTGGGTTCAATTCCTACCGCCCCTGCCAGAATAATAAGTAGTAAAAAATGTTGCTCTATATCCGGAGTAACATTTTTTTGTCTAAATGATTGATAGGGGAAACCAACTCTTTAGGGTTGTAAATATTCTACATAAGTTTATTTTCGACATGGATCAGGATATCTTTTGCTCGTGAGATCCATTTTGGATCAATTGGGTCATCTTCCGCAGGGATCGGAGTGGTAAACTGATCTACCAAACCGCTGAATACACCAGCATCTCCATTTGGATCATTGGTACGAGTTCGAAATTCATGCTTGATGACAAAAGGTTTTCCGATTTGGACTAATGTATCTGGATCTCCGATATCCCCATTAACTTGATAGACAGGTACACGAAGAAAGTATCGATTCCCTTGTTCTTCTTCCCAATCTAAAGCTTTGTCAAAATAACCATGATCATATGTATAACCTCCACCTAAATGAAAATCATCTTGTTCTAATTTTTGAGATATCGTATCAAATTGCAGTTGTTTCCCTTCCATAGGGGAATCAATCGGTATCATGTGTATACTCCTTTCTGGTCTAGTGTTTGAAGTTTTATGTTTTCTCATACATAAAAGACACAGTAGAGCGTTTGTGTTTATAATGATAAGGGAAAATAGTGACTTCACTGCCAGAAATCAACGGAGAGAGATCACTACCAATAAAGGTATGAAGCTAACGTACAACTGGTATGGACATCTTTACAATGGCAAGATCGCTGAGAAGAATGTCCGAATTGACAATGAAAATAGATCTGCCATCAAGTATCTTCGGATAGGAGGCGGTCTTTTGGAGTATGAAGGGATCACCTTTCATACCAAGGGGATTTTCGAATCTGGACTAAAGTAAGAGAAAGGGCACTCGTCCGTTTCACCTAGTGTTTTTTATACGCTAAAGAAGGTGAGGACGACAAACTGGTGTCAATGGATATCGTCTAGTCACTGATTTTTACGTAAAATAGCTAACGATGAATAATTGCTATTATTTCAAATTGATTTATGCCTTTTCCAAAAATGGTATTGACTTTTTCGGAGAATATGGTAGACTATTCAAGTGTCTGATGAATGGCGGTTAAATTAAATGAACCACATAAATAGAAGGAAAAATACGTAATTTTTCATATGGCGGCATAGCCAAGTGGTAAGGCAGAGGTCTGCAAAACCTTTATCCCCGGTTCAAATCCGGGTGCCGCCTCCATCTCATATTTTAAAACGTGGGTAACTGCGTGAGCACGTGTCTAAACCGTTGTCATAAACGGGATAGGGCAGGTGCTTTTTTAGTTCGTGAAATAAAAGGTGAAAAACCCCTGTTACAGCTTGTCGCAGCAGAAGGTTTAAGGGGTAGAACTGCTGTAAACAGATGGATTAGTCTACCTGTTTTCTATCCAATTGCCGCCAGATATATACTAAAATAACAAATTCCCACTGCTGAAAAAAATAATTTGCTGTATAAAGGCATTAAAAATCCGCTGAAAGGTACATAGTACTCCAGCGGTGTTTTTTACCGTGAAAAGACTCAATGGTGTTCTATTTGCGTTATTCCGAAGGAAAGGATGTCAAATTTATGTGCATAAATATTATAATCGAGCCCGAACAGCCGCTTCATGGAAGCAGTTGCTCAGGTGTACTCCGTGTGGAGCACAGCTACAGGAGTTGTCCTGTGGGCTCTTGTGTGCTCAACTAGCGGCGTGGGGCGATCTTGCCCGTCACCTCTCCCGTTACCGGGTCGACGTAACGCTCGCTGCCCTTCTCGTCTGCGAAGAAGTAGGGCGTCGAGAACATGTCAGCCAGGGCGACGTTGAACCTCAACTCGGCAGGACCGAACTCGTCCACGACGGTGTGAACCAGCGTCTCACCGTCGAAGTGGACACCAGGAGCGATTTCAGCGCGAGCGGACACAGGAGCCTCCTGTAGGGGTAGGTTATGACTAACTTTAGTTTAATTTGTTTTCAGTATATTTTCAATGGGATAACGTTTAACTAGTGCGGATATTCGTTGGTATACACCGGTTTATATGTTAAACTGCAAATTTGCTCTCTTTCGTTTTGGGAAGCGATAAATAGATATAAATAGTGTGGTTGAGTGGCGAGTTAATTACGTTAGAAGACGTATGTAGAGTTTTTGCGGATGGGAAACCCTTAAATTCAGCGTGTTTATTACATTAGAACGAAATGTTTATGACGGATGTCTGTAAAACTTTTAAGCCTTGAGTAAACCACACGTTTTACGGGTAGTCATGATTAAAATAATATTCTGATCATTCCTGAATTAATTTGCTATATACTTCCACCCGTGTTATAATGACGCTATCCATCAGGGACCCCAAATTAAGTTAAAAATAAGTATATCTGTGGTGGGTTACTTTTGAGACTGTTTGGCAGACCTGATGGATTCCGTCTTTTAAAATAAACACACATCCAACTATGGATGTGTGTTTTTATATTTTGCAAGAAAGAAGGAATCCTCTTTCTGGGTTGGTATCAGCAAGACCATGTCTACTCGAGACATGATCTCCTTCAATTGGTGGGTTACTTTTGAGACTGTTTGACAGAAAAAATTTTACGGAAAACGTACACCGTTCCAATGACCAGAGCTACTACGCCAAGCGGGAAAACCCAGAAGTACTCTTTGAGATAGGTGAGAACTCGACCAGTGAGGTCTTTGTCTGTCACTATCAATGAAACAAGAATACTGGGGAAGGTAGTAAAAAATATCCCTAACAGAGCGGCAAATATTGTTGTTGCCATTTGCAGCTTTGTGTCTGGCGTGGGAGAACTCTTAGCTTCCGTACCTTCCTTGACCTGAGTCTGCTCAACTCGTTGAAGATTTCGAACCAATTCAGGTTCAATATCTTCGAGGATCAGCTGGATCATATCAGACGGAATCTCCAAAACTTCTAAGAATCCTCTCGCTTCACCGCGGTCATTGATACCTTTGTCAATCATTAGGATTCCAAGCACCCCAGGAAGCCAGTTGCCTTCCTTATCGGTACAATTCTTCCTAACTTGAGCCTTGGTGAGGTTGTAACGCTTCAATGTGAACTTTTTCATGTGGTAAAACCCCTTATTAAGTTATAGAGGGATCACCAAACAAACAGTTTCAAGTAACTGCCAGTCTGGGTCCCTGTGTATGAGCTCAGAGCTGAAAACTGAGCATACATACACAGGGACCCAGACTTGTATTGAAGGGAAGGATTAGAACCTTCTGTGAAATACTATATCAATTGGAGTTGTATTTTTCAAATAATTACAACTCTAATTGGTAGTTTTTACAGAAATAGGTGCGAGGTTTTGAACGGAGAAATAAAATTTCTTAGCGTAGAAACTACGTTACAAGCTTAGTAAATATTTCGTCAGTAGATGAAAGTTTCTAAGACCCCTCACCTCTTCATGTAGATGGTTGGGGGGATCTTCTACACTTATCTGGACACAGAAAAATAGGTCACATACACTATGACCTAATACGGAAAATTAAAGCGGAATTATATAAGAGGGAGTTCATCGTGTTTAGACGACGAATTGGTGGATTATGAAGGAGTAAAGTAAGACCTTGTTTCTTCTTAAACAAAGCTCAATTTAAATAGTCAGTTTCACCAAGAAGAAGTGAAAAGGTGGTGGTCAGTGATTTAACTTATGTCTGAGTCCGATATAAATGGAATTACATATGAGTCCTGGTTGATCTTTTCAATTGGGGGATTATTGAATTCATGATAGGTTATCAGAAGAATAAAGAGTTGGTTGCGCGGTTTTTTGCATCGGTTCGGGGAGATTTTCTTCAACTACAAATGTTTCATATAGATCGAGGAAAGGAGTTTTAAAAACCAAGTCATCAAGGAAACATTAGAAACATTCAATATTAATCGCTTACTCAGTAGGAAGGGATGATGCTGTCACGGAATACACTTTAAAAATTATTAAAACGGAATTTGCACACCAAATGATTTTTGGCAGTTTAGAGCATCTAACCATCAGAATGTGAACTGGTTCAATAAATTCATATTAATAGAATATTAAGATAATATATTCGTTTCGGTGTTTAGTTTATCGATGAATATAAAAGTAGTCCCACATAGGTGCGTTGGTTGAACAGCGCACATTGGCACAGGAGTGCTCTTACTATGTGGGGACTGACCTTTTAGAGCTCTTTCACTTTGGCGTACTTCTCGGCGAGCTGAGAGTAGGATTCAGAAGTGCTGGTGTACATCTGCACAAGGTGATAGTCTGGTGCGTATCCATTCTTGGAGAGTTTGTACGCCTCTTCTGCCATCTCCTCAGCGCGGGAGAGGAAGTCTTCCACCTTCTTTGCATCAGCGTCCGTGAGGTTGTAAGCCATGTTGGTACTCCTTGTTGGAGAGGTCAGTGTTACAACTTGTAAACAGTATAATACAAATCATTATTTGGTGGGGTGTTTATTGAGAAATTATTCCCTTTGGAAATATTTCTGGGCGTCCTTTTATAGATTGGATGCCCAGTGTTGTTCAACTGACTCGAAGATTTTCGAAATCGCGACACTTCTTGCGCGTTTCTATCTTCCCTAAGAACCGTGATGTGACCACTTTCGACTTTGTGCGGTTCGAAGTTGACTCCTCGCGATCCCTTGTCAAGTGGGTAAAAACGGGTATATCCTACGTAGCGGATGTTCTCTTGCCCCTTCATCTGCCAAGTGCGGCACACAACGGTTCCATCGGTGTACGAGAAAACCGTGTCGTAGCAGATCACTCCAATCTGGTTTTCTCCTAATCGTGAAGGATGATGGGCGCGGTCTTTCCAGTTATCGGTGTAGTACATCACACCGGCGAGATGGTAGATGCTTTTTTCCTGCCCATGAGGTTCTTTCTTTGCATGATGGACATTCATCTCCGACAAAATTTTAAAATCTGGGTGTTGTGCTTTAAACGAGTACATGTTAAAATAGTTCAGTGGTAAATAAGTTCGATTGAAATAATTCGGTTACCTCTACATAACAATTTTGTTTGTAAGATTTCAAGTCATAAAAAATGCTTGACTTTTTATTATAAAAGAGTTATGATAAATTTCGTTGTTGAAAATCATATGGGCCCTTAGCTCAACTGGATAGAGTGTCTGACTACGGATCAGAAGGTTAGGGGTTCGACTCCTCTAGGGCCCGCCATTTTTCAACAACTTTATTTTTAAGACTAGTTAACCCAACAGTAATTTAAGGAAAAATCAAATATGGGCCCTTAGCTCAACTGGATAGAGTGTCTGACTACGGATCAGAAGGTTAGGGGTTCGACTCCTCTAGGGCCCGCCAAATAAAAAGATGAAAGCCTCGTGCTTTCATCTTTTTTTGTATTTATTTTTATAAGTCAACAAGATAGAAGCATGAAAGGAATTTTTAGAGCGTTTTATTTCAAAATGTTTGAGTGAGTATGTTTTATTTTCGGTGTTTTTTCTGGGATTATCCAGATTGGCTGGTTTTCTCTTAGAGGAGGAAAGCGAATTTATGTGCACATTAGAGGGAGATTTTCTCACAGGTTCTTTCTTTGTTTTATGGTCTCTGGTGTTTTCACAAGTGTAAATTTTATGTTTCCTATGTACAGACAAAAGTGGGAGCGTTGCTTTTGTAGTCATCACAGTTGGCAAAAAGGAGAGTTTTTTAGGAAATATGTAAGTTTTGGAAAGAAACTGATACATATAAATAAGAAAAATAAAGAAGATCAGGAGACAGACAAAAGTAGAAGTAATCCAATGTGTTCGATAAGATGATAGTTTCCCATAAAACAATGACAACATATAATGGGGACGTGTATTGTATTTTTTCATCCAGTCACTCCTGTTCATAACAATTTGTAACAATATAATACCATAAATTTGAAATTTCAGCAAAATGACACAAAAAAAAGAGGTTTCACACCTCTATTAAAAAGTAGATTCGATAATCCCTCCGCCCAAACATTTTTCTCCATCGTAAAATACGACAGACTGTCCAGGTGTAACAGCTCTTTCTTTTTCTGCATAATTTACTGTTACTGTTCCGTCTTCGTTTGGAATGACTGTGACAGGAACGTCTACTTGGCGATAGCGAAACTTTGCAGTACAGTTAAATGTTTCTTTCGGATGTTCAGCCAGTAACCAGTTTAGATGGCTAGCCGTAAGACCAGCGGAAAAGAGAGACTCATGATCTTGTCCTTGTACAACATATAAAATATTGTATTCAACATCCTTTTTTGCTACAAACCAAGGTTCCCCAGAACCATTCTCGAATCCGCCGATCCGCAGGCCTTGGCGTTGACCGAGTGTATAGTACATGAGACCGTCATGTGTTCCGATGCGTTTCCCTTCCATCGTCTGAATCTCACCAGGCTTCGCAGGAAGGTATTGACTAAGAAATTGACGAAAATTTTTCTCTCCAATAAAACAGATACCTGTGCTGTCTTTTTTCTTTGCGGTTGCGAGTCCTGCTTCTTCGGCAATTTTTCGTACCTCTGATTTTTGGAGGTGACCGATTGGAAAGAGGACATTATCTAGCTGCACATGATGTACAGCATATAGAAAATAAGATTGATCTTTTGTAGGGTCCAATCCTCTCAGTAGAGAAGAACCTTGATCACTATGATGTACTCTCGCATAGTGACCTGTTGCGATGTAGTCTGCCCCCAATTGTTTTGCTTTTTCTTGAAAATCTCCAAACTTTATTTCTCGATTACACATCACATCTGGGTTAGGCGTTCTCCCTGCTTTATATTCATCAAGAAAGTATTGGAACACTTTATCCGCATATTCTCTCTCGAAATTTACTGCATAATAAGGGATGCCAATTTGAGTAGCAACACGCCGTACATCTTCATAATCCTCTGTGGCAGTACAGTGTCCGAACTCATCGGTATCATCCCAGTTTTTCATAAATAAACCGACTACGTCATATCCTTGTTGTTTGAGTAAATAAGCTGTTACAGAAGAGTCCACTCCCCCAGACATACCTACTACTACACGAATTTTATTTTTGTCCATCTGTCATCACACATTCTATTATGATTTTCATTCATTATACGGCAAGACGACCTTTTACGCAAAATGTGACCAATCAAAGGTAATCATGGTGACGATGGTTGTCAAACCAAGTATGATCCAGTAAGCTTATAACAGCACTGTTGGGCGGTAGGGGGTAATATGAGATTTGTTAAGATTTTACTTTTCATTTTTGTCCTCTCTCTGACGGCTGGATGTTCACTTGTAATCGAACAAATTCAGCAAGTTACAGGGAATCAAGTGAAAAATGTAAGTGAAAAGAAAACGGATATTCGAGACAATGCAAATGAAGAGAAACAATTATATGAAGAAGGTTTTACACCTCCCACACCTTCCCCTGTTCTAAAAAATATATTAGAAGATAAAGGGAAAGGCAGATATGCTACTGTTCCGTATGAAGCCAGTAGCGTCAATCAAGCTTTGCAAGTTATGCCTGAGGGATTAGCAGAAGATGCTGTTTACGCCTATTTACTTGGATTGGTTGGACAAAATTATAAAAATGATTTAGATAGCTTATCTTCGATGATCGGTCCAAATTACCAAGCCAAGATGCGTGTGATGGAGCATGGAGAAGCAGCTACTGTGCGGACAGGCGGAAGTTCGGCTACTCCTAAATCACCTAAACCTAGTAATGTTGTTATTTTAGTAGATGCTAGTTCTACTATGGCAGAAGATTTTAAAGGGAAATCCCGATATGAGTGGGCCAAGCAGTATACGTCTAGTTACATAAAGCTGCTTCCAAAAGATACTTTTGTATCTGTAAGACTTTTTGGACACAAAGGAGGGCCTCGTAAAAAAGATAAACAGGTCTCTTGCACGAAAACCCAACCTATTTATCAAGCAGGTCCTACACTAGTTTCAAAGCTGGAAGAAAACTTCGCGAAAGAAAAAGCAATCGGTTGGAGTCCATTGGTAGAAGCATTACATGCATCCATGATTGATCTTGCAAAACGGCAAAAAGCTAATAATGAAAATATCATTTATGTTTTGGCTGATAGCTCAGATACATGTGGAGCAGATTTAGAGCAGCAAATTAACGCGATGCGTGCATCCAAATTGGGTGTAATGGTTAATGTAGTTGGCATTGATGTTCCAACCAAAGATGAAAATGAGCTTACTCACTTAGCTGAAGCTACCGGTGGTGAGTATCAGCCAATGGATAATTTGATTGATTTGCAACAAATAGCCCGTGTGCATGCAAATGAAGTGAAACAAATCAATGAACCTTGGCAGTTACGGACTATCCAAAAAATGGTGAAGGGGTATCAAGTATCCAACGATAGACTTGATCTGAAATATCAGGAAATCGTTACAAACTTAAATCAAGAACACCAAAGATTATCCGATGCGAATACTTTGATCAAGAACCAAAAGAAAATTAATGCCTTAGAATACAAAAAGATCAAAGGTTGGATTGATAGTCGGTATGAGGGTGTAAAAGGGTTTACGGAACAAAAATGGCATGCGAAGGAAGCTGAGTTGGAACAATCATTTACAAATGCAATACAAGATATTGATCAAAAATGGAAACAAAGCAAAGAGAATCTGAAGCAATATGAAAAGCAGAAAAAAGGATTGTTAGACCAAGCTAAAAAAGTAATCGAAAATCCACCCAACAACAATTCTGAGGAGTAGAGTACAATGAAATATTCTTTAAAACAGGATGAACGTTTAGGTGTGATGAAACCTGTTTTATTTGTTCCCTACGAAGAACTCAGTGACCATGAACAAGCTGAATTTGAATTGATGTGTCAAAAAGTATGTGCAAAAATACCAGAAGCAATAAAAACATTCGAGCGAACATATATGGATTATTTTGAACACCTGGATCGAGTAGATGAGACAAGGTTTTATGACCTTATGGGCGAAATGAATGAAATCTCCAGTTGCATTTGCGATTTGAATTTATTGTACTTGTGGATAGAAGGTAATTTTCTGGCCAAAAGTGTACATGCTTAGATTTAAAACTACCCTTCGGGGTAGTTTTTTGTTCTGGATTGAAAAAATGGAAATTTTTATGTTATATGTGGCATAATGTATTTTTAAGATAGTTTTGCTCATGTGCAAAATAGAACAAACTAATTTCGACTTTTCTCATATGAATAGGGTAAACTCTAAAAAGGCCTATTTTTTTGTGACAACGTTAAAATTCGGCGTTAGATACATATGGTGTAGTACGACAGGAGGAATTAATAATGAAATGGATACAAGAAGCAGAATTAAAGAAGGATGTTTTTTTAAATAAATTAATAGATTTTTTGGAGATACCAAGTGTGTTGGATGATTCCACAGCAACAAAAGATGCTCCATTTGGAAAGTCGATCAACGATGCATTGCAGTTCATGCTGGAATTAGGAAAATCAGATGGATTCACTGTTAAAAATTTAGATGGATATGCAGGTCACATCGAATATGGAGCAGGTGAAGAGATTGTTGGTATTCTGACCCATATTGATGTCGTACCTGCTACAGAAGGATGGACATCTCCGCCATTTTCCCCAGAGATTCGCAGTGGAAAACTCTATGCTCGAGGAGCGACAGATGATAAAGGACCGACAATGGCTTCTTATTTTGCACTTAAAATCATTAAAGAACTGGGATTGCCATTGTCGAAACGCGTTCGTTTGATCTTGGGTACAGATGAAGAAACCCATTGGAGATGCATGGATTATTATTTGAAACATGAGGAGACTCCAACAGTCGGATTTACACCAGACGCAGAGTTTCCAATCATTACTGCTGAAAAAGGGTTTTTAGATGTACAATTTTCTGGCCCGCTAAAGGAAGGCAATGACAGTAGTGAGTGGATCTTACAAAAGTTTGAGTCTGGACAACGAGTAAACATGGTTCCAGAATACGCCACAGCTATTTTAGGCGGCAGTGGAGATGTATTTGAACTGAAGGAAGCATATCAAGATTTCTTAATGAAACATCATATAGAAGGATATGCGGAAGAAGCTGATGAACATCTCAAACTGGTTTTACATGGTCGAGCGCATCATGGTTCAGAACCAGAAAAAGGACTGAGTGCTGCTTTAGAATTAGCTAGATTTTTAGTCGCTTTACAACTAGACGGGCAAGGTCATCAATATGTACAAATGATAAACGATTGTTTCATAGATGGGATTTTTGGTGAAAAGCTAGATATGGTGACAGAGGATAATATTGTTGGGAAACTAACGGTGAATGTTGGTGTCTATCGATATGTACTTGGAAAAGAACAATACATTCGGGTAAATGTACGCTATCCCATACATGCAGATGGGAAACAATTGATTGAACAGTTAAAGGAAAAAATAACTCCGTTTGGACTAGAAGCCACTTCTGTCGATAATAAACCTGGGCATTCCTTTGACAACAATCATCCATTAGTTCAAACTTTAGCTCGTGTATATGAAGAACAAACAGGTAAACCTTCCCAGTCCTTAGCGGTAGCAGGTGCGACTTATGCAAGAGCACTTCCTACCTGTGTTGCATATGGTCCGATTTTTCCAGGGAAAGTAGAAACGGCACATCAAACGGATGAATATATCGATGTAGATGATTTGATTCGTGCGATAGCGATCTATGCGCAAGCAATTTATGAATTGGCAAAGTAAAAAAGTTTATGAGCGGCTTGAATTTCTTTATGGAATTCAAGCTTTTTTTGATATAGGCGTGAAGATATTTCCCTGCTACTGTATGTAATTTATTTTGGTCTGTTTGCGAACAACTGAAGAGTAGACCTAAACTAATGCCCATAAGGTAGAAGTTACTCAGACAAATTGAAGGAATATTAAAATTTTTAAAGTGAGACTGATTGAGTGTTGGCTTTGACTGTTTGTTATAAATGTTGACTTTCCCCCGTACTGGAAGGTATATACTCAAACAAACATACGAATTGGGGGATTACATTGTTTAGAATTAGTGAGTTTTCCATGTTGAGCAAGATTCCGTTGAAAACACTGCGATATTACGATCAAATTGGGATTTTGAAACCGGTAAAAGTTGATCAAGGCACTAGGTATCGATATTATTCCGCAGAACAGCTTTTTGAAGCAAATCGTATCCTTATTTATAAAGAATTAGGCTTTACTCTACAACAAATTACTCATCTTTTGCATGAAGATATTTCCTTGGAACAGATTCGAGGAATGTTCAAACTTAAAAAATGTGAAATCAAGCAGATGATTGAAATGGAGCAATCAAAATTAAACCGTATTAAAGAACGCATGAATTTGATTGAAGCTGAAGGATGTGCAGAGAAGGAGCAAGAGGTAATTATTAAAGCCATTAATTCACAACAAATTGTTTCGTTCTATTCAACTGGATCAACGGAAGACATACCGAGTCTTTTCAACACACTCGATCAATTATTAGAAAAACGACACCGCTCAATAATTACAGAACCGCAAATAGTTTTATGGAGAGAGTCGAATAACAAAGATGATGAGTTTGAATTGGAGGTTGGTTACGCTTATAAAGGAGACAGCTCTTTTCTTCCAGGAAACCTTAATATACAATCTTTACCCGCAGAATCATCCATGGCAACACTTCTCTTTCGCTCAGATTCGGCTAGGGCGTGTACTGCATGTGTTGATTTAGCATTTTGGATTGAGCGAAATGGATATCAGATCAAAATAGATCAACCTGGAAGAGAAGTGTATCTGCCGATGTCAGCGAATGAAGACATTCAATTAATTGAAATTCAAATTCCGATCGAAAGCGGGGAGAACAACCATGAAAAATAGAATGTTAGTTTATATACTTGCACTTGCCGTATTTCTAATCGGAACGATTGAATACATTATCACAGGTATTATACAAATGGTTTCTAGCGATCTCCATGTATCGACTTCTTCAACTGGATTGCTTGTAACGACTTTTGCTCTATCGTCGGCAATTGGTGCACCTATTATTATCGCTCTGACCATTAATGTAGACAGAAAAAAACTATTACTTTCTATGCTTCTTGTTTTTATCGCAAGCACTTTTTTATCCTTCTCAAGCTTTTCGTATGAAATGATGCTCTTTACACGAGTCTTACAGGGGGTCAGCGGGGGAATTGTAACAGTAGTTGCAATGGCTGTAGCTACACGCCTTGTTGAAAAAGATAAAAGAGGAAATGCGATAGGAATCATCTTGATGGGGTTAAGTAGTTCTCTTGTACTGGGTGTTCCAATTGGAACCTTTCTTAGCAGCATAATTGGATGGAGAGGACTATTTATCGCAGCTGGAGTATTGACACTCATACCCTTTATTTTTGTCTTTAAGAATGTCCCGTCTATAAAAGAAAAAGAATCTATCACAATAGGGAAGCAATTATCGGTATTAAAAAATAAAAAAGTTGTGATAACTGTGATCATCACGCTGTTTTATATAAGTGGATACTCAACATTATTTACGTACCTGACCCCTTTTTTACAAGGACAATCAAACCTTGTCATCGCGGAAATTAGCGGAGTTCTACTTCTAGCAGGTATAAGCAGTTTTTTAGGCTCGAGAGTAGGGGGGTTGACTGTTGATAAAAAAGGACCTAAGTTTACCATTTTTATAGGGTTGCTACTACAAGCTATTATGTTACTGCTGCTTTCTTTGATTGGTGGGCTATTATCTTTAGTTGGTTTCATTGCTGTTATCATGATTTGGATGTTGGCAACGTGGGGTACATCACCGGCACAGCAATTATATTTAGTGACACAAGTACCGAGATCTCCCGATATTGGTATAAGTGTAAACACGTCTTTCATTCAATTTGGATTCGCATTAGGTTCAGCATTAGGGGGATATGTAATAAACATATCATCTGTTTTGAATCTTGGTTGGATGGGATTAGGATTTGTGATTCTAGCTTTACTAATGGCGACAATTTTATTTGCTTTTGAGAGAGCCTCTAAAGATCTAGCTAATAGTAACACAAAGTAAGCTATGCTATTTAATCAAGCCCTTCTGTTGTTTTATTAGACGCAGTGATAGGTAAAGTAGGAAGCCAAAACCAAAGTCTTATCATAATATTCGAGAAGAGTTTATCATAATAGAAAAAATTAATGTTAAATCGTTAATTATAAACTTAAAGAAATAGAAGTTTCTAAAATTTCAGCGACGACAGATACTCCCCTTAAAAGTATCTGTCGTCGCTATGGTGGGTAATAATCAGTAAAATCCACTGTTACCCAAGCCCTTCCATTTCTTTCTCTGCTCGATGAAGAAGTCAGGGTCACGCATGATGCTCTCCAATCAGATGAAAGGACCTTTTATATAAATTTAATATATTTTTCTGATAATAATCAATAGAAAATAGAAAACGCTTTCATTTTTTTCCATACAAAGCCTACTTCGTTCATGAAGTGGGCTTTGTAGAAAATAAAGTATTTAAATAAGAATCTGCATCATTAAAGTTTTTAGGTAAGGGGTTTTTTACTTTTATTAGGATGTCATTCTTTTTCAATACAGAATATATCTTCAAAAATTGGTCTCTGCGATAAAGTGGTGAATTATAATTGTTCAGATCAATCGATGTACCATCATCGTAGCGGATGGTAAACAAAAGACGAAGATCATCTTGGGTATAGATGTTTTTATGTTCATTGATCATGTAGTCTAATTCTAATTGATTGATTTCATGCCATTCTTTTATTTTTGCATCTTCAATATCGAAAAAATTATTGTACGCAATTCCTTTTTGTGTAAGGAGTAAATAGTTATCAAAGCCAAGCAAGGTTAAAGGTCCCATGATGAGATAAAAAATGGAAAAGAAAATAAATCGAACTCGCAATTTCTTCGCATCAAATCGATGTTGAATAAAAGAAAGCAAAAATATAATCAACACAAAGAAAAATAAAAAAGATAATCCATAAGACAGATTAGTTCCAATAAGATAAACTTGATCTGGCTTTTGGTAATTCCATTGCTGCATAAGAATATACAGTACCCATAAAACAGCTGAGATAATGGTTGTGATAAGCAAGCTTCGCGCTGCTTTCGGAAATTTATTCCACATATTTAATGATTTGATCCCTCCTATATAATTGATTTTAAATAATGGGTAATTTTTTTTAGTTCTGTTAATAAGTAATCGATATCAGCTTTCGTTGTTTCTCTTCCTAGAGTAAATCGTAAACTTTGATAAGCATTATCCAAATCATTGCCCATTGCCATAAGTACATGAGAGGGGGCATGTTTACCAGCACTACAGGCCGAGCCGCTTGAAACATAGATTTGCTTTCGATTTAATTCGAGTAAGATCGCTTGTCCTTCTAACCTTTGAAAGCTTACGTTCAGATTATTTGGTAGACGATTCGTCGGATGTCCATTCAGAACAACATTATCCCCGAGTTGTTGCAATTGCTGCCAACAGTAGTCACGCAACTGACATTGTCGTATGCTCTCTTCTTCCAATTCTTCAGTCAAAAGTGATGCAGCTTTACCGAAACCCACAATTGCAGGTGTATTTAAAGTACTTGGACGCCAATTTCTTTCTTGCCCACCGCCATATAGCAACGGTTGAAGTCGTACTCCTTTTCGAACAAAAAGTGCCCCAATGCCTTTTGGGCCATATATTTTATGACTACCAGTCGATAATAGATCAACTCCCAAATCGGTAACTTTACAAGGTAACTTACCAAAAAATTGTACAGCATCTGTATGAAAAAGAATATCTTTTCCTTTTAACAAATACGAAATTTCTTTAATAGGTTGAATGGTACCTACTTCATTATTTGCAGCCATGACGCTGACCAATATGGTATCGGCTTTAATAGCTTTTTTCATATCAGATATACTGATTCGCCCATAGGAATCAACGGGCAGATAAGTTATCAAAAAACCGCTTTGCTCCAAAAAGCGACATGCTTCCAATACAGAGGGGTGTTCTATTGCTGTAGTTATGATGTGGTTACCGCGTTTTTTGTTATGGAGAGCTGCTCCTATAATTGCTAAGTTGTTAGCTTCTGTTCCACTGCTGGTAAACAAAATTTCTCTGGATGATGAAGCTCCTAAAGCGTAAGCTAACTGCTCTCTAGCTAGCTGTATATGTGTATAAGCTTGACTTCCCATATCATGGATACTGCCTGGATTTCCATAACGTTCTGAGAAAAAGGGAAGCATTGCGTTTAAAACTTCTTTTCGTACAGGACTAGTTGCACCATAGTCAAGATACAGAGCCATGTTCACCATCCATTCCTTATATAGACGATATCATTGTACTTCACGTTAACCATTATATCGAAAAGAGAACCGTACAGACTGATGAAATTTTTGTTGACATTATCTCAGATCCTGCGAAAATAAAAGTGATAGTTGTGTGAACAAATGATTTTTTTGTGAAGGGATGCACGAATATGACAGCAAGAGTGACAGATTTCCTAGTTATTGGCAGCGGAATAGCTGGATTAACTACTGCGTTATCGCTTGCACAGCACGGTCATGTGATAATTATCACAAAATCCAATGAAGAGGCATGTAATTCTTATCGAGCGCAAGGAGGTATTGCAGCAGCAATTGGTGACGAGGATTCTCCCGAATTACATCTGGAGGATACAATGCGTACAGGTGTTGGGCACGCAGATGGGAAATCTGTTGATATGCTTGTTCGTAAGGGACCTGAGATTATTTCGCTACTTGCAGATTGGGGGACACGATTTGATAGAGAAGGGGCCGAGTTTGCATTAGCTAAAGAAGGGTCTCACAGTAAAGCGCGTATTTTACACGTTACTGGGGATGCAACAGGAAAAGGAATTATGGACTCCTTATTGTTGTGCGCAAAGAAGCAACCTTCTATTTCATTTGTATCCCATACGATGGTAGTTGATCTCATCATGCAAAACGAGCAGTGTGTCGGTGCACTTACGGTAGATCAGGAAACAGGGGCAAATCGTTATTTTGCACGTTTTGGTGTTGTTTTGGCTACTGGTGGTTGCGGGCAAGTTTATAGATATACAACCAATGATATAGTGTCAACGGGCGATGGACTCGCTATGGCTTATCGAGCAGGAGCAGTATTAGCTGATATGGAATTTGTTCAGTTTCATCCCACTGCCCTGAACGTAGATCAAAATCCGATGTTTTTAATTTCTGAAGCAGTACGCGGTGAAGGAGCAATTTTGGTAACAGAAGAATGTGTCCCCTTCATGAAGAAGTATTCAGAGTGGGGTGATTTAGCTCCCAGAGATGTAGTTTCTCGTGCGATCTACCAAGAAACAAAGAATGGACATCAGGTCTATCTAGATGCAACTAGTATCAAAGGAAATTTTGAAAAACGATTTCCTACGATATTTGCAACTTGTATGCAGGTTGGAATTGACCCAAGAGTTGATCTGATCCCAGTAACACCTGCTGCTCATTTTGTTATGGGAGGAATAAAGACAGATCTATCTGGTCAAACGTCCATAAGCCGTTTGTTTGCATGTGGAGAAGTAGCTTGTACAGGAGTGCATGGAGCAAATCGATTAGGGAGTAATTCCTTATTGGAAGGAGCAGTGTTTGCTAGGCAAGTTGCTAAAAAGATAATCTCTTTCCCACCTCTTCTCTTTTCATCATGGCAAGAGGATGAAGTCTCCATAAGATTGTGCAATGATAAACAAAAAGAAGAAAAATGGAAACAACAAATCCAAGACATATTGTGGAAATATGCCGGGATTGTACGTGTGAAATCGGAGATGGAACAAGGTCTAGAGGAATTAATATCCATTTCTGAACAATTACCACCAACTTATTTAGAATCCCAAAATATGTTACAAGTTGCACAAATAATTATAAAATCTGCTCTTTGGAGAGAAGAAAGCCGGGGTGGACATTTCCGATCGGATTACCCTGAAACACTAGTAGATTGGGCTTTAAGACAGTATAAAGTGAAGGAGAAACTACAGCATGAACCCAATTCAATTGCGTCAATCCATTCGTGATATGTTGAACGAAGACATCGGGACAGGTGATATTACAACAGAATCGTTGGTAGAATCAAATCACCAAAGTTCAGCAATTCTTTTAGCAAAACAACCAGGTGTTATTGCTGGTTTACCAATTATTGCGCAAGTTTTTCAAGAGTTGGATCCCTTTTTTGATTTTCAGCCAGCTGTGGCAGAAGGACAACAAGTAGAAGTGTTTCAGACGATTGCAGTTATGACAGGTTCTACCAAAGCAATTCTCACTGCTGAACGAGTTGCCTTAAATCTTTTACAACGTATGTCTGGAATTGCTACACTCACCCGTCAGTTGGTAGATAAGTTAGATGGTTTATCCTGTCGTGTATTAGATACACGGAAAACCACTCCAGGATTGAGACAACTTGAGAAATACGCGGTGCGAATGGGCGGAGGTACGAATCATCGTTTTGGATTAAGTCATGGCGTTATGTTGAAAGATAACCACATTGCGTTTGCTGGCAGTTTAGAAAGAGCTGTCGAGAAAGTTCGGGAGCAAGTAGGTCATATGGTTCAAATTGAAGTAGAAGCAGATACATTGGAACAGGTTGCAGAAGCAGTGCAATTACCAATTCATGCTTTATTACTAGATAACATGGATGTACAGACACTGCGAAAAGCAGTTGCCATGATTGATGGAAGAGTTTGGACAGAAGCATCAGGCGGAATCACTCCTGAAACGATCCGTAGTATCGCAGAAACCGGAGTAGATGCTGTTTCTGTAGGCTACCTAACTCATTCTGCAACAGCGCTCGATATTAGCTTGGATTTTGTCGAAGAGGGGACAGAAATAAATGATTAATATGCAATCTGATCTGCAGCTTCCAGAAGTTTATCGCCAACTTTCTGATGAGGAACTGGATCGACGAATTCAAAGTGCAAAAGCCATCCTAGGAAGCGATCTAGTTATTCTCGGACATCACTACCAACGCGATGATGTAATTCAATATGCCGACTTTCGTGGGGATTCGCTGAAGCTGTCGCAAATTGGTGCAAGAGAACGGGACGCAAAGGTTATTATTTTCTGCGGAGTTCACTTTATGGCAGAAACTGCAGATACATTAGCTGCAGATGAACAAATAATTATATTGCCAGATCTACAAGCAGGTTGTTCCATGGCAGATATGGCGGATATAGAAGATGTAGAAGAGGCTTGGGATTTATTAGTAGAAGAGTTTGGAGAGACAATCATTCCAGTCACATATGTAAACTCAACCGCTGCAATCAAAGCTTTCGTTGGTCGTCATGGAGGAACTACCTGTACTTCCTCTAATGCAAAAGAGGTGTTGACTTGGGCATTCAAGCAAAAGAAACGAATTTTATTTCTACCTGATCAACACTTAGGGCGTAATACGGCTTTTGGACAGTTAAATATTCCACTCGAACAAATGGTAATTTGGAGCCCTCATACTGCTAAACTGGAAGCAGTTAAAGGGGATTTACACGATGTGCGCATGATTTTATGGAAAGGTCATTGTAGTGTTCATCAAAAGTTTACTACCACTCATATTGAACAGGTGCGAAAACGTGATCCCGAAATAAAAGTTTTAGTCCATCCAGAATGTTCGTTTGAAGTTGTCCAACGATCCGATTTTAACGGCTCAACTGATTATATTATTAAAAAGATAGAGGCTGCTCCAGCTGGCAGCAAATGGGCGATTGGGACAGAGGTGAATTTGGTAGGACGTCTAGCAAAGGAACATCCAGATAAACATATTGAGCTATTAAGTACAACCATGTGTCCATGTCTTACAATGAATCGAATTGATCGTCCTCATCTTCTTTGGGCGCTAGAGAGTGTGGTAGAAGGAAATCCAGTTAACCAAATTGAAGTGGATCCAGAGATTATATATTGGTCGAAAATGGCATTGGATCGTATGTTTCAAGCGGGCAAATAAAAGAAACTAAAAAAGTTGGAGAGGTACCTCTCCAACTTTTTTAGTTTAAGTAGTCGGTAGGTTCCACTTCATTCCACTCGATTTTCTCTCTCTTCATTGCTTCTCTATCTTCACTATTTAAATCGTCCATATCGATGATTTTCCAATCATCTCCTTCTTTGTTTATCACAAAGTTGACATAAGAATCTTCATCACTTCCGCCACTAAATACATCTTCTGTAAATGTTCCTTTTGGAAATCTCACAATAACAACGCGGCGTGTGTCGGACTGTGGTTGTTTAGGATTATCGGCTATAAAATAGGGAGTACTTATTCCATTGAACATTTGTTTCTGAATAAAACTGAGGGCTTCACTGGTGTTTTCTGGGTCTGCTGGGCTATTATCATAATTAGCAGATACAACAGATACTATTTTTTGATATCGTTCCTCTGCGGTTGGCTTTTCAGATTTAGCAAAAAATGCATTTATATACGTAGCACTTGCTTTTTGGGCGTCATCTAGACCTCCGAAACAACCTGTAGTAAGAAGAAAGACGGAAAATAACAAAGTCAGCATAAGTCCAAATTTCAACCGTTTTTTCATTGGTACACCTCATGTTTTTAATTTTGTCACTTTTTTATTATATAGGAATGCAAATACAAACAAAACCACTTTGTGTTTTATCACAAACTGGTTTTGTAATTTCAATAAAATGGTAAAAAAGTTGGAGTAATCATATCCTGACGAGAAGTTTTCCTATATTTTCACCAGAAAATAGACCTTCAAATGCTTTTGGGGTATTTTCAAAACCTTCTACTATATGTTCTTTATATTTAAGTTTGTTATCTTTGATCCATTTACTCAAAGTCTCTAATGCATATGGAAAATGTGATTCATATTGCATATATGCAAAACCTTGGATAAGAGCATTATTTTTGACTAGGAACATGCCAATCCTCGGACCTAATTCAGGTTTCTCCAGGTTGTATTGAGATATTTGTCCACTGATGGGTATTCGTGCACCAGAATTAATAAGTGGCATAACAGCATCAGAAATATTTCCCCCAACATTGTCAAAGTACACATCAATCCCATTAGGAGCAACTTGCTGTAAACTTGATTTCAAATTAGTTGTGGCTTGGTAATTAATCGTTCCATCAAAACGGAGCTCATTCTTTAGGTAACAATTTTTTTTATTTGAACCAGCAATCCCAATTACTCGTGCCCCATGTATTTTGGCAATTTGACCAGCAAGCATTCCAACTGATCCAGCAGCTCCAGATATGACTACGGTTTCGCCTGCTTTTGGTTTTCCAATTTCTATCATTCCAAAGTATGCAGTTAAACCAGCAATTCCCAGAACTCCAAGTGCTGTTGAAATAGGAGCTAATTCAGCATTTAATTTGGTTATTTGATTATCTTCCACATTTGCGTATGTCTGCCAGCCCCAATGACCTGAAACATAATCGCCTTTTTGAAATAGATCGCTATTGGTTTCTACTACTTCTCCAACAGCTCCGCCACCAAATACTTCGCCTAGTGGTGCGGGAGGTCCTACAAATTTTTCCTTTCGCATCGTATTACGCAAATAAGGATCAACAGATAAGTAATGGGTTTTTACTGTTACTTCTTTGTTTGTTATAGGCTGGAGTGATTCTTCGGTAAATTCAAAATTTGTTTTATACGGTTTTCCTGTTGGTCTATTCATTAGTATAATTTTTCGATTTGTTATCATGGTTAATCTCTCCTTCATGTTTTCATGCAGAGTTATTTGATATACCATACATGTAACATTGCATAATTTGTTTTCTACTGTGAAGTATAAAATGCTTATGATCATAATGTAAGAAGGCAAATGAACTGGATAAAATCCATTTATTTTGAATAACTTATTTTTTGTAAGGAGGTTTGGGTTTTGAGAACCTTAGAGGAAGAAGAACTAAATCCTCCAATTTGTGAAGTATTGCAAATTCTTCGTGCAAAGTGGACACACTCGGTGTTTGTGGAACTCTACAAGGGCCCCAAAAGGTTTAAACAGCTGCAAAGAATCGTACCATTTATCAAAACACAGTCTTTAACAGATGTACTTAGACACTTAGAGCAATTTGGTATTGTTGAACGTAAAGTATTTCCTACTGTACCAATAACCGTAGAATATTCCTTATCAGAAAAAGGGATGGATTTTCAAAACGTTTTACAAGGAATGGACGAGTGGGCATCAAAGTGGAGACAATAATCGTGAAGTATCAAAGGTGCAGATAAAGCGAAACCGTTTTTACACAGACTCAGCCACTGAGCTGGCCCCAGTTCGTTTTTCATTAATTTTGGAAAGTTTATGAATAACGGGATCGATTAAGGATTACTTAGAAATAACTTGAGATTGCGTTTGAACTCAAGTTATCTTTTATTTTTCAAAAAAAAGGAAATTGCAGAATAGATAACAGTGATGAAACATATATGCTCCCACACAAAGTGTTCGTTTTGGATACAGTTAATTTACATTTAGGAAACAGAGTGGATGTTTTTATGAAACAAATTATCAATAAAATAAATGAAAATAAGGCGGGAAATCAATTTCCGCTTTCCTCTTCTTTAGGAGATGCTTAAATATGGGTAGTATTAACCACCAGGGTCGCGAGAACCGTAAGGGAAATCTACCGAATACGAAGAAGAAGCCTCAGCAGACCCCGTCTCAGAAGGCGTTGACAGATGCAGCGCTTGGAAAAAAGAAAGGAAGCTAACTCCTGAGTGAAGGGGCACCATGTGACCTGCTGACAACTTTGGATGTCGGCAGGTCGCTCTACTTTACGCTCAAAAGGAGATTTTTTTACAGTATCTGAAAATGATGCTCTGAAGTTATTTTATTCATTTCCTTTTTCATTTTCCGATAGTATATTTCTTTTCGTTTAGTGAATATAGACATGTATACACAAAGGATTTAAAATGTCTTTATGTCAAATTTACACAAAAAAACGACTCTGCTATCAAACAGAGTCGTTCTTCTTATTTTGCAACCGTTTTATGGATATAAGCAATCGTGCCGTCCGCAAGGCGTATTTTATGGAATTCTCCTACCATACCTAGTTTGGTTATTGTCGTTCCTCGGTTTGCCTTTGCAACAACTGGAGCTTTCATCGACGCAGTTGCACGAATGTTAGCAACACTTGCTGTTACGGTGACTACCCATTTTTTTGCTACCAAGTGACTGAGATAAGCAATCTTGCCATTTGCTGTTTTTACTTGATACCATTCTCCGTTATCAGCGAGCAAAGTATAACGTGAACCTTTTTTTGCTTTTTCGATCACATTGGAAGAAAGACTTGGAGATTGTCGAACGTTTGCCTTATCAACTGTTACTTCGGCATAACCAGAAGCAGATTTAAAGGTAAGCCCAGTGCTGAGATCTCCATTGTAGATAAATCCTAGGCGGCCATTTGCTAGTTTTACTTGGGTGTAATTGCCAGAAACTCCAGTACGGGTTAGTGCTTTATTTTTAGCAACAGCGGTTATTTTAAAGGAACCAGTGGATGGACCAGTCCAAGCATAAGTATCTTTTACCGTTTTCACAGATCCAGTGGACGGCTTTAAACCGACACTCATATCTCCGCGCCAGATACCATTACTTGTCCCCGTGTGAATCCAAACGGGTACACCTTCATAGATCAGATCGTAGAGTTCTGTTACTTGATTACTTAGCATACGAATACAACCATTTGAAGCGTACGTTCCAATAGACTTAGGATTGTTTGTTCCGTGAATCCCATAAGATCTACCGTTATCTCCATTGACACTGATTCCATTCCAACGAGGGCCTAATGGATTGTCAGGACCCGGTGGAACATTCTTCCAACTAGGGTTTTTGATTTTCACTACAAGGGGAAAAGTTCCTTCAGGAGTTAATTCTTTGGTTTTTCCTGTTGCAACACGGTATTTTTTTATTACTTTGCCGTTCTCATACAGATATAAATAGTTGGTTGTTTTATTTACCTCAATTTGTTTGGTGACAGGGGCTGCAAATGATTCTTTTGGTAATCCTATAAAGGACATTACCATGGCGAAAGCAACCAAAATACCGATGATTCTAAACTTTCTCAAATTAAATTCCCTCCAAATCTAACTCGCCTTCATTCCACATGAAGGTACTCTCATCATACCGAATTTTTTATCTATTTGGAGTGGATAAATGTTAAAAATTAACTAACTTTGGTGATGTTTTTATGGGGAAGATAAGATAAGTTGGATTTTCATTTGAAAACGAAATTCAGCTTGATAAGTTTTCTTTACTCTATTTCTATACTCATTTAAGATAGAAGAATTAAAGCGTTTTTTGAAAGGGAATGAAGCGATATGTATCAACTTATCTTATTTGATGTAGATGGAGTCATATTGAGTGAAGAACGCTGCTTTGACGCATCAGCGCTAGCGGTTTGGGAGTTGCTGTACGGTCCTCATTTTTTACATCTTACAAACAATCAATATTCCACAACACCAAAGGAAGAAACAATTCGATCCATCCGTAAGCAAGTTTTTCAAGATGATAAGATTCTAGATTGGATGAAGGATCGAGGAATCAATGCCAATTGGGATATGGTATACCTTGTTTTTACCACACAATTAATGATGCTGCTCGAAAAACTGGACGCTTCATTTGCGAGAGACTGGCTTTCTCAGCCGATCACAGAACAATCTCTCTTAGAATTAAAAAAACATACATATGGATTGAAACCGGATTTCTCTATCTTTACTTCTATATTTGACGAATCACAAGGGGAGTTAAATCGAGATCAATTGTTGGTATACTTCAATCAATTTGTAAAAAGACAATATGGAATTGATGTAGATTATTTCTCACGAATCAGCTCTCTTTGGGAGTTAGGAAGTTCTGTTTATCAAGAATGGTATTTTGGCGAAGACCTGTTCCGGCAAGAAGAAGGTTACGCGCGAACAAAAGGGAAAAAGGGTTTCTTATTTCAAGAGATAGCTTTGGCTCCTATCGAAGAGCTTCAGCAATTATTCGCTGATCTACAGGCACAAAACATAACGCTCGGGATCGGTACGGGAAGACCTCTTTTAGAAATGGAAGTACCGCTTCGTGAAATGAAGTTGTTGCCTTATTTTGCTGAAAATCGAATAGTAACAGCCTCAGATGTGGTATTAGCTGAGAATACGTACCCAGAGGAAGCTCCGCTTGGGAAACCACATCCTTTTACTTATGTATTGGGATATCTCGGAGAAAAGACAACAGATAATCTTGCTTTGCAGCTTGCTCTTCCAATTGAAAATGGGGACAAAGTATTAGTAGTGGGAGACTCTGTTGCCGATTTTCTAGCTGCACGTAAAATGGGCTGCCGGTTCGCCGCGACATTAACAGGACTTACCGGACAAGCTGCACGTGCAAAATTTGAAGAGCTTGGAGCAGACTATATTTTAGACGATGTAAGGCAACTAAGATCGTTGATAACGGGTTGACTAAAAGAAGTTTTTTTTCGCATAATAGAAGAGAAAGAATACTAGCAACTTACTTTTTGGAGGGAATTAGAATGCCAAAATATGAACTACCTGCACTTCCATATGCTTTTGATGCCTTGGAACCTCATATTGATGCATTGACGATGGAAATCCACCATGACCGTCACCACGCTACATATGTTAACAACTTAAATGCAGCATTAGAAGGACAAGATGTTGCAGATCAATCCATTGAAGAATTAGTTGCTAATTTAGATAAACTGCCAGAAGGAATTCGCACTGCTGTTCGTAATAATGGTGGTGGACATGCAAACCACAGCTTCTTCTGGCAAATTCTAAGCCCAAATGGTGGCGGAGCGCCAACTGGTGAGATTGCACAAGCGATTGACGACACATTTGGTAGCTTTGATGAATTAAAAGCACAATTTGCTGATGCAGCTGTTAAGCGTTTTGGTAGTGGTTGGGCTTGGCTTGTTGTCAAAGATGGCAAGTTAGCCGTTACTTCTACTGCAAACCAAGACAGCCCGCTTACAGATGGAGCCACACCAGTACTCGGCTTAGATGTTTGGGAGCATGCATATTACCTCAACTATCAAAACAAGCGTCCTGACTACATCAGTGCTTTCTGGAATGTAGTAAACTGGGATGAAGTAAACAACCGTTATCAAGCAGCAAAGTAAAAATGCTTACAAAAAAGTAGCCATTTATTTGGCTGCTTTTTTTGGCAGATAAGAAATAATAAATTTTATCAATCGATAATTTTTCTCTATTTAAGACATGGTTAGGAAAATGCGGATTTGCAACGCTAAGCCGATTTTCGAGACGATTCCTTTGTAAATAGTTCTTGCATTCCATTCATGGCTTCTCCTTTAATTCATCATAGCAGTATCAAGTATTTGCAACAGACTGACTAAATAGCCGGGACTATATTTATTTAATTTGATACCTTTTTAACAAAACATGATGTAAACATTTGGAAACGAAAAGAGAATAAAATTGAACAAGCTTCTTTATAATTCCCTTAATTTGTAAATGAACTTTTCCTTACGGTACCCAATAAGTAAATTGTATGTTCAGACACATTTTAGACATGTTTAAACCGACTATTGTACGCCAAGTAGTTGGTTGTTTTTATTGCCTTTACATCTTTTTTAGAAGAAGAGAGTTTTTTTTACATTGTTTGGAGGTTAATTCATTCTACTTGTGCCTACATCCCAGACTTCAACAGGTTGACTATTTTTAAAACGGAATTTCTCTATTATCGTTGAGGTTCCATGTGAAGCCCTGGTAAGGCCCTAGGCAAGAAGATCTGAGACAAGAAGTACGAGAAGAAGAAGGACTATCTACCTTTCTCCACTCTCCACTGTGACACCTGTGTTCTTAGTTTTAAAGGACACCTATTGGTCCGTCGTTTTCACATCAAAACTTACTCAACTGCTGACGAGGATCGATGTGTTTGGCTGTTGTGTATTCTTTCTTTTAATCTAGAACTGTAAAATGGGATGCCCTCTGTGCAATTTAGCTACACAAAGGGCTATCGACGGTATTTTTCTTTTTTACCACCGCCGGGTGAAATGCAGGGTAACTCCTAGCAGTACACCGGCAAACGAATGCCGGCGCTCCTGTTTATCCGCTTCACTTGGCTGAAGCAGACGAAATTGCTTAGCACTGAAGATACCGATCGGCACGAGTACCAGTATCGTCAGCCACATCCAACGGGTGCCTATGACTGACTCAACCATACCAATCGGTGCGATCAACAGTAGCCCAGGTTTGTGGGCTAGCGAGTGTATATTTTGCACTAGGATCTTCTGCTTCTCTGGTACATGCACCAGAAGCACTCGGTTGATGACAACTCCCTGGAAAGACGCACCAATCCAAAGAATCAACAGCGCTAGTGCCAGGACGACCGGTGACTTGGTAACCCAGAATAGCACTGGACAGACGCTTATCAAGCCAAATCCCGTTTGAACGATCAGGCTATTCCAACATGGAGCCAACTTAGACCCAGCTTGTTGCCTAGCATGCTTCCTACAACCAATCCGCAGACGGTGATCAGTGGGATCATCACAAACGTGGGAAGATACCGTTGCAAGTACGTATTCACAGCCACCAGCATTGCCCAAGCTGGAGCGTAAATCATCGCTAGACGGGTAAAGAGCCCGCTGAGCGAAACCGGTTGTACAGAAACCTTGATCGTGGATGCTTTGGGCTTTGGGAATGTTAGTTCCTTTGGAAAGCGGTATGTGCCCAACGTCAAGAGAGCGAATACTACCATCGCACCAAGCACCGTAGAAAACCAGGCTAGGTGAGAACTATCGTTTGTTCCCAACTGCCAAAACGTCACGAAATAGAATGAGGAGCCTAACAAAATGCAGAGATTGTTACGGCGAGATTGCTCCTCACCAATTGCCTGCTCAAAGTTGGTTTTGCTCCCCTTTTGCCAGATTCCCCAGTGAAAGAAATCGAGACAAACTTGGAACAAGATCGCTGCACAAATACCTGTCATGGCACGCAAGCTGATCAGTAGCCACAGCACAGGTACTTGAAACACGATCAAATAGCCTGTCCCCAGCATCGCGGCGAGCAATGCCCAGGCAGATGTGATACATAGGTAACTTGGTCGGGAAGTGCCATATAGTCAGTGGAATCAACACCACCATGCCGAGCAATGTGCCTGCCTCAAAGGAGAACTCGATCCAATGTAGCTTGTCACCCCAACCTGCTTGCTCCAACACCCTTGAGAAGGGGTATAGGTAGTATGCATTCACGATCACTGCATAGAGCAACGACAACGTCAAGCAGAAGAGCCATGTGGATTTTTTTTGTATAGCCATGATTCCTCATATTTTTGTAGCTTGCGTGTGGGCATCTTTATTATATCAGAGGAAATAGCTTTCTTTTATCAGATCTAAAACCAGCAAACCGTGCGACAAAGCTCAATTCGCCTAAACAGTGATAGAAATGAGTCTTTTCTTCTGGTAGACCATCAGAAAAACACTGCTTAGCTTGATATCTAAGTAACGTTACCTCTATTTGTCAAATCCAATTGTTGGACGGAAAACTTTGCCGGTAGTTTGCATGTAATGATCCCCTTATAATGGGACGAGTGTTCCGAATCCCATTGGCAAAACAAGAAAGAGGAGGACATCACGCATGTTTATTACCAAATATGTACTTGTTTTTTCATCACTATTTAGTTTTATTTATGTGCCGACACAATTACAACCATCACATTCGGCATATTCTACTATAGATATGAAAAGGGAAAAGACGTTACAAGTAAGGGATGCACAACTGCGTCTAAAGAAATTAGGTTTTTATCGTAAGCCAATCAATCGTGTTGATGATGACTATACACGAAATAGTATTGCACAGTTTCAAACAATTCATCGTTTGCCTATCAATGGGATTCTGAATCAGGATACAAGAACGAAACTCCATCAACTAACCACTGCCAAACAAGGAAAACCAACTCCGTCAACTTCAAAAATGAATTCCCAAAAGGTACAACCAAAAAAGACAAAGACCCATCAATTAAAAGCAACAAATGCAACATCGGAAGAAGTACGACTTCTAGCGAAAGCTGTTCATAGTGAAGCTCGTGGGGAGAAATTTTCGGGGAAAGTAGCAGTTTCAGCAGTTATTTTAAATCGAACAGAAACGAAGGGATTTCCACGTACGATCAAGGGAGTTATTTATGAGCCAAAAGCATTTACTGCAGTCAGTGATGGGCAATTTGCTTTGAAACCAAGCAAAGAAGCATATAAAGCCGCTCGTGAAGCACTTCGTGGTGTTGATCCAACGAAGGGAGCTACCTTTTACTTTAACCCAGAGATAGCTACTTCCGGTTGGATGTTTGATGAAGCAAAGAAGCATAAAACAGTGAAAATCGGTAAACATGTATTCTTTAAAGAGTAACAAAAAGAGCAGATATTAGGTGATCTGCTCTTTTTTATTTTTCACTCAAGGAATTCATTTTTTAAATGGAAAAATTCCTAATTGGAATAGGGAAATCAATTGACAAGTCTGCTGGACTAAAATAAAGTTTGAAGTAGAAATATTTTTAAAATATAAATAAATGAAGAGGAGGGACTGGTGTGAAGAGAAAACTTTCTTTGTTTGTATCCGTATACATGCTCCTTTCTTATCTATTGATAGTTAGTCCTAGTGCTTTATTCGCCAAAGAGTCAAGTGGAGTGAATGTGGTTTCCTCTGAAGCAGGTATAACCATTAAACATGAATATATAAATGGAAAACACCAAGTAAGCGGAACGATCAAAAATGGTAAAAAAGTAAAAGGCGATTGGATGATTGGTATCGGCCCAAAGGATTCGGAAGCGTTTGAAGACTTTCTATATACCAAAAAAAATGTAACGAATTTATCCCTTTCCTATACATTTGATAAAGCCTTAGAACCAGGAGAATATGTTGCCTTTGTTAAATTCACGGGTATGGTAGATGGAAAACTTTATGATGAAAAAGACGGAAAAACGAACGCACTTTTTGCCAGCGTACCTGTAACTTCTAAGTCGGCTGACAATCCTACAAATCCAGTTCTAACCATCAAGCATGAAGACGGTGGTGGAAAGCTCAAAGTAAGTGCTACGATCAAACAGGCTGAGAAAGTGAAAGGTACTTGGCTGATTGGCGTTGGTTCAAAAGATACGGAAGCGATAGAAGGATTTCGATACTCCAAAAAAAATGCAACGGATTTATCTGTCTCCTATACCTTTGACAAACACCTAAAACCAGGGGAGTATATTGCCTTCGCTAAATTCAAAGGTATTGTGGATGGGAAAAAGAGTGCATTGTCTGCTAGCATACTTGTCACGATAAAATCGCCTGATAATCCCGTAAAACCAGTTTTAACCGCAGAATATAAAGATGTGAATGGAAAGCACAAAGTAAGTGGCACAATCAAACAGGCTAAGAAAGTGAAGGGTACTTGGTTGATCGGTATAGGTTCAAAAAATGCCAAAGCAGTAGAAGGATTTCAATACATCAAAGAAAATGCAACAGCTTTATCCCTATCCCATACGTTCGATAACCAACTTAAAGCAGGAGAGTATGTTGCCTTTGTGAAATTCGTGGGCGTTGTGGATGAGAAAGTTTATGGCGAAAATAATGCCTTGTTTGCCAGCACACCTGTTGTGATAAAATCGGTTGAAAACCCCGTAAAGCCAGTTTTAACCATGAAACATCAGTATGTAAATGGAAAACACAAAGTAAATGCAACGATCAAACAGGCTAAGAAAGTGAAAGGTACTTGGTTGATCGGTATAGGTTCCAAAAATGCCAAAGCAATAGAAGGATTTCAATACATCAAAGAAAATGCAACAGCTTTATCTCTATCCCATACGTTCGATAAACAACTTAAAGCAGGAGAGTATGTTGCCTTTGTGAAATTCGTGGGCGTTGTGGATGAGAAAGTTTATGGCGAAAATAATGCCTTATTTGCCAGCACACCTGTTGTGATAAAATCGGTTGAAAACCCCGTAAAGCCAGTTTTAACCATGAAACATCAGTATGTAAATGGAAAACACAAAGTAAGTGCAACGATCAAACAAGCTAAGAAAGTGAAAGGTGCGTGGTTGATTGGTATAGGTTCCAAAAATGCCAAGGTGATAGAAGGATTTCAATACATCAAAGAAAATGCAACAGCTTTATCCCTATCCCATACGTTCGATAAACAACTTAAAGCAGGACAGTATATTGCTTTTGTGCAGTTTATAGGTGTTGTGGATGGAAAAGTTTATGAAAAAAACAATCCGTTATCTTCTAGCACTTCATTTGAAGTGAAGCCAATACCAAATACATCTATTGCAGGCGGGGTCTTGCCTAAAACAGCGACAAACTATATCTCTGCTATCGGCGGTGGTGTTGTTTTACTACTAGTTGGTACAGGTATTTTACTCTACCGCCGTGGTGCCTCTAGGTCCAGATAAGTTTGCGTTGGAGCAGTTAGTCAAAGATAAATGTATTCTTTTCTTTATGTAAGAAAAACGGCTTTGTTTCAAACAAAGCCGTTTTCGTCATTTCGGTATTCGATTTAACGTGCTATTTTGAACTTAAAATTCGTCCAATACTGCCACATTCTTCAGCAAACCAAATGTCCCCATCTTTTCCGCTGATAATTCCATGTGGTTCTGCATTTTTAGTCGGAATAGGATATTCCGTTATCTCTCCATCTATCGTAATTCTTCCAATCTGATTGCAGCCCCATTCGCTAAACCATAGATCATCATAAAACCCAGCAGTGATGGCATGAGGTCTTGCGTTTTTAGTAGGAAGGAGATATTCGGTTAGCACTCCTGCTGGGCTTATTCTTCCAATTTTATTTCCATTTATCTCTACAAACCAAAGGCATCCATCTGGACCACTGGTAATCCCGACTGGTCCTGAATTAGGTGTAGGAATCACATATTCTGTAATCTTTCCCTCAGGTGTGATTTTTCCGATTTTGTTAGCCGTATTCTCCGTGAACCAAATATTCCCATCAGATCCAAGTGTCAAAAACGAGGGATAGGAGTTTGGAGTAGGGATATCGTACTCACTTATTTTCCCATTTGGATCTCTTTTTCCGATTTTATTTGCTAATAATGCTGTAAACCAGATCGTTCCTGCTAATCCTTCGGCTATCCCATAAGGTCCTGCGTTTTCTGTAGGCAGCGGATATTCCATGATCTTTCCAGTTTCGTCTCTTTTTCCGATTTGATTTGCTTGATTTTCTGTAAACCAAATCTCTCCACTTGTGGTGGCAGTGATGATCATAAGTCCTGCATTTTTAGTCGGAATGTCGATTACTGTATGTTTTCCATCTGCTGTTAGTTTTCCAAGCTTATTGCCTTTGTTTGCCGTAAACCAAACCTCTCCCTCCTTGCTGACTGTAATGCCATATGGAGCAGCTAAAGAAGAGGGAAGCTGAAACTCTTGAAAATGGATCTGCATATTATTTTGCTCCTTTCTTTTGTTGGTTTAATTCCTTTCGACGTTGGAGGATCGTTGTAAATTCTTTTTCCAACTCGGCTGAAGGCTCTATACTTAAGCGGCTTAAAATTTCCGTTAACTTTGTTTCGATAAGGAGCAGTTCTTCTTCATTTGGCTGGGATGAACTTTGTTGTTTTGCTTGGTAAGCTTCTATAGAACCGGTATAGGAAGTAATCTTACTATTTTTAATCTCTAAAATATGATCAGCTAGATTTTGAATAAACCGGCGATCATGAGAGACAAAAATAACGGTTCCCTCATAGTGAGACAGCAGTTGTTCTAATGCGTGGATGCTCTCCATATCTAAAAAATTAGTTGGTTCATCCATCACTAACACATTCATGTCACTGAGAAAAATCTTAGCAAATGCTACTTTTACTTGTTCACCGCCGCTGAGTACTTCTACAGGTTTATAGACATCGTTACCAGTGAATAAAAGTCGCGCTAGCACAGTTCGTACCATTTCTGCGGATTGGACAGCTGTTGCTTGTACATTGTCTAAAATGGATTTCGCAGGATCGAGAATGTCGATTTGCTGGCTAAAATATCCCCATTTTACGCCTGCACTAATTTGAATTCCTTCCAAGTGGTTTTGCAGAAACCGTTTGAGCAATGTCGTTTTTCCAGCACCATTTTCACCGATGATTGCTGTTTTTGTTCCTGTGCGAATGGTAAAAGAAGCATCTTTCCATAACGTTCTCCCATCGATGACTGCAGAGATTTCCTTTGCTTGAATCACCGTTTTATTGGTGAGAGGTGATTCGCTCGGCAGATTCATTTTCACTACAGGTAATTCTTGTGGTTTTTCTATTTTTTCTAACTTGTCTATGCGGGTTTTTATGGCATCGATCGTTTGGTGTACTGCTTTTTGTTGGACTCCTTTATTCACTTTCCACAGTCTGGTTTCTGAGGTTCCCATTCGTTTTGATGGAGGTTTGATCATCTTTTCTGCTTTTTGTTTTTTTAGCAAGATAGCGTGTTCCAACTGTTTTTTCTTTTTTTGATATTGCTCATATTCTTCGGCTTGTTTTTTTTCTGTTGTTTTTTCCAAGTGGAATACGTTTGGTAATTACCTGAAAAAACGGTGACAGCCTGATTCTCCACTTCCCATATTTTGTTGCAGATGGCATCGAGAAAGGATCGATCGTGGGAGATAATGACCATTGCACCTAGCGAAGAAATTTTTGTTCCAGCTGTTTGATACTTTTGATATCCAAGTTGCTTGTTGGTTCATCAGCTAACAAGACATCAGGTGTTTTTGCAAAGGCTTCTTGAATAGCTGTTTGTGTCATCTCTCCACCGCTTTGAAAGTGATTGTTTTTTTGTATTTGAGGAATAGTGGCGATGGTAGCTCGTGTTGTGATCTCTCCTGCGTCCACATTTTGTATCCCCGCAATGATGTCTAGTAAAGTTGTTTTCCCCGTTCCATTTCTTCCGATTAAACCAATGCGATCACCTTTCCCGATCCGCAGTTGGTCAATTGAGAATAACAGACGGTCTCCAAATTGCTTTTTTACATGGTTCATCTCCAATATCATAAAAAAACCTCCATCCATATTTCTGGATAGAGGAGAGGTAGGCGCGACAAAAAGAGAATACACTCCAAGTGCAGAGCATACCGAGTTTTTGTCACATATATATAAAAGCCCATACCAATCCTATCCAGATAAAAAATTTCGTATTGAAATGTTTTTTGGAAATAGGATTAGTAGATCATTGGCTTTTGGTTCACCCTTTCAATTTTCAATCAGAAACAGAATATCATGACTACTGGATGAATGCAAGGAGGTTTTTATTTATTATGAAAATGAAAAACCAAGACCTGACAACCAGTCTTGGTTTTTATCGTATATGTGAAGGTTAGAATTTGCTGGGGCCGATCTCCCGCTGCTTGATGCAGGGGAGAGCGGCCGCCGTCCGGGTTACTTCCGGAAGAAGCCCTTGATCTTGTTGTTGACCCACGTCCGGAACTTGCCGTTGAGGACGTAGAAGAGAGCCATCAGCGCGCCGCCGATGATGAGACCCAGGATGATCTTCTCGAGGAGCCACAGGACCACGGGGATGATCACACCGACCACCAGAGCGACCAGCAGCACGGTCACGATGAGCTTCCGGTGCTTCTGGAAGCCGTCGGAGAGCTGGGTCTTGATCTGGTTCAGGTCGAACTGAGACATCGAAGTACTTCCTTCGCAAGTGAGTCCACTTTGTGGACGTCGGACAGTTACTGTTAGTATATCAGCTTTTGTATAAATTTTGTACATTTTAAAATAAAAAAACAAGGAAAGACTTTTCCTTGTTTTTCTTGCTATCTATAGGAAGGTTAGAATTTTGTCGGTGGCCAGTTTCTAGTTGCTGCAGCAGCTAGAGACCGACCTTCCGTCCAACATGTTACATGTTCGCTTTGACCACGATCCCCCCATTAATCGTGGTCTCAGCTGGGGGTATTAAACCTTTGTTCTATCGATGGTGTTCGATGAATTTTGGTTTAGTTTGTTGCCCGTTGGCGCTGATCAGCGGGTGGTGGAACCACCGCGCGTGCGCTTCCGGGAACGACCCGTGGCAGCCGAAGCAGCCTTGGTGACCGGAGTCGTGGCAGCCGAAGCAGCCTTGGTGACCGGAGCCTTGGCAGCCGAAGCAGCCTTGGTGACCGGAGTCGTGGCAGCCGAAGCAGCCTTGGTGACCGGAGTCATGGCAGCCGAAGCAGCCTTGGTGACCGGAGTCGTGGCAGCCGAAGCAGCCTTGGTGACCGGAGTCGTGGCAGCCGAAGCAGCATTGGACTGGTTCGACTTCAGCCGCGTGATGTAGATCAGCAGACCCGCGACGGTGACACCGTAGATGAAGAGCATGGTGATGTCACGCGAAGTGAACTCGACCACGCTGAACAGGTGGCAGATGAGCATGATCGCTCCCATCGCACTGGTGGCGACACCGGCGTACTTGAGCCGGTGGTCCATCCAGTTGCTCAGCTTGATGCTGAGGTAGAACGCGGCGAGGACAGCGATGATGGGTCGCTGCCAGCCGTCGATCAGTACCAGCGGTGCGGCGACGTTGAACGTCAGCCACCCCATACCGTAGGCGGTGCCGAGCTGGCCCATGTGGGTCAGTCGGTTCTCCTTGACCGCGAAGGTCAGGAGGGACACGGTGATGATGCCGACAGTGGAGCCCCACCCGATGGTGGAGAACCAGTTGTAGGAGCCGGCGATCACGAGGATCATCGGCAGCAGCCACTTGAAGAGGCTGTTCTCCGTGTTGGTGTGGTTCTCGACTCGGCGCAGGACCGAGGAGATCTTTGCGAACATGTGAGTGCCTTTCGGCTAGAACCGGACTTTTACGAGAGCCGGTTGTCGGACGGAATCTATATATCCATTATACAGAGTTTGCAGACAATTGCCCAGTATGTTTTTCTTTTATTTTCGCAAACTAGTTCTAGGAGGTGTATGCGAGTGTCTCGTAGAAGAAAACGAAATCCCCTTGTTCCAGGGGCTAGAAATCAATTGGATCAATTACAAACCAAACTGATTAGTGAAGATCTCGGTCGTTCTTTTGACAATAAAGAAGAAGCGAAGTTGGAATTAGCCAAAGAATTAGGAGTACCTTTGCAAAAAGGAAGCAATCGTGATTTGCGATCAGAAGATGCAGGAAAGGTTGGAGGAGCGATGGGTGGTCGGTTGGTAAAAGAACTGATTCAGATGTCCCTTCAATCCTTGGAAAAGAATAACAGATAATTTTTCTATAGGTCTTTTTTGTCTAATGGGATGAAGTATCTTTCTCGCAAGCCTGACGAATTTGTGTTAAAATCCAAACTGAACGGACAGTCTCAGACTGAGGAATTGTTTGACCACTCCCCACGCATGAATGTGGGGGATTCTTGGGACGGTAGTCTCATGACCACTTCATTACCAAGCTAACCCCGTGAGCCCCACGGTTTAGATGTTCCATTAATCCCTTAAGCAGCTTGGTTATCGCTGCTCATGGTGCATATTACCATGCGAATGGGTGTTTGTAAAGATTTTTTTCAAAAAATGTCAGATAACTTATGAGAGGGGTAAAAAACACTCCTTCCTTGTCTGACACGTTTGCTTTCATCCCCATCGCTGAAGCTCGGGGTTTTCTCGCTCACAAAGATATAAAGTATCCCATTGGACGTTGTGTGCCGTTCCGCTTAATAGCTTTTTTCTTAATGATAAAAAGTGTCAAGGCTGTAAAATAAGGATAATGGGATATATGGATACAAGGGAGGGATCAAATTAATATGGAACGTGTCTTATTACTTTCCCTTGGCTTTGGTATGGGACACAATGCTGCTGCGAAAGCATTGGAAACACAATTTCATCAAACCGGGGCTATAACAGATACGATTGACCTTTTGCAATTGATTCCCAAGACCTTCCATCCCCTGCTGCAATCAGGTTATCAAGGTATGCTTGTCAAATTTCCATCACTTTATCATCTTTTATACGATTGGACCTATCAATTTCGGTTGGTTCGCTATGTATCGAAAGAGTTTGTGGAGAAGGTTGGTCTGACGATACGTGGAAAAATATTATCACGTCTGGAGCAGTTTCAGCCGACAAAAATCGTTACTACACACCCATTTTCTCTCTTGTTACTCCCTACAGAGTGGGAAGTAGTTCCCACTATTGGTGTAGTGACAGACTATGAATTACATCCGATGTGGCTAGTGGAACTGCCAGATATACTATGTGTGCCAAAAAAAATGTTAAAACGAAATATCATTGACCGCTTGCGTTGGCGTTCGGGTGTCAAAGTGTTAGAGACAGGTTTACCCATTGAACCCAAATACTACGAAAGTACATGCAAACAAGATGCACGAACGAGTCTATCGTTACCACTTTATGATCCTGTCATTTTGGTGATGGGAGGGGGTTTTGGTTTAGGACCTTTGGAACAAGTGGTTGATGAGTTAGATGCATTGTCTCATATGCAATTTGTCATATTGACCGGTTCAAATGAATCGCTCTATGATCGTTTGAAGCGCAAAAGATATGGTGATCATATACGATTGGAACAATATAGATCTGATATGGAACTATTTATGGCAGCCGCGGATTTACTCGTTACCAAACCAGGAGGAGTGACGATCACAGAAGCACTAGCAAAACAACTTCCCATGCTATTGTTTGAGGCATTTCCTGGACAAGAAGAAGCAAATCAACAATATTTGGTTCATCATCGAGTTGCTTTTAAAACGAGACCAGATACAGTTTGTTTACAAATTGAAAAGTTTTTTCAGTCGCGTATGTATCAACAGAAAGAAGTTGATCGCTTCTTGCCCATAGCATCCCCTGATGCAGCAAAGCGTATTGTACAAGCTACTTTGGGAATGGGAAGATCAAAAATATTGGTCTAATGATGATTATAGGAAGCCCTGAGTTCTATACCGTAGATCTCGGGGTTTTTTGATTTCACAACCTTCATACAATAAGAAATCGTAAATATTTTTTTATTTGGCCGTTAAGATTTTCCTTATATACTATTCGAACAAAGGGCATCTTTCATATACTTTGGGAAGTGGAAAGTCCACTTCATACCTCATTAGGAGAAAAAACATGGCTGGGCGGATGACCCTCCAAGATATATTTTTGGAGATGATCGACGCGTATTTGATGGGTGTGGACAGTCTGGAAGAGCGGAGGGCGATCTGTGATATGAGACAGAAGATCAGCTCCAATCCGAGCGAGGCCTATTTAAGGTCTCTTGTCCATGATTTTACACAGCCTCTGGAAGGCCAGCTGGCTGAAGAAGTCCGTTGGTACAGACCATCATCTATTTGAGGGAAGTGACTGGCTGGGTATCTTTTGATACCAGTCAGTCATCAAATTTAAAATGAAAATATTTCATGCTATTGCTTATAAATTTCGCATTTGTACAAGAAACCACCTCTCAAAATAAGGTGGTTTCTTTGTTTTTATATCATATGATTGGATTAAACTCTATCAAATCGTATAGGTAGTTCTTTGATAGAATAGGTAACCGTGCTTTGATTCAGTTCAATATCTTCTGATTGTAGGCGAATATTTTTAATTCGTTCTAACAATTTTTTTATGGTAACACTAGCTTCTACTCGTGCAAGTGGTGCTCCTAGACAAAAATGGATTCCATGACCAAAGGCAACGTGATCCATATTTTTCCGATCCAAATCTACTTGATCTGCATTTGGGAAAACACTTTCATCTCGGTTAGCTGATGCTTGCCAAGCTGCGACTAGATCACCTTTTTTGATGGTCTGCCCACCTAGCACCACATCTTGTTTGGCTTTTCGAGTCTGATATTGTGCTGGGGATCGAAGACGCAATACTTCTTCTAGTAGTAGGGATATATCATCTGGATTTTTAGCTAGACGTTCTTGAATATCTGGATTTTCGGCTAATGTCAAGATGGTGCTGCTGAGCCAGTTGGTTGTAGTTTCATTACCAGCCAATAAGAGTACTACACAAAATCCTAATAACTCATCTTCCGTTAGCTTTTGACCATCGAGTTCCACTTGAATCAATTGGGAAATGATATCGTTTTCAGGTTTTTCCGTACGCTCTTTAATAACTTCTCTGAAATATTCTCCCATCGCTTGTTGTGCTTCGATAAACTCTTTGGCCTCAGCTTCGTTGGTTGGTTGTTTGACGATTTTAAAACTCCAGTCTTTAAACATAGCATGATCCTTGTTTGGAACCCCTAACATTCTTGCAATAACTTGCATAGGAATCGGAACTGCGATATCACGGACAAATTCCATTTTTCCAGAATCTGTAATAACTTGGTCCAATAATTGATCTACATATTCTTCGATCCAAGGTTGTAAATCCATCATTGCTTTGGGAGTGAAGGCTTGTGAAACAAGTAAGCGTAGTTTTCTATGGAAGGGTGGATCATTGGAAGACATTGCTTTATCTAAGTAATTGTCTTGTACTTTTGGCATATATTCCGAAGAAAAAATCTGATGATTGCTAAATACATACCTTACATCTTCATTTCTAAAAACGTGCCATGTACCGGTCGCACCAAACCATAGGGCATAATCTTTGTCATAATAAACAGGATTGTTTTGACGGCTTTCTTTGAACCAAGTAAATATTTCTTCGCCTAATTGTTTCAATAGAGTTCCTCCTCTAGGATGTAATGAAAGGTAATATTACCATTCTACTAAATTATCCGATAAAGTGAAATAGTTTAAAGGAATTTATTAAATAAATTTCTCTGAAAAAACATATAAACGTATATTTATTTGGCACGATTTATTATTTTCTGTAAGATATATTTGTTTTTTATCACATATATCAGATATACTTATTTGGAAAAGTTCTGTCTATTTCCCTAAATTGGAGTTCATGTGAGTATCACACGAGCAGCTCACGATCTGAACAACGTTCACACCATCCAGATCAGTGGCTGGTCAGGAGATTACCAGGTTGAAGGTCCGGAAACCCTTAACGACACAGGTATTGTGATCGTTTCTCCAAAGCGCCATGATGGTGAGTTCTGGACCTTTGCCAGGCAGCAGGATGGTGTGCTGAAGTGCCATACCAGTCTGCTGGGAAGTGGCAATCTCGTCAAGATCAAGCCGAAGGATCCTCTGATTATCCATCTCCCGAAGGATGTGGAAGTCATGAAGAAGTCTCAGCGTAATGGTGTGATCACCATTCAGATCAAGAAGTCGTAGACAGTGTTAGGGCGTGGATGGAGGACTTCCTTGATCCACGTCCGCCTTATTTCCTCCTCACATATTAAGGCCAAGTCACATCCACCAATAGATAAAAAGGAATTTTCTCTGTTTGACTTCCATTGCTCAATTGGATGTATTTCTCCATCTGATTTACTTTATCTACAAACCCACAAAAACAAGTTACTTCGTAGGTTGTTACATAGGTAGCCAATACTGGCTGTTCGTATTCAATAGCTTCTTGGAGTATATAAGTCATTGTTTCTAATTGTTGTTCATCTATTTTTGGAACAGCGAGCTTGGTAGCATTTTTTCTTTGTTGCAACAATGCTCGCCGGTGTTCTGGCAGAAACATGCGACTCCCTTCCCAGAGGAGATTTTTTCGATCTAACTTCATCGATAATGTCCTCCAATCTTCTTCGCTCTCTCTAGTGCTTGACCAGCAGATGTGAGCGAAGCGGCATGGAGGATGGCTGTACTTCCATATCGATCTTTGAGTTCATCTACCACCGCTCCTAGTGCACGCTGCTTGCTGCGATCTGCAAATAGATCGAGTTGCATCGGGGATTCTGGAGATAGCCCGCCAAGGCTAACCCCAACAGAACGAATAGGGGCTCCATCCCAATATTGATGAAAGAGTTGTTTCGCTGCATGATAGACAGGCATGGTTTCATTTTGGGATTGAGGTAATTTTTGTTGTCTCGAAAATCCGGTTGGGATATCAAAATCAGCCCCTCGACAACCAACATGAATAGTTATTCCTGCTAGATGTTGCCGTCGCACCCGTCGGCAGACTTCTTCACACAACTCCAACAAAATTACTTCAATCTCTTCTGCGGTTCGATAGTCCCGTGGCAGTGTCATATGGTGTCCAATCGCTTTTTGTTTGCTAAAGGAGGAGAGGGTGACAGGAGATAAATCCATCCCATTTGCTGTCATCCACAGAACATGTCCATTGATACCCCAATGTTTTTGCAGTTTTTCCAATGGGTATTGTGCTAACTCTCCAATAGTGGTGATGCCAATTCGCTGGAGATTTCGTGTCATCCGTCGTCCTACACCAAAACAGCTGCTAACAGGTAATGTCCATAATGTTTCTTTTATATTTGTTTGATCAAGGCGAAAAATGCCTTGCTTATTTTTTTTAGCAAAGTTATCACACGCCATTTTGCTGAGTACTTTGTTCGGTCCAATACCTACTCTTGCATACACATGTGCTTCTTCATAAATCGCTTGTTGAATTTTTTTGCTGATTTCCTCTGCACTCCCAAACAACCGCTCGCTGCCGGTTACATCGAGAAATTGTTCATCAATCGAGTACGGCTCTACCAAATCGGTAAATCGTTCTAATACAGCCGTTATTTGTAGCGAAATCTGAAGATAAAGCTCCATCCTTGGTTTTACTACCACCACTTCTGGACAAGCCTTCATCGCTTCCCATAATGTTTCTGCATTTTTTATTCCATATGATTTAGCTATCGGACAAGCTGCGAGGATAACTCCACTTCTGCGATTGGGATCACCAGAGACCACTACTGGTCGATTTTTTAGATCTGGATTATGTGCTTTTTCTACACTCGCATAAAAGGATTGAATATCTACAAGCAATATCATTGCGAACACTTCTTCCCGAACATATGGTTGTGTTACCTATTATATGCAAATAGGAGTTCGCTTAGTAGGCTACAAATGTTTCCAAATAAGTGGGTCAAGCCGACAGGCGGAATAGAGCGTGTGCTAAAATCATTTTAGAAATGTAGTTCAGATATTTTCTTTTAACAACCATCATGAAAATGCTGATGACATTGACAGAGCTTGGGCAAAAACTAACGATAAGCACAAAGAATCTATTAAATAGAGTAGGGAGTATTATTGAATATCCGATCTTTTATGAACATTTAACAGCTTGGCAGAATCTGAAGATCCACTGTGGATATTTAGGATGTTATGATGATCAAGCTATCAAACAAGTGTTGGAGATAGTAGACTCACAAATATTAAGAATAAGGCTGTGAAAAATTTCTCTCTCGGGATGAAACAACGATTGGGCATGGCAAGACCCATTATTACAAAACCCGAGTTGGTCATTTTGGATGAACCGATTAATGGTCTTGATCTGTTGGGATTTAATAAAATTATTGAACCAAGAGTATGGGATTACTTTTTTGATTTCAACCCATATCTTAGGAGGAATCGAACAAATAGCCGATACTATCGGGATTATAAAAGATGGGAAAATGTTAGACGAAGTTACTATTGGGGATATCCAAAAGAAACAGACAGATTATATGGAACTGATCACAAGTGATGTGACGAAGGCAGTATATATATTGGAACATGAACTTCAGATTTCTAATCTAAAAATAAAAGAAGAAAACCAAATTCGCATTTATGACCTAACTAGTCACAAAAGGAAATATCCAAAAGTATTGATTACGAATGATATTGATATTGAAGAGATCCACAGACATAGCAGTTCTTTGGAGGATTACTTTTTTCATCAAATCCATGGGGGTGGATCTCTTGAGTAATCTCATTTCATTGGAATGGAATAAACTAAAGAAACATTCTATCATGATAGAGGCAATTATTTATCTATTCTCTGTATTGAGAACGAGTTTTCTATTTCTCACCTTGATTGATTTTGGCTTTAATGAGAGCTATGAATCTGCTGTTCATTTAGTTAATCTTATTCACCGTATGGCATTTACTTTGTTTGGAGCAACGTTGATTAACCAAATTGTCATTGACGAATACAAAAATAAAACGATTTCTATTGTATATAGTTATCCCCTCAAGCGAGAAAAAATCATATTAGCCAAGGTTTTGTTGATTTTCTCCCTATTATGTACAGCAACATTTCTATTGTATATTGATTTCCTTTTCTATCATCACGGCTTCACCTGCTTCTTCAGACATTTTAATGTTTGGGGAAGATATGGTCATCCATTCAGCAGCTACGGATTTTATTAGTTTCATTCCTTTGTTTTACTTTGGAATCGTCAAAAGAACAACAGTTTCAACCGTTATTAGTGCGATCGTGATCATGCAAATTCAAAATGCAGCTGTTATCTTTCAATTCAATCAACAATATACTATTTTGGTTTTGTTGGGTGTTCTCAGTGTTTTTCTCTCTGTTATTACGTGTAAACGATTTGAGTAGAATATCATAAGGCGAGACTGAATAAGCAAAATAAGTGGAGGGGATTCAGGTTTGAGTGGAATACCCTCCACTTATTTTCTGTTTCTGGTATAATCGATTCTACTGAGCAATGAGTATTAATCCAGCTAAAATAGAAGTAATACCTACTATCTGATTCCATTTCAATTTTTCTGATAAGAAAAGTAATCCCCATATAATGGTTACTACCGCAAAAAGGGATGTCAAAGTAATCACAATAGTAGTATCTGCTTGAAGTAGACCAAAGTTGTAACTAAGGATAGCAATTACATCTAGTGCTCCAACTAAAATTAATTGATATATTGATTTCTTTTTTGGTTTTCTCCATTTTTGATTTGCTATTACAAGTATCAAAGGTAAAAGAATAACAGATTGTAATCGTCCAATCCAGACAGTCATGAATGGACCTATTTCTAAAGTTGGGTATTTTAGACCGAAAAATGCAATCCCCAAAAATAAGGATGACAGTATTGCCCATAGAGTTCCTTTATTTGATAGAGTGAATTTTTCTTTATTTGATATTGAGCCGAACTTTTGAGAAGCAAATATAACACCTGCAATAGATAATATGATACCTATAACCACGATGAGAGACGGACGCTCACCAAAAATAACCGCAAGAGTTACTGTTACAGCAGCGAAGCTAGAAGTGATCGGAGCCACTACAGAAATGTTGCCCGTAGCTAATCCTTGATATAAGCAAAGTATACCGATTAAATCGATCCCCATAAAGAGCATCGCCATTCCAACAGCATCCATATGATCTATATACACATTCCAATTTCCGTTAAAGAGTAGGTAGGCACCCAACCCAATGACACCAACAATTTGCATATAAAAGAGAGTAGTGTAACTACCGATTCTACGACTAGTTAAACCTGCTACGAAATCAGCAGTACCAAAGGATAATGCAGAAAGTAGCCCTAATAAAAAACCTTCCATTTTTCCCCTCCTTTCATTTAGTATCTTATCAGCTAAAATCCAGCATCGAATTTCTTCTATTTTTGTTATCTATATAAGGTGTCTGTTTTTAGATTTCTAAATCAAATAAGTCTTTATAAATGCTTTTTACTTCCCGAGGATCAATGATTCGTTTGGTTTTATTCAACCCCTCAACAATAGTCAATGATTGATCACGCAATGTAATTCTTCCTTGATTTTTCACTTTCATAATGACAGGCACCTTATTAAAAGTAGATTGTTCGCTGTATTGCGTAAAATCACACACATCTTTAAAATCGTCTATTATTTTCTCTTTTTGTGAGAATTTATATAACGCTATCCAGTTCCTATCTTCTTTCTTTTCTAAAACCCACATATTCTGTTCTTCTAAAAATGATTTCACTCGATAATAGTTATTTACAGCATAAATTTTTTGACCAGTTAAAGGAATTGGGATACTTGGTGTATTGCCGCCAAATCCAACATCTACTGAATATTTCTCTCCATTCAAATGGACAATATTTGTTAGATGTGTTCCCTCTATAAACCATGAGCCATTCAAATATACTGTTGCTGCACACATGCATACATCGAAGTTAAGTCTTCGAAGTAAAACATGAAAGAGACCATTTAATTCGTAGCAGACTCCACCTCTTCTTCGGACCACAATTTTTTTATAAAGCTCATTAGGATCAAGGGATAAAGGGATAGCTTGTAAAATATCCAAGTTTTCAAACGGGACTTGGGTTACATGGTTTTGTTGTAATTGTGTTAAACCGGCAAGGTTGTTTTTTATGTCTTGATCTAAACCGATTCGAGATAAATAGTTTTTGATATCCAAATCGAAAACCCTTTCTAGTTGTTTTATTTAGTCGATTTTTTAACTGTTCTAAAGTACTTCTACAAATTTCAATGTAGCTAATTGATGTGATTAATCTTGATTCTTTCCGGGATTGCCTCTTTCGGTATACCAGTCATCCAACTTCATCATGTCAAAATATTTTTCAACATCCAATTCAACTGGCGCAATGAATTCGAGTAGATTCCCATCAGGGTCCTCAAAGTAAATAGCTGCATGTGCTTGAGGATAGTGAGGGAGAACTAATGGTTGTCGTGCGGGTTCGAAATCATAAAAATCCACCACTTCTATTCCCTTCTCCTTCAACCACTCCTTTGCTTTCTCCATATCTGCGAGATCAATTTGAAAAGCTACATGACGTATCGATACATGATAAGGAATCTTCACTTGCTCGCAGTCCCATAGTCCCAGCCAACTTTTTCCTTTTTCAATCCAGAGAAAAGCTCTCCCTTCTCCTCTACAAGCAAATTCGAGTCCTAAGTTTTCATAGAATCGAATGGATCTGTCCAGATCGCTCACAGGCAAATGCCCTTCATATAATCCTTTGATCATCCTATACCTCCGATATTTATGGAACTTATGTGGAAATCGTCTCTTCTCTAAAAAATTTCTTGCATAATAATAGACAAACTCTTACTTTGTTTTGTGACATTCATTTTCTAACTGGATAATTATTGGTATCTAGGGAAGAATGGATTTTTATGTTAGGTTATAAAAAGAGGTAAAATACAAAATGATTGAGGACGATAGGATGGAATTGGAACAATTGTATCACGACTATAAATCATCTCTCTTTGGACTAGCGTATCGAATGTTAGGGTCCGTTACAGAAGCAGAAGATATCATTCATGATGTTTTTCTAAATTTGCATCAATCAGATTTAGAAAAAATCAATCATGTAAAAACGTATTTAGTAAAGATGGTAACCAATCGATGCATAAATGTTCTAAATTCTGCTCGCCACCAAAAAGAGCAGTATATAGGACCTTGGCTCCCTGAGCCTCTTATGAAAGATTTAGGAAAAGCACCAGATTTTGTGGCCGAAGAAAAAGAAATGATTTCCTATGCTTTCCTTGTATTACTTCAATACCTCTCACCTGTTGAGCGAGCTGTGTTTATTTTAAGAGAAGTGCTATCCTTCGAATATGACGAAATATCAAAAATAATCCATAAAACGGAAGTGAATTGTCGAAAAATCTATAGTAGAGCCAGAAAAAAACTACCAGAAAAGCAGCCATCGGTCTCATCGCAAGAATCAGGCAACAAACAGCTTGCAGATGCTTTTATTCATTGCCTTCAAACAGGAAACTTTAAGCCTTTTCTGCATTTGATGCTTGAAGATGCACGCATTACCACAGATGGAGGAGGAAAGGTACGAGCTGCGATCAAACCAATCGAAGGCAGATATAATATACTTGCCTTATTAGAAGGGATCTATAGGAAAGGAGAGCTTCGAGGCGAATTAAGTACTGTTCAGTTAAATGGAGAAATTGGGTTATTGCTTACGAAACGAAATAAGATAGTTTTATCTATTTGTTTTGAATTTGATCCGATTCATTCTGGTATTAAAAACATTTACATGGTTGCAAATCCAGAAAAACTAAAACATCTTAGCCTCTAAAAAATGAATGTCACAAAATAAAATAGATGTTTGTCTATTACTATGCAAGAAATTTTTTAGAGGAGAGATGATAAATGAAAATACTAGTAATTGTAGCCCATCCAAATCTTTCAGCCTCGCAGGCAAATAAGAGATGGACAGAAGTTATAGAAAAAGAAAATGGAGTGACGGTACATCGATTGTACGAGATTTATCCAGACTGGAACATAGATGTGAAAAGAGAGCAGCAACTCGTTGAAGATCATGATCGAATTATTCTGCAATTTCCATTTTATTGGTGCAGTTGTCCTCCGCTTCTTAAAAAATGGCTTGATGACGTGTTAGCCTATGGCTGGGCATATGGATCAAAGGGGAAAAAAATGCATGGCAAAGAGTTGATGATCGCAACTTCTACTGGCGAGCCGTTAACCGAATATCGACCAGAGGGTGAAATGAAATACACGATAAATGAACTACTTCGCCCATTCGAAATCACAATGAATTATGTCGGTGCTGTTTTTCTCCCACCGTTTGCTTTTGGTGGTATACATGCACCAAGTGATGAAACAATTGAGCATAGTGCTCAGTTATATGTAGAACATGCTTTAAATAAAAATTTTCTTTCTTTGAAGAAACAAGTAAGGGTTTAATTTTATTTTACAAAAGAGGCCGTTGCATTATTCGTATCAAAAGCGCAGATGTGCGCCTCAGACAAGGGCACATCTGCGCTTTGAGTGGATGGAGCGTTCTTTGTATTTTCCCACCACAGACGCGGAAAACATAGCGCAACTTGCCACTATAGTGGCATAGTGCGACTTGTGCCGTAGGCACATATATCAAGCGACTTTATCCAGTTTTCTAATTTATTTATGCAACAACCTCAAAAGAAATAAACATTTGAGGTAAGAGGAATTCATATCATATGGAGAAGATGATTTCTGTATTTACAAGAGGTCATCTTTTTTAATTCCAATGAGATTTAGTCTGCACTTTTTTTGGGGATGAAAGAATACCAAATAACCATTATTCACATGAAAATAGGGATAAAACAATATTTGGTTGCATAAGTTTTGCTAAGAGGTGATGACATCATGGCAGTTATCCGCTATAAGCCAGAAGAGGTGCAGCTTTTGGCTCGATTGATGCGAGCTGAAGCAGAAGAAGATGGAAATACAGGCATGCTTTTGGTGGGCAATGTCGGAGTCAATCGAGTGAAGGTAAGATGTTTAGACTTTAAAGATATCGATACGATTACGAAAATGGTGTTCCAGAAACCGGGTGGCTTTGAAGCTACTACAAGACCATATTTTTATCAGCGGGCTAGAGATCGAGAGGTTCGTTTAGCACAACAAGTGATTGATGGCAGACGGCAAGACCCAGGGACAAATGCGCTGTGGTTTTTTAAGCCACCAGGAAATTGCCCGCCAAAGTGGTTCGGTCAAGCAGGTAGCGGAAGATACAAAGCTCATTGTTTCTATGTACCTACAACAAGAAGTTGTCCAGAAGTATATTAAAAAGGAGAGTGGGGGTTACATATGTATTGGTATGATCCGTATGGTGCATACTTGGCAAATCAGCCACAAGAACCAGGAGTCTCACAGCAGGCTGCTAGGAAATACTCAGAAGATTTACTCTCTAAAAACGTTGGGCAAACGATTACCGTTTATCTTACTTATGAGAAGAACAGAGAGAGGAACAGCCGAGTAGTGTATGGAGTGTTGCGTCAGGTTGGACGTGATTTTATTTTGGTCACAGATCAAGAGACTGGAAAAGACAATATGTTACTCAATATCAACGTGGATTTTATTGAATTTAATAATAGAGCGCATTTAGCTAGTAAAAAATAATTGCAATCCTAATAATAAAAACACCAGCACCAAGCCATTAAGCGAGTAACACTTTTTACTTGGACCTGTCTAACAGAAAAATGATTTACAAACATATATTCTAGTGATAAACTTCGATTAGTAGATGGTATGTTGAGTTCATTCTTATATAAAAACTGGTGTGACGGAAATAGCACCAAACAAAAGGTCTGTTATCCAAATAATCACAATTTTAACCTTGTAGAGTTTCAAAATACATCTTGTCCATAATAGATAAGCTGGAAAAAGAGCCAACATGGCTCCTTTTTTTGGGTAGATAAGAAAATAAACTTATCGTATCTATATAAAACTCGCAAAAATTAAAAACATATCAGCACGTTTTTTTGCAAAAATTTTATATTGTTTCAAAGGATGTGATAAAAAATGGAAGAAAATAAAAAAACTACTACTTCTGTGGGAGTAATAGAGGTACCTTTTGAGCCGATAGAAGTAGAAAATTCTACAAAAACAAAACAAACCATCCATCCTGACTTATTAGATCCAAACAAATCGATGTGGAAACCCATCATTGTTTTTCTTATACCGCTAATGCTCAGCAATATCCTTCAATCGCTAGGCGGAGTCGTAAGTACGATGATCATAGGTCAAGGGTTGGGAGAAACTTCTCTTGCTGCCGTTAGTACTATTTTGCCTGTAAGTTTCTTTCTGATTTCCTTAGTAATTGGTCTGGGATCAGGAAGTTTAGTACTGATCGGACAGGCGTATGGAGCTGGAAAAACAAATGAACTGACGAAAACAGTAGATACCACAATCAAATTTTCTTTTTTACTCGGTGTAGTAATGGCGATTATCGGTGTTGTTTTTATAGATGGCATTCTACAGTTGATCGGAGCCGCTCCGACGATCCGACCAGAAGCGTCTGAGTTTGGAAAGATTATCTTTGCAAGTCTGCCACTAGTGTTCGTCTATGTAAGTTATACAACGATTTTAAGAGGTACAGGAGATGCAAAGACACCCTTTGTCTTTTTGTTGATCAGCACCGTTTTAAATATTGTCCTCACACCTGCATTCACTTTTGGTTGGATTGGGTTGCCGCAGATGGGGCTTACTGGGGCAGCCATTTCCAATGTTTTAGCAACTTTGATCTCTTTTATAGCGCTGCTGTTTTACCTAAAATGGAAAAAGCATGTTTTGGCTTTAGATCGAAGCTTTTTTCGTAACTTGAAACTAAACCTACCCATATTGAAGTTATTGATAAAGATCGGTATTCCATCCAGTGTGCAGATGATCGCGATTTCGTTATCGGAAGTAGCAGTGATATTTTTAGTTAATCAGCATGGTGAACAGGCAACTGCGGCATATGGAGCAGTGATTCAAGTGCTTAACTTTGTTCAGATGCCAATGCTAAGTCTGGGCATGGCGGCAGGTGTGTTTGCAGCACAATTTGTCGGTGCTCAAGCGAGCCATCGATTGCAATCCCTATTGCGACATGCACTGGGACTCAATTATTTGATTGGAATTGTTTTGATCGGTGTGGTCTATTTGTTTAGTAATCCTATTTTGTATTGGTTTCTAAGTGATTCCTCCACCGTTGCGATGGCACATGATGTGTTATTTGCAGTTTTATGGGCGATGATGATCATGGGGAATGCGATGATTTTATCAAGTATCATGCGTGGAACAGGGACTGTGGTCATACCAACCATCATCATCATTAGTTGTATCTGGTTGGTTATGGTACCAGTAGCGGCAGTATTATCGGGACCATTGGGTTTGCTTGGTATTTGGCTCTCTTATCCAATTTCCGATATTATCATGCTTATTGTTCTCTATGTATTTTATCGATATGTGTGGAAACAAAAACAACATGGAAGTTTATTTGCATCATAAGGGGAGGGGCTACAGCCCCTTTTTTGTTTTTTTTCTTTAATCATAGACAGCTTTTGGAAATATAACTTGTGAAGAAGCCTAGTTCCCTAGTTGGTGCCCCCTCGCGTTTGGCAAGGGAGCGCAGACAAGTAAAGATCAGCTTACCTACGACGGTCAGATCGTTTTCTTGCAGCCCAGAAGGTGGCCTGTTGTTCAGCTGTCTCTCCTGATTGCTTTTGCAGTCGACGAGTCAGCTTCTCATCTGGCGGCATAGTTACATCGGAGAAACCTTTGGCTCGCAAGGCTGTCTTGACCTCTTCGAGACTTGCCATTTACCTTACTTATCCTTTCGGGTGAGTGACACTGTTCCCTATTCATCATTATAACGAATAGAAAGATACTTGAAAATTAGGACTAATATTTTTTGTTCTTATGCGGAGTGATCCATTTCTTTTGAAACGACTTGTCTTTCTCCAAGTAAGGCCACTAGCAGTGCTTTTTGGGCATGTAGTCTGTTTTCTGCTTGGTTGAACACGACTGATTGTGGACCATCTAGCACTTCTGCTGTTACTTCCCATTCTCGATAGGCAGGTAAGCAATGCAAGAAGATAGCATCCGTTTTGGCTTTGTCCATCAATGCTTGATTCACTTGATAGTCCATGAAATCCTGAAGTCGCTTTTCTTTTTCCTTTTCTTGCCCCATACTCGCCCATACATCTGTATAAATTGCATCAGCATTTTCAGCAGCGGTATATGGATTTGGATGGAATGTAATGGTAGAACCTGTTTTTTTCGCTAATTCATTTGCTTCTTTCCAAACGATCGGCAGTGGTTCATAACCAGGTGGAGTGGAGATAGCTAGATGAATACCAGTAGCGGCAGCTCCATGCATGAGAGAGTGGAGCACATTGTTCCCATCCCCAATATAAGCCAGTTTTAGACCGCTCAGATTTCCCTTTTCTTCTTGTAATGTCAAAAGATCAGCAAGAGCTTGACACGGATGATAGTGATCTGTTAATCCGTTGATGATAGGAATGGACGTATGTTTAGCCAACGTTTCTACCGTTTGGTGATCAAATGTACGAATTAAAATGCCGTCAATATAGCGGGAGAGTACCTTTGCCGTATCTTCAACCGTTTCCCCTCTCCCCATCTGAATATCTTGGCGATTGAGATTCATTACATGTCCGCCTAATTGCACCATGCCTACTTCGAAGGAAACTCTCGTTCTAGTGGAAGGCTTATCAAAAATCATCGCCAGTGTTTTTCCAGCTAAAGGCTGATATGTTGTCCCATTCTTATGGTCTTTTTTTAGTACATAGGCAAGATCTAACAAGCTAGTAATTTCTTCAGGTGAGAAATCCGTTAATGTTAACAAATCTTTCCCCTCACATGATGTGAGTTGAGGTGGAATCGTCAAGATATTCATTTACATAACCAACTCCTGTTTCGTTTTTTAGTTTCACAGGTCCATGCTGATCGCCATAATGAATAATTATACATTTCTATATATATTTATTCAATTTCTTTTTTAATTTTTTGATAGCCTCCCATTATGCCTTATTATCGAAGGATGAGGACAAGAAATAAGCGGAATATGGTATGTAAAAACAAAAGTTTATTTGTAACATAAGGGGTTTTGTCTTTTTTTTGTATTATAATAAAATATATAGTTCACTGTTATTTCGTCCGAAAAAGAGAGAAAATAGACTGGAGTAATTCATATTCCTAACCGAAATATTAGAGAGAAAAACGAAGGATGGAGATGTAAGTTTTCATTGCTTGATAAATCTTTATTCGATTGAGAGGAGCAACGGACAGAAGGAGGCATACAAGTGATAGAAGCATACTTGTCCATATGAACAAGCCACCATGTAATGTTTCAAAATAAACGCTACATAGTGGTATAAAAGTAAGATGATCCATACATTTATAGAAGAAAAATAGATTCTTTTTAACTGGGAGTGTAGTCATTGCCACCAATATTCATTCAGTGGATTCGATTTCGGGATGATATAGGTAGTATCATTTTGTTTTTTTACCAATGGTTAAAAACGGGGAAATTACCGGATATTCATTATATCCGTACACGAAAGAGCCCGATTGAACGAAAACTCTATGTTGCATTAAAAAAAGCGGGATATCGTGTGAAAGCACAGTATGTGATGGGACCCTACCGCTGTGATTTAGCAATCACCAAATACAAGCTAGTTATTGAGTGTGATGGTGCAGCTTACCATAGTTCCAAAAAACAAAAAGCGCGTGATCGCAAGAAAGCATACTATATTCGCAAAAAACACAAATGGAAGCTATTGCGATTGAAAGGATCACAGATTAATAGTGATATAGCTAAATGCGTAGAGCAGATACATCTTACTACGGGTCACCATGGCGAGAGCAGAAACGCATTGTAGGTAAAAATAGAGCAAATCATGTAGACAGGCATCAGCTAAAACAACAGATCGAACAATCCAATTAAGATGCTAACAACTTATTATACTACGATGAAATGAGGCAACCTAGCTGGTTGTCTTTATTTTTTATCTCCGTAAGGGAGCGATCCAGATAGAGGATAAAAAACTGTCGGCTTTGTTTGTCTGTCTAAATATTGAATATACAATCCAGTTATAGTTACGCAAGCTCCTTTTACGCGGCATTCTGTATAAATGAAATTATTTTTTCATTCACTTCATCTGGAAACTCACCGTTTATCGCATGGGATGCATCAGGCCAAACTTCTATTTGAATGTTTCGAACCAATTTTTTCCCTCGTTTCACTGCTTTCTCAGAATTATGCATGGTACTCTTTCCAGCCATTATTGCAAGGATTGGAACATCCAGATCCTCTAACTCTGAATCTTTGAAAGGAGCAGGAATCGGTAATTTAACCTTGTAGTTGCTCATTCCTGATTCGATTAATTTAGCGATAGGATCACTATCATTTACTTCGGCACCACCAGAGATATAGCTCAACATCTTTTCTCGAATAAACTTTGGGACAAAAGGAATAGATGCTGGGATAGATGCTGCAATCATCTTGAAGGAAATTGGTTCAAATACAAAAACAGGGTCTAACAAGCTAATAGAGGCGATTTGTTGAGGGTGAAGCAGTGCTAAATTCATTGCATTCCATCCGCCAAAAGAGACTCCCATCAAATGAACTTTTTCTAGTTTTAAGTGGACAAGCACTTCATGGAGCCATTTTGCTTGATCAAACCGATTTTCTATTCGCCTAGTTTGTTCACTCATTCCAGGTTCACCAAGTGCATCTATCGTATAAACAGGTCTTTCCTTCATCAATCCTTCCAAATTTGGTTTCCACATGGGGGTGGACGCAGATCGTCCAGGTAATAAGAGTAGAGGCTCTTTGTGTTCATTTTCTTTTTTATAAAAAGAATAGACACTTACGATACCATATTGGGTTTTAATATTATTTATTTTGTTCGGTTTCGGAAGTTGGCTTATCGCTTCGTTGTAAGCTTGATAGAAGTCTGTTTTTGCTTTTTCAGATATAAAGTTCCCTATATTTTTCTCTGGATTTTCCATTTATCTAATCGTCCTTTTTTGTAAGATAATATTGATGTGCCTTCTCCATGAAATTAACACAATAATCCATTAAGAATTTATCTTCTGTGGGCCATAAATGACTTTCTTTATATGTTTTCGTGTATGCCTCCATTATTTCTGGACTATTATTTGTCGCCAAATGAACAAAGGCATGCCATTTTTCGCCCAGTTGATAACCTGCTTTACTTTCCGGTTTGATGTGGTTTTTTATGAGGCAAAAAGCTTCTAAAACCAATCGTTTCCATCGCCAATAGACTTCCACCACTTCTCCATCGTCAGTAAATCTATCTTGAAATACTGATGTTGTCTCAGGATCAAAATCGATATTTGCATAAGTGAAGATCGAATCTTTGTTTAGATTTATGGTTACCTTTATCATCTCTTCCAGATCATAAAGCTCATGAATATCTATTGTGGATAGGATTGCATCAATTACTGCAATACTTGTTTTTATTTCCATCTCTTTTTTGAACAATATTTCTTTTTGAATTTTTAACATGTGTTTTAAATCATTATTATCCTCATGATGAACGAGATACTTCTTTATATCATTTAAAGACATTCCTATTTTTTTATAAAAAAGAATTTGTTGTAACTTCACCAAATCATTTTCTGTGTAAAATCTGGAGTTTTTATTAGTTTTTCGTTTCGCAGCAAGTAAATGAATATGGTCATAATATTGGATTGTTCTAACTGTTACACCTGCAATCTTTGCTAATTCACCTACCGTATACATTTTCTGACTCCTCCTCTATACATGATTAAAGCACATGACATAACGTCATGTGCAAGAGTAGAAGTTAGTAAAAAAGTATAGGCAGATAAAAATAAGTGATAAATTAGATAAAATGCTTTATAGTGTTGGATGTTTTTGATATAGATATATCTTTGTTAAAACGATAACACCTCATATAATCTCTTCTCATCTATCTCCGAAGAACTATTATCAAATTGTCTCCTTTCAGCGCCTTCCCACAAGCATTTTCTTTCTTTGATACTCTCTACATAAGTATTCCAATTGGCAAATTTCCATAGATCTCTATCAAGTTCCCTAGAGTGCATTCTCTCTTTTAAAACAGCAAAATCAATTGTGACTTGTAATACCAGAGGTTTTATATTTGTCCATTCGTATCTTTCTTTTAACTGGTGGATATAATCGCTATTTGAAAAATAAGCGAGAAAAGGGGCATCTAAAATGACGGATTGCCCAAGCTGTAGATTATCATTTGCAATATCAAGCAATGTTTGATATTCCAAGTCCATCACAACATCGTTATAAAATTCATTGCCATCTCGTTCATGAGGAGAGTATCCTTTTGACTCTAATAGCTGACCAGTAAATTTGTTGCAAATCATATCTTTATCTAAGTAACAGAAATGATATTTGGATGCGATACGTTTACCTATCGTGGATTTTCCTGATGCAGCTGCACCAATCAAAAAGATGACAGTTGGTTCCAACATCTGATCCTCCTTAAAATGAAAGCGTTATTATATTCACATATACGAATTGAATTCTCTATTGCGAAGTTCCCCCATTAGCTTATACTGATTTACGATATAATTCAACATCATAATTCATTTATTATATTTACAAATAGTAACCTTGAAAAAGGTTATTGAACTAACCGCCATAATATAATATGCTAAAACCACGAAATCGAAATACCGAAATAATTTCACATATGTGAATCATAGATTGAGGAGTGTATATGGAAAAACTTCGTATCAATAAATCAGCAGAACGCACGTTGGATTTGCTAGTTCTACTTTCTAAAAGTAATTCAGCTTTAACGTTAAACGAAATTTGTACCGCGATGAACATGCCTAGGAGCAGTGGATATGAGTTGGTACAGACTTTACTCTATAAAGGCTTTATTGAATTTGAAGATCAGCGGTTAAAAACTTATCGGTTAGGACTTGGGGCTTTTGAAACAGGTATGTCCTATCTTTCTAATATGGGAATTCCTCAATTAGCAAGACCATTTTTACAGGAGTTGAATCGTAAAACGGGAAGTACGGTTTTTTTGGGGATAGAAGATAGGGGGAAAGTTGTTTATCTAGATAAAGCAGAAAGTGATTCTGTCATGCGACCGACAGCCAAGCTTGGGTCTCGACGATTATTGCATACAACTGGTCTTGGAAAAGCATTATTAGCTGCAATGCCAACCGAAAAAATTCAATACATTTACAGTGATAATGAGATTATGAGTAAAACACCTTATTCAAAAGTGACTCTGTCGGATATTTTGCAAGATAGGAAGGAAATACGCGAACGGGGTTACTCGATTGACGATCGCGAAGATAATTTAGAGATGTACTGCATCGGTTCCGCTATCTATGATCATACAAACCAACCTGTGGCAGCGATCAGTGTGGCAAGTATTTACTCTACTATATCAGCAGAACGAAAAGAAATGATCATTCAATTAGTGAAAGAAACAGCATGGAAGCTTTCTCGACAGCTCGGTTACAGTGGTGAGAGGCTGTATATGGATGAATGATAGGGCGTATGGAATATACGCTAAGATAACAATTTTGATGGAGGCAAGAACAAATGTGGAGAAAGCTGGAAAACTTAAATAAAATCGTGCAAACGGGTATCGTTCTCATCATACGTTCAGAAAGTGAGCAAGAGGCATTAAAAGTTGCAGAAGCTGCGATTGAAGGCGGTATTCAGGCATTAGAAATCACCATGAGTGTACCAAATGCACTTGATGTTATCCAAATACTAGCAAAGAAATATGCAGATTCAGGGATTTTAATTGGAGCAGGTACAATATTGGATGGAGAAACGGCTAGGGCGGCTATTTTAGCAGGAGCTGAGCTTTTAGTCAGTCCACATTTAAATCACGAAATAATCAAGGTTGCTAACCGTTACCAAGCGATAACGATAAGTGGTGCTTTTACTCCAAAAGAGATAGTGGAGACATTGGAAGCAGGTGCTGATTTCGTAAAGTTGTTCCCTGCTGAAGGATTAGGTCCTCAATATGTAAAATCAATCCAATCACCACTGCCACAAGCACCAATTATACCAACAGGTGGAGTTACTCCGCAAAATGTGTCTGAATGGATAAATGCTGGCTGTGTGGGAGTGGGAGTAGGAAGCTATATTTCAAAAGCTGCTCAAAAAGACGGCGATTTTGACAAAGTAACAGTTGCAGCAAAAGAATTTCTCCAGGCTGTTGCCATAGTGAGGTAGAGTTCACCGTAGGTATTTTAAAATAGCACGCCTTCGGGTGTGTAGCTTTAAAGGAGGTGGGACAACAAGCATAAATTGAAAGCGTATACACCTGTGAAAGTATGAGACGATCATTTTACAACAAGGAGTGACTGACAATCATGGCTGATCAGCAGACCGAAACATTACGAATAGATTCAGCAGTAAACAAGAAGCGCTGGTTTTTTGTCATTCTAATTTTAGTTGGAGCTGTTATAAACTATTTAGATCGATCAAATTTAAGTGTAGCCAATACTACCATTGCCAAAGAGTTTGGTTTATCTCCGTTAGAAATGGGTGTATTGTTGTCCGCTTTCTTATGGCCGTATGCATTGGCTAACCTTCCTGCTGGTTGGTTAGTGGACAAATTTGGTCCCAAAAAAATGTTTGCATGGGCTAGTGGTCTATGGTCTGCGGTTACGATTGCAACCGCTTTTACAAATACTTACTCGCTTTTCTATACGATGCGGGTGTTACTGGGGGTTTCAGAGTCACCTTTCTTTCCATCAGCGGTAAAAGCAGTTAACAATTGGTTTTCAAAGAAAGATCGTGGAACACCATTGGCTATTATCAATACAGGTTCACAGATTGCCAATGGGATTGCACCACCATTACTAACAGCACTGATGCTAGCTTTTTCTTGGAAGATTATGTTTATTATCGTTGGTGTGGCAGGGATAGTTGTGATGGTTGTATGGTTGATGACATATCGCGATCCAAAAAAGAACGAAATAATGGTTGAAGTGCAGAAACTCTCTGAAGCAAAAGAAACTGAGGCACAAGTAAGATGGCGTGATCTGTTTAAATTCAAATCTACTTGGTACATGATTATCGGTAACTTTGGTCTTGTATATACGATGTGGACATTTTTAACATGGCTTCCTGGTTATTTGGAAACAGATCGTGGTTTAAGTTTAATGAAGACAGGGTGGATTGCTTCGATTCCATTTTTAGTGGGAATTATCGGTGTTCCACTTGGGGGTATTATATCTGATTATTTTATTCGAAAAGGGTTTCAACCCATTAAAGCTCGTAAAATTCCACTTGTCTGCGGTGCAATCATAGCAGCGATTGCGGTTATTCCGATTCCATATGTGAAAGATATTAATACTTGTGTCGCATTATTATCCCTCGCATATTTCGCCTCTTCTGTTCCGACAGGTGTGATATGGACGTTGGCGACTGACGTAGCACCCAAAAATATGGTAGCTTCTCTAGGTTCGATTCAAAACTTTGGTGGTTTTATTGGAGCAGCGTTAGCCCCAATTGTTACAGGTGCTGTAGTACAATCCACAGGATCTTTTGAATATGTATTTCTTATTGGTGCAGTTTTGTTAATTGTTTCCGCCATAAGCTATGGGTTTTTCCTCAAAAAACCAATTGTTTCTTAAAATAGTTTTGTAAATAGAATCAAGGGAAGAGAGTCAGTCCTTTTAATAGCCCGTTCCTACGCAATAGGACCTATTTTACATTTTAAATAGGTTCTATTTTTATTTGATTTTATTATTGATCATTCCGTTAATGGAACTTAGTTTTTTATTCTAATTGTAAACCATAAATATGAAACTAGTTGACAATAGGAGTTTTTAAAATTATCCTAATAAAGAATGTAAATGAGAAAGGAATATGTTTATATGTCATCTTCTTCTATTTTAATTCGAAATATGATACTTGCTGCTTTATTTGCTGCTCTATTAGCAATAAGTGGTCAGATTGCAATCCCGATTGGACCTGTTCCGATCACATTGCAAACGATGATGGTTTTGCTTGTTGGAGCTATTTTAGGTTCTCGTTGGGGGACGATCAGTGTATTTGTTTGGATTTTATTAGCAGCAGTCGGTGCGCCTGTATTAAGCGGTGGTGCTGGAGGAATCGGGATACTATTTGGCCCTACAGGAGGATATATCTTCGGGTTTCTTATCACAGCCTTCTTAGTAGGATGGAGTCTGGAACGAATGGGGAGAAACAAGCAAGTCGCTTGGTGGAAACTACTGCTGGTGTTTTTGATCGGATCAGTAGTAGTTATCAATGCAGTCGGTTTTCCTTGGTTTTTGTTTGTGTCTCATTTACCGTTTAGTATGGATATTTTTAATAAAGTATTTGTGGTGTTTTTGCCGGGGGATATCGCAAAAGCTGTGCTGGCTGCGATTTTGACGTACTCTCTCTATCGTGCAATGCCTTCTTTTTCACCACAGGAAAGAGTAAAGAAAGCAAGTAAAGCGTAGGTTTTTTAAAAGGGTATTGGTATAATGCCAATTAATTCTCAGTGATGGAGAAATGTTTCTGAGTATTATATATTAAAAATCAATCACCAGCTCAATGGATCTGAGGGGGTGGCAAGAAGGTATGGGAAATTGGTACCGGGCAAACCGACGAATCACAAGTTTTGTGATCATCTAAACCCATGAAAAGTTCTGAGGAAGAAAGAATGATCTTTGTGTGCGTTTATCTTTGCTACTTAGCCAGTGTTTTGCTTACGGATGTTGTCCTCAAAAGCAGCCTTGAGTCCTTTTTGTAGGTACTCTTCTTAAGAGCCAGTTCGCTCCAAGTTACCCATAAAGCTTCGAGGTTGTTGGCGCTCCAGTCGTTAGCGAATTTTTCCATCAGACGATCGAAGGAAGCGTTCACGAAACCCACCTAAGACTCCTACTTGTCATGTGTACAATTCTATATATTAAGATTACTATATAATTCACTTCCTTGGGGTACCAAGGGCTATAATCCCTCACCTCTAAGCGTTAGTTAGGTGGAGGGAAGGTTCAATTTTTATATATGCTATAGGTGGTATTGGGGTCATCCATATAGTAAGCATTGGTTGGTTTACGATCGTCTCCACATGACGATTGATCTAGAAACATTCGTTCTCTTCTGTTTCCTTTTTACCATATGATTTAGTGAAAGTGGTTTTGGCTACGATTATTAATATGATTGTTTATCGAACATTGCCAGTTTTTTCGCCGTGCTCGTCGATAAGGGGAAATATGGATAAAAAACGTATGAGAAGCCCATACGTTTTTTAATAGGTTAGTTGTCTCGTTTGTTCAAACTGTGCTATCTTGTCTTCATGTTGAAGCGTCAGACCAATAAAATCCAACCCATTAACGAGGCAGTGTTGACGATATGGGTCAAGAGAAAAAGTAGTTTGGAAACCGTAATCATCTGTAACTACCAAGTTTTCCACATCTACTGTTATTTGATAGCCGTCATATTTAGCTGCTCGCTCAAACAATTCCTGTACTTCCTTTTCAGGAAGCACAAGTGGCAACATTCCATTTTGAAAACAATTGTTATAAAAAATATCTGCAAAAGATGGGGCAATGACCACCCGAAAGCCAAAGTCAGTCAAAGACCATGGAGCGTGCTCACGGGAAGAACCACAGCCAAAGTTTTCTCGTGCTAAAAGAATAGATGTTCCTTTATAAGCAGGTTGATTGAGGACAAATGCAGGATTAGGGTTGCCTGCTTCATCAAAACGCCACTCATAAAATAGGAATTGACCAAAACCGGAGCGCTCAATTCGTTTTAAAAATTGCTTTGGGATAATAGCATCTGTATCAACATGTGCACGATCAAGTGGTGCGACAATGCCTCGATGTTTACGAAGGGATTCCATTGGTCTGCCCCTTTCTATTGAAATTCCAATTACGGATATCTACAAAGTGTCCTTTGATCGCTGCTGCTGCTGCCATTACAGGGCTAACCAAGTGAGTTCGACCACCCCGGCCTTGCCGACCTTCGAAGTTACGATTGGAAGTAGAAGCGCAGCGTTCACCAGGTTGGATAATATCTGGATTCATCCCTAAGCACATACTACAACCAGCTTCACGCCACTCGAAGCCTGCATCCAAGAAAATTTGATGCAAACCTTCTTCTTCTGCTTGTTCCTTCACTTGTTGGGAACCAGGTACAACCATCGCTTGAACGGTTGCTGCTACTTGGTATCCAGCGACTACTTCTGCTGCCGCTCGTAAGTCTTCGATACGGGAGTTGGTACAGGAACCGATGAAGACACGATCGATTGTTATTTCTGATATAGGTGTACCAGCAGTAAGTCCCATATACTCTAGTGCTAACTCAGCTGCTTTTTGTTCTGTATTCGTTTCAAAAGAAGATGGATCTGGAACCAATTTAGTTATATCTGCTCCCATACCTGGGCTTGTTCCCCATGTTACTTGTGGAGCGATCTCATTGACATCTATTTCGACACGCGCATCATAAGTAGCCCCTTCATCGGTTACAAGTTCTTTCCAAGCGGCGATTGCTTGTTCCCATGCGCTCCCTTTAGGGGAATGTTTGCGACCGAGCAAGTAAGAGAAAGTGGTCTCATCTGGAGCGATCATGCCTGCACGAGCACCAGCCTCGATCGACATATTACAGATGGTCATGCGTTCTTCCATCGACATGTTACGGATTACTTCACCGGTATATTCGACGACATAGCCAGTCGCACCAGCAGTTCCAATTTGATTGATCAGATGCAGCACAACATCTTTTGCTGTTACTCCATAAGGTAGTTTTCCTTTAAAATGCACTTCCATTGTTTTTGGTTTAGCTTGTGGCAAACACTGAGTAGCCATCACATGCTCAACTTCACTAGTGCCGATCCCAAAAGCTAAAGCACCAAAAGCCCCATGAGTGGAAGTATGACTATCTCCGCAGACAATTGTTTTACCTGGAAGGGTAAGCCCAAGCTCTGGTCCGATCACATGGACTATTCCTTGATTTCTACTATCCAAGTCGTATAAAGTTATTTTATGATTTTGACAATTTTCTCTCAGCGTTTCAATCTGCTGGCGTGAGATCGGATCAGCGATAGGTAATGATCGATCTGTCGTAGGAATATTATGATCTACGGTTCCCACCGTTAAGTCTGGTCTGCGAATGGATCGCCCTGCTAACCGCAATCCTTCAAATGCTTGAGGAGATGTGACTTCGTGTATCAAATGCAGATCTATGTAGAGGAGAGATGGTTTACCGCTTTCTTGGTGGACGACATGTGAATCCCAAATCTTATCAAACAACGTACGTTTTGATGTCATTCTTATTCTCTCCCATCTCTAAATAATTGATAAAAATTATATAATTAATAAAGAAGGACTTCAAGCTGAAAATGAAAAAAATAACCATACTTCAATATTTTTGCGGTATAATACAGCATGAAAAAAGGCTAGTGAAGGAGCGCAACAAATGAATTTGCAAAAGTATTATCCATTGATGCGTTTTTGCATCGTAGGGGTTGTAAATACTGGTACTTACTATGGGCTTTACCTTCTATTTTTACATGTTTTTCATTTGATATATCTCGTTTCCCATATCAGTGCTTTTGTGCTCAGTATGATTGGCTCGTACTTTATGAATACGTATTTTACTTATAAAACAAAACCAAGTCTTAAGAAATTTTTTCAATTTCCCCTTACTTATGTGGTAAATGTTACCGTAACGACCAGCAGTGTGTATTTGCTTGTTGATAAACTAGGAATGGATGAAAATATAGCTCCTCTGCTGGCTTCTTTGATTGCAATTCCATTTACGTATGTAGTATCAAAGAAGATATTGGTTACCAAGCCGAGCGGTTCTTCTTAAAAAGCTATGAATATATGAAATAAAAGAAGTAAATGAAAAATAGTTTTGGTATAATAAAGAAAATGTTTTTCCCTACAAAGAGAAGGAGAAAGTCGTGAGTCTGCCGGAGGTGGCAAGAAGAGTCTGGAGAGCTACGGTCAGAAGATCTTGATTTGGCTCGAGGATGGGTGCATCCACGTGGAGGCGCGCTCCTAAGTAACAGGCTTTCTTCGATGCCCCTCAAGAACTTGAGTCTTGGAGGGTACTGCTTTGACTAATTTAAGTCGTTTCATGGTTGGATATTTCCATTTCTAAGTAGATATCAAAGAACATTTTTCGTTGATCGAAAAGAACTACATCTTATAATACAATTCACACTTCTTATAATACAATTCACACTTCCAAGCCTCGTTACCAGGATTATCTATCCACTATTATTTACTATGTACATCTAAAAGAGAAGTACTCGATTTGTTTGAAGTAGAAAGCACCTAAAAGCAAAACAAATAGGATTTACAAAATAAATTGTCTTTTCACAATCTCCGAACTAACATATAGGTGACAGGAGTCCCTTTCAAACATACTAAGAGTGTACTGTGTCCGCAAATATAACACCAACCTATCTCACTAATGTAACAATCAAGGGTATCCCCAATAACCTCGAAGTGAAGGTTGATAACGAAGATGAATTCCAAGTTGGATGGGGAGGTTATTACCACGACCCTCTTAATATGGATACAGGGGTAAAGGAATCAAGGACTGACTATCTTATGATAAATAAGAGTGGCTTTACCTATGAAAGGGTGAATGAACAGGGGAAAACGTGTGCCGTATGGAGGAAAATGCACCTTGTCGTAAAAAGCTTCCTGGTACAAATATAGAGGTACATATCAGGTAAGCGAAAAATGCTGGGGTACGCAATTTGACTGCGTACCCAGATTCAGATACCAATAGTAAGTATTTTTTATATAGATATCGCAAAAGAATACCTTATATTTTAATCGAAAGAAGAACTCCGTCTCCTCAGAGACAAGTTCTTTTTATTTTTATATGAATCTAACAATAGTTAAGAAGATTGGAGGGAATGGTAGTTAAGCGATTAGGCTCCCAAGAAAGTCTCATTTATAGTCTTGGTTCATACGCAAACATCAATTTTAAAATCATCTGCATAAAATATCCTTAAAGAGGAAACCTATTAGTCGAATAACGGAAAAGGATGATGTTTATGAAGGGTGTATTAGGTGGTAATCCTCAAAAGGAGCCATTACATTACGGGGAAGTTTTTGATTTATCTACAACTTTAGCAGGACATCAAGCTGTATTGTCTGGCTATCAAGTGTTTATCAATCATACAGGTGATAGTGATTTAAGAAGCTTTTTAGAAGATAAAATTGAAAATGTCATCAGACCTAATATTCAACAACTTACAGAAATATTAAAAGCAAATGGAGTTGCATTACCACCAGCACCACCAGAAAGACCAACAGCAGATTTAGAAGGGATTCCTGCTGGCGCTAGAATCAACGATGCGGAGATTGCTGTCACAGTTTCCAAAGATATTGCAACAGGACTTGTTGCTTACTCTCAAGCAATGGGTAAAGCTATACGTGAAGATATTGCGATGTTGTTCGGACAATTTCATATGGTAGATGCACAATACGGAGCGAAGCTATTAAAAATGTTGAAGAAGAAAGGCTGGCTCGTTCCACCACCACTGCATATAGCCCAAGGATCTCCTGAAGAAGTTCCAGTATAATCAACAGGTTGAACATAGGAAAAAGACCCTTTCGTGATTCAAGAAGGGGTCTTTTTCCTATTTGTTGTATGCCAACTCTTTCTTTGATGAATTCTTTCTTTTCTTAGTTTGTGACTGAATCTTTTTCTCTTCGATAATATAATGAGGTCGTTTTTTGGATTCATAGTAAATCCTGCCAATATATTCTCCGATTACTCCAATAGAGATCAGCTGAATTCCACCAAGAAAACCGACAGAGGAGATGATGGTAAAATAACCAGGTACAACGACACCATTTTTTAAAATCTGGATAAAGGTGTAGAGAATGTAAAAGATATCTGCGATCGTAACAAATGATCCCATGTAGATGGCAAGCCGAAGAGGTTTGTTATTAAACGAGATCAATCCATCCATCGCATAGTTTAATAATTGGCCAAATGACCATTTACTCTTTCCTTGTTCACGGCGTACATTTTCATACTCTATCACATACTCTCGGAAGCCAATCCAAGAGAATAATCCTTTGGAAAATCGATTGTATTCTTTAAGAGATAAGAGTGCATCTACTGCTCGTCTACTGAGTAAACGGAAGTCTCCAACACCATCTGTCAACATGACATCGATCATACCATTCATCAAACGGTAATAAAGTCTGGCAAAAAGAGTGCGTATACCACTTTCCCCTTTGCGGGTACGCTTTGTGATCACTTGATCATAGCCATCCCGATAAGCTTGAACCATTTGTGGAATCAAAAAAGGTGGATGCTGCAAATCAGCGTCCATAATCATGACTGCTTCCCCTGAAGAAAAGTTCAGTCCAGCTAACATCGCAGATTCTTTACCAAAATTACGGCTAAAGGACACGTAATGCGCTCGTGAATCATGCTCTGTAATTTCTTTCAATATCTCAACCGTTCGATCTTTACTACCATCGTTAACGAAAATCAGTTCATAGGGGAGATTGTTCTCTTGGAGCACAGTAGTAATTGCTTTGTGGAAACGATGTAAAATAGGTTCTTCATTATAACAAGGGATAACAAACGAAAACATCTTCAAGTCCCTTTCTAGAGGTGGATTAAAATAATAAAAAAATTTCGTAAAATAAGGACGACAAACTTATCGTAACGCATAGTATAGTTTCGATTTTATTGCATTGTTTTATATAACGTCAACCGTTGATTTTTTTACTTATGGACATTCAGAGAAGGAATTTTTTGCATCGCAGCGTCTTATTCCTTTAAGATATTTGATTAAGTGAAGATGTGAGGAGAAACACTGTGTTTCACTTATGATTATAGAAGATGATCCGAAAATTACAAAGTTGATGCAGATGCATTTAGAAATTTAGGTTTTATCTACACTATCTCTCATTATTGGCTACGTTTGCGAATTGGTTTTATTTGATTGGAGTACAAGCGATCGGGGCAGGACGAACTTCCATATTTAGTTATATTTTTCCCGTTTCAGGAGTGATTTTATCGGCATGGTTATTACAAGATATTTTTACTAAGATCTGGCTAGTTAACTATTATGCCTCTGATAAAGAAAAAGCATAACTTCGGGCGGAGAGAAGGAATTTTCACTACATGCCCTTTCTTCATATGTAAAATATTTAAATATGTCCCTAATTTTGCTTTTGGTTGCCATATCCCATATACAGAAATAATACTATCTATCTCCTTTTTTTAGAAATATTAGCGCTTTAAGTTTGTGAATATTAAGTTTTTAAATGTTGTATCCTTCCTGCCATGCTGCCAACTTCTTGGCTCTCATGTCAGGAAGGTTCCAGATAAACCTATAAAAGGTTAGCTCTGGGGATTGAACTTGGCCTTGAAGACCTTGTTGTAAGAAGAAGATGGATTACTTGCGAGTTCCAACTTCCAACCCTCTTCGATAATTCCTTGACCGTCCGGTCCGAAGACATATACATAAGAGTCGTCAAAGATGGCATAATCAGAGTGAGCGATCATGACGATCGTGTCGCCATACTCATTTGCCAGCTCCTCGATTGCTTCCAGAACAAAGACGGCTGTCTCTTGATCCAGCTGCGACAAAGCTTCGTCGAGCAGGATTGCTGAAGGATGAGGATTGCTTACAATTCGCTTTTCAAGAATGGACAGCGCGGAAGCGATCTGGATACGCTTCTGCTGTCCACCTGATTGATCTTGGCACAGCTCATCGAGACTCTCCAAAGACAATTGCATTCGCTTCATTAGTCTAAGGACGATTTCTTTCCTTTTGACAAGAGGAAGCGCCTCGATCGCCAACTCGATGTTTCGTTCGACGGATTCAGCTGAGAGTACTTCTGTCTCCTGTGGAACAGAGATGATGTTCTGAGAAAAGGAGAATAGGTCAATCTGATCAATCGAGTATTCCTTTCCGTTCGTCTGGACAAGGCACTCTCCTGTCCAGATACCGTTGTCTTCATCAGTTTTTTCCAAATCGCGCGCGAGCAAGCGAGAAAGAGATGTCTTGCCACATCCGGAAGGTCCTACGAAAGCGACCTTATGGGATTTTCCCGGTTGTCCATTTGTTGGAGGGATGCCTGTTCCGATTGAAAGGTTCAGACCGTCTGGGAACAAGGTCTTGTTCTCATAGTGAATTTGAAGATCCTGAAGGTTAAACCCTTCGAATCCCTGCATCTTCACATTTCCCTTTGGACGATCAGGAAGAGTGCGCAGTTCGCCCAGCTTTACCAACTCTCCTCGCATCTCTGCCACGCGGATAGTGAAGTCAATTGATGAAATGAATGCCGAGAAACCGTTGAAAAAGAAAGAGGCAAGCAGGATGACATCGATCGTTTCACTGTGCTTGACGAAGACTGCATAGGGGAGCAGACTGGCAAGCAGCAGAAAGATACCAATGGAACGAGGACCTGCTACAAGCCATGCTCGATGGAAGGAGTTACCCCGATAGAGTGTCTCCTCCTCTTCTGTGAGTTTTTTTAGTTTTTGTGCTGTGGACTGGCAAATTCCTCGATCACTGTGCAGTCGTGGAAGTTGTGCCCAAGAGTCCAATGTAATCTGGACTTTGGAACTGATCTTTTCTGCGTCTTTACTGATCATTTGGTTTTTACGGATCGCAGGCTTGGCCAACCGCAAGATCAAGGCACAGCCAGCTACTAAAGCAACTGCATACTCCCAGGAGAGAATCCAGAGAGCCCCAACACTGAAAGACCAGATCAGCGGATCTTTCACCACGACAAGCAAGTCACTACTGACAGAATCAGGAATCGACTTCGCCAAAGTGGAAGGAGTCCCATTTTTGTTGAGGTACTTGCGAAGCGACTCACGGTTTACTCCGATCAGCTTCTGAGCTATTTTTGCGGTCAAGTCCTTTCGGATGACCGCTTTTAGGATAGCTCCATCGTAAAAAGTCAGATGAAAGGGAAAACTTGGTCCGGTGAGCGCATAAAAGAAGGCTGCTATCACAAGAAAAAAGATTTGACTTTCTCTACTATCTGCTTCCAGTCCACACTTCAGAAAGTAGTAGCTGAGGACACCCACAAGCGAAGTCAAAGCAGACCAGAAGATAATTCTTGCACACAGCTTCTTGTTTCGCAGAAACGAATATCTCAGAATATTCAGTGATGAGAAGACCAGCTGATCCTCTTCTGGATCCCCATCGCTCTTGGCGAGCTTCCAGAGAAGTAGGTCAAAGAACGGTTTGGGTTCATTATTCCACTTGTTCTCCTCTTTATCTGAGCCACGAAGAGAGGCAGATCGCCTGCGTGCTGTCTCTAAATATTTTGGGAGGTTGAGATGATACACGAATACTCCTTAAAGCTCTTGGTACAGTGTGTGTTTGTCTGTGTTATTTCCTTTGGTTTTTCTTTTATTTTCTGTTTTCCAAAGGATCTAAAATTATTTAAACATTTTATTGCCAATAATTCAATTATAGCCATTACTCTAGTAAATAATTTATTTTCTTATATGGGAACTCTAGTCGAATAAATGGCTACGCTAGTAACCACTGCACTTCTGATAAAAGATAACCCTGTAGATCTAGGTTGTATAGCCATTAAATGAGCGGTTGTTTGCGATCTTTGCAAAGAAACGAAAGTGCTTGAGGAATGTGAAAGTACTCAGCTTGCTTGCAATAAAGAAATAAAACCATCTTCACAAGGAGAAACAAGCACTACTAACCATTTCTGATGACGATGACGAATATGAAAAGTAGTTACATGTCTTTTGGAATAAAAAATAAGGATCTCTTTGCCGCAATTGCTTTTATTTTATATGTAATGAAAGAGTACTGTGACCTTATGCTATTTATTGTCCTTTTCGATCTTTTATACTATTGGGGTAGTGAAAGTAATGGTTAAGTCGCAAGGTTTCCATGTATATCAGCCGACAATTACTTCATGTGGTCCTTTTTTCTTGTGCAATTGATCTGTTTCTTAGTGGTTCGAGGGCATTATTGGTCACAGATGAAAGAGGAGGTGGATTAAACATATGAAATCCAATATTTAAAAAGCTAACTTTTCTATTTAAAAGAAGAGTTAGCTTTTTATTTTGAAATAACTTTGGAATTATATCTCAATCACCATGAATGGGTGGCAACTCACATTATGGTTTTCAAACTAAATGCTTTAAAATTGGCTAATTTGCTTTTCTAAACGATGTTTTACAACGGACAGTGCATTCACTTTGGAATTTATTTCATCTAATTTGTCTTTATATAAACGTAACATCTCATCACAAAAAAAGTCATAATCCTCATTGATGTCGGTATCCATGCAGTTGAAGATTTCTTCTATTTGTTCTGTAGTTAAACCTAGTCCTAAGTAAATTTGTATCGTTTTAATCCGATCAATCGCAGATTTATCAAACTCTCGGTATCCATTATCAAGACGAGTTGAAGTAAGTAAATTTCTCTTCTCATAATGGCGTATGGAACGAATACTGGCACCTGTGATTTTAGATAATTCGCTTATCTTCAAAAAAAGATCCTCCTTTCCAATGTCGCCTTCACACAAAGTATACTATAAAGTCAGGTGATCTAATGAATTACTTAGCAAGTATGGAGAAAATGCAATCTAGTACTATAGCATTAAATTAATTAGTTGACTGTCTCAATAATTCAATTACACTAGGGAAATCATCATCGCCATGACCATCTGCTACGCGACGTTGCATAAGGGAGAATATAGGATCTGTTAATTCTGTGCTGATTCCTTGTGCTCGACTTACATCACCGATTGTGTCCAGAGATGCTTGCATCTCTAAATTAGCATCTTTTGTTTTATAATCACCAGAGTCGATCATTTGAGCCATTTTAGGCAGAGTGGTCATCATTGCATGAAGCCATGGAATAAGTAACTCTGAGGTGAATTCTGTGGCATTGACTTTCTCCGATCTAACTAGTGCTACGGAATGGATAAATCCACCAAACATACCATACATTCCGCTGAGCAAAGCCAAATCATTTAGTGCAGCAAGCCCAGAATCAGTACCTAGATATTTACTAGTGCCCAAACTATCTAGTGCTTGTCGGTGCATTTCAAATGCTTTCTGGGATCCGCTGTATAGCAATACTGCTTCTGATCTTGTGATTAAGGAAGGTACTGCCATGATCCCACCATCGAGATATTCTACTCCTAATTGTGTCACTCTTTCTTTTAACAGACGAGCCTGTTCAGGAGTACCGTTCGTAAGATTTACCAAAGTTCGATTTGATAAAGTACTACCCACCGTATCCAAAATTTCGTGAACTGCTTGATAATCTAACACACAGATGACCACTAATGAATTGGTCGCTACTGCTTCTTCGACATCAGGAGTGTAGACCGCTCCTTGAGCTACTAGATCTTTTGCCTTTTCTGGTGAACGATTCCATACTGTTGTTGAGTATCCCTTGGTTAGAAACGCTTTCACAAGTGCAGAGCCCATCTGTCCCAGACCAATAACGCTTACTCCTGTATTTTTTGTATTAACTTGACTCATTTTATTCATCTCCTCAAAAGTGTTTAAGGAGATTCTAAACGATGACATTAGTGTCATAGTCAACAGGCTTTTTTAAAAAATATGGTAAAAGATTGTGCGACGAGAGAAGAACCATCCCCTTTTCACGTTAACTCTTGATAACTCTGTATTTATTGAAAATCCATTGAAATGATGGTAACGTAAAATATTAGTAGTGGATAGAATGTCCATTACATGAGCGAAAGAGGCCTTATGTCTAAGAACAGCAAAGTAGCCGTTAGTGGGGTTGAGTTCAACCGTTTGGAAGGGGTATTCGAACTACATTTGAAAAAAGGTTTTACTTGTCAAGAGCTGATCTCTTCAGTGAAGGATCTTCTTCGTCAGAATCCCATCAAACCTAAAAAATATCACATTGATGTATTTTTTCCAGATGGTATAGAATTGGATATCGAGTTGCAAAACGATCCAAGAAACAACTGGGACTTGACATTGAAATGCCATATAAACTCCTTCGCAGAACACGTTAGGCTGTTTGAATCCATCCCTGAAATGCATAAAATCCTCTTTTCTTAGTTCACTAGAATTCGCTCACTGACGAGATGTCAATTGGACATCTCGTCAGTATGTTTTTACGAATAGTAAGCTGTATAATATGTTAGGGTAACAGATGATTCCACTGCAATGAAGACTAAGTATCATTTTTTTTATTGACCGGAGGATGGAGTAGAGAAGCTGTATGTTTAGTACTTGGATTCGCTTTTTAAATTTTATACATGAAGGTGGTAGTACACAGGAAACACAACTAATCATAAAAATATAAATATTTGAACTAAATAGAATTTATATGTATGATATAAATAACAGCCGCAGACACTTCTCATTATAATTCTGAAAATTAAATTTTCTATATCCCAAAAAACCATTTTTATAAAAGTATTCATCCTTATCCACCTCACTTATCATCTTAGATTGAATAGATTTTCTATTCACTAGAAAGATATTTTCTAAATGGATGGAGAGTGAGTGTAGTCGGATTGATGAATGGATTTGTGCATTTATATCTTTCTTAAACGGATGATCGATATTTTTTATATAAGTGCTGCTTTTTATCTCGTTAGAGGGGAATACCGCAGCTTTTATGTATGATCGTTCCACAGAGGGAGGAGAAAATGGAAAAGGGACAAGTAAAACAGATCTGCCAAAAGATTGTTAGATTTATCGTCTATTCCTGTGAAGGAGAACAGTATCCGGTTTTGATGGAATCTTTTCGCGATGCCAAAACCAGAAAAGAATGGTTGGATGCCATCCATTTGTTTATTGATTATGGCATGTCACAAAAGCGAGGAGATGCCCGTCTACCGATCACCCAACAAGAATGGGATGATGTATGGCGTTTTGTTCATCAAGCGAATATAGTAGATGTTCGAGACTTACATATCGCCATGATAAAAGTTATTGCTAACTTAGAGTTGGAGAAGATCTATGAATTGGAACAGTATGTATCAGATATATTACTTGAGTTGGAAGCAGAGGAGGGACGATGACAAATTGAGTTTCCTATATATAGAAACGATCACTAGGCATAAGACATGTTTGGAACTTGTTGCAGTGGAACAGACTGGAAAGCAAATATTCAGGTGATGAAATATTCACTGTACCAATGAAACTAGAAGAATAATACGAAGAAGAGTAGGGTTTTGTGCGTTAAAACGGATAACGAGTGTTGAACAATTTTTCTAAGGAGTTCCCACACTCGTTATCTTCATGACGACAATCAAAATGATATCAGCCTAATTCTTTTGACAATTTCTTGATGAAAAAGGAGAGAATGCCCATAGCGCATAAGCTGACAACACCATATCCACCTAACATGATAATCATCCATACCAAAAACATGCTTTCATCCTTTCGAAAATAAAAATAGACCTCTAACAAGGACTATGGAACTACCATTTTTTTGGAGCAGGGGTGAAAAATTTCCCTTTGTCTTTCGGCATTTTTAGCAATGTTTCCAGTGGTTTTTCGTTTTCTTTGTTACTATAACCATGATAATTTTCTCCCTCTTTGGCTTTCGTCCAATCACCACGTCCACCATTGATTTTTATCCAATTCATATATAATCCTCCTAGTATTTATCTCTAAGAAAAGTTTCGACAAAAGAAAATAAATTCCTTTTCATACCATATAGAGAAATAAAAAGGAAGAAAGGCTTTTTGTGTAAAAAATAAATGGAAGTCCAGTAATAGGGTTGCGTTTTTGTATAGCGAGTTGACTAACTTCTCTCAAGAGAAAAAGCAAGTCAACTGTTCTATTACGAAGATTTATTGCAAAATGGCTCTGATATAACATCTCGTTCAGATATGCCTATACACATCACTACAAGTGGTGTTGTGGTTCGCAATGATGGGAAAGTACTTCATATCAAACATTTAGCATTAAATAAGTGGCTTTTGCCTGGAGGACATTGTGAGAGGGAAGACAATTCTTTAGTAAGTGCGTCACTTCGAGAAATCGAGGAAGAAACAGGTATTTCATCTCATAATCTAGTGTTACTTCAATCGACACCATTGGATGTCGATTTGCACATAATTCCAGCCAATCCTAAAAAAGAACGACAAAACCTTTGGTACCACTTGTTTATCCACGCTACGACCGGGTGACTTGTGTATACGAGACCTAGGCTATTTTTCACTAGATGATCTGGATCAGATGGATCAGCGAGTGTTTCTTATGTATCTCGTTTAAAGCTAAATAACCAAATCTATCAAAAGAATCCAGAACCAGAATATTTTCGAGATGGAACGATCAAGAAACAAACGGAATATATCCAGCTAGATTTGGAAGAACTCATGCAACGGATGCAACCAGGTGAAACCGTGGAAATCCGAGATGCTTACATTGGAAAGGATAAAAAGTTACTCGCTCGCGTCATTTTGTATCGACTTACTGATGTCCAAGTACAAAAAAGACGAAAAGACCTAGCCTATAAAGAGAAGAAAAAGGGAGTAACCTATTCGGAGAAGAGTAAGCGGTTAATGGGAATCAATGTCTATATTACCAATATTGCCTGGGAGATCGTTCCAAAGGAACGGATTCATGACCTTTATTCCTTACGCTGGCAAGTGGAAATCGTGTTTAAAACATGGAAATCGTTTTTTCAGATCGACCGATGTAAGGAAGTGAAACGGGAGAGGTTAGAATGTCATCTGTATAGACAGCTTATCGCCATCCTGATCTGCTCCACTACCTTGTTTCAAATGCGAGAGATTTTGCTACGTAAAAAACACATCGAGTTAATCGAATACAAGGCTTTCCGCATCATTCAAACCTATTTTCCTTTGTTTCATCAAGCAATACAACAGCAAAACACCCAAGCTTATGCAAAGATCCTCCTTCGCCTATTCCATCTGCTAGGAAAAAACGGGCGAAAGTCCCATCGTTACAAGAAAAAAACGGTCTTTGATATATTGGGTGTTGTCTATGAGTATACCACAAAAGTAGCATAGAGAGCTGGTTTGATTCGGGTAACCCAATTCAAAGTATATAATTGTAAATTCTGCTAAGGGTTTATTTGATATGCCTATTTTTCCAAAAACATAAGACTTGTTTCTACCATCATCATCACTTCCAACATTCACTTTTCTTAGGTTGATGTGCATGGGGTTTAGGGAGCAAACGAACAGAAAACTGAAATAGACCTTACCAGACATGAATTTTAGTTATATTTACTGCCTTATCGGATATTAAGGGCTGTATTTGGTTATATTTATATCCGCTAAATCCACTGATCAGACAAAGAAAGGAAGCGTACGAGAAACGAGTAATCCCTTTTACACAAGGGTTTTACGCATATCCGATAATGCCTATTCCAGTATTTTGTTCCATTAATCCCAATACCCCAAGAAGGAGCAACGAGCGATTTTGGGGCCATCTATCTAGTAAATGGAAGAAATGACTTGGTACGCAAAGACCAGCTCTCTTTTTGTTTTTATAATAAATAATAGTTTATAAATAATAAATATTACTGTACGATATATCCAACCCTAATTATTGCTATAATGTCCGGTCGGCACAAGGCATTCAAGTTCCGTATATATCCAACAGCAGAACGCTTATTAATAAGTCTATCGGCGTTGAAAATGTAGTAGAAAAAGTACAGCAGTAGTTAAGAAAGAAGAAACAAAGACAAAAAAACAAGTAGATGACCCAGAATTTACACGAAAAGAATTTGAAAGCATTGTAACAGGTATGACATATGAGGAAGTAGTTAAGATTATTGTTTCAAAAGGAAAGCTAACTTCTGAATATGGTGAAGGAGAATATAAAATAGTATGTACACGTGGGAAGGTAATGTTTCATTTGGAGCCAATGCAATTATTGATTTTGAGGGAACCCAGAAAAAAGTATCATTTAAACACCAGTTTGGACTTTTAATAATATATATAAGAAGGGAATATAAAAATGGGATTTGGATTAATAGTAATTTCCATAGTTAATCTATTACTAGTATTTTTCTTAGTTGGAGTAATATATCCAACTAAGATGCATATAAAATTAAAGCTTGATAAAAGATGGAAGTCATTAATACTATTTCTAATTGGATTATCATTCCATATAGCTCCATATATGATGAGTAAGAATACTGAGGATAGTAAACCACCTGAAGTTATACAAGAAGTCCCTCCAGACACTATACCAAAAAATAATTAAGGTAGGAGTAATAGCTAATGATAAAGGAAGAACAAATAATGGAAAATAAAGACGTTAGCTATTACATAAATCTACCTTTTACGACTCAGGGTATCGGGATTAATGAACAAAATACGGGAATACTCAGTAAATATGAACTAAAATTAGGTCTATTCCAGTTTTCTGTTCGTTTGCTCCCACCAACGTAAATAGCGATTCCGACGTTGTTGGGAACTACGAAGTAGTCCTACTTGTGGAGTTTGCCCAACTTGTACTTGATTTTGTACCTTTTGGACATTCGCTATCATTGTGGGACCAATTTGCTTTATTCTCCCATTTCTTTAAACATCCTAAGAGGTTATTACGATTTGAGACGGTCGTATTTCGGTAGAACAAGTCAAACTGAGCTTGTAATCTGGTTAGAAGTAGAATGAGACATGATGATAGATTCCAATCGGAAGGTATGTTATTTATTATAATGTTAATATTTATAATATAAATGAATGGTTTGTCATAAATGAGTATACATCCAATGTGGGATCAATTAGTTCAAGCAATAAATTAACCTCCGTTTATACAGATCTTTCTGACCCAGAGCATTGTGCGGTTGGATTTATAGAGTATATAACAGAAGAACACTTTCAGATGAAGCATGTAACTTCAGAGGGCTTGGAAGATGGTTTTGTGGTTGGAAGGATAGATGATGATTTCGTATCGATCAACATACCAAATATGACAGAGATTAGAAATACTTTACAATGCTCTGAATCAGGAGCATACTAGCTTACGATTTGATTATGACAACATAGGTGAAAATCTAGGGTTAGAGGTTTTAAAAAGAGCAAAAGCAAATAACAAAATTGTTTCTATTCAAATTAGTGACGGAGAAAATGGAAACGTTGATTGGGTGAATGGCTTTTGTCTCAACTGTTACGAAAGAAACTGCCACTATTTCTAAAGTATCCTACTTTGGTGAAAAGGATGGTCTAACAACGATTTTTCTCGATGCAATCGAGGTTATTAGTTACGATACAACAGATGAAAAAGCAATAAAAATATTGTACCAACATGTTAATGATTGATTTTGGCATTTTCAAACAATCAGAAATTGGGATAAAGTCCTTTGCTTGATAATGGAAGAAGTGAATGAAAAGAGTTTAGGTAAACCCTACATCTATTGCCTGGAGGCAGGATCAAACAAAGAGCGACCGACCTATCATGATGCATATAGCACATGAAGGTCGGTCGCTCTTAACATTTGCTCCTTCGATTGTCTTTTTTATATCTGTATTTGTAAAAGAATAGCTTTGAGATACATGTTTCCCTTAATCTTTTATTCATGATAGCTGCGTTAATATTTGTTCTAGTTTCTTCTTTGATTCAACTAGTGGCTGTTCATCGATGTTTCCTTGTAAACTGGTGTGAAGACGTGCAAAATGATCGATTACTTGTTTGGTCCATACAGATGATAGGTTATCGATGTTTTGTTTCCAAGCAGTGGTATAGGAAGTAATCAACTTCTCTGTTATTTGCGTGATGTGGGAAGTAATCACTTCATCTACTTGCAATTTCAGTTGTTCTTTCATCCGATCTCGGCCATTTTGTTCAAAGAAAGATTGATTGTTTTTATACAAGGAGATTGCTTTTTGAAAAATAGGATGATTTTCTTCCCAATTAGGTTGCGTCCAATCTATCTCGGGTAAGATGAATTCATTTGGCATGCCTAATGACAAACCTGACAATTGTGTTTTGTAGTGTGTGCTTTGCTGGTCTGTAAAAGTAGATAAGGCTGTTTGCACCCATTTTTCCAATCGCAGCGAAGTCGCACGAAACTCTTGTATCAAATCGTTACCAATAAAAGAAAGAAGTTCTTTAGCTGCTGTAGCTAGTTGTGTTCGTCCTGCTCTGCCTGATTGGCGAATGGTAGATGGATTGATATAAAAAGCAAACTCATCATAGTAACGCAATCGAAGACGCTCACCTACATAATATAGCAGTGTTTTGATTTCTTGAACGAGATTGCGTTCTTCCATTGTACTCGATAAGGAAGAAAATACTTGTACCAGTCGGTCTTCTGCCTGTTTCCAGCGTTGCTGCTGGTCTTCTTTTTCTGATTCACTCGTCCGCAGTGCAGTCAACATCTCTTCAATCCAATTAACAGCTTGTTGCACATCTGTAATCATACGTCCTGTGGTAGCAGCTCGCGAATCCTCTTGGATGAAGCGGAAAAAGGATTGTTCGAAATGGGAAAAATCTCTATTTAAGTCACGATTTTGCATTTTGTCTTCCAGCGATTCTAAGCTGGATACAGGATACATTCTCGGGTGTCGTATACCGTACTGATTTAGTTGTGATTCGACATAGGCAACTACTTTGTTTAATTCATCCATTGAAGAGGCTAGATCCGCAGCATTGACAATAAAGTACATTTTATCCAGTGCAAAGGAATCTTGGACCCTTCCTAATTGGATAAGCAGCTCACGATCGGCCTTAGAGAAGGCATGGTTATAATACGTTACAAATAGCAAGGCATCTGCTTGTTTCATATAACGAAAAGCAACATCTGTGTGACGAGCATGCAGTGAATCAGCACCGGGAGTATCCACCAAGGTAATGCCCAGTTTTGACAAATTGGACTCATAATACAGCGATACTTCTTCCACAAAAGCTGATTTTCTCTCGTCTGCCATATATAAGGTAGCGTCTGCTTGCTTCATGGACACCGTTCTTCCTAACTGATGCTCTAATTCTGTATAGCCATCTTGAATCGCACGCAAAAATGGGATAGCCAATTTTTGTCGTGTTGTCTCCAGTGGACTGTCCAGTAGGGATGGAATTTTGTTTATCACTTCTCCTATATCTGCTGGCAATGTTTCTTTACGGAATAACTGAAAAAGGTGTTGCAATTCTTGATGCAGTGTTTTTTGTGATTTAAAAGCAACCGTAGCCATCCCATGCAAATGCTCAGTAGAAGGAGGACAAATACGACAGACTGTAGCTGTTGTTGGATTTGGAGATACAGGCAAAACGGAAGCACCTAATAGTGCATTGGCAAAAGAAGATTTACCCGCACTAAAAGCACCAAACAAAGCGACGGTAAATTGTTGCTGTTCCAGTTGGAGACGTTTTGATTTCAATTGTTTAAAAAAGATCTGTAGTTCGGATACAGGCGCTAACGTTTCTTCTGCTTGGAGCAGGAGCTGTTCTTTGTGCTTCATGGAACTACTGCTAATCGGCAAATCCTCGATTTGGGGAGTAGTTTTCTCTTGATTTGTCACGAAAGATTCTGTCAAGATTGAGGTTGTCTCTCCCCTTGTTTTTCTTGCCTGTAAGAGTTCTTTTACAACATGATCAGGAACATGCACAGTATCTTTCTCCAACAACATTTGCAATTCTTTTTGTTTGACTGTGATATCAGCATGCATCTGCAAATTTTGCTCAACATGCTGAAGACGGGTTTCTAATTTTTTACATTCCATTTCAACCTTTTGTATGTTGCGCTCTACTTCTGCTTCTAACTGGGGTAAATGATCGGATAAATATTGACGCACAAAACCACGATAGAGGGTTTTGATCTCTTCTACCAGATCATTGGTATATGTTAAAACATAATTTCCGCTGATACCTGCACCTTTTTTAATTGTCTTACGCAATAACTCGCGTGTGATTTCTGGTATCGACTCATGGATGTCATCTGCGAAGGATGTTTGAAAAATATCATGTTTTTTTGCATGCTGGATTACGAGATCTTCGATATGTCCCGTTAATTGAGTAGAGATGGTATCCACCAGAGAACGAAAAAACTGTTTTTCCCGATGCGATCGCTCTTGTTCTGTTTTCTTTTTTGCAAACCATAAGCCCATTTTAAAGTCAGGCTGCATCGCTTCCAAGTATGTTTTTGCCTGTTCTCTCAAATTAGCAGGCATGAGGTATGCATTTTGCAAAATGTGATCGAGATCTTTCATCAGTTGATCAGCGATTTGTTGTTTTTCGATTTTCCATTGTTCCTGTTGACGTTGGTAATTTGATTTTTTATCTTGATTCGTTTGTAATTCCGATTGTAGGGTTTCCAAAGAGGGAAGCGCAGATATTTTTTTATCAATGTATTGTTGGATCAAGTAATTCATTTCTCGTTCTACATTCTGCTCGATTAATTGATCTTTGTTTTTATATAAGCGATGTAAGAGTTCTTTCAATTGCGTAAGTTGGTTGTGTGGGTGTTTTGGTTGTTTGAGACTGGTAAAATATATACCTGCAACACGAATGTCCCAAGCAGCAAAAGAAGTCCCAACTCCTTGTTGGAAGTCGGCAAAAGAAAGCTCTGTATCTCGATGTTTATCAATTTGATTGATGATCAAATATACTTGTTTTCCCCGATCAGTAAGTTCCTTTACAAACTTTAAATTTCCTTCTGCTTGGACATGATTGTAATCCATCATATAAAAAATAACATCAGATATATGCAGACTTGCTTCTGTAGCAATCCGATGTGCTTCATCTGTAGAATCAACGCCAGGAGTATCCACTACAGCAACACCAGAAGGAAGAGGTATATCCATCCGCTCGATAAGGATTTCTGTCGCCCGGTCTCCGTCTTGACACAATGCTTGAAAAGCTTCCTCGTTATAGGACCCTACTACTTCTTGTATACTACCGTCGAAGTAACGAAACTGGATTTTATCCGCACCATGCTTTACCTTCACTACATTTGCACTAGTTGGAATAGGGCTTGTAGGTAAAAGTGAAATGTTAAAAAGATTATTCATTAGCGAAGATTTACCTGCAGAGAAGTGACCTGTAAAGGCAATAGCTAACTCTTGATTATCTATTTTTTGCATAAGATCGATACACTTATTTTTTATATTCGGTTCACTGTTTAAAGAAAGGGTTTGATAAAGCACTGCCAATTTGTTTACCCATTTGTTTGTTGATGTCTGTATCATCGTCTAGCCCCTTTGTTTCTATGCAAATTAACCTAGCTTATCGTATCATAAATTCATACTGTATTCACAAGAACATGAAGGTGTACGTTTATTTTTGCCAAAGGTATTTTTGGCTGTACCGGGTATGATAAGATTGGTAAAAAAAGGCGAAAGAAGGATGACAAACATGAATCCAAGTGACCAAGAACGAGCAACTCTGCTCAAAGAAGCGAAAAATATTGCCGTTGTTGGGCTTTCCAATAAGCCTGAGCGGACAAGCTATATGATCGCAGAAGCACTACAACAAGCAGGTTATCGTATTTTCCCAGTAAATCCTATGTTAACAGAACCTGTTTTAGGGGAGAAACCTTATGCTAGTTTGTTGGACATCAAGGACTCCATTGACATCGTAGATGTTTTTCGGAGAAGTGAAACCGTATATCCGGTTGCAGAGGAAGCGGTACAAATCAAAGCAAAAGCTATCTGGATGCAGCTTGGAGTGGAAAATGAAGAAGCAGCAGAACTTGCTCGAAAAAATGGATTAATCGTAGTTATGAATCGCTGTATTAAAGTGGATCATGCATTGTTGCTCAGATAAAAACGGAAATGGTAGTATAAGTAACCTCTGAATTATTACATCTTATAAGTGACGTGCAGAGAGCAAATACTTTATTTTGGAAACAAGAAGCATTACACAGCAATTAACACATATAGCTATATTCTGAAAACAACACAAATGAAAAGTCACAATATCGACAAAAAACGTTCGTTATGGTACAATGTCATCTGTAAGTAGGGCTGACCTCCTTGCTTACAAGCAAGGCTGCTTTTGAGCAGTGACAAGCTACCACGCTTCTATTTTCTTTTTTTGACCCTCTTTCATGTGACCAGAGATCTGGTCTTTTTCTTTTGGAGGAATACATATGCAAACTTATCATCCCTTATATGTCCAATTTTTCCAGCATTATCATCAAGGTGAGTACTGGGAAGCACATGAAGTATTAGAAGAATTATGGCAACAAGATCGAAGTAATGATTTTTATCATGGACTGATTCAAATAGCGGCTATTATGCATCAGTTAAACCGCGGAAAAGTGCAAGGTGCACGAAAATTATCAAAATCAGCGATTGGTTATTTGAGTCCTTATCAACCAGAATGTGAAGGTGTGTCTGTTAAAGGAATCCTGCAATGGTTGGAAATGTGCCTGCAAAAATTGCCTGAGAAAGTAATTTTATTAGACTTAAGTGAACTACAAAAATTGGGCATACCGATCTGCCAATTGCCAGAAATAAAATAAAGTTGTAAATACTCATGTTGCTTCTGTTGCACATGGGTATTTTTTATGAAAAAAAACATAATCAATTTAATAGGAGAGCAAAAATGATTGATATGGAGGAGGATGAATGAGGTGAAAGGAAGACGATGGACTCCAGAAGAAGATCAATTACTAAGTGAATTAGTACTCTACACCATCAGCCAAGGAGGTACACAACTAACAGCATTCTCAGAGGTAGGGAAGAAGATTGGCCGAACAGCAGGTGCTTGTGGGTTTCGCTGGAATGCTGTACTGAGAGGCCAAAATCCAACATCCTATAGTGAAGCTAAAAAGAAAAGAGTTTATACGCAGTTAGAAAAAAAACGCAAATCAAAAGTAGATACTTTCTCAGAAGCGATTGATCTATTAAAGCATACCGAGCAAGCATGGATAAAACAGCAAAAAGAAATAGCAAAATTGACGCAATCCATTGCAAAAACAAAACAAAAGGTGGATGGCATCAAAAAAGATAATCAAAAATTTCAACAAGAGAATAATTCTGTAGAATGGGTACAAAAAGAAGTAAAGACGAGATATGAGGAGCTTTTGCAGCTTATAGAGCACTTAAAACAAGAAACCAATGCAAGCGGTGTTGCCTCTTCTCTAACCAAAAGTATAGTTGGGAAAGCAGATTCGACCACTTCTACATAAGATAAGGAAGCAGGTGTAGAAAAGAGGTGGGAGCTATTCAAAGGGAAGAAGAGCAACTACAGAAGCGCCTTTTAGAGATTGAAGAAAAATTAGCAAGTTGTGAGCAAGAATTAAGCATATATAAAAGTGAGCAATCCAAGTTAAAAAAAGAGATGCGTTTTTTTGAATCTATGCTGCTTGAAGAATATCATCTTTTACTACAACTTTTAGAAAAAGATAAAACTGGGATTCGATTGCATCATTTACCATGACGAAGAAAACCCTTTGAGAAATCAAAGGGTTTTTTGAATGAAAAATCAGCCTAGAGAAACCTCTAGGCTGATTTTATACGTTCTTTAGAAACAACCAGCAAAGACGAAAATGGTTGCAATAACAAGTAAGAAAATCAGAAGACGGTGCCAACCAAAGAAACCTCCTGAAAAGCCGCCCATTGTCTCACCTCCCCACAAGCCTAATTAATTTATTAGCAACAACCTCTGCCGATTCCACCTGTTGCAAAGACAAAGATGGTAGCGATAACAAGTAAGAAAATCAGAAGACGGTGCCAACCAAAGAAACCTCCTGAAAAGCCGCCCATTGTCTCACCTCCTTACTAAACTAATGGTTTATTAGCAACAACCTCTGCCAACTCCACCAGCTGCAAAGACAAAGATGGTAGCGATAACAAGTAAGAAAATCAGAAGACGGTGCCAACCGAAAAATCCACCTGAAAAACCACTCATTTTGACACCTCCTTTCCTGTTTTCTAATTTTTTAATGATATTTAGTGGGAAAGATGGTAGTGATAACGAATAAGAAATCAGTAGAATCTAAGCAAAACCACTACCGCCTTATCTCATCGCATCACCTCCTGTACTAAATACTTAGCAGCAACCTCCAGAGAATCCAAAACCACCAGCAAATACAAAGATAGTAGCTATTACAAGTATGAAGATGAGAAGACGGTGCCAGCCCCAGCCGATTCCTCCTCCTGAAAAGCCGCCCATAGTAGAACCTCCCTAACAATGCATTCGTTTTTTGTACCGATTTATTGATTCGGTAGCTGATTTACCTTATGCCGATTTGTTTTGCTTTGTACAGGTATTTGCCCTGTATTGTAAATTTAGGTTTTTGTCTACTAGCAAAAGATGTACATAAAAAAGTGAAGTGATGATGGGATGAAGGAGTAGATGTGATTGAAATGTTTTTGCTAATTTTTCTCAGTTTATTCTGTGTTTTCTATGCTTGATCAAACTTATACCTAGATATCAGATGAATTAGGCAAAAAAATCCGTACCCACTTTTTTCATATGGGCATAGGATAGCCAAGAAGATTAGATGGAGGTGTAGGTATGAGTAATGAACCAAATTTGGGACAGTTAACGAATATGATCAATACAGTTATGGGGCAGAAGGTTTTAAGCGAGCAGCAGTTAGGCCAGATCATGAATGGGGCCAAAAGAGCATTCGACAAAGGTGGAATGCCAATGGTAGTGGAGTATTTAATGAGAGTAACTCAAGCGGACGTTGATGTGGAAGAGGTAACCCAATTTGCGGAAACCATTCGCGCTAATCCACAATTAGGAAGAGATATATTAGAAGGCAAAAAGAGTATAAACCAAGGCAAAAAAAAGTAAAAGAAGACTTACCGATTGGTAAGCCTTTTAAGGCGAAGTCAGAGGTCTAGTTGCACTTATGCACCATAGACAAGGGCACAAGTCTCGCTACGTCGCTACGCTCCTAGTCGATTCACAATCACCCCCCACCCCGGTCGCTTTGCAGATAAGATAAAATATAAATTTTCTTATTCTGCTAAAAAAGGATAAAAAAAGCAGCCTTTTAATTATGAGGGCTGTTTTTTTCTATGAGTTAGTATATAATTAGATTACATACAAATTTCTATCTTTTCAGGAAAACAGTAAATAAGGAAAGCGACGGAAAATTTCCCGTCGCTTTTGTTTAAAATCCTTGCAATGTATTCCATACTTCCAACTTCGTTTGTATTTTAGCAATGATTTCATTAGTGAATTCAGTAGTTGTCGCACTACCAGATAGATCAGCAGTTCTTATTCCCTCACGAACGGTTTCAATGGTAGCTTCGTAGATTGCACGCGAAGCGGTCAATGCCTTTGGATCATTCATATAGGTGAGTAAGGACGCGCCAGCTAATATCATAGCCATGGGATTCGCAATGTTTTTGCCAAAAAGGGATGGAGCCGTCCCATGGGGTGCTTCAGCCATGATGGTCTCTGGTTCAAAATTTTCATTAAAACTAAGGAGGATCGATTCTGCTCCTGCAAGAGAACCAAATAATTGCAAGACCATATCACTCAAACAATCTCCATCTCGGTTCAAAGCAGGAATAACCAATGGATCACCTGAATGGTTGAGAAGCAATGCATACGTAGCATCAATTAATTGAGGTTCATAACGAACTTCTGGATAACGAAGGCTTGCTGCATCCATTTCTTCTTTCAGCATTCCTTCGTAAATAGGACTAACGGTAAATTTTGGTCCACCGAATACTTTGGCTTTCATCTTTTTGGCATGACGAAAAGAATATTCAGCTACTGCACGACAAGTTTTCCGATCGATGGTTTCCGTACGATATGCGATTTCATCTATGCCGTCTCCTTCACGCCATTCTTTGGCACCATAGGCATCACCAACTGCCATGCGAATGATAGAGATCGGAGCATATGTACCACCAATTGGTCGAACACCAGGAATACGTCGTCCTGTACGAATAATTACTTTTCCGTCAGTCTCTTTACGCAAAATAGCATTAGGACTGCCGATGTCTCCTTTTTCTTCTGGAGTTATCGTTGCAGCTTTCAGACCGAAGCCAAAACGTTTCATTGCTTTGGCTGCATCATGCACCACTTGGTTTTTGGTAGCACGTCTATTCTCTAAACTAAGATCATATGTTTCAAATTGCAAATCAAATTGAATGACACTAGGATCTAAGATGCGTAATGCTTCATCTAAAAGTTCTTGACCAGTTTGGTCGCCTTTCATTACAACAATCGTATGTTCCATGAAAATTTCACCTCGTGTTAATATATTGTGCCTCACATCCTATTATAGATGTGTGAGACTAGAAATGAAAAGTAATCCAAATTTATGCAGTATTGCAAATGAGATAAAGGAGAGTTCCCTGTGATCATCGAAATAAGTGTAGGAGTTATCGCAGTGGCTGTTGTGTTTCTGGTAATCTACCTTATCAGTACCTTGCAACAGCTGAAGCAAACACTGAATCAAGTAAATCAGACTGCAACTATTTTAGAAAAAGATACACATGATCTACTCACTAATACAAATGGATTAGTGTCAGAGACAAGAACGGTAGTCGAAAATATAAAAAGCAAAACGGAAAATACGAAAACATTATTTCAGGCAATCGATAAAATAGGGAAGCAAATGAATGAAGTTTCCACCTTTGTTTCCAAAGCAGCTGCTGAAAACAAAGAGAAGCTAGGAGGAATTCTAGCAGTTGTAGGTGCTGCCATGAACCTTGTTCAAGAATGGCGACAAAATAATGAAAAGAGGAGAATGCAAGATGTCCAAAAATGATACGCAAATAAACCTTAAAGATTTTATGATTGGTGCAGCAGTAGGAGTAGCATTAGGGGCGACTTTGGCATATTTGACAGCTCCTAAAGCAGGTAAAGAGGTAAGAAATGATATAAACAAGAGCATTGGTTTTGTTCGAGATAAAGGGAAAAAAATCGTACTTGATGTAAAGACGCAAAGTACTGATGTAATTGGGAAAATGGCTGAAGTGAGAGACAAAGTTCAAGATAAATTGATTTCTATAAAAGATAACGTTGGAGAAGGCGTAACTCAAGTTAAAATGGAAGATGAAGTAGAGACAGATGAAGATATATATACATTGAAATAGTAAAAAAAGGCAACTAAAATAGTTGCCTTTTTTTCTGATAATGGATGACATAAAGCTATATTTCAGTTAAAATGAATGAATATTTTAGTAGAGTTGAGGGGAGCGAGTAAGTTTGAGCGATGCTAATGTAAAACAATTACGTGAGGAATTAGACTCTATTAATTTAGAGCTACTTTCCCTTTTGAGTAAAAGAGCTAGTATTGTACAAGAAATTGCTGATATAAAAACAAAACAGGGTGTTACTAAGTTTGATCCTGAGCGTGAAAAAGAAATGCTCGATCGCTTAGTTGAACATAATGAAGGACCATTTGAAAATGATGCAGTACGTCACCTTTTCAAACAAATTTTCAAAGCATCTTTGCAGTTACAAAAAGATGATTCCAAAAAGCACTTATTGGTCAGTCGGAAAAAACAAGCAGAAGATACAGTTGTTACCTTGGGTTCTACTCAAGTAGGAAATGGTACTCCTACGATTGTAGCTGGACCTTGTTCTGTAGAATCAGAAGAACAAGTGCGTGCTGTAGCCAAAGCATTGAAAAATAATGGTGTGACATTGATGCGTGGTGGAGCATTTAAACCTCGTACATCTCCCTACGACTTCCAAGGACTGGGTGTCGAAGGTCTTGAGATTCTTCGTCGTGTTGCAGATGAATACGAGTTGCAAGTCATCAGTGAAATCGTTAGTCCAAGTGATATTGAATTGGCAACCAAATATGTAGATGTGATTCAAATTGGCGCTCGAAATATGCAAAACTTTGAGCTGTTAAAAGCAGCAGGGAATGTGAATACACCTGTGCTTCTCAAGCGTGGTTTGTCTGCTACCATGGAAGAATTTTTGCATGCTGCGGAGTACATCGTATCTCGTGGTAATAAAAATGTTATTTTATGTGAACGTGGTATTCGTACTTACGAGAAATGGACACGAAATACACTCGATATCTCTGCTGTACCTCTCTTGAAAAATGAGAGTCATCTTCCAGTAGTAGTGGACGTTACTCACTCCGCTGGACGCCGTGATATCTTAGTACCACTTGCCAAAGCAGCATTAGCTGCAGGTGCAGATGCAGTAATGGTAGAAGTACATCCAAATCCAGCCGTTGCGCTGTCTGATGCACAGCAACAGATTGATATTCCTACATTTGATCAGTTTATGACTGACCTACATGCATCTAAACTGTTCCCTTCATTGGTGGAATCGAAATAAATAATCCCTATATTTGTAAATAAAAAGACCCAAACCACAAATGAACTGCACCCCAATTGTTAGACACACATAACAATGGGAGGTGCAGTTTTTCTATGACCAAATATTCACTAGAGACCAAATTAGAAGCAGTCTAC
>NZ_WUUL01000044.1 GCF_009831235.1 Shimazuella alba | reverse complement strand
TACCAATGAGGGCAACAAAGAAAACAAAAGAGATCCCAGCACGTAAAAGTCTTGCTGATGCACTCATGGCATAATGGATTTGTATGAATTTTATACTGCGACGTTTTTGCCAAAACCATAAAATTACTAGTGTCAAGGCAAATACAAGCCATAGGAGAAAAGCATTGAAAACATTTAATTCAAATGGATAAATAAACCAAGAAAAATAATTGCTTACTACCAAACTCAACAGTGTGGCTTGAATAGGAAGACTGAATTTCGGTGAAGTTAGTAACTCTCGATGCCTGTCATCAACAGTAGATTGTAAATCACCTGCTATCTGACTGGTGATCTTTCGCAAGATTGAAAGGGATACAAGTGTGGAGAATGCTGAT
>NZ_WUUL01000043.1 GCF_009831235.1 Shimazuella alba | reverse complement strand
CACCAATGAGGGCAACAAAGAAAACAAAAGAGATCCCAGCACGTAAAAGTCTTGCTGATGTACTCATGGCATAATGGATTTGTATGAATTTTATACTGCGACGTTTTTGCCAAAACCATAAAATTACTAGTATCAAGGCAAATACAGCCCATAGGAGAAAAGCATGTAAAACATTTAATTCAAATGGATAAATAAACCAAGAAAAATAACTGCTTACTATCAAACTCAACAGTGTGGCTTGAATAGGAAGACTGAATTTCGGTGAAGTTAGTAACTCTCGATGCCTGTCATCAACAGTAGATTGTAAATCACCTGCTATCTGACTGTTGATCTTTCGCAAGATTGAAAGGGATACAAGTGTGGAGAATGCTGAC
>NZ_WUUL01000042.1 GCF_009831235.1 Shimazuella alba | reverse complement strand
AATCACAACCACCCGTGTGAACGGGTGGTTTGCTCTGCGGCTGAAAGCCTTTATTACTGACCAGCCCCTGAAGGGGCTCTGAATGGTTCGCCAACTGTACTACTTTTACTCGCTAGACCTCAAAGGTCTGCTATTATCGTTTTCTTTTTGCATCCCGAATCTCTTCTCCTGTAAAGGGATCTATATATTCCATGATGCTTAGTTGCTCCGTTACTATATCCTCTTGTATTTGTTTTTTTATATACTCTTCAATTGCTTTTTTATTTCTCCCTACTGTATCCACGTAAAATCCTTTGCACCAAAATTTTCGATTCCCATATCTGTACTTCAAGTTGGCATGTCGATCAAATATCATTAAACTACTTTTCCCTTTTAGATACCCTACAAACGAGGATACGCTTAATTTTGGAGGAATACTTACCAACATATGAATATGATCTTTACATGCCGAAGCTTCTATGATTTCTACCCCTTTTCTTTCACATAGCTGCCTTAGAATTACTCCTATTTCCTTTTTGATCTTTCCATATATAACTTGTCTTCTATACTTCGGAGTAAAAACTATGTGATACTTACAATTCCATCTTGTATGTGCTAAACTGTTCCTGTCTAATGACATGAAATCCCTCCTCATTCTAGATATACAGGTTGACGAACCATGTATATTCTAGCATCGAGAAGGGATTTTTTTCATCGCTTGAAGCTTTCCGGTACCACACGCATAGCGTGTGGTATTCTTTTTTTAACTAATAAAAA
>NZ_WUUL01000041.1 GCF_009831235.1 Shimazuella alba | reverse complement strand
GAATTAGTGAATAAAAATAAGATATTGAAAATAGAGAAAATGCTACTAAACTGGAAAGTATGAGTAGACATGAATTATCCGATCATCAGTGGAAAAAGATACAAGAATATCTTCCGAAACCCCGAAATGGAAGAGGAAGACCAGAAGCAGACAGAAGACAAACTTTAAATGGGATCATTTATATTCTCAAAACAGGATGCGCTTGGGCAGATCTGCCCAAGCGTTTTGGCTCTTATGTCACTTGTTGGAGAAGGCATCATCACTATGTAAAGTTAGGAATTTGGGACCGAATTTGGAAGTTTTTATTAAGGGATTTACAGGAGAAAAAACTTATTCAACTGGATTGTGTTCATCTAGATGGAAGTTTTGTACCAGCAAAAAGAGGAGGATCGAAAGTCGGTAAAACCAAGATTGGGAAGGGTTCACAAGTCTTGAGTATCGTAGAAAATAAAAAAGGGCTTCCCATCGCCTTGTTAGTAGAAGATGCAAACCCTCACGAGATCAACTTTGCCGAGAAAATCGTAGAGAGAATTCGCATCCCTCAAAAACGGGGAGCACCTTTTAAAAAACCTAAGATACTTGTAGCAGATAAAGGATACAACAGTCAAGCCTTTCGTACTTTTTTGCAGAAAAAAGGCATTCTGACTCGGATTCCTTTCAAGAAAAATCAAAAACCAAAACGAGGAAGGAGACCAACGGATTTTGGAATCGTTTACAAACAGCGTTTTAAAGTGGAACGCTGTTTTGCTTGGATGGATAACTTCCGACGACTTGTCATTCGCTATGATCGATCTCCCCTTATGTACCAAGGGTTTTGTATTTTAGCATGTATTATTATGTGTCTACGGTATTTTTGAAATAGCTTCTA
>NZ_WUUL01000040.1 GCF_009831235.1 Shimazuella alba | reverse complement strand
GCTGGTACTACTCATCTATGAAAGTATCTGTTCTTCCTGATCGTATAAATATGGGAAACATGCATCATAAGGAAATGAAAATGCAAACGATGAACCACTCCATGCATAATAAAGAAATAAGTGTAACGACCTTAACAGGTCCGCGAAACAAGAAAGCAGACCATCATTTTGAATTAGTTGCACAAAAAAAGCAAGTAAAATTAAGTTCTGGTAAGACTATGGAAGCTTGGACCTTTAATGGAATCACTCCTGGTCCAGCATTACGAGTAAAACAAGGGGACATAATTGAAGTTGTCTTGAAAAATAAAGATATAGAAGACGGAGTAACGATTCACTGGCATGGTTACAATGTTCCGAATGCAGAAGATGGCGTTGCAGGAGTGACGCAAGATTCCGTATTACCTGGGGGAACGCATGTCTACCGTTTTCAAGCCAAACAAGTAGGAACGTATTGGTACCATTCCCATCAACAATCCGCAAAGCAAGTAATAAAAGGGTTGTTTGGCTCCTTGATTGTAGAGCCTAAAGAAAATGCACAACCCAATACAAAAGATATCACCGTTTTAAGTCATGCGTGGCAATTGTCGGATAACGGCTCATTGACTCCCACGTATGGGTTGAAAGATACACTTGATCGTCAAACGATTCGAACAGGTACACTTGTCAGATTGCGAATTATTAATGCCCAGAACTACCCGCAATCTTTCCAATTGTCAGGAGTTCCATTTCAAGTAGCAGCAATAGATGGGAATAATATTCAATCGCCTACCTTAATAAAGAATCAAAAACTACTTATTGCTGGTGGTGGTCGATATGATGTTTTATTCACCATGCCGAAGACACCTGTAAGGTTGAGCAGCCAAAGTGATGCAGGTGTAACTCCTGG
>NZ_WUUL01000004.1 GCF_009831235.1 Shimazuella alba | reverse complement strand
GTATCTCCTTAATAAGGAGATACTTTTTTATTTTATTAACGGATAAACCACTTCACGATCGGATATTGGTATTGGCGATCTTGCACTGCATAGATGATCCCCATGATTGGGCAAATAATTGCCATCAGCCCAAAAATGATTAAAAACGGAATCCCGATGAGAACAAAGGAAAAGAACCACGATATCCCAATCAAGGCTCCTATAATCAGGTGAAAAAAGATAGCTTGCAACGCTATTCGCTTAACGGATCGATCTTGTACAATCAAGAAGACAACACATGGGAGCAATATCGGTGCAAACCATGTACTAGCATGTACCAACATCTTTAATCCCCTAGAGTCCATCTTGAATCGCTCCTTTTGTTTTTTATTTCTTATACACATTGTATCGAAAGTAGAGACTTTTTGCGTGAGTAAGAAGTTGTATCTTTGTCTACATCGCTGGTCGTATCACTTTATTTTTCAGAAAAACTTCTGATTTTAGGTATATGCTGAAGATATCTCTTAATATCTCTAAATATCTTCTAAATTATGATTCGAAACTTTTAATAAGTAAGACTATCCTTCTTAGATCTTAATCCCATACAAACAAACCATATCCGTTTGCATGTAACAAGGATATGGCCAAAAAATATTAATTTCTATCAACATAAATAAATAAGAGAGCAGATGCTTTACCCTCTTTTTTATAACTACTGAAAATGGTGTATACTGTTCCCTATACAGACCTGTTTTTAGAAAGGAACTATCATTGTCATGAAAGTAATTTGCATCCTTTGTGATGAACCTTTTACACCAACAAAATTCCAAGCAAGAAAAATTATAAAACACCCGCATAAAATCCAGATCTGTGAGTCTTGTTATGACCGCATTTCTGCAAAAGTATCACATCGAGAGGAAAAAGCTTAGAGACATTGATTATACTTAGGCTCTTCTGTAATATCTTTTAGTAGTTTCTCAGCCAATTCCATGGGGAAAGAGATAGATTGCTCTTCCCCTTTTTGAATAAATGTTATATGGTAAGCTCCATCTTCTCGTTTCATTGTTAAATCCGATACACCATGATCTTCGGTAAGGATTGTCTGAAAAAACTCAACTGTATCTTTTGCAGATACATCATTTGGTCTAGCTTCCCACACGATCTGAATCTGTAGCCAATTAAACAAAGCATCTTTTTGTTGCATTCAACCACTCCTACTATAACCCTATTTTTCCTGTTTTTTACTATACCAGAGGCGAACACGGGTAACAACGATAATTATTACCGTAATCAAAAGTGCTTGTATCATGGGAAACTGCGCTAACTGCATGATCCAGAATAAAACACATCCCATTGCCAATACCATATATACAACAAGGGATTTTAAAGGAGGTAATTTTCTCGCAAAGGCAACTTTATATATAACAACACTTAATACCAAAATAATAAAGTATAACGACCAAGGAGGTATTTGTGTAATCCAGTTGAACAACTTAAACGACACTCCCTTGTTTGATAAAATCTTTGCTTATGCTTCTATAGATGTCAATGTCCACCACTTCATCTCCTAATAACAAATGAAAAGATAAATATGTACATCTTCCCTACTCTATCACTCCATTCCTTTGCGATCAATCACTTTCCTTAGCTTAGTTGGATAGTTGGTAATAATTGCATCCACTCCTAAAGAAACTAATCGATTCATCTCTTTCTCCTCATTAACTGTATATGTTCTTGCAAGGACACCATATTTTCTGCAACCATCTATCAGTTCCTCATCAATTGCAGAATAATGCAAATGCAATTGCGATATTCCCAATGATGTCGAGTACTTCCAAGGTTCAACAAGCACACAATCAATGAGAAATGCCAAATTCCATGCAGGCTTTAATTTCTTCAACTCCAGTATACACGGATGATAAAAAGAGGATAGGATAACCTGATGTTCCATCCTATAAAATTCCACGAGTTGAAGTACTTTCTCCAGCAAAGCTGGATACCGAACATATTGATTTTTCAGTTCTATGTTGATCACAGTGGAAGTATCCAAAAAAAATTCTAAAACATTGGATAGGGTAGGGACAGTTTCCTTTGGGATGGTGGCTATAGAATATTTCGTAATTTCTGGGTAAGTAAGTTGTTCAATCCAGCCTTTTCCGGTAGTAGTTCGTTCCAATGTTTCATCGTGAATCACAATAACTTCCCCATCTTTTGTCAAGTGAACATCTAATTCAATCCCATCTACGTTTGCTTCTTTCGCCAACTTAAATGCAGTCATACTATTTTCCATCGCTCGTCCCGAATAGCCTCTATGGGCAAAAACTTGAACAGCCATCCTTTGTCACTCCTCGTTTAAAAAGGCTTTTATACTTGGGGTATGTGTGATCTTTAGTTTGAACACTCCCGCCACCTACGCTATCGCTTAGAGGTGGGGGATTCTTAGGAACTCCCATCTACGGATGGGACATTTACTAAGCTTAGACCGCAGTCCCTGCGGCAAGCAGTCTTTTACCTTCTTTCAAAATGTTCGTTGCTGCGTTGATGTCCCTGTCGTGTTCTTCGTTACATTCGGGACACGTCCACGATCTCAAGTTTAGATTCTTCACGTCTTTGTTACGGTAACCAAAACAAGAACAGAGTTGGGACGATGGGAATGTTTTTCCTACTTTCACTATTGTTCTTCCAAACCACTCTGCCTTATAAGCTAACATGCTTGTGAATTCTGACCATGAGGCATCCGTAATCGACTTAGCTAACTTATGGTTTTTGACCATGTTCTTCACTTGCAAATCTTCCGTGCTGATTACTTGGTTTTCGTGAATCAGCTTCGAAGACAATTTGTGAAGGAAGTCATGGCGAGCGTTGACAATCTTCTCGTGAATTTTCGCTACTTTGATTCGGGCTTTGTTCCAGTTGGAACCTCCTTTGGTACGTCTAGATAGGATGCGTTGTGCTTTTGCCAGTTTCTGTTCATATTGGCGGAAAAATCGATTTGGTTTGACTTTTTCACCATTCGAGAGTATTGCGAAATCTTTTAAACCAAGATCGATCCCAACTGCTTTTTTCTTAGCTGGAACATAGGGACAATGATTCCTTTCGCACAGAACGGAAACGAAATACTTTCCGGATGGATTGCGTCTGACCGTAGCGGAAAGAATACGTCCATCTACTTTACGAGACTTCGCAAACCTCACCCAGCCTAGTTTCGGAAGTTTGATTTTATCCTCTTCTATTTGGATATTTTGATTTACACATTGACTTGTGTAGGACTGCACCCTATTTCTTTTGGATTTCAATCTGGGTTGATGATTCTGTTTCTTGAAAAACCCTTAAATGAATCATCGACATTTCGCAGTGCTCGTTGTAGAGAAGTGGAGTCTACTTCTTTTAACCATTCTATTTCCTTTTTTAAAGCGGTTAGTAGTGTGGAACAAGCGTGATAGGTCAGTCCTTTGCCCGTTTCTTTGTAGGTATCATTCCATTTGGCTAGGAAGTGATTGAAAACAAAGCGACTACAGACAATGGATTTGTTAATGAGTGTTGTTTGGTCTTTATTCGGATAGAGTCGAAATTGGAATGCTTGGTGCATTTGCTTTTCACCTCCTTTTTTCTGTAGTATATACACATAGAACGTATGTTTCAACGGGCGATTATACGCTGTCACGAAAAAAATTCACCACAAGGATAGAAGAAGCATGAAAACAACTGAAAAAAATGGCAATCGATCAGGAGACCGATACAGGGAAGATGATTGGAATACTCGTCAAAGAATATCTACAAAGATTGTCAGACTTGCGAGAGGGGTAAAAATCATCCCTCCCTCGTCTGACGCTCTGATTCACCCCCCCACTTATGGAAGATGGGGGTATTCTCGGCGCACTAACAGATAAATGCTGAAAACTTTTCTTTCCACGCATGAAAAAAACCGCTACGAAATTTATCGTAACGGTTTTTCTTACCTGCTCCTTTAAAGAGCTTCTAGCATTAACATTTCTCTTCGAATTTCCTGTAACCTTGATTTGCATTGATTTATTTTGTGCATGCTATTTTCTAGCATTGCTTCGTACAACAGGGACAGCTCATAATCCAGTTCCATACGTAATACTGGAATCCGTTTTTCCGGATCTCGGCACTTGAAAGCTCGAATGACATCTTCCATGAACCACTGCACCCCTTTACATTTTACTAACAAGTGGTAACCAGAGCCACTTGTCTACAGGATGCCCCGAGCAGCCTTTAAATAAACACTCCAAGCCAGTCCTTTTGGAGATTAAATTAGTATATGAATTTTTTTTTAGGAGGACACGGTATTAGGTTAGAAGAAAAAAAGAAAGATAGTTAGTAAACCTTCTTGACTCCATGACAGAGGTTTCGTTTCCACTAACATAGATAAAGAAATGATTTTATTTCTTATTCTATAGAAGAAAATCGAGAAAGAGTTGTGATAAGAATGGCATTTCCTACATTTACGAACGAAGATTTTCATGTATTCGCGATAGATGGATTGACATCTAGAATGGAAGCACTACAAAGAGAAATACAGCCGAAATTTACTACGATCGGAGAACATGTCTCTGAGTTTTTGAGCACCAAATTAGGAGATACAACTTATACCCATATTGCAAGGCATGCAAGAAGAACTGTACATCCACCGGAAGAAACTTGGGTTGCTTGGTCTACCAATAAGCGTGGTTACAAAGCACATCCTCATTTTCAGTTAGGACTCAGAGATACATATTTATTTGCTTGGTTTGCTCTTATTTATGAATGTGAACAGAAAAAATCATTTGCGGAACATTTCCTTCAAAACATCGAAAAATACATTAGTCAGATTCCAAAGGACTTTTATATTTCTGTGGACCATACGACACCAGACGTCACGTCCGTAGATAGCTTAGATCAAGGCGGATGGGAATCGATTATGAGGCGATTGTCTAAAGTGAAAAAAGCTGAATTTTTGTGCGGGATGTTGATACCTCGAAAAGAAGCAGTTGGTCTAAGTGGAACAGTGCTGCAACAAAGAATCGAAACTTCATTCGATCAACTTCTGCCACTCTATCATTTGTCATTTGAATAAAAATACGTTTTTATCTTATAAATATCGTTTACCTTCTTATCCATTTCTTGTACAATAGGCTTGTTTTGTGATAACGAGTGGAAAGCAGGACCAAGAATGAAACAACCAAATCAAAACAGCACCCCACTTTTTACTAAATTAAAAGAGTACGCTAATTCCAATCCATTACCCTTTCATATACCTGGGCATAAAAAAGGACAAGGTATGGATACGGAGTTTCGCCAATTTATTGGGGAAAATGCATTGTCTATTGATCTGATAAACATAGAACCATTAGATGATCTTCATCAACCGCAAGGCATTATCCATGAGGCACAACAACTTGCCGCTGAGGCATTTGGTGCGAAGCGAACTTTTTTTTCTGTCCAAGGAACAAGTACTGCAATCATGGCTATGATTTTAGCTACTTGTAATCCAGGAGATAAAATCATCGTCCCTCGTACCGTACACAAATCTGTTTCATCTGCTATCGTATTAGCTGATTGCAATCCGGTTTTTCTCCATCCTGAATTAGACCCAAAGCTTGGGATTGCTCATGGAATTACTCCCGAACAGGTGGAAGAAGCCCTGCATCACCATCCTGATGCAAAAGCTGTATTGGTGATTAATCCCAATTATTTCGGCTTTGCCAGTAACCTCCAAGAAATCGTCCGTATCGCTCATAAAAAACAGATTCCTGTATTAGTAGATGAAGCACATGGCGTACACACTCATTTCCATTCGGAATTACCTATTTCTGCGATGGACGCAGGAGCAGATTTAGCTGCTACCAGTGTTCATAAACTTGGAGGATCGCTTACGCAGAGTTCAGTACTGAACTTACAAGGTGACTTAGTAGATCCGAGGCACGTTCAATCTATATTAAGTATGTTGACTACCACTTCTACTTCCTATATTTTATTGGCTTCCCTTGATACAGCAAGGCGCTACCTTGCGATTCATGGTGAACAAGCAATCACGGACACTTTAGTATTGGCTAGAAAAGCGAGAAAGCAAATAAATGAAATTGATGGTTTATTGTGTGTAGGCAAAGAGTGGCTAGATGGAAAAGCTCGGTATGACCTTGATGAAACAAAATTACTGATTCATGTGGGAGATTTAAGTATCAATGGTCATGAAGCAAGTGATTGGCTCAGAGAAACACACCAAATAGAAGTGGAAATGAGCGATCTGTACAATATCCTCTGCTTTGTTACATTAGGAGACAATGATGAGTCAATCTCGTCTTTGATTGATGGATTAAAAGATCTTGCAGCTCATTTTCAAACAGATCAATCCAACAATACCGAAAACATCATCCTACCAGATGTACCAGAGCTAGTCGTTTCACCGCGAACTGCTTTTTATAGCGACACCGAATCGATTCCTTTCCGTCAAGCAGCTGGACAAATTATTGCGGAGTTTTTGTTCATGTATCCACCAGGCATTCCCATCCTACTGCCAGGTGAACGGATAACGGAAGAAAACATTGCATATATCGAAGAAAACAAAGCAGCAGGATTAATCGTGCAAGGTACGGAAGACCCTTTGGTTGAGATGGTAAAAGTCATACGTCCAAAAATCATCTCCCGTCGCATCCATCGGGACTAAACGATATTTCAAAGAAATTTCTTGAGTATATGGAGAGGTAGTGAATATAAATCATCGCTGCCTCTTTAAATATGCAAGAAAAAACTGTAAGGTAGAAAATTCGGATTTTGTATCGCATGAATTACTAAGGGGAGATTTGCATTTTAACTAAATAAAAAGCCCACCCATTGGTGGACTGAGATAAGCTATGCCTACTCTTGGTGATCCGAATGACAATCACAACAAGTTCCGTATAATGTTCCTACTTTATCAGCTTCTTGAAAGGCAATTACTTCTTCACATGTTTGGCAGACGATTGTTTCCATATTACGTCTTCCTCTCCATTGTATTAGTATGTGCCTTTATTATATTTGTGTTATACTATTTATGTCAATAGGTTATCATTTATTTATACTTTTGAAGTTTATTTTCCAATAAAGATGCAATCTCACAAAAAAATGTGTAATCGTCATCACTTATGTTATCACTAGGTTCTGTAATGATTACAATCTCACCAATAAGATGATGCCCATAATAAAATGGGATACACAATTGTATAAATGTGTTATCATTATGACACGATAGCCCACCACGTAGGGCAGCAATACTTAGTTCCGTCTCACCAAATGGAATCTCTTCTGGCAAATAATCTAATCCTTGATGAAATTTCCGCTTAAAATGATCGTGATTGGCTAAATAAATGGAAACGCTTTTATATTCTTCTACTTGATCATAAACGAGCTGACATACAGCCTCGTACAAAACAGCATCATTTCCTTTCCAGCCATCTGCTACAGAGCCAATTTCAGCACGAAGTTCATCAAATAGATCCGCTTTATCCAAAAAAGAACATCCTCTCTTTACAAAGTTAGTCGATAGTGTAACATATTCAGGAAAGTGGTACAATTCAGATGAATGAAATAATACCTTTTCTTAAAAAACTTACATGGAAGGACGGTTTCTACCTTTGAAAAAAAGCGCTTACATTAGACGAACAGACACGATTGAATTAGAGAATGTAAAAGACACTTTGGAATATTATCGTAAAATGATACGAAACACAGGAAAGCAACTCGCATGGGATTATGAGGCAGCAGCTTTTCCTTATACGATGGAAGAGAAAGAAACGGAGGGAGCCAAATACTTGTTACTAACGGGTAAAGATCCCCATCAAAATAACCATATGGTTATTGGTGTAGGTCAACATGAAGAAAATGAACGTTATTATGTACAGATCGTGCTGCCAGAAGATGCGACTCATCACGATGTGGCGAAAGGTAATGAATATGCGAAGTTTATCGCAAAACAGCTAAAAGGCGAATTACAATTGTTTAATGGAAGAGTCATGGAATTTTGATATTTTAAAGCAAGTATACCAATTATCTATTCTTTCTTGTTACTTTAAAATTGTTTTCTATTTAATAAGTCAACCTATGGCCTGCATCCTTACTCGTTAGAGCTAGGATGCAGGCCTGTGGTATCTTAGATGCCATCATGGGATACCACAACGTCCTACTGTTGGGTTATGTATGATTTAAATCTCATACAGATCCAAGGACTATCCTCGCGGACGTGGGATATTGGGCTTCTTTCCAGAAGGATGGCGATTCATTGCTTCTCGACGCTCCCGCTCTCGCTTTTCTCGCTCTTCTCGCTTTTTTCGCTCTTCAGGAGTTTCAGCCATAACAGGACCCTTTCTCTTTTAGGTAGGTATTGTACCAACCCATTATAATATATCACAAAAAAACAAATTACTGGTTACTTTTAACTCCACATAACATCTTTTTTTGTTATGTAACAATTATCAAGAAAATACCATTTCTACATTCATTTTTGTTTGAAAACATTCCTCATCTCACCTTATCCAGAGACTTTTTCCGAAAATAAAAAAACGACTCCTTAAGAGTCATGTTACAAGTTTACTCATTAACTTATTTTGCTAAATTTCTTCTCTAAGAAATAAATGCGCCCATGCAGCGCATGTATCGGTCCATTTGGCTAGAAAGTGATTGAACACAAAACGACTGCAACCAATCGATTTCTTGATGAGAACTGCTTGTTCTTTTCTCGGGTAGATGAGGAACTTATATGCTTTGCGCATCCGCTTTTCACCTCCTCCTTTTTCTGTATGATATACACATAGAACGTGCGCTCCAATGGGAGGTTATACGATGGCACGAAAAAAATTCACCACAACAATGGAAGAAAACACGGGAAGATGATGGAAATACTAATCAAAAAATAGCTACAAAGTTTGTCAGACTTGCCAGAGGGGGTAAAAACACCCCTTCCTTGTCTGACACTCCGATTCATCCCCCACTTGTGGAAGATGGGGGTATTCTCAGCGCACAAACAGATAAAAATATTTGTTCGATTTTCATCTTACTTTTAGTCTTTTGAATATCACCTAACAAATTATGTATCAGTCGCAAACATATCATAAACAGTACCTGCAAAAACTTGACCGCTGGCAAAATCAGCATGGACTAGCTGAAGAAATGGGATACGAATTTCTTTTCCTCCTGTTGTTTTGATGATCAGTTCTTTCTCTTTATTTCCACCATGTAAATGGTAAACAATCTCTCGATCTCCTTCTCTGTTTTTATCGGATTTTTTCGTTGCATATGGGAGCAAATAGTTTAAATTGCTTAAAACTGGCTCTATCTCATGCATATTGCCTCGAATAGTCACTTCTACCATTTCATTTCCCTTCCTTTCCAAAAAAATAAATCTTTTCAAATATAAACCTATTATAGTATGATCATATTTAATATTTCTACAATTCTAATTTTTTATTTTCACCCATCTTTCTATTATAGAGGCGTTCATTTTTATAACAATACTGACCAATAGTCAAAAATTATGGTTCCATTATTATAAAGGAAGTGATATTTCATGTTAGCAGACCGTGTTCTACTAGGAACACAACTACGTAAAATGCGGAAAGAGCAAAAGAAAAGGCAGGAAGATTTTGCGGATGAGATGATCTCCATAGCCACTATCAGCTTGATAGAGCGTGGACTTCCTAATGTAAAAGAAGAAAAAGTCGAGTATTATGCAGATAAGCTAGGCTTCCGCTTGGAAGAAGCCCCAAACCTTGCAGAAGAAGAGAGGAAAAAAGAAAGGTTATTTCTGTTTCATCTCTACGCCATGTATGATCAAGTAGATTTAGGAGAAGCTGCGGAGGGATTTACGAAGCTAAAAAAAATGGATATACATGATACCAATCCTTACTATCCGGTGTACTTATATTTGATGGCAAGATGTAAGATCATGCAGAGAGAATTTCCACCTGCACAGAGAATTCTTTCGGAAGCAATTCTATGCATCGACAAATATCCCTTAGTTGTAAAAATGAACACAAAATCTCTCTGCTACTATGATTTATCTAAGACGTTCTTTTATAACAATGATTTTAGAAACGCATTATCTTATGCAGAAGAAGGCATCAAAGCGTTCCAAACAAATGGAGAAAAAAAGTACCTTTTGTATTCTTTGTTAATTTCAAAATCTCTCTATCTGAACCGGCTTCACCGTTCAGAAGAAGCACTTAATATCATTGATGATTTGTGGGAGAATATTGACTCTATAAAAAACATTTTTGTTCTTTTGAACATGTATGAATCAAAGTCATCCATTTTACAAACACAACAACGCTATGAAGAAGCTATTATTATCACAAAAGAAGGATTAGAACTTGCCAGGTACAACCTTTTTAACGATCGATCATTCGATTTATGGGTTTTACTAGGACGCATATACCTATGCAAAAAAAGTTTAGAAGAAGCAGAAATTTGTTTTTTAACTGCAATTAGCTTAAAAAAACGTGTGGATAAAGATTATTTGTTCATGAATCTCCATACACAATTAGGACGTTTATATATTATGTCCAAGAGATGGAATGAAGCCAAAAAAGCACTGACAGAGGCAATTTCTTATAAAGAAAAAACGTATGACAACGAACATATTATTTCTTCGTTTTACTATATGGGGTATTTATTCAGAGAGATTGGAGAGATGAGTATGGCAATGAAATACTTTCAGCAAGCCCAACAACTCGCCAAGGAACACGATTACCAGGAATATCAACATAAAATACATCTAGAAATGGCGAAGTGTCTAAAAAGTTTAGATCAAAAGCAGTTTATCAATTGTCTTGTAGATTTATTCGAAATTGAATTGGAATTAGTTAGCAAACTATAAGAGAAAAGGAGTATGGAATATCATGTATTATTTCGAAGTCGATCCACCACCAGTATACAAGAGTAAAATGAATCACAATGTGAACTACTGCCTAATCCAGATAATGTATTAATCGAAAAACACAACAAACAACTCCATACGTAAAATTGCGCGCCCCCTCTTGCAGCAGCATCACCGAGAATACTCTAGAAGAGGGGGTGTGTCTGATGTATCAGAGGCAACACACTTCTTCAAACGAAATCTTTACCCACTTGTTCGGATCCATCTTGGTGAAGATAGTGTAGTTGACTCGCTTACCATTCTGGTACTGGAAATTCCAGATCACTCCACCGACTTTCACGTCAGTCAGATCACAGTATTGGCCGAATCGATCACTCGAATGGGTAACAACGTCCCCAAAGTCTCCAAAAACAACGGACTGTTTAGGAATCCATGTCGGAGGAATGACATCTGAAACAAAAAAGAACTTCCGAAACAGGGAAGCTACTTCTTCATTCGAGATCAGCTCGAACTTGCTGGGATTGTGGTGATACTCCTTGACCTTCTCCTCTACCTTACGTCGGATGCAAGCCAGAACAATTTCGCTCGGATCGGACATGATCGCCTCCACCTCAAACACGTTGACTAACAAATTATATCACAGATAGTAAGTTTTACTAGGAATAAGTAACTTTTAAGACAATGAGTAACATTTCTTCTCTAAAAACACGCACCCCCTCTACGCTCAGCATACTCGAAAGGATAGTACCATAGAGGGGTGTTGTTGTGTCGACTGATGACGTCTATTCCTTGTAGGAACGCATCAGCCAATGATCCTCAGCGTCCTTGTAAAAGCCTCTCCAGATCTCATGACCAGTGTCCTGGTACTCGAAGACCCAAATCATGCGTTCCATCGGAACCAAACGAAGATCGTACCAATAGTAGCCATCACCCATCGCTCTTGACGTTAAGGCTGCGATCCTCGAAATTACCTTCGATACACAAACCACGGGAACCCTTCCTAGTAACCCCTGTCGGCTCGGTATCAGCAAGAGCCTTGCTGTCATAGCAGTCAGAAGGATGCAGAACCAAGTTTCGAATCATTGCTGCGACTTCTTCGTCAGGCATCGGCTTGAGCGGAAACAACTCGAGACGGTGCTCCACCAGCATTTGGTTTCCCCAAGCTTCCAGCGTCATCTGCGCCATCGAGCTGTCCATGATGTTTACTCCTATCCCGAACACAACGAATAATTTGATTATACTGATATGTTCTACATCTATGGAAACCATAAAAGCTCTACACCATGCCTATTCAACAAATATTAAATATAAATCATAATACCATATATCCCCAATGTAGGTATCCTAATGGAAATTGCAATTTTAATAGATGAAGGAACATGCGTAATAAAAATTGGATAATTTCTCGAACATTCGTCTTGCATTGCAATCACCTTATTTATCGATCAACAAAAAGAATTTTTAAAAACGGTTGATCAGCCTTTCCTTTTTGCATAAAATTATATTCTTAGGAATGCGAAATAATTTTTTGTAGAAATACGCTTTCTTTTCAAAGACATCTCAAACTTATTAAAAAACAGCTATCGTAGTATGTACGGTCGGTGGAGGATTTTGAAATGAATTTTGTCGTGATGATACAGTCTGTCTTAATGATGGCCAGTATGCTTGGAATCGGGGCGCTGTTAACCAAAAAAGTAACTTTTAACGCAGATACACGTACTCTGCTTACTACCCTTATCGTCTATGTCGCTGTCCCGTGTGTAATCATTGGAAGTTTCCTACAACTCCCCAAAGAAGACGGCTTATATCATCATTTGCTGATTGTATTTGTATTCTCTTTAGGGATTTATGCAATCACGCTGGTTGTAACATGGTGGTTTGCTCGACTACTTGGGATAAGTAAATTTCAAGCTAGTCAAATGGCTGTAATTGCTGCACAAGGTAACACTGGTTTTATCGGACTGCCACTATGTCTTATTTTGTTTGGTAGTAAGGGTGTTATTCTCGCTGCGGTATTTGACACTGCTGTTGGGATATCGTTATGGACCATGAGTGTAATGGTGATAAAGCACCAATATTCCGTCACCTTGCGCTCGCTTAAACCGATGATTAACTTCCCCCTGATCGCTTTTTTCATCGGATTACTTTTATCCATTTTTCAGGTTGAAGCTCCTGAGACACTTTTACAATTGCTTCTAAAGCTTGGTGCATTAGCTTCCCCACTCGCACTCATCTATATTGGATTGTTTTTACCTAAATTGTTTCGTTCTAAGAAGCAAACAACGTATAAACCATTGATCATTGCAATAGGTATCAAACTTTTTGTCGTTCCTCTGCTCGCCATTGGTATCTTATCTTTTCTGCCATTGGACAAGCTCACCCAACAAATCATCTTACTGATGTCGACCATGCCTACAGGTTCAATGGTTCCTATTCTATTCGCACAACTAAAAGCAGATGAAGAGTTTGGAGCACAAGCAACTGTTTTTGCCACGATTATCTCCATGCTTACCATTCCACTTATGTATAGTGTCGGCAGTGGAATTTTGCACATCTAAATCATATTTAATAAACCGATCTGATGAGAAGATCGGTTTTGCTTCTATTAGGAATGATTAAAAACAGATTCTAAAATCATTCGTCGCTCTTTTACAGTATATTTCCCCCACAACCATTGACCGTGAATAAGAATATCCAAATGAAGATGGAGACCTTGGTTATTTTTTAATACACCATCACTTGTCCCAGAGTTCCCCACATACCCTAAAACATCCCCAGTGTGCACTTTTTCTCCTACTTTTACGGTGGCAGAAATGCGACTGAGATGACAATATCGGGCCATCACCCCATTTTCAAACTGAATCCACACCGTTCTGCCACGCAATTTGTCCAATATATACATAGGAGTTTGTCCATTATTTTGTCTGCCTAAAATTAACCATTCCCCTCTTTCTTTTGGGCTCATCTCTTGATAGTCATGATCAGCACGAACCACTACCCCTGATCCCATCGATAATACAGGTGTATGGGTATTGATCACCTTTCCTGTGCCAAACGTATACCAATCAAGACCTTCATGAATTCCATTTCGATATGCTCTTTTTGCTCCAGGCAAGGACGAATCTACTGAGCTTACATGTGCTCCAGGTATCGGAGAACGAAGAAAAGAAAGATGCTTAGCCACTTGCTTGGCATCATAAGAGGAGACTTTGCTAGATTCACTCTGCTTAGAAACAGGTTTCGAGCTTTCTTCTACCATTTTTTTGGCGACTATCTGTGGTAAATAACAATGCTTGTCTAAAAACACTGCGGATGCAGCTATTCCTTCGTACAACCCATTGTGCAAGAGAACAGGAATATTTCTTTCTAATTGGTAGTGGTGGTTACCGCGATAGATATAACAGATTTCTTGTTTACTATCGACTTTCCCCTGCACAATTCCATACTCCATCATATGATTTAATGAATAATAATCCATTTCCCCTAACCGTCTCTTTGGTATCTCTTGCAATTGAGTCAAGGCTTCCTTTGAGTCTATATTTTTTGTTTGAAAAGCTGGTTTATCTTGATATAGTAATGATTGCAACAGAGGTGTGTATTTTGGTGGTAATGATAAATAAATACTAATAAACATTAGTGTTCCAAACATCCATAGAAAAGCAAATTTTTTCATTTCTATTTCTCCTGATTATCCAAAATATACAATTTATTGTAACATATTCTATTTCATTTCTTTGCAGAAAATAAAACATGGGCAGCGCTTGGCCACCCACTTTATTAGTATTGCGCTCAGAATGTGTTAATATACATTCAATTAATATATAAATAAAAATAGATAATTTATGAATTGTCAGTTTTGCGAAACGTTTTCCGATTTGATCGTTATTTTATAGGATACATGATATACTCTTGTTACTTCTGACTTTTTTGTTTATATGGGAAGAAAATTTTTTATCTATTTGCGAAATAATGGAAATTACTAGAAGCCCAAAAGTTACCTATTCCATCCAAATAAGGAGTTTGACATGTTGAAACGTTCTCACAAAAAAAAGACGTACTTTTTATTTAGTACGGTAATAGCGCTCACGTTAACCGTTAACCCTTTTTTGGCTCAAGACAGCTATGGAGCACCCTCTAGCAACGCAACCACAAAAGCTAAATTAGAGCAAGCATTAAAAGATTACAATGCTGCAAAAACAAGTTATGAAAACGTTCAAAAGCAAATTTCTGCTACAGACAAAAAATTGAATGAAACATTTCAGCAATTAACCAAAGTACAAAATGAACAAGAACTCACAAAAAAACGATTGGATCAAGTATTGATTCGTTTGTATACTTCTGGTTCCAATAATATGGGAGTTCAGTTGTTTGGGTCTAAATCCTTTTCCGAATTTCTGGGAAGATTAGAAGGAATTCGCTTGTTGATGGAAAATGACTATCAAATATACCAACAGTATAAAAAGCAAACGGATCAAATCAAACAAAACCAAGAAAAGATAAAAAAAGAAGCAGCAGATTCGAAAGTACTCCTCACAACAGCAGAGAAAAACATGGATCAATTGGAATCCAAGTACAAAGCTTTGCAAACTACGCTTAAAAATGAACAAGCAAAAGCAGGTAAAAATCAACAGGCAAAAGCAGTAGCAAAAGCTATAGAAAAAACAATTACCAATACCTCCAAAACGAAAAACACTGATCCTCAAAAAGTAAAGGATACTGCATGGCTGAACAAAGCTAGGGCGATGATCGGAACCGTCCAATATAAATTTGGCGGTACGACATACCCATACTTTGATTGTTCTGGTTGGGTTCAATATGTTTTCCGTGAATACAGAGGAATAAAATTACCAAGGACATCATCCGCACAATCACAAGTTGGTACACCTGTTTCCAAAAGTAATCTCCAACCTGGTGACCTCATTTTCCTCCAAGGAACGTACAAAGGTGGTGTCTCCCACGTAGGTATTTACCTCGGTGATGGCTTATATATCTCCAATTCAAACGAGAAAAACGATCTGAGGATCGATTCTATTAACAAAACCTACACCAAGACTCACTATTGGGGTGCAAAAAGAGTAAATTAGTGTAAAAAACGCTGGACAAGTTCGTCCAGCGTTTTTCTTTTCATCTATTCATCTATCTATTTGCAATTAGTTGATTTTATGAAATAGGGAGCCCTAGACAACAATGTCGTCCAGAGCTTTTCCTCGCCCTAAGGAAAGGAAAATTTTACCCTTGGATCACCTCAGAGTTCCGAGATGGGCTTGAAGTTCCGCCGATCGTCCATCTCAAGGGAAGACTTAGCGAAGTACTTTTCGATTCGTACCGCTTTCAGTCCTTCTCCCGTGGATATGAAGTGATAGAGGCCAGCCTTCGACAGACACTTGTCCCCGATCCGAATCTCACCCCCTGCGCTGATTGCGACGATCGCGTAGTAGTAGTTGTACTCAGGGGTGTCCTCGTTCACGACGACCAGATCCACCCCATTGCAGGAGATGGTGTTGTCCATGTACCACCCACTGAACAGGCGGATTGTCCCAGTATCGACGCTCTTGAGAATCTCACACCCTTCACCGACGAAGTTCATCCCAGCATTTTCATCGACCACGGACGGCAGCCGATCGAAGCGCTTTGGACTGAAGATCTTCACGTTCTGGATCTTGGACCAGTAGTCGGCAACGAGATCAGTGACTCGCATAACGAAACTCCCTTATGGGATCCAACAGAGTTATTATCATAATAGCATAAATTGTTTAAGAGAATTACTATGAATAGGTGATGGTTCACTATATGATTAAATAAATATTTTTATTGCTATTTAGGGGTAAATCATGTATCTTATATAAGGTTTGCCTAAAAAATTTTGAGGGGGATTTGCTGTGAGTAATCGATTCGATGTAATCGTAGTAGGAGCAGGACCCGCTGGCATCTTTACCTGTTATGAACTCAGTTTAAAAATGCCTGACGCAAAAATACTGTTGATAGATAAAGGACATGACATTTACAAGCGTAACTGTCCCATACTAGAACATAAAATACAAAAATGCCCGCCAGCAACTCAAAAGAAAGATTTTGCTGGGTGTCTGCCAGCTTGCTCGATCACCAATGGATTTGGCGGTGCTGGTGCTTACTCGGACGGAAAGTTCAACATCACCAGTGAATTTGGCGGGTGGATGACAGATTTTCTTCCCAATGATCAAGTAGTGGAGTTAATCCGTTATGTGGACAATATCAACTTGGAACACGGTGCAACCGATTCCATTACTGATCCATTAACAGAAGAAGTACGCGAGATTGAACGAAGAGGTGCTGCAGTTGGTTTAAAATTGCTGCGTGCGCAGGTGCGTCACCTTGGAACGGAACAAAATCTCTCCATCCTCGCAAGTATTTTCCGTTACTTGGAAAATAAAATAGATATGCGGTTTAAAACAGAAGTCGCAGATATTGTGACCGAGAAAAAAGACGGAAAACATGTCATTTCTGGTGTAGAACTGAAAGATGGCACTGTGCTAGCTTCTGAGAAAGTAGTTATTGTTCCCGGACGAGATGGTTCCAAATGGCTATCTAACTTAATGAAAAAGCGACGCTTACAAATGTATTCCAATCAGGTAGATATCGGCGTTCGTGTGGAGACATCCGATATTGTCATGGGTGAAATCAACAAACATCTCTACGAAGGTAAATTTATTTATAACACTTCCATCGGCACACGAGTACGTACTTTTTGCAGCAATCCTTCTGGACATGTTGTAGTAGAAAACCATTCTGGCATTATGTTGGCAAATGGTCACTCCTATAAAGATCCCAATCTCGGCAGTGCAAACACCAACTTTGCTCTCCTTGTATCTCATCAATTTACGGAACCATTTAATCAACCAACGGAATATGCTCATGAGATATCTCGCTTAGCGAATCAATTGTCCAATGGAGGACTCATCGTTCAGAAATATGGAGATATTCAAAAAGGTCGTCGTTCCACAAATAAACGAATCAAAGAAGGATTTATTCAACCAACTTTAAAAGAAGCTGTACCTGGTGATCTTGGTTACGTTCTACCAGCTCATACACTAAACAGTTTAAGAGAGATGATGGAAGCATTGGATCATGTTACTCCTGGTATCGCTTCTGAACATACCCTCTTTTATGGTGTAGAAGCAAAGTTCTACTCCGCTCGACCTAAATTAAATGATCGATTTGAGTCCGAGATCACAGGTCTTTACCTTGGTGGAGATGGCGCAGGTATCACACGGGGATTAGCACAAGCTGGAGCATGTGGAGTCTGGATCGCAAGAGACATCACAACGAAGTTACATTCATAAAACGAGATCATAAAAATGGTGGAACGTTCCATTCTTATATGGGTCGTTCTCTTTTCTTATCTAGAAAGTAAGATAAGAACCATCAACATATTAGTTTGATAGTTCCGGTTCTTTGCTCCTTGAATGAAGTAATACTACACCACCAATGATAAGGATCAGACCAATCAATGTATAGAAATTAAAACTGTCTTTCCATAGAATAACTCCAAGTAAAGCTGTCAGAGCTGTACCAACTCCGGACCATATCGCATAAGCCAAACTCAACGGGATGGTTTTCAAACATACAGATAAAAAATAAAATGCAATTCCAAATCCAACTACTACTCCTATAGATGGTAAAAGATGAGTCAAACCTTCTGATGACTTGAGCATCGTAGTTCCAAATAATTCACCTATAATCGAAATTGCTAACGCGAAATAACCTTTCATGAAGAAAACCTCCATTTTACACTTAGTGAGCTCCAGTTGAGAGTTTCAGCACAATAACTCCACCTATAATAAGCACCAAACCTAACACTTTTTTGAGATTTACTTTTTCTTTCCATACCATTACCCCAACTAAGAAGGTTAAAGCTGTCCCGGTTCCAGCCCATATCGCATATGCTGTGCCTAAAGGAATGCTTTTTAAAGCAATAGATAAGGAAAAAAACGCTATACCCATCCCTGCTACTACTCCAATGGATGGCAATATCTTTTTAAACCCTTGTGAAACCTTAAGCATCGAACTGCCAAATACTTCTGCTAAAATAGCAACTGCCAAAATGATGAATGGATTCATTGTTTACCTCCGTTTAGGAAACCTTCACTCATATCTCTTTCTTGTTTTCTCTCGGCCAAATCGTATAACTAAAACTGATCAGAAAATCAATTACAAGGATAATGGTCCACAAGCTGATCGTGTACATCAGTTGACTTGTCCTGCTCTCATCTCCTGTGACCCATATCAATATACTTAACAAACCACAGCCGATCATCCATGCGAATAAGTGCTGAATCCATTGTTTTCGTTCTTTTTTCGCATGAGTTTTGCCATACTTTGGTGGCTTTTGTGGCTCTGGACCATTGTTATAACGGTGTGCAAATCTTTTATCCGCCCAATCAATCATTGATTTTCCAAAAACAAAGGTTACACCAATATAAATCGCAGCTAATCCGTGAACAAAATTTGCAGTTCCTCCATTTCTAAGATCAACTATTGTTACAAGGAGAATCACTAGATCCACTATAGGTGTACTCCATAGAAAAAAAGCACCAAGTTTCTTTTTTTGGAATATATATCGGCAGACCAAACCACCTAATACCAATACCCAAAACATAATTTCGCCTGCAATAATAAACATAGCAAGCACGAACTTTAACCTCCTTTTATAGCACGATCGTATCATAAAGTTATAGTACAATTGTACCATAAAATCACAAGAAGAAAACATGTCATTGGGATCTGGGAGGCATTATTTTTTGACGATGAACCAGCAATAGTATCGTAATAGATGATCGATTTTTCTTATTAAGGAAAAATTTGTATATAAGTGCAAAAAAGCATATGTATGTCTAGATAAAAGTAAATCATCCTATTGGATAAGTTCACGATGTCCCAAAAGGAAATAACTTAGGCTCCTCCTTTCTAACCCTTGTAGAGCCTGTCGCATTCTTCGTATCTAAAACGCAGATGTGCACCTCAGACAAGGTCACAAGTCTCGCTTGAGTGAATGGATCGTCCTTTGTGTTTTTCCACAACAGACGCGGAAAACATAGAGCAACTTGCCGCTAAAGTGGCATAGTGCGACTTGTGCCTTAGATGCACATACATCAAGCGACTTTATACCGTTTTCTAATTTATTTATGCAACATCCTCTTGTAGCTAAAATGTATCCACATCCAAATGAAAGGTTTCTTTTAAGCCAATCTTTCCTTGATCGGTAATTTTTACAGCACGGCTAGAGGGGGATTGGACGATCCATTTGGATGCAAAAAAATAATTACATAATGCATTTCCCAGTGCACCTGCAAGATGATGCTGCCTTTCACTCCAGTCTAAACAAGCTCTGCAAAATACCCGGCGCTTTTTTCTTAAAGTAGGTAAATCCAATCCCAGATCAGCAAAAAAGTGCTCTCCTCGCTTCGTTACAAACAATTGTTCCTTATGTTTTGCTATAAATCCAAAATAGGGAATTGGTTAATAGAACTCCTAATTTTCCAGCTAAATGATCATAACAAGTTCTCGCATGAGAAAGAGCATTCATTTCAACCGACTGATGAAGTGATTTTATTTCCGCAGGTCTAGATATCGTTAACAAAGACTCTACTATCTGGGCAATATGAGAATTAGCAAGTTGAAAATAGCGATGTCGACCATGTTTTTCTACAACCACTAGTTTACTCGATACTAGTTTCGCAAGATGAAAACTTGCTGTCTGAGGTTGAATACCAGCCATCCATGCAAGCTCGCTTGCTGTATGAAATCTTCCATCCATCAGTCGAATCATAATTGCAGCTCGAGAACGTTCACCTAAAAGAGATGCTATTTCTGCTATATTTGGATTTGTACTCATTTTCTTTTCCATCCTTTTTGTATTCCATACTTCGATGTTAATCGAAGTTTTTATAATTTACAATAATTGTATCTCTTCCATGCATATTTCTAAAGAAAAAAGGAGTAATGAAGATGGAAAATCACATGTTAAAAAACGCTACATTTCGAAATTTACATTCCGATTTTTTTATTTTACCGAATGCATGGGATGCGATCAGCGCAAAGATATTGGAAGAATGTGGTTTTAAAGCAATAGGTACAACGAGTGCTGGCATAGCTGCTTCATCGGGATATCAAGATAGAAAGATACCTTTCCAAACAGCAATTGCCACCATTGAACAAATTATCAAAGCCGTAGATGTACCTGTCACGGTAGACATGGAAGATGGGTATGGGGAAAGCATACAGGAGATTTTACAAAATGTAAGACAAATGATCTTGATCGGCGCAACAGGTATTAATCTCGAGGATAGTACTATGGATTCAAAAGATCCTCTATATGATATTTCCGTACAGCAAAAAAAAATTGCAGCAATCAAGGAACTCTGTATAAAAGAGGGGATCCCGATCTTTCTAAATGCCTGCACAGATCTGTATTGGTGTAACATAGGTGATCCTTCGCTTCGTATTCACAAAATGATCAAACGAGCAAAAGCCTATGAAAAAGCGGGTGCTGACGGTATATTCGTTCCTGGTATAAGCAGTATAGAAGAAATTCAACTGTTAAGGAGCGAAGTTTCCTGTCCCATAAATCTATTAGCTGCTGCTAATACTCCTTCTATTTCCAAACTGAAGGAAATCGGTATCCAAAGAGTCAGTTGTGGGTCGGCACCATTTCGAGCAACTATGACTTTCTTAAAAAATGCAGGAGAACAATTATTGAATCATGGAAACTTTCTTCCAATAACCTCAGATGTACTTTCTTATCAGGAAGTCGATCATTTATTTTCTGTTAGAAAAGAAACGTAAATCCGACATCCCCTATGACATGAAAAAAGCGGTTGTCCAAAAGACTTGACCGCTTTTCTTCTTTTTATGTACAAATGATTACACAGTTGAAGACAGCTCGGCTTGATAGCCGTTAACCATAACATCCAGTCTACCTGATTTTGGATCGATCACTAATCCATGGACAGGTATATCTCTGGGCAATAGCGGATGTTTGCGAATAAGTTCCACACTGTGTTTCACACTGTCTTCGACACAATCAAAGCCACGTAAAAACTTTTCAAAATCCACTCCAGCATAATTTAGCATATCTAAGCTCTCTTGGCTTACTCCACGATCCTTCATTTTCTTCAACGTATTTTGAGCTTCTAAGCTTGCCATTCCACAATCGTAGTGACCTACCACACAAACTTCGTCCGCTCCAAGCTCATAGACAGCAACAAGAATACTTCGCATAATACTGCCAAATGGATGTGACACGATTGCACCAGCGGTTTTAACGATTTTTACATCACCATTGGCAACATCCATCGCCTTTGGTAGCAATTCTACTAAACGAGTATCCATACAAGAAACAACCACTAATCGTTTATTGGGAAATTTAGATGTTTGAAACTTTTCATATTCTTTATTTTCGACAAATTGTTTATTATGAGCTAAAATTCCATCTAAAAGATTCAACGTAAATCCTCCTCTTTCTACAGTCCTTTTTAATTTGTATCATCATACTACAGTCACCAAGAACATCGAATGTTCTTGAATAAGCATACTCGATTCCAAAAAATGCAACAATGATTTTTGGCAGACATTAAATGGGATACCAGAAACTTCGATATCACTGATGCACTTCCTTCTCCCCCTTCACATGCTTTCTAACCGAAAAGAGGGATTGCTCTCATTTTCTCACTAATTTTACATTCAGTCTAGCAACCTTTAGGGGTTGTTCTCAAAAAAGTCAAAAGCTAGCACCTAAATGCTAGCTTCTTATTTAGAAACAAATCAAAAATGGAAGAAAGAAAAGAAACGGGATAAAGATAGGAAAAAGCGGAAAAAACCGTTGTGCATCTACTTTTCCTTTCTTCTTCTCAGCCTGTACTGGAATAAATACAATACCCTTTTGATGCAAGGTTTGAATCGTTCCATAAATTACTTTTCCATTTTTTAATACCAATTTCATAGGCTTACCGATATGCTTTGCACTCAATTGGTGATGAGGGAGATATTGCAGAGAACTCATATTGTCCCTCCTATCTTACAGATTTCTACTAATATATGAAAATCGATAAGGAAAGGAAACAAGTATAAGTCTACTTTCTACGTCACTTTCCTACTTTTGTACATCAAAGTAAGAGCACCCACTAATATTGCCCCTTTCACAATATCTTGTGCATAGTAAGGAACATTTAACATGGTTAGACCGTTTAGCAATATACCAATGAGAACAGAACCGACAAACGTTCCTAATACATTTGGTTTATTTGCACCAAATACCGAATACCCGATGAGCGCAGCCGCTACAGAATCCATTAACAAAGATGCGCCAGCAGATACTTGTCCAGTACCAATACGGGAAGCCAACACAATACCAGCTATACTAGCAAATAAGCCACTTAGCGCATAAGCATACGCTTTATAGCGTTTTACTGGTACACCAGAAAGTCTCGCTGCTTCCTCATTACCACCTGTAACATAAAGGAGTCTACCAAATTTGGTATAGTTTAAACAAAGATGAACGGTGATAACGAAGAAAAACATAATAATAACGGGAAATGGAACAGAAAATAACTCCCCTTGTCCAATAAATAAAAATGATGGCAATATCTTGCCAGGAGCTAGGGTCCCGTCTTGCAAAGGCATATTATTATAGACACTATAACCTTTGGTTATGGTGAGATGCAGACCATTTATCATGTACATCATGCCAAGTGTCGCTAACATATCTGGAAGACGAATCTTCACTATTAAAAATGAATTAATTAAGCCAACTAACAATCCTATTACAAGTGGAATACAAATTGCTACTACTGTTTCTTGACGAAACCACACCATCGCTATTGTACTAGATATAGTTGCTAGACTTACCGTAGAACCTACGGATAGATCAAAACCATTGACGATGAGAGACAGCGTTACTCCAATTGCTACTAAAGTTGTGATGGAGATCGCTCGCAAAATATCTGTCCAGTTTTTATAAGTAAAAAATTCCCCTGATAATACGCTAAATAGGAGAACAATCACTAAAATAGCAAGGACGGTACCATATTTAGTTAACAAATGAAATAATATATCTTTGCTCTTCTTTTGCTTCTTAGGAAGTTCGGCTACCTTGATGCTTTGTTCCACCTTGTATTCCCCCCGTTGCCAATGACATTAATTCCTCTAATGTGGTCTCATTTATCCTTCTTTCAGCAATAAACTGACCATCATATAACACAAGTATTCGATCTGATACTGTGAGCAACTCATTCAATTCATTACTAAAATATAAAATTCCTTTATTCTCTTCTGCTAATGAAGAAATAATAGAAAAAACATCTACTTTTGCCCCGATATCGATTCCTTTTGTCGGTTCATCAAAGAGAAAAACAGATGCTCCTGTATCCAGCCACTTGCCGATCGATACCTTTTGCTGGTTTCCTCCGCTGAGCAGTCGAGCTGTCTGCATAGGAGAAGATGCCCGAATCCCTAGTTTTTCCACTACCTCTTTGGCTAACCTTCGCTCTTTTTGACGATCTAACCAGCCGATTTTCGTCATTTTATGAATGTGTGGAAGGGAAAGATTTTGATCAATCGGGAAATCGATGAGAATCCCTTCCTTTCGACGTTCTTCTGGAATCAGGCAGAGACCTGCTTCCATTGCTTTTCTGGGATGTTTTATCATCCATTGTTTTCCCTTGATCGTCACTGGGTTTGAGCTGGGATCTTGGCCAACTAATGCTCTGGCTATCTCGGTCTTCCCTGCTCCTACTAATCCTGCAATACCTAACACTTCCCCTTCATGCAAAGTGAAAGAGATATTTTTTGCTAATTTGGGAACATAAAATTGATTGGCTTGCAACAAAGGCGTCTCCCTTATTCTGGGTTCCTTTTCTTTCAAAGTAGCCAACTGTTTTCCGAGCATTGCTTGCACAATTTGATCATCGGTCTGTAGAGACACAGCACTTTGAAGGACAGTTTTCCCTTCCCGCAACACCGTAATCTGATCACAAATAGCTCGGATCTCTGGCAAACGATGAGAAATGAAGATGATCCCAACACCACTTTCTTTCAAGCGACGCATCACTTGAAACAATGTAGTAGTTTCTGTTTCACTAAGTGGAGCAGTGGGCTCATCCAAAATAAGAAATTGTACATTTCGGCTCAATGCTTGGGCAATCACGATTTGCTGTTTTTCACTCAGGCTACAATCGGAAACGAGACGATCAACAGCGATCTCCAAGCCAACTTGCTGCAAGAGCTGTTTAGCACGTTCTTTTCTCTTTTTCCAATTCACAAAAGCAGAGCCTTTCATCCATTCATGGATGGTCACATTTTCAGCTACGGTAAGCTCTGGAAATAGAGCAGTATCTACTTCTTGGACAACAATCCCGATTCCAGCCGCTATCGCTTTATGTGGAGAAGAGAGCGATACTTGCCGCTCTCCTATCCAGATTTCACCGCTATCTGCCTTCATTTGACCAGATAAAATTTTCACTAGCGTACTTTTTCCTGCTCCATTCACTCCTAACAGTGCATGAATCTCTCCTTTTTCAACCGTAAAATCTACTTCTTTGAGGACAGCGTTCTCATGAAACGATTTTACGATTCTTTTCATCCGGAGTGTCATTTTTTATTCTCCTTTGCTAACTTTTCCATCCAAGGAGAAGTTGCAGTTTGCGTCGAACCCCACGATTGAATGTACTTGCCCAATTGGTTCATCGTTATCGATTGACTTGGTAAGTTTTTCTTTTCCACTAAATGAGGCTCCACACTATAAACTTGCGGCACTGACTCGCCTGCAATTTTTTGATACAAGAAGCGAACTTGAATTTTACCCATTTCCGTTGGATTTGTAGCAGTTGTTGCTACCCAAGGGCTATTCTTTTGTTGGATCATTTGGAGATCTTCATCGCTTAAGTCAATCCCATATACTTTGATCTCATTGCGACCTGCTTGTTGGATAGCTCTTGTTACTCCTTTGGCAAATTCATCCCAAGGAGCAAAAACCGCATCGATTTGACCTTTTGGATATTTTTGTAGAATCGCTTCCATCTGTGTCTGTGTATCAAGTGCTGTATTGTTGGTTGCATTGCCAAACTTCGCTATTTCCTTGATATCTGGATAACGCTGTTTAAATGCGTTATAAATCACGTTGCGATTTTCCATGGGTGCAAATCCACCAACCCACACATAAACGATATTTCCTTTTCCATTTAAATCTTGTGCGAGAGTTCGAAGCGAATTCCAAGCTAGGGAGAAATCATCCTGATCGATAACGGTTACACCTGGAATGCGGAGATCGTTATCAAAAGCGATAACGGGAATACCAGCTTCAATCGCCTTCTTCACACTTGGCAGCAACGCATCTGCTCGACCATGATCCAGTAAGATGCCATCTACTTTCTGACTGACAGCAGTATCAATATAAGAGGCCATTTTGGCTAAATCATTATCAGAATTATAGACTTGCACTTCTCCGCCAAACTGCTTTACTTGTGCCTGAACCCCAGCAATATACTGACTTGAAAAAGTTCCGATCGATAGTTGTGAGATTGCAGCGATTTTAAGAGGTTTCTTTAACTTCTCTGGTATTTCGGTGTTATTGCTTGTTGTGGATGTTTTTTCAGTAGAATTATTAGCAGAATCATTATTTGTAGATTGGTTTACTTGGTTTTGTTCATTGGAACAAGCCGTAAGAGCTAGGATCACTGCAAGAAATAGCCCTAACCATTTTGCACGTTTCATGTTGAACGCTCCTTTGTTTTCAGCTCGATGAGCTTCTCTAAGTTGTCTGGTGCAAATATTCCATGTTCGGTAATGAAGGCTGTAATATAGGATGCTGGTGTAATATCGAATGCTGGGTTGAACACTTTGGTATTTGCTGGAGCTGTTGCTATCTGTCCAATATGAGAAACTTCTTCATCTGCTCGTTCTTCTATCGGAATCTCCTCTCCTGTAAGTGTTTGAAAATCAAAAGTAGATAGAGGAGCAGCCACATAGAAAGGAATGTGTAGCGATTTTGCTTGCAAAGCAAGCCCAAATGTACCGATTTTATTTGCGACATCACCATTTTTGGCAACGCGATCACAACCAACAATCACCGCATCTATATTTTTGGTTCGCATCGTATGTGCTGCCATGTTATCAGTGATAAGGGTTACATCAATATCTGCTTGTTGCAATTCCCACGTAGTTAGTCTTGCTCCTTGCAAGAGTGGACGCGTCTCACAAGCATAAATATGTAAGTTCCATCCTGCTTCTTTCGCTAAATAAAACGGAGCTAGAGCAGTACCATATCTCGCTGTCGCAATACTCCCTGCATTGCAAATGGTCATGATGTTTTGCTCATCTGAAAACAATGTCAGTCCATGCTCGCCGATTCTCCTACAAATCTCTTCATCTTCTGCTTGAATCTCTAATGCCTCCTTTTCAATCAAAATTTTTGCTTCCCTGACACTACTCGCTCGTTTAGCTTGATCTACAACACGAGCCAAAGCCCAAAAGAGGTTTACAGCGGTAGGTCGGGAACTAGCAAGCTGTGATTTTGCGCGATGCAATGCCTTTAAAAAAGAAGGAAGGTCAGATGACTGCCAATGATTTGCCCAGAGGGCTAGGCCAAAGGCAGCAGCAATACCAATTGCTGGTGCTCCTCTGACCTGAAGTTGATGAATAGCATGCCATACATCATTGATAGTGGATAAACGGACATATTCCATCTTTTGTGGAAGCAATCGCTGATCCAGTAAGGAGATATGATCTTTGTTGTAGATTACTGATATGATTGAGTTTTTTTGCTCGGCAACGATCATGTTCACAACTCCTGTATCCAAGATAAGAAAGCATTGATGCCTTTGATTTCATTTCTGTTTTTAATGAGTGCAGCTCCAGATGTGAGTGCTTTTTGTTTTAAGTCAATTTGCACTGGGGCATCCTCGATTGTATTTAGGTCTGCAACTTGTGCTAAACCAATTGTCCTACGTACCATCTCACAGCCTGCGAAACCAAGTGTATCTCGCCAAACCTTATCGACAAACTCTTCTGCTACACCTTTAATACTGGAAAAAGTAAAATGACCTTTTGTTTTGCATAGCTCTAAAAACTGAGTCGCAAATGTCTCCCATGTCTGTTTCCATGTGTCGGATAAGAAATCACGAAACACTTGTAAATCTGCTTTTTCCTTCATATGCGCTTCTTGGGATAAGTAATTGAGCAACAGATTAGCTAAAAATGAACCTAGATCAAATCCAATAGGTCCGACAAACGCAAACTCGGGATCGATCACTTTCGTGGAATTTGCTGTCACAAATATACTTCCTGAGTGAAGATCACCATGGAGTAGTGCTTCTGCTTCTGTTAAAAATTGAAGTTTTAGCTTCGCTGCTTCCCTTTTCAGTTCTTCATCTTGCCAAAACTGCGTAACAAACGGGCGGATTTCATCCGATATCTCATTGGTATCATGATCAAAGAACGGATCTGTGAATACTAGGTCTTCTGTAATTTTGCATAATTCCGGATTGAGGAAATCTTTCACCAATGCTTTTTTGGTAAAGGGATGAAGATAAAAGTCACTGGTATGGAATAACGTCTGCGCCGTATAGGTTCCAATATCTTTTCCCAAATTGGGGTATTGGTTTCCATTGATTAAAGCTGAGCGCAGGATTTCGTGTGATGATAGATCTTCCATGACGGTATATGCCATTTCCATGTCATGATGGTAAACCACTGGAACGAGATTGGGCACAACTTCAGCTGCTTTTTGAAGTGATTGATATTCTATCTTTGCTCGGTCCAATGTAAGCGGCCAACTTTCGCCAACCACTTTGGCATAAGGGAGTGCTTGTTTGACAATCAACGACTTCCCTGTGGCTGGTTCCTCTAGCAAGAAAACATAGTTAAGATTTCCATCTCCAATCTCAGATACTTGCAATTGTTCAACATCTTCAAAATACTGGAGCTGTTCCACTGCGCTCCGCACTGTATCTACTGTAAGTGCTCGATAGGAACGCTCCTGAGTTGGTACCATCTATTGACCACCTCTCCTTTTTATAAAACAAAATCAAAAAACCTCTTTCTGCGCGAAAGAGGCTCGGAATAGTCCAAACCTCTTATCTCACAGAAACTTGTTCTGTTGGACTTAGCACCGTGCCATGCGTGGATAAATCTCCACGGCCCCTGCTGTAAAACAGAGCCCCATCTTACGATGGTATTACGGTCGGTTGCTGGGCTTCATCGGGCCATTTCCCTCCACCTACTCTTGATAAGAGATAGCTACCTATTTATTTTTTCGTTCACAAATGTTTTTGAGTGGGATTACATCCGAATAGTAAATCGTTTTCTTGAATTTGTCAATAAAAAAACTTTTTCCATTCAAAAACATTTTGACACTTGTTCGTCTAAATTATAACATAAATGACTAGAAACAGGTACAGGAAGTGACATAATTGCAAACATTTGAATATGCGAAAAGATTGCAAGCACTACCCGACCAATTTTTTGCCAAATTGGTAGCTGACGTGAACCGATATATTCAAGCTGGGAAAGACGTAATCAACCTTGGTCAAGGAAATCCAGACTTACCAACTCCTCCTCACATTATTTCTTCATTACAAACAGCAGCTACGAACCCAGCGTTTCATAAATATTCTCCGTTTCGTGGATTCGCTTTTCTGAAAGAAGCAATTGCCACGTATTATCAGCGAGAATACGGGGTGTCGCTTGATGCTGAAACAGAAGTAGCCGTTTTATTTGGAGGAAAAGTAGGATTAGTGGAGATCGCCCAATGTTTTTTAAATCCTGGAGAGATCGCCTTGGTTCCTGATCCTGGTTATCCTGATTATTGGTCAGGAATTGCGATGGCAGAGGCTAAGATGGAAATGATGCCACTTCTAGCAGGAAATCATTTTTTACCAGTTTATGAACAAATTCCCACTAACATTCGAGAGCAAGCAAAACTGATGTTCTTAAACTATCCCAACAACCCCACAGCAGGAGTTGCTACACCTGCCTTTTTTGCTGATACAGTAAAAATGGCAAAAGAGCATGATATTTGTGTTGTTCATGATTTTGCCTATGGTGCGATCGGATTTGATGGAAAAAAACCACTCAGTTTTCTGCAGACACCAGGGGCAAAAGAAACTGGAATCGAAATCTATACGCTGAGCAAAACTTACAACATGGCAGGCTGGCGTGTCGGTTTCGCTTTGGGCAATCCATCAGCGATCCAAGCGATCGAATTGCTACAAGATCATTTTTATGTCAGTTTATTTGGTGCAGTTCAACAAGCTGCTGCTACTGCTCTACTCGACTCTCAAGACTGTGTGCGTCAATTGGTACAAACATATGAAAGCCGCAGAAATACATTCATTTCTGGTCTTCAAAAAATTGGTTGGAATGTACAAAGTCCAAAAGGCTCATTCTTCTGCTGGTTACCAGTACCTTCTGGCTACACATCTACCACCTTTGCTGCTGAACTTTTGGATCGAGCACATATTGCAGTTGCACCTGGCATAGGCTTCGGAAAAGCAGGAGACGGCTATGTTCGGGTTGGATTGCTTACAGATGAAGAACGACTTGCAGAAGCGGTAAGACGGTTGGATCAATGGGGATTATTTGATTGACAAAAGAATAGTCTTCATTCATAATTTTAGTTATCTATTTACAAATGAATGAAACATTCTCTTATCAAGAGCAGGTGGAGGGATAAGCCCGATGAAACCCGGCAACCGATTTACCTAGCAGGTAAAAACGGTGCTAATTCTTACAGTTTTTGAACTGAAAGATAAGAGGAAGTGGAATAAACGTTCCCCTCTTCCTCTTGGAAGAGGTTTTTTACTTTATTCTTAAAGGAGGGACAAACAATGGGAGCTGCAATTGCAACTTATCTTGTACCGAACAATGGGAAACTGGAACAAAAAGCAGAGCAAATCGCTCTTGGTCTCACGGTCGGTTCATGGACGGATCTACCAGAGGTTGATCAACAACAATTGGCTAAACACAAAGGAGAAGTTGTTTCGGTACAAGAAGTTTCAGAAGAACAAGGATTGATATCTATTTCCTATCCTTCTGTTAATTTTTCCGCTGATATCCCTGCTATTCTCACAACTGTTTTTGGAAAGCTCTCTCTTGATGGAGTGGTGAAGTTAATTGATCTTGATTTCACTCCAGAGTTGGCTAGGCGCTTTCCAGGACCCACATTTGGTAATCTCGGTATTCGCAATCTTCTAGAAGTTTCGGAGCGACCTTTATTGATGAGCATTTTCAAAGGGATTTTGGGCAGAGATCTTTCTTTTTTTGAACAACAACTACGTGCCCAAGCACTTGGTGGTGTGGATATCGTCAAAGACGACGAGATTTTGTTTGATAACCCTACTAGTCCATTTGAACAGCGGATAACCATTGCCAAAAAAGTACTTCAAGAAACCGAACAAGTAACAGGAGAAACCACCCTTTACGCAGTCAATCTCTCAGGTCGCTCGATCGACCTGATCGAGAAAGCAAAACAAGCTGTTTATCTTGGAGCAAGCGCTTTGTTATTCAATGTTTTTACATATGGATTGGATACTTTGCAAGCTCTAGTGGAAGATAAAGACATCAGTGTGCCCATACTGGCACATCCTTCATTTGGCGGGGCGATTACAGCATCTGCTTCTTATGGAGTAAGTGCACCGCTATGGTATGGTAAATTACTACGTGCAGTTGGAGCTGACTTAGTGCTATTCCCCTCCCCTTATGGAAGCGTAGCCTTAGAAAGAGATGCTGCACTTGGAATTGCAAATGAATTGAATCTCCCCCATGAATTTTGGAAAAAAGCGTTACCTGTACCATCAGCCGGTATTCACCCTGCGCTTGTTCCCAAACTCTTTGAAGACTTTGGAATTGATTCTGTGATCAACGCAGGCGGTGGAGTTCATGGGCATCCTGCTGGTGCAACAGCTGGCGGCAGAGCATTCCGTCAAGCCATTCAAGCAACTCAAAAAGGAATTCCACTTATAGAAGCTGCTGCCGCTCATACCGAATTAGCAGAAGCACTTCGCATCTGGGGAGGAGCATCATGAACAAACAACCCATCATTTTTTGTGACTTTGATGGAACAATTACCAAATCCGATAACATCTTGTCGATTATGAAACACTTTGCCCCTCCCGAATGGGAAGCATTAAAAGATGGAGTCATCTCCCAAAACATCTCTGTTAAAGAAGGCGTTAGCAAGATGTTTTCGTTATTACCAAGTACGTTAAAAGAAGACATCATCCAGTATGTAAAAGAGATTGGCGTTCTTCGCTCTGGATTTGCTGAATTTATTACCTATACAAAGGAACAAAACATACCACTGTATATCGTATCTGGGGGGATCGATTTTTTTGTATATCCTATTTTGGATTCTTATATCGATCGCGACCATATTTACTGCAATGCTAGCGATTTTTCTGGAGAAACGATTAACATTATTTGGCCTCACTCGTGTGATAAAGATTGCTCCAATGATTGCGGATGCTGCAAACCTTCGATTCTTCGCAAATTCGATAGTGAACATTATGAGAAAATCGTTATCGGCGACTCCATCACGGACTTACAAGCAGCCAAAATTGCAGATCGTGTCTATGCACGGGATTTCTTGATCCAAAAATGTGAGGAATTACAGATCCCCTATACCCCTTTTGAGCGATTTACTGAAATCATTCAAGATTTGAAAGGGGTTGGGATAAAATGAGTCTTTTCCAATCTCGCTGGGAAGAATTAGCATCGATTAAAGCGGAGTTAGCATGCCGCGACTGGTTTCCTGGCACAAGTGGCAATCTGTCGATCAAACTCAACGATGACCCAACTACCATTTTGGTTACAGCAAGCGGCAAAGACAAAAGCAAACAAACAACCGAAGATTTTATCTTGATCAATGATAGTGGCAAACCCATCACCGAAACAAATGCAAAAGTATCTGCGGAGACAGGCTTGCATTTGGAAGTTTACAAACGTACCAATGCCGGATGCTGCTTACATGTACATACCATTGACAACAACATCATCTCGGAACTTTTTGGTGATGAAGGGCAAGTTGTACTTCGCAACCAAGAATTGATCAAAGCGTTTAACATTTGGGAACAAGGTGCGCAGATTTCTGTACCTATTATTGAAAATATAGCTGATTTGCAAGAGCTAGCCATCAACTTTGGCAATGCGATCAACCCACAAGTTCCTGCTGTATTGATTCGTAATCACGGCATTACGGCATGGGGTAAAAATGGATTTGAAGCAAAGAAACATCTGGAAGCATTTGAGTTTCTCTTTTCCTATCATGTGAAATTACAAATGCTGGCTTCTGCAAAACTATCATACATCTGAGGAGTGTTTTACCATGGCACAATTGCGTTTTCATGATAATGAAGAGCGTGTAGCAGATCAACAAGAAGTGAGCACCTATTTGGATAGCCAAGGCGTCATCTATGAACATTGGGATATCTCCAAACTTCCGAGCAATCTCCAAGAAAAATACGACCTAAATGACGAAGAAAAAGCAGAAATCATCCAAACCTTCCGCAGCGAGATCGACGATCTATCTGCACGTCGTGGATATGTAACCGAAGATGTCATCTCGCTTTCGCCTGCTACCCCAAACCTAGATGAATTGCTAAATAACTTTATTAAAGAACACCACCACACTGATGATGAAGTACGATTTATCGTCAGTGGACATGGTATCTTTGCGATCCAAGGACCAAACGGTCGCTTCGTCGATGTGGAACTCGAACCCGGAGATCTCATCTCTGTCCCCGAAAACTACCGACACTACTTCACTTTGATGGAAGACAAACAAGTAGTTGCTGTACGTATTTTCAAAGCAAAAGAAGGCTGGGTTCCCATTTATTAAGATAGAAAAAAGAAGGATCTGAGTTGATTTTCCAACACTCAGATCCTTTTTTGTGTCGTTGGAGTTGAATATCAATTGGTAAAAGACAACATACATTCTTCATACTAATATCATTATTATTCGATTTACTATAAAGGTTTAAAAAAGGATCGAATCTCCTTCGCCATCATCTGGAAAAAAGCTCTCCTCAATAAAAACATATATGAATTAAAAAAATAAATAATCTGTCCATAGAAAGAAATTTGTTATAATAAATGCAAGAAGATTCGTAAATGCCTGACATGATATCGAGAGAACAAAACTCATGTCACGCAAGAGTAAACCCCTTTCAACATTGGAGGAATCGTGGCCCTGTTCCGCAAGAAGGTCTTCGTAATCGAGGCTGTCCAATACACTGGTAGCAATCTCGACGAAATCAAGCAGTTCATCGGTGAAGAGAACGTGAAGTCCAAGGATAGCCGGCACTACGTCATCACGCTTGAAGGTGACATGGTTCTCAATCCCATGGACTATGTGATCAAGGGTGTCCAAGGTGAATTCTACCCCGTTCGCTCTACCATTATCTCGAAACGCTACGACTGGTTGGGTGGCATCAAGTACCAGAAGAAGCCCGTCCTCGTCGAAGCGATCAAATACACAGGGGACAACCTGAACGAGGTAAATGAGTTTTGCAAGGGAAATGTTATCGAGAAAATGGGAAAGCCCTACATTCGTTTTCACAGGGGAGACATGTTTCTTCGTGTAAACGACTATGTCCTTCCGAACGCTGACAACACAGGTTTCCTCGTACACGAAGGGGAACTCTTCGAGAAGACCCATGAACGAGTGAAGTAGTCACTAACTGGTTCATTCTTTGGGATTAAGCTTTTGGCAAAATCCCCAAACGGGCGACTGATTCACTTCAGTTCGCCCACCCCACAAAAACAGTAATGATTCACATAGATGTACATAGTTTTATACATTAGTTACATATCAAAACAAAACGACATGAAAGGATATTCACGTCGTTTTGTTTCGTTATTACAGTGTATTTATATGCTCTAAACCTACCATTTATCTGAACAATAAAATGTTCATGTACTAATACTACATAACAACTTGCTCTTCTTCTTTATCTTTCCTTCTACTCTTCACAAATTTTAACAATAACTCATCCAATCCCCAAAACAAAAAAGAAAAAACAACAGAACCGTACAAAATAATATTGCCCATTGTTTTAAATTCTGGTTGTTCCAAGAGAAATCCATCTTCAAGAATATAAAAGTATACAAACAAGAGGTTAGGGATTGCAATAATCGCTAGATTGAGCCAAATTCTCCATTTGCCTGTTTTAAAAAATATCCCATCACCAATCAAACTTGTGATCGTCATGATGATCGCAAAAGAAATAATAGCGATAACCGCAGCACTAAAACCAATCATCATCACAGGACCACCTATGATCGTAAAAATCGCAAATGTAGTCAAAAGCCCCAGAAATAATGCCAAACCTAAAACTACTATTTTTCTTATGACCGTAAATATTATTTGCATATTTGGTTCGACTCCTCTTCCATAAGCAATCAATAATGGCTATTCATTTTCTTATCATAAACGAAAACGGATGCATTTCCATTCAAAAAATTTATGAATTTTGACTCAACTATCCTTTGATCAAAAAAAGAAAAACGAAAGTGTTGGATCTTTCCATAGGGAAATTTCGCTATTATATTTCTTGCTTCTAAATGGAATAAGGGGCTTTCAGCTTAAACAGTAAGCTTATCTGATAGACATACAACTCATAATCAAATTAACAGAAAGGGATGGTCCCCTTCTCGGCCTATTTCAACTTCTTAAACATCACAATGTGTGGTCCAATCGGTGCTATCTCAAATACTTCTCCAATTTCCGCAAAACCCATGTGTTTGTAATAATCTTTCACACCATAACGCGCATTGCACCATAGTAGATCACTCCCTTTTTTACGAAGCAGATCCTGGGCATATGTCATCAACGAACTACCTGCTTTTTGTCGGCGGTAGTTTGGATCAGTAGCCATTCCTCTTAACTGGTAAGGTAATTCTCCTTCTAATTCTGGATGGGATGCTTGTAAAAATGTCCCGATACTGATCAGATTTCCTTCCCAAAATGCTCCTAGATGAATCGTAGTAGCATCCTCATCCCCTTCATATTTGCAGTCTTCCAATGTTTGTTGAGGTCGTAGGACTGTATGGCGCAGATGGTAGGTATCACTTGCTTTGATCGGTTCGATAGTTAACATGCTACATCTCCTATTTTCTTCATTTCTCATTATTATATCTCAGCGATTAATTTGCAATTGCATACAGAATAAAATACAACTATTTAAAAATAAAAATCTTTTTTTATTTTGGTGAGTTTTCCGTTTTCTTCTTCTGGTATTGTATATATTGATACGATATTTCAAGAAGGGACTAATGAAACATGTGCTATTATATCTCTCTCGCTGTACATTCAGACATCGATCATCAGGCTCATCAAATACTATCTTCTCATTTAGAACTTCAACCCAATCGAAATAGATCTTTTCGTGCTCTTGTACCATATACTTTTCGCACATACTTTCTCACTACTGAAATTTGTTCATGTGAACTCTATGAAAAAACAGAGAATCAAATATATGGATTTCGCGCGGATGTTCAGCACTACTTCAACCGTCTAGCCAAATACACCAAAAATATTTTTGTACATATTCATTTTTATCGCGGAGACATAGAAAAAGAGACACTGCCAGTTACATCTTCTCAAAACATTGGTCTACATCAAATGCTGACAACGCAAATGGATCAAGATTGTTTTTATCAAATACTACTAGATGAAAAATAAAAAACGCAACTCATTTTCTTCATCCACATTTTTCAAAAAAACACCTATGAAAAATGTGGTTTTTTGTATCCTCTAAAAACACCAATCCTTAAATGTTACAAATATCTCGATTTTTTTGCCTACAAATAAACCGTAAACAAAAATAACCAAAGTGCTCTAGATAGAACACCTCAGTTATTCACAGACAAAAATAGTTAGTTTTTGCTTTATACCACTTCATTTAACCACTCCCCACGCATGAATGTGGGGGATTCTTGGGACGGTAGTCTCACAACAACTTCATTACCAAGCTAACCCCGTGAGCCTCACGGTTTAGATGTTCCAGTAATCATTTAAGCAGCTTGGTTACCGCCTGATCATGGTGAATATCACCATACAAATGTATGTTTGTAAATTTTTTTTCAAAAAATGTCATGCTTATAAGAGAGGTAAAAACACCCCTCCCTTGCCTGACGTTCGCTTTCCTCCCCATCGCTGAAGCTCGGGGTTTTCTCACTCACAAAGATATAAATCCGCATGAACTTCTTTCATCAACCTAGACTCTGCCCCTAAAGAAAACAGATGCAACTCGTGCATTGCTCGTGTACACACAGTGTAAAATAATCTTCTTTCTTCTTCTCTGTTGTAAACCTGATCTGACGCATTAAAGACCAATACTGCATCGAATTCGATCCCTTTTGCGAGGTAAGATGGAATAATGACTACTCCTTTTTTAAAAGAGCTATTACCCGTTCTAACAAGGGTTACGTCTATTTTATCTTTCAGCAACTCATATGCTTCTAAACTTTCTTTGAGCGTTTTACAGATGATTGCAATCGAAGAATATTTCTCTTGGCATTGTTTTGCTTGCTTGATTAAGGCTTCTTCTAGTTCTTTCTTTTTGGATACCTTTGTAAGGACTGGAAGCAAGCCTGGTCTTTCAAATGGTTCAATTTGTTCTCCATCAGGAAGTAACTCACGTGTAAATAAAATAATAGGTTTGGTTGAGCGGTAGCTTCGATGGAAAATGATTTTTTTTGCTTTATCTGCCTCAAACCAAGAGATAAGTGGTGTAAGTCCGTCGTTTAGTTGGTGTGCATGAATAGTTTGATTGATATCACCTAATACAGTCCACTTGCTTTTCGGGAATACATGTTTGACAAAAGCAAATTGAAAAGGTGAAAAATCTTGTGCTTCATCAATAAACACATGCCGAATATACCGGTTGGTCTCAAACCCTTCAATCGATTCTTTTAAGTACAAATATGGAGTTGCGTCTTCATAGGGCATGATCTTTTGATTTATTTTTTGTTTTGTCTGTTTGCAAATCAGCTCCCAATGAGTAGGCAATCCTGTTCTATTTACCTTTTTCTCATCGAATAATTGTTTGTACATCCCTTTAATATTTACAAAACGCAATCGATTTACCGCACGATAAAGGGAGCGAAACGCTCGTTTTAAGACAATGGAAACAAGCATATCGCGCTCTCTGTCAAGATCATCAAATGTATTGTCTGCAAAACGCTTTTGCTTTTGCAGTTTTTGATGTACTTGTGTATACACTTCTTCTTCCAACAGATCAATTTGCTCTTCTACCCACGATTTCTCTCGGTGCGATTCTTCTACTTCTTTTAACTGCTGATGTAACCATTTTTGAATGATTTCCAATCGATTCTCGATCGACAGATCAGACTCTAACGCATAAAATTGGTCCTGAATTTTCTTTCTTGGGATAACCACTTCTCCACGAAATGAGATATCACGAAAAAGAAATCCTGATTGTTTCAAACTTGCTATGTAGTCATTCATCATCTGCAAAAAAGAGAGAGATGCTTTAAATCCGATTCCTTCTATCCTCGCAGCAAAATCTTGATTTTCTTGGGGATTAAGTGCATATTCTAATTGTTCAAATGGATCTTCTACCCGAAATTGTTTTCCTAATTTTCGTTCCAAAAAGTTCTGAAACGTCGATTGTTGCATATTTTCTTCACCAAGCTCCGGAAGGACAGTGGAAACATAACTGTTAAACATAGCATTGGGAGAAAATAAAACGATTTGGTCTGCCGATAGGGATTCTCGGAAGCGATACAAAAGATAAGCCATTCGTTGCATGGCAGAAGACGTTTTCCCACTGCCTGCCGCACCTTGCACAACAAGTAAATGAGTCTTATCATCGCGGATGATTTGATTTTGTTCTTTTTGAATCGTAGAGACAATATTTTTTAGATTTGGGTCTGCTTGCTGACCCAATACTTCTTTAAGCAATTCATCCCCAATGGTCAATCCTGTATCAAATAAACTTTTGATCACTCCACGCTTAATGAGAAATTGACGTTTTAAACTCATGTTCCCAGTCACAGTACCGTTTGGAGTTTCAAATTCTGCATTTCCTAATGAGGCATCGTAATACAGGCTAGAAATAGGCGCACGCCAATCATAAATCAGAAAATCATTGGTGTCTTCATCATAGTAAGATCCAAGACCAAGGTAAATCGATTCGATCTCCTCTTCTCCTGCTTCTTGAAAATCCACCCTTCCAAAATAAGGAGAATTTTGAAGTTTTCTCAGTAGTATCACTCGTTGATCTGTATGTTGATGGCTACGTTCTTTCTCGGAAAGCACTTGCGCTTGTTGGCGTATACTCGCGGCTGTTTCTATTGCTTCATCTGCATCCTCTAGGTTAACTGTCACATCATCCCAAAAGCCTTTTCGAATGTTGACGATGTCTGATTTTAATTTATCTGTTTCTGACGTCAATTCTCGTAAAGATGTAGCAACTTCATCTACGACATGATCAACCCGTTTTTGTTCTTTTTTCCAATCTTCATGTGAAATGCTCATCATTAGTCCCCCTACATTTCTATCTGTAATAAATGTTTGACATTATCTGCAGCAGATGATACAATAATAATGGATAATATTGACCAATTATATATTCTTTTTTAGAAGTCGTACATCTATACTAGTACGATTTTTGTTCATTTGCAAATAAAAAATGAAAAAGAACTTGTCTTCCACTACAAGACAAGTTCTTTTTTGTGTCTGTTTAACTCTCATTTACTTGCGTTTCAACGGATTTCAATTCTAGCTGCTTGGCAAAGTTTTCTGCTTCTTTAATACTTGAGAAAATGTAATCTTCGTCCAAGCTTTGATACAGTCTTGTCGTCTGTAGTAATTCCAGGGGCTGAGGCTGTAAACCAGCGAGAATAAATTTTACCTGGTTTTGTTTGCATCGTCGAATGATCGAACTTAATACTGCTTCTGCGGTAATATCCATATATGGAACATGTTCCATCGAAAGAATAAGATAATCTTTTGGCAGATCTTTCGCCAATAGAGCCCCCAGTTGCTTGGCAGTACCAAAGAAAATAGGCCCTTTTAATGTATATACATGTGTTGCCTCATCCTCTTGTAGTTCTACATTTCCTTTTCTTACTACAAATTCTTTGCTCATCCGAAACACAAAGAATAAAATCGATAAGCCAAGACCTACCATCATCCCTATAGCAATATCCGTTAATACAATACAGAGGAAAGTAGCACAAAGAACGATAGAATCACTTGTTTTAGCACGTAATACAAATTTGAATTGCTTACGTTCACTCATATTCCAAGCAACAAGCATCAAGATAGGAGCCATACTAGCAAGCGGAACATGCATCGTTAATGGGGAAAGGAAAAGCAAAACAAGCAGGACGAACAAACTATGAACGATCCCAGAAACAGGTGATGTTGCACCATTTCGAATATTAGTGGCAGTACGCGCTATCGCTCCAGCAGCAGGAATTCCACCGAAAAAAGGAGTCACGATATTGGCAGCTCCCTGACCGATCAATTCACGATTACTGTGATGCTTTTTGCCAGACATCTCATCGGATACTACTGCTGAAAGAAGAGATTCAATGGCTCCTAACATAGCAATCGATAGTGCAGGAAAAAATAATATTTTGATCTTACTCCAAGTAATTTCAGGAAGATGAAAAGAAGGCAAAGCAGAAGGAACTCCACCAAAAGTACTTCCTATGGTTTGAACATGTGCAGGATAAAACAATGTGGCAATGATACTTGAAACAATTAACCCTACTAGAGGCGCAGGGATTTGTGGAACAAACCTTTGAACTAGTAAAATAACCAACAAACAAATTATCGCTGTCCCAATACTTGCAAAGCTGATGGTATGTAGCTGGACAAATATCTGTTTTAATTTAAACAGGATATGCCCGTCTTTGATATTACTCATCCCCAAAAAAGTTTGGAGTTGGCTGGAGAAGATGATCACAGCAATCCCAGCAGTGAAACCAATGGTTACAGGTTTTGGAATATAATGAATCACTGCTCCTAACTTGAATATCCCCATCATAGCCAGTATAACACCTGACATGAAACCAGCTAGAAGAAGATCTTCATACCCATATACCATCGTTATCCCCAGTAGAACAGGAACAAAGGTAGCAGTAGGACCTCCTATTTGGAAAAAGGAACCTCCAACTAAAGAAATCAACAATCCTGCGATAATGGTTGTGTATATCCCATACTCTGGTTGAACACCAGAAGCAATCGCAATAGCCATTGCTAAAGGCAAAGCTACAATCCCAACTACAATTCCAGCAGATATGTCTTTACGAAAACGAGCCCAAGAATAATTTTGAAAACGATATACACGAAACATGCCTATCCCCTTTTGTCATCAATTTTCACCTTTTCATCCTAATTTATATTCTTTTTAGAAAAATGTCTATTCCTTGATAATTCTGTTCATAAAAACGTTTCATTTACTCTGTATCTTTTTTTCGTTTCACCAAAAATAAAATATAAATAACTAAGAATAAAATAGACAAATAAGCTTTTGTTTTTCTTATTTCTATTGTACTTTAGAAGTAATCACAAAATACGAAACAACAAATGGAGGAATAGGATTTGAATGGTCAGTTAGATTCACTATTTAATTTTTTAATGTACTTAGGTGTATCCCTACCTATTTTAATCGTTGGTATTCTCGTTTTTATTTACACCACCCCCTATCGAGAGTATCGCCTTATCCAAGATGGGGCCGCTACAGATGATCCTCAAAAAATAAATGCTGCAAAGGCCGCTGCTCATGATTTAAGCGGGAAAATTATTGGACTTTCTATTGTAGTTGCTTCTGTTGTCATCAATTCCGGAAGTATCGTAGATTTGCTCATTTGGGGCATAATTGGCATCATCTTTCAGGTCGTTATTTTTTACTTATTTGCTTGGCTTACCCCATTTCATGTCATTCAAGAAATACCCAAGGGCAACGTTGCTATCGGTATATTCTCTTCTCATATGAGCATTGTTTCAGGGGTGTTACTTGCAGCATTAGTAAGTTATTAGAAAGTGGCTATTTAGCCACTTTTTTTATTACCTTGAACGAAAAAGAATAATATTAAAATGGATACCTCACAATATACAGAGGTGATTTGAGTATGGACAAATACATGACCGAATTAATTTGGGAAGTTCCCATCATATTTCTTGCATTGTTAATGTTAACGAGATTGCAAGGAAAAAAGGCAGTCTCTCATCTAACCTACTTTGACTATATTACAGGTATTATACTTGGGGACATTGCTGCATCCTGCTTGATCGATGAAACTATCCCGCTTATTCGTTCGATTACTGCACTCGCCCTTTTTGGGGGATTGTCCATATTGGCATCGATTGTTGGGATGAAAAATAGACGTGTCCGTTTGATTGCTGAAGGGGAGCCAGTCAGCATTATAAAAAATGGGAAAATACTAGAGAACAACACAAAGAAAGTTCAACTGGATATTGATAATCTGCGTATGCTTTTACGTAAAAAAGATGTATTCTCCCTTTCCGATGTAGAGTTCGCTGTTCTAGAGACAGATGGGAGCCTATCTGTATTAAAGAAATCTGCGAAAGACACAGTCACTCGTTCTGATTTAAAATTAAAACCCCTACAAGAAAAACCTAGTATTGAACTCATTGTGGATGGTGAGATAGACGAACAAAAGATAAAAGAAGCAAAACTGACGAAGAAGGACATCGAAAATATTCTTCGTCAAAGAAAAATAAAAGCAGTAAGTGATGTTTGTTATATGGAAATAACTAGTGAAGGAAAAATATATTGTGATTTATACCAAGACAAATAACTGTACTCTATTTAAACAGAACGATGAAAACTGATGTTCCGTTGTTTAATTATTAAGGTACCTATATAATAAGTACAAATTAGATAAGTGAGTTGATTTTTTTGATTGATTTACCAGATCACCAAATCGGACATTGGGTGAGACGTTTGAACCATGCGCTGATCTATAGTCTAAGCGAAACACTAAAGCCATATGAATTAGGTCATAGCCAATGGCAAGTACTAAGTATTCTGGAAGAAGAAAAAAAAATCTCTATAAAAAAACTAAGAGAAAAATTAAATGTGGAATCTGGAACGTTGACAGGAGTTATTGATGCACTCATTCGTAAAGGATGGGTAATCAGAGAGGAAGATCCCCAAGATCGAAGAATTAAGGTCATCATGATGACGGAAGACGGAAAAAAAAAATGGACATCCCTTCCTAATCCGAAAAAAGTGGTAAGGCAGAAACTGGTACAAGATATTTCGTCAGAAGACTTGGATATAGCCATTAAGGTTTTGAGACATGCTCACCATAATTTAACAACAAAATAAAGGAAGTGTATGTATACATGAATCAATCCAAGAAATTCCCTTGGGGAGGATTTCATCACATTGCGATTGTAACTCCTGATCTAGATACAACCATTCATTTTTATCAAGATATTTTAGGCATGGAAATTGGTAAAATTTATCCTGCTAAAGGTGGCAGAGGTAGACATGGGTTTATCAAACCCGGGATATGCGATGGATTAGGTCTTCACTTTTTTGAAAATCCCCATGCCAGAATTGTATCCTTCCCCGAAGGAACATTGCATCCGGAATCGTTACAAACAAACTCCTTTGTTGATGGAGTACTACAACATATCGCCTTTTCTTTGCCAGATGAAGAAAGTGCACTGGTACTCCGTGAGCGATTATTAAAAAACGAAGTCGAGATGACAGATATCTATGAAATAGAGTCTTTGAAAGATATGATTTTTATTGATAAAACAAACGGAATCTTACTCGAAGCGATATGGCCTTCGAAATAAGCTGTGGTCGAAAATAAGCAAAAAACTGCAGTTCTTGTACCATATAACTGAACCGCAGTTTATTTATTTCTCCTCCAGTAATAGAGAAAATTTTTTCTTCTGGTAAGAGTAATAATACATACTAAGCGGCCACCACAAGATAATAAAGATCGGATATACCGCCCACACTACCTGTGGTGAGGAGATACTATTTACACTAATAAAAAAGAAAATAGTCAACAAACTAGCAGTAATGGATAGACCAAAATAATTATTCCGCTTTGCATAGTAAACACTTATTGGCCACCACAGAACAAATAGATAGGGTAAATCGCCCATGCGTAACCTGATGATAGTGTAAGATTCAGTACGGTATAGTAAACAATCGTACATAAACAAGCAATCCATGCATACCAAACAGTATAGGCTTTTTCACCTGAATAAAGAATGATCGGCCACCAAGCGATTGGATATATTGTATACAGGACCCATAGATGGAAAGGGGATTCTAAATAATTAGTTATTGCTAAAAAAAATGATGACAATGCTACAAATCAATGAAAAACCCTTTGCTTTTCTATTATGTATAAGATACAAACTCACGGGCCAGAGCAATAGAAAGAAAGAGGGATAAATGAACCATAGATGATCAGAGCTAGTCAAGTAATTAACAATCACAAGAAGCAAGCTACTTATCAGGCTACCTCCAATAGCAAAGCCTAGATGATGCTTCCCCATCGCCTTACCCTCTACTTTGTACGTAACCAATAAAAGAACATGGACAATGGCCACCACAACACGACAAAGGTTGGATATACAAACCAAATTTCATCCGGAGTATAGTAGAAGTTAGCAAAAACAAACAAGCTAATGATTAATAAACTTCCCCATATGGAAAAACCGAGATTGATTTTGGACATATTCTTTTTTACGGGAATCGTTTTTTGTAACAATTCTTGTTTAATTTCATCGATATCTCCAAACTCGATGATTGCTTTGTTAATCGCATCCTCTTCTTCCTTGCCCTGTCCCATCAAATCTTGTACTTTTTCTTCTAAATTTTCTAGTATCTCTTGTTTTATGGTTTCTTTCTCTTCACTATCCGGGATATTTTTGAAAAGGGCATCTACATGTTGCTTTAAAGTTTTCACTTACAATCCCTCCATAAACAAATCAATAATATCTTTTGTCTCCTGCCATTCTTTTGCTATCTCGTGTAAATAGGCTCTTCCTAGTGGAGTGATCCGGTAATATTTTCGCTTACTACCATGCGTGATACTACCATAGTAGGATTCGATTAATTCTTTGCGGTGAAGTCGTTGAAAAACTGCATATAGTGTCGCTTCTTTTATATGAAATCGATCACTGGTACGCTCACTTATTTCTTTGGATATTTCATAACCATATCGATCCTTCTCCGATATTAATCGTAAGATGATGGAGTCCAAATGTCCACGAATAATATCACTTCTAATAATCCTTCCCTCCTAACTTCTGACCATCCACTTTTTAGCCCATATTATTCTATTATAGTAACGATTAGCAGAATGAAAAGACATGATTTGTTAACCTTTTAGCTTATTGGCTTGGAGAAATTTTTTAATGTAGCTAAATCCCATCAATTTTTTTCGATTTTCATCCCAAATACGGAAACGAAGAGATTTAAAGCTAGAAAAGAAAGTAACAGGTGCTACATCTTGGAATAATTCATTTTCTTTATGCGCTTTATCCAAGTAATAGTTTGGTACACGACTACTTAAGTGATGGATATGATGGAACCCAATATTACCAGTGAACCATTGCAAGATACGAGGCAATTTATAAAACGAACTTCCTTGTAAAGCTGCGTCTACATGGTTCCAGTTTTCGTCCTTTTCAAAATAAGCACCTTCGAATTGATGTTGAACATAAAACAACCAAACACCTGCTAAACCGGAAATCAGAAAAATAGGACCTTGAACTAGTAAAAATGCTTTCCAACCAATCAACCAACAAAAGAAGGCGATTAACCCGACAATAGCAATATTAGTAAGATACGTATTATTTTTCTCTCTTTGTTTTGCACCTTTTCGATTAAATCGATAGTTCACTAAGAAGATAAACGAAGGACCAAGTCCAAACATCACGATCGGATTCCGATATAAGCGATAAGCGATTCGTTTTAATTTCGGTAATTCCAGATACTCTTCTACTGTTAGCGTCCAGATATCTCCAACTCCATGCTTGTCCAAATTTCCACTTGTCGCATGGTGGCGAGAATGGCTGTACTTCCATTGATCATAAGGACAAAATGTCAAAATCCCCGTTATCGTTCCCACAATTCTATTTGCCTGTTTATTGGAAAAGAAGGAACCATGACAACAATCATGGAAAATAATAAAAATACGCACAAGGACACCTGCGGTTACGATTGCCAAAGGTAAAGTTAACCAGTAAGAAATCGATAAACTCCAATACGTTGCATACCACAATAATACTAACGGAACAAAAGTATTGATTAATTGCCAGATACTGCGCTTTGTATTGGATTGTTCATATGGCGCGATCATTTGTCGCCAATTATTTTTATTTTTGCTTTCAGACATTTGAAGACCTCCAAAATCATAGATAATTTTTACTTTTGCTAATTTTCTTCTGTGTTTTTATTTGCCTCTATTTCCTACATAAACATTTTCACAGTCGAATTACTTTTCCTCATAGAGTAATTCTCATTTATAGTACTCTATCAGATAGAATAATGCAACCACTTTTTTACGAAGAAAATATCTTAGAATATCTACCTTTGAGAAAAAAGAGATCCAATTGCTTATATAGATAGAGTAATAACATATGATTTTACTCTATTAGGTATAAGATAATTAATTCAAGACAAGTTTCTTTTGTTCAATAGAGTCTAAGCATATTAAATACACAGTAATTGGGTATACACCCCTCTCTTTTGTTGACTATGAATAAGACAAAAGCTACACTTTTTTTGAAGTATATCCACATGGAACAGGAGTTTCACATGAAGAGGCTGGTGACTGTGTTCGAGTACGTAGCTCCAAGCGACAACAATCCGATACTCGAACCGATCTCGCCATTCAACTGGATTTTCTGTATCGTCTCCCCTGACGGATCGGACAATGCTTGCCAATTCGAGTTGTATGCATTCGAAGATCGGATTGATAAGATCATCTGCCACACCTACCCGAACCTTCGTCCTACTGAAGGAGTACATCATTCTGGCCATGAGTTTGACACCCCCAACGGTCTTATCTACACTGGGGAACCGGGAAACTGCCCCACATGGAAGAAGAACCGGAAGTTTGTGTTCCTCAACAGGCTCGATCCTCAGAAGTATCAGATCCGCGACGAGCAGCTAATCAAGAAGGGCTAAGCCCGCTTGTATCTTCTCTACGAAACACCTGAAATATGTGTCCCCCTGCACCTACACTACTTGTGCAGGGGCTCCATCTGATTTTTTATTCCCATCACTTCTTCCTATTTCCTTATAGAGAATAAATGGATGATCCAAAATGATGATTTATGATTCATGATTCCTTCTCAAACCATAAAAAAAGAGGTTATCCTCATATCTGAGAAAACCTCTTTTCATTATTGATTTATACCAGCATCAAATGCCTCTTGCTCTAGAATCGGTTTGTTCGTCGAATACTTTGCTAATGCTTTAAAAGGGGTCTTCCAACTCAGTTCAATTTTCTAAAACGATTGAATACCAAGCAGCCCGATCCATTGGAAACTGATTCGACCTAAATACAATTCTTTATTAAAATATTGCTTGCTGGACGAAAGATGAAACCTATGATGCTTAGATTTCCATCACAAATATAGCTTCCGAAATAGTAAAATCATTTTTGTATCTATTCTTTTTCTATTCTTTTAACTCTACAACTTTCCCATCAGTCATCCTTATCAATTCATCAGGAGCCATTTGAAAAACTGTTTTGGGATGACCTGCTGCTGCCCAGATTGTCTCATACTGCAATAAATCTTCATCTATCAAAATTTTCAGTGGATGACTATGCCCAATAGGAGCTACTCCACCAATAACAAAACCTGTTTGCTTTTTGACAAAACCAGCATTTGCTTTGGCTAGTTTTTCGCCTATTATGCTCTCTATTTTGTTCTCATCAATTCTATTTATCCCACTTGCGACTACTAACAAAGCCGTATTAGGTGCCTCTAACTTAAATATGATCGATTTTGCGATTTGGGCAACTGAGCACCCGATTGCAGCAGCTGCTGTTTTTGCTGTATGCGCATCCTCAGGCAATGTGACGATATTGCTAGAATGCCCAATGTCATGCAATATTTGCTGGACCGCTTTTACTTTTTCATTCATGCTAGGCCGCTCATACTTTCGTTCCTTTCATTTGCCACAAGTAAGTTCTCCACAACTATACTATTAATTGCGTTGATATAAGCCAAAGCACTTGCCTTCATGATATCTGTTTCAGTTGCTTTCGCAGTATAGGTTTGACCTTTGTATTCTACCTGTATCTTTACTTTCCCCAATGCTTCTTTCCCTCTAGACACACTGCTAATGTGATATTCGACCAATTTAACTTCTAATTCACATGCATCTGTGATAGCAGAATAAAGAGCATCAATAGGACCTGTGCCAACGCTACTACTTTTCAATACTTCATTTCCTTTTTTCATATGGATACTAGCAGAAGGGAATGTTGTATTACTTATTACTTGTAGATCAATCAGTTCATAGAAATAATCGCTATAAGTCACATCTTGCTTCTCTTCGTTTTTAGCATAGTAATTTTCTACTAGAACATATAAATCGTGATTATATACTTCTTTCTTAGCATCTGCTAATGCTAAGAAATCTTGAAAGATCCCCTCAAATTGCTCAGCCGTTAGAGATTGAAACCCTAGTTTCTCTAGTGCATTCTTCACCGCATGACGACCAGAACGAGCAGTTAAAACCAACTCCATGTCATCCAGTCCAATATCTACTGGACTAATAATCTCATATGCATCTCTGGATTTTAACAAGCCATCTTGATGGATACCAGAAGAATGGGCAAATGCGTTGCCACCTGTGATCGCTTTGTTTACCTGCACATCGATTCCCATAAAACTACTGACCAATCGAGATGTATTCATAATTTCTTTCTTATTGATATTAGTATGTGCACCATAAACAGTTGATCGAGTGTGTAGTGCCATAACCACTTCTTCTAAAGCAGCATTTCCTGCACGTTCCCCTATTCCATTGATCGTACATTCTACTTTATCCGCTCCATTTTTTATCGCAGCTAAAGTATTGGCTGTAGCCATACCCAAGTCATTGTGACAGTGAACACTCAACAATACTTTGTCATTTAAGTTTTTCAATCGATCATTTATTTTAAAGATCAATTCCCCGAACTCTTCTGGGACAGCAAATCCGACTGTGTCTGGCACATTGATAATCGTTGCTCCTGCTTTTACTACGGCTTCAATCGTAGACCATAAATACTCGAAATCGGAACGAGATGCATCTTCTGTGGAGTACTGAACCTCAGGCAACAGTGTTTTCGCATATTTGACTGCTTCTACTCCAATATCAAGAATTTGATCTTTGGATTTTCCAAACTTCTTCTCTACATGAATGTCAGAAGTTCCTAGAACGATATGTATCAATGGATTTACTGCAACCTTTACACTGTTATAAACTGCATCGATATCCGCTTTGACAGCTCTAGCTAATGCAGTGATGATGATGTCATCTGTATTGCCAACTTTGGATGCAACCTCTTTAACTGCTTGAAAGTCACCAGTGGAAGACGCAGGAAAACCTGCTTCGATAATATCTACCTGCAATTTTTTCAGTTGTTGAGCTACTTCTAACTTTTCATACAGATTTAGTTTTGCCCCTGGGACTTGCTCTCCATCACGTAAAGTTGTATCAAATACCCAAATTTTCCTTGTCATATCACATACACTCCTCATTTTTTTATATTAAAAAAAGCCCCGCCTCTATATATAAATAGAGACGAGACTTTGCTCGCGGTACCACTCTAATTGATTAACCCAAACATGATTAATCCACTCGTTTTCGATAGCAAACACTATCTATCTTTTTAACGGTAGAAGACCGACATCCCCTACTCAGAAATTTCAGGGAGTAGCTCATGGATGAGTTCAAAGGACAAAAGCTACCAATTTCCACCAACCATTGGCTCTCTAATAAGCTGTTGCTTCCTTTTACTATTTCCAATCTTTGCATACACTTATTCGATTATGTGCAATAATATATCTTTTATTTCCTCTTGTCAATTATTTTTTATTCATCGATTACGAATTATGAGGAAAGCTCCAGTCGATCAATGGGAAAATATTCACAAATTAAAAATAAATTTTCCCCTTGATGTCTTGTACTACAAACTTTGTAAATCAGCCAATCATCATCATTCAACCCTAGATGTTTGGCAATAATAGAGTCTTGAATAATGCCATAATCTAAAATTTCTCGATAATATTCCAGTTTATTTTTTTCTAAAATTTTCCCTATAGGTATGTCCGTACCATAAAGCTCATCGCTGATATCATTAGTGATATTTTCCTTATAAAAAAGCGTCTCTGCAAATATGTACCTTCGAGAATGATCGTCTACCAAACAAATCTCTCGTAATACAGGTTTTTCAAGCTGTTCCTTATGATATCTTTTCATAAGCTTTGGACATTCGCTCAACTCTTGTTGATTTATAATTTCTACTTTTAATTGAACCTCGTAAAGAATTTCAATTAATTTTGTAATGGATGAAGTTGTCTGAACAATGAGATTTCCAATTCTATTTAAGTGAAGTTGATTAAAATTCTCCATATGCCCACTTCTTTCCACTTAAATTTAGCATAGCTACTTTGAAGAGCTCTAAGCTATATCATTTACTGTTTTAGACCTACATAACTCTCTGCAAATAATTTTGCATATGTATCGGTCTGCTGTAACCTTTCTAGTCTAACTTGACGCAACCGATCGGAAAAATCTTTATCCTTATTTTGGTCGCTGTCTGCGTTACTGTGGATCAATCGTATCATCCAATCTGAAAACTCTTGGGTCTTCCACACTCGTGGCAGGCAAACGTGGGAATACTCTCTTAATAACACTTCGTCTCCACTTCGAAAATAGTGAATAAGTGCATTGGCAAGAACATCAGCGTCTGAAATTGCTAAGTTCATGCCTTTTGCTCCTACTGGAGTGATAATATGCGCAGCATCCCCAGCAAGAAAAAGTCTTTTGTACTGCATAGGCTCCATCACCACACTGCGCATGTTGAGAACTCTTTTTTCTACAATAGGACCTTGGATTAAGTTTTCATCCCCATCCACAGCTAGGCGTTTGCCCAGTTCACTCCATATACGGTCATCGGACCAATTCGATAGTTGATCATTGGGGGGACACTCCAAATAGTAACGAGTAATCTGAGAGGTTCGTGGCATCTGCCCAGCAAACCCTGATTTATGCAGGGCATACACAAGCTTTTTCGTCGAGGATGGCACCTCCGCAAGGATCGCTAACCATCCAATTCCATATTGTTTGCTGAAAATCTTTGTATCAGTAGAAGGAATAGAAGAACGGCACAAGCCTTGAAACCCATCGCATCCTGCAATGAAATCACACTCTACTTTTAATACGGAGTTTTCAGAAGAAGTACAAGTGATTACTGCTCGATCACTCTCTAAACCCTCTATCTTGACTGCCGGATGGGAAAAAAATACTATCCCACCACGAGAAATAAATAACTGGAGCAAATCTTGTACGATAAACTGCTGAGGGTATACAAAATGAGATGCATGAACGTGATCCCCATATGGAATCATGTATCTGCGGCCACCATGACGAAATTCGCACGTAGTATGAGGTACTCCGTTCAGATCCATCCCTTCTGAAAAACCATGTTTTCTTAAAAGTTCCACGATCTGATGTTCAATTAAACCAGCTCGAGCCCTAGACTCTACATAAGCTCGAGATTGTCGTTCCACAACGACACAATCAATGCCCTCTTTTTGTAGCAATAGAGCTAAAACGAGACCAGCAGGGCCTGCACCAACGATTGCTGCTTGAGTAGAAATATGTTTCAAGAGTGACCGTGAGTTCATCATTTACTAGAACCTCCTAAACTCCCTAGAAAACTCAATCTGTTATTTCAACTAATCAACTTAAGATAAAATCGTGGGACTTTTCGTGTTTACTAATTGTACAAGGTTATCGTTACGAACTTATTTTGGTTTTGACATCATACTATAATTAAATTTGAATGATTTATATTATACTGTATATTATGATTTTTTTAAATAATACTATTTGATATCTCATACTAAACAAAAAAGAAAAATCCATTATAAATAGGAGATTGCTGTAATTAATAGAAACATCTTATTTTGCTATTGATTCTTTATAAACACGTATTTTATAGTGATGTCTTTCCATACGAGAGCACCGAAGAAATCGCTCAATATTAATATGAATATTGGGAATATTATTAGCGTGCAGACTACCGACTGGTCGATAGTCTTGCAACCAAGTAATTGGACATCCGTCCATGATTAACTGGTCACAGGCACATAAGCCGCACTCAACCGTTGCGATCCTAGAGGATCCGGAAGAGCTGGTTGAGCTTGTCACTCGCGATCTTGAGCGTGTTCCCAACGATCTCCACTGCGATGCGGAGATCACCGACCTGCATACATACGTACTCGCCGGGCAGGAAAGTCTCAAGCAAGAGGATCACCCTCTCGGCTCCATTGCTGGGAAGGATGGCGAAGTACTGCGTCTCTCCCCTCTTGACCTCGCGGAAGTCTTCCGTGGCCAGGCGAATGCGGCCGGGGAGGCCACCCGGGAGGAAATCACCCTTGTGCATGATTCCCTTGACACCTTCGAACTCGAAGCCACCGCCGATGGTCGCACAGCCGTTGTTGACCTTGATGTTGCTGAAGACCGAAGTCATCGTCTCTCCTAGAAAGCGCATTGGGAATGCCTGCTGTATGCTAATCTTTATGTTATCAAAGGCGAATTGTTTTGTCATATGGTAATATTATTAAAATGATAAAAATTTACTTATTTTGATTCTATGAAAGAAAAAGGATGTGAATGGATGACAGATCGCATTGTTAGTATGAACTGGGTACGAGATCATTTACATAATTCAGATGTCGTATTGGCTGATTGCCGTTTTATCCTTGGTCAATCAAATGGAAAAGCTTCATTAAAGGAATATCTTCCAAGTGCCGTTTATTTTGATTTGGAAAAAGATCTCTCAGCCTCCGTACAAAAACACGGAGGAAGACACCCTTTACCTGAAATCTCTACACTCGTCCAAACGATCCAGAATGCTGGGATAAATGCCAATACACATGTTATCGCCTACGATGACCAAGATGGTGCGATGGCTTCTCGTCTGTGGTGGTTACTTACCTATGTTGGACATAAAAAAGTTTCTGTAATGGATGGTAATTTTAGCGAATGGAAAAAGTTAGGCTACCCAGTAACCAATGAAACCTGTGAGCGAAAACCATCTACCTTTGTTCCACTCCTTCAACCACAAATGCTGGTGAGCATGGAAGAAGTGAAACAAAAACTGACTCATCCAGATGCTGCTATCATTGATTCTCGTGAAGAGAAGAGATACCTAGGCGAAACCGAGCCAATCGACTCTGTAGCTGGACACATCCCTAATGCTCTTCATTCGTTTTGGAAAGATGCAAAAGATGAAAACGGTCACTTCCGTTCATCGAAACAACTGCAAGAGCACTTCAAAAAGATCCCCTCTGCAAAAGAAATTATCGTGTACTGCGGCTCTGGAATCACAGCAACTCCAAATGTGCTTGCACTCCAAGAAGCTGGATTTGAAAATGTAAAGCTATATGCAGGGAGCTGGAGTGATTGGATATCTTATCCTGATAATCCGGTTGCCAAAGGGAAAGAAAACTAGTTCATGTTTATTAAAATACTTATCCTATAATGAGGTTGCTTTCTAATTTATAGTTCAGTAAAATGTACTTACTATACGCAAAAACTTTGACGGAGAAGAGTAAACAGAAAAACCCACAGAGAGAGGAATCTGCCAAATTGGTAGCTGTGAGATTCTTCGGGATATGATCTGTTGAATGTCACTCCAGAGTCGCTCCCGCCAAATTCAAACAAACTTGATTAGTAGTTGGAGCCGTTTACCTACGTTACAGGTTCAAGTGAGTAAGAGTGTGCAAATTTACACATACACTTTTGCTAACAAAGGTGGTACCGCGAACTAATCCTTTCGTCCTTTGAGATGAAGGGATTTTTTATATTTTATAAAGGATTCAGGGAGGTTCTTCATTTGGAAAGCACAAGTAAGGAAATCACAATGCCGACAAAATATGATCCAAAATCGGTTGAAAAAGACAGGTATCAATTTTGGCTGGATCATGAACTATTTAAGGCTTCAGAAGATAAAACGAAAGAAACGTTTAGTATTGTATTACCACCCCCAAATGTAACTGGAATGCTGCATATGGGTCATGCTTTGGATTTCACATTGCAAGACATCTTAATACGAATGAAACGCATGCAAGGTTTTGATACATTATGGGTTCCTGGAATGGACCACGCTGGGATCGCAACACAAGCCAAAGTAGAAGAAAAACTGAGAGAAGAAGGGTTATCCCGACATGATCTTGGTAGAGAAAAATTTCTTGAAAAAGTATGGGAATGGAAACATCATTTTGCATCTATCATTCACGAACAATGGAGCAAGATGGGCTTTTCGATGGATTACTCCAGAGAGCGTTTTACAATGGATGAAGGTTTGTCTCAGGCTGTTCGTAAAGTATTTGTGGATCTGTATCAAAAAGGCTTAATCTATCGTGGAAAATACATTATTAACTGGGACCCTGTAGCACGCACAGCACTTTCTGACATTGAGGTTATCCACAAAGAGGTAAAAGGAGCCCTTCATCATCTTCGTTACCCACTTACTGATGGCTCTGGATATATACAAGTAGCCACCACGCGACCAGAAACGATGCTTGGAGACACTGCTATCGCAGTACATCCAGCTGACGCACGATACCAAAATCTGATTGGAAAAATGGTAAAGCTACCTTTAACTAATCGAGAAATCCCGATTATTGCAGATGAGTATGTAGATAAAGAATTTGGAACCGGTGCTGTAAAAATAACTCCTGCACATGATCCTAACGATTTTGAAATGGGTCTACGTCACGATCTACTACAACTTGTCGTGATGGATGAATCAGGAACCATGAATGAAAATGCAGGCAAATACAAAGGGTTGGATCGATTTGAAGCACGCAAACAAATCACAACAGATCTTCAAGCATCAGGAGTAATGGTTGAAATAGAAGAGCATATCCACTCTGTCGGTCATAGTGAACGCAGCGGTGCAGTAGTCGAACCATATCTATCTACCCAATGGTTTGTAAAAATGAAGCCACTAGCCCAGCGAGCAGTAACGCTACAAAAAGGGGAAGACAAAGTTCAATTTGTACCTGAACGATTTGAAAAGCTTTATGTGGATTGGATTGAAAACATTCGCGACTGGTGTATCTCACGCCAATTATGGTGGGGACATCGGATTCCAGCTTGGCATTGCGATACATGTAAAGAAATAACCGTATCTATGGATAATCCTACTTCATGCTCTCACTGTGGAAGCTCGAACATTTCACAGGATGAAGATGTACTTGATACTTGGTTTAGTTCTGCCTTATGGCCATTTTCAACCATGGGTTGGCCTGAAGAAACAACTGATTTAAACCGTTATTTTCCAAACAGTGTGCTGATCACTGGTCATGACATTATTTACCCATGGGTAGCCCGGATGATATTTACCGCTTTGGAATTTAAAGGCACAAAACCATTCGAAGACGTACTCATACACGGATTGGTTCGTGATTCAGAAGGGATCAAAATGTCCAAATCCCTTGGAAATGGTATAGATCCTTTGGAAGTGATCGATCAATACGGTACAGATGCGATGAGATTTATGATCTCCACTGGTTCAACACCAGGACAAGATTTACGTTTCCGCTGGGAAAGAGTGGAGTCAGCAAGAAATTTCATTAATAAGATTTGGAATGCTTCTCGTTTTGTATTGATGAATCTAAATGATTTTCGTTATGAGGATATCGATTTATCAGGTTCCTTAAATACCGCAGACAAATGGATTCTTACAAGATTACAAGAAACCATTACACTTGTAACCCAGCAACTAGATAGTTATCACTACAATGAAGCAGGTAAAATCCTGTATGAATTTGTTTGGGATGAATTCTGTGACTGGTACATCGAGTTTGCCAAACTCTCTCTTTATGGAGATGCTGAAACAGCAAAGCAGACAACTCGCTCCGTCCTCTGCTATGTACTCGACAACATTTTGCGGTTATTGCATCCATTTATGCCGTTTGTAACTGAAGAAATTTGGCAAAACATACCCCATGAAGGGAAAAGTATCGTAGTTGCTAGTTGGCCCGAATCCAAAGAAAACTACCAATATCCTAAAGCGGTAAACCAAATGAAACTCTATATGGATGTTATTCGCAGCGTTCGAAATATTCGTGCCGAAGTAAATGCTCCTTTAGGTAAAAAAATCAACATATTTATCAAACCAGATAATGAAAATACCTTACATGACCTTCAAGAAGGAGAACAATGGATTCGCAAACAGTGCAGCGCAGAAAGTTTAACCATTGATTCCAATATTACTATTGCAGAAAAAACGATAAGTGGAGTAGTAACAGGCGCAGAAATCCTATTACCACTAGCAGGACTCATCGATATCCAACAAGAATTAAATCGTTTAGAAAAAGAACTAAAAACATTGGATGCAGAAGTAAATCGAGTCCAAAAGAAACTGTCTAATCAAGGCTTTATTGGTAAAGCACCTGCTCATGTGATAGAAGAAGAACGCAACAAAGAAAAAGACTACCTCGAAAAACAAGAAAAAGTAAAAGCTCGCTTAGCAGAACTTCAAAGCTAAAAAAGGATGGGTTTTCTTCCATCCTTTTTTATATTTTGATATTCAAATTCGAGGGAAATTGGGTTTGGAGGTAGAAAAATAAAAAACTCCTTATCTAGTTAGGAGTTTAAATAAGTCCGTTACGAATTGGTTATCAAAACTGCACCTTGTCATTGTCCTCGCTCTGTCCTCTTGCTAATAAAGTGTTGAGCTGTTCAAGCAAGCTCCCACCACCAGTCAAAGAGATATTGCCGATTTTATCACATATTTTCTCTAAAAATTCCAGTTCTTTCAGCCTGTAAAGTGTTTGATTCTCTTCCATTAATTTTGCTGTATTGAGTAAGCTTCTTGTAGAAGCAGTCTCTTCTCTTCTCGTGATTACATTCGCTTGCGCACGTTTCTCAGCGATGAGTACAGTATTTAAAATTTCTTTAATATCTCCAGGCAAAATAACATCTTTTACACCAGCAAAAAGGAACTCGATACCAAAATCACTGCCTTTTTCTTTTAGTTTTTGCAATACATAGTTACCTACTTCTTGCTTTTTCAATAACAGCTCATCTAGCTTTAATGTCCCTATGTATTCTCTTAGAATCAACTGAAGTATGATATAAATCTGTTCTTCATACGACTTGATCTGTATTACCTTAAGTGGGTCTGTGATCTTATAATGACAGACAAAGTTGAGCCTCATGGAAATTTTATCTTCCGTCATGATCTCTTGTCCTGTCATATCGATTTGTTGTTGTCTAAAATCTACTATTTGAACAGTAACTTGAACTGGGCTCTTCCAAAAGAAATACCTGCCTGGCTTGAGGATCTTTTGTATCACATTATCATAATAGAGAATACCTTGTTCATGACTCATTATATGGTGATGAACAACATACTCATGGAGCTTCGGATGACTATAAACTGAAACATCGATCTTCGGATCAATCTCTGGATTTCGTCTATCTATGATAATAAAGTCATGTTTTTTTAGAACATTCCAAAATGCATATTTACCCGCTTTTAATACAGTTGCAAGTTTTCCATCTTCAAAATGGATCGCAATTTCGTAATCTTGCACATCTATCACAGTAAGTTCTTTTTGCAGCTCCACATCTTCTATATAAGTATTAATGTTTTTATCTACTGGATCAAAAATCTGATTTACATCTGCAGTAACAACATGATATTTCACAAATGGATTTAGAGTATGCTTCCCTGGTTGCAAACACTTTACATAGTTTCCATCCTTAAAAAGAAGTCCTCTCTCATCATTTTTTATCATTACTCGTAGCATCGTACCACCTCAAAAAATTTGAACCTTCCTAGAAATCCTTCCAAAATATTAGCGGAGTGTAACTTAAGGACAAGTCTCATCTACTCGTACACACGGATCAACCCTAGAGTTTATCCATAAAAAACTATAAAGTCTAAGAAAGATGCTCGTATGTAAAAAATAGCATCATCTTGCCCGGTATCCGTCCACTACAAGGCTTCTATTTTGGTGCTGCTGTCAACGATCAACAGATGCATAAGAATTTACTAGAAAGGTTTATAAAAGTAGTTTTTAACTAGCCATAGATGGTTTTCAAAACCATTGAGGAGTCGAACCTCGTTACCAATCCGAATGCTCTGCCACTGAGCTAATCACCGCTTGGTGATAGAGGAATCGAACCTCTGACCTTTCGGTTAAATAGGTGTTTTCTACTTTTCAGATATACCTTTTATCAGTGAAAAAAGGCACCGCTAGATCCTTCAGAGATCTCAAGCACATGAAAAGAGAACTTTTCAAGTATACAATAAAAAATAATATATTAATAGATGACATTAGTATTAATAATGTGAATTATCCATTTTTAAATTGCAATCGTACATACTGTTTTATACTAAATGGTTAATAATAAAAAATATACTGCCATTTATTACACTAGAAAATTATCAAAATATATTCTTGTTTTCATAGAAATTTGTATCTTATCTCCATTGTCCTTCAAGGAATATCAAATAAACATATTTTGTGCGACATAAGAACCATCTCCCTCTCGCATCAACTGCGTGAAGCATCCCCGAGGATGTTCCGTGACATCAATCCTTTGTCTTTCCACTACCCTATGTCTTCTTCCCCCTCTTTGTTATTTTTCCAAAAGGTTTATAGTAGGTGATAAAGACCATAAATAATAAACATAATAAATTAAAACTTGCAACAATTATGATGGACAACCAACTATTTTGGAAATCTTGATTTTGTAAGGATGCAACTCCAAGTTTATTGATGAATTCAAGTAGTCCAGTGGTCCATTTATTTAAAAATAATATCCCAATCGTAATAGTTAACAGGGTTAAAACCAATTTTATCGTTATCCAATAGTGTTTAAAAAGTCCCCACTGTGTCCATATAGATAAAAGGATACCTGTGAGTAAGCTTAATAATGCTGGATATTTAAGCAGATTCTCATCAATAACTTCCATACTAAGCAATGTGTAATGGAGTTGATGTTCGTCAACAGCGTTTTGCAAGTAAAAACCTAATAATAACATTCCAAATGTTCCACCGATCCATGATGCAACGGAAATAACATGAACTGCCACTAAAAATTGTTTTTTCTTTTGATTCAGTCTATAAGCCATTTAATACATAATCCTCCTACTTTAAAATTGATAAATTATCCAGTATGGTGTTTAAATGGATCGTCTCCACTTTTTGAAACCAAATATTTTTCGATTCGGCCATGTCCGTTAAGTCACCTTTATCACAACTTTTTCTGTATTTTAAATAAGGTAGTAGTAATCAACCCTGCACATAACCCCCATATACTATTTGTTACCAATACACTTACCATTGCTAATGGATTGGTTAAAGGTCCTTGCAATTGACCCGTTAGAATGGGCGAAAAGATACCACTCAAAATAATTGCCAATATACCATATCCAACTCCTACCAAAATTAGAGTAAGTACGGGTTGTGAATCTTGTTTTATGAAAATAGTTATTATCCAAGTGATGGAAATGATAATTGTAGCAGTGATACTTGCAACCGGCTGCCCAATGGCATCTGATATGCCTAATGTACTCATAAGTGGTCTTGCAAGTGCAATGAAAGAAAGAAAAGCAATAAGTTTCCAATTTAACCTAGTATTTATGTTGCTATATGACATAATATCCACCTCTTTTTAACTCAAATGTTTACACTCATACAATAAAATGAACTTCTTATCTCTTTCTAAAACAACCATTAAATAATTATTAAATACAAATTCAAATTTAATTTTCTGCCCTTTCCAAATCAATCTCCCTTCTTGTTTAGCAAGATATTTGAGAGATACGATTTTCAAAAGAGATCAGCTAGACTTGTAGAATAGAAGATATATTTAATAATTAAGTAAGAAAGCATTTATTTTTATAATCTAAGATAATTTCATTACGATTATCATTTAGCTTCTTTGAATATAGAGGTGACTGAAAGTGTCAATAAAAAAAAGATTGATATTATCTAATGTCGGGATGATTGTTATTCCAATTATTTGTTCTTTATTAGTGGAAATGATTTTGGGATATTTACTTTTTGCTGTATTTAATGAAAACCCGAAAAGTACTGATTTAAGACTATTTATTGGTTTTCGATTTATTGCAATGACAATCATATTAGTAGTAACAAATGGATTGTTAACTTATTATGTGTCGAAAACTATCCTCACCCCAATTAGAAAATTATCCTTTGCTGCAAAAAAAATCAGTGAGGGTGATTTGGAATACAGTGTAGAGTCGAATAAGAAAGATGAACTTGGTCAACTAGGTCATACATTTGAAACGATGCGTCTAAAACTAAGAGAAGCAAAGATTGCTCAAAAGGAATATGAAAGAAACCGTCAAGAATTGATTGCGAGTATTTCTCATGATCTGAAAACACCATTAACATCCATAAAAGGTTATGTAAAAGGAATTCAAGATGGAGTGGCAAACACTCCGGAAAAATTAGATCGTTATATGAAAACTATTTATAAGTCGGCAAATGAAATGGATGGACTCTTAGATGAATTGTTTCTATACTCTAAGTTGGATTTAGAACAATTACCATTCCGTTTTGAAGACGTAGATCTATATTCTTTTTTTGCTGATTTTATTGAAGAACTATCACTTAACTTTGATAAAAAACAGGATTCTGCAACCCTTATAGCAAATAAAGAAGATTCCTATACAGTTCAGGCGGATAGGGATAAGTTAAGGCGTGTTACAGTAAATATTATTCAAAATAGCATGAAATATATGGACAAAGAATACAAACAAATCCAAGTCAGTTTAATCTCCATGCACTCAGAGGTGATCGTAAAAATAAATGATAATGGAAGTGGAATAAGGAAAAAGGATCTTCCTTATATATTTGAAAGTTTTTATCGGACGGATACTTCGAGAAATTCTTCTACAGGTGGAAGTGGACTCGGATTATCAATAGCCAGAAAAATAATGGAAGAACATGGTGGAATGATTTGGGCCGACAGTGAATTAGGAAAAGGTACAACTATTTATTTCAAACTAAAAAAGGTGATATAAATGAAAAGAGTGTTGATCATTGAAGACGAATTAAATATTGCAGAACTGGAACGGGACTATTTAGAGGTTAATGGAATTGAAAGTTATATTGCTACAACAGGGAAAGAAGGACTAACACAAGCAATGACAAACACTTATGACCTTATTTTGTTAGACTTAATGCTTCCACGAGTTGATGGATTTGAGCTATGCAAACAATTAAGAAAAATATTAAATATACCAATATTAATGGTTACAGCTAGAAAAGAAGATATAGATAAGCTGCGAGGTTTTGACCATGGTGCTGATGATTACATAGTGAAGCCGTTCAATCCAAATGAGTTGGTAGCAAGAGTCAAAGCCCATATTGCAAGATATGATCGTTTAATCTATCGTGAACAAAACCATAGTGAAATTCAAATCAGAGGTTTAGTCATACACAGCGAGGCGAGAAAAGTGTTTATTAACGGCGAAGAAAAAATTCTTACCGCAAAAGAATTTGATTTATTAAGATTTTTGGCTACAAATCCGAACGTCGTATTCACAAAAGAACATTTAATAGAACGCATTTGGGGATATGATTCCATTGGAGATATCACTACTGTCACTGTTCACATCCGAAAAATTAGAGAAAAAATTGAGGATAGTCCTTCTACACCCCAATTCATTGAAACCATCTGGGGTGTAGGGTATCGATTTAATAAATAATAAAAGACTAGCTACAAAAATTTTTTTGTAGTTTTGTTCAACCACTACAAATGAAGTGTTTAACAACCAAATATTATATTCTAGTTTGTAACGGAAAACACTGTAGGAAAGCAGAAAACAAAAATGTATTCACTTCTAAAAAAACGAAACATTTTATAGAAGACTTGAATCAAAAGTGGATGTGCAGCTATCTAAATGCTGTGATCATTGCGACAATGCCTGTGTAGTTACTGTTGAGGATGAACAAAAAACTGTTTATAGACAAGTTACGCCTCAAATTGGTAGAGATATTACCAATCAACACGTAGTAGGCAGACAAATACTATCGGAACAAATCAGTAAAAAGATAAAACTTACCTTAGTAGAAAAAAATAAAACATAAATACGAAAAACTATTTTATAGTAGGAAGCGCTCATAAAATGGCGCAACAGGGGAACTAGTTTCCGTGTTGCACCATCAAGTAGGAGTTTGTTAAATCTGTCGCCAACTCCCACTTGATATACCTCTCGTTAATTTGGTGGATAGTAAGAGGAATCAAACTTCCAATCCCCTATCTGATAAAAGGTATGAAGTGATCTTCTTCTTCACCAGTTTGGCTTATTTGTATTTGCACCTATAAAACGAAGAGAGCAGAGGTCAAAACCAAATCGTCTTATTCGGCAATAGTAATTTGACAAGCTTTTCAAGACAAATATAATCTTATAGGAGTTCTAGAGTTGTTGTTCTTTGACGAAAGGGGAAGTGCGGTTGACCAAGTCACTGGAACACGTGGGTTAACTCCAAAAATGGTCAAGAAACACTCACTGGTTTACAATAAAGGAGAGCTTTTTTCAGCTCTCCTTTATTGCCTTTTTCTATGCTGCCTTTCATTACTATTCGGCAGGCAGATTAGCAGGACGAACCAACTAATCCACCCGAACGCCGTCACTGGTACTTGTGGCCGTACTCCTTCTCGAACCAGTCGAAACTCGGAAGGCAGTGGCGCAGGAGACCGAGGTCTCGGGTCCCGATCATCTCCATCATCTCAGCCCACAGAAGCAAGGTGACATCCGAAGCGCCGTACATGCCGTCTTCGATGAAACATCCGAGGCGTTCCTGGAGTGCCGAATAACGAAGATTCGGCAGGCCGAAATGCAGATGACCGAAATTCCACTCCGTATACTCTCCAGCGTATTCCCGGTTGTAGTGCTCCCGGAACTTCTCCTCGAAGGTCTTCGGTTCGAATTCCCACAAAATGTGGATGCTGGCGATGAAAGCGAAGAAGCCCTCGATGTGCTTCCCTTCCTCCCTGCTGATGTACTCGAGGTTGTCGAGCAAGGTCTTGCCGTAGGGAAGGATGATCCTCAGCTTCTCCTTGGTGACGAGCTTCCGCTTCTGCTCGAACACTTTGGGATACGGGGTTCCACCAAAGTTGTAGTAAGAGTCACTGAAGTCTGTCAGGTACCGCAGCCACTCATCCTGATGAGAATCGATGATTCCAAGCACCTGCTCGAAGATCTCGTCCGTGACGTCGTTCTTGATGTCAGCCATCTTCATGCCTTTCTAGGCAGAGCGGTTGGTTGAAATTACTTTTATTCTACCAAGAAAATAATTTCAGAACAATGAAATACAAAAAGTTGAACAATAGATACTGCCACAATCTCTTTTGGTCGTTGTAATGATTAATTTCTGCGACAGAGACGATTCTTGTCGCACAATCAAGCAGTTGTTGATCTCTCCTTTCATAGTTCCCTCCTCTTAGGAACGTAACTAATAACATACAAAACACTCAAGCGTAATGTAAGTTGCAATTTCCCTTCCAAACAAAACAAAAAAACTCCCTATAACGAAAGAGTTCTTTGGTGGGTAGTAGAGAAATCGTTTTCCTCAATTTCTTACCTCTTTTCTTTTTCGTGCTTTCCATTTTCCTATTCCCCATACTATTATGGGAAACACGAAACCAAATGTGAAAACAAATGGAATCCAGACGTTTGAATTCCAATTTTCTGCATAAACAGAACTGGGATATATTACCAATGATAAGATCACTATCCACATACCAACAGGAAAAACAAGCGGTCGATAGTCTTTCAGCCGAAAAGTTTGAGCCAGACTGATCATAATTGCATAAAAATATAAAGTCGTCTTGATAAAAATGGTCACCATAAAAATTCCCGCTATGATCACTTCAATTCTTTCTAAAAAATTTCCTAAATTAACCTTCTTTGCTAAAGCATAGGTAGGATATACATTATATTCTGTAAGAGTGGGTCCTAATACAGAAATACACAAAAAAGTAATGACTACTAAAACCATTCCTCCAAAAAAAGTACCTATCATCATTGTCTTTCGAATGGATTGAGCATTTCTTGCAGAAGGTAAAATGAGTAAAAAAGTAAACATAGTCACACCAGATATACTGATAAAATATAAAGATGCCTGAACGATTGGATGAAAACCATTTTCAAAGATTGGAGTAATGTTCTCTACTTTAATATCTGCTAATAAAAACAGAATAAAAAAAAGGAGAAGTACAATAAACCAAAAGAAAAAGATTTCTGCTGAACGTGCCAAGACCTCAATTCCCCACCGAACTCCAAAAATTACAACCATCGTAAAAGCGATATGAAACACGACTGCAGGAGTCGCTGGCATAACTTGTGTAGTCATAAAATCACCTATAATCCACACTGAACCAGCAGCACTCAATATAAAGAATAAAATATACAGCATGGAAACGAATTTCCCAACCCATTTACCTAAAACGATCTCTAAATATTCGATAAAATTTTTTTCAGGATTTAACTTAGCTATACTGGTGTAAAACCAAACAAAAAATAGACTAACGATGACACCAATAATAGCACTGATCCACGCATCTTGTTTCCCTCCTGCTGCAAGAGTTGCTGGAGTGATGAGGATGGTAGAGCCAATAAAATAAAAGATAACAAAAATGGTCATTTGACGTGCATTTATTTTTTGGATTTGCTTCATTTTGGATTTCTCCACTCTTATTGTAAAATATTATCTATCCAATCAGAAATTGGGCTGTAAATTACTCTAATCCAATCATATGGATTGGGCAGATCAATCTGCATTGCAGCAATTAAACCAGTCACAACCCCGCTGATTAGAAAAAAAGAGAAACAGACTAATTCTTTTATTTGTTTCTTCTTCAGTAGAGCAGGGACTTCCACCCATATAATTCCTATTGTTATAAAAATTATTCCTACGATTGATTTAAGCATCACTTCTGATTTCCTTTGAATACGGGATTTGTAATGACTCTTGTATCTTTTATTTTTACCTTCACTTCCATATCTACTGTTAATGAAGGGTATTGTTTCTCCCAGTTTCTCTTTAGTTTTCTCCATTCTTTCGGATTTGATCGCCGTATTTTTTCACCAAACCCAAAAATATCTGTTGTTAATACGGTTTGGGCTTTATGCAAAGCTGCTCGCATTCTACTTTTAATCTCTTCTTCTGCTTTATTTTCCAACTCCGCAATATTGTTTGGATCTGTTAGATTTATATCACAATCAACTTCTCCGATACTGGCTTCCGTTTCCACCTTTATATTTATCCGTGGCTTTCCTTCAATATAATCACCTTTCACATCTGATCGGCTTTTAAAAATCTCCATCGCAATCCTCCCATTTTTGCATTTCACATGTCCAATTGTTCTGGTCACATTGTCCGTAATAAAACTGAATCCTTGACTTTCATTTTCATTCAAATACCCTACTAAACGGCCATTTTTTAAAGCAGCCAAGCCATCAATACGTAGCTTCGTGGGGGGAACTATTTTTTTCAAATTAGAGGAAGCTATGCCTTTAGACAAGGGGCCTTTTAACTCCACAACTGTTAATACTTGACCTCCTCCTGACATTGAAGAATTTGAGATTAAATCACTCAATTCTACTGCTTCTGTAGGAGCCCATAACTTTTCTGCTCTTTGAATACTATTATAAAGATGCATGGTAGGGTTTTTTTCCATAGCTGTGAGCACTTTTAATATATCAGAACCTCTTTTTTCCTTCGCTACCAAGACAAGAATATCCGAACGCATTTCTTGAAATCTAAAAAATAAATCAATTACTTTTTCGATGCCCTCTTTTGCCACCTCTTCCCCAAGTACCAGAATTCGTAAATGTCCAGCATAAATTTGACGGGAAGAATCTTGAATTAATTTTCTACCTGCTTCCCAGAGTGTTTTCGCCGTCGTATGAAAAGTAACTACAGGTGTACGCCCTTCTCCCCCTCCTTTTGAATCTGTCTTTGATGGTAGCACCACTTGTACAGTGAGTTCGTATCCATCTTGCTTTTTATCTATAGCCATTCCTGTTGCAATAGACAAATCATTTAATTCACGTGCTCCCCAACAACCTGTTGTCGTTATGGTTATGCTTATTATTAAGACTAATTTAAGAATCTTGCTTAGTTTCATCTCGTCTCCTCCTCTCTCAGTCCTTTATCTTTCTCCGGAGCTAATCGAGTTACATTTTTCTTGCCAGTGCTATGTGGGCGTTTAAATAAATACTGGTGAGGAAAACGAAAAACAGTATCCTTTTGATCTTCAAGATCAAAAGGACCTAAGGGTGACATATAAGGCACACCAAAGGATCGTAAGCTACATAAGTGAAAAGTCAGGAGGAACAAACCTAAACAGATTCCAAACAAACCCAAAATACTAGCCAAACCAATAAATATAAATCTAAGAATCCTTACAGGAAATGACATATTATATGACGGAAAGATAAAGCTACTGATAGCTGTGATGGAAACGACGATTACCATTGCAGCTGATACTAGTCCAGCTTGAACGGCTGCTTCTCCAATCACAAGTGCACCTACTATGGAAATAGCAGAACCAACTGCCTTTGGCATACGAAGTCCAGCTTCACGTAATATTTCAAAGTTTATTTCCATCAGTAATACTTCTACAATAGCAGGAAAGGGGACTCCTTCTCTCTGACCACCCAAACTAATCAAGAGTGTGGTAGGAATCATTTCTTGGTGATAAGAGGTAAGAGCAATATAGATGGAAGGAATCAAAAGAGCCATAAAAAAAGCTAAGAAACGTAAAATACGTACCAAAGTACTGATATCAAATCGTTGATAATAATCTTCAGCGGACTGAAAAAAATGAATAAATAACGCTGGTACTAATAATACAAAAGGAGTTCCATCTATGATAATCGCAATCCGACCTTCTAATATTCCTCCCACAATCTCATCTGGCCGTTCCGAATAATAAACAGTTGGAAAAGGGGTATAAGTTTTATCCTGAATAAATTCTTCTAGATATCCACTTTCTAATATTCCGTCAATATTTATTGAATCGAGTCGAATATGAACTTCTTTAATAACTTTTTCATCTGCAATTCCTTCCACATACAGAATCGCAACATCCGTCTTGGTGACCTTTCCTATTTGCTTGGTATCTATTCTCAAATGAGTATCTTTAATTCTTCTTCGAATTAAAGCTGTATTAGTACGTAACGTTTCCGAAAAGCCTTCCTTAGAGCCTCTTACTACATTTGAAGTAGTTGGCTCTTCAACTCCACGGTCTCTCCAACCTTTTGTACTTGCAACAATCCCCTTTACTTGTTGATCAATGAGTAAAATGGTTTCTCCTGATAAAAGACTTTCATATAACTTCTCAAAATCAGATACTTCTCTTGTTTCTCCAATAGTCAGCACACGATTTAGTAAAAGTACAAAGAGATCTTGCTCATAAATGTCATCTTGAAGAATCTCGTCTTTTTCGATAATCAATGGCTTTAAAATATAATTTTGAATAAAATCTTTGTTTACCAAACCATCTATATAAATAACTGCTGCTTTTAAGTTATTTTTTCCTAACAAGAACTCTCGAATAGACAAATCACTACTATTCCCGAGAGTGTTTCTCATTTCAATGATGTTTTGATTTATGGAAAAGTGAAGAGGCTGAGGGTTATTTGATACATTATTTTGAGATGCATTTTCAGAATGATTATTTATGATTTTTTCGTTTATTTTTTTAAAAATAGATCTCATCTCTTACCCCCATTGATATTGGCATAAGAGTATTTTATACTTTGTTTCAAATTTATATTCTATGTAGAGATGATGAGTTCAAACAGATTAGAAAGAAATCATTGCACCTGCTAAGGGGCAAGAATAGATCCATCATCAAATAAGAATGATCATAGATATACTGTCAGATGACTTCTATGCAACAAAGAAGCTGTGGATCGGTTTAAAAAACATTCCCTCGGAAATACCTCGATAGACAATCACTTTAGTGAAATAGAAATTTTACCTTCATTTCTAAAAATGTACCTAATAAAATAGGTAGTGAGCGATTGAGACATATCAGCAACTACAGATATTTATGGGCACGTAACAAGAAAAGCAGACCGCCAAGCAGCCAAATGAAGAACATATATTCCATAGAAAAAGTACTCGGAAAATGAGTGCTTTTTTTGTTTAGACTACTCAAGGGTATTAATTTTATTTTTATTTTGCACTTATTCATCTTTATTTTGCGGCAAAAGAACGATGAACTGTTGTTTGATTGCTCCATTAATTTTATTTTATTCAAATACTTTTACAGACTCTTAATATTACTCCTTTTGAAAATTGATTGTAACAAGATTAAGATGAAGTTAGTCAATAACCACCAACCCTACAGGAGGTTCCTTTGCAGAGTGCGACTCTTTCCGCTCCTGTTCCTGACAACTCTGCGTTCTCCTACGAGAACGGACAGCTCCCGCTTCGTTGACGCGAAGGGTGAGTTACGGGTAGCTGACATGGTGGAAGCAGTTCCGACTGTGTGCTCGACTCTTTCCACTACTGGGATCGGTCGGGCAACGAGTACACCATCAACTCGACGGGACAGGTAACGGAGCTATCCGTCCCGACACCACCAAGCGTTAAACAGTAGAGGCAGAGCCAGAGCCCACAGGGAAACTCCTGTAGATGTGCTCCCCACGGAGCACTCCTGAACAACTGCTTCCAAGAAGCGGCTGTTCGGGCTCGATAATAATTTTTGTTCACATAGAGAAAAAAGTATGAAAAAAATATTTGATACGTTTTTTGCTTTTCTATTCGAAAGTTCCGTATTGATAGTTTCGATTGGATTCTCGACGCGATTTTTGCCATGGTGTTCGACATGCTCTACTTTCCGACTCATTACAATAGAGTTGGTGATGACTAATTTAGCGACAAGGAATAGACATGTGATTAAGCCATCAATTAATACTGCGACTTATACTTGCTAGTAACTATAAGCATGATCCTTTATTTGTTTGTCGTGTAATGCGTAGAATAAATATAGAACTTACACACAAGGGGAAGATTTAGGGGAATTAGAATAGTTTAGGGGATGTTTCAGGTGATTTTAGACGAACGACCAAATCACAGTAATACCAAGGCATTTCAAATTTTTAGGTAATTTAGGGGTGAATAAGTATATATATTCTATTCGGTTTTCACTCTCTAATATATATATTATTGGAATATCATTATTATATAAAGGAAGGTGTATAAGGAACAATCTAACTCGATAGTAGGCAAATAATAGTCAAGGCGGTGGTTAAAACAAGAAATAAGATATAATATTCGCCCCTTGCAACAAAACAAAAAAACTCCCTATTTCCAAGGAGTTTGATTGGTGGGCAGTAGAGGAATCGAACCTCCGACCTCTTCCGTGTCAAGGAAGCGCTCTCCCCCTGAGCTAACCGCCCTTATGTAGCTGTATGGTGGGCCCAACAGGACTCGAACCTGTGACCGATCGGTTATGAGCCGACTGCTCTACCAACTGAGCTATAGGCCCAGAATATTTGTGAAAATCTGGTGAAACAAAATGGCGGGGCTGACGGGATTCGAACCCGCGGTCTCCTGCGTGACAGGCAGGCATGTTAGGCCTCTACACCACAGCCCCATATTTGGTTGCGGGAGCAGGATTTGAACCTGCGACCTTTGGGTTATGAGCCCAACGAGCTACCGAACTGCTCCATCCCGCGTTAGTGGCGACATTTGTTATTATACTATGAGGTCCTGAAACATGCAAGCCCTATTTTATATTTTTTTTCGCCAAACATACTTCACACCAAAACGACCTTTTCGAGAACGAAAAACCTCTACACGATCAGGGCTGTCATATCCATATAACCACCAGTCTTCTTCCATCCGTGCTGCTAAACATCTGGCTTGAAATCTGGTTTCATATAACTTAAGCCAATAAACCCAATTAGACATCTTTTTGGTTCACCTCTTACTCCTAGTGTACCTAATTACCCTTCGTTTCATGCTTTTTGTTTCTCTCTTCCCTGTTCTTATACAACCATGATCTGAAACGATAATTACAAACTTGAATAGATAGTAATTATTCATTTCACTTCTGCTTTTATGCCATAGCGTTTCAAAGATGCTATTTACCATGGAGAAAAATGGACGCAAAGCTCCACTGGAGCACATGCAAAAATTTTCTATTCCCATACATTATTACTACAAGTGATTTGCTTGTTAGCTGTTCCCTCCTCCATTTAACCGAGTTCAAACACTCGGTTTTTCTGCATAAAAAAAAGGTCCACTCGGAACCTTTGCTGTGTTATAGATAAGCATCTAGATTTTCGACCTCGTCGTCCTCTTCTTCTTCATCTCTTAATCGATGAGCAATACGTCCAGATGCAGCTGCCGCAATGCTCGCAACCAAATCATCTATAAACGTATTAACAGGACCATTTTTCGTTGTATCCAGCTGTTTTATTATGCCAATTTTGAGTTTGTCTAAATGTCCAAAAGTTGTAACTGCAATACTGCCATATCCAAAAACAGAACCTAACGCCAAAGTTTCATCGCAACCAAATAAACCTTCATCTGATTTCACAAGTGATAACAATGGTTCAGAAAGCATATTTTTCTCAGCCAAAATGTCTAACTCGATACCAACCAAGATAGCATGCTGAATTTCGCGTTTCTTTAGTACTGCTAACACACTCTCCACACAAGCTTCCAGCTGTAGGTTTGGAGCATATGGTTTCTGCATTTGATAAACAATGTCTGCAATAGCAGCAATACTGACACCACGGTCTTTTAGCTTTTGCATTACAGCCATTTTAACTTCTTTGTTTAGTACTTTTCTCATTTTATACTCCCCCTGTTTACAAATCATAATCGAAATAGTTCAGAAAGGAAACCCAATTGTTTAAATAGTACTTATTCTACAAGGGGATATGAATAATTATTTTTTCGCCGCAGTACGCAAATGCTCCACAATATCCAGTGTTACTGTGCATGTACCAAGATTGGCATGATGCATTTGTCCATTTCTTACACCGTGATAGTCTGAACCAGCTGTAGGAATTAAATTTAATTTCTCTGCAAGAGCAGCATATCTCGCTTTATCTTCTTCTGTATGATCAGGATGATTTACCTCTAGTCCAGTTAAGCCCATTTCAACAATAGTTGGAATCAAATCATCACGATGATACAAGCCAGGATGGGCAATAACAGCAACTCCACCACACTCCTTGACAGCATGTATCGCTTCTTGAGGGGAGGTATTATTTAAACTCACAAATGCTAAGCCATCTTTTCCAAGGTATTTGTCAAATGCCTCATTCAGATCACTTACCAAGCCTCTCTCCACCAATATCTGTCCAATGTGTACTCGTCCCGCATTCTTTTCTGTAGATGAACCTTCTTGTTTCGATTCTACTTCATTCAAATCTATTTTAATTCCTAACTGATTCAATTTTTCTAAGACCAATCGATTTCGATCCTGACGCATATTCCGTTGCCTGTGTAATAAGTTTCGGAAGGTAGGATGGTTAGGATCTATGAAGTATGCCAAAATATCAATGGATTGTCCATCTAATACTGTACTCATTTCAACAGCTGGAATAACTTCTATCCCTAATCTTTTTCCTGCTTCGAATGCTTCTTGATACCCACCAGTAGTATCATGATCCGTAATTGCAACAGCACCTAAACCTAATTTTGCGGCTAATTCAACTACTGCAGTTGGTGTTTGTGTTCCATCTGACATGGTTGTATGCGAATGTAAATCAGCTCTTTTCATCCTATCACCTCTACTACTATCATATCAAAAAAGACACCCAAAAATGGGTGCCTACACTCAACTTCCTTTTTACTTCACTGCACGAATTAATCGTTTTAATCTGGAAGCAAATTTTTTGGGGTCTTCTTCAATTTTGCGTGTATCAGATGATACTCCTAGTTCGTTTGCTGCTTCGACCATTAATTGCTCAACATTATCTTTGTTCTTGGCTTGTTCCACACGACTCTTCCTATCCATGAAAAACAGCCCCCTTTGCTGAGTGTAGACTTAGTATGTCTTTCTCAACGAAAAATAAACATAAAAAAGCAACCCCTTCTGCGAAAAAGAGATCACTTTTTTATTTTTGTAATACCTCTGTACGCTCATGCTCCTCTAATGAAACTACTGGATACATATTCTCAACCTGTGTAAAAACATACTGATTATTATCTGATTGGATCGTACCTTTAATCCAAAATCTCTTTTCGGCCCACATGCGTGGAAAACTTCGCAATTGAATTGGTCTCCATTGTTCACCAACCAAGATAACTGGTCCAGCGGAAGTAACATGCAATAAAAACATATTGCGCTGCTCTGGTTCTTCTTGAATTTTATTCATCACACCATTTTCCGTCATCCAATTACAAGCTTCAATTGTCTCAGGAATAAGCCGGATGAATGGAATATACACTTTTTTAAACGCTTGAAACACACTGGCATAACCTGCCGATTCCAACCAACGAAATAAATGTTTGCATGTGTTTAAAAATATGCGTGCTGACACAGGGGTTGACTGATGATGGTCCATATACCAAACACTGAAAAACCGTGCCAATACATCTTCATTTAAAAGTGACCATTCAAAAGATTGTCCAAAACGAAGGGAGAGATATTGGAATAGAGTTTCTAAAGATCGTGAATACCAGGCTTGAGTCCCTTTTTGTAGTTTGTAAACTTCAGAAACATAAAACTGCTCCAAGTCGCTCAAAATAGATACTGGCAGTCCAGGTCTTTCTGCTTGATTTTCCATTGCAGATAAAAAGAGGTCTTTATTACTTTCCAAGCGCATTTCCGTTGGAGCGGATGTTAATTGCTGCTCCATCGATTCTAATTCATTTGCTCTTTGAATGGACCAACCGAGTACTCTCCAGCTGGTTTCTCGAATAGTAAGTTCTTGTTGTTCTTCTTCGTGATGGTTGTATTTCTCTAGCTGCACGAGTATCTCCCCTCTCATCTCATGCACAAACGATGTATAAGGGCCAAATAGTTCATAGCGATTTCCTATCCGTATGAGTCTGGCGAAAACCAGTTTATCTCGCGGTATAGCATCCTGCTTCATCACCTCGTAATCTTTATTAGTCTCAAGTGAACGAAACGTCATCGTATCTTCCTTGGATTCCAACATCTCAAAACAAGAAAATGATAATTCGGATAGGCTTTGAATCACTCTTTCTCCATCCATTCGATGACGATTGGTGGATGCCCAAAGTTCTACTGGCCGTCTTCCATTTATACATGGTGCATCAAATAGCAAATAATAATGAAACGAAAAAGCAAAGCTTTTGGGAATAGGTTGATCTACAGGAAGCTGTAACAGCTCTTTAAACCTTGTAGCCCACTTATCTTGATCCTCAACTTTGGCATAACGATGAAACCATGTATCAAGATCAGAAAGAAGCTTCCCTTTTTGCCCTCTTTCTCGGTTTTCTCTGGTTAATTCAGCGTGATGAAAAACGACTACGCGTTCACAACATTTTTTATACTTTTTACCACTGCCGCAAGTGCAGGGTTGATTTCGACCTACCATACTAACACCTCGGATGGAAAATTCCTTGTAATCCAGTATATCGAAAATACTAATATAAGACAAAGAAAATTTCAAAAAAAATCCACAGACAAAATATTTTTGTTATGTATCTAGGTTCGATGAAAACAAAAAAATCCCTGCAACAAATTATCGCAGGGAACAACATCATTTTACAATATGAACTTTTACGTTTCTTCTACCCCATTTGACACATTCAGCTTCACTAGTGAAATAAACATCGACTATCTTACCTTTGATTCTGCCGCCTGTATCTTCTGCTACGCCATATCCATAGCCTTCAATATACAATTTCGTTCCCAAAGGTATGACATTAGGATCAACAGCAACTGTTCCTTTACGAGGTGTTGTGCCAGTAGCTGTCTTACTGCCATAAGAAGTATAGGCTGTGGATTCAAATGTCATTGCTTGACTAGATAACTTACCCGATGCAGGAGTAGCACTATCCTCTTCTTCCTCGGGTTCTTTTGTTCCTAATTTCACGACTTCTTGAATTGGTGCAACTTTATTAATTAGCGTTCTAGTTTGTACTGGTTTGCCATCCTTCACCAGCAACTTACCATTTTTATATAGTGCTACTATTTGATACTCTTCCACACCAGCTTTTCCTTTGGTGGTGACTTCTTTTTTTCCTTTTTCCAATTTAGGATCTTTTACTTCTTTTGTGGTGAATTTAATCGGCTTGGATTCTTTTTTCACTCGTTGTTCTACTTTGTCAACAACGATTTTCATATTTTGAGTAATAACTTCGTTCATGGATACATTTGGTTCATCCCATGCTGATAAAACAATTTTTCTTTCTTCTAGGAATGCACCTACTGTGGTTTGTGTGGTAGTAAATGAACCAAGTTGCTTACCACCTAGTTCTAGATTTACTTTACACTTACATTTCAATTCCACTGTAGTATCCCCGTCCAACGGTTTGTTCCAAGGTATACTTGGCTGATACCCAGTTTTTAACTGCTGTACATTTTGTCCTGCACCAGCAAGAGCCTCTTCCAGTGTATTATGTAATCCTTCACTCACCACTTGAGACTTACCATCACTAAATTTCACTGTTACTTTGGTCTCCATGGCAGCATAAGCCACAAAAGAGCCCGATAAAAGTACGATTGCGATTACTCCTAATATTAGGAATTTCTTCATTGGTCACTGCTACCGAAAAACTTGGAAAACATATTGGAAAGGCACACATAATTCGTATCGTCTAGACTGTCTGAAGTTTTCAGTAACAGTTTCGCACCTCCTTGTTAGGTGTACCTATATACTGCTGCCCATTATAGCAGGACTAGCAAAGATATTCTATTTATATGAAAAATGTTCCTTTTTTTTTCTTTTTTCTAGATTTCTATGAACTGGTGAAAACCTGAACTGTCACACGTCCATTCCCTGCTTCAGAAACAATGAGAATAGGGTCTTTTCGCTGGTTTTTAAATTTAAAATCCGGCCCTCCCCACGAAACAGTTGCATCCCTTTCTTTGGGAACATATGGAACTTCTTTGCTGTGACTTTTTCGTTCGACAATTGTTAAATCAGCTTGATCTACACAGTTAAATAGTGTTGAAGATGTCTGGCAAATTCCTCCACCTATACCCTCACTATACTCTCCTTTTACGATGATTTTTGCTTCTTTATACCCTCTTTTTATTGTTCTTTGACCCACTATTTCATTAAAAGAAAAAGTTTCTCCAGGCATTACCACCAGATGATCAATCGCTTTTGTAGAAAGTTCTAGATTATGTGAACGATTATATATACTTTTATTATAATAAGTTGTATATGATGCCAATAACTTTTCTTTTAACTTTTGAAGTTGTTTGACTGTTAGTTTTGGATAAAGGGTTCGATAAGGTACCTTTAATTTTTTTCCTAAGTGAAGATGAATCATGTCCATCCATTTGTCCATCTCTGAAACCATGACTCTTCTACCAGCTTTTTCCGGAACGATTTGACGGTTATCGTAATGTGCAGATACTGGTAAAAGATTAACTTGATTACTTATCTTCTCAAACCAGCGATGAAGTTTTCGCTGATCCAGTGTAGTAGGATCAATGCCATCGAAACCTGCTAAACGTAAGTCTAAGTACCAATCTTTCTCCTGGAAAGACAAGTGCATAATAGGGTTTGGTGAACCGTCTTGGAAAATAGGAGGCAAAAGCAAAAGAATACAAGCATATAAATAAGATAACAAAAAGAATCCCTCCTTCTTTGCTAGTTTGTACAAAGAAGCAGGGACTTACTAAACAAATTTATGCAGTTAAGAAATGAATGATATACGTTATCCAACTTTCTATGCCAAAAATCGCCATGGGGTAAAGAATGGCTAAATTCACAACAAATAAAAAAGGAATAGCAATGATAAAAGTCCAATGTTTTGTTTTATGTCTTGCTACTTGCATACCGATAAATGAACCCAGCGCTCCTCCTAGCGCCGCAACAAGAAAAAGTTGTTTTTCTGGTATTCTTCGTTGACTTGCTTTTGCCTGTTTTTTGTCATAAACCATCTGCGAAAAACCTGCGATATTAATCGCTAAAAGATACACGATAACAATAATATTCATAAGATTATTTTACCAGACGGACACATTTGTTTCAATACAATGTGAATATAGTAACAAATTATGATCAATTCTTGACGATTCTGATGATATTATCTGAAAAAGTTTGTGAAATAGTGTACAAAGTTGTTCACAGAGAGTAAGATAATTGTATACAATTTCGACATTATTAAAGGAGGACAAGACAAATGGATTCTGCCTTTTGGAGTCGTATGCTTACAGAAGAGACATTAGCGTTTCATATTATTTGGGCTGCCATTGGAGTAGGTGTTCCTATATTTATTAGCTTAGCAGAATTTATTGGAATACGTAAAAAGGATATCCATTATACGATGCTTGCCAAACGATGGACTCGCGGTTTTGTTATTACTGTCGCAGTTGGTGTTGTAACAGGAACCTGTATCGGAGTTCTGCTATCCTTATTATGGCCAACCTTTATGCAATTAGTAGGCAATGTTATAAGTCTACCATTATTTTTAGAAACATTCGCCTTTTTCTTTGAAGCCATATTTTTAGGAATTTACTTGTATACCTGGGATAGATTTAAAAATCCCTACATACATTGGTTGACTTCAATCCCTGTTATCATTGGTTCCACTTTATCTGCTGTTTTTATTACAACAGTAAACTCATTTATGAATACACCTGCAGGTTTCAAACTAGACAGTGCAGGAAAAGTAGTAGACATAGATCCGATCGGAGCAATGCTTAATCCTGCTACTCCATCAAAAGTAGGTCATGTTGTTTCTTCTTCGTATCTCGTTTCTGGTTTTTTACTCGCTGGACTAGCAGCATTTTTTATCCTTCGGGGCCGAAAGCATATTTACTATAAAAAAGCGTTAAAGTTAACCATGATAACCACATTTATCTTATGCATTACGACAATTTTAATGGGAGATATATCAGCTAAGTTTTTGGCAAAACATCAACCAGCAAAATTGGCTGCTATGGAATGGCATTTTGAAACAAGTAAAGGAGCACCACTGGTTCTATTTGGGAAATTAGATCCTGAGACAAATGAGGTAAAATACGCCATTGAAATCCCAAAAGCTCTTAGTATTTTAGCAACCAATAGCCCTGATGGAACTGTAATTGGTTTGGACAGTATCCCAAAAAATTTATGGCCTCCACTGTATATTCATTATTTATTTGATGCAAAAGTTAGCATTGCATTTTTCTTATTGTTTATTGCAGCATTGTTCCTCTTCCTGTCGTTATGGAAAAAGGGAAATCCATTTCATCCTTTGGTTCTCTACGGTATTGTGATCGCTGCACCACTTTCCTTTATTGCAATGGAATTAGGATGGATATTTTCTGAAGTAGGCAGACTCCCTTGGATTATAACTGGGATTATGAAAGTAGGCGAAGCAGCAACCACAGCCGCCAATGTGAAACTAATGTATTTTCTCTTCACGGGTCTGTATCTACTCCTTGCGATTGTAGCTGTCACAGTATTAATCCGTCTGTTTAAAGGGAAAACAGCCGAGGCAGAATTGGCATCGAAGGAGGAATCCAACTGATGACACTTGAGGTGATTGGAATCTCGGTTCTGTGGACTTTTCTCTATGGCTATATTATCGTGGCTTCGATCGATTTTGGTGCAGGTTTCTTTTCCTACTACAGTCATTTAACAAAGAAAGAACATATCATCAATAAAATCATTGATCGATATTTATCACCTGTTTGGGAAGTAACCAATGTATTTTTGATCTTTTTTATTGTTGGGATTGTAGGTTTTTTTCCTGATACTGCTTATTATTATGGGACAGCTTTACTCATACCGGGGGGTATAGCATTAATCCTTCTTACGATTCGTGGGTCTTTTTATGCATTTGCCAACTATGGAGGCAGGCAGAGTAAAGTATTTTTATTTCTTTATGGGATGACAGGTTTATTCATACCTGCTGCTCTATCCACGGGACTTACCATATCAGAAGGTGGATTTATTGTTGAGTCTGACAAAAATATCGAGTTTTTGGCGGTCAAGTTATTTCAAAGTCCATACTCTTGGACTGTAGTATTTCTTGCTATCGTCAGTATTTTATATATAAGTGCCAGCTTCCTGACCTACTATGCGAAAAAAGCAGGTGATTTCCCTGCGATGGAGCAACTTAGGAGATACTCCTTATTTTGGAGTGGTCCTACCATTTTAGCGAGCATTTTAGTGTTCTGGGGACTATCTCATCACAACCCGATGCATTTTGCAAAAGCATGGGATATTCGATGGGTATTTGCCTGTTCTTTTCTCTTTTATCTCATTGCTGTTTGGCTGATGTGGAAACGGAAATTACTGGGACTTTCCTTTGTTGCTGTCATGTTTCAGTTTGCTTTTGCTTTTTTTGGCTATGGATATTCCCATTTACCTTATTTACTTTATCCTTATATCACACTACAAAGTGGACTTACGAATACAACGATGGGTTGGGCTTTGGTTATTGCCTTTATCGCTGGTCTCGTATTATTAATCCCTTCGCTGGTACTTTTGATGTGGTTATTCTTATTCAATGCAAAATATGTGAAAGATGGAAAATAAATAAAAACACAGAACAAAACCTCCTGCAGTATAGTAGGAGGTTTACATTTTCGATCTAATTTTTATATTTTTGGCTTGCATGAATAAATGCATCGAATAGCATTTGCGCATATTTATCATGTACAATCGCCATCCCCTCTGGATGCCATTGTACACCAAGAACAAAGTCATGAATACTACTTTCGATTGCTTCGACTATCCCATCATCTGCAATCGCACAAACTCGAAGCGGTTCACGGATTGTCTTGGCAGCTTGGTGATGATAAGAATTCACTCTTATTTTTTCTTGTTGTAATATTCGGTATAGTAAACTTTGAGCGAATACTTTTATGGAATGATAAGGATATCCACGTGGAGCTTTCTGTTCATGATTAATAATAGATGCAGTTTGACTTGGTATATCCTGATACAAATCACCGCCAAATGCTACATTCAATAGCTGACATCCTCTGCATATTGCAAATATTGGTTTATTTTGCTGCAAAAATAATCTTACAACATGCAACTCCAGCTCATCTCGCTCCGGTACAATTACTCCTATCTGCGGTAGCGGTTCTTCACCATAATGATTGGGGTCTACATCTTCTCCACCAGTAAGCAATAAGCCATCACATGATCGAACCATTTTTTGGATCATCAACGGATCGTTTATGTTTGAAATAACAAATGGTATTCCTCCAGCCTGCACTATAGATTGGATATAGTCTTTATTGACATAATACTTTTTTTCATCTAAAGCCATCGTAACTGCAATCATTGGATACATGTTCTCACTCTCGCTTCATTTCGTTTTCCCTAGTTTATGCAAAAATAAAACTCCAGCTCTTGGATAGAACTGGAGTTTATTTTTATTCTCTTGCATGAGAACGATCTTCAAATAAATACTTGATGGCGTAAATACCACTTAACCCTACGATAGTGTAAATAATTCTGCTCAATAATGATGACTCACGAATCGCATCGCCACCAAAGATAGCTGAAACAAGATCCCATTGGAACAAACCAACAAGTAACCAGTTTAATGCACCAATAATCACTAGTGTAAGAGCTACTTTACCCATAAATAAAAGCCCTCCTTCAACAGATGTTTCTGTTAGTATGCATTTGCTGAACCAATTTCATACAAACGAAAGCTAAGAGGTTCTATGCTAGAAAAATGTACATACAAAAACGGTAAGCACATATGTAAACATGTGCTTACCGTTTTAAAATTTTAAGAAGTTGTTATGGGAGTTGAATTTTTTTCTTTTTCTTTTTGTTGGTATTCCTCAGCCAACTTATCAATTTCTTTCTTCAATTCTTCCACCATTTGGGCTTCAGGAATTTTACGGATGATTTCTCCATGACGGAAAAGCAATCCTTCTCCTCTCGCTCCAGCGATCCCGATATCAGCTTCTTTTGCTTCTCCAGGACCGTTCACTGCGCATCCGAGTACACTGACTTTAATTGGTGCTTTGATTTTAGAAATATATTCTTCCACTTCGTTTGCAATGGAAATCAAATCGATTTCAATCCGGCCGCATGTTGGGCAAGAAATCAAAGTAGCAGCATTTGCCGCTAATCCAAAGGTTTTGAGCAGCTCTCTAGCAACTTTTACCTCTTCCACTGGGTCAGCACTTAAGGAAATTCGCAAAGTAGAGCCGATTCCTTGGGTCAAAATAGCACCAAGTCCCGCAGCACTTTTTACTGTACCTGAGAATAATGTTCCTGACTCCGTAATCCCCAGATGCAGTGGGTAATCAAAAGCTTCAGCAGCTTTTTTGTATGCTTCAATAGCTAGTCGTACATCAGATGCTTTAAGGGAAACGATGATATCATGGAAATCAAGCTCTTCTAAGATACCAATATGGTATAAGGCACTCTCTACCATACCATCTGCCGTTGGATATCCATATTTTTCTAAAATACGTTTTTCCAAAGAACCAGCATTTACCCCGATTCGAATAGGTATTCCACGTTCTTTTGCAGCTTTCACCACTGCTTCGACTTTTTCTCGTCGACCGATATTACCAGGATTAATCCGAATTTTATCAATCCCGCCTTCAATCGCTTTTAAAGCTAATTTGTAGTCAAAATGAATATCTGCTACCAAAGGTACTGATATTCGTTTTTTAATCTCAGGAATAGCTTCGGCAGCACGCATATCTGGTACTGCTACCCGAACAATCTGGCATCCTGCTTCTGCTAATCGATTAATTTCATTTACGGTTGCTTCTACATCATGTGTTTTGGTTGTAGCCATACTTTGAATGACAACTTGGTCATTCCCGCCAATTTGAATATTTCCAACTTGAACTGGTCTTGTCTTCGTTCGATGAATCATGAGCGCTCGCTCCTTAAGAAGTTAGAACTAAATTTTGAAATGGATGTTTGCAGAAAAACATTTACGTCCACATCCATTTATTTCACAGAAACACAAAAGATAATACTTCTATCTTAGCATAAGAAGTATTGACAGATGATGTCAAATCACAAGTTCAGTTCAACATTATACCATATCCGGACAAGCGAAAAAGGGGCTGTCGCCCCTCTTTTTTAAAAAGATAGATGTAAATTCATCTATCAAAACAGCATTTCTAGCTTTAATTATGAGACCCCAAATTATTTTTTTCGAACTTTTTTGGCAGCAATACGCATCGATAATGGAATCATCCCAAACCAGCGATAAGACCATGGTTCTCGTTTTGCTGATCGAATCGCTTTTCTATCTTGTTTTGGGGTCTCCATAAACCAAACCATCTTTTGAATCATGTAGGTAATCCAATCTTTAAACGACATCGTTACCACCTCACTACTTAGCATCACCGCTTTTCATGAGATTAAACCAGATGTTTGCGATTTGATCAGCTACCTGAGTTTCTGAGAGATGACTGGTCGAGATGGTATAGTCTGCAAATTGATAGAAAGGTTTTCGTTTGTCATACAGCTGATAAACTCGATCTTCCAATGTTCCTCCTTGTAGCAATGGTCTGGAGGTATCTGACTGCAATCGATAAATGATTTCTTCAGGTTGTGCATCAAGGGCGAAAACCCATCCAAATTTATTCATACACACTCTATTTTCGGAACGAAGTACAATCCCTCCACCAGTAGTAATAATACTTGGATGTGTATTTTGAACTGCTTGTTCAATAACGCCTGTTTCGATGTTGCGAAAAGTCAATTCTCCATAATCTTTAAAAATGTCTGGAATAGAACTATCTCGATCTCGTTCAATGATTACGTCTGTATCCAAATGTTCCATATCAAGTGTATGAGAAAGAATTTGACCGACAGATGTTTTACCTGTACCCATAAACCCTATTATAATGAGATGTTTTTTCATAGTACGTATTATTATAACATGATCCCTACTCCAACCAATATAAGATTTGAAGGGTTTGTTTATCTAATTCGACCGCTTCTGTTTGCTGTATTCCTTTGCTTCCTTTCGCTATTGCCTTTACAAAGAGTGTTCCTGTTACTGATTCAAATACATAAACGTCAACTGTATATTCTCCAAATGTCTTTTGTTTTGCTGAGTAGTCATTTGGGTTTGTTTGAAGCTCTGATTGCCGGAAAGCTATTGCGCTTTCTGCTGCATAACCAGCCTGTACCATCGCCAAACGCATTTGGTCACGTTCTCTCCATTGCATCCATTCTTTTGAAGCATATAGAAACAATGTAGAGATAAGAGCAATGAGGACCATCACAGTAGGTAAAACAAACCCCTGCTCTTTATTCATCTATACGCCCCCAAATGTAAGCTATTCCCTTGAAAATTGCTCCTTGATCTGATAAGGTAACATGCATTTTCCATCCTTTTGGCAACTGCTCATAATGAATCTTTTTGATGTGATAAAGCAAAATGGTATTCCCTTTAAACGGGGATTTTTCACTCTGTTTTAAACTGCGAATGAGTTGCTTATTTTTTACTGTGTATCGCACTTCTCTGCCATCTTTCATGATCATAATGAAATGATTGTCACTTTCCACCATCTTAACTCCATTTGCCGCATCGTACATCAATTGGATCTGAAATTGATCAAACTGTTCCCACAATTGATATTCTGCCAATTGCATTTTCACACTACTTGTAATTTGATAAAAAAACCCAAAAATCAATGGAAAAAAAGACATAACCAAAGCAAAAGAAAGCATCATCTCTATGTAGGTGAATCCACGTTCTGAAAGCGGTATACCTCTAGTTTGATGGATCTGGTTTGCCCATGAGTGTTCTTCCATTTTATTTTTACTTGTATATTCCATAGTGATTGTACGTGGGTCACCTCTTCTTCTATTTGAAATGGTTTGATCAACCGTGTACTCTTACTTATCTTCAAATCACTCAGTTGCTTTTCTATCTGAGATTGTGCTAACATTCTAGCCTGATTTTCCAACATTCGACCATTTGTGAATGATTTTCCTGTTAAATAAATTGGTACAACAAAGGATAATAATGTGGTAATTACAGCCAGCGCAACAAGTGTCTCTACGAAGCTAAAACCCCTCTCCTGTTTATGCATCAAACTGTATTTTTGTCGTCCCACTAGCCACTTGAATGACAACTTTCATTTTTTCTTTGTTGTACTGTTTCAAAATAATCGTCCCTCCACGTACTTGTCCTGTCTCTTGGAAGACCACTTCATTATTTTTATAATTACTATCAATTTGAATATCTTCCGGTAACTGAATTTGTTTGGTGATTTTTTTGTGTTCCATTGTGGTAATATCGTCATTTGTAAATCGGACAAGTACCTCTTTTTCTTTTGACATTGCTAAAAGCTGAGCTTCTTTCAGCTGGGAAGTGATATCAAAACGAAGCTGCGTATAGGTAGCTTTCGATATTAATGCAGTAATATCAGGCACAGCTATAGAACAAAACAGACCGAGAATACTTATGATACAGAGCAGCTCTACTAGTGTAAATCCAGCTTCTCTTCTCAGTTTTTTTGGCATACTATCTGGATCTCCTCTTGCTTCTTCACTAATCGATAGGTACCTGCATCACCAGGACAGCTTGGAACACTACGTAGATACTTCTTTGTCACTAGTTCTTGAATAGTTTTTGGGTAAACTCCAAAATCCAGATAGTAATTATCAATCTGCATCGTGATCATTCTGCGGTTTGCTTTATCTGCTTGAACATTTGCTTTCTTACTAGCTGAAATAAAATTTGGTAAAGCAATAGCGATAATAATTCCAATAATAAATAGAACAACCAGCATTTCCACTAATGTAAATCCTTGTTCTGATTTCTTCATCATTTCCTCCTACTGTACAGCTTGAATAAGTCCAAACATTGGCAAAAACAAAGATATAACTACGATTGCCATGATCAATCCAATCAAAAGAGTCAGAATTGGTTCCAAATAGGTCAACCATCTCTCCAATTTTTCTGTAAGCCATTCTTCTGTTGTGATGGCTAATTGATTTAACATTTCCCCCAACTTCCCTGTTTCTTCACCTAAAATAACGGTTTGTGAAAAAATCGGCAGGAGTTCATTTGGATTTTCTAAAACAATGGTGCTCAGTGTCGCACCTTCTATTAATTTTTGCTTGGTGGCCGTGAGGTACTGACAAAGGGAAGGCCATGGGGTTACCTGCTCCAAGAGAGTAAAAGACGAAAGCATTGGTACACCAGATGACATGAAAGAGCCCAATTGGAGAGATAAATACTGCGTATATCGGTAACGGTAATAAGTTGTAACAAAGGGAATACGCCTGAAAAAATGTTGAAACCTTACTCTTCTTCTTCCCCACACACCAACCATAACGATAAGAAATCCAATCAAAAGTAGATAAGGAAACCATGCTGAAAATAAAAATACCAACCGTGTTGTATAAGGCAGAGGAAACGAAAAAGACTCATATAATCCAGAAAATGTCGGCAAAACAGCAACAGAAAGAAAGAGCAAACCAACACAGAGGAAACAGAGGATAAATAAGGGATAAAAAGTGATTTGCTTTATTTTTCGTAACCACTTTGCTCTTAATTGGTAATACCGATGACATTGATGCAAAGCAAACAGGATATCTCCATGATGCTCTGCAGCTTCGATAAAAGAACAAAAAATAGCCGGCAGTTTGATGCAGCGCAGTGCGGTTGAAAAACTTTCCCCTTTTTGGATGGTCTGGATTAGAAATTGTCCATCATCGGAAGGGATAACATGCTGAGTCGTTAACATATATAAGCTGTCTAGTAAAGTTAAGCCGCTTTCCAACATGTTACTTAAGTGATAACTGAAGGAAGCTATTTTCTCTTCATTCCACTTACCCACGTTCTGTCACCTCCGTTGCCATTTTGCTCCACTCCTCTTTTGTAGTTAAACCAAGTTCCACTTTTTTCCTCAATGCTTGTTCCATCGTTTGGTAACCTTTTGTTTGAAAATAATGTCTTAGTTGCCCAACTGTCGGTTTCTTCGTAATGAGACTTTGGAGTTCCATATCTACAGGTAGAACTTCAAAAATACCAGATCGTTCATAGTAACCGCTTGATCGACATTTTAAGCAACCCAAGCCTGAACATGCATCACAGGAAAGACGAATCAATCGTTGAGCAATCACTCCACTAACAGCAGAGGCGACGAGATATGCTGGTATACCCATATCAATTAGCCTTGTAATGACACTTGCTCCATCAGTAGTATGAAGCGATGTGAGAACAAGATGTCCAGTCAATGCTGCTTCTATTGCTATTTCTGCGGTCTCTTGATCTCGTATTTCTCCAATCATGATGATATCTGGATCTTGTCGAAGAATAGCTCGCAGACCTTTGGCAAATGTAAAACCAATTTTGTGATGCACTTGTACTTGATTTACCCCTGCTAACTGCAGTTCAATTGGGTCTTCCAGAGTAATAATATTTTTTTGCTGGTGATCAAGAAGGGATAACAACGTATATAAAGTTGTTGTTTTGCCCGCTCCAGTAGGTCCTGTTACTGCTAACAACCCAGTTCGCTGCAATAGCCTCTTCACTCGCTCTGCTTCTATCTTTTCCATCCCAAGTTGATTCAAAGTAGTAGAAGACAACACCCCCGGCAACAGCCGAAGCACCATTTTTTCACCATATAGAACAGGCAATGTAGCTAATCGTACTTCTAACAAGGTTTCTCCGATTTGAACCGTCATCGCTCCATCTTGTGGCAACCTTCGCTCTCCGATATCTAGTTGACCCATTATCTTCATCCGAGAAATGATAGCTTTTGCTTCTTGAATAGGCAGGCGCGCTGTTTCTGTAAGATAACCATCAATACGTTGTCGAATAATGAGGTTCTCCTTGCAAGGCTCTAAATGTATATCGCTAGCACGGTATTCAACCGCTTCAAAAAAGAGATTGTTAACAAATGTAATTACATCCATTTTTTTCACCTCCTAAAAAACAGAACGTATATTTCTATTTCGACCTATTAAACCTTGAAACCTCCTATAATGACAAAAAAAGTAAAAAAATAGACAAAATAAAAAGGCCCTTTCGGCCCATTTACGCAAATATATCGTAATTTTTCCCATAGATGCAGGTAACGTCATCATCTACTTGAATAACTTGTCCATCGAGCAAATCAATATTAATTTCCTTGCCTGTTGTAGTAGATAGAGTAACAGTTAAAGATTTGCGAATTCTGGGCTTGAGTAAGGAAGATTTAAACTCAAACTGCGTCGTCATTTCTTCTTCGACAGAAACGGTTCCTAACTTCTCATCTAACAATATTTTGTAATAAGGTTGAGCAGAAAAATGCTTCATAAAAGCCTGTAATTGATCCTTTTCCCCTGATACACGCAATGTTAACATAGTACGAGCCACTCCTTGTTTTTTTATACGAAAATATGAATGAAAGCGATTTCCAATACCCCTATTTAAGTATAAAGCCCAACTTGTCGGGACTCAATAAATATTAAAATCTCTTTTCATCTCCAAAAACGGTAATAATTTCCGTTTTTTCGACTAAAAATCCACAAAAAAGGTCAAATTAATATTCTCCATAATAATGACAGAAAAATCCATGTGTTTTAGAAGGAAAACAAGATTTGACATCGAATCTTTGAACAAACAAAATAACATCAATAGGCAGGGATCAACCAGATGGATCGATATAATTCGCTAGACTTCGGCAAAATTGTCCGTAAACTGAGAACATCTCGGGGTCTCCCTATGAAATTTTTTGAAGATAAAGAGATTTCCCAAGGTACGATTAGTAAGATTGAAAGGGGTGATCCGACTGTCAGTACGCATAAGCGGTTTTACTACTTAGAAAAGCTAGGTTATAGTACGGATAAACTGCCAAGGCTACTGGAACAAGAAAATAACTCTTCTCAACTTGAACATCTACAATTAAAATCACTGGAGACCATCATCGATTTGGTCGGAGCAAAGGCAGGATTAAAGCAACTGCGAGAATCCGGTCTGCAAGAAAAACTTCATGTCAAACCAATGGTTAATTTCTTAAAAGGGAAAATTTATTACCAAAAAAAATCCTACGATAAAGCCAAAACTGTGCTATTGGAAGCGGTTAAACTAATTGATCGAAATCTTGGTGTTTGGGAGTCAACCAATTTAAAATCATCTTGTTTTGGTGAACTTGCCCGCATATTTTTTCAAGAAAAAAAGTACGACGAAACCATTGCTTACAATCAAAAAGGGATCGATTCGTTTGTGGAGCAAGGTTCCAGAAAATACACCAAAGCTATTCTTTTATCTAATCACTCTCTTTATTTATTGAAACTAGATCTTTTAGAAGAGAGCTTGGAGATGGTGAAAAGTTGTAAGCACAATCTTGGATCACAAGAAACAGGCCTTAGCTTTATTTATCCTTATAATGTAGAAGTAAACGCCCTTATCGAAAACAAGTGCTACACCCAAGCTATTCAAAGTGCCGAACTCGGTATAGAGATCGCTCGAATCAGCCAAAGTTATGATCGATCTTTTCAGCTATGGAGCAGCTTAGGGGATATTTACTTCGAACAAGAAGAATTTTCAGTCGCACTTATCTGCTACCAAACTGCCTTACGGTTAAAACCGAGAGTTAGTTATGAAAATTGGTTTACATACATTCGTCTGCAACTAGGTCTTATTTATATTCAAAAAAGAGATTTCCCCCAAGCGGAGGCACAATTGTTGGACGCCGTCAAAACCTCCGATGGAAGTCGGATGGATCACATATATGAAGTTTACAATGCACTTGGAGATCTGTATCTCCAGCTGGAAAATACAGAAAAAGCTGTTAGTTCCCTGCAAAAAGCTCTACATATTGCCCAAGATCACAAACTATACAAACAAGAGAGGGAAGCGCTGACCAAGCTGTGCCAATGTCAAAACTATCTGGATATAGACCAATATCAAAACTATGTAAACAACTTAGTATCTGTCAGTATCCAACTCCAAAGAGGAGGTGATGAATGATGCGGAAAACAACCAGCGAGCCAATTCATACTTAGATGATGAGAATAGGTCTGATTCTTATATTGCTATTATTTGAGCTAGCCGAGTGGCTAGCTTTATTTTTTTTGGATATTCAAAAATTCCTTGTGTTAAAATAAAAGAGAAACCTTCCGATAAAAAACTGGAGAAATGATGCGTTTTCTGAAACGTGCCAAGGGAACTGGCAAGGTCGGTGGCTCTGCCATTTCCAAGGAGTTCATCAAGGAAAATGTCCCTGTCCTGCTTACCAAGTTTACTATTGCAGAGACGGTACTAAAGAATCTTGGACTTTTGGGTAAGCGTGTTCCCATGTATCTAGTTGTGGACTATTCTGGATCCATGCGCAAGTTCTACCCTCGGACCATGCAGATTATCTCAGATCGTACCCTTGCAGGAGCAGCCCATCTAGATGACGATGAAAAGGTTCCTGTTATCGCGTTCAGTACTGATCTAAACGGTACAGAAACCGCTGATCTTACTGAACACGCTGGTTTCATGGAGCGATTTATGAGGAAGCTTGGGAGTATGGGAGGCACAAACTATGCTCCTGCTTTCCGCAAGCTTCTCTCCCTTCATAAGAAGAAGAAGCAAGGGCTTGTTGTTTTCATCACGGACGGCGGTCCGCAGGACCTTGATCCGGCTGAAAAGCAGCTTCAAAAGCTGTTCGATAAGAACTTGTTCGTTCAGGCACTTGCTGTTCGGGATCCATACAGCAATTACGATGTTCTGAAGGGATGGAAGCGGAAGTATCCGAAGAATTTCGGTTTCCAGGAAGTGGATATGAGCATGCAGGATGATCAGTTCTACAACCTTGTATTCGGAGAGTTTTCAAAGGTTGCTTGATTTCTAAAAAAAGAAAAAAGTTGCATCTATTCCGTTTGAATAGATGCAAGAGCCAGCACACTGCATTTGCGAAAGTGAATGTAGTGTGCTGGTACCTGAATATACTATGTGCTCACATATAATTGCTTGCTGAAAACATCTTACCTTCTCGAAAGGGTAGATGTTATTTTCATAACCCTTTTAATTTATTCCAATATTATGATAATATAAACTCATCCTCATCCTACTATATATCCACATAAGGAGAAAATCATGGCTGAATACGAAATACGCATTGGCAGCGGTTGTATTGCAACAGCAACAGTGCAGTTTGCAGCAGTTCGCAGTATTCTCACGGAAGTCCGAGTCGATCAGCATAGTGGCAAGGGATGCACCTGCATTCCCAATGATGCACCTGTTGCAGAGAAGGTAAAGGCTTATGGCGATTACATGCGATCAGATCTGCGACGCAAGTGTCTTGGGCTGGAATACCGCAAAGGCAATCGTATCGGGGTACTTTGCTAATGTAAGTACCTGTGATAATTCCCAGCATGATAACAAAGAAACTTTTATCATGCTGGACGCGGATAAAATGTATTCTCCAAATAGAAAGAGCCTATTTTCAACCAAGAAAGTAGGCTTTTGTTTGAAACTGTCTGAACCCCTACGATTAATCATTGGGAACTCACAGAAAAATAATTATTAATCTAGACAAACGCTCGAGTATTTCATGTTGTTTTATCGAATTTTTAATTTTAAATAATACACTATTTTCTCCCTCAACACTATCTGGTACCATCAAGTTAACGTTCTAAAGCCTAAGAAAAGAGGATGATCTAATGGGTATCCATGCTGTTTCCGTTGGTAAGCGTCAGAGCTGCTCTGCCAGGGTAGTGGTTGCAAAGGGTGGATTGATCACCAAGTTGGAAGTAACAAGCCATGCTGACAACTGTGGATGCAGCAAGTCAACTGTCCTTCCTGAGCTTATCAAGGAATACGGCGGTCAACTCTTCCTCGGTATCACTGGCTGTGGAGACTTGAAGTACAAGGGGCGACTGGGAATGAAGAGACTCGTTCCCTGTTAGCATCCTAGGACTCTTCCCTTCATATATTTTGCTGTATGGAGGGAGAAGAAAAACTCATGATTCTTCATGCATAATAAATGTCCAAACTCCCCATACTATTTTTAGCGATGGGGAGTGGCCAAGTGGCAAGGCAACGGACTTTGACTCCGTGATGCGTAGGTTCGAATCCTGCTTCCCCAGTTAAAGAAATAACGCCATGATGGCGTTATTTCTGTTTTATTATATACGATCGGTTTGTTATGATACTCGAAACACTCATTAACTCCACGTTCTAACTCGTCATAATCTCGAAAAGGAATAACGATTTGTGTCGGGTCCCCGACGGATTGCAGTAACTTAAAACGCATAGGACTATTGTGTCTATACCGCTCCCACAACCAAAACGCATTTTCCTCCACATCCTTTACATGGCTCATAAATTGGACACCACAATACAACATATTCACTCTAACGCTTTGAAAGTAATCAGAAGCAGCTTCTACGTCTACTTTTCGTTTTGCTTGGTAATCAGCAAAAAACTCAGTTGCTTTTGGTGGATAACCTAGAATATCCCCAAATATACGTATATAATCTGGATTCTTACGATTTTTTCCATTAGTGTTAACTAAAAAACGTCGTTTTAACGCTTCATTTTGAAAATACAAAGTAAATTCCTCGTTACAATCGTAGTACGGATATACACTAAGCTTGTCCAATTTAACAGCATCTAGCTTTGTACGATTTTCGTAACACGATGGCTTTATACCTTTTAAAAAGCTATCTAGAGAGGATAAATACATAGCACAACTCCCAAAACATAGAATTACGATGATTATATCATTTCTAAGAAAAAGAAGAGAGGGAAAGCTCTCCCTCTCTTACCTATGTCTCTTTCACTTCACTGAAATCTTCGCGCCCACACTCTGGGCAATATTTTATGCCGTCGTGTGTAGTTTGTGTGGTGCCTTCACAATCACTATCGAACGAGCAAAACAACACAGGATTTTTCAGCATGCTTTGCACCTCCTCAACTTTGAGGACTACACTATATCATTGTAATAGAAGGAATTGAATGTCAATTACAAATTATCAAAATGATCATTATACTATTCAGCAAGGTAAAGAACTTTGACTTCGCTATTTCGTAAGTTCGAATGGCTCCCCAGCCAAATTAGACAGCAGGGGTGATCCCTTTTATGGATGCGCTTTTTTGCTGCTTATTCTTATGTATCTCACTTTATATAAAATTACATGTTATAATAATTATGTCCATAAGATTCTCTAAAATCAGAATGAGGTTCCCATGGCAAACATTAATCCCCTGAAAAAGGCAAAGGAACTCCGTGAGCGGATGGAGCCAGATGGATTTATGCATCGTGGTTTCATTCCTGATTCAGACTTCCAGCCTCTTGCTCGAATGTTGTTTGATGAGCTTATTCAGTTGGTCGAGAACCTCACTACAGAGGTAGAACATTTGAAGAAAAAGGGCTAGAACAATCCTATGTGACTACTGGTTAATATCAAGTAGTCACATCCACTATACAAATATTTCTATACAAAAAGACGTTTCCTTTTTAGGATTACGCCTTTACCTTTTCTCATGAGGGACAAGTTTTGGAACGCAGAAAAGCAAGATTAAGATGGCTGTCGCATATGGTAAAACTTCTAAAAACTCCACATCCATCACATATTGAAACACCCAAGGATCATGAATGATGAGATCTCCTGCAATATACCCTAAAACCGCCCCGCCCAAATAGAGGATAAAAGGAAACTTGGCGATAAATCTCGCGACAAATCCACTTCCCCACATCAAAAGCGGTATACTCAGTGCTAAGCCAAATAAAACAAGCCACACGTTTCCATGTGCTGCTCCCGCAACTGCCATGACGTTATCCAAACTCATGACGACATCTGCGATGATAATGGTCTTAATCGCACTGCGAAAAGTACCACCAGCTTCTACATGTGTTTTTTCATTCGCATCACCGATAACCAATTTACCTGCGATGAAAAAAAGTAAAAGTCCACCTGCTGTCATCAAAAAAGGAATATGCAGCAAATAAGTTGCTACGGTTGTTAGCGATGCTCTCAAAACCACTGCTATACCTGAACCAATTAATATCGCACGTCTACGTAGTTCGTTTGGTAATCTCCGAGCTGCCATTCCAATCACAACAGCATTATCTCCACTTAACAGAAGATCGGAGAGGACAATGGTAAACATACTGATCCAAAATGTAGTTTCCATCTCTTTCTTCCTTTCCCAGTTTGTCCTCATCCTTACTTTATGAGAGGATTTGAAGAGCTATAACCAATAGTGGTTAGATAATTAGCAGAATGAAACGTATTATAAAAAAAGCTGCTCATAAGAACAGCTTTCCCCAGCTCGATTCTCACCATGTCAGGTAGATATCGTCATCTCTACAAATGAAAATCAACTATTTCTATACCTTCTACTGCTTCTGATACTAATTCTTCGACTTCCATCTTTTGCTCTTCTCGCTCACATACTTTGATCGTTGGTTTTGTTTTTGGTTGTTCTGGTACGAATACAGTACAACAATCTTCATAAGGAAGGATAGAAGTCTCATAAGTTCCAATCTTTTTTGCTATCTGCATGATTTCCGTCTTATCCATGCTAATAAGAGGACGCAAAATCGGTATCGTGGTAACATCATTAATAGCCTGTAAACTTTCTAACGTTTGACTTGCTACTTGTCCCAGAGATTCACCAGTAAAAAGTGCTTTCAGATCATATTGCTTGGCTACTTTTTCCGCGATTCGAAGCATCATGCGCCGCATGATTGTAATGCTGTAATTTTCATAACAATGCTTTCGGATCTCTGTCTGTATATGAGTAAAAGGTACGACATAAAGACGTATTTTCCCACCAAAACGGGTTAATGTTTGGGACAAGTCCAAGACTTTCTGCTTTGCTCGTTCGCTTGTAAAAGGATGACTGTGAAAGTGTATCGCATGAAGTTCTACTCCGCGCTTTAATGCCAAATAACCCGCAACAGGACTGTCAATCCCCCCAGACAACATGAGCAAAACTTTGCCGCTTGTTCCAACTGGCAGTCCTCCGACACCTGCTGTCTCTTTTCCATATATATAAGTTCCTTTAATTCTTACTTCCACTTTGATTTCCAACTCTGGATGATGCACATCTACTTTTGCATGTGGAAAATGATCCAAAATATAGGAACCAATCCGAGGGTTTATCTCACCTGTACGAATAGGAAATCTTTTATCTGCACGTCTGCTTTCCACCTTAAACGTAGATATACCAGGGTAAGAGGAAAAAATATTAGCAGCAGTCTGCTCCATTTCCTCTATCTGGGAATTGATGCGAATTGCCGGGCTAAAACTTACAATTCCAAAAACATCTTTCAGTAATTCCATGATAGGCTCAGCAGGATGCTCACCAAGCTCAACAAAAAGCCTGCCGTGTTCTCTCGTAACTCTAACACTTTCATAATCCTTTAGTTTTTCACGGATATTTCGGATAAGGCGATCCTCAAATAATTTTTGATTTCTACCTTTTAAAGAAAGCTCGCCATATCGAATTAAAATAACATTCCAGTTCATCTTATCTACACCTTTATCCACTGTTGTAAAGTAGGTATAACGTTTTGTAATGCTTTTTGACAATGACTGATATCTGTAGCTGTTGTTAACATTCCCATGCTAATTCGTATACCACTTATTGCTTCCGATCTTTTCCTCCCCATCGCAAGCAATACCCTGCTAGGTGATTCTTTTTTGGAAGAACAAGCGGATTTGCTTGATACAAAAACGGTTTCGTCTTCTAATGCTCTAACTAAAACCTCCGATTTAAGTCCGACACAGGAAAAATTCAGGATATACGGCACACCTTTTTCTCCATTTATCCGAATTCTTTTTAATGATGTAAGACTTGTCAGGAGTTCCGTTTTCCAAATATGTGTATTTTGTAAAAAAGATTCTCTTTTGGCTATAGTTATCTCCAATGCCTTAGCCATTCCTGCAATTAGAGGAACAGCTAATGTCCCTGATCGAATTCCCATCTCTTGTCCCCCGCCGATCAATAACGGAGCGATTTGTTTATTTTTCCGCAGATATAAAGCTCCAATACCTTTTGGGCCATGAAATTTATGCGCAGATACAGATAAAAGATCTATTTTCATTGTCTGTACATCAATTGGTATTTTGGTAAAAGATTGTACGGCATCTACATGAAAAAAAACTTTTGGATAACCTGTTAGCAGATGACCAATTTCTGCAATGGGCTGTACCGCTCCCATTTCATTATTGACATGCATGACAGATACTAAAATGGTTTCGTTAGTGAGAGAAGCTTGTAATTCTTCTAGTGATATCATACCGTTTTCATCTACCGAAAGATAAGTTACTGCAAATCCTTCCTGCTCCAACTTTTGGAAAACTTCATAGACAGAGTCATGCTCAATAGTCGAAGTGATGATATGCTTTCCTCTGTTCTGATACCTATTCACAACTCCATGGATAGCTAGATTATTTGCTTCTGTACCACCTGAAGTAAATATGATCTCTGATGGTTTGGCATGAAGTTCATCTGCTAATTTCTTCCTTGCATCTTCTGCTGTTTGCTCTGCTTGAAAGCCGAGTCCATGGAGGGAAGCAGGATTAGCGTATGTATGCTCAAACATCCAACTGACGGTTTCGATCACTGCTTTGTATGGTTTGGTTGTTGCACTATTATCAAGGTAATGCATAGGATTTGTGTCCTTCCTGAAAATCTCATAAAATGTCATCGTATCAAAAATATAATAAAATACAACATTCACCTAGAAAGATACAGCAAAAAAAGGCGAATGGTATTCGCCTTAGATGTGACAGGAATCGATGCCTCGTTTTTGCAAATAACGCTGGTGATATTCTTCAGCTGGATAGTAGGTGGTAGCAGGCGTAATTTCAGTGACAATAGGCTTGGAAAACTTTCCGGATTTATCCAATTCTTGTTTCATTTTTTCTGCTTGTTTCCTCTGTTCTTCATCGTGATAAAATACAGCAGATCGATATTGTGTACCTTTATCAGGTCCTTGTTGATTTAGAGTAGTGGGATTGTGATTTTCAAAGAATATTTGCAGTAACGCTTGGTAAGATATTTGATTTGGATCAAAGTCTATATCAACTACTTCGGCATGTCCTGTTTTATCGGTACATACGTCCTCATAAGTTGGATTTTCCTTCGTTCCACCTGTATATCCGACAGAAGTATGGGAAACTCCTGGTATTTTACGAAACGTTTCTTCAACTCCCCAAAAACAACCCGCACCGAATGTAGCCTTAGCCATGATTGATCCTCCTTATTGTAATCGGAATAACTGTATTTGTTGTTTGGCCCTATCATTTTCTTCTGGTGTTAGTACCAATGATTCTTTTGGTCGAGGAAAAGGTTGTAAAATCAGATCCAAATAAGTGATCTCTCGATAGTTTACCTCAATTAAGATGCCAATATCTATCAACAACTGTACCATATCTGAAATGGTAGTTGGGTACCTCAACGAAGATCGAACCAAAATGGATTCACACCATTGTTCACGCAAATATAATTCATGATGAACATGATACGACATCAGTTCTTGCTTATGGATCTTATCTAACGGAAATGGTTCCATAGCTAATTTCTTAGCTTCTTCCTCCATATAAAAGAAAATTTCTGATTTGGAATAGCCTTGATATATAAATGTAACAACACTCAGCACAACTGAGTTCATTCCCTGTGGCAAATATAAGTTCCAACCAAGCTCAAAAAAAACTGCTGGTACTTGTAAATAATCTTGCTTCCAGCCCGTACTGAGAACTGTTTGAATGCGCATCTTTTTCCCCTTTTCTGCGCTATTCTCTCATTGTTTTTCACCTTCAAAAAATTAATTAGCCTCGACGGAATTTTGCAATCCATTGATCCGCTTTTGAAGCTAGTTTTGGAAATTGAAGACGAAGTTTGTGTAACCATCTTCTTGCCCAAGGGGTAGTTCTTGACAAAAGGGCAAGACCGATTAGAAAGAAAATCCATCCTTGCATGATTGGAAGTAATGACCCAATAACACCCAAAAGAAGGAAGAAATACCCTGCAATTGTTATGAAAACTCGCTTTACTTTTTGATTCATTGGACTATCGCCACCCCCACTCCATCTCCTAATGGCAAAATCATAGACTCTAAACGTGCATGATTGGCTAACATATCCGTCACTTTTCTAACAGCTGTTGGAGCTGGATGCTGATCATTTTTATCTAATACTCTCCCACCTAAGAAGAGATTATCAAGAACGATCACTGCGCCTGGCGATGCTAATTGAATCACTAGTTCTACATAAGTTGGATAATTTACTTTATCTGCATCAAGGAAGAAAAAATCATACTTTTTATTTTCTTGGACAAGCTTAGCTAGTTGCTCTAATGCGTCTCCTATAAGAATGGTTACTTTATCTAAATAATGTAATTTGGCTAAATGCTCCCTAGCTAAATTAGCATGTTCTTCTTTGAGTTCAATAGTAGTACAGTGTCCGTCATCCTTCAACCCTCGAGAAAGACAAATTGTACTATATCCTGCTAAGGTACCTACTTCTAATATTTGTTTAGCACCTGTCATTTTCACCATCATGGTCAGCCATTTGCCCACTTCAGGTGGAACAGAAATTAGCGGTAAGCCTAATGACCTCAATCGTGAATCAATAGAGCTAAGTACCTCATCTTCTTCTACAAATAAATGTTGAATGTAATTTGTATAGTTCATCCGATTCTCCTTATCCGAATATGAAAAAACACAAGCTATCGTTAGTTTGTGTAGTGGATGAAAATGTACAGCTTTGTATTTCCTAAAAAGGGAAACGGCTACCCCTTATCATAAGGTAAACCTATTATATAATAGATATCTTAGACTGAAAAGAAAAAGCCTCTCTATGGAGAGGCTGCTAAAAAATAGCCATTAAAGGAAATGCTAGTATCCTGACAAGGAGAACAAACGCACCAATACCAATTGCCCACCATCCGGCAGTACTGCCTCTTTGTGCTCCCACTATCCCCAAAATGATTCCAAGTGCGGACAGAATAAAGGGAAACAAGAAAAAGGCCAATAAGGACAAGATTAGAGCGGTTACACCAATCCCAGAACCATCGACTTCTTTTTTCTCCGTACGAGAAGTGTCAACTGGATTTACATTAGACGGTGATAACTCTGCAGCAGCTTCTACATCGAGTTTTTTATCTTTGTTGTCAAGATTTTCTAGCTGATTCTTCTCCTTCGTATCCATTGAATGCTCCTCCTGACCTTAGGAAACTATTCTTAGTCTCTTCGATCAGAATAAAAACATACACTGATAAAATTGTTATCTATTTCCTAGCGCATTACTTTCTCAATTCTTTCTAATCTTGTCAATATTTCATTTATTATAGCATCATACTCACTCATGTTCGCCTGAACTGCTTTATGTCTTGCAGTATTTTGTTTTTTCGATGTTGTTAGTTGTTCTTTTAGATACTCATTCTCTTTGAGTATGTCTTCGTAACTTCGGATAACAAGGTCAAGAAATTCATTTACTTCGTTTACATCATAACCACGCATAGATTGTTTAAAGTCTTTGTTAAAAATTTCCATAGGCGTTAAACGTTTCACGATTGAGACACTCCTATCAACATCAACGTTTCATTTTTTTATTATATACGAATTATAAGGTTACAGTAAAGTTAACTTCCCAATCAGCAAGCTTTTTCCAATTGAATTTCAATGTCTAATTTCAAAAAAAGAGATGGAATTATTATTCCATCTGCTACTGCTTATGTGAATATCTTTCAACCATTTTTCTGAAATTCGGGTTAGACGATACATGTACTTTTTCGATAGCTACATCCATATCTTTGACCAGTGCTGGTATCTCTACACGAAGATGCCCTAATCTCTTGTTATTCTCTTTTAGAGACACAGCTACATATGCTTGATTTCGAATGACGACTACCGTAGCTGCTTCTACTTGTGGGTACGTTTGTATTATTTTTTTGGCGATCTCTTTTTTGACTCTTGCCCCTGAAGTAGGAGATTTGTCGGTGATAAAGTTGGCATTGTTCGTATAGAGCGGGTTGGTATGATTAATATTGGTATGATATCTAGTTGGTAACATATTTTGTTCTTGTACTGGGTCTTTTGATTGATACCTTGCACATCCTACGGCATTTGTAAGAAGTCCAACCATAAGACAAATCATCCACTTATGCAAAACATTTCACCTCTCATTATTTTGAGAAAGAATATAAAGTAAAATAAACCGAATTAGTTCCATGAGGGCTACTAATGCCCCTGCTACATAAGTAAGTGCAGCAGCATTTAACACTTTCTTTACCCCTGACTCCTCGTCTCTTGCTATGATTCCTTCTGAAAAAATAATCTGTTTTGCCCTATTGCTTGCATTAAATTCCACAGGGAGGGTAACAAGATGGAAAACTACCGTTATCAGATAGAAAATAATCCCTACTAGGATCAGGTTTGATAATTGCAGAAAAAAACCAATTAAAAGTAGGAAAGGTGCAGTTCCTGAAGTGATGTTTAATAGTGGCACCAACTTGTGACGAATCACTAGAGCACCATAATCTTCTTGGTGTTGCAAAGCATGTCCACATTCATGAGCAGCTACTGAAATAGCAGCTAAGGAAGTTTTTGCATAAACCGCCTCAGATAGACGCACTACTTTTGATCGAGGATCGTAATGATCACTAAAACTCCCTCTAATCGGCTCAACTGTGACATGGTGTAATCCATGTTGGTCTAGGATATATCTGGCAACCTCTAATCCAGTGTATCCTGATTTTGCATGTACACCTGACCAAGTGCGGAAAGCATACTTTACTTTTATCTGTGCCCAAACCGTAATCACCACTGCAATGACCATTAGAAAAATATCAATCACAAAAAACATATAAATCCCTACTTTCTTTTTCTATCTTGTGCAAGTGAAGGATTTTTATCCACTATGGAAAATATGGGTATAGAGTGCTTTTTTCTTATTCCTCTCCTTTTTCAGTGCAAAACTAGAGCTTTGGTTTTACTTTTGATAAGATATCCAAGAACATGCAAATGAGGAGTTTTTCAATGCAACGAACAAAGCCGGATTTTTGGCTTATCCTTTTGTCGTTTATCTTGGTCGGATACGGTCTTGTAATGGTATTTAGTACAAGCTACTATAAAGGCATTCTTGATTATCAAAATGCTTATTATTTTTTTAACAAACAATTGATTTTTGCTGGAATTGGCTTGGTTCTTTTTTTTATCTTTTCCAATATCCCCTACCATTGGTATCGCAAACATGTGGGAAAATTTTTGTTGGTTTCTCTTTTGATGTTACTTTTTGTTCTGATGTTCGCTGATGAAACAAACGGAGCTCGAAGGTGGATTAAGATTGGGTCTTTTACTTTCCAGCCATCGGAGTTTGTAAAGATTGTACTGATCTTATATACAGCTTCTATCATGGTTAAGAAACAAGAGGTTCTCCACAATTTTAAAAAGACAATTTTACCTCCTCTGACCGTAATTACGATCTTTTGTGGTCTACTGGTGATACAGCCGCATTACAGTGCGACCATTATTATCTTTACTACTTGCATGATAATCATCTTTTGTGGAGGCGCTAAGCTGCGTCAACTGTTTTTGCTAGTTAGTGCAGGTATACCTGTATTAGTTGGTGTACTATTTCTCGATCAGTACCGAATAAACCGCGTTATGGCATTATTCGATCCGTTTAGCGATCCACAAAATCATGGTTATCAGGTAATCTATTCGCTTTATGCTATTGGTCCTGGAGGAATTACGGGGGTAGGGCTTGGAAAAAGCATTCAAAAGATGGCATACTTACCAGAAGCACACACAGATTTTATATTCTCTATCATTGCCGAGGAACTAGGTTTTATAGGGGCAGGTACACTGATTATTCTATTTGCTATTTATGTGATAAGAGGTGTTCGCATCTCGCTTCGAGCTAGAGATTTGTTTGGAACTTTACTTGGAATCGGGATCGTCAGCCTATTCGCGATTCAAGTAGTGTTTAATCTCGGAGTTGTAACTGCGTTATTACCTGTTACTGGTGTGCCACTGCCATTTATCAGTTATGGTGGTTCTTCGCTTATGTTCCAATTGGTTGCTACTGGGATATTGTTAAATATTTCGCGCTATCAAGCTGTGAGAAATAAACCTGCTGTAAAAGCTGATGAAAAATAAAAAAACCTGCTATCTTATGTTGATAGCAGGTTTAAGTATGTAAAAAACAACATTATCTATGATTTTTATTTACCGAGCGCGATTCTGATTCCAATAATAAAAACCATACGAAATAGCAGCAAGTGGCACGATAAAGATGAGAGCTTTTGCACCAAAGCGATGAATGTATTCAAATACTACTTCCCAATTGGAGCCTAGTACATGACCTAATCCAATAAAAGTAAAGCACCAAACAAATGCCCCTATATAAGCAAACACCATAAATCTCGCAATAGACATACGTGCAATACCAGCTAAATAAGCCGTTACATGTCGTACTCCTGGGATAAAATAACCGACAAATAACAGAGCACTCCCGTATTTGCGAAATAAGAGATTAGTAATGCGCAATCGTCTTCGAGTAATAAATATTTTACTCCCATATTTACGTAAAAAAGGATAACCTAGTCGCCTACCCAATATATAACTTAAAGAAATACCTGTAGCGGAACCTAATAGGGCACTAAGGAAGGTAGAAATAAGATGCAACTGCCCAATAGAAGAGAGGTAACCAAGAAATGTTAACATAATCTCATCAGGTAGAGGTAATCCAACAATGCCAAGCACAAAAAAAAGAAATACACCGATATTTCCATAGTCTTGTAAAAACTCAACTAACCATTGATCCATGGTACAACCCCGTTTACCAACGCATTATTAGCTAGAATATACAATACCATAAAAAATACAATTTCACCAAATGCAAAAAAACGGTCCAACAAACAACCGTTTTTTAAGAAGAAAAAGATAAGAAATCATTTCGTTTATCTTCATCTATTTTTTGAATGACTTTGACCATTAAATCTACTACATTTTCCACGTCTTTTTTGCTTACCATTGATACGTGGCTGTGAATGTAGCGTGCAGCTACTCCAATTACGATTGAAGGGACGCCATTGTTGTTCATATGAAATTTGCCAGCGTCTGTCCCACCCCCAAGCATCGTTTCGTGTTGAATTGGTATTCCGTTCTCTTCAGCAGTATCCATCACTAAATTTCGCAATCCGATATTTGGTATCATGGTAGCATCCATAAAAGTAACCAATGGACCTTTACCCATTTTTGGATGATTGGAATGTTCTTGTCCTGGTGAATCTTCTGCTATTCCCACATCAATTGCAAATGAAACATCAGGATTCACTAAATGAGCAGCTGTTTGAGCACCTCGAAGACCTACTTCTTCTTGAACCGTTGCCCCTGCAATCACCGTATTGGGATGCTCTTCTACTTGTAAGCGACGTAATATTTCTAAAGCTACATAGCAGCCAAATCGATTATCTAATGCTTTCGCTAATATTGTATCTTGATCCGGAAGTATTTCAAAAGGACAGACAGGCACGATGGGATCACCGATACGAATTCCCCACTCTTTAATTTGCGTATCACTATGTGCTCCTACATCAATATACATTTCTTTTATCGGATATACCTTATTTCGTTCTTCTGGAGCTAAAATATGGGGCGCTTTTGAACCAATCACACCAGTGAACTTACGATTTCCAGACATAATAAGTACTCGCTGTGATAAAAGAACTTGACTCCACCAACCACCTAGCTGTGCAAATCGCAAATAACCTGTTTTGGTGATTTCTGTCACCATAAATCCTACTTCGTCTAAATGGCCTGCAATCAAAATACGTGGTTTGTCTGATGTTCCTTTTTTTTCTCCGAAAATACTTCCCAGTCCATCTCCAATAATCGAGACATCAAACTGTTGTAGTTCCTGTTTTACCAAATTACGAACTTCATGTTCATATCCAGAAACACCATTTGCTTCTGTCAATCGTTGCAACAATCGCATTTATATGATCTCCTTTAAAATATTTCTTGTCCAAAATTGTCAGATGCATCTGCGATCGCTAATGAATTTTCTAGTTGATTAATGATTTGCGAATAATATAGGGATGCTTCTGTCGTATGACCCATTTGAATCAGATCATGATATGCTTGATAACTATCACGAAGCAATCGAAATTGTTCCTCGAATTCATGGGAAGTCAGCATACTAGGTCTACCATCACCTTCTTCATCGTAATAGGTTTTATAACGATCCAAGTATGCTTGATAGCTTGCAAATGGCTCCATTTGTCGACCTGCCTTTTTGCTTATAGGATGAACCAAGATGTGCATTATTATCCACTTACCAAAAAAGACTAGTATCCTATTCTAGTCCCAGACTGAAGAAAAACTACTTCTGAATCGATTTTCAGAAGTAGTTTTAACATAGACAAATAAAAAAAACGAAGATAGCGGAGCCTGCGTCACCGCCATGTGACTAAATTCTTGAGGTTCGTGTTAGCAAAATGAGATCGTGCTGATTACTTTCTTCTTTTTTATGTTTCGCTAGTAACGTGATCCCTCATTTATTCTTTTTATTTAACAAAAAAGCTTGTCGACCTTCTTACTTTGTCTCGACAAGCTGAAGCCAGCAACAATTGGCTCTTTTATAGAAAAGTGATTATTTGCTCTGGCTCCGCGGGACACGTGGTGTGTGTTCGCGGAACCTGAGCGGCCTTGGAAGGATCCCGTTAGATTTTGGGTTCGATCACACTAAGTTCGATGATCGCGAACTTCACAAATCCCTTTTCCGTTTGGATCCGCACCGTGCAGCTGCCGATGCCACCGAAAGAAACCTGGTAGTCCTTCTCAGAGTCGACGGTCTCGATAACCTCGTCCAAGAAGAGACGCCCACACACGTTGAAGTTCAAGTGCATCTCGATCATGTTGACGTCACCGGTGGTGACATAAATCGAGATGTAGCGACCATCGAACATGCACCCGCCGCGGTACTTTGAATTCTCGAACTCTTGAAGTACGTGGTACTCCACAGCCGGGGTGTTGACGGACTCCGTTGCCTGCTGCTGATTGGTACGGTAGCCAAAAAGCCGCTTGATCATAGTTCTGACCCTCCAAGGTCACTCAAAAAAAGGGGCTCAAACGCGGTTGCGGAACTCCTGTATCTAGATAATATAATATATTTGAACTTTTAGGAATGGCAATTGGACAACAAATGTTTATTGAGAGAGTTTTCCAATCATTGCAGGTGAAATATGCCATCAACAACAGGCTACAAACTGTAGAAAAACCATTAAGCTAGTTCAAAAAGCGAATTTTTAGGGTTCAGTACACGATTTTCAGAAGTACTTTTTCTTCAATCTGAGACTAATATCCTACTTTTTGAGTCGAGATTTATCTTGTTCCCAAGATATGCTAAAACAGGTTCAACTACATTGATAAGAAAAGAAAACAAAAAAAGACGCTTTTGCGTCTTGTACAAGCTTCAAATGGAAGCAACCAATAAGCCGAGTTCTGTTCTCCTTATGTGGTCATCGATAGCTTGTAAGTATCTCCCACTATTGGAGCAGCAATCATCTGTCTAGGTTAAGTATTGCTACTTAACTCCAGCGACCTACCCAGAACCACTGCGGGCAACAGCTGTATCCAAAGGATACGGGTTCTCTATCAGGTCTTGCACCAGGTGGGGTTTACCTAGCCAGCATGTTCCCATGCTGCTGGTGCGCTCTTACCGCACCGTTGCATCCTTGCCTGTGAGGTTTCCCTCCATCGGCGGTCTACATTTCTGTGGCACTTGCCTTAGGGTTGCCCCCACCGGCCGTTAGCCGGCACCCTGCCCTATGGAGCTCGGACTTTCCTCCCGTGGTACCTTGCGGTTATCCACCGGCGATTGCTCTGTTTACTTCCACGAAAGACTATTATAACAAACGGAAAGACAGTATTCAAATGGATAATATAGGGATTTTGCCAAATGAATTCAAACTATTGCTAACAAACTTATTGCTTTTAGAAATAACCTATATTTGAGCCCTCCCCACGCATGAATGCGATGGATTCTTGGGATGGTAGTCTTATGACTACTTCACTCCAAGCTTATCCCATGAGCCTCACTGTTTAGATATTCCATTAATCACTATCACTAAGCAGCTTGGTTATCGCCGCTCATGGTGCATATCACTATACGAATCAAAATTTGTACAGATCTTTTTTCAAAAATGTCAGGCTTATGAGAGGGAAAAAAACACCCTTCCATTTTCTGACTTCGCTCTCATTTCCATCACTGAAGCTTGTAGTTTTCTCGCTCACAAAGATATAATACTGTTGTGAGCAACTGGGCTCACTCTAACTTGGAGGTCACAATGGCTAAGGTCAAGAAGGTTGACAGCCTCAAGAATCAAGCCAAGGATAAGATTGACGCGGCTAAGACCAAGGCGGTTGAAATCGGTAAGACAGTGGCAAAGGGTGCAGCCGCTGCTGCTGGTGGAGCCATTGCTGGTGGAGCTGTTGATGGAATCAGCGCTACAACTGGTGCTGTGGTTGGTGCTGCAGTATACGTTGTGGCTAAGAAAAAGAAGAACAGCTAATCCATCTTGTGAACGGAGTTATATAAAGAAACTCCGTTCACCCTACTCAAAATGCATAAAAGGGATAAAACCTTACTCTCTGCTTCAACATGTCTGAAAAGGATTGAAATTCACCCGTGAAGGATAAACTTGGACTTCTTTTGGAAGATGCATTTCTAATTGTTCACAGACGGAAGGTATTACCCGTTGTTCAGTTGCATGTCCAACATCGATCAAACATATTCCTTCCTCTAAAGCAGCTTGTGCTGTATGATAATCTATATCTCCAGTAATATAAACATCAGCACCTTGTTGTTTTGCCTCTGATACATACCTGCTACCAGCACCGCCAAGGATTGCAACTTTTTTAACCTTTGACTCCATTTTACCAACAACTTGTACATGTTTTAATTCAAAAACTGTTTTTACATGAGAAACAAAATCTCGTAAGGAAACCTCAATAGGTAAGAAACCAATTTTCCCCATTCCATAAGGTATATTTTGTTCCAATGGATACAACTCATATGCAACTTCTTCATACGGATGAGCAGATAATACTGCTTGGACCACATGTGATTGAAGTGATTTTGGCAAAACCGTTTCTAATCGATATTCTTCTACCTCGGTTAACTGTCCTTTATTACCTATATAAGGATTTGTCCCTTCACCTGGAAAGAATGTGCCTGTTCCTTTTGTAGCAAATGAACAATAACTATAATCTCCTACAGCACCTGCGCCACTTTGCCCAATCGCAGTTCGTACCACATCCAAATGCGAAGTTGGAACAAATACGACCAATTTAAGAAGCTGATCTTCCCCATGAACGAGAAATGTCTTAGGTTTTAGCAAGCCAATCTCCTTTGACAAAACATCGTTTACACCATTGGCAACAGTATCCAGATTAGTGTGTGCTACGTACACTTGTATTTGATGCTGGATTAACTTTTCTAGGATTCTTCCTCTAGGTTGGTCTGTTCGAATCGAACCAAGAGGTTGAAAAATGAGGGCATGATGGGTAAAAATCCAATTTGCACCTATTGATATTGCTTCATTCACTACTGCTTCAGTTATTTCAAGTGCTACCACTATACCTGTCACTTGATGATTTAAACTTCCCAACTGAAAACCGATTCGATCCTTTTCCAATGCTAAACTAGGGGGTGCGATTCTCTCTAAGTATCGGATGAGTGTTTTTCCATTGATAGCCATTTAATCACCTGCTCCTTATCTCTGATTTCTGCATCTATCTCAGCAATCTTTTCTTTTACACTTTCCTGTTTTGCTCGTTTCAATTGATTCCTTACTTCCAATTTACGAAGTAGAGACAATTGTAATTTTGGCACCAATAAAGGATGTTTCTTTTTCCATAGCAATGGCCCTATTTGATAAAATCTTTCTTTGGAAAGTGGAAGTTGATCATAAGTTGAGTGTCCTTTTACATTTGGTTCAGCTACTAGAATTTCATAATAAATACCATCTTCCTGTACTATCTCTTCTTCTACTAACTCCCAGTGATGTTCTTCCAGCCACTTTCGGAGACGATTCTCCCCTATGTTGGGTTGAAGGATCAATCTGCGAGTACTTTTCAACTTTGCTTGACCATCTTCTAATATACTTGCAATAAGTGCTCCTCCCATACCAGCAATAACAATAACATCGACTTTCTCATCGATCACTTCTAATCCATTACCTTGTCGAACATCAATTAATGATTGATGACCTGTTTTATGTACAAAAGCAGAAGCATTTTTCCAGGGACCGCGGTTTAACTCTCCAGCGATACCACTTGTAATTTTTTTTTGCTCTGCTAAATAGACAAGCAACTTACCATGATCCGCCCCAATATCTGCAACACAAACCCCTTGAGGTACAAACTTAGCTACTTCCATCAGACGTTTGGACAAAAAATCTTTCATCATCGAAAAACACTCCTCCATATCCTTTTTATTATAACGAAAAAAAGCCCATTATTTCCAAAGAAAGATTAGGCGGAATTCCAGATTTAAAGAGAACATGAAATGTAGTATGTAAAGCCATAATCAAATTTTTTATATAACAAAAATTTCTATGCAATATGCAAAACTCATCTCATGCTGCATCAAAAATCATACTATCAATAAAAAAGAACAGCATAAAAAATTCGCTGTTCTATATCCAGATTCCCTATTTTTGTTTTCATTCTGAATCAATTTTAATTTAGAGGAAAGAATTGATTATTTTGATCTAGTAGTTCGAATAACCTTCTTAACTTCGCATTATTCAGCCTTTTAAAAATTTCTTGTAGCGAAATCGCTCCCCTTCGATTAAAGATCGCTCCTTATATGCACCTATTTGTTGCTCTGTAACCAGATGAGGTAACTATTTGTTTCGACAATTGGTGATAAAACCGATACCAATAAGAAAAAGCCCAATGCCCATCTCCATGGAGACCAATATTCTGTACCATCTACTTCAAATTGATATTGTTGAAAATGATAATTAGATTGAGAATGCGCTGCTTCATGAACATGGACTCTGCATAATAAAGGGAATTTTCGCTCCAATCCGTGTAAATGATTCCTTGAAACAAATTACTGTATACCGTCAATTTTTTGGATCATCCACAATATCTTGATGTAAGATTATATTTCCATATTGGTTTACATGTTCAATAAACCCAGCATGGTTGATGATATCCCAAGCATCTTTGATATAGGACAACGATAACTTATCAAAACTTAACTCCAATGCTTCTAGTGTAAGTAATCGATATGTTGTCTTATGTTCTCACTCAATCCCTTATGTATAGGACAATACGCTTTATCTAAAAAAGCCACTCCCTATTATGATATGTAAATATTATTAGAGTTATCGTGTATACTGTCCCGAAATTCTAATTTTTTCTCCATAAACCATAATCTTCTGCATCGACAGCATAGACACTGTATGCAAAATATTTTTTAACAGTAAGTATTCCCATTGATTAGGAAATCTTTCCTATCTCGTACGAAAGTCGGATGAAAGTTGACGCAGCAGACCATACATTTCATCAATACTATTTTTTCTCCATGTTTCCAATTACTCATCATACAGAAAGTTCATCTTTTTAAAATCCCTTTCTATTTATTTCCAATGTAAAATACGGGAAAATAAAAAGGAAACCATTTGAAATAGATTCTCGTTTAAGTCTGCACCAGAATTTTCGATAATTGCTGAAGAAACAATATTTGTCTTTAATAACTCAGAATTACTAGCTGCTTTCTTAAACTGCTCTACATTTATAGATTTTTTCAAAGAAAATACCTCCCTTATTACTTATTATTGAGTTTTTTTTAATTGAAATATAAAATCGATTTCATTTATATAATGTTTGCAGGTTTAGTTCTCATACATCATCCGATCCCAAATCGAATACAAGGTTTAAGTAAGAAGATTTAGTCAAAATTTCTTCATTTAAAGTTTGTTTGTATAATCAAGTTAACTAATTCTGCCCGTAAACACCTAGGAGGTTGAGATGGATTTCATCTCGATCAGCAGGCCGATCCGACCGGCTGGGACACCAACTGGAACAACTGTCTGTTCCAACTGGATGACGCTCCGGTTGGCTTCGATCTGAAGAATTTTAAGAAGCAGACGACTGAACCCACACTGGTGACAAGATCTTCATCCCTCAGGATGGCAAGGAACTCTCCTACATCCAGGAGGGTCAAGGCGTTCGAGCTCCCTTGTGAGGAATTGATTCCTCACAGCTGGGTTAAGTACTGCGAGCGTTGGTATGTCGCAGTGCTCGCGGAAGATCGATGGCTTTGGATCAGTCTCCCCCAGGGTGGAGAACCGCATCTGTAGCGGTCACTGGGCAGTCTGCTTCCTTGAAGCAGTTCTCTCGCATTATAAGAGCCAGTCACCCAGAAATGTAATGGTAAACCTTTTCTATAAAGTTGGCAAAAAATAATCTCTTATCTAGCCTCTAAAGATAAGAGATTATTTCTGTCTCTAACTGTGTAATTCACTAACAAAAATATCCAAATCGAAGATCCGTTAATGCTAGAGACCCCTAATATTATTCCTATAAAAAGAAAAGCACACTCCCAAAAAGGAGTGTGGTTTTAAGGTATGCCTTCTTTCTTATTCACACCACGAATGCTCTTTAAATTATTTAAAGTACAACCACCGTTGGAAAAATGGTGTGAGGTCTTTTTCCGCCACTTGATTTGCCACTCGAATAAAATCAGCAGTAGTTGCTGTCTTAAATTGATATTGATGGTAGTACGAGTTTAAGATTTTCATCACTTTCTCTTCGCCAATCTCATGTATTAAAGCAAACATCATCGCAGCAGGACGAAGGTAAACCATAATTCCGTAAACTTCATCAGGATAATCATAGAGACGTTGTGCAGAGTGAATTCCTGCTGATCGATGAATTTCATCCGATTTTATTGCTACACGCTTTAACCAAGGCTCATCATCCTGTTTCATCTGCTTTTGCATATAGAGAAATTCAGAAAATGTGGTTAAGCCTTCATCCAGCCAAGGTTCTTTTACTTGGTTATTTCCGACCACTCCATACCACCATTGATGTGCTAACTCATGAACTACCACATTTACAGCAGGTGCAATGCCATCAGATGTTGGAACTTTAGGGAGAGAGGTGACTAAACCTGGGTACTCCATCCCAGCAATACCAAAACCTGTTTCCCCCAGCACTACATCCACTTCTTGATAAGGATATTCACCAAAACGACTGCCATAAAACTGTAAACCATCTACTGCTGCATGAAGTAATGGTTTACTGACATCTTTCATTGTTTTGGTATACCATAAATTCACTTTTGTCTTTCCTGATTTACCACTTAACACCTGATAATCTTTTGTAAGAACTGCCACAAAATCTCTTACATTATACTGTTGTAAATGGACCGTTTGTTTTGCTTGATGAACATCTTTTGCGGTGGAGATAACTTGATATCCTTTTGGAACATGAAAGATAACGTCAAAGTCAGACATGGAACTATAAAATGGATCACCTGTCGTAGTGTAAGGTTCTGTATGCCAACCTTCTTTGTCTTTGACTGCTAGCATTGGATACCATTGTGCCAAGAATGCTGTATTTTTATATTTGTTTAAGCGCGTACCTCCATGAGGAAGATAAAGCTGATAATCAAGCTCTATTTTCGCGCTTTTGCCTTTTGGTAAGGGTTTTGGAAGATCCACTTTCATCACTGTATCTTTTATCGTAACCTTTTGTTTTACTCCATCTACTTTTACATGGGAGATAGCGATATGTCCAGCCTTTGTAGGTTTCGCTTCTTTGTTGTACTTCCAATGCTGAAAAACATTGGGATACAGACGAAAGTAAACTTCTTTTTGAGGAGTATCTCGTAATTCAGGTAAAGTAACAGTCATATGTCCCTTTACAATCTCTTGCTTCTCCACATAAGTAGCTTCAATCTGGTATGTGGGTCTATTGGTTATAGTTTCTTCTGCATAGGCAAATTTGCCGCTACATACAGCAGAAATGGCCATTGTGACCAAAAGCATGGATGCTAATAATCTACGTCTCATCATTCCACTCCTCCATAGGTACCTAAGTATTAGGATGACCAAATGGAAAAAAATCATGTAGAGAAAGTAGCAACCATCCTTTTGGTAGGATTTATCTGCTTTTTAGTTTTTAGCCTTTATTTTTTCCCTTCTCCTATCCGAATCTCGCTGCTACATGTTTCCATGTAACCTATTTTCATTAATCATATTCCACTAATGAATGCAAATGGGAAATTTATGATTTATATGATTCCTATTGGAATTAAACTATAATCTATTATATGTATTATTTTTCTCGTAATGCTTTAAAATCTGTATCTGTTAGTGCATATACACAAACATTCTCCAATTGGCCATCAACACCTAATTGGTAATTTCGAAGAACTCCTTCCAATCGAAAGCCTAAACGTTCTGCTACTTTTCTACTTCTCACATTCCGTTCATCGCAATTAATTTCAATTCGGTTTGCATGTAATATTTGAAATGCAAATACCGAAATTCCGCGTACAGATTCTGTAATATAACCTTTACCCGAATATGGTGAGCGACACCAATAGCCTATTTCAAACTTTCTTGCTGCCCAGTCCATACGATGGAGTCCACTACTTCCGATAAAAGTTTTCGTATTTTTCTCAAAAAGATGAAAGCGTAGATCTGTTCGTTCTAAAAACTGCGCATGAGCTTTACGCACATTAGCCTCCGTTTCCTCTTTCGATGGACAAGATTGAGCCCATGGCATCCAAGCTTTTAGTTCATCAACCGACTCCATCATTGCCTCATGTACTACTTCTCCATCACCAGGTAGAGGCATTCGGATAAAAAGACGTTCTGTTTCAAAAGAATGCGGGAAATTCTCCAATATAGGTAACATCTCGACAGCTTCCTCCTTCACTATGATTCTACATAGACAAGGAGAAATTGTCATTAAAAAAAGCGTCAGGCTTTCATTTCTGACGCTCGGTACAAATAAGAAGCTAACATCCTATTTCCCGGGCAATAATATTACGTTGAATCTCGGAAGTCCCTTCACCAATTTCGGTTAATTTTGCATCTCGAAAGTAACGTTCTACTTTGTAGTCATGAATATAACCCCATCCACCATGAATTTGGATTGCTTGATTACAAACTCTCCTTGCTACTTCCGATGCAAATAATTTACATATAGATGCCTCTTTCGTAAATTTTTTGTCTTGATCTTTTAACCAAGCTGCTTTGTAGACATATGTTCGAGCTAACTCGATCTCCATAGCCATGTCTGCCAGCTTATGTTGAATCACTTGAAGTTTGGATATCGATTTACCGAATTGAACACGTTCTTTTGCATACTGCAACGCTAACTCGTAAGCACCTTGAGCAATACCAACGGCCATCGCTCCAATACCAATTCTCCCTCCATCTAAGGTTACTAAAAATTGTTTGAACCCATTCCCTATTTCCCCTAACACGTTATCCTTTGGTATTTTTACTTGTTCTAAATAAATCTCTGTTGTATTTGAACTTTTTAGTCCCAGTTTATTATAATTTGATTGAATGGATACTCCTGCAATCCCTGTTGGAACAATAAAGGCAGTGATCTGTCTTTGATTATTTGTTTTGGAGTGCGTGGATGCAGTTAAACTCAAAAATTTTGCATGGCTTGCATTGGTTATAAAACATTTTGATCCTTGAATACTCCAATTATCTTCGTTTTCAACTGCCGTAGTTTGAGTACCTGCCGCATCAGATCCAGCATTCGGTTCTGTCAAACCGAATGCACCTAATGAATCGCCTGTACAAAGAGGGATCAAATAACGTTTTCTTTGTTCTTCTGTTCCAAATAAATAAATAGGTGCACATCCCAATGATATATGAGCGGAGTAGGTAATCCCTGTAGAAGCACAAACTCTACTCAATTCTTCTACTGCGATCGCAAAGGAAATGGTATCAGCTCCCCCTCCTCCATACGATTCAGGAAAGTTAAGACCCATTAGAGATAATTTAGCCATTTTCCGGATAATATCATGGGGAAATTCTCCTGTTTGATCTCTTTGATCTGCTCCTGGTTTCACTTCTTCTTCAGAAAACTCACGCATCAATTTCTGAATCATGGATTGTTCTTTCGTAAGTTCAAAGTTCATTCTTCGTCCTCCTACAACCCTTATTGACAGCGCTTTCACCCTTATTATAGGCGAGAAGGTTTGTTTTCTTCAATTATTTTGTTTATTCAGATGATAAAGGCTTTTTTCGCCACTTCGCTAATTTGCATTGCTTTTCAAATAGGGTTAGAATGAGAACACAAAAAGGCTCACCAATCTATGGAGAGCCAAAGAAGATAATCCCATTTTATTCTAAGAAATCTTTTAATCGTTTGCTACGACTAGGATGACGAAGCTTGCGGAGTGCTTTTGCTTCAATTTGGCGAATACGTTCACGAGTTACACCGAACACTTTCCCTACTTCTTCTAGGGTACGTGTGCGGCCGTCATCTAGTCCAAAACGTAAACGCAACACATTTTCTTCTCGTTCAGATAGAGTATCTAAGACATCTTTCAATTGTTCTTTGAGTAATTCATAAGCAGCAGCTTCAGCAGGAGCCGTTGCATCATCATCTGGAATAAAATCACCAAGATGTGAATCATCTTCTTCCCCAATAGGAGTTTCCAAAGAAACTGGCTCTTGGGCAATTTTCATGATTTCTCTCACTTTTTCCGGGGTTAATCCCATCTCTTTTGCGATTTCTTCAGGCATGGGTTCTCTACCTAATTCTTGGAGCAATTGACGAGAAACACGAATTAATTTGTTTATGGTCTCTACCATGTGTACAGGAATACGTATGGTTCTTGCTTGATCCGCAATGGCACGAGTGATAGCTTGACGAATCCACCAAGTAGCATAGGTACTAAATTTAAATCCCTTGCGATAATCGAATTTCTCAACTGCTTTGATCAAACCCATATTTCCTTCTTGAATGAGATCCAAGAAGAGCATTCCACGACCTACGTATCGTTTTGCAATACTTACAACTAAACGTAGGTTTGCTTCTGCGAGTCTTCTTTTTGCCTCTTCGTCGCCTTCCTCAATTCGTGTAGCTAGTTCCACTTCTTCTTCAGCAGATAAAAGAGGTACACGTCCAATTTCTTTCAAATACATCCGTACAGGGTCATTTATTTTAACCCCAGGCGGAACACTCAAATCATTCTGTAGAAAATTATCATCGTTTTCCGTTACTTCGGTATGATTAAAGTCTTCTTCTTCGTTCATTACCTCGATGCCCTGTTCCGTTAACACCTCAAAAAAGTCATCTATTTGTTGAGGGTCCTGCTCAAATGATGCTAACTTTTCCATAATCGATTTATAAGTTAAAACACCCTGTTTTTTTCCTGATTCAATTAATTGTTCCTTGGCCTGATCCAATGTTATTTCATCCACATGCGATTCGTTTGCCAAAGTAATGCCTCCTTTCTTTTCGTGCATTAAACCAAATTCTGTTTTTTTCGTAATTGTTCAATCACTTGCAATCCCAACTTTGCTGCTTTTAATGGTTCTCCTGCATTTTCAACTTGTTTCACTTGCTTATCTTGTTGCTTTATTGCCTCTACCAAGTCTGATTTCCTTATTCTATCTATCAAGTTCATAATCATTTCTTTGTTTACTTCTGTAGGTAGATCTAGCATACCGAGTGAAGTTATTTTTTTCACCCAATTCGGGTCTTGAATCGATTGAATGACAGGGACAAATCCTTCTTGATTCCCCTCTGAATAGTAAGCACATAAAGAAGGAATAAAAGAACCATAATCCCCTTTAAAATGATAATCCTTCAACTCTTCTTCCACCCAACCAGCTACCTTTTTATTTTGTATCATATGGGCTACTAAATATTTTTCTGCCGTTTCTATGGGTGAATTTCCAAGCGTATGTTTGCTAACCTTTTGATTACCATTATTCCACTTGACTTTTTCTTTATCCCTCTGTATGATCTTCTTTTTGGGAAATTTTTGCTTGTTGAGCTCTTCTTTTACTGCTTCAAGCGATAAATGAAACTCTTCCGTGAGATTTCTCACATATAGATCTTGTTCCGTTGCGGTAGGCAATGAAGCGATAAATTTGATTGCAGCAGCAATATAGCTTAATCGGTCATCATCATCTGTTAACTTAAACCCTCTCTTTAAACGGTTTAACATAAATTGCGCAATTGGTTTTGCTGCTCCAAGCACTTCTTCGCGAAAAGCAGATGCTCCTTTATTTCGGATAAATTCATCAGGATCTGTGCCTACTGGCATTTGAGCAACTTTTACTTTTAGAGATTGTTCTTTCATCATTTCCAATGACCGTTCAGTCGCAGCTTGACCGGCTTCATCGGAATCAAAACAAAGAACCACTTTGTCTGTATTTCGACCAATAAGACGAGCTTGTGTATCTGTAAGTGAAGTTCCAAGTGGAGCTATTCCATGGTATATGCCAGCTTGCCATAACGAAATGACATCCATAAATCCCTCCATAAGAATAGCTTGTCCATCCTTACGTATATGCTTCCGGGCACGAGAAAGATTGAACAGATGATTTCGCTTTTGAAAAAGACGTGTCTCCGGAGAATTTAAGTATTTTGGTCCATTATCTGCAAGGGCCCTACCACCAAAACCAATTACCCTTCCTTGTGAATCAGCAATTGGAAAAAGAATACGATGTCGAAATCGATCGTAAGGCGATCTTGCTTGATCTTCTGGAACAACTACTAAACCAGCTTCCACAAGCAAATCAACAGCTACACCTCTTTTTTGAAAGAAAGGTATCAAACATTCACTAGATGGTGCGTAACCAATTTCAAACGTTTTAATGGTCTCCATACTTATTTTTCTTGCTGCCAGATATTCTCTAGCTTCTCGTCCATATGGCGTGTGTAATAAAAAATGATGATACAACTTAGTCGCAGTGGACAAAACAAATCGCAACTGGCTAATTGCTTGATCTTCGTCAGAAACAGCGTATACCTCTTCTGGAATTGATATACCTTTTTCTTTTGCTAAATGAATCACAGCTTCCTGAAACGTGTATTGCTCTACATCCATCAGAAATTGGATTACATCTCCCCCGGCTCCACAACCAAAACAATGAAAAATTTGTTTGTGTGCAGCTACAGTAAATGAGGGAGTTCTTTCGGAGTGAAATGGACAAAGACCAAAGTAGTTGCGACCGCCTCGTTTTAAGTTCACATATTGTCCCACCACATCTAAGATGTCTACTTCTTTGCGGATTCGCTCTAAGACCTCTGAAGATATTTTTCCCATCGACATCACTGCCCCTACCTGTTTACCATGTCAGAGATGATTAGCACTTGGAATAGTTCGCCGCAAAAAAAGAATCTCCTGCAAAATTACTAGAAATTTATTTGGTAATATTTACATACCTGAATTCCAGCAGATATTTTCTTATTTTGCATGTAAATCATGATTTCATTTCATCCAAATCAGATGAAACAGATTTCTCAATCTCATATGCTCTATTCTACAAAAATATATGGAGTCCTTCTAATTGAATAATTTTCCGTTTTTAGGACATACAATCATTAATATACCTTAAGAATATCAACAAAAAAATAGATTTTCTATCAAAAAACAGATAGTAACATTTCCCACATGTATGTAAAAATCATAAAAAAACCCGGGTGAACCGGGTGTAATTATTTAATTTTTTTTGACAGAGTTATTTAATTCTGCATGTGCTGCTGCTAGTCTTGCTATCGGTACACGAAATGGAGAGCAACTAACATAATCAATGCCTACATCATGAAAAAATTGAATGGAACTTTTTTCTCCTCCATGTTCGCCACACACCCCTGTTTTCAAGCCTGGTTTTTTTTCTCTACCAGCTCTTACAGCCATCTTAACCAAAGAACCTACTCCTTCTTGATCGAGGACGATAAATGGATTATCTGGGAGAACCTTTTGTTCTACATATGTGTGCAAAAACTTTCCTTCTGCGTCGTCTCGGCTAAAACCAAATGTCGTTTGTGTTAAATCATTGGTCCCAAAAGAAAAGAAATCTGCCTGTTCAGCGATCTCTTCAGCAGTTAATGCTGCACGAGGAACTTCAATCATGGTACCTATTGTATATTCAAAATGCGTACCGGTTTCCTCCTGAATACGATCAGCTACTGCGATTACCATGCGTCGCAATGCTTTTAATTCTTGAACATGACCCACAAGTGGAATCATAACCTCAGGGGTTACATCAATTCCTGCTAGCTTAGATTCAACAACTGCTTGGAAGAGTGCTTCTACTTGCATTTCATAGATTTCTGGATTTGTCATACCAAGTCTACAACCTCGATGACCAAGCATTGGATTAAACTCATGCAATGCACGAACCTTTTTTAACAAAGCTTCTTTCACTAGATAGGAGGTAGAATCGGTTTGCTGCATCTTCATTTTTGTTAATTCTACTATCAATTCTTCCATGTTTGGTAAAAATTCATGGAGAGGTGGATCTAATAAACGAATATTAACTGGTAAGCCATCCATTGATGCAAAAATGCCTTTGAAATCTTCTTTCTGCATAGGTAGTAATTGTGCAAGTGCAGTTTTTTGCTCCTCGTCATTCTCCGCAAGAATCATTTGTTGTACGATAGGAACTCTACTTGGTTCCATAAACATATGCTCTGTCCGACATAACCCAATGCCTTCTGCCCCAAAGACCCTAGCTTTCTTTGCATCTTTTGGATTGTCTGCATTTGCTCTTACCTGTATTTTCCTTACATCGTCTGCCCATAATAGTAGCTGTTCAAATTCAGCTGAAAGATGAGGATCGATGAGAGGTACAGTTCCAAGAATAACATGACCAGAACTTCCATCAATTGTTATGTGATCCCCTTGCTTCAACGTAGTCGCTCCTACTTGAACAATACCAGCTCGCAAATCTATTTTTAGTTGTTCACAGCCACAGATACAAGCTTTTCCCATGCCACGAGCTACAACAGCAGCATGGCTCGTCATTCCGCCTCTACTCGTTAAAATACCCTGGGCTGCCAAGATCCCATGGATATCTTCAGGAGTTGTCTCTGGACGAACAAGGATGACTTTTTGTCCTTTTTCTGCTAATCTCTCTGCTTCATCTGCATCAAAGGTAATTTGACCAGAAGCAGCCCCTGGAGATGCTGGTAAACCTTTTGCAATTACTTGTAGTTCAACATTTGGGTCAATTCTAGGATGCAGCATTTGATCCATTTGATCTGGATCAATACGCAGCAAAGCTTCTTCTTTGGTTATCTTTCCTTCTTCCACCAAATCAACTGCAATTTTCACTGCTGCTTGAGCTGTTCTTTTTCCTGATCTTGTCTGTAAAATGTATAAGTTTCCCCGCTCTACTGTAAATTCGATATCTTGCATATCGCCATAATGCTCTTCTAATAAATTAGATAAATCTACAAACTGACTGTGGATAGCTGGCATTTGTGATTCTAGATCGGAAATAGGATTAGGAGTACGAACCCCAGCAACCACATCTTCCCCTTGTGCATTTATTAAAAACTCACCATAGAGTTCATTTTGACCAGTTGATGGATTTCTTGTAAACGCTACTCCTGTACCTGAATCGTTTCCGAGATTCCCAAAGACCATTAACTGAATATTCACTGCTGTTCCTAAGTCATCAGGGATTTTATTGATCTTGCGGTAAATCTTCGCACGCGCATTATTCCAAGAGCGGAAAACTGCTTCAATTGCTTGGGATAACTGTACTTTTGGATCCTGTGGAAAAGGAAATTTTGTTTTCTGTTCTACTAACACTAGGTATTTTTTTATAACACTCTGCCAATCCTCTGCCGAAAGCGCCGTATCTTCCGAAACTCCATTCTTCTCTTTTAATTCATCTATGATTTCTTCAAAAAAATAGTGGTCGATGCCGAGAACTACATTCGAGAACATTTGAATAAATCGTCGATAGGAATCATAAGCAAATCGTGGATTACTGGTTAATTCAGCAAGACCAACAACCGTTTTATCATTTAACCCCAAATTTAAAATCGTATCCATCATACCAGGCATAGAAAAAACGGAACCTGAACGAACCGATACCAACAAAGGATTTGCAATGTTTCCAAACTGTTTTCCTGTCTGTTCCTCTAGCTGTTGCAAAGACGTGTGTACCTGTTTCATCAATTCACCTGATAAAATTTCCCCATCTTTGTAGTAATCCAAACATGCGGAGGTCGTGATTGTAAAACCAGGAGGAACAGGTAAACCAGCGTTTGTCATTTCAGCTAAGTTCGCCCCTTTACCTCCAAGAAGAAATTTTTTCTCCTTTGTACCTTCTGGAAACAAATACACTTTTTTGGTAGTCATATTAGTCCCACCCCTGTTTGTTTATCATGTCTAAGATGATGTTTGCAGTTTCTTCTACAGCTTTGTTGGTCACATTAATCTGAGGACATCCTACTCTGCGAATAACTTTTTCTGCATAATCTAATTCATCGAGTATTCTTCCCATATTGGCATAGCTTGCCTCAGATGTTAGGCCGAGTGCTTTCAAACGTTCACGTCTAATACTATTCAAATGATCTGGATCAATGATAAGACCAATGCAACGCTTACGTGGTATGAGATATAATTCATCTGGCGGCTCTACTTCGGGAACGAGTGGTATATTAGCTACTTTTAATCCTCGATGAGCTAAATACATAGACAATGGTGTTTTGGAAGTTCTTGATACACCTATCAAGACAACATCAGCACGGAGAACCCCACGGGGATCTTTTCCATCATCATACTTAACAGCAAACTCAATCGCTTCGACTTTTCGAAAATATTCCTTATCTAATTTATGGATGAGTCCTGGTTCTCTCTTTGGCTCTTTGCCTAGTAACCGACTGATGCCATTCATCACTGGTCCAATCAAATCTACATAAGGAACTTGGTTTCTGACTGCTTCACTGATCAGATAATGCTGCATTTCCGGCACAACTAAAGTAAAAACTACCAAAGCTTTCTCTTCTCTAGCTATTTCAATCGTCTCTTTGATCGTTTTCCTATCACCTACATATGCAACGCGGCGAATCTCTACTGATTTGGACTCAAATTGACTAGCTGCTGCTCGAATTACTGCTTCCGCAGTTTCTCCGATTGAATCGGAGACCAAATAAATAACCGAATGGTTGAACAACTGGCTCCCTCCTATACTTTCATTGCTTGTCCTAGTTCTACGAATGCCTTTACGATAGTTGTTTTAGTAATGCGTCCAATCACTTCCCACTCCTGTTCAGAAGTCTGGTGAGAACGCACAACAGGAAGAGAGTCTATTTGGTGGGTGACCATCTGCATAGCTGCCTCAAAAAGGGAATCTTCGCTTCGACAGAGTATCAGATTAGGCATGCGAGACATAATAATGCTCACAGGTACAGAGTTAAGCTCTGTCTTTCCCATCGCTGCTTTTAATAAATCTTTACGTGACACAACTCCTGCTAAAAAACCTTCTTTTTTCACTACAAAGATACTTCCGATATCTTCTAAAAACATGGTGCAGATTGCATCATAGACGGATGTATTTTCTTGAATAACGACTGGAATAGATTTGTATTCTCCAACTGATAAGCTTTTGATATGCTCACCTAGTAATTGATTCGCTGTTTTGCCTGTATAAAAATAACCTACGCGTGGTCTTGCATCCAGAAAACCTGACATCGTAAGAATCGCTAAATCTGGACGTAGAGTTGCTCTTGTCAAATTTAATTTTTCTGCGATCTGCTCTCCAGTAATAGGTCCTTCACTTTTTACGATTTCAATAATGATTTCTTGGCGTTTCGTAAGCTCGATAATCGTTACACCTCCTATCATGCAAATGTGACATACTTTATTATATATAGTATATACTATATCTTTTTCTTCCTACTAACAATATTTATGCTAAGTTTCATTTTATCCTTCTACATTCATACCCACTTTCATCGCTATGGGTAAATGTTTGAAAAAATTAAAGTATCTCGTTGTATTGTCAACTCATCTATATCATCTATCTGCCTGTTCTACTTCAACAAGACATAAAATTGTGATAAATAAAAATTTAGATTTGCTTTCGCAAAAAGGAATGTTATTCGAGTAACAAAAAAGGGACCATATACCTCAATATCTCCTTGATAAAAGGGAACTAAATCAAAAATGTCGAAGTAGAGGCTGTGGCTGTTATAACTATTTCTTTGGGTCATTACTAGCATTCCATTTCCCTTGAACATACTAAATTACAAAAAACTAGGCAAATTAACCTAGTTTTTTGTTAAAATTATTCTCCTTCAAATACTATGTGATCAAAAACAGCAAATGTTTTCACTAATTGATCAATATTCTTTAACAATGCCAAACGATTTTCTTTGATTTCTTCGCTGTCCACCATTACCATAACATGATCAAAAAAAGTATGAATAGCAGGTACCATTTTCGAAAGAGCTTTATATACATCTGATGCGTTTTGTGCTTGATTCACTTCTTCTGAGGCGGTATGGAATGCTTGATACAATGCAGTTTCTTCTTCCGCTTCAAATAGTGATTCATTTACCACTTGCTGCATTCCTTTGGTAGCCAAATTCGCTACTCGAATGAAACCTTCTGTTTCGGATTTAAAATTGTGCTGATCCACACACTCCATTAATACAGCTGCTTTCTGTACAACAAATGGAAGGTTATCGATTTCACTCGCTAAAACAGCATCAATAATATCGTAACGAATAGATTGTTCCGTCAGAAGTGCTTTCAAGCGTAAACGAAAAAACTCTTGTAACTCTGCCTTCACTTTCATTTTCGGATGGATTAATTTACCGTCCTCTTCTAGAGCAGCTAGGGCTAAGTCTATCCAGTTTGTCAAAGAGAAGTTATACATATGATAATGCATGAATAATTGTACAACTACAGCAGCTTTTTTTCGAAATCCGTATGGATCTTGTGAACCGCTAGCAGAAAGTCCAATCCCAAAACCAGAAGCAAGTGAATCGAAACGATCTGCCAATGCTAAAATGGTACCAATTTTGCTTGTGGGTAACTCATCCCCTGCATGTCGAGGTAATACTTGTTCATATAGAGCTTGTGCTACTTGAGGATTTTCTCCCTGTAGTAGAGCATATTCTCTTCCCATATAACCTTCTAATTCCGGGAACTCTCCAACAATTTGGGTTGCTTGATCAAATTTTGCAATGGACGCAGCACGCAGTAGTTGTTCACTCTCCTCTTCGGTAAGACCTAACTTCTCTCCTACTCCAAGCGCCAATCTTTTACTACGTTCCACACGAGCAGCCATTGAACCAAGTGCTTCTTGATAAACGATATGCTCTAATTTTTCTTTCGCTTTATCTATATCTAGCTTTTGATCTTCTAAATAGAAAAATTGTGCATCAGCTAATCTGGCACGTAAAACTTTTTCATTACCTTGACTTACATACTGCAAAGCATTTTTATCCCCATTACGAATCGTAATAAAATACGGCAGCAGAGTACCTGATCGATCTTGCACAGGGAAATAACGTTGATGCTCACGCATTGTAGTAATGAGTACTTCTCTTGGTAAACTTAGATATTCGGTAGCAAACTGTCCACTGACAACAGTTGGATACTCCACTAATTGTGTAACCTCTTCTAACAACTCTGTATCAATAGGAATATGCCAACTATTTTGTTGCTCTAATTCAAGCAGCTGCAAACGAATATGGTTCTGTCTCTTATCCATATCGACTTCTACAAATTGTTCTTGTAGGGCTAGTTGATACTGATCTGCTGTTGAAATGGAGATTTCTTCACCAAGAAAACGATGACCTCTTGTGATACGATCAGCCGTAACACCAGCAAATGATATAGGAATAACATCCTCATTTAATAAACAAACTATCCAACGAATAGGGCGAATGAACTTCGTTTTGGTCGCTTCCCAACGCATCGTTTTGGGAAATGTTAAGCTTTCCAAAACGGAGGAAAAAGAATTGGAAATAACTTCTTCTGTTTGGAGTCCAATTTCTTGTTTTACTGCATATACATACTCTGTTCCTTTTTCCTCTCTTAGCTCTAAGGATGTTAGCTCAACACCATTTTTCCGTGCGAATCCCATCGCGGCTTTACTCCAATTACCATCTTCTTGTTTTGCAATCTTAGCTGCTGGACCGCGTAATAATTCCGCACGATCTGTCTGTTTCTTATCTACTTCTGTTACCAGTACAGCTAGTCGACGAGGAGTTGCAAAAGTTTGTATGGAACCGATAGAAATGCGATGATCTGCAAACCAATTTGTGACTTTATCTGCAAGTTGATTCGCGGCATCACGAACAAAACGAGCTGGTATCTCTTCGCATCCAATTTCAAATAAAAAATTATGATTCACTTTTAACTCCTCCTTGCTTTAGCAGAGGATAACCCAATTTTTCTCTCTCTTCAATAAATGCTTTCGCACATCTTCTGGCCAAATTACGAACTCTTTTGATGTAACCCGTTCGCTCTGTCACACTTATGGAACCTCTTGCGTCTAACAAATTAAAGGTATGGGAACATTTTAAAATGTAATCATATGCAGGAAAAACCAATGATTCATCCAACGCTCTCCCTGCTTCTTGCTCAAATGCATCAAACTGAGAAAACAAAAACGTTTCATCTGATATTTCAAATGTATACTTGGAGTGCTCGTATTCAGCTTGATAAAAGACATCTCCATATGCTACGCCTTCCACCCACTCTAGGTCAAATACGTTTTCTTTTTCCTGAATATAAGAAGCCAATCTTTCTAAGCCGTAAGTGATTTCCGCTGAAACCAATTCCGTCTCTATGCTCCCCACTTGTTGAAAGTATGTAAACTGGGTTATCTCCATTCCATCTAACCAAACTTCCCATCCTAATCCAGCTGCGCCAAATGTTGGATTTTCCCAGTTATCTTCTACAAATCGAATATCATGTTCCAACGGATTAATACCTAAGACTCGCAAGCTCTCTAAATAAATTTCTTGGATATTATCCGGAGCTGGTTTCATAATTACTTGGAACTGATGATGTTGGTACAGTCGATTAGGGTTTTCTCCATATCTTCCATCAGCAGGCCGACGAGAAGGTTCTACATAAGCTACTCTCCATGGTTCAGGCCCCAATGTCCGTAAAAAAGTCATTGGATTTAAAGTTCCTGCTCCTGTCTCTACATCATAAGACTGGACCAAAATACATCCTTTCTCACTCCAAAACTTCTGTAATTCCCTGATCATCTGTTGAAAATTCAACGATTCCACCTCCCAAAAATACAAAAAAGCTCCCTGTCCACATGTGATAAATCATCACATAGGGACGAGAAGCTGTTTCCCGCGGTTCCACCCTACTTGACCAAAATGAACTTTATTATGGCCCACTTCACTTTTTCTATGCTCTAGAGTGCCCATTTCACTAGTTCCACTATCAGGCTTGCACTCTTCCTGATTCGCTAATAAGTGGAGAAACTAGTTACTTTTTTCTGTCATCGCATACCAAATTTTTTATAGCTTATCAAATATAAATGCCTCTTGTCAATTCCATGTCGATCGCAGCTGATGTAAGATAACTCGTGTTTTATTTTTTACATCCAATTGAGCATCCAAATAATATTGCAATATCGTTTCCATGTCTCGTTTTGTTTCCCATTTCATATTTACTTCTCCTAATTGATCTGCTGACAAATCATTTAAAATACGTAAATAATAAGCAGTTGCTGGTTTAATACTCATGTCTCTTGGTGTCATACAATTGGTGCACACCATCCCCCCTTGTGTGAGAGAAAAAGCAGTTGCTTCTCCATTTTTCCAAGAAGCACCACAATTTGCACATTGAGAAAAGACAGGCTTGTATCCAGCTTCTTGAAGGACTGCAAGTTCTAGCAGACGAGTTAAAATCTCAGGGTCCTTCCCTTCATTTAATTGGGCAAGTAGTAATCCAAGTTGGTTATATAAAGTGACAGAGGGTTCTTTCTCAACAATCACTCGATCTACTAATTCCAACCAATATGCCCCATATGCAGTTAACAACAAGTCAGAACGTATCATTTGATTATGATGAATGATATCTGCTTGTGAAAGGGATGGCATACTGGTTGGACTATGCTGATAACAAACAAAATCAGCAATGGTAAAAGGTTCTGTGACTGCTCCAAAACGACTTCTTGGTTTTTTAGAACCTCTTACTATCATACTTACTCTGCCACGCTCACGAGTAAAAATAAAAAGTAATTGATCACTTTCCCCGTATGCCTTATTACGAAGCACTAATCCTTGCAATCGTATGATCATTGCTGTCCTTTCTACTTAGCCTCTTCGTTCTGCTCAACGTCTTCTAACTGGTCATCTTCCTTCTTCACAGTTATAGCCTCCATATCTTTGTACAAAAGATATGCATCGATGCTACCCGTTACCTGAAAACAGCTCCATGAGAAATTTCGCACCGAGTTTCTTCCTTTCTAAAGAGGGTATCAGAGTTAGCATGACCTAGGAGCATTATTTCTATGAGACAAAGTTGTTGTAAGTTTTTGGTTATTTTTTACTCCTCGTTTCGATAGCCATATTCCCTCAGATATTGGAATTCATTACGCCAATCTTTGCGTACTTTCACCCATAAATCCAAGAATATGCGATATCCAAATAAACGTTCCATTTCTTCTCGAGCAAGTTTTCCAACTTGCTTTAGCATCGCTCCTTGCTTGCCAATCAAAATCCCTTTTTGGGATTTTCGCTCCGCAACGATCGCTGCACGTAAATACAAGGTCTGTTGGTTATCTCTTAATTTTGTTTCTTCAACAACCACTGCTACGGAATGGGGTATTTCTTCGTGTGTCAATTCTAACACTTTTTCCCTAATAATCTCACCCATGATAAATTTTTCCGGATGATCCGTCACTTGGTCCTCTGGGTAGTACATAGGACCTTCTGGTAATCGGTCTTTAATGAGGTCTAATAAGCGTTCTGTATTGTTTCCTTGTAATGCAGAAATAGGTACAATCTCACTAAAATCATGAAGGTTGCGGTATTGATCTATAAAAGGCAAAAGTTCATCTGGGTGAACTTTATCGATCTTATTCACCACTAAAAATACAGGGGTGGAAATACCTTTCAAACGCTCTATTATGTATTGATCTCCACCACCTAAACCTTCCTCTGCATCTACTAAAAAGAGAATCAAATCTACTTCTGAAAATGCATTTTGAGCAGTTTTCACCAAGTATTCGCCCAACTTAGATTTTGGTTTATGGATTCCTGGAGTGTCTAAAAATATGACCTGTGCTTTATCATCTGTATAAATCCCACGAATCTGATTTCTGGTCGTTTGAGGCTTGTCTGACATGATAGCAATTTTTTGGCCAATTGCTTCGTTCATCAATGTCGATTTTCCTACATTTGGGCGACCGATGAGTGCAACAAAACCTGAACGAAATTTATTCGACATGTAAATCCTCCTCTTTGAAAAGCAAGAGGGAGTAGTTCAGTGACAATAACTGTTTGGTTACTCCCTTGGAAGTTAAAAAGTATAACAGGCATATCAGGCGAGCATGATTACTTCATCATTTAGCAACAAGCATCACAAAATATAACTGAATTTGGCAAATCTGATATAATGCTGACTCCACATAAACCCATCATCAATCCACTTTATAAAAGTTGCAATCCAAGAACCGCAACCACAACGCCCATGATAGCACCTAAATACAGCGTATGATAGTTACTAGTTTGTTTCATACTTGATGAAACAGCGATTCCAGTTAAAAAGAGTACCAAAATACTGATAGGCAACTGCCAGATAACTAAAATAATCAAAGTAGCCACACAAAAAGTAAGGGACATATTGAGACTCGGTTCCCAGTTTTTCCAATAACGAGATATCCATACTTTTAGCAATAAGGTAGCAAAAAAATCAAATAAGACAATGACAGTAAGTCCGATCGTCGGTGGATAGAGTGAATGCTCTGCGATACTGCGATGGATAAAGCGTAAATAAGGAAAAAAAATACTTGTACCCACTATAAAGGCAAGTCCAGTTGTTAGAAATACAGCACCAGCCGCCACATCCTTCGCAATTTTTGCTAAAGGATGGTACTCTTTTGTTACCATATCCACAACGGTTTCGATCGAAGTATTGATAAGCTCTGCAAACAACACCAATGTTATCGAGACAAATAATATAAGAACCTCTAATTTAGAAAGAGGCAAGCACAGACTTAAAAGCAAAACCACCAACGCAGTAATAAAGTGGATACGCATATTGCGTTGGGTGATGACCGCATACTTTAGGCCTTCAATAGCATATCGAAAGCTTTTTAGCAATTTGGCCATCCACATATAAATCCCTCCTACCTAGTAATGCCAAGTTGCAACAAGACTTCTTCTTGAATAGAAAACATCTCTTTTTCTTCTTCTTTTGTCTCATGGTCGTAGCCAAGAAGATGTAAAAAACCATGAACAACAAGAAAAGATACTTCCCGAAGAAGAGAGTGTTCATATTCCAAAGCCTGTTCCTTTGCACGCGGAAGAGCGAGAATAATATCACCCAGTTGAATCGAATCCTCCCAATCCTCTTGTACCCATTCTGATCGATCATGGAATAGCGGAAAAGAGAGAACATCGGTAACTGTATCTTTTTGTCGGTGCTCTCGATTGATTTCTTGAATTCGCTCATTGTCAACCAATGTTATCGAAACGGAGACTGCTGGTAATTTTTCTACTTCTGCTACTTTCTCTAGTACTTCTGTTATGCGGTCAACCGCAGCTTTTTCTTCTTCAGTCATCGATACTTCTACTTCTAATTCGATATTCACCATTTATTTTCCACCTTTTGGAATATCATCTGGATACTCAATACGCGAATGGAAGATCCCTTGTAGGGTTGCAGCCATTGCTTTGGCAATCGTATTGCATTCTTTGAACGTTAGGTCACATTCATGAAACTGGCCATCTTCTAAACGATCACGTATGATTTTTCCAATCATATTTTCAATTCGAGATGGGCTTGGCTTTGATATGGAACGAACTGCTGCTTCTACACAGTCCGCAATCCCAACGATAGCTGCTTCTTTAAATTGAGCTTTGGGACCTGGATAGCGATAATCTTCTTCGATTACTTTTGTTCCATTGCTTTGTTCCAAAGCGCGATAGTAAAAGAATTTTAGTAGTGTCGTTCCATGGTGTTGTGCAGCGATATCTTGGATTGCTTTTGGAATCCGATGTACTTTTAACATCTCTACTCCATCACGAGGATGGGATAAAATAATCGTTTTGCTTAAGTTTGGCGAAATCTTATCATGAGGATTATCCCGATGTATTTGATTTTCGATAAAAAACTGTGGCCGTTTTAGTTTTCCAACATCATGGTAGTATGCTCCTACTCGTGCCAGAAAACCATCTGCTCCAATTGATTCTGCCGCAGCTTCCGCTAAATTACCTACAATAATCGAGTGGTGATAAGTTCCTGGTGCTTTGTATAGTAGATCTTGTAATAATGGATGATTAGGGTTACTTAATTCTAATAGTCTGAGCGGTGATAATATCCCAAACAATGTTTCAAAATAAGGTAAAAACCCAATCGTAAGTACAGCAGAGAAAATACCACCGATAAAACCAAACAATAGAGATTGAAACAGCTGTGTTATATCACTCTCTGTTGGAGTTAAGGTGTAAAGAGCAAGAATGACAATCATACTGATTGATGAAGTTAATACACCTGCTTTTAAAACAGCACTCCTTCGTTTGACATCATCTAATGCAAACGTACTTATGATCCCACTGATCAATGCGATGAGACCAAAACGGAAATCAAACAAAAACTGGTTATCTCCTTTAAAAAACATACTAGAAGCGACACATAAGATCAGGCTTGCTGAAATAGACAGTTTGGAATTTAACAATAAAGTAATGAGCATCGTTCCCAGCGCTACAGGTGCTAGAAAGCCTACCGTACTCCATTCTAAATTTTGTCCTAATGTAACAATCTTCATGCCAATAAGCGTAAGTAATAGAATAGAGATCAATAACAAAAGTTGGCTATTATCCGCATGAACAAAAGAATGAAAGCGCTGCACATAAAAACGAAAGATGGCAAGAATCAAAGCTACGAAGAGCAGTAATCCCACATAAGGAAGGAAATTGGTCTGCTCACGAATAATTCCCATTTCAGTCAGTTTTCGATATTGGTCATCCGTTACTACTTCACCAGATGATACAAGTACTTGGCCTTTCTTAATCGGGATAGAATCAACCGAATCCTTCGCCGCTTCTTTGAGAGAATCAGTCTTTTTTTGATCATACAATTCGTTTGCGATTAAAAAATACCTTGCCATTTCACGCGCTAAATAACGAGAATTACTAGATAACGAAGAAATAACAAGCATGCGATCAACTTGATCTTTTTTACTTGCTAACTCTTGCGTACGTATCCCCTCTTCTAAAAGATCGGAAACGATATCCCTTGTTGTCAACCGCAAATCTGTTAACTCATTTTCTGGGGTACGAACCAACTTGTAATAGAACTCCTCAGGCAATTCTTTGGTAATTGCATCTTTTAGACTCTTTATTTTTTCAGGTTCTGTTAGTGTTTTATCCGCAATGATTCTTCTGGCATCAGCAAATACCAAATCGATTTTTTCAATTTGGCTGTTGGTAAGCTCTTCATTTTTTGTATACTGTGGATCAACTGATTCTACTGCCCTATCTTGCGCTAACTTCGTTGCCGTCTCATCTATTTTTGTAATTGGGGATATTATTGTTTCCCGGCTTACTTTACCAACTTTTATATCGACAAATTGTGGTAAAGCATGCGGCAATAACAACAAATAGAACGCGACCCCAAAGATCGCGTAAATAAGCATCTGTATGGAAAAATTAGTTTTCCATTGTCCTTGAAGAAAAGAATCTCGTTGACTTTTTCCCATTTCTAGCTGGCTCCTTGCTCGTCTTCCTCCGCATATGCTTCGATAATTTGTTGCACCAGTGTATGACGAACCACATCAGCTTGTTTCAAGTAAACAAAACGAATATCAGGGATATTTTCTAAAATCCGCTCTGCTACTCGTAATCCTGAATTTTTCCCTCGAGGTAAATCTACTTGGGTGACATCACCTGTTATTACCATTTTGGAACCAAATCCAAGTCGAGTTAAAAACATTTTCATTTGCTCTGGTGTAGTATTTTGTGCTTCATCTAAAATTACAAATGCATCTTCTAATGTACGACCACGCATATATGCAAGAGGAGCGACTTCAATTAAACCACGTTCCATCATCTTTGTGACTTGTTCCATTCCCAGCATCAAATATAAACTATCGTATAGCGGACGTAAATAAGGGTCTACTTTTTCTTGGAGGTCTCCTGGTAAAAACCCTAAGTTTTCCCCAGCTTCCACTGCTGGTCTTGTTAAAACAATTCGTTTTACACGGTTCGACTTTAACGCCATTACTGCCATTACAACAGCTAAAAACGTTTTCCCAGTACCCGCAGGGCCAATGCCAAATACAATATCCTTTTTCTGAATTGCTGTTACATAATGACGTTGTCCCAAAGTTTTCACTCGTATTTTTTGACCTTTTTGAGTGATACCAACTTCTTCTTGGTACAATTCCAATAACTCATCTGCTTTGTCCGTTTCAGAAAGTCTTTTGGCATATACGACATCTCGCTCATTTAGTTCAAGACCTTGACGTATAAGTGTGAGTAGGACTCGAAAAAGTTCTTGTGTGCTATCTACCTGGTCAGATGGTCCAGTAACTAAAATTTCGCCGCCTCGTGAAATGATCTTCACTTCAGTATCCGCTTCAATTACTTTTAAGAAAGCATCATGTGGACCAAATAATTTGATTGCTTCATCAGAAGTTTGAAAATCAATATGAACTCGTTTTTCATTGCTTTGCAAATGTTTCAATCCCCTTGTAGTATAGGCTGTTCTTGAGAAATATTTTCCACTACATCAAAATGTATCTTCAAATAAACTTTACCATTGTCTATCCGCTGGTGCAAAACTTTTTCCGCTAAAATTCTGCCATCTGGCCCTATTGTATTAATCATTTCCAATCTTGCTCTTTTTTTACCCAAAGAAACCGCCTCATCACGATCTCTTTGATAGCTAACTTGTCTCACAGACCAATAGTCATCTCGAACAAATCCGAGCGGAATTTGGTATTTTCCAATACTTATGGCAGAAACCCTTCTCATCAACTCCGAGCGAGCATATGGCTTAGGCTGCTGAAATGGGTTTGTTAGGACAAAAGGTCCAACAAATGGCCAAGTATAACGAGTCTTTTCTCCCGTGTATTCATTTTGAGTGTATGTAAGAGGTACAACCACTATGGATTCATACCAAACTTCACCTAATACGATTCCTTGAGCTCCAACAATAGGACCGTTGTTAGGATTTGCTGCATCCCCATATATGCCAGATACCAACAATTGTCCCTTCTTCACCATATCATGGACTTTTACAACGGGATTGCCGTGAAAAACCCGTACATCCATGATAAAAGCACTCTTTTTGGCTACTAAGTTCACAGGACGTCTTACTAGTTTCTTCTCACCAATAGAGTCTACACGCTTTTTCTCTGCCACTGTTACGATAATTCTCGTTCCTTCTAATCTCACTCCAATCCATGAAGCGTTTGGGATTCGTTTTAAAAGTCTTCTTTGAAGATGGTCTGTATTCGGAAGTCCTACTTTTAACGTACCTGGATAAATACCTTCTTTTTGTAGAATAGATAAAACATGTTTGTCTGGAATTTGCTCATTCCCTTCAATATCAACATACCAAATAAAGGAAGAAAAGAAAAACAACAGGAACAGAAAAATAGCAAAACCTGCTACGAAAAATTTCCGTTTTTTTATTTTTTTCAACCAAAAAAACGGACCCGATCGTTTGATTATTTTCCCATTCACTTTATGATGTTTCATATATCTCCAAACTCGCATCATATCTGATAATAAAACAGTAATGTGTACTTTTTCTTTGTTAACCCACTTTACATTTCGCAGGACAACTTTAGCTTGTACGATTTCATTCAGCAATAAAGCAATATTATTGCCCTTGCATTCAATGGTTACTGTTCCACCTTTCACCTGTTCTCTCCCCTTAATCCTTGTTTTTCATATGTATGGATGTAATGTTACCTGTCAGCAAGATTCTATCTGGGTATATAGCTTCCATAACAAGCGATTTTCCCTCTACAGTAAGGAAGCCAGTCACCGTTTGTAACGTTAGTAGATCGGGATTAAATCGATGAACGCCTTGAAAATTTTCGATCTGTAATTGTTGTCCGATCCATTCTATGCGAGGGAGAGAACCTACTGCTTCCACTGGGAAATCAAACCAATCTGAGGCTAGTTGTGAAAATCGTTTCATCGTTTTCCTCCCTCCATCTCCTTGTTAAGACTATGCTCCAAACAAGGCAAATAGAAGAAACAATAAAGAAAAACAAAAAGCGACTCATTTAAGAGTCGCTTGCTCACCTGTTATTTGGTTTGTTGTTGTTGTGCTTGAGTAATAAGGCGTTTGGTTATTTCCCCTCCAACTGATCCGTTTGAACGTGCTGTAGTATCTTTTCCAAGAGTAACTCCAAATTCACTCGCGATTTCTTCTTTGAATTGATTTAAAACTGCCCCTGCTCCAGGTACCAACAATCTGTTTGTGCTTCTAGCCATTTTAGATAACACCTCCTTCTTTCTCTTTAGTATGGAAAGATAATGTGTTCTTTACGTGTATTACATCTTTCCAGTGATGGGAAATTTGGGTTAATTCACTTGTGACAACTTTATTTCCCTGACACGTTCTGTCAGGGAATGTTCGTTACAATAAACATATCTGAGTCAGAAGGAGATGAATATTTTGGATATAAAATATGAGATCTACATAGAGGGAACATTGGAGAAAGTATGGAATGCACTTGTTCATCCAAAATACGTAAAGCAGATATACATGGAAAGTGTCCTCGAATCCACTTTTCAAGAGGGAGATCCATATGCCTATGTAGGACCTGGTTTAGAAGGCGAGAGAACAACCCATGTATATGGAACAGTAATTTCTTGCAAAGTAAATAGGGAATTAAGTATCAGCCATTATACAGGAAAAGCTTATAATCCTGAAACATCGATATACCCATCTTATATTACTTATCAATTGGAAAAAATAGGGAAAACAGTGAAATTAACACTCCTTCACGATCGATGGGAAGAAAATGACCCCTCATATGAAGGGAGTAAAAAAGCATGGCCCATGATCTTATCGAATACAAAAACTTTGATTGAGACAGGGAGAACTTTAGATTTCGAATAACGTTTGAGATAGAGAGACTCTCTATCTCTTTATTCCGTCTTCGATAATCTCTACCAATCCTTGACCACCATCAACGATAACCCGATCTCCCGTTTTTAATGTTGATGTAGCATTGCCACATCCCACAACTGCGGGAATACCTAATTCTCTAGCTACAATAGCGGCATGAGACAAAGGGGCTCCTACATCTGTAATGATTGCCGATGCTTTTGGAAACAATGGAGTCCAGCCGACATTGGTGCTAGAGGCTACTAATATTTCTCCAACTTGCAGCTCTTTGCCTTGGTTTGGACTTGCCAAGACACGCACGGTTCCCTCTATTCGACCAGATGCACCAGCGAAACCTTTAAGATTCTTCGAAGATGAATTTATATTGATAATGGAGGGATCGTAAATATCTCCTCTTCGCTGTTCATCTTTTTCCCATGTAAACGGATCAAAACGACCTCGGATGATGGAGGGCAATGGTGGAAGAGATTTAAACTTTTCATACGTATGTTTTCGTTGTTGAATCCGTTCCTCTACTTCTATTTTATGTTTTAAAAGTTGCATGATTTCATCTATATAGAGGAAAAATACATCTTCGTCAAAACCTGTTACTTCTCCTACTCGAAGCATAAAAGTACGGATAACACGGTGTGCACGAATAAATTCAGACCGAACCGTTTCTCTTAGTTGTGCACCTTCACCTGCTTGTTTTAGTTGTTCCTTTAACCATCCTTTTTTAGTTGGGTACTTTTGTATAAAACGGCGAAATGCTTCTTGGTATTTTTCTTCTTGTCGATGTAACAAACTACTAACATTTGAACCTGTTTCACGAAACTCAGTTACTTGTTCTTCCAACCAATTTTCATTTTCTGTTGGATCTGCAATAAATAGCTCAAATTCATTAGGACCGCGGTGCCCATATTGTAAAACATAATCTTCTTTACTCATTTCCCCGGTCAACACTTTGGAAATCCCTGTCAAAGGCCCGAGACTTGCTAACTCTTTCTCACCTCTCAAGTTAGAAAGAAGTAAATTTGCTTCTTCTTCCCCGACCATCTTGCTTAGCTTTTTCTTGAGTGTCATCGCTAAAACTGCTTTGGTTCCTCCTGATAACAGTGTCCACCATGCATCTTTATGGTATGGCTTTAAATCATTCTCCCAGATAGCAAGTAATTGCTGGGTAGAAGATGCTTTCCTAATATTCCGCTTCATCATTTCACACCAATCTGGTGTTTGGCTCACTCGTTTAGGTATATTTTTTGCTATTGCTTTTACTTCTTTCAGATAATGTTTTACTTTGGGATACATTAATTTCAATAGCTCCCACCGAGAAAATGGGTAAATCGGCATCTGAACTTCTTCAGGTATATTTCCAAACACATCTCCAATTAATGAAGTTGCAAATTTCGGTTTCAGACCAAAAGCAGAAAAAACGGATAGTCGTTTACTTATGTTCGTATAAATCCGACCACAAATATTTCCAGACATCAAGTAATAGCCTGGTACAACACTGATTTCCTCATCTAAATACTCGAGGATAGACCATGTAAAAGGAGTTATTACATCCGGTACTGCTTCTCCTACATTTGCGTTGGTCCACAAATAGTCTCCAGACATCGAATAATTTAAGTTATAGGTGTCGCGATTTCCTTTGGATAATGTAGTAATCGGACGTGCCTGAAGCATATACAGTGTGTCATCTGCGATAGCCCATTCTATATCTTGTGGAGATCCATATTCTTTTTCTAATTTCTGCGCGATTCGATATAGTTTACTAGCATATTTTTTTAATTCCACTGGACCTTTATATTTCCCTTTCGTTCTCATCAATTCAAAAGAATATGCATTCGATTCCCCAGATACCAATTGTTCCCCCAGCCCATAAACATAATTTCCAATCATACTTGTATGACTTCCCGTTACCGGATCAGCGGTAAACAATACTCCAGAAATATCAGATGGAATCATAATCTGCACAACTATAGCGATTTGATGATCTCCTTTGATCCCTTTCTCTACACTATATGATTGGACTCGTTCGCTATAGACCGATTGCATGACCGTTTGAATCGCTATTTTGATTTCTTGATCTGTCTCACAGTCTAAAATCGTTTCAAACTCCCCAGCAAAGGAAGCTTGAGCAGAATCTTCACTAAGGGCAGATGATCGAACGGCAAATTTGACTTTTGTATACTTATTTCGGATATTGTTTAAATTCGTAATGACCTCATTCCAAGTATCTTTATCTAACTCTTCTCGTGAAGTGGTGGCTGTTGATAAAATAACAAATCCATCGGGTACGGGATATCCTTTTTGAAACATTTGACCCAGCATCTTTCCTTTACCACCTGCAAATGGTTGAAATTCAGGAGTTAACACCGAAAAACTTTTCACATTACTATGCATGCCAAACATCTCCTGTATTTAGCTGTACAAAATTTTCTTGAGTGTGTCTAAATAGCCATTCAATTCTTTTAGGATTTTATCGTCAAATGGTTCTGCTATTTTTTTCTGCTTATCTCCTCCTTTTAATTGACGAGAAAACCCTTTAATCGTCCACATTGCAATGTGTTTTGCTTTTTCAATATCGATATCTGGTCGAAATAATGATTCATCAATTGCTGCAAACATTTTTTTGTAACTCTCTTGTATGATCGCCTGATTACGGGAATTCAGGTCTTCTCTTATATCCAAAGAGTCTTCTGCATCTGCTTTTATCAAAAAATCAAAGATCAGAGGATATTTGCTGATCAACTGAAACTTTATTAATAAAATTTCTCGCAAACGCAACAAAATATCTTGTTGCTCATAATCAATTTGACCAAAAAAATCGTCTAGAACAACGTTTAAACAATAATCATACAAAAACAGGAACAGACCTTTCTTATTGGTAAAATAATGAAATAATAATCCTTTGGAGATTCCCGCCACTTGTACAATCTGATTGGTAGATGCTAACTTGTATCCTTTTCGAGTAAACTCTTCCATCGCTGCGTTTAAAATTTGTTGTTGCTTTTGACTGTCTATTGCTAAAAATGTTGCGTTCACTTCATCTCACCTTCTCGACTCATATATTGACCAATGTGGTCAATTTTATTTTATAATCATTGACCACATTGGTCAATGACGCTTTTTATCTGTACTAACTCATAACAAATGCACCAACAAAAAAACACCCCTATCAAAAAGGGGAGTTTTTTCATCTTGGGTATTTACGCCGGTATGGCTTTAAAGCTTTTGGAGCATCTAGCACTTCTTTAAACAGAAAAGCTTTTTGCAAAGATGTTAGTCTTCTTTGCTTTGCAGTAGATAATCCTAAAATTTGATCTACTCCATCACCATAATGGTCTGATTCTCTTTTCCTTTTCCTTGATTCTCTATCAACTGAGAAATTTATTTTAGACTCGTCAGAATCATTTACTGATTGTTCTTTGTTAGATTTAGGATTCTTCTGTTTCGATTTTTTTTGTTTCGTACCCTTATCTGGCTGTTCCTTTGGTTTCGCAGTATTTGTACAACAAATACGACCAATGCCCCATAAGAATAAAAAGGCAATGCCAAAAGGGATGAGCGTTTTGATCAGTTCTAAGATGGCATCCATATCATCCCTCCCATTCCTTCTCCTTAAACGGAGATCTTATGTGGAACTCAGATAAGGAATTACTGGTTATCATCTTCGTCCGTATCTCCTATAGTACGACGCATTTTTGTATCCGCATCAATATTTTGAAGTTGATAATAATCGAGGACACCCATTTTTCCAGTGCGCAATGCTTCCGCAAGTGCAAGTGGTACTTCTGCTTCTGATTCCACAACTTTTGCTCGCATCTCTTCTACTCGAGCACGCATCTCTTGTTCTTGAGCTACAGCCATTGCACGACGTTCTTCTGCTTTGGCTTGCGCGATTCGTTTGTCGGCTTCCGCTTGATCGGTTTGTAGCTCTGCACCAATATTTTTACCGATATCAATGTCAGCTATATCAATCGATAAAATTTCGAAAGCGGTTCCAGCATCGAGACCTTTTGAAAGAACAGTGTTAGAGATACTGTCTGGATTTTCGAGTACAGCTTTGTGACTGGAAGAGGAACCAATTGTGGTAACAATACCTTCCCCAACACGTGCGATGATCGTTTCTTCTCCTGCACCACCGACGAGTCGTTCGATATTGGCACGTACTGTAACTCTTGCAATAACTTTTAATTCAATACCATCTTTTGCAACTGCAGAAACAATTGGAGTTTCAATAACACGAGGGTTAACACTCATTTGTACTGCTTGTAATACATCACGACCAGCTAAATCAATCGCAGCTGCACGTTCAAATACCAAATCAATATCCGCACGATGAGCAGCAATCAAAGCATCTACTACCCTGTCCACATTTCCGCCTGCTAAAAAGTGTGTTTCCAATTGTTGGATGTTAACACCAAGTCCAGCTTTATGTGCTTTGATTAATGGATTCACAATACGAGCAGGAGTGATTCGACGAAGGCGCATACCGATCAATGTCGTCAATCCAACATAAACACCGGACGCCATTGCACTGATCCACAACATAACGGGAACAAATGAGAACAAAATTGACAACACAATAATCGCTAAAACAATAATAACAATAGGACCTAATAAACTAGTATCATCCACTAAAATTCTCCTAACATGATGTGATATGGATACATTTCTTATAATAACCTAACTATTCCATCACTTCATCCTCTTTTTTTACAACAACTCGGGTTCCTTCCACATTTGTAACAATTATTTTAGAACCTTTTTGAATCAATTCTCCATCTGTCACAACATCTTGTTTCTTTCCATCTATTTCTGCCCAACCAGACGGCCGAAGTGCAGATGTTGCAACTCCTGTTTTACCAATTAAATGCTTTTTATTTTTCGATGAAGTGTAGCCTTCTTCATTATTTTGTTTGCTTGTTAAAATAATTCTGCTCCAAGTTGTTCGAAATCCAAAGAACTTATATAAAATCCAAAGGATCAATACCGTTGCAATGATACCAATCGCTAAGGCAGTCAGACCAAGGGCTACACTTTTTGCTGCTGCAACAACCGAATAAAAGAGCGCAACAGCACCTAATGTTCCAAAAATACCACCTGGTACAACAATTTCTATGATCAAAAGAACTAAGCCTATAATAAATATAATCGGCGCGCTCATTTCGGTTACTCCTGTAGCAATCTGACCATAAAAATAAAGCACAAAAGCACCAACGCCAATTGCACCAGGGATAATATGTCCAGGAGCAAGTAACTCCACAAAAATACCAACTAAACCGATGGTAAGAAGAATAGCCATAATAACTGGATGAGAAACGATATCCCAGCTACTCGCGGCCAAAAGGGTGGTTCCAAGGGCCATTACGATCTTTATCCCCTCTCTCTAGATGTGGAAAAAAAGACAGCGTGAAACACGCTGTCATCCGAGTAACTGCTGAACTAACTGATTTACTTGCTTACTATCTGCACGCCCTTTGACAAGCGGTAAGACAGCACCCATCACTTTGCCCATTTCTTTTTTAGAAGTAGCGCCCGTTTCTGCAATCGCTTTATCCACAATTGCACGGAGTTCTTCTTCTGTTAATTGTTTTGGTAAATACGTGGATAAAATTTCAATCTCACGTTTTTCCTTACTTGCTAAGTCATCACGACCTGCTTTTTCGTATTCTTGCAAAGAGTCCTTGCGTTGTTTAATCTCACGCACAAGTACCTCTAATGCTTGATCATCACTAAGTTCACCACGGTTATCGATCTCCACCTTTTTGATGGAAGCACGAACCATGCGGATCGTTGACAAAGTTTCTTTGTCTTTTTGCTTCATCGCAGCTTTCATATCTTGATCCAACTGCTGGACTAAACTCACAGGTAGGACACCTCTTTATCTACGCTTTTTATTGCGTGCTGCTGCTTCGGCTTTCTTTTTTCGTTTCACACTGGGTTTATCATAGCGCTCGCGTTTCCTTGTTTCCGCTAAAACTCCATCTTTTGAAATGGAACGTTTGAAACGACGTAAAGCAGCATCGAGTGATTCATTTTTTCTCACACGTGTTTCAACCATGCTTCTCCCTCCCTCCAAGAGCAAAAAGAGCCACTAGAGTAAGCAGATAGCGGCCTGATCCATAAAAGGAGGTCAGCTTCCACGACACCTGCAATAACCTTCTAAAGAATTGAACACAAAAGGTCACTCTCCATTATAGCCCATAAAAGAAGACAATGTCAAAAATACATACTAACCCATTTTTCCAAGCATTTGACCACCTAGTATATGGAAGTGAATATGAAAAACAGTCTGCCCTCCATAAGGACCCGTGTTGGTGACAACACGAAATCCATCCTCCGATAAGCCCAGTTGCTTAGCGATTTTTTTGATCCCAAGCATGATTTTTCCCATTAATGGAGCATCATCTGGTGTTATGTCTAAAATGGATGCAATATGTTTCTTGGGTACCACCAGAACATGTGTTGGAGCAGTTGGTTCAATATCATAAAAAGCATATAGATTTTCATCTTCATACACCTTTTTTGATGGTATTTCTCCTTTAATAATTTTACAAAAAATACAGTCCATTGTTACCCTCCACTATTCACCTTTACATCTTAACAGCATACACTATACCACGATTTTAACAAAGGGGAGAGTAACTTTTGGCTAAAAAATATACAGTAAGTGAAGCTGCATTACGTAAATTGGTCAAACAGATGGTATCTGAAGAAGTAGAAAAACAATGGAATCAACCGAACGGACCATTTATCGATGAAATTCAAGAAGATCCTTGGTTTTATCTCGGTGAACCAACACCTGCCGAAGAGAAAAAAGAGAAATATTTCAAGCAACAGCAAGTCCCTACAGAATTTCCTGGTTGGCAAGAACCATTCCATCCCGATTTTAATGAGTTTGATACCGCACCTTTTTTAAACAAACAGCCAAAAAAGAAATAACCCCTTTTTTCTAAACGATTCCTATTTTAGGAGTCGATTTTTTATTTAAATTTTTGTACAATCAGTTTAGTAACAGTTCCCAGAAGAAAGAGAGAAACAAATGGAACTCGGTACAAAGAGCAAGGTGAAAATCCTGCCCCCATTTATCACAGATCGATGGGTGATCTTCACTAGTGGAAATATTGCCGCTGGCAAGGACCAAGCAGGTATGATGATTCGGAACGACTTGTGGTACCGGTTTGGTCTCACTTCCATCGAGATCGACCCCGATGGACAGTTCCCTGAGGGATGGGATACTACTAGTAATCCGATGGATCATTTTACTAGCAATCGGGAACGGACGAGAGAACTGTTCCTCTTTGCACTCGATAACCCTGTCTCAGGACGAGTTATCATCTTTCAAAGTGGCGGCGCCACGCTGGACGGCGAGTTTGGTCGTCGGACGATGGTCGAAGAAGCTCTCAAGCGAGGCTATCGCGTACTCCACCTCCTGCTCGATACCCCGGCTGATGTATGTCGCGAGCGCAATGAAAATCGCAGGCTTGCAGGGAAGCGATACACACCACAGGAAGAGTTCGACCGTTGCGTGGAAAATGTAACAAAGAATTTCGAACTGCTTAGTCCTGATCGCTTTGGCGATGGGTCTAACTTCCCCAAGGGTGAGCTCTACAACACAGGTATGCGTCTTCGCTATATCAACGTGAAGAAGTATCAGATTGTTCGCCATACAGGTCGTGTGGTAACAGTTCACTACCACTGGGATCGAGCAACCAATGATCCCTATCTGACAAGGTGGAATTACTTCAAGGAGTTTTGGACATATCTGAAAAGGATGTTCAAGAAAACCAATAAGTAGTTCCCATGTGAGTCCGACAGCTCGTCGGACTCACCAAACATACATAACCTAAGCCTTGAGAAGGCTTTTTTGCGTTTCTCTAGCATGAGCCCGTCCTTTTCTCCATAAGATGGAGAGAGGAGGAAGATATATGATTACTATTTTACTTCCCTTTTGTGCGGGACTCAGCATCTTTCTGGTTGGAATGAAAGTAATGCGAAACGGTCTGGAAAGTTTAGCAGAGAAACATCTGAAAACCATCTTGCTCCGCTTTACGAAAACTCCTTGGCGTGGGATGCTATGTGGAACCATTTTAACAGCATTACTCCAAAGCAGCACTGCTGTTACCGTATTTACAATTGGACTTGTCGATACAGGGTTACTTACCTTCACCCAATCATTAGGTATTATCCTAGGAACGAATATTGGTACAACGGTTACCACACAATTACTTGCATTAAAACTCGATGATTTTGCATGGCCATTAATAGCGATTGGATTCATTCTAATCTTGATTAAGCAAAGAACTGGTCCCATTTGGCTTGGACTTGGGTTTATTTTCGCAGGAGTAAAATGGATGCAAAGTGTTGCTGCACCACTGGAAAAGGAAGGTTGGATCGATTGGTTGATGTCTGGAACGGATTACCCAATCCTGATGGGTTTCCTCACTGGTATGGTTATTACTGCACTGATTCATAGCAGTAGTGCGATGGTTGCGATCGCGATGGGTTTCTATGCATCTGGAGTCATTTCTCTCCCATTTGCCATCGCTGTTGTCATCGGAAGTAATGTCGGGACTTGTGCAACTGGACTTATTGCAGCATTACAGACCAAACCATCCGCTAAACGAGTTGCCATTGCTCATTTAGTGCTCAATGTCGGTGGAGCTTTCCTCTTCCTACCACTGATTCCGTTGCTCCTTGAAGTAGTATCAACTTTTTCTGCTGATCCTTCTATCCAAGTAGCTCATACACAAACTATCTATAATGTCGTTTGCTCCCTAATGGTGTTACCTGTTTGTGCTGGCTTTGCACGATTGGTGGAATGGATGGTTCCAGAGAGGCTTTATGATTGAAATCTGCAAAAAAGTAATGGTACTGATAAAGCACTATCCCCTTGTAACCACTTACAATTGCAAAACAAAACTATTAGTTCGATCCGTTTTAAACCAGCAACCATCGTTTACCTCGCATTATTGCTATTTAATTTCGACAGTTAAAGTAAGATCAATAAAAAAGTTAGGGTTTAAGTCATCATGTTAATTCTTTGTTGATGTATTGAATGGCGGCTTCCAAAATTGATTTGTTGTTTCCATAGCCTTTTTCAGCATGAAGCTCTTTCGCCTTATCTATCGAATACCAAGCTACTTCATTGATCTCCTCTAGTTGAGGGATGATGGTGCTTGTATTTGTTTGTAATACATAATATGTAACTTCTTTCTCTATCTTGCCGTGCTCAGGGTGTGTGAATACATAAGAAATAGTATCAATTTTGGTTACAATCTCCCCAACCACCCCCGTCTCCTCTTCGACCTCACGAATCGCTGTTTGTTCGATGGTTTCACCTGCTTCTTGATGGCCTTTTGGTAAAGTTATTTTTCCAAAGCGATCTTGTATGAGTAGAATTTGTATTCCTTCTGCCCCTTTACGAAATACTACGCCGCCTGCTGATCTTTCTTTTCGCATGTTCAATCCTCCTGTTACTTATACTAGCATCAAAAAAATCATCCATTTCAAGAAGGATGATTCCTATGTTTTCTCTCAAACTCTACACTATAGATTTAATTATTTCTCCTATATGTTTTGGTCCATCTTCCCCTTTTAATTGGTCGTCAGTTGCAAATCGTACCATTAATTCAACTGCATCCTCATTGGATAATCGAAGTGAATATCCATTTAATTCTAGGAAATAAATAAGTGCCAGAAATGCGGTTCGTTTGTTTCCATTTACAAATGGGTGTTCTTGAACAATTGATTGCACAAGAGCACCTGCTTTTTGCCACAGCGTTGGATGAATTTCTTCTCCAAAAACTACCGTTTTCGGGCCCTCCACCAGAGAATAAAATCGATTAGGAAATATAACTCCACGATGTTCCTTTTCGTCATATCTTTCCATTACAAGATAATGCAGAAACAACAATTGTTCAGCTGTTAAGGATCGAACCATTTATCTATCTCGTAATGCTTTAAACGCTTTGTCATAGCGTTTAAAGGCCCTTTCTGCTATCTGTAAAAACTGAGAATCTATTTCTTGAGTTTCTTGACGTTGAACCGTCAATTTCCCATCTTTTATGGAAAGTTCAACAACATCTCCTTGTTTCACATTTAGCTCTTCTAAAGCTTCTTTGGGTAGAGTAAAACCATAACTATTGCCAATTCGTCCGATTTTGCGATAGTGTTTCCTTGCTGTATTATCCATGTTAATCACCTGCTCGTTTCTTACTTTCTTTATTATATGCGTAATAACATGTTATTACAACTTTTTTAGTAATAAAAAAAATGCCCCTAATTACTAGGAGCATAACTGCTTATCTTCTAATACACGAACAAAAGAACCTTTATTCATTTCTGGTCCTACTTCGTCCAATTTAACCCGGCAAACTTTCCCAATCATTTCCTCTGTTGCTGGAAATGCCACTGGAAGATAGTTGTCTGTATAACCTGTGTACAATCCACTGTTTGGTTCTTCTTTATATGCTCTTTCGGGAATTACTTCTAATACTTCCCCAGTATACTTACTTGCATAAGTGGTAGTGAGTTTATTGGAGAGAGCAATCAAGCGGCTGACGCGGTCATTTTTCGCATCATCTGCTACTTGATCGGTCATCCGAGCAGCTGGTGTGCCTGTACGCTTGGAGTATGGGAATACATGCATTTGATACATACCAAGTTCTTCAACAAACCGGTAGCCATTTAAAAATTGTTCTTCTGTCTCACCAGGGAATCCTACAATCATATCTGTTGTGATCGCTACTCCGGGAAGTGCTTGGTGCAATTTTAAGATCGTCTCACGGTATTCTTCTACTGTATATTTACGGCGCATTCTTTTAAGGACTTCATTATCTCCAGCTTGAAGCGGGATATGAAGATGGCGACACATCTTATCTGATGAATTTAATACTTCAATCAAACGATCACCCACTTGACTCGCTTCAATCGAACTAATACGGATGCGATGCAGATCAGGGATTTTATCGAGATCGATCAAGAGATCTGCAAGTTGATAGTTTTCGAGGTCATCGCCATAGCCACCTGTATGGATACCAGTTAGTACAATTTCTTTGTAACCAGCTGCCACCAATTGTCTTGCTTGTGCCAAAACATTTTCCGGTTTACGGCTACGAGACAACCCTTTTGCCCAAGGAATGATACAAAACGTACAGAAATTGTTGCATCCTTCTTGGATTTTGAGTGATGCACGAGTACGGTCTGCAAATGTTGGAACATCTAGTTCTTCGTATTCTCGTTGTTTCATGATATTTCCTACCGCATTAATAGGTTGACGTTCCTTGCGATATTGCTCCACATAATCTATCAACTTATCTCTGCCTTGTGTACCTACTACAATATCAACACCAGGGATTGCGGCTACTTCACTTGGAGATGTTTGAGCATAGCAACCTGTAACAGCGATAACAGCATCTGGATTTTTTCGGATTGCTCTTCGTATTACTTGACGGCTTTTTTTATCTCCAGTGTTGGTAACCGTACAAGTATTGATGAGGTAAACATCTGCAGTATGATCAAATTCTACTCTTTCATATCCGGCTTGTTGAAACAATTGCCACATTGCTTCTGTTTCATAAGCATTCACTTTACATCCTAATGTATGAAAAGCAATTTTACTCATTTCGGTCACCCCCTAATTCGTTATGAACAAACATGATACATGTCAGCAGACTTATTGCTGCTGTTTCCGTACGTAAAATTCGATTTCCTAATGTGATCGGGATTGCACCTTTGTTAACTGCATCTTGGACTTCTGATTCAGAAAATCCGCCTTCCGGACCTATCATCATCAAGATTGATTTTGCTTCGGATAAGGATGGAATGGCGCTCAGAACCTGTCCACCTTTTTCGTACGCAATCATAGCCAGATCATAATTTGGTATTTCGGTTAACAACGTATTCCAATTAATTGGTAAAGAAATAGTTGGAATACGTCCACGATGAGATTGCTCTGATGCTTCTTTGACAATTTTGGACCATCTATCATGCTTCTTAGTTGATTTGGAAGCATCTATTTTAACAACTGTACGAGTGGATGAAAAAGGTAGAAAAGATGCAGCACCTAATTCTGTGCCTTTTTGAAAAATCCATTCTAACTTTTCTCCTTTTGGTAAACCCTGTGCTATCGTAACTTGTACTGTTGGTTCGCCAAGAGATTTAGATCGTTCAAGGATAAAGCATGTAATGGAATCACCTGCTATTTCCTTAATCTCCACCAAGTAATCCATCCCCATCATACAGCAAATAACTTTGTCTCCTAACTTACTTCTCATGACAGTACGAATATGGTGAACATCATCACCTGTTATATGAATGACATCTCCCATTAATTGATCAGGAGTGATAAAGTATCTTTGCATGAAAAAACCCTCACCATTTTACCATTTTTTTGGCAGGAAAGATAGAATAAATTCTATTCTCATCAACATAAAAATATGTTCACAACTAAAAACTACCTCATCTTCAAAACCTCTTTGCCGCTACAGCAACCCAGTCCTCTTCTGAAATTATTTCTATGATAGATAATCCCACTTCCTGTAATCCTTGGATAACATCATCTTTCTTATTTTCGATAATTCCCGAGCCAATAAAGATGCCTCCTGGTTCTAACACTCTGGGTAGATCATACATCATCTGTTGCAAAATTTCAGCTAGTATATTGGCCACGATGATTGGAGCGGTTGTCCCAATTCCATGTAGGAGATTGCCTTCTCTTACCACTATTTTTCTTGTTTCATTCTGTGCACAATTTTCCTCAGTATTTTTTACTGCCACAGGATCTAAATCTAAAGCAAGAACTTCGTTAGCTCCTAGCTTCTCTGCTGCGATACTTAGGATGCCACTTCCACAGCCTACATCAATAACTTTCTGATCAGCTTGTAAGTACTTTTCCATCAGCCTCATTGTCAATCTAGTTGTCGGATGAGTACCTGTACCAAACGCCATACCGGGATCTAAATAAATGGGCAACTCACCATCTTGGGGTACATATTCTTCCCATACTGGTACAACTACTAATTTCTCTGAGACTCGAGTTGGTTTGTAGTATGTTTTCCATGCATTTGCCCAGTCTTCATCATCAACCCATTTTGTTTGAATACTCCCTGGCTCCACTTGCAAACCATAGCTTTTTAACTCTATCAGGCATTTCTTGATCTGCTCAACCAACACGTCAGTTTGACTTACTTCTGAAAAATAAGATTTTAATACAACACCTGCATCAGGATAATCAGATGGATTTAAGGCGATTATTTCGCCATAATCGCCAGATTGTGTTTGAGCTAATGTAGCGGAATCCTCCATCGATACACCACCAGCTCCCATCTTATGCAACCGCTCCGTTAGAGCTTCTACGGATTCTTCATGCGTATGAATTGCGATTTCCAACCATTTCATTTCTTTATTCTCCTTTTTAAAAAACACATGCTTCATTAAAAAAGAAAACGGGCACCATTCGCCCGTTACTCTCCTTTAAACGCTTTTTTCATTTTTGTAAAGAAATTATCATTCTGCTCATGTATATATTCGCCAGAAAGGCGGTTGAAGTCACGAAGTAACTGTTTTTGTTCTTCAGTCAAATTCACTGGGGTAACAATTTTCACCTGAACACGAAGGTCTCCTTCGTATCCGCGTGCTCGTGGTACACCTTTACCTCGCAGACGAAATTCAGTACCTGTTTGAGTTCCTGCTGGTATTTTCAGCTTAGCTCTTCCATCTAAGGTAGGTACAACAATCTCATCTCCAAGAGCAGCTTGCACAAAAGTTAAAGGAATCTGACAGGTGAGATCATATCCTTCTCTTGTAAAGAAGTCATGTTTTCTAACAAAAATAGTAACATATAAGTCCCCAGGTGGCCCACCATTTACGCCAGGATTACCTTCACCTGATATTCGAATTTGTTCTCCATCATAAATACCAGCTGGTATCGTGACAGGGATTTTGAACTTTTTCTTCGTTTGTCCAGTTCCTGAACAAGAGGCACATTTATCACGAATGATTTTACCTTTACCGCGGCACTGTTGGCAGTCATGTCGATTAACAATACGGCCAAAAGGTGTATTTTGAATGGATTCTACATGTCCTTTTCCCTGACAAGTCGAACAAACTTCTGGCTTACTTCCTGGTTTCGCTCCAGTACCATGACAATTGTCACAATCAGCAGCTTTCACCATGATTATATCTTTTTGAGAACCAAAGATAGCATCTTTGAACTCAATATGCATACGAGCTTCTAAATCAGTCCCTTGTCTGGGTGCATTCGGATTTGCACGTCGACCACCGCCAAAGAACATATCAAAAATATCACCAAAACCAAAGTCTTGGCCATTAAAACCAGCTCCACCCATACCACCTGTTGGGTCTGCATGACCAAATTGATCATACTGAGCTTTCTTTTGCGGATCGCCTAATACCTCATAAGCTTCTTTCACTTCTTTAAATTTGGCTTCGGCATCGGCTTCTTTGTTTACATCAGGATGATATTTGCGAGCAAGCCTTCGATAAGCTTTGCGGATTTCTTCTTCATTAGATGTTCGAGGAACATCTAAAACATCGTAGTAATCACGTTTGCTCACAAGATCACCTCCTTCTCCCTAGAAATAGAAAACAAGCGGAGGAGGCCAGAGCCTAGTAGTTCTTCGGCTATGGCCATGAGGGCTGTGTGCTTTATTTTTCGTCTTTTACGTCTTCAAACTCAGCATCTACGACATTGTCATCATTTTTCTTATCAGCTTCACCTTCTGCAGCTGCTTCTTGTTGCATTTTCTCGTACAATTTTACAGAGAGTTGTTGTACTTTTTGCTCCAGATCTTCTATCGCTTTCTTCAATGCTTCTTCATCATTACCTTCCAGTGCTTTTTGTACTTCTTCTTTTGCAGCATTAGCAGCTTCTACTTCACTAGCATCTACTTTATCAGCCAACTCTTTTACGGTTTTTTCCGTAGTGAAAACAAGTTGTTCTGCTTTGTTGCGGAGTTCAACAGATTCTTTTTTGCGTTTATCCGCTTCTGCATTCTCTTCTGCTTCACGGATCATTTTTTCGATATCACTATCATTTAACCCGCTAGAAGATTGGATGGTGATCTTTTGGCTCTTGTTTGTTGCTTTGTCTTTTGCTGTCACATTTACAATACCGTTTACATCAATATTAAATGTAACTTCAATTTGCGGGATACCACGTGGTGCTGGTGGAATATCATGCAATTGGAAACGTCCAAGCGTTTTGTTGTCAGCTGCCATAGGACGCTCTCCTTGAAGCACATGAATATCTACTGCAGTTTGATTGTCTGCCGCGGTGGAGAAAACCTGAGTTCCATCTGTAGGAATAGCTGTATTACGATCAATAATCTTCGTAAATACACCGCCCATTGTTTCAATACCAAGAGAAAGAGGTGTTACGTCAACCAGTACAACATCTTTCACTTCCCCAGTGATAACTCCACCTTGAATAGCTGCACCCATAGCAACTACTTCATCTGGGTTCACACCTTTGGTTGGTTCTTTTCCAGTAAGGCGTTTAATTGCTTCTTGTACGGCTGGGATACGTGTAGATCCACCAACCAATACCACTTTACTGATTTCATTTGGAGATAATCCTGCATCACTCAAGGCTTGGCGTGTAGGAACCATTGTACGCTCAATTAGATTTTCACTCAATTCTTCAAATTTAGCACGTGTAAGCGTAACTTCAAGGTGTTTTGGTCCAAATTGATCCATGGTCAAAAATGGAAGTGAAATCGTTGTATTTAATACACCAGACAGATCTTTCTTCGCTTTTTCTGCTGCATCTTTTAAACGTTGTAAAGCCATTTTATCATTGGACAGGTCAATTCCATTTTCGCGGCGAAATTCTTGTACTAAATAATCAATAATGACTTGGTCGAAGTCATCTCCACCAAGATGGTTATCTCCACTTGTAGAAATAACTTGGAAGAAATTATCTTCTAATTCGAGGATAGAAACGTCAAAGGTACCACCACCAAGGTCAAATACCAAGATTTTTTCTTCATCTGTTTTTTCTAAACCATATGCCAAAGCTGCTGCAGTTGGTTCGTTTATAATACGCATTACTTCTAACCCAGCGATTTTACCTGCATCTTTTGTCGCTTGACGTTGGCTATCATTAAAATACGCAGGTACTGTGATAACTGCTTGTGTCACAGATTCACCAAGGTAGCTCTCCGCATCTTGTTTCAATCTCTGTAGGATCATTGCAGAGATTTCTTGCGGTGTATAATCTTTTCCTTCAACAGTTACTTTATAATCTGTCCCGATATGTCTTTTTACGGACATAACAGTATTTTCAGGATTGGTAATTGCTTGACGCTTGGCTGCTTCCCCTACCAATCTTTCGTTTTGTTTAGAAATTCCAACGATCGAAGGAGTTGTACGACCTCCTTCAGCATTTGGGATTACTACTGCTTCTGAACCTTCCATAAATGCCACACAAGAGTTAGTTGTTCCTAAGTCAATTCCAATAATCTTACCCAATGTTACACCCTCCTAAGATATTGCTATGTATATAATAGCTTAGATAACAGAATAGTTTATCTTAAAATTAGAGAAATAATTTGTCTATATAGGAATTTCCATTCGCGCCACGTAGAAGCTTTCGACACTACGTACTAATTTTGACCATAGTGGGGCGAATAACGCGTTCGCGGAAGCGATATCCTGATTGCAATTCCTCTACTACTATTCCAGACTCATGTTCAGTCGAATCAACTTGCATAACTGCGTTATGTACATGCGGATCAAAGGGCATTCCTACAGCTTCTACCATACTTAATCCTGAATCAGAAAGTGCTTGGAGCAATTGACGATAAACCATTTCTACTCCATCCAGTAAACCCTTTGCTTCTTCTTTATTGTCGGCTGCATCGAGGGCTCTTTCAAAGTTATCTAAAACAGGTAACAAAGATTCAATAAGAGGTACTGATGCATATTTTACCGCATCTTCTTTTTCTTTGCGAGCTCGTCGACGTGCATTTTCCAAATCGGCGACTGATCTAGCCAAATGATTTTTTGATTCTGCTAAATCTTTCTCAAGTTGTTCATTTTTCTCTTTCATAGCAACGAGTTGTGCTTGTAAGGCTTCCACGTCAACTTCTAAAGCGTCAGGCGAATCTTCAGAATGATGAACTTCATTCTGTTCGATTTCGTCTACATTTTGTTTCTCTTCCACACTATTCCCTCCTTTTATATGTTGTTCCTCATTTTCACTACAGTATGGATACGCAGAACAGCAGTAGCTACTTCGCCTGCAGCTTTTAATGCATGGTATTTTACCAACAAAGGATCAACTACACCCATTTCAATCATATCTGAAATAGTACCACGATCACAGTCGATCCCCAAGGAATCGGAATCACGTTTCACTTGATAGGCTTTCACCGTCTCAATTTTTTCCAATGGATTAAATCCAGCATTGGCTACAACTTGTGTCATCGGACGTTCTAACGCTTGAGCTACAACAGCCACACCAAAACGTTCCATCCCCTGTATACTATCTCGAAATCTCTCCACATCACGTGCTATAGACAATTCCAAAGCCCCACCGCCAGGAACAAATCCACCTTTGACAGCAGCTTGAACAGCAGAAGCAGCATCTTTACAGATGCGCTCTATTTCCCCTACCACTTCTTCTGTAGAAGCACTGACTAAAATCGTCGCAAACGGCTTCCCTCTCCCCCCACTAATAAGGACACGTTCCAAAATCCCATCATCTTCAATAATAGAAGCGTAACCTAAAATCGGTTCGATCTCTTCCATTGGTTTAAATAAGCTGCTGCGTTTGATAGGCTTAGCAAGTGTGTGATCGGAAACACGCGACACTTCATCTTGAGTGAGTCCTGAAACAACCATTACTCCAGAATCCGTAAGTATATCTTCTGCTAATGGGTCAATGTTTCCTGTAGTTAAAACAATACCTACATTTAAATGAACCATATTTTCTAGCGCTGTTAAAAATTGTTCACGAAAACGCTCCTGTTTTTTAAAACCAGCTTCTGTTCTCAGTGCTTCATCATCTACCGTTTCGGCAACCAAAGAATCTGCTAATAATAATATTCTCGCGTCTACCTTTGCTCTTGGCATTTGAGGATTTAATCTAGATCGATTGAGAAAAACGCCTGTAAAAACAGCGCTTTCCGCACGTGGATGAGCCACAACAGAACTCGACAGTCGAAAATTCTTATCCATTAATTTTTCATGTCCAATCAAATGAGCAGCTTCAATAACAGATACTGTAATATCCTCATTCTCTCGACTAGCGGTAAATGCAATACGCTGTAGCCATTCATCATCAAGATGTTGAATTTTACGAGATCGATCCTTCATTTTCTTCAGTGCAAACCGTATTCCTCGATTGATTCCTGCAATCACTTTCACCACAGGTACTCCTGAAGCTACTTGTTTTACACCTTCGCTTACAAGAGCCGCAGCCAAAAGAGTAGCTGTTGTAGTTCCATCACCCATTTCATCTTGTTGTGCACGAGCTACATTTACGATCATATGGGCAGCTGGATGCTCTACTTGCATTCGATCTAAGATTGTTACGCCATCATTGGTAACAATTACTTCTCCTCGTTCCCCAACAAGCATAGTGTCCAATCCTTTTGGCCCTAGAGTAGTCTCTACCGCAGAAGCCACTGCTCTCACAGCATTTACATTCGATTGTAACGCAGATAGGCGAGGATCTACTCGATCTGCATCAAAAAATTCACTTTCAGCCATTGAACCCTTCCTTTCCATATGGGGACCGAGGATATCTTTTATTGTAGATAAGCGAAATTTGTTTTATCTACCTGCAAACCACCAGACCTCTGTCAAGTAAAAATAGGCAAGAATACATCGCCAGCATCTTTAATTCCTATTGGATAAAGACTTCGTAAAACCTTCGATAAGAGAAATAACTTTCCCATAGTCCATTCTAGTAGGACCTAACACACCTATTGTGCCAACAGGATCATTTTCCAGTTCAAAAGATGCAGTGATTACACTACACCCTTCCACTCCCTCGACAGCGATTTCACTTCCGATACGCACTTGTACACCTGTGAACATCGGTTCTATTGGCTCTAGCAATTGGAGGACTTGTTCATTTGCCTCAACAAGATCAAGCAGACTTCGTACTTTGTCAACATCGCGAAACTCTGGTTGTTCCAACATACGTGTAGTACCGCTTAAGAACAACTGCTCTGGTTGTTCAAACATAAACAATTGCTCTAACATAGTTGAAATAAGCGGTTTTGGATATAACAAATGGTGTAGATCATCATTTATCTGTCTTAAAGCTTGTTTTCTTAATTGAGAAAGTGGAATTCCGATGGCACGGTAATTAAGCAAGTTTACTAATTCCTCAATCATAGAAGAAGATATCATCTCAGGAATAACGATTTGATGTTGTTCTACTTGTCCTTTATCACTAACAATCACAGAAACAGCGATTTGCTCTGTAATTGGTACGATGGACAAGTGTTTTAAATGACCCTCTACCAATTTTGGACTTGCTATCATCGTCATATAATTGGTTAATTGAGAAAGCCTTGCAGAGATTCGCTGCATCTCTTGCTCTAATTTTTCAGCCTGATCAAGTAGAAAAACATCATGATCTTCTTCTTTGGGGACATAAGAATGCAGAAGATGATCCACGTAAAAGCGATATCCCTTTTCTGAAGGAATACGTCCGGCAGATGTATGCGGTTGCTCCAAAAAACCCATCTCTTCTAAGTCAGCCATTTCATTCCGCACTGTTGCAGCGCTAAAACCAACGCCTTTCTTTTTGGAAACAGTACGAGATCCAACTGGTTCAGCTGATATGATGTATTCATCAACAATTGCCCAGAGAATCTTTTTTTGCCGCTCGGTTAACATCTGCCTCCCCCCCTAACTTGGTAGATAAGAAGGAATTCATATCTTATCTACATATGTGCAACTAGACCTTTGTCAGTGTCTTGTTAAAGCCAAGACACTTCGTCAAGTTTCTTTATTAGCACTCGTTTGTCATGAGTGCTAAAATCTAATCTATAAGTTATCAAAGGTCTGATACGGTGTCAATGTTATCAATAGAGAAATTGTACGAAAACATCATTTCCAAATAATAATCCCTGTTCTGTCAGCCGGATAATATCTCCTTCAACACGAAGAAACTGTTTGTTTACTAATGTTTCAATCGCATCTCCAAAAACGTGATCAGCAGGTTGGCCATATTGCTGCTTGAATTGTTGTAAACTGACTCCCTCAAGCAATCGTAACCCGAGAATAAAATAATTTTCCATCTGCTCCTGAAGGGGAATCTTTTCTTGTTGCAAAATGGGCCGTTCTCCACGGTCAATCCGACTAACGTATTCTGATATCCCTTTTACATTTACATGTCTAGTACCATGTACATACCCATGAGCACCAGCACCAAAACCATAATACGACTCATTTTTCCAGTAGGTTGAATTATGCTTGCTTTCTCTGCCTTGTTTGGAAAAATTACTCACTTCATATTGGGCATAACCTTGCTGGAGCAGATAATCACGAATAAGTTGATACATACCATATTCTACTTCTTCATCTGGTAAAGGTAATTGTCCACGCTCTTCCAGATGATAAAATAGTGTCCCTTCTTCCACTTTTAAACTGTAACAAGAAAAGTGGTCTGGTGATAAAGCTACTGCACGCTCTAACGTATCCCGCATTTGATCGAGGCTTTGATTTGGCAAGCCAAACATCAAATCCAAAGAGATATTGGAAATCCCCGCAGTCCTCGCTTCTTTTACACTTGTAGCAATCTCACTGACTCCATGCGATCTTCCAATTTCCCGCAATAAATGAGGTTCAAAGGTTTGTGCTCCAAAGCTTAGACGATTTACCCCTCCATCTCTTATTACGGCGAGTAACTCAGGAGTGGTCGTCCCAGGGTTTGCTTCCATTGTATACTCGATGGCGGGAGCTCGCTCAGGAAAATATGTTTGTATGATATCGAGCATTTTTTTCATCTGAACCGGAGTTAAAACAGTAGGAGTTCCACCACCAATAAAAATGCTTTCTAACTGCTCTGGAGGAGCATCACGAACCGTCATCTCGATCTCTTTTGCTAACGCGTCCAGATAGTCATCAACAGGCTGTCCCTCGACGACATAAGCGGTGAAATCACAGTAGTGGCATTTGGTAGCGCAAAATGGGATGTGAATATATACCGCTTTAGGAGGAGTCACTTACTTCTCCTCCATTTTTAATACTGCCATAAATGCTTCTTGTGGTACTTCTACGCTACCTACCGCTTTCATTCGTTTTTTCCCTTCTTTTTGCTTCTCAAGGAGTTTCCGTTTACGACTGATATCCCCACCATAACACTTAGCTAATACATTTTTGCGGATCGCACTGATATTTTCCCGTGCTACAACTTTGTTTCCAATCGCAGCTTGGACTGGAATTTCAAACATTTGCCTTGGGATTAATTTCTTTAATTTCTCAACTAATAAACGTCCTCGATGTTGTGCACGATCACGGTGAACGATGAAGGATAGAGCATCTACCACTTCCCCATTTAACAAAACATCCATCTTCACTAAGTTTGAAGTTTTGTTGCCGATTAACTCATAATCAAAAGAAGCATACCCTTTGGTACTCGATTTCAACAGATCAAAGAAATCATAAACGATCTCCGATAATGGTAAATCGTATTGCAAATTAACCCTATTCGTATCCAAGTACTTCATATCAATATATTGACCTCGTTTGGTTTGACACAATTCCATCACAGTACCAACGAAGTCATTAGGAACCATAATACTAGCTCGGACAAATGGTTCTTCTATATGATCGATTTTTTGTACTTCTGGCATCAATGTAGGATTTTCAATTTGCAAAACCGATCCGTCTGTTAGATATACATGGTAAACAACACTTGGTGCGGTAGTGATAAGAGATATTTGAAATTCTCTCTCGATTCTCTCTTGAATAATCTCCATATGTAGCAACCCTAAAAACCCACAACGAAATCCAAAGCCAAGCGCATTGGAAGTTTCGGGTTCATATGCCAAAGACGCATCGTTTAGCTCCAACTTCTCCAATGCTTCTCGTAAATCTTCATATTGAGATGAATCGACTGGATATAGCCCGCAAAATACCATCGGGTTTGTTTTCCGATAACCAGGCAGCGGCTCCGCAGCTGGGGTAACTGCATCTGTGATTGTATCTCCAACTCGTGTGTCTTTTACATTTTTGATACTAGCTACGACAAATCCAACTTCTCCCACTGATAATTCATCCATTGCGACAGGGTGCGGATTATATGCCCCGACTTCCAGCACTTCAAATGTCTTACCAGTTGCCATCATTTTAATTTTCATGCCTTTTCGAATGGTACCTTCGACTACTCGCATGTAGACAATGACACCTTTGTATGCATCATAAAAAGAATCAAATATCAATGCTTGAAGAGGTGCATCAGGATCTCCTTTTGGTGCAGGTACTTTTTCCACGATCTGTTCTAAAATTTCCTCGATCCCAATCCCTGCTTTTGCAGAAGCAAGTACTGCATCGCTAGCATCGAGTCCAATTACTTCCTCTACTTCATCTTTCACTCTTTCTGGATCAGCACTTGGCAAGTCAATCTTATTGATCACTGGAATAATTTCCAGATCATTTTCCAATGCCAAATAAACATTTGCTAAAGTCTGTGCTTCCACTCCTTGGGCAGCATCGACAACTAACAGTGCTCCTTCACATGCTTGTAAGCTTCTTGAGACTTCATACGAAAAATCGACATGACCAGGAGTGTCGATCAGATTCAATATGTATTCTTGTCCATCTTTTGCTTTATATGGTAAGCGAACAGATTGCAACTTAATGGTAATCCCGCGTTCCCTCTCCAAATCCATCTTATCTAAAAACTGATCTTGTTTTTCTCTTTCGGATAATGCCCCCGTAAAATCAAGGATTCGATCAGCTAATGTCGATTTTCCATGGTCAATGTGTGCAATAATTGAGAAATTACGTATTTGTGTTTGTTTACTCATCCGTTCCTAATCCTCCCTGCTAGCCAAAAAAGCAGACTGCATTGTATCATTATAGCAGTCTGCTAGGAGCGCAAGCAATGGTATTCCATTAATGGGTTTATTTAAGATCATCAAATGGAACTTCCAAAAAAAAAAACATATATATGATAGATCATTCATGGTTCCGTGTTGGAGCAGTAAACATAACACCATGCTTACCACTCCAACAGGAGTTACAGGCTTACTTAAATCGAATCACCACACCGCTAGTCGGAAGTATCTGCTTCCCGCGTGTAAAGTTCACACTATGGGTCCGACGACCATCTGCGTGTTCCTCGGCAACCACCCTATCAGGGTAAATCTGGATCTCGAATCCATTACGGAAGTTCGCGTCATACTTAGAAACCTTTTCGAGCTTCTCAGCGAAGATACCCGCTTCAGGAATTTCGATATTAATCCCATTTGGAAGCTTTTCGACAACGACACTCGCGTTCACCGTAGAGTTGTGAGTTCGATTTGCCATGCTTACTCCATTCTCTCTTTGTACTCCCTTTGAGTACTATCCAAATGATACCATTATCTTTTATAAATGCAAATAAAACATTAAACAAATAAGATTATTACTTCTTCTACTCAAAGAAAAATAGTCCAAAAATAGAAAAAACGCCACATTCGTTTTGATATCTTCCAAACAAAATCTATATGATTGAATTCAAAATTTTTCATGGGCTGAAGCAGTCAGCATTAATTGCTAACTACTCCAGCTGGAGTGATTGGCATTACCTCTTATAAATAATCTTTACCCCACACTTGAGCGTATAGGTCTCACCCGGCTTCACATAATGATCCTTGTAACCATTATGCCTTTCAGATACTCGCACTTCCCCTCTCCGCTCAGGAGCACTAGAACTCTTCACAGAAATGAGCACAATCTGAAACGTCAGAACCGCTGGATTACCCTTAAGCTCTTTAAAGTCCTCAGAGTATCCTGTATACCTATTATGAATGTATTCACGAGGAAGGTTTTCGATCGTAACCTTTTCGTTTTCTTCGCACTTATGTGGCTTACCCATGATCCACTCCAATTTTCGATAAGGACACTCCAGATGAGTGCCTCTCTTCCTTATCTTAATTTATATTAGAACAGTTGTAAAACAAAAAACGCCCTTTTATAGGAGCGTTTTTTCAGAATACTTATTTTACTACTGATTTGTGCACATAAGCATATGCGCCGCTTTTTAGCTTGATTTTGTGGAAATCGCCAGACACACCAACTTTGTTCAAAACAGTACCACGAGGTACTACTTGCAATACTTTTGCTTTTAAAGATGCAGCCGCACGAATATTAGCAGCACTTACAGATACAGTTAGTTTACTAGTACTTGGTTTAGAAGTACGGTGTCTGCCATGCCACACACCATCATGCTTATTTTTGGTAATCCATACCAAGGTGCCAGTTCCTACGGTGTTGTATAATTCGATTACTTGGTCGTTATACATACGAACACAACCACTGGAAGCATAAGTACCAATGGAAGCAGGGTTGTTGTTTCCATGGATCCCATACATACGTCCGTTATCTCCACCGACTTGCAGACCCAGCCATCTTGGACCTAGTGGATTTCTTGGATCTCCTCCAGGAATACCTTTCCATCCAGGTTGGTTGATCTTAATGATAATTTCAAACGTACCTTCAGGAGTCAAACTAGAAGTTCTCCCTGTTGCAATTTTGTACGTTTTGATTACTTTACCGTATTTGTTATACAAGTAAAGTCGATTGTTGGACTTGTTGACTTCAATTTTGTAGTCATCAGGACCTCCAGCAGCGTATGAGCGATTAACCGCTCCAAAGCTAAACAATCCGGTAAAGACCAAAGCCAAAGCGGTGAGAATACTTACCCACTTAATAGCTTTCATCTACCTCACCCATCTCTCTATAAAGAAGTAAAAACTGTGCTACTTATGTTCATCATAAATCATCTATTGTGGTCTGTATAGATATTTCACCATGGAAAAATTAAAAAAAGTTGACTTTTTCAAGAGTCAACTAGTCCAAGTTAAATACAATTTTTAAAAATCAGCATCTAATCATTTATTTATCCCATGAAAATATGGAATTCAACATCATTCGAGAGTAATAACGCATATTGGAACCAATCGAGTTGCCAATATTGGATAAGATATTCTCACTATGAACAAGCGATTTTTGCACTTTTTCTACTTTGGCTGTATCCAGCGGCTTGGTCTGAACTACTTGTCCTAAAACATTTAACTCCAACTTATTGCCTTTGGTGCTTAATTCTACAGCTCTTGGAGCGCCTTCTATCCCTTGCATCTTTTGTATATTCTTTTCCGCAGAGTCAATTCCCACAAAAATACCAATTAACAATACAAGACATAATGCCATGATCTGCATCGAGTAACGCATTTTCCAACCTCCCTATTTTTGAACCGGAACAGCATCCGAAAGTTTGTCTCTTAACACTTTTGCCAAAATATCCGTCGATCGAAACACTTCTTGGAAATTATTATCAATTCCGCCCATTTCGACAAGAAAACTCCCTTTAGATAGAGACTGGTTATATTCTCCATTTGTTCCTGTTGTCCGAGGCTTGATAAAGACACCTCTGACCAATCCTGGAGCAAGTTTATTAATCTCTTTATAGAGCGAACGTGCCAATTTTAGGTTTTCTGTATAATGTTTACTAGCTCCACCTACAACAAATGCCAGCCTTGCATAAGATTTTCCTTTTATCTTGATCGTTGTTACTTTGCGACGCTGCGAGTCTCGGTGTATATCAATCAGATAGGTTAAGTTGTCATACTTTTTCAGTGCTTGCACTACCGTTTTACGAGAGGATCGATATGCTCCTCGATACGAATATGGCACATGTGAGGCCACAGAACCTATTCCCATTTTTGCTAACTGTTCTGCCAAGTGTTTTCCAACTAGCGTAATATTTTTATTGGCGTCGTTTGCTTTCATCCCACGAGATTGATCTAATTCTGGTATATAGGATTCAGAAAAATGAGAATGATAGATAAATACGCGTTTCACTTTTGGACTGGTTATTGTTGTAGATGGAACTTTCTTTTTAGATTGTTCTTGTTTCTTTATCTGTTCCATCAATTGTTCTTCTAAGTTTGCTGGCGGCGATGATTCGATTGGAACATCGGAAAATGTCACATCTTTACTAGCTGTATCAATATCCGTATCAAATAAAGCAAATAACGGTATTTCATTGCTTAAAAAAGTTCGAGGATCATGCGGATCAAAACTCGTCATCACTTCAAAAAACAGACGAGAAATCATTTGCTCGCTTCCTGGTCTATGGATCGTTTCTTGTAAATATGGAATATTATCTCCCATCACTTGCAGGAGCGTTTTCTCGGTTAGATGAGAAGTCACTTTACTCAATTTGGAGTTACTATTTGACTCTGTTTGCAAGACAAAAATTGCTCCCAGCACTAGAAAGATAACTGCAGTACTTACCATAAAAATAACAAATATACGTCTATATCTAGGATCTGATAGGTTATATGTTTCCATGCGAAATTGCGACCGTCTCATCCTAACTCCCCCATCTGTGCACTTTCTTTTCTATCAATACCTATGTGGGAGATTGAGAGAGTAGAACGAGAAAATAGATTAACAACAGAGAAATACATTTATTGTTAGACATATTCAAAATGATAGAATAATTGCAAGTGAAAGTACGTCTATTTGAGAAGCATAGGCGATTCACTATCACCCCTCACCCTGGTAGGACTAGTATAGTAGAGATGACCGCCATCAAGAACGGCATCACCAAAATCGGGATCAACGAGCTCATCGGAGCCATCGTTTCCATGAGTATGGATTCCCTGTACAAGTGGGTCAAGGTTCAGGTGACGTTGAAACAACAGAGAGGAAAACACACATCTCCTTTATCTCGTCAAGGTACACATCGAGAAGAGGTATGCTTATCGGACAGAAATTCAGTGAAACTATGGTCACCTTTCTGTCAGGACTTGCTCCAGTGGAAATCCCAGATATTTGGTAGCAGCAGCTGAAAGACTGCTCCAGTGTGGCGAACTCCAGCAAGAGGGGCTCGAAGGAGTCGAAGCGATTCAACGAGGTCACCTCCAGAAGTGGTTCGACTGACTGAAGCATGCTGGAGCTGCTCGAGAACTTTTCTCCTTTGCGATTCAAGTTCATCGATCTGCACACCTTGCGTGAATGATGCTGTTCACCATGAGTACGATCTGACTTCGTGAGGGCGTTCGAGGGCAGTTTCTCTAGCTGCTTCCCCCGTCGAATAAAGCTTGTATGAAATATAAATAAAGGCTATCTTTCGGTAGTCTTTTTTATTTTTATTGTTTCGAATATATTCCCTGATATAATAAATGTAATGTAATCAACCACTCTGCCTAGAAAGGGCAACAGAGATGGATGACACCATGAATGACGTCACCAAGCTGAACGAGCAGGAGTTCCGTAAGTCATTCTTCGAAGTGCTGGGTTCCAAGAATCTGACTGAGATCACCGAGTGGGTCACCGCTATCCAACCGAATGAACGGACCACACTGTCTCTGGGGCAGCAGCTCGAACAGTGGCAGAGAAACCCGACGACCGAAGGACGAATCCAGTTGCTTGCTCGCTCCCTTTATGAGCAGGTCAACTACGGAACGATATACGAGTGGAGTCTCTTCCAGAACCTCTATGCCATCCGTATCCTTCTGGAAGATTCTAAAGGGGAGATGGAGGAGGTGCAGTTCTCATGCCTGATGGAATGGGTACTGCGTCTCGAAGAGATCATCTGGGATGATATCCGCTTCGTCTGGATCCCGAATCCGTACGAGTACACGTTCATCTTTCGCCGGCACAACTGGGAACTTGGTTCAGTGTTCTCACGTGCTCTGGAAGCCAAGCCGAACGACTGTGCACAGATGTTCTGGAGTGACATCTTCCAGCTCGCAGATGCGATGACCAAGGTCAAGGGTGCAAGAGTGGATGGCACCCTCGTTCCTGACTGCCAAGCTGTGCTTCTTGCCTACCAGCAGTGCTGACGGCATTCGTGTGGGTTGGCAGGTTCTACTTGCCAACCCACACGCCGAATAAAACTACTTTCCTATAGAAAAAGGAGTCTCTTTTATGAGACTCCTTTTCCACATCTACTCTAAGAACTTAAATGCCCATCATTTACTGGAATAACAGACTATAAAGTGTTACACCTCTGAATTCAAATATTTTATATTTTCATTTCAGATAATTTCCTATATACTGGTTTTACATTATCAGTCCCCTACCATAGGAAAAGGTCTATATCATGACTGTTCAGGAAAAGAGTGAAACCGAACCCCTCCCCTCACTGCCAGATGAGCTGGATGCTGAACGCATTCGACTTCGCCAGATGCTGAAGAATCAGTTGCCAGAAGTACGTATCCGCATGAAGGGCACTCCAATCCATGAAATGCGGGGAATTCTTCGCGTTGCTCCAGAGATACTTGCATGCGGGATGAAGCTGGATGAGCTGAAGGTCACGCATGATGAAGTCAAGCTGATACTCGATCATGCTAATGCTGTTTCGAATGGAGCAGCACTTCCCAAGGACAAGTTCCTCTTCAATGGAAGTCTCGAGATCATCCATCATCTTGCCAAGCTCATCAAGTACAACCAGTCGAGGGATAAGTAGGGGATGACGGGGTTTTCCTGTGGGTTCACCCACGGGAAAACCCCGCTCCTATTATAAAATAAATTTGTTCGTCCTAACTGCCTAATGCAAGTGTGTTACTACATTATCCATCGTGACAGATTCATGCAAAGCACAGTTAAGTCCTGTTGCTATCACCTTTGCCATGTCAGCAATAAAATCATCTACTTCTTTGGGTGTAACCATCAAATTTTGCCCCAATGGTGCTAATATCTCATGAATCAGCTGTCTTTTCTCATCATCTTCTAATTCACCAACTAATCCCAGCATCTTTGATTTGGTTTCGCTCGGTATTTCTTGTTGTTCCAACTCTTTTAGCTCTGGACGATTTAACGGATCAAGTGGATTTCCCTTCACTCCTGACATCTCTCGGCTCAAGTATGCTAGCAAATAATTAACTGTATCAAAGGCAATGGTAACTGCATCAACTACTGTAGGAACTCCCATAGTTGCTATATTGCAAGTTTGATTCCACCTGTGCCTCTCTTCGTTTTACTAGACTAACAGCAGTTTCTCTCGCACAACTTACTGCTTCAAAAAATTTCGGAACATCAAAATGCAGTTCTATTGTCACTTCTTCTCCAGCAACTTTCACCTCGCTGACAATACTTTTAATCATTTCTCTTTTTTCTTCTATTGTTGCCGACTCAAATAATCCTCCCCAATCTGCAAGCACATCTTGGAGTTTCAATACATCTACTTCTGATAGACCGTTGCTGTCTTTCAAAGCTTTCATCTCTTCGAATAGTCTCTTCGCTTTCTCCAACTCCGTAACAGAACGTTCATACAGCTCTTTTAATTGAGATTCAGAGAAAGATGAATCTTCACCCATTAGAATTCGAAGCAAGTGATTGTTTGCATTTTCTTTTGCCCTCTGCCATTGTTCCATGTCTTGTTTGGCTTGCTTCAATTTTGCTTCAATTTCTTTAGAAGCATGTAGAGTCTTTTGCTGAATCTCGCTTAACACATTGGAGGTTATCAATTCTTTGGTATACTCTTTTATTTTTCCAATCACTAACGCATCTAGTTTTTCAGTCTTATGGGTTCCTTTTCTAGACCCGCAAGCCTGTACACCTGATTTGAGTCTTCTCAAACATCGATAAATACCATATAAATCTCCTTTTTTTGTCCGTTTGGAATCTAACCAATCCCGTTGACTTCCATACGTCATAGCACTGCCACATTCACATGTTAGAACACCTACTAGTAACCCTTTTCCCGTCCCTTTTCTCTGTGGAGCCTTCCCTCCAAATTGATTACTTGTAACTCTTGACTGTTTCATCTTTTGTGCTTTTTCCCAAATCTCAGCTTGAATGATTTCATATTCTGGCCAAAACTTCTCAGATACAAGCTCTTCTCCTTGTTTGGTGTACTTTTGATAGGAACCAAACTCTCCTTCTACTGTCTTTGTCTTCCCATAAGACAAAAAACCCTTATAAACCGTGTTCCGCAGGATTTTGCGAATACTCTCAGATCTCCATTCTCTACCTGTCCTCGTTTGTAATCCTCTATCATTTAAAATACCTGCAATACGTAGCATCCCAAAACCTTCCGAGACATAAAGCCGATAGATTTCTTTCACCACTTCTGCCTCTTTCGGATCTATTTCCAACATGTTCGACATCTCATGATGATTCCGATACCCATAGGGAGGATTTCCGCCAGTCCAATAGCCTTCTTTGTGAATTAATCTCATCATATCTGTTACACGTACTTTGGTATCCATGGATGATTTTTTGGCAGACCAAAATTCAATGAAGTTCAAAATCTCATCTGCATCACCATTATTGGTAAACTCTCTATTTTTATCTACTACCCAGATACGGCAGTGTCTCAAAAAACGTATCGCATGGTTTAAACTCTCTGTTGATCGACGCCCAATTCTATCTAACTTATACACTAATAAAATATCAAACAAACCCTTTTTTGCATCTTCAAAAGCATGATTCAGTCCAGTTCTCTTGCTGGTATGTGTATGAAAACCGGAAACACCAGCCTCTATATATTCCAGTTCTGTAAACTCCCAATCTGGCTGATTCGCTATATATTCCATACACTTCTTCTTTTGAAGCGGGAGGTCATTTTCATCTGATGCAGGTCTAGCAGATACTTTGCCTGAACGAGAAGCCAGTTTCATTTTCCCTTGACTCGTTTGTTTATTGGTACTAGCACGCATAAATAATGCTACTCTTAATTTCCCTGCCAATGAAATCTACAACCTTTCATGTTCTACCGTTGTATTATTACAGGTATTATACACGGTTTACCATTCCATGAACAAATGTTTTATCTCACACAAAAAGAGGCTTATTTCGCCTCTGAATTACCTACTATTTTATTATCAGCTTTACTTTTGTCGTTATAATATCTGGAGGCAATGGTTGCAAAAACACTCTGAAAATCAGTAATTTTATTTTCAATATCTTTAGTAGGAAGTTTATACTCTGATACTACCACTTTGACTTTGTAATCGGACATTCCAAAAACTACATCCTTTATCATCTTTTTAAGGAGTAGTATCTTTCTAATAACCTTTCCTTATTCAAATTAAAAACTTTTCAACTATAATTTAATATTTGTCGCTGAAAAATTGTTGGGTCCAATATATGCCGTATCGTCCCCCACCTTCTGCATAACCAACTCCAATGTGTGTATACTCCTTTCTCAAAATATTTTTTTTATGTCCTTCACTCTTCATCCAAGCTTCCATGACTTCTTCTGGTGTTTTCCATTGGGCAGCAATGTTTTCCCCACAGTACTTCTTTTTCATATGTTCACAAGGCTTCCCATAGGTAGGCGATTCATGATCAAAATAATCTTTATCTCTCATATCTTCTGATTTTTCCCGTGCTGTTTTACTGACTTCTAAACTTAATTGTAACGGCTCGATATTCCGTTTTTTTCTTTCCTCATTCACTAACTCGAATACTCTTTGTTCAAATTTGGAGACGGTATACTCTTGGACAGGAACCTTATTTGTTTGTTGGGCAAAGGTAGAAGGAGCGGAGACAAATAAACAGACCGCTAGAGAAAACACAAATAATGTAAGAAAATTTTTTTTCAATTCGATAACCCCTTTCTAAATTCATGGGAGAATTATCTTTATTCTAATAAAAATAATTGCGAAATGGGATGTCAAAATAAATAACAGATTCATTTTATTTTGACATTTATTTTTATGTATATGGAAATAGTAAAATAAAAAATAGATGCTAGTTTTGAAAAACCCATTGTTTCATCCATTTGAATAATCTACCTGTTTTCTAAATAGAACCTCCTAACTTTCTAATCTGTTAGAAAAGGAATTTTCCATCTATCTTCTCCTCCATTTTAGGTTACAAAAGTATAGTTTTGTAACCTAAAATGGAGAACCCTTGATATATAAGGCCTTTTCAAATCAGAAGTTTTACACCAAACCCACTTATATTTACCATATATTATCATTTATTTATTTGATAGTTGAAAAGAAACTTATGCGTGATGTTAACTGCCATCATAATATTTGACTTATCCTTTCACTCATCCCCATCCAGTTAAAGGAGCAAAAGGAATGAACAGATCCAAGGAAAAAGTTGTCACGCTCAAGAGATTTCAATTGAATTATTATTTTCAAAAATATTCTAGTGATCTATAATAGTTATAAGCGTTTCACCTATTGGACACGAGGAGAAAACAATGTCCCTCATTTCTACGATCCGTACGCAGGTAGAGAGCAGTATCAATTCTGTTGCCTATCGTGTGTTCAGCTCCTACGGGAGTGATTCGCATGGCTACGATCACGTCAAGGAGATCGTCACGCAAAACCTCTCGCAGATCGTCGATCCTGCAAAGGTTGTAGCATTGACGAAGGAGCAGGTTTCTGGAGAAAAGCTTCAGAAGCTGGTCGAATCTTACTTCGGCTATAACGGAGAAGGGAAGGCACTTGTCTTTCAGCGCATTAAGGAGATTCTGCCTCACATCTCGGAACTCATCGACCCGGCAAAGGTCGTAGAGTACGCCAAGACAAAGCTCTCGTCGGATCACTTCCTACAGGATCTGGTCGATTCCTTCCTCCGTGAGAACAAGGAACGACTCTCCAGTCAGATCGAAGCACTTCTACCGGATTTCACTGATCTGATCGATCTGGAAAATGTAAGAGAGACCGCTAAGAAGATCATTGCTGATCGATTCACTTACTTCAGTCTCTCTGATCATCTGCGAAAAGGGGAGCCGGCTAAGCTCCTCAAGGAGCATGCTGATCGTATCTTCGCCGAACTCATCCCTGCTGTTTCCGAACTAATCAACACAGAGCAGCTGATGGAGGAGTTGAAAAAGGATGTGATTCGACAGATCAACTGGGCAGCTGGTGACTTTGTCTATGGACCTGGGAAGCAGCTGATTCGGGACCAGGTCATGAAGGTTCTGGGGCCTGAGCTGAAGAGGCAACTGACACCGGAGCGCGTCCGAGAGTCGATCGAGAATCAGCTTCCGTATGCCCTCGAAGCCGCAGCATCCACCATGCTCAAGCGTAGTGGTCAGCCCGGATACGAGGCAATTCTGCAGACTCTCTCTCCCATCATCTCGCAGATCGCCACTGAGGTGGTCACCGAGATGATCGAAGAAGATAACAGTTCAAACGAAGACTAGTTCTCTTCCTTGTGTCACCCGATCGGAACACATGGTTGCATCCATTGCACCGTTGCGTTCCGATCGGTCCCTATCGAATTAAATTTCCTTCATATAAAATAACATAAAAGCCCATTTGCATATTGCAAATGGGCTTTCTACACTAACTAACATCGTCCTCTAATTTATTTATTTTGCTCCAAGCATTGATAAATAGCCATCATATCTTGCTTATTTAATTCACGAATCCGATTGAAAATGGGAATATCAGCGACAGCTTCTGTATATAAGCTACCATCAACAACATCTCTTACTGTTCCAGTTAACCATGTTTTTACTGGTGTGCCTTCTACAAGTTCCTGAAGACCCTCATCATTGATACCACTAGCATAACAACTTACACATGGAATGGTTAATTTAAACACACCATCATGCAGATTATCTTCTGATATAACTTTCTTTCCTTTGCAGAAGGGACAAGGATGGCTTTTTTTCATTTTATTTATTCGGGTAACCAATTTTTTGTAACCAAAAGCTTCATAGACATATGTTAGTCTTTTGTATTTTCCATTCGTGAAATACTTATCGATGATTGTTTCTCTTGTCTCATTGATATTAGGAAAATCACAGATGGTCACTTTATTATTATTACTGATAGATTCGATACTGTCTTTGATGTTGTCCCAGAAGGGTAAGACATTTTGTAATACCATTTCATAACTCATAAAGCTCGCTTGTTCCAATTCATATATTTTCAGTGCAGCTTGTGTTTTTCTAGGAAGTAAAGAGACATCTTCCGTCAAAATCAGATCGCCGCCTACAATAGATCTCAGTTTGACGAGCGCAGGTACATCACCTACTATTTTTACTACTTCGTCAATCGGCAGATGGATAATTTCACGAATATCTGTATCTCCAAATTTAAGCGGTTTATGGTGGTTTAAAACAGTACCCTCACATACTGGACAGGAAATCATCTCCTTTGATGCTTTCATATGCTCTTTTATCATTGATTTCGAAATAGACATATAACGACCAATGATTAAATTAAAACCTTCCCATATCCGACGCGCCTTGCCTGCTTTATCATAAAATGACTTTTCCCAGTAGCCATATAAAAACGTATGTCGTTCTGCTTCCGTCATCTCATTGTAGCTTTTACTAATATCTTGACCCAATTCATTCTTGATCTCATCAAAAAGAAATTGTAATTTTGCATATTGATAATATTTTAATACTTCCATTACATCTGGATGTAATAAGCCATCCCAAAATGGCACTGTTTTGTCTTGTATCACAACATCTATATCAAATTTTTCAATCACCCTGCGACCAGAACAGGACGGACAATGATTTACTTGATGATAGAAATCAAAGCTTCTTGTATCTCTATTGGTTGGATGCGTAGCTACGATATGGTTAATCAAGCCGCCAATTTCATAAAGGAAACTATATTGACTATACAAATGTCTTTCCAAATCGATAGCAACGACAGGTGCAATGGTATTTGATTCGTATTCACCATAAATCAGACGCGCCATTGAAGTTAGACTTTTTAAGATCCCACCCTTATAGACATTTTCTGCATTTTTAAAATAGGCAATATGATTTTCTTCTAAAAACGTAATGCCATTTTGCGATTTCAGTGTAGATGAAATAGGCGAAGGCAGCACGGTATCTTCCGTCTTATTAGACTCATAATATTCATCATGACGAACAACATCAAGATGTGTGACAGGTTCGTTCTCTCTTTTACCAAAATCAACTATAAAATCAGAACTTTCCATCATATAGGCATTATGTTCAATCATCATGATGGAAATGGATTCATCCTGTAGAATGCTCCTAATACTATCAATAAATTGGTTTAAAATATTTTGTGATAAACCTTTTGAAGGCTCGTCAAAAATAAAAAGGGTATGAGGATTTCTTGCGTTCGAAAACAGCTCAGAAACTAAATGGACACATTGAAATTCACCGGTTGATAATGTTTGCGTCTTTCTATTTAAAGTCAAATAACCTAGTCCCAGTTTGATCAGTAAGCTCAAACGTTTATGTGCGATATCTTCATTTGGAAGTTCATCGATGATATCTTCAATGGAGCGATCAAAAATATCATCAATTTCGTCACTATATTTGGTGAGTTTCTTTTTGATATCAAGAAACGTCGCAACGGTTGACCGACTGGTAATTGATTGGTTTCGGTCTTGTCCAACCATAACGAGTTTATCTTTTTTGTAACGCTCTTGAAAATCTTTTGCAATACATTCGTTGACAAGTGTTGATTTACCACATCCAGATTCACCTGTAAAGGTTACCAATCTATTTTTGGGAATCTGAATTTCAGCCATTTGAATATTCCGGCAATACAAATCATGAAATTGATAATAATCTGTTGGCTCTTCCTCATTTCGTTTTGAGTATATTGGTTGTGGACGCGGTGATTCATTCACGATTTTTCCACCATATTTTCCACTACCAGGGCCAAAGAACAATTTTCCATCCGTTGTATCCAGCACTGTGTCTGAATGATCAATGAGCCAAATCTGATTCTTATAACCCAATTGTTTAATCTGTTCTAAAATTTTCAATAGGGTCTGGTAGTCAAGGCCAACAGAGATTTCGTCAATAATAATCACGGTATTTTCACTAGCTGTCATAAATTCTGCCAAGTAAAGTCTTGTTAATTCTCCTCCTGACAATGTACCCATGATCCGATTTAAGGTTAAGTAACCAATATTCATACTGATAATATTTTTAAGAATATGTTGTTTCTCTTCACTAATATGCAATTCCTTTGAAAGGGAAAGAATGGATTCCATGCTTAAGTTATTGATATCGGAAATACTATAGACTTGATTGCCTAATTCCATCTTATATTGCAAGACTTCTGGATTATATCGCTTGCCCTCACACTTTTTACATTCGATATTTTTAGTAGTACCGCGTCCCTTACACGCAGGACACCAGCCTAATGCATTATTAAAGGAAAAAACTTCTGGTGAAAGCTGATATTTTTCAGCAAACCGTACACGTATCTCTTTAAAAACGCCTGTATGAGTACCAATCGTCGAACGTGGATTAGAAGAAATCGATGACTTTCCTAGAAAAAGAACAAAAGGCATGTCTTCCATCTTAATGGCACTAAAATTGGTTTCCATGATATTAGAAAACAAATACTGATATTCAGCCTTGGGCAATAAAGAAACGAGACGCTTCTTCGATTCTTCACCAATAGCTTGACAAAAGGTAGATTTACCGGATCCAGATAAACCGGCAATTCCTAACGATTGATCTTCCGGCAAATCAGCATCTAAACAGTGAATATTGTTGGCAATTAATTGGTTGATCTTCATTGAATATCCTCCCATCTCCTATTTTAAATGTTGCAAGGTTGTTCAACTAGATTAACTTTCTTTGTATGTAATGCTGCTCTCCTCAATAGTAAAATAACCGAAATGATTTAAAGTTGTGTTGTTGTTATACCTTACACACGATTGAACACTCCCACCACCTGCGCTATCGCTTAGAGGTGGGGGATTCTTAGGAACTCCCATCTATGGACGGGATATTTACTAAGCTTAGACCGCAGTCCCTGCGGCAAGCAGTCTTCTACCTTCTTGCAAAATGTTCGTTGCTGCGTTGATGTCCCTGTCGTGTTCTTTGGTACATTTGGGACATGTCCATGCTCTCAAGTTTAGATTCTTCACGTCTTTGTTGAGGTAACTACAACAGGAACAAAGTTTGCTAGACGGGAATGTTTTTCCTACCTTCACCATTGTTCTTCCAAAGCACTCTGCCTTATTACGCTAACAGACTTGTGATTTCTGACCATGAAGCATCCGTAATCGATTTAGTTAACTTATGGTGGTTTTTGACCATGTTCTTCACTAGCAAATCTTCGATCTGATGACTTGGTTTTCGTGAATCAGTTTCGAAGACAATTTGTGAAGGAAGTCGTGGCGAGCGTTGACAATCTTCTCGTGATTTTTCGCTACTTTGATTCGGGCTTTGTTCCAGTTGAAACCTCCTTTGATGCGTCTAGGTAGGATGCGTTGTGCTTTTTCCAGTTTCTGTTCATATTGACAAAAAAATCGATTTGGTTTGACTTTTGTACCATCCGAGAGTATTGCGAAATCTTTTAATTCCAAGATCAATCCCTACCGTTTTTTTCTTACTGGAACATAGGATCACATAGAACAGAAACGAAATACTTTCGGATGGATTACGTTTGACTGTAGCGGAAAGAATAGTCCATCGATTTCACGAGACTTCGCAAACCTCACGCAGCCTAGTGATTTTATCCTCTTCTATTTGGATATTTTGATTTACACATGGACTCGTGTAAGACTGCACCCTATTTCTCTTGGATTTCAATTTGGGTTGCTCATTCTGTTTCTTGAAAAACCGCTTAAAAGAGTCATCCACATTTCGCAGTGCTCTTATAGAGAAGTGGAATCCACTTCTTTTAGCCATTCTATTTCCTTTTTAAAGCAGTACGTAGTTTGGAACAAGCGTGATAGGTCAATCCTTTGCCCGTTTCTTTGTACGTATCCTTCCATTTGGCTAGGAAGTGGTTGAAAACAAATCGACTACAGCCCATCGATTGGTTGATGAGAATTGCTTGGTCTTTATTCGGATAGAGTCGAAATTGGAATGCTTGGTGCATCTGCTTTTCAGCCCCCTTTTCCTGTAGTATATACTATAGAACGTATGTTCCAATATAAGGTTATACGATATCCCGTAAAAAATTCACCACAACAATAGAAGAAGAAAAACAACTGAAAAAAATGGCAATTGACCAAAATACAGATACAGGGAAGATGATTGGAATACTAGTCAAAAAATCTCTACAAAGATTATCAGACCTTACGAGAGGCGTGAATACCACCCCACCCTCGTCTGACGCTCCGATTCATCTCTCACTTATGGATGATGAGGGTATTCTCGGCTCACAAACTAATAAAAAAGAGCATTACTTCCTGCTTGCCACAGTAATGCTCTAATGAAACAAAAAATCGATTTTACATGTTCGTATTACTGCTCAGCCAACACTTTTTCTAGGTCGCCAGCCATTTTCACCCAACCATGTTTTGCACCATGGAACGCTTGATCTTCTTTTTCGAATCCTGTTTGTTCCAGATGTAAGTTAGTTGTTCCATCCTCATGCTTCAACGTCCATGTGACTATTGTGTTGATTGGACCACCCACCCAAGTGTAAGATAACTTATAAGGCTCGTCCACTACTAATACTTCACAATCTACAACTAAATTCCACTCATCATTACGAAATTGACATTTATGTCCTACAATTGGTTGAAAGTTATTTTCCATTATCCATTTCGCAAGCGTATTTGAATCCGTTAAGGCGCTCCATACCTTCTCGATAGAGCTCTTAAAATGAAAATCTTGCGCTACTGTTAAATTCATTCTTGTTCCTCCTGCAATATTTGGTTTAAAAGTAACATTCTTTCATTCCAAAATTTCTTGTAGAACGATACCCAATCCTCAATTTCCATTAATGGCGCAGCATTTAACCGGTAACGCGTTTCTCTGCCGACCTTTCGGTGGGTTACGAGTCCAGCATCTTTCAGTATTGTCAAATGTTTCGAAACCGCAGTGCGACCCATTTGAAAATGAACCGTTAACTTGTTGAGAGGCAATTCTTCGGCATCTGCCAACAATCGAAGCAATTTACGACGGGTTGGATCAGCAATGGCGTCATAAACATCTCTTGTGCCGTTCAATATCACTCTCCCCCTTTATCTTCACAACTCGAAAAGATACCAAATGGTGTCATATTCACCATTCATGATACGATACTAAATGGTGTCATGTCAAGTTTCCTCTCGCAGAACAAGAAATAACATTTAGAAATAACATTTCCGTGCGAGATCTTACTGAAAAGAAGTCACACTAGGAGGGGGAACACTTCACCTCTGTATGGAACGTTTTCGATACACTGGAATGGAAAAGCTCCCATGCATGGTATTCGAGTCTCGGTCTTTCCCTATAATATTTGTTACATATTTCATAGGGTTATTCCTTGAAACAACAGATTATCTAACTAATTTGGTATCGATCCGTTTTCTAATGGAATTAGGGAAAGTTCTTGCAATCTTTTGAAGCAAACTAGGAATCAATATACCTGCATTATTATTACAATGGGAACTCCTACTGCTATTACAGGAACACCTAGCGTTTCTTGATTCAGTTGCTTACGTTTATTTCCCACTCCTGCACCCGGACTTATTCCTGTATCGGTTACTTGGATCGTGGTGTTTACCCTAGATAGTGCTCTGGAAGCTAGGGAATCAAATGCGATCACTAAATCTGGTTTGGTTTCTTGGACAACTCCATAAATAATCTCACTTGTTTCGATACCTGTAATTCCTAATACTCCAGGGGACACAGCTGAAACGGAGCGATATCCGTCTGCTACTTGATCTGGAGCTAGTTCAAACAAATGGCGAGTGACCATAGATTGCTTGATCACATGCGGTCCTAAAGCATCAGGGGTTACATTCCAATTACCTAGACCTACAAGCAAAACTTTTGCATTTGCATCAATCCCAACATCTTGTAAAAACTGTGAAAACTCGTTGGCAAAATGCGCTGCAACTCTTTCTTGTAGGTTTGAATCTTTTGTACGAAGTGCAGGGACTTCCACAGTCAGATATGTCCCTGGCGCTTTTCCGATTTGCTCGGCACCTTCTTGGTTTTCTACCTTAATCCAACTCGTACGAATTCCGTCTGATTCTGTTTCATCTATCCTGACGCCTGGAATGCCATCGATCTGTTGCTGTTCTCTTGCCATATCATGTGCTTCTACTGCTAGATCAGTACGAATGTTATATTGGCTAAGGTCAATCTGGTGTTCTTGCATACTCGTCAACTCCCCATATATTATCCTCCTATTTTTTACTACTATCTGGCTATTATTCTTTACTTTCCTAGACGTGCATGTTACAATTGTGCATGTTGTTTTATCGGGAACAAACAGTTTTGCTTTGGAGGTGAATATCTTGGCTAACATTAAATCAGCTATCAAACGTGCAAGAACAAACGAATTACAACGTGCTCACCGTTCCGCTCAAAAATCTTCGATGCGTACTGCTGTGAAACGTTTCTTAACTGCTATCGAAAACAATGATAAAGAACAAGCATCTGGTCTTTTGAAAACTGCAACTCGCACTTTAGATAAAGCAGTAACAAAAGGACTTATTCATAAAAACGCAGCTGCTCGTAAAAAGTCTCGTTTAACTCAAAAATTACAAACGCTATAAGATCGACCCTCCATTGGGGTCGCTTTTTCATACTTACGCACTTTTTTCATATACTAAGGACAAGATATTCCATTTTCGCGTGGATTATGAGGTGTTGAATATGGAAGCTTTCTTTACCTTACATCTGCATACAATCGCATCTATTGTCTTTGTTTTAGGAGCATTGTCGATGATTTATATCCGTATCAAAGCAGCTGCAAAACCGACAAATGCTAAAAAAATCCTGATCCCTCCACTTGGAATGAGTACTGGGTTTTTTATGTTTTTCTACGAACCTACTCATATCTCTTGGACTTGGGCAGGGATTGCTTTTTTATGTGGAGCAGTATTTTTTTCCATCCCACTCATCAAGACATCAAAGTTTGAACTTCGATCAGGTCAAGTATTTCTCAAGCGCTCACCTGCGCTGATATTTATTTTGGTTGGTCTATTGACGATACGATTCGCCCTGCACAGTTATATTGAAGAATTTCTTTCCATTCCTCAAACTGGAGGACTCTTTTTCATCTTAGCTTTTGGAATGCTCTTACCTTGGCGGATTGCAATGTATCTGCAATATCAAAAACTCCTAAAAGATGAGAAAATAGAGCCTTTGCCAACGTTATAAACACCCAATCTCTATAAGAGATTGGGTGTTTTTGTAAGGAAACGTCATTATTCTTCTGAACAAAATATTGGGTTTTTATTTTAAAATTATGATATTTCAGTAAACAACTTGTTGAAGCATTTTTGTAAAAATAGTTAATCAGCCATTCTCCCGCACTCTTCTACACATTGACGACAACATTTCAGCACATTTTTGGCAGTGCTCTTCACACATTCAACGGCACATGCCCCCCAGATGCCCGCACAAAGAGGACAAATTCGCATGCATTTCGAGACATATCTCAGGTAGCGGTGGAACAAATTTCCGTTCAATCTCGAAGCATGTTAATGAATGCAACCGAATTTGTACATCAGCTTCATGTTAAATAAGATCTTCACAAACCTGTAAGCATCTATTGAAGTGTCCCTACATGCTTAAATTGTAGAGTTTGCATATTCACTACAAATACACTTGCTTCTATAAAATGATATTTCATCCATCTATAAAAAAGAAAAATGAGTACATGTAATATTCTCTAAAAAAATTCTACTCAGATGAAAACTTTTTGTGAAGTTAGCAGGTAATTTATATAGAAGGGAGGATGAAGATGAACAGTTCTGTTATACAAGAAATTCAAAAAGGCAGTCGAGAAGCTTTCAAACAACTCTATGATGAGTATTTTGAATATGCATTTCGGATTGCAAACGCTGTAATCAGAAACGAAACGTATGCTGCAGACGCAGTACAAGAAACATTCATTCGAGTTTATCAACATGTACATTTATTTGATATATCAAAACCCTTTAAGCCTTGGTTTTATCGAATACTCATTAATGAATGTAAGCGAATATTGATTCGTTCTTCAAAAGTCATCCCAATTGATTATACCTGGGAAGACCAAAAAAGTTTATCGAAGCAAGATACTTATAGGTTTGAGCAATTCAGTGACTTATATCAAGCTATTCAATCTTTGAAAGAACATCAGCGCATTCCTATTATTTTAAAATATCTACATGATCTAACGGATAAAGAAATAGCAGAAGTGCTGGATACCAACATAAATACCATTAAATCGAGGTTGTTTAAAGCAAGGAATCATTTAAAAGAAGTCCTTGAATATCTGGAGAAAAAGGAGGGATCAGTGTGAATGAGAAAAAAATAGATGATTTGGTGAGAAAGAGTTTACGAAATAATACCGAATCAGCAATAGATAGCAAGGAACATATCTGGAATAACATCCAAAACCAGCTAAACAAAGTAGAGAAACAAAACTACCAAAAGCGTAAAACCTTTTCCCAACACCATGTACGAAAAAGAAAAAAATGGATTTCCATTACTGCTACCATCGCCTGTTTATTTTTAGCCATCTTCTTTACAACCACAACCAAACAAGGTCAAGCTCTGATCACTACTGTTCGTCAATGGTTTGAACCGAAAAAATCAATTCAACAAGAACTAGAAGGTATGAAAGAAAATACAAATGTAAACCTGCAAGGAAAAGATCAACAATCGCCGCAAGAAGCCAGCTTTATCTTATACGTTGATGAACAGCGTTATCATGTCATAAAAGAAAGGGATCAATTTCTCATCACTGTCGATCTTCCTGAAAAATACCCAGAGGTTTACATGGATATCACACAAAAGACAGGCGTCAAACCACAAGATGCTATCCAACAAATACAACAGGAAATGACTGCGAAATATTCACATGTTGGAAAAATCAAACAAGTAAAAAGTCCTGTGACTGGCTATCAACTAAGAGCGGATCAAGGCAACAAAAAATGGAATGATGAAGTGGTTGTCTACTATGTAGTCAGCAACAAACAAAACGGCAGCTTTATTATTAAGCAAAAATATTTTTTAGAAGCATCGGAAGGACATGGCGTTCGTTTTGATAACATGCTAAAAGACTTTAAAGTCATCCCAAATGCAATAAAGCCCAAAAAATAATGATCCCATCCTTTCATGAAAGTATATGGATAATCAACAACAAAGAAAAAGGAGATAGATCATGTATAAAAAAACAATTGTTATTTCTGCTAAAGGCGAAGATAGTTTCACTTCTGCTCAATTAAATAAACTAAAAACAATACCAAACATATCTTTTATCGCTCAAATGGATCCTTTAACTGAAAAAGAACTCGTTTCGTTTACACACGATGCAGAAATCGTTGCTATTACTCGTCGCAGTGCAAAACATCTGCCAGCAAATGTTTTAAAACAAATGCACAAATTAAAAGGTTTAGTGGTATATTCCACAGGGTGTGAATGGATCGATCATTACTATACGAAGCAACACGATATTCCTGTCAGTTACTTAAAACATTATTCTACTAATTCAGTTGCAGAGCACACGATGGGACTTATGCTCACAATGAGTCGAAGAATTCATATCAGTTATGACAAAGTAAGAAAAATCATACCAGTGCATATCTCTAATAGAGGTTGGGAACTAAATAACAAAAAACTCGGTATCATTGGTTATGGAAGAATCGGACAAAGAGTCGCCAAACTGGCTGAAGCTTTTGGAATGAAAGTATTCTACTATGATGAATCACGGAAGAATGCAGGTGGAGCCGCCTATCTCCCACTGAATACTTTACTATCTACCTGTGATTTGATCTCCTTACATGCTTCTAGACAGTATCAAGAACCTCCGATACTAGATAAAAAGCGAATAGCAATAATAAAAAAGGGAGCTTGTATCATTAATTCAAGTCGACCTGAACTGATTCACACCCCTTCTCTTATCTCTGCTATAAATGAGGGGCAAATCATGGGTTACGCAGTAGATGAGATACTAGATCAATCTGATCTCGCTTCCCTTTCTGATTATGGAAGAGTACTCGAAACCGCACACTCTGCCTGGTACTCTAACGAAGCAATAGAACTCGGAACAGAAGAATGGACGAATAACATCTATGCAATGGCAATAGGTCAACCGGAAAACATTTTAAAAATAGGAGAGTTATTTCATGCAACCACAAAAATGGCGTAAAATAGAGATATTTTCTGCTATTTTGGTTTTTTTGTTATCTTATCTTTTTGTAGCGGTAATATTTTTTGCAAAATGGCCTAATTGGTGGGAATGGACAGTTCCAGAGCGGTCACCAATGACTTGGTTGCAGTCTCTTCTTTTGTTTTCAAATGCATTAGCAGCTTCTATATTAGTCATCTGGAATTATTTGCAAAGTGATAAATCAAAAATGTTTTGGTGGGCATTACTAGCTCTTGGTTTTGCATACCTCATGCTAGATGAAAGATTTGCTATTCACGAAAGAATACGTGATCTGTATTTAGCACCCAACCAAATAAAAATTCCAGTGTTTTTTTGGACTAGCGATGGAGATTTTATTTTACTTTTATACGGACTCATTGCTATGCTGTTTATATTTCCATATTTTAAACTTTTCCAAGTAAGAAAAGCAGCTGTTTATTGGGTTATCTCCAGTTTTTCCGTCGCTGTAATATCGATAAGTATGGACTCCATTTCTTTCAAGAGCTATCCTCGAATCGTACAGAACATACAACAATTTTCCGAAGAAATACTAGAAATATTTGTAATGAATTCTTTTCTAATCGCCTTGTTATTCGTTTTATCTTTTTCTATTCAACAAACATGGAAACGATAAGAATTTTCAAAACACAAAAATCCTCTCAACCAAATTACTAGAGGATTTTTTGTTTTGAAGTGGATAGAAAAACTAAACATCTCTTCCGTTTAAATCGCTCATCTTTTTGTGGTGTACTTACATTCTACTTACCACTTATTTTGTTAAGTTCCGCTATTATAGGTAGTTTGATTATTATCTTCAACTCATCATTTTGAAATTGGTACGTTAATATCCCATGGTGTGATTTTACCAAACTGGAGATAATATATGTACCAAGTCCTTGATGTTCACCATGTTTAGAGGTAATCTCAAATTTCTCAAATAACGAATCCAATATATGCCTATTTTTGAAAAAAGCACTATTTTCGATCTGAAGAATATAAATTCCACTATGGATTGCTGTCGAAACAGAAAGAGAAGATTGAGAATGAAGAGCATGATAACCACATATTGCATCGGTTGCATTTTCTAATAAATTTTCGAGTAATTGGACTTGATTTATTTTTTTCAAAGGTAATAACGAAACAGGAACGTCTAACTTATATGTAACGTTCGTACCGATTCGATTTAAAATTTTTTTGTATTTAAACAAAATCGAGGCAATTGGAGTACTCTCCCCTTTTAACGTACTATTTATTCCTTCATACTCTCCTACTAATTCTTCCAAATATTCCTTCGCACCTTTATTACTTTCTTGTTCCATTAAATGGCCAATCGCACTCACATGTTTTAGAAAGTCATGCCGTTGAGAACGAATGGTAAGTAAATAACGATCCATTTCTTCCATTTGCTTGGATAACTTTTCTAAATTTTTTTGGTCTTTCACTAGACCTGGAAAGTTTTTTATTCTTATTATTTCACATATGATACTCCCAGATAATGCCAGGATTTGAACAGAGTACTGAACCGATAGGAAGATCATGATCAGAAAAAGAACCTGTATCCATATGAAACCAGCTGTTTTTTCAATGACAACACGGTTAATAGAAACGGATAAAGTTTTAGAACTTTCACTTCAGAGAAAAGATAACCGATAAATCCAATCAAAGGGACATAAGCCCACAGACTAGGATGATCGTAAATGAACTTACCCCAGATAACGAAATGAATCATTACAATAAAGATCGGATAGAAATAATACTTCATAGACTGTCTCCTAGTTAAAAAACTGAGCTTGTAATACATCTAAATTAGCTTTTGTTATAATTGCTGTACTTTTTGTATGTTTAAAATGAACTGTATAGGAATTCTTTGTGTACAAAGAAAAATTTTTCACATGATGAATGTTGATAATAAATCCCCTATGAGCTCGAAAAAAGTACGATCCTGCTAACTCTTCCGCTAATTCGTTTAGCGTTTGATAAGAAGAATAATCTCCAGTAGTCGTGTAAATCGTAGTAGACCTGCCAGTCCGTTCAATATAAATAATATTCTTTTTCTCTATAAGAAAGACTTCTGACTTTGTTTTTAAAATTAACTTCGTTTTATCTCTTCCATCCCTTTTCTTTTGTAATCTGCTTATCCCCCTCAATAATCGATCTTTTGAAAAAGGCTTCATAATATAATCTAATACATCCAAGTCAAAAGCATGGACTGCATACCCGCTATGACCAGTCACAAAGATTACTTTTATTTCCATTCCATAGCTACGAATAAAATCCGCGAGTTCATAACCTGATAACATAGGCATTTCAATATCGGTAATGAGCAAATCAATTTCGTTTTCTTTAATTAATTTATATATGCTTCCTCAGAATTATTTGTTGAAAAAATGATCTTTATATTTGCTTCGTTTTCCAGTGTAATGATAAGCTTCTCCAAGTCATATTTTTGGTCATCAACTAAACCAACTCGAATCATATATTCAACTCATCTCACGAAATATGTTTATTACACTTCAACATGTTCATGAAATGCATGGGTACATTCACAACCGAAAAGGCACGATTCGCGACAAGATCGATGTATTCATGTCTGTGTATCTATATGATAAAAACAGATCAATTGAAGGAGGCACAACATGATAGACATACAGCATGTATCAAAAATTTTTCCAGATAAGAAAAAAAAACATTGAAGCAGTAAAAGATATCTCTTTTCAAATAAAAAAAGGAGATGTTGTAGGACTTCTTGGGGAAAATGGAGCGGGAAAAACAACCTTACTCCGTATGATTTCAACCATCATGCAACCGTCTGAAGGCAATATCTATATAGATGGAATCAATATTCACAAGGAGCCAATGAAGATCAAAGGAAAGATAGGGGTTTTATTTGGAAGTGAGACAGGGTTATATGATAGATTATCGACGCGAGAAAACCTTGCTTATTTTGCAAAACTTCATGGATTAAGCAAACACGAAACACAAACGCGAATTGATTATTTATCTGTCCGTTTTGGAATGAAAGAATACCTTGATCGAAGAGTTGGCGCTTTTTCCAAAGGGATGCGCCAAAAAGTAACTATTGCTAGAACATTAATCCATGACCCTGAGATCATCCTGCTAGATGAACCAACTACGGGACTTGATATTACTTCTGCTAATATGTTTCGGGAGCTTATACACCAATTACGGAAAGAAGGAAAAACAATCATTTTTTCCAGTCACATCATGGAAGAAGTAAAACAGCTTTGTCAGTCCATCGTCATGATTCATAGAGGTCAGATGATATATAACGGAACCACTGAAGATTTATATAAACAAGAAGAAAGCAATGATTTGAACTATATCTTCATGTCTTTGATTGTAAGGGGGGTTCATTCATGACTTGGTATATCTTTCAAAAGGAATTGAAAGATTCACTACGCGATAGCAAAACGATTCTATTGAGTGTCTTATTACCGATTGTATTTATTACCGGTATGTTGTTTTTCACGGAAAAAATGATGAGTGACACAGATGAGCAAATAAAAGTAGCGGTAGCGAATAGTACAGATAAAGAGATATTAAGCTGGTTAAAAGAAATCAAGGGACTAGAGTTGATCCCATCTGCCAATCCGTTAAAAATGGTGGTGGATGGGAAAGCAAATGTCGCTTTTTCCGCCGATGCTGATTTCAGTCTTCAATTAAAAGACAAAAAAATACCAAAGGTACTCTTTCAAGCAGACCCCACTAGTACGAAAGGTGGAAATGCACAAGAAAAAATAGCAAATGCATTTACACTAAAAAAAGATAAACTTGTTCAATCACGCTTATTGGAGAATAACATAGATCCAAAAGAAATTAATCCATTTCAAATCAACATGAAAAGTATCAGTAAAGGTGACGATCAATCGCTCTATATTATTTCCATTATTGCTCAACTGATTATTGTACTTGCTGTTTTAATGGGTGGAATCCCAGCAGCTAACGATTTATTTGCAGGAGAAAAAGAACGAAAAACGATGGAAACATTGTTGATGACCCCAGTCCATCGCATTCATCTTATCGTTGGTAAATGGTTGACTATTGCTGTCTTAAGTATGATAAGTGGAGTTTTCTCCGTCATATCGTTCATTTTAGGTGTAAATTTATTTACCGAAAAGCTTGCAATTGCTTTGAAATTAGATCAAAATGTCAGCTTTTTCACTATCAGTCTATTAGTTGGAATCATCTTCTTTGCCTTATTAGTTTCAAGTGTACAAATCATAATCAGTTTATTTGCGAATAATTTAAAAGAAGCACAAAACTACATTACCCCTATTACAACAGGTGCAATGATACCTTATTTCCTATTAATAGGTGTTTCTGTAAACGAGTTGACAACAACGCACTTCCTTATCCCATTTTTAAATATTTATGCTCTGATCAAGCAGCTAATCTATGGGATTTATGATATCAATAGCATACTTCTAGTCTCTGGAAGTTCTGTTGTCTTCATAGCCCTTTCCTTCTTTATCGCCTATACCATGTTTATGAAAAGCAAATGGGTGCTTGGAAAAAACTAACACAAAAACAAGTTCCAGAGATCACACTACTCTGGAACTTGTTTTAACAAAATTTCAATCATGTTTCTTCGTTGCTCACTTTGATTCCATTGCGTTCCAATAGTGCTGCTGTTACCCCATTGCCAGCCTGTTTCTTTCCTTGAAATGTTCCATCATAAATCATATGACTACCACAAGATGGACTTCTCTCTTTCAGAATCGCCTCTGTAGCACCAATTGATTTTGCTATGCGGAGTGCTTCTCTGGCTCCACGTATAAAGGCTTCTGTTACATCTTCTCCTTCGATCGTTATCACTTTGGCTTTGCCATCTAAGACGTCAAAGCCGTCCCCGCCAACTATTTCTGCTGGAAGACGCGGAGTAGAAAGTCCTCCCATCTGCTCCGGACAAACCGGAACTGCTTTCCCCTCTTTTACCAATTGCCTAATATCTTGATCTAGGCTACTCTTCCCATCAAAACGGCAATGAACACCCATCAGACAAGCGCTCACTAATTTCATTTGCCTCACTCTCCTATCTTTTGTCGTAAAATTAAAAATATGATTGGAGTCTACCGAAAATCAAAAGAACTTGTTACAATGTAGGGGATGAAGAGAACCATAAGTATATGAAATCCCTTTTTCGCACAGGAGAAGGGAAATTATCTATGTCTACGATACTGTTGAAAAATGAAATTTGTAAAGGGAGTTATCTATGTCCTCGTCAGTCGTTGTGGTTGGTGGAGGTTTGGCTGGACTTTCTGCAGCAGCCCGACTAGCATACCACGGATACCAAGTAACCCTATTGGAAAAAGCGCCCAAATTAGGTGGCCGTGCAATCTCCATCCCGATGAAAGGTTTTAACTTTAACTTTGGAGCACACGCTATCTATGCTCGTGATAAGTCTATCTTACGGAAATTCGAAAAAGAAATAAAATTAGAAGTGGATTGGCGCGATTTCTCTTCTTCTAAAGCTTTTTACGACATGGGAACTTTTACAACTCCTATGCCGGCCACTTTAGAAGGATTGTATAAAACCAAAGTACTGGATGCAGAAAACAAAGTGCGGTTTGCAGCTGAGATTTTAAAAACATTGAGTGCTATTGAACGTGGAGAAGATGGAGTACTCATTGGTGATTATTTAAAAAAGCAGCCTGAGCAAATTCGTGAGTTACTTTTAACCGTTGCATCATCTAACTTTTTTACCAATGAACCAGAAAATATTCCATCGCCTTTGTTCTTTGCTTATTACAAAAGATTGTTCTCCACCCAGCGGGCGGTTTCATACATCGGTGGTGGATGGCAAGCTATCGTTGAATCGTTTGCGAGTATTATTGAAAAGAATGGCGGTAACATTATAACCAAAGAAAAGATCGATAAAATCGAAGTGAATCATAACAAAGTAACTATGATTCACGGAAAAGAACAATCTTATCAAGCAGATGCTTTTATCTTTTGTATCCCGCCAAAAGAGCTGAGCAAACTGTTTGCAGAAACCAAACATGAATCGTTATTTACGACGTATACCAATTACCAACCAACACAAGTAGTCGTATTTGACATTGGTTTATCCGAACGAATTGCTAGTCCATATACCTATATCTATCATAAAGGTGAAAGAGTATTTGTTACCGATATCTCTCATTATGATAAAACCTGTGTACCTGAAGGCGGACAACTCTTACAAGGTGTCGCTTACTTAAATGAAGAAGAGATCAAAGAAGGCCAAGCGGATGAGAAAGTAGCTATCATCGAATCCGTTTATGATAAACACTTTGCTGGTTGGCGAGATGTACTGGTTGCAAAACGGCTTTCCAAAAAAGCAACCGTACAAGAGATTAAAAGTATCCACGACCAACAACTGATGCCTGTACAATTTTATAGTTTAAAAGATGTATACTTCGCTGGTGACTGGTGTCATGGAGAAGGGCAGCTATCTGAGCTTTCCTTTACCTCCGCCTACGAGGTTACAAGTCGGATTATGAAGCATGAAAATTAACGACTTTCAAGGGCAGTCTTATTTTGTGGGCTGTCTTTTTTTCTCTGCTCTATATATTGATCTGTTAATTGAGAAACTTTTTTTCCAAGAAACAAAATAGCTAATACATTTGGTACTAATATAATCGCAAGCATCAAATCGAGCAATTTCCACAAAAATGCAAGCGCACCAACAGCCCCTAACACGATCGCGACAAAATAAACAAATCGTATCGTCAACTGTAATTTTCGACCGGAGAGTATCGTGGCTTGTTGCTCCCCATAAAAAATAATTACATTTAACGTCGCAATCACAAAGAAAAAGAGCAATGCTGAAATAAACCAATCGCTCACGTTTTTGCCAAATACACCTTGAAATGCATGGATTACCATACTTGGTGCATCTTTAATAGGTGTTTTGGTCCAGACTCCAGAAGTGAGAACAACAAAACCGCTTAAGGTGCATATGAGAAGGGTATCAATGGAAACCGTAATGATTGCCCAAAATGCTTGTTGTGGTGGATACTTCACGGATGCAGTGGCATTTGCGATAGATGCGGTTCCAAGTCCAATCTCAGATGTATACAATCCCCTTGCAAACCCCCATCTCATAGCCAAAACCATGGAAGCACCTGCGAAAGTCCCGACAGCTGCCGATTTATGAAACGCTTGAGAAAATACCATACCAAAACTGGGAATGATACGCTCATAATGAACTCCAATCACAATCAAACAGGCCACCACATAAAGAACAACCAAAATAGGCAGCAGTTTTTCATTTACTTTACCCATTCGTTTCATTCCTCCAAAAACAATCAAAGCCGTAACGGCTGCGATCGCTAATCCAACCCAAATAGATGAAATAGAAAAAGCTCTTACAATCGGCTCTGTAACAGAATTGGCTTGTACCATGCAACTTGGGATGATTTCTAATAACAGCCCTACTCCATACACGATGCTCATCTTTTTCCAGCCAAGCCCTTTCTGCATATATGACATCGGTCCTCCTATCCACTCATCCTTTTTATTTTTTTCTCGATATGCCAATCCCAAAACAATCTCCGCATATAACAAAGACATTCCTATGAGCGCTACGACCCACATCCAAAACAATGCACCTGGTCCCCCAAGGCTTATTGCTACAGGAACACCCACAATATTGGTTGCACCCGCTGTTGCTGCCAAAGAAGACGAGAATGCCTGAAACGGCGTCAATGCACCTTTTTCCTTTGAGGCTTTTTGTTTCTGAAACAATTTTCCGATTGTTTCTTTGATGATGATGAAAAAATACCGAATAGGTAACACTTTCAGCCTAATCGTAAAATAACAGCCCGCTAAGAGTAAAAAAATGATCATGGGAAAACCCCATATAAAATCCGCGATCTTCTCTATTACATGCTCAAACTTTTGCATACTAGTAGCCCCTACTTTTTTCTTATCCTTAGTTTTTTATCAAAGCGATTTTCTTATTCTAAATTTGTCCAACTGCTCATTTACTAAATAGAGGATACAGTTAGATTTTGCACTCTAGTTGCACTTATATAAATAAGAATTCTTATCTATCAAGAAAGGATTATCAAATATGGAACTGATGTTAAGTCACTTTTTGCTGGGAATTTCCTTTGCAGTTCCCATGGGTCCAGTAAATTTTGAAATTGTGCGAAGAGGCATCGGACAAGGTTTTCTTTGCGCTTGGATGGTGTCTCTCGGAGCACTTACTGCTGATTTGGTATATTTGATCGCTATAAATCAAGGAATTTCTGAATGGATGTCCATACGCTGGATACATATCATCCTTACATGGTTAGGAGCCTTATTTTTCCTCAAACTTAGCTACTCGAGCATAAAAAGTTCCTTTGAAATATCCAATGATCCAATCTTGCAGATCGCTTCGATTGAACCAAGTAAATGGAATGCATTTTGGTCAGGCTTTCTGATTGCGATCATAAATCCTATCACTTTTCTTTTTTGGTTAGGCGTTTATGGTTCCCTCTATGTTTCACTCGTTCAAAATAACGATACAAATCTTGTTTTGATTTGCATTTTTTGTCTATTTCTCGGTATCGCTATTTGGAATATAAATGTGGCTACCACTGTACACATCAGCAGACGTTTTCTACATCAAAAAGGAATTCGGATTATTACCTTTCTAACGGGTTTGATCTTACTTGGATTTGGGATCAAATTTTTATATAAAGGAATATCGTTCTTTTTTTGAAACTACTAGCAACAGAAGGGATTCTTTGTTAGATAGACAATCAAATTAATGTTCAAATAATTCCCAATTTAAAATATTGAATCCCTTTTCTTATTCCAGTACTATTATGATTAAGCAAATTATTGCAAAATGTAAACACAACATGATTGACATGTAGGGAGGCAATGCAATTGGTAAAAACAGTACTGGGTTTGTTTATCCTTAGTAACGTTTGGTGGACTTCGCAAATTCAAACATTATTTCCCGATTTTGCTCCAATTACGGTTACAGAACAGCAGCCACACCATCAAAATAAAGTATCTGCTGAGGAACCATTTGCAACAGATAATCCAGAACAAGTAATCGAAACAAACGATCCTTATCTTCAAACAGATGGCTTGTATCAAGAAAAAGATTCCCCTGCCATTCAATGGGTGAAACAAAATCCCAAAGACAAACGTTCAGAACAAATCAATAAAAAAATAGCTACTATTCCTACCGCGAAATGGTTTGGTGAGTGGAATACAAGCGAAGTAAATGACTATGTTTCCCAAGCAGCTAAAGAAAACAAGCTTCCTATGCTAGTAGCTTATAACATTCCGTTACGTGACTGTGGTCAATACTCTGCAGGAGGAGCTAAAACACCTGAGGAATACAAAGACTGGATTCGAAAAATTGCCTCAGGGATCGGCAACCGTCCTGCAATTGTTATATTAGAACCAGATGCACTCATCCATCTCGATTGTTTATCCGACAGAGATCGCCAAACTCGATTTGCCTTGCTCCAAGATGCAACCGAAGTATTGAAAAAAGAGGCTCCACATACATGGACCTATATGGATGCTGGAGATGGAAAATGGAAATCTCCGGAAGACATGGCTGGTTGGCTAAATCAAGCTGGTGTCAAAAATACACGCGGTGTTTCGTTAAATGTCTCTAACTACAACAAAACAACTGATGTTGAAAAGTATGGCCAAACACTGATCGATCAACTAAAAAAGAAATACAACGTTTCTGCACATCTTGTCATTGATACCAGTAGAAATGGCAATGGTTCCAATGGACAATGGTGTAATCCGTCTGGTAGAAAACTCGGAGAAACACCATCAACAAAATCTACTTCCATTACAGATGCATTCTTATGGATTAAACGACCTGGCGAATCAGACGGTGATTGTGGAATAGGGAAAGGAACAAAAGCAGGTGAGTTTTCTCCCGACCTCGCAATAGCACTTATCAATGGATAAAAAATAGAGTAAAAAATCCTTGATCGATAAAACCGATTAAGGATTTTTTATGAAAATCATTTCGTTTTTTCTACTACTTTCTTTCCTAGGGGTTTTCTCGCTCACAAAGATATAAAAAAGAGCAGTCATGACTACTGCTTTTTTGGCTCTTCACTTACTTGGATGGGGCTGATTACCTAAGTAACCAGCCCTAGAACTCAGAACATGGAAAATCGCAGATCACTCATCAAACGGATTGATCTTTCCCATCCAACGGAAAATAGCAAGCCAGTCCTTATCACTCAGATTGTCAAGCACTTCATCTGTCGCATCACAGACACCCCTTCACAACCTACTGGGAAGGCTCTGATGATGCTTCTGTCGCTTCGCTGCTGGCGTCGCCCGAAGCTGACGCTTGATTTCCTCATTGCTAGGCGGCTTCTGTTCTCCCACTTTTCCTCCATTCATGAATTCCAGTTTGCAACTTTATTCTATCCTCTTTCTTGCTACTTGAAAAGAACTATCAGATAAAGGAAATCTATTAAATCCTTTTCATTTTGAGTAAATTCATATTAAAATAAAATTAACCGATCAAGAAGGAGCCGCAATTGCGCGAATTCATCCACCAGGTCCTTACCTGGGTGCTTCACCTGTTCTCTTCCAACAAGGAGGTTTCCTACAACCAATTCTACTATCCTCCGGAGACGCATCAGCCTCTCCCTGTCGATCGGAAGATCGAAGACCTTTCTGAGCTGACGTTCACAGATGTTCATTTCGTCGATGGCAAGCCAGTTCGTCTCATTCTGATGGGCTTCGCTTTCTTGTACACCGACTTCCAGCCTATCGGCAACGGGATTCACCAGTTCAGCTACGATGGCTACGTCATCCTGAGGGGAAGTGGAGGAGAAACGATTCCCGTGAAGTGTGGTGATCGATTCTACATCACTTGGGCAAGAGAGTTCCACCTTCTCCCTCGCGGTTGAGAAGGTAAACTCTACCGACCTGAGTGAGGGCCGGTATCCACATGGATACCGGCCCCTGCAATTTCGCGAATTTATTTATGTACAAATAGTTATATAAGTTTTTCGTAATATTTTTGTGGGTGGTCGAATTTGCAACCACCCTGTTGATGGTGTACACCATCAATGTTTATCTACTTTTTCACCCATACAAGGTAATCCCAGATACACCAAGGAAGGACCTCGTAAAGTGATCGGTGATCCCTGTTCCCATTCTTGGCTTCATTAAGGACTGTCAGAGCAAATCGGAAGATTACGAGAAACTCATCTACATAGTTCTTATTATTCTTCGCAATCCTAAACATATTTACTCGATCGTCCCAGACAAGAAGTTGAGTGAGTTCTCCATAGACCTTCTCTTCAAAGAAGCCACCCTTTTCCGGATCGATCTCCTTAGCTTCACAAATTACACCCCTACAGAGATAGTAATTCAGCCCCTTGATCATCTCATGAGCCTTTTGATACTTCTCAGAGTCTGTATTCCCCCGAATCTTCTTCAAGTTCTCGAAGACCTTAATTGCGTCTTCTACACCTCGGATAGCGAGACGAATCGCTACTGGGGAAATCTTTTTGTCTCGGTGAAGAAACTTCATGCTGATCTCCAAAGTGTCCTAGATTTCTTCTTTCCATACTAGGATAGCATTTTATTAAGTTTAGTAAAAGAATCTTTTTCATATATTAATCCATACATTAGAAGAGTACTTTTTTGAATGTCTACTACCCAAATAATTTGTGGAGTAAAAATAGAAGAGATCTCTTACACATTTATACCAATGAGCTCTTGAAAATATATCAGCTACAAAATGTTGCACCCTCCTTCTCACTCAGGAAGGAGGGTGCAGAAACAGCACTCACTTATCAGTGTTGATGAAACAACCAACTCGAATACCGCTGGTGTCAAACTTGCTCGAAGGTGTCCCATTCGGGTAGACATCCCACTCACCAGCAGGGTTCTGCCAAAGCACGTAACCAGCCTTACGTAGCTTATTTCGAGCTTCCTCTGCCTTTTGATGAGTGATCGGAATGCCGTATGCAGGACCCAAAGGATCCTTTTCAAGCCCAGCGATTTCAAGGACTTTGTTCTGAAGCCAGTACCGTTCATGATTGCTCATAGTGCACTCCTTCTATCTGTTTAGCACTATTGACCCTTCCATTATAGCAATATTAAGTATGAAATACACTTCATATAAACTTCCGCGACATAATACTCACGACAAAAATCGCAATAACCGTCATCACCAACGCAACAATCGCGAACACCATCGCAAATGTTCGACGATCCGCTGCATAAACCTTTAACTGTTCATAGGTTTTATTATCCAATCTCCGTGCATGAAACAGTTGGTTTCCATTTCCGATCCATAAAAGAATAGCAGAAACGGCGAAGATGATCCAATAAGGGATTCCATCAATAAAAGCTAACTTAGGATTACGGATAAATGCTTGGATGATAAAAAAGATAGTAGCTGCGACTTGAAGAATAGCAAAAGTAATATGATAGGAGAACCATGCATCTTTCAGTTTATTTTTTTCATAGGTTTGCAGTTCCTTCATCCTTGGAAACAAAAGATAGAGTGGTTGTGGTGATCGAAACATAAAAAAGCCAATTGGCGAGATCAGAAAGATAGCAGCTAGTACTAGATAAACCACTAAACCAGTGGCCCTGCTAAAAATAACACCATAGGCAAGTATGCCGTACAATAGGAAAATGATATTGGTATAGAGTAATTGTTTTTTTCGTAGACTCCGTAAATGTGCTTGTTCCATCTTTACACCCTTCTTTATGCTGTTATCCTATGTATTTCCATAAATATTTGTTCTACTGCTTGTACTTTTTCTATTTTACCAGATTTGATATCTTGATCTGCTGTAATTGCCATTGCTAAACATTTTTTCAATTGTTTCTCTGAGAATGCACTTGAATGTGAAACAGCTAATTTGATTGGATAAGGGTGCACCCCTAGCATTTTGGCAATCTCACTTGCTCCCATTCCACGAGCAGAGAGCACTTTCGTTTGATATAATATGCGAAATTGTCTTGTCATCAAAGCTAGTATGCGAATAGGTTCCTCTTTTTGCGTGAGTAAATCCTCCCATATCTGCCATACATCTGCAATCTTTTTCTCAGCTAATTTTTCGGTAAGTTGAAACACATTGCTTTCTAATGTACGGGGAATAAGTTGAGCGATGATTTCTTCTGTAACAGTCCCTTTTTCTCCTACATAATTCGCTAGTTTTCTACATTCTTGATCCAAAAGCCGCAAGTCATTTCCTACTACTTGAATAAAATGGATACATACTTCACGCTTTATCTTAACCTCATAACAACGAAATCGGTTTTCCACCCATTTTAGTAATGCTTGTCCTTTCAACATATCAAATTTGGTTATGGATGCTACTTTCTCCATCTGTTTCACTAACTTTTTCCGTTTATCTAATTTCTCGTTTACAACAGTAAAAACAAGGGCAGTTCCTTCACTTGGTCTAAGAAGATAAGCAAGTAGAGCATCTATGTTATGATTTTGTTCTCGTTTTGGCTTGGCTGTAGTAAAGAAAGCAGCATTCTTTGCTAGTATTAATCTTTTTCCACCAAAGAAAGAGGGAGTTTCTGCTTCTTGGATTACCTGTTCTAAAGGAATATCATCTAGATCGAGTATCAGCAGGTTCCAATCCCGCTCTTCCTCTGGTACTTGTGATCGCAGTTGATTACATGCTTCTTCCATAAGAAAAGATTCTACTCCATAATACAAAGAAACAGCAGGCATTTTTTCTATCACGCAGTTGGTCATCACCTTTCATTGCTTTCCAGCTGATATCCTCTTTGATCCACTTTTACTAGGATAGCCCCCTGTTGATCTGTCCTCCAGATGTGAGCCCCAATCTGGCGCAGACGCGCAAGCACTTCCGCTTTTGGATGACCATATCGATTATGTTCTCCAACAGATATGAGAGCTTGTTTTGGTTTCACAGCAGACAACCAAGCATCATGGGAAGATGTATTGCTGCCATGATGGGCTACCTTTAAAATGTCGATAGCTGGCAAACGAAACCGAGCCAGCACTTCCTCTTCCACAGGCAGCTCCATATCCCCAGTAAAAAGGAGTTTGGTTTTATATATTGATAGTAACATAACGATCGATCCATTGTTGGTATTTCCTGAAGAGACAGTAGTCAAAGGATGCAAAATTTGAACATGCATCCCACTCTCCATCCACCACTGGTCAGAAGAACCAACTACTCTTATGGGAATATGTTTTTTCTGAATCGTCGAGAGCAGTTGTGATTCAAATTTGTCTGCTGGCGGTGCTCCGCTGTGCAATACTTCACCAATCGAAAATCGCTTCACTACCGCCTCCAGTCCTCGTATATGATCTCCGTCACCATGAGTCATGATCATCGTATCAATATGATTAATTCCTCGATAACGCAAATAAGGAACCACTACATCTCTGCCAACTTCAAAAGACTTTTTCCTCTTTTGCCACGGTTTTTTTTGACTCGGCAGCGTTCCTCCACCATCCATAAGGATTATCTTTCCTCCAGCTGTCTCGATCAGTGTTGCATCGCCTTGCCCCACATCTATGATCGTGATCAAGGTAGTCTCCATCGAGCCTTTTGCTCCCACAGTGATTATAACAAGCAAAAAACAAAGTGCTGGTAAGGTAACAAATTTTAACCTTCGTACAAATAGGAGATCCGTTACGATGGTGACATAAGTAAACCAAAAGAGAAAGAAATAGCATAGAACCCATCCTAATGCAGGAGGAGAAATAGAGTATGTCAAATGAGGCAATTTAGATATACCAGTTAATAACTGATCCATGCCAGACATGATCCATGAGGTGAGAGTCGCGAGTGCTACTCCCCATTCGATAGAAAGATAACTAACCAGTAAGGACAGGGTGGAAAATGGCAAAATGACAATGCTATAGACAGGGACAAAAAACAGATTGACTGGACCGGACAACCATGAATATTGATAAAAGGTGCAAATAATCACTGGAAAAGATACCACTTGGGAGACTATCATTACAGATAGTGCTTGTCGAAACCGATACCCAGGAACAGGCAGATGATGCGTGAGAGGTTCTACATAAAGAAGCAATCCCAATGTTACCAAAAAACTAAGCTGAAAGCCCGGTTCCCATAACTGATAGGGATTCCAAAGTAATTGAATCAATAAAGCAAGCGCGAGGAAGGAGACTGCATCTGATGTTCGACGTAAAAGTACCGCTACTAACATCATGCCAGCCATAATAACAGAGCGAACCACTGGCGCACTGCTACCAGTTAAAATAGCATAGAATGGCAAAAACACGAGAATGATGATAGCTACTCGCTCTCTGGTAATCCCACAAGAAATCAGCAAAAAATAAAGACTTCCCACTAAAATAGAAACATGAAGACCAGAAATAGATAAGACATGAACCAAACCGAGTGTAGAAAAAATCTCTTGTGTATCTTGGTTTAATGTTTGCTGTTCTCCAAGTATCATCGCTTGCAGAAGTCCTGCTTGTCCAGAAGATCCTGGATACAACAGTGCCAGGCGATCATGTAAAGATTGACGCAACTGTGCAATCTGCGAAGTGAGTGTTGCTTTGCAGGACAACACCTGAAATTGTGAGACAGATGGCACTTTTGCCAGCCAATGGATACCATAGTGGTGTAAATATTGGGCATAGTCAAATGCTCCTGGATTTTTCGCGGTTGGTGGTCTTTCTAGTTGAATGGGAACTTGTACATAACAGCTCGTTTGCCACTTGCGAATTTGCTCGAGCTCATGAGGATGCTTTGCAGTGCTGGTAACACGTATCGTTTCAGATGAAATTTGTTGTATTTTTCCATTTTCTGTCAGATACTGCATCGCAAAATCAAAACGAATGGTATCTCCATCTATCACAGGAGAAGTAGTAATTTGACCAATCGCATTTATGGAAGTAGGATGTGAAAAGGAAGAAATATTTTTTTCATGGTAAAAGGAAAAATAGGATGACCCAGTAGAAATACCTATGATTAATAAAATAAGGGGCATCCCTTTCATGAATTTTGCATAAAAGAGACACCCCATAACCCAAAAAGAAATAGTGATCTGCCAGTAGCTATCCAGCTGCATTTGATTTGCAAACCATTCACCAATCACCCAACCAAATGTAAAACAAACCAATGGTCGATACACTCCATCCGCTCCTATACCAATTGCTAGATTAGAGTGAATTTACCATATATTACAAAATGCGTCAAACATCTATTCGCTATACTTTTGGTAGAGTGATCCCTTGTTGATGCTGGTATTTTCCTGATTTATCTTTATAGGATACTTCACATACTTCATCACTTTCTAGAAAAAGCACCTGACACAATCCTTCATGGGAATAAATTTTCGCAGGTAATGGTGTCGTATTGGAAATTTCCAATGTAACATGCCCTTCCCAACCAGGTTCAAACGGAGTAACATTTGTGATAATTCCACACCGAGCGTATGTAGATTTCCCTACACATATCGCTAACACATTGTCAGGAATGCGAAAATACTCGACTGATCTTGCCAAGGCAAAGGAGTTTGGAGGAATGATACATACCTCTCCTTTGTAATCGATAAAAGATTTCTCATCAATCGCTTTTGGATCGATAATTGGGTTTAATGCATTATGAAATATTTTGTATTCGTCAGAAACACGTAAGTCATAACCATAGCTGGATAATCCAAAACTAACAGATTCTCCTTTTCCGATATTTCGTTCTACAAAAGGTTCAATCATTTTCTGTTCTACTGCCATCGTGCGTATCCATCTATCTGACTTTATTGTCATAGACTATCGATCCTTCCTTGTACCTATTTATTTGTTCATATGTAGGAGTGACGAAAAATTGCAAAATCGAAGACTTTCACCAACGAGAAAAACCTGGATCACTTCGTATATTCTACTCATTGTAACCTTTTTGGTCTACTGGTTATTTGTAAAAGAGCATAGCTTTCTATCCGGAGTCTTTATCAGTTATTTTGTCTCCTGCCTTCCTCACAATTGGTTTCTATATAGAAGATACACCCTGCCATTCGTGATCAGAATTTGGCAAAAACATTTTCCCCATTCTGAAGATACATTTATTGGCAAACTTTTGACTCGATTTATCTTTCATTATGTTCACCTCTTTGCATTCTTCTTTCTTTATTCTTTTGCTCTACTGATCTGTTATTTTTTATGGTTAGTAGAAAAACAAATACAACTGACAAGGTGATACATATGTATTTTTATTCATTTCTTTTCTTTTTTAAATCAAAAACGACTCATTATCTATTTTTTTCTGTACATAATAGTATTCATGATCATGCTTAACTAAACATTTCATTGCGCTTGTGAAAACGTTTCCGTTAAAATAGAATTATTAAATATTTTTATGGAGGAATAACAATGTCAAAAAATGCAGCTATTATTGATCTAACAGATAAATATGGGGCAAAAAATTATCATCCTCTTCCTATTGTACTAGTTGATGGAGAAGGAGTTTGGGTTACGGATGCAGATGGAAATCGTTACATGGACATGCTCAGCGCATACTCAGCTCTTAATCATGGACATCGTCATCCTCGATTGATTCAAGCATTAAAAGACCAAGCAGATAAAATCACCTTAACATCCCGAGCTTTTCATAGTGACCAACTTGGACCATTTTACGAAAAAGTAGCGAAAGTCACCGGCAAGGAAATGGTTCTGCCGATGAATACAGGTGCAGAGGCAGTAGAAACAGCAATCAAAGCCGTCAGGCGTTGGGCATATGATGTAAAAAAAGTAGCAGCAGATCAAGCAGAAATTATTGTATTTGCAGATAATTTCCATGGAAGAACGGTCACGACCATTTCCATGTCCTCTAATCCAGATTATCAACGCGGATTTGGTCCTTTGACTCCAGGATTCAAAGTCATTCCATATGGGGATATGGAAGCGTTAAAAAACGCGATCACTCCAAACACCGCAGCAATTATATTGGAACCTATTCAAGGAGAAGCAGGTATTATCATTCCTCCAGAAGGATTCTTAAAAGAAGCATACGATATTTGTAAAGCAAACAATGTACTCTTTGTTGCAGACGAAATCCAAACCGGTTTTGGTAGAACAGGGCAATTATTTGCATGTGATTGGGAAAATGTAAAGCCAGATATGTACATCATGGGGAAAGCACTCGGTGGAGGAGTAATGCCGATCTCCGCAGTAGCTGCTGACCGTGAGATATTAGGAGTGTTTGAACCTGGTTCTCATGGTTCGACTTTTGGAGGAAACCCACTTGCTTGTGCAGTTGCGATCGCGGCATTAGATGTATTGGAAGAAGATGATCTGCCTACACGTTCCCGTGAGCTCGGTGAATATTTTATTGGTGAACTTCGCACGATTGAAAATCCAGTAATCAAAGAGGTTCGGGGTAAAGGTCTATTCGTCGGAATGGAACTGCATGAAAAAGCACGTCCTTACTGTGAAAAACTGATGGAAGAAGGACTGCTCTGTAAAGAAACACATGATAATACCATCCGATTTGCACCACCGCTAACCATTACAAAAGAAGAGTTAGATCAAGCAATCGCTTTGGTAAAAAAAATATTACAGTAAAGCTTGAAAGCTCCTATGCCAATAGGAGCTTTTTTATCTAATGAAGCAAAATAGGGGAGATCATTAAACTCCCCTTTCATCTTTCCTAACTTACATAAAGTTTTTCCTTGATTCGCTCCAAGGTACGTTCCCCAATACCAGACACCTGAAGTAACTCCTCGACTGAACGAAAACCACCATGCTCACCACGATACTGAATAATCGCTCTCGCTTTCGTCGGACCCAATCCTTCTAACGTTTCTAACTCTTCCAAAGTAGCAGTGTTCAAATTGATTTTCTTATCTGCTTCCTTATTCTGAATCGGAGAAGCTTCGGTTGGAATTTGCTCTCCCTTTTTAGGGATGTAAATCATCGAACCATCTACTATCACTTTCGCTAAGTTTATCCGATTTACATCAGCAGACTCTGTAGCTCCTCCAGCTTTTTCTAACACTTGATACAGACGAACAGGACTAGTTAATTTATAGATCCCAGGCTTTTTGACTGCACCTTTGACATCAATAGTTGCAAATTGAGGCTCTTTCTTTGCCTCCACTGTTTTCACTTGTGATTGCTGTTGCTGATACATTGGTAAAGAATTATTTTGCAATGGTAGATCTTCTTGATTCCAGAGCAATGCACCAATTGCAAAAACTAATATTGCCACCAAAGCGATTGCAAATTTTTTTTCCCGTGGGGACCACGTAAAAGGACTCATATACCAATAACCTCCAAATATAACTCCTTTATCAATTCGCATTTGGATGATCAACTTCCTACCAAAAAGGAATATTATCCCAAAAAATGTTACGAGCGGTAGTGATAATTCACTACCGCTCGCTTACTCACATGTCCTTCCGCTTTGTCTCCCAATACTCAGAACTTGCAGGATGCTTGGGATTTAGACTCACACCATCCCTATTATAGATGGGAATGCCATTGCGTACTGCATCCGTAAAAGCATCCGTTATTGCTTTGTCTGTGATTTGTGGTGGAACAATTTTGCCAAGTCGTCGATACTCTCTTCGGATACTCTCCTTGACAGAAAGAAGTGAGCTCTTAACCCGATCTTTGGCGTTTGCCATGTTAACTCCTCTATTGTCGGGTTGTTATAGGATTGCATTCAGTATAGCAACAAATCAAGTAGCAGGGAAGTTCTTACCCTGCACTTTTTTCTCTTTGTTTGCTTCTACTGCTTCACCGAGAGGGGTTCCTTTTTTCGCTAAACGTTCATCTCGTTCTTTGCTAGCACCTTCTGCATGTAATGTTTCATTTTTTTGCTGTTCATCCATCATTTTTCCTCCTTTTTTGCGTTCAGTATTTCCGGTTTCCATAAAAAATACCCATCCGTTTATTTGAGATAGGTATTTTACTCCGATATAGACATACTTGAATGATCACCTAACACCAATTGAATAGCATTCGCCTGTGTTGGTTGTTCTCCTAATAGCCGTGCGTGCTGTCCAAATACACTATCAGCAACAGGTCTGGGAAAATCACGTATGGTCGTATTATCCAAACAAATGCTTTGAGAAATATTGCAGTTATCCAAGATTGCATTATCGCCGATTGTGACAAAAGGTCCAATGATGGAATCGGTCAACACACAATCATCACCAATGACTACAGGTCCTTTGACGACACAATTTTCTAACTTTGTATTTCTTCCGACTTGGATATCTGTTCCGAGCAAGTCATTTAGCATCCATTTGTTAGCTGATAACCACCGGTCTATTGTACCAACATCGGTGTAGTTTTCCTTTGTAACCGAATAGGAAATGGCATATCCTTCATGGATCATCCACTGGATCGCATCTGTAATTTCATATTCTCCTCTTGGCGATGGCTGTATCGATCGTATGGATTCGAAGATAACAGGTGAAAAGTGATACATCCCCATGACTGCCAAGTTACTTTTGGGATGAACTGGTTTCTCCACTATATTCACTGCACGATCTTCAATGATTTCAGCAACCCCATAATCACTTGGATTTTCGACTTCAGACAATAGGATCGATCCATCATTTCCTTGAAAAGCTTGAATCAGTGTCTCTATTGGTTCCTTTATCAGATTGTCCCCTAACAAAAGAACAAAGGAATCATCACCCATATAAGCTTCTACCAATTTAAGAGCATGAGCTATACCTAATTGCTCCCTCTGATAAAAAATCTCTGGTTTTGGCTTTATTTGCGACAAATAATGAATAAGTGGCTGCTGTTCTGGGTGCACGACGACAGCTATATTCTCAATTCCAGCTTTGTAAAATTTTTCTAAACAATAATCAACTAAAGGACGGTTGATGACCGGCAGCATTACCTTAGGAGTGGTCAAGGAAAAAGGCTGCATTCGGGTACCTTTTCCTGCACATAAGATTACACCCTTCATGATGTGAACACTCCAACCCCTGTGTAATGGTAGCCCCAATTCTCCATTTCTACTGGATTTAATGCATTTCTTCCATCAAACAAAATTGGTTTTGCAACTATTTTTGCAGCAGTTTTCCAATCCAGTTTCACAATCTCTGGCCATTCCGTTGCTAAAATAATAGCTTCTGTATTTCGGATTGCTTGTAATGGTGTTGCACAGTAGTTCACTTCTGGATAAAGACTGCTTGTAGCTTTCATTCCTTTTGGATCAAAAGCAGAAACCGCAGCACCATTTTCCATTAAAAAATCGAGAATTCTTAGTGCTGGTGCTTCACGAATATCATCTGTATTCGGCTTAAAGGTGAGGCCTAACACAGCAATCTTTTTATTTTGTAAATGGCCCATACATGTCTTCATTTTTTGACAAAACCATTTTATCTGAGAGATGTTCACTTTTTTTACTGCTTGTAACAAAGATAATTCAACTTCTGCATCTTTGCCTATTGCTAGTAAGGCTTCCGTATCTTTTGGAAAGCATGAACCACCATAACCGATCCCTGCATGTAAAAACTTTTCTCCTATACGACTATCCATGCCCATTCCTCTTGCCACTTCCGTTATGTCTGCACCTACTCGTTCTGTTAGACGTGCAAGCTCGTTCACAAACGATATTTTTGTTGCTAGAAAAGCATTAGACGCATATTTGATCATTTCACTATTTCGTACAGAAGTGAACAATATTTTATCAGCTACTTTATGATATAACTCATTCATTACTTTTTTTGCTTGAGATGAGCTGCATCCGATAACAATTCTTTCTGGGTATAGGGCATCTTGCAAAGCTCGCCCCTCCCTTAGAAATTCAGGATTGGATACAATCTCAAAGGGTATAGAAACTCCTCTCCTCTTTTGTTCATCTTGTATGATGTGACTTACCACATCACATGTACCTACTGGTACTGTACTTTTTATCACGATAATTTTTTTCCTATTCATTACTTTTCCCAATTGTTTTGCAACTTCTTCTATATAGGATAAGTCAGCTCTACCATCAGCTGAAGCTGGTGTCCCTACTGCGATCATCACAACTTGACATGTATCGATATCAGATAAATCTTCTGAGAATGTAATCTGTTTTGCTTCCATCAAAGAAAGCAGATTCTCTTCCATCCCTATTTCGTAAATAGGAATGATTCCTTTGTTAAAAGAAGCGATTTTCTCCTTATCTACATCAATCCCTAATACTTGATGCCCATGTAAGCCCAAAGCAACACTCATGGTAGCTCCGACATAGCCCATGCCAATCACTGCAACGTTCATGACATCGCCTCTTTCATCTCTATACTTCTTTGGTGATTCTTAATATATGTTTGGTATATATTACTTGATCCATAAAATTATTCTATTGATGATACAGACACCTATTTTTTATAGAAACAGATAGCTGCCCTTCCCAATCTTTCCTACAAACATACTGTGTCACAAATGAAGAATTTGAGTGGGAGGGCTTTGAATGAAGGAAAGTGAATATATCATTCAGCCTTGGGGCACTGCTGAACAAGATACAGAAGATGTACCAATTGAACTTACCAATCTAGCGAAAAAAGTCGCAACACAATATGATATGAAACTAAATAGCCTAGAGATGATTACCTCCAAACCAGACAAAGGCGGCGCCATTTGGCGAATCGATACGAATAAAGGTATGCGTAGTTTAAAAGTACTGCATCGAACACCGGAGAGAAGTTTGTTTAGCGTAGGAGCGCAAGAATATCTCGTCAATCAGGGTGCGCGAGTACCAAAGCTAATTCCAGCCAAATCAGGAAAAAATTATGTAGAAGCTGGAGGAAAACTTTGGATTGTAACAGACTGGATTGATCTAACTCCCGCTGATCAAACAACTATCGAGGGATTTGGAATGCTCTGCTACGGTTTAGGAGAATTTCACCAACATTCCAAAGGTTATGTCCCTCCTTTTGGTTCCAAATTTTCCAGCAGACTTCACAATTACCCAAAGCAATATGAAAAAATGGCAACGAAAATCAATTGGTTCCGGGAATTAGCACGTGCTTATCCAGAGATGCCTGCTAGTCGGATGTTATTTCTCATGGTCGATAAATACGAACGTCAAGCAATCAAGGCTTTAGAACGATTAAACACTACTCCATACTATGAACTAATTGCAAAAGGGGAGCAACATTGGGGCTTAGCCCATCAAGACTATGGCTTTTCCAATGGGCAACTCGGGCCAAAAGGAGTCTGGATAATTGACCTAGACGGAGTGTCTTTTGACCTTCCAATTCGTGATCTTCGCAAGTTGGTTACTAGTTCCATGGAAGACAAAGGGGTTTGGGATGTGGAATGGATGAACGGAATGATTCAAGCTTACCATCAAGCAAATCCCATCAGCCCTCAATTATTCGAAGTTTTCCTCACAGACATGATGCTGCCGAATGAATTTTATAAACATGTGAAAGAGATCATTTTTAGTCCTACAACCCTGATGAATGAGCAACTAGAAGCATTACTAACCAATATCGAAAGCCAAGACGCTACCAAGTGGACTGCACTGCAACAACTAAGTAAGGAATGGAAAGTTGGCGGAAAGAACATTCCAAACTGGGAGAAATTCTCTCGAGAAAATGCACCAGCAAAAAGATTCCGCAAACCTGTTGAAACACCTACTGAAGTGGAATCGCCCAAACAAGAACCAACAGAAACACCTGAATCAACACCTTCACCAGTCCGCACTCCTGTTCGACGCAAAAAACGCAGGTTAGTTCCTAGACGTGGAAGCAAAGCACCTTTACAAAGAAACAAACGTATTCCTTTACAAAGAAAGAAACGCACTCCTTTACGTTCTCCGAAGAAAGCCCTTGATCGCGGCCCGAAGCGAAAGAAAAAATTATCCCGCAAAACTCCTTTACAAAAGCAAAGAAAAGCTACACGCAAAACGACGTTTCGTAGGAAAAAAATAAGTAACTATCCCTTGCAAGGAAAAAGGGAGGTATAAACATGAATATTTTAATGATTTGTACGGAAAAGCTACCAGTTCCCTCTGTTCGTGGTGGAGCAATACAAACATATATAGATGGTGTATCTCCACTCCTAAGTAAACGACACAAATTGACGATCCTAAGTGTAGACGATCCCATTCTTCCTAATAGACAAACATTAGCTGGCATTAACTATGTGCGAGTACCCGGGAAATTACCAGACATTTATATCAAGCATGTCATCGAGTATCTACAAGGAAATGTAAAGAAGTATGACTTGATCCATATATTTAATCGCCCAAAATTTGTTCCACCCATTCGCAAAACAGCACCACATGCCAGGCTGATTCTCAGTATGCATAATGACATGTTTCTACTAGAAAAAATTCAACCTACTGATGCAGTAGCTGCCATTGAATCATTAGAAAAAATCGTAACCGTCAGTAACTATGTTGGGAATACCATTGCCAAGCAATATCCACAAGCGGAGCCTAAATTAAAAACGATCTATTCGGGAGTAGATATAAAACGATACATCCCTAGTTCTGAACTAGTTCGAAAAAAAGAACGCGATGCACTTCGTCGACAGCATAATTTGCAGAACAAAAAAGTAATTTTGTTTGTAGGCAGATTAACTGCTAAAAAAGGTGTAGATAAATTAGTCCTTGCGATGAATACATTAAAAAAGAAGCACTCGAATATCGCTCTTGTTCTTGTTGGAAGCAAATGGTACAGCGATGATGGTATTAGTGACTATGTCGCATATGTCCATGCATTAGCCCAACGTTCTACAGTACCCGTTATTACCACAGGATTTGTAGATCCAAAAGAAATCCACAAATGGTTTTGGGCTGGAGATATCTTTGTCTGTACATCCCAATGGCAGGAACCATTAGCCAGAGTACACTATGAAGCTATGGCAGCAGGGTTACCGATTGTAACCACAGCTCGTGGAGGAAATCCAGAAGTTATTCAAAGTAGAGAAAATGGACTAATTGTACAAAACCCAGAAGATCCAGAAGCTTTTGTCAACTCTATCTCCACTATTCTCTCGAATCCGGCACTGCAAAAGCATATGGCTGTAACTGGACGAAAACTAGCTATACAAAACTATGGATTTGAACGAGTAGCAAAGGATATTTTATCTGTCTGGGAAAGCAAAAACGAACAGAAATAGAGGAAACTTTTATGTCAAAAATACTTGTAACCGGATGTGCTGGTTTTATAGGTTCCACACTATGTGAGCGTCTATTGCAAGAAGACTTTGATGTAGTGGGGATTGATTGCTTTCGTTCCAATTATGAACGAACAACAAAAGAGCGAAACCTATGTTGGCTACTTCAGCAACCTAGGTTTCATTTTCTGGAAAAAGATCTGATTTCCGTGTCCCTTTCCTCTATCTTAGAAGGAGTAGCGTATATTTTTCACCTCGCCGCTCTTCCAGGTGTCCGTACCAGTTGGGGAACAGATTTCAAAGCATATGTGGACAACAATATTTTGGTTACACAACGACTTTTAGAAGCTGCGAAAAAAGTACCAACGCTAAAAAAAATAGTATATTCATCTTCTTCCTCCATTTATGGAGGTATGGAAGGTCCCACGACAGAAGATCGTATACCAAATCCAATCTCTCCTTATGGAGTAACAAAACTTTCTGCTGAACAACTTTGCCAGTTGTATTATAAAAATTTTGGCATACCAGTTAACTCATTGCGCTACTTTACCGTTTTTGGTCCAAGGCAGCGACCCGATATGGCTTTCCATCGCATGATCACTCGGGTTTTAAATAATCAACCCATCCCCATTTATGGAGATGGTCAACAATCGCGTGATTTTACGTATGTAGATGATGTTGTTACTGCTAATCTTTTAGCTGCATTCTCCTCCTGCGAGGGAGAAATATTTAATATTGGTGGTTTGTCTCATCTATCAGTCAAAGAAGTAATCTCATTAATTGAAATCTATACGGAAAAACCAGCACGCAAAAATCACCTCCCCCCTCAAGCTGGTGACCCGAAGCACACATGGGCAAATATCTCCAAAGCAAAAAAATTACTTAGCTATCAACCTATTTTTGATATTGAAAAAGGAATCGCGCTACAAGTACAAGAAATTAAGAAAAATCTTTCTTCAGATTTATGACATAAGATAAAATTTTTAACTTTTTGTATGCACATTTTCGTGATGTCGTTATAATAAAATTACCCGTATAGTCACAAACAAAGAGAGGAAACGGGAAGATCATCATGAAGCATCAACTGCACGTCACTCATCGGGAAGACGGTCGTACCAAGGTCTCGTTCCGTGATTCACACGTACTTTGTACAGGTGAAATTATCGAAAACGGGGATGGAACCTTGACTGTCCATCCTATTGAAAAACCAGCCAAAGTGCTCGCTTGGGGCAAGTGGAGCATGACCGTCCAGAAGGGGGAGATTCGTATTGTTGCGACCTGCAACGATCTGCGAATCACTGCTATGGGATCAAGCAGGCTCGTAGTGAAGAATACTCCCAGTCCTGATCAAAAGCTTTTTACAGCTAAGAGTGAGGGCATGTTGGAGTACCATTTTGGTGGTTGTGGCTGTAGCGAGAACCGAGTTAATGTATTCTCGGAGGAAGGAAAAGCATCCATGAGCTTCCCTGACCATGAAACCATCACTGGCAGGTCACTGGCCTATACAGGTCATGGCGGCCTGATCTATGTCAACAGCGCAAGGGTGGTTACCCTCACCTAACACAGATCACAGCTAACAGCGCTGGGTGTAGATTTACGACTACACCCAGCGCCACCTCACCTCTCCCAGTAGGATGGAACCAATCGTTTCCATATAGCCTCTTTTGCCATCTCTTGCTCCCAATCCGTTACCATTACTTTCCCATCCAAATATGCATATATTATACTTTCTGGAACAAGGCTTCTCGTACAAATATGATATAGATCAGCTTGACTTAATGGAGATACTTCTTCATAACCTATTAAAAGCTGCTCTACTGCTTCCTGGTTCCATGAATGAAATCGAAAATGATACATCAATAGCTGAGCAATATCTTTACCAATGGCATCATACGTAATCCGCTCATAATCAATGAGCCATACCTTTTGATCTCGATCAATCATAATATTTTCTTGATGTAAGCTACCATGACATAGATGGGTAGTTATCGCCGGATACATTCTAAACTGATCTTTTGCTCGTTTCATTCGATCTAATAACCAATACTTTTCAGCTGACTGGTCCCATGGTCTATGGTATTTTATTTTATTATATTGTTGTATAAACCAAATCCCCCAAGGTCTGCGAATTCTCTTTTTTGGGATATAGCTGAATGGATAAGAAGATATTGCATGATGAAAAGCAGCCAACGCTTTCCCTGCTGAAAACAACCAATTATCTGCATGTACACTTACCTCTTCTACCTTTTGAGGGAGCCACTGCTCTACTACATAATCATCATTTTGATAGGAAAGTAGTAATGTATTTGTTTTTGTTTTTCTGAGAGATGATGTTTCTGCAAATCCGCATGTATGGAGATGATGTAGTACCGAATGAATAAAAGCAATATCTTTAATTTTTCGTGCGTTTTTAAAGGCAACCGTACCTTGATCTGTTTCTAACTTATATACCGCACGAACTTTCTGAACCTTCTTTACCTGATAACCATAATATCTCTCCACTAACTCTTGTACCTTATCTGGCGCAAGATCTGTTTTCGCCTTTATCTCCAAAACATTCACCTTCTGTTGTACAGATGCTACATCATATGAATGACTGCCTAGATCGTGTTACACTTGAAAAGCGAATGATTACCTATTTCCATTTAAAAAACAAATCAATGGAGGTTTGTATGACCTATTTTGCGGATCAAAAGATATTACCAGCTGCGAAAAACATCAAACAATTTGAGAAGATGTTACGCTCTGATTATGAGTATGTCGTACTTTTGGACACACATATCGGTCAATTAGGAAGTTTAGTTTCACTTGCTAAATCACACAAAAAAAAGGTGATTTTGCATGCTGATCTGGTTCAGGGCCTGCGAAGTGATGAATATGCAGCCCAATTCCTATGTCAAAAGATTAAACCAGCAGGCTTAATCTCTACTCGAACCTCTGTTGTCAAAGAAGCAAAGAAAAAATCGCTTATCGCAATTCAGCGATTATTTTTGCTAGATTCTCATGCTTTGGAAACAAGCTATCGCTTACTAGAATCCTTTCATCCTGATTTTATAGAAGTATTACCAGGGATTATGCCTCATGTTATCAAAGAAGTAGCAGAGAAAACAAAGATTCCACTTTTAGCCGGCGGCTTGATTCGGAACAAAGCGGAAGTGCAGATGGCTTTAGATGCTGGTGCGATCGCAGTTACAACTTCTGATAACCGAATATGGGATATTTGACATTCCACGGCGGAATCCGATGGGATTCTTGGGTAGTTAACGTTCGTAATCCATTTCCATTTTGAACGACTCCCAAGTTTAGGGCTGTGTCATCAGCCCATCCCATACAGTTAGAATGTACCGATATGGGCGGCATACCTGTTGCAGTATGCTAGGGAAGCTTTACCTTTTTTCTTTTTCTTCTTACTAGATAGCCCCCCGAAATGGCTTTACCAATATTGATCACTCCATTTAAGTCAGCATGAGTGGTATAGTCACACGACTTACATTTAAACACTAAGCCTTTTCTATTGGACTTCTCATGGTGTTCACATTTGCTTGTTTGACTCGTATATTTAGGGTCTACTTCTTCGAAGCGAATCCCTACCATTTCTGCTTTATATTTGATGAACTCTTTCAATTCGTAGAAAGACCATGAGTGGAGATTACGACCAGATTCCTTTTTCGATTTAGCAGTATTTCTAATGTCTGTTAAATCTTCCATGCGAATGACACCCACATCGTGGATCAAAACATGGTTAACTATTTGACGGCTGATCTTATGATTTTGGCTTTTCATCCATCTGGATTCCTTATTTTTTGACTTACGAATAGCATGCTTTCCGCCTGCATAATTCTGTAAAGCAAAAAATGTTGCATTTTCGTGAAAAATAGTATACTATTTAAATTGTAAACGGTTTCATTTTTCTATAAAAGTTAATCCCAGTGATGAGATGCGGAGAATCACAAAATTTCCCTTTAAGCTAGAGGGAATATTTTGTGATTTTTTTCTTTGCCCTTTTTCTCCTCACTATCTCTGATCATCTATTTTAAAGGGGGATAAAGTATGTCCATTTTTATGGCGGAAATGATTGGAACGATGATTTTAATTATTTTAGGTAACGGCGTGGTTGCAGGAGTACTGTTAAACAAATCCAAAGCAAAAGATGCTGGTTGGATCGTGATTACCTTCGGATGGGGATTTGCGGTTATGGTCGGCGCCTATGTGGTGGGTCATATTAGCGGAGCTTATCTCAATCCTGCATTAACGGTTGGATTTGCGGTCGCTGGAAAGCTGGCATGGGCTCAAGTATTTCCTATGATACTCGCACAGATGATCGGAGCTTTCTTAGGTGCAGTAGTTGTTTGGTTACACTATCTTCCTCACTGGAAAGAAACAGATGATCAAGCAGCAAAACTAGCAGTTTTCGCAACTGGACCTGCTATTCGTAGTTCGTTTGCAAACTTGATCAGTGAGATTATTGGTACAGCACTTCTCGTATTTGTCCTACTTTCTTTCGGAGCAAAAGGTCTTGTCTTCTCAGATGGTGTCCAAACACTCGCAGTTGCATTTCTTATTGTAGCAATTGGTATGTCTTTAGGTGGGACAACCGGCTACGCTATCAATCCGGCTCGTGACCTTGGACCACGAATTGCACACGCCATTCTACCAATCGCAGGCAAAGGTTCTTCCGATTGGAAATATGCTTGGATTCCAGTTGTTGGGCCATGTATTGGGGCACTACTTGCTGCATGGTTGTATATGGGATTGTTTTAACATAAATATATAAGTACAAATAATGGGGGATATACGTGATGACTAAAAAATATATCTTATCAATCGATCAAGGAACAACTAGCTCTAGAGCTATTCTTTTTGATCATTCCGGACAAATCGTAGGTGTCGCCCAAAAAGAGTTTACACAAATCTTTCCGAAAGCTGGATGGGTAGAACATGATGCGATGGAGATTTGGGGGTCCGTGCAAAGTGTCATCTCGGAAGTATTAGCAAAATATCCTGTTTCTGCCAGCGAAATTGCTGCGATTGGCATCACCAACCAAAGAGAAACAGCTGTTGTCTGGGATAAAAATACTGGTTTACCGATCTATCACGCGATTGTATGGCAATCTAGACAAACCATGGAGATCTGTGATGAGCTAAAAGAAAATGGTCACGACGATCTATTTCGCAATAAAACTGGACTATTAATCGATGCTTATTTCTCAGGGACAAAAGTAAAATGGATACTGGATCATGTTGACGGAGCACGTCAAAAAGCCGAAAATGGTGATTTACTCTTTGGAACAATCGATTCATGGCTCATCTGGAAACTGTCAGGTGGTAAAACCCATGTAACAGATTACACCAACGCTTCTCGAACCCTGATGTACAATATTTTTGATTTAAAATGGGATGATGAACTGCTTCATATTTTAACAGTTCCAAAATCGATGCTACCTGAAGTGAAATCCTCTTCTGAAGTCTATACGGTAACAGAACCAAATCTGTTCTTTGGGGAAGAAGTACCTATCTCTGGAGTTGCTGGAGATCAGCAAGCTGCATTATTTGGGCAAGCTTGTTTTGACCCAGGAATGGCGAAAAACACGTATGGCACTGGATGTTTTCTCCTCATGAATACAGGAGAAGAAGCAGTACGCTCCAAACATGGTCTCTTAACTACCATTGCTTGGGGCATCGACGGAAAAGTGGAATATGCTTTAGAAGGCAGTATTTTTGTAGCTGGTTCTGCTGTCCAGTGGTTACGAGATGGTTTAGGAATTATCCAACATGCAGCGGATTCCGAAGAGCTGGCAACCCAAGTTGACTCTTCCGATGGAGTATATGTTGTCCCAGCCTTTGTAGGACTCGGAACCCCATATTGGGATAGCGAAGCCAGAGGAGCTGTGTTCGGGGTGACAAGAGGCACAACAAAAGCACATCTGACTCGTGCAACGCTTGAATCTTTGGCATATCAAACAAAAGATGTCTTCTCCTCCATGGAAGCGGACTCTGGAATTCACTTAATGAAATTACGGGTAGATGGTGGTGCTACTTCCAACAACTTCCTCATGCAATACCAGAGTGATATGCTGGGTGTGTCAGTCGAAAAGCCAGTAGTTCTGGAAACAACCGCCCTAGGTGCTGCTTATCTTGCAGGTTTAGCAGTCGGATTCTGGGAAAACAAACAAGAGATCGCTGATAATTGGGATATTGATCAGACATTCGATCCTCAAATGGATGACAAAACAAGAAAAATGCACTATGATGGATGGATAAAAGCCGTAGAAGCAACACGTGTATTCAAGTGATAGAGAAAAGAAACCAAAAGGCTTAGCCGCACCTAGGCAGCTAAGATAAAATGCTAATTTTTATCTACCTTTCAAGTTAATACATGACCGGAGATGAGGAGAAGGCCGCATATCCCGACACGACAAGTGGTGGGATTTGTGGTCTTCTTTTTTACAAGGAGGAACGAACAATGAATCGAACAATAGCCCTAACAAAATTAACCGATACACAGCTTGATGTATTAATTATTGGCGGTGGAATTACAGGTGCAGGAATTGCTTTAGATGCCCAAAGCAGAGGTCTTTCCACTGCTGTAATAGAAATGCAAGATTTCGCTGCTGGTACATCCAGTCGTTCGACCAAGTTGGTGCATGGTGGTTTGCGCTATTTAAAGCAACTCGAAATTTCGATTGTTGCCGAAGTAGGGAAAGAAAGAGCGATCGTATACGAAAATGCACCCCATGTAACAACCCCTGAATGGATGCTTCTTCCGATTGTAAAGGGAGGAACCTTCGGAAAGCTAGCTACTTCCTTTGGGATTCGATTATATGATTATTTAGCAGGAGTAAAAAAAGCTGAACGCCGGAAAATGTTGAACAGAGAGGAAACACTTCGCAAGGAGCCCTTGCTGCGCGAAAAAGGTTTAAAAGGATCTGGCTACTATGTAGAATACCGAACGGATGATGCCAGACTTACCATCGAAGTATTAAAAAAAGCAGTCGATTATGGAGCAATCGCTTTAAATTATGTAAAAGTAGTAGATTTCATTTATGAAAATGGAAAAATAAAGGGCGTTGTAGCCGAAGATGTGTTCACAGGAAATCAAGTAAAAGTAATCGCCAAACAAGTCGTGAACGCTACAGGTCCTTGGGTAGATGAACTACGGGAAAAAGACGGCTCCAAACAAGGAAAAACACTCCATTGGACCAAAGGTGTTCATCTGGTGATCGATCAATCTAAATTTCCATTGCACCAAGCGGTCTACTTTGATACACCTGACAAACGAATGGTTTTCGCAATCCCACGCGATGGCAAAACATATATTGGTACAACAGATACGGATTATCATGCTGATTTAGTCCATCCACGCACTACGCGAGAGGATCAAACGTATCTGCTAGCTGCGGTTAACCATATGTTTCCTTCACTTAAGCTAACAACAGCAGATATAGAATCAAATTGGGCAGGTGTTCGACCTCTGATCCACGAAGAAGGAAAGGCACCTTCGGAAATTTCTAGACACGATGAGATATTTCGCTCTGCATCAGGGCTCATTACCATCGCAGGTGGGAAACTGACTGGTTATCGCAAAATGGCAGAGCGCGTAGTAGATATGGTTACAAAAAATCTAACAGATACCCAAGCTATCTCTGTAAGTAAAACAAAAAATATCATTCTCTCTGGAGGAAATGTTGGAGGGTCGAAAAATTTCCCATCTTTTCTAGAAAAAAAGAAAGAGTATGGTGTTTCATTGGGATTAGAAGAGCTAGAAGCAGAAAGACTTTGCCGACTATATGGGAGTAATGTAGATGAGGTATATGACCTCATGGTAACTAGACAACAAGAAGCAGAGGATGCCCATTTGTCACCTGCTGTTTTTGCATCCTTGTTGTATGGATTGGAAAAGGAGATGGTGCTAAATCCAGTTGACTACTTTGCCCGTCGAACAGGTGCGATGTTTTTTCATATTGATTGGGTTAAACAGTGGAAAGAACCTGTTTTTCAATATATGAAGAGCTATTTCCAATGGAACGATCAACAATCCGCTCACTTTTATCAACTGTTAGAGGAAGAAATCCAATATGCAACTATTACTGGAACAGAAAATTAAACAAACAAACTCCACTTTAAAAAGAAGTGGAGTTTGTTGTTTTATATTGTACAATGAAAATATCCTCAACTAGAAAGGTAACGGCATGATCCCGTTTGTGTATAACGGTACAACACTCCATTGTGAGGACGGACCCCACTTTCAGACGAACTCCTTTCGGATGTCTAAACTAAGCTGTCTGCAAGTAAAGGGGTTTCTCCTCCATTCCAGTGGCAGTAATCCGATTCAGTTTGATGGTTACGTTCGTCTGGACGGGAACCGGTATTCCCTCGACATCGTTCGAATGAGTCGAACATATGGAGAACGAACCATCGTTCTGGAGATGTGTGATCACGAAGATGGTGATCGACTTCAGGCCCTAGTTGATGAAAAAGAAGTAGATCTTTCAGACATGATGGAGGCAGATGACCGTTTTTACGAAGGTCTTATTCCTTTCCCGGAATGTCTGAACACCGCTTGGTGGGAGCAGTTCATCAAGTAGGACAGCTCCCACCATTAAGTGCCGGCAACTTTTGTTGCCGGCACCGCCATTTCCAAACGTGTATGGGATGATTTTTTTATCCTAGGTTAAAAATCGATATTGGTCATGAATCGGCTCAAATAAATCTTCATCACTATTACGAACAACAGAGAAATTATCAATGTTATAGTGTCCATGTAAAGTTTCGTTATGGTGCTTTATGATTAAATTCGCAGGTAGAGGTGTAGAATCTGTCGTTGAATGCCCCTCTCCTACCAGCGTTACATCAAAATGATGGATCGTCGCTGCTCTGACTGCTGTATCTACACAATGTTCTGTTTTACATCCCATCATTATCAGATGTTCTACTTTATTTTCGTTTAAAAAAATGCAAAAGACTAGTTTTGTAAAACGAATTCGTAGCTGTTTTATCGAATATTTTTGCCCTAGCTGGAACCGCGATTTCAGAATGTATTTCAAAGCCTTCCCCTGCTCCCCCTGCTACATCGGTATCACGCATAAATATAATCGAAATATTCGCTTGGAGCGCCTTTTGGATTACCATGTTCATTTTGGCTAACAGTTCTTCTTTTTGAAAAACACTATCTACTAGTTCTTGTTGAGCATCAATGATTAATAAGGCTTGATTCAATAGAAAACTCCTTTGTCATTCGATTTTTCATTTAGCTTTCTGACCTCTATCATACCAATTCATATTATTGTTTCAACAAATCCAAATAAAAAGAGCACCTACCAAAAACAGGCACTCTTTCTCTCTTTTATTAACCAACAACGATATTGACCAATTTTTTTGGAACCACAATAACTTTTCGCACTTTTTTATCTATAATCAAACTTTGAATCTTCTCGTTGGCAATGGCGATTGTTTCAATTTCTTCCTTAGTTGCTTTTGTTGCTACTACTAGTTTTTCTCTGTTCTTTCCATTGATTTGAACCATGATCTCTACTTCGTCCTGTACCAAAGCAGCTGGATCATATTTTGGCCATGCAGCAAGGTGGACCGTGCCAGTATGTCCCATCACTTCCCATAACTCTTCGGAAAGATGCGGAACAAAAGGTGCAAGCAATAATACGACACTTTCCAATGCTTCTCGAAGCACTGTACGGTCTTCCGTAGCAGGATAACTGGAAATACCATTGACGAGCTCCATTACGCTACTGACTGCTGTATTAAAATGATTGCGCTCCCCAATTTCCACTGTCACTTTTTGAATCGTCTGATGCGTTAAACGACGCAATTCCTTCGCTGCTGCTGAAATATCAGTAGTAGTTGTTTCTTTGTTTGCAAATAGAGCTTTGTTATCATGTACCAAACGCCACACCCGTTTGATAAAACGATAGCTCCCCTCTACTCCAGCATCGCTCCACTCCAGATCACGTTCTGGTGGAGCTGCAAACAAGATAAATAACCTTGCAGTATCTGCACCGTACTTCTCAATAATCTCAAGTGGACTGACAACATTTCCTTTTGATTTGGACATTTTGGAACCGTCTCGTAGTACCATTCCTTGAGCCAATAAACTCTCAAAAGGTTCTTCTGCTGAAACCATGCCTGCATCATACAAAACTTTGGTAAAGAAACGAGAATAAAGCAAATGGAGAACAGCATGTTCAATTCCACCAATGTACTCTTTTACTGGTAACCAATCGTCTGCTTTTGCTTTATCAAATGGGATTTCTTCGTTTTTAGCATCGGTATACCGAATGTAATACCAAGAAGAATCAATAAAGGTATCCATCGTATCTGTTTCTCGGCGTGCCGCTCCACCACAAGTTGGACATGTAGTATTTACAAAGTTCTCCGAAGTAGTAAGCGGATTACTCTTTCCATCAAACACTACATCTTCTGGAAGAACAACAGGCAGTTGATCTTTTGGAACTGGAACAGCACCACAATCATCACAGTAAATCATCGGGATGGGAGTACCCCAATAACGCTGACGCGAAATCAACCAATCACGCAAACGATAATTGGTAACACTTCCGCCTTTTCCTTGTTCCTCCAGATAATCTGCGATTGTCGTGATTGCTTCTCTGTTTGCCAAACCATTAAAAATATCAGAAGAAACGAGGTTTCCATCGCCTGTAAATGCTTCTGTTAATGGCTCTGCTAATGTTTCACCATTTGGTTGCACCACAACCTTGATCGATAAATCATATTTTTGAGCGAAAACAAAATCACGCTCGTCATGCGCTGGAACACCCATTACAGCTCCCGTACCATAATCAAATAGTACATAATTGGCGATCCAGATTGGGATTTCTTCACCTGTTAGCGGATGGATCGCTTTGGACCCTGTATCATAGCCGAACTTCTCCACATCTGTAGCAGTCCGCTCTAGCTCAGTGGACTTGCGCATGTTTTGGATGAATTCGTTGATCTCACTTTCTTTCTCATTTCCAGCAATCAATTTTGGCACAAGTGGATGTTCTGGAGCCAAAACCATATAAGTAACCCCATACAATGTATCAGGTCTGGTAGTAAATACACTTACTTCTTCTCCAACAGAAGGGATGGAGAATGTCACATTTGCCCCTTTGCTCTTGCCAATCCAGTTTCGCTGCATGGTTCTAATTTTATCTGGCCACTTTGGTAGGGTATCTAATCCTTCCAATAAACGTTCTGCATAATCTGTGATTCGCAAGAACCATTGCACCAATTCTTTTTTGATCACTTCTGAACCACATCGCCAACATTTTCCGTCTTCTACTTGTTCATTGGCTAACACGGTATTACAGCTAGGACACCAGTTCACAGAAGCTTCTTTCCTGTACGCCAGACCACGCTCGTAAAAAAGTAAGAAAAGCCATTGTGTAAAGCGATAATAGTCAGGCAAACAAGTCCCTACATAGCGATCCCAATCATAAGAACCACCAAGTAAAGATTGTTCTTTGCGAATCCGTTCCATATTTTGAAGCGTCCACTCTCGCGGATTAATTCCACGCTGAATGGCCGCATTTTCGGCTGGTAAACCAAATGCATCTGCACCCATTGGATGGAGAACACGATACCCATTCATCTTTCGAAAGCGGGCAATAACATCGCCTATAGAGTAAACACGAACATGCCCCATATGCAGCCCATCACCAGATGGATAAGGAAACTGTTCGAGCACATAGTACGATGGTTTTGTTTGATCTTCATCAGTTTGGTGTAAAGCATTTTCTTCCCAGTATGCTTGCCACTTCGTTTCTATCTCCCGATGCGCATACTCTTTCATGCCAATCAACCTTTCTTCATCTAAAAAATAAAAACCTCAAGCCACTAGCATATTGCTAGGGACGAGAGGTTAGACCACCTCAAAAAGTAGTACTTTTTGAGGGACCCCGGTTTTCCCGCGGTACCACCCTAATTAGTGCATGAATCACACTCGGCTCAGTCCTGTAACGTAGGTGTACGCCAAAAGTTACTTATTTTCCCCTTTGGAGCGATGAAGCGAGTTCACTTTCCCTCAGGTTGACTTGCACCGGTATGCCAACTCTCTAAGCTGAGTGGATCAAGCTACTACTCTCCATCCTAGCTTCATTCATAGATATTGCCATCATTATCCCTTGCTTTGCAGCCAATGTCAAGGATGTTGGAATTTTGTAATACTATTCTTTTATCTATAATGGGATAGAAGAGAAATATTGATTTCCTCTATAAGTGCACGGTGATCACTGGAGTAAACATGGCCATAGACATGGAGACTACGTCGCAATCCACTATCTGGAGGCTGTACTTGCATTTTCGTCTCCATCTAATATGAAACTCAAGCTGTAGAAAAACTAGAGTCAGCTCGGTTTGGTGGGACGAAAAGAAAAGATTGTGCCGCTTGGGAAAATAGACAATCTCCCTTTCACCAAACATGTAGAATATGCTATGAATACTTTTAAATCTACTAGCGAAGTTCGAATCGAAATCAATCACGAAAATTTAAAAAAGTGATCCCGCTACTGAAAGCACATACCGAATATACCGAAGCGTTGATTTTGATCAACGTCTCATAATCCTGCGTTTTGAAAATCGACAATTAGGAATGAATTATCATAAAAACTAAAACTCATCACTTTTTTCTATCCACCAACCTATCCAAATTCATTAAAATACAATAAACGTTAGGATTTTCAGCATATTTTTCTTTACATTTATGCGATAATGAAAAGTAATGTTGAAATCTCTCAACATTACCACTCAGACACTAGAGAAGAAATGGCTGTTGATATCAAGACAAATGCTGCTCTTGCAATTCAGCATATGGAGGCTGCAATTAACTCTTCGTACCCCGGTCCGAATCGATCCCTTACTGATGGTATGAAAAGCTCCAGTCGGCTCGACGCTGTATTGAGGCAATTCAAAAGGTTCGGGACCTTGGAACGGTAGGCAAGAATACTATTATTGGTAACGTTGACCATGCAATCAACGCCTTTAAGTCTGGGGACGAAGTCCGACTTGAAATAATCTCTGTGCTGAAGACTCTCAGTCAGTGATCGAAGGGACGTTGGACAACCAACGTCCCGCTTATTTTCCTAAAGCTTAAGGGATGATTTTGCGTTTGCGAAAGTCATCAAATATGGAGAAAAACATTCCCTCTGTATTTACATATTCATGAAAGCCAAAACGCCTCGCTTTTGACCCATCTGCGAACATGTCATAATCCCATGAAAATACAAGATCTCCAAATCCCCATGAGGATATATCTTTATATGCTGTGGGTTCCAAATTATATTTTTTAATCATGTCATTCCACAAGGTTTCTTTGTCTGCCATCACTACTTCCAAAGATAGCGGCAGTGGTTGTTCTACCTCCAAATCAAAATATTTAGCTATTTTAGACCACATTTCATTCCAGCGAAATAAGTCCCCATTATTGATGTTAAATGCTTGATTGGCACCGTTTCTCGGTTGCCGCCCAAATGGTCGCTTTTGCCAAAAGTCCGGCATCTGTCATCTCGATCAATTTATCATAAGCACCTGGTTTACCCGGAAAGCGAAAAGGAATACCCAGTTCTTTTGACATTGAAGCATAAACGGCAATCACCATTGCTAAATTCATTGGATTTCCCAGAGCAAAACCGCTAACGACGGACGGGCGGATTGCTGACCATGTCCACTTCTTCCCTTTTTGCTTTGCTTCCAAAAACATTTGCTGATCTACGTTAAATTCCGGTGGCATATGACGTCCTGCATCCTCTTCCCGTGCTGGTGTTTTAAATGGACCTAAATGTGCCCCATATACTTTATAACCTTGCATTAAGCTAACATGTTGGAGATTTGTCGCTACTCCCTCCATCACATCAACTACATTTTTAAGCATGGTGAGATTTGGTTTTACTAATTCCGCCCATATTGGTTTATCGATATATGCAGCATAGAAAATGAGGGTGACTTGTTGAAGAGCTTTTAGTTTATTTTGGGTATCTTGTCTATCTAATAAATCAACAGATATATATGAAACGCGATCAGTAGATTCTCCACCTCGTCTTGATAAACCAATTATGTCCCAATCTTTCAATGTAGACAGATGATGAATCAAATTGCTTCCGATAACACCATTAGCTCCAACTACTAATGCTACTTTACGATCTAAGTAATCTTTCTTCATTCTCATTTCCCTCATTTTCCTATTATCATTCTATTGTAGAGACGGACGAAAGTCTTAAGTACTAGTTTTTTAGTACATTTATATACTAGCGTGTTAATTTTTTAATAGTCAAGTAGCAGGACTCTAGGAATATTTTTAGAAGAAAGGATTTTCGCTCTTATTCTAGATCAAAGGAATAGTAAAGAGATGTTTATTTGTTCACACATCAGGTATGTTAATCGTGGAATACTTGAACATATCGTACAGTTTTGGAAAAAGAGCAGAAGCAATTGGAGTCGGTATATCTATACTCATTTAATTGCGTAAGCGATTGGGAGTCAGTTAATCAAAAGCTCACTCGAAAATGATTAAAAAATATCAGTAAACACCAAGTTAACAATTAGGAAAAAATCAGTTTTATTTGTCAAAATAATATGATCCATTTATAAAAAAGCCGCTCTAAAAAATCTCCTTAGTATACAAAGGATTAAACCCTCTCAAAAATCCCCCGAGAGAAGGACTCGCATGCTGGTGATTGTTCGAGTGATTACTGCCAAGGAAAGAATAAAGTCTTCAAATGTTGCGGTGATAAACGTCGACACTAACACCCCTGAGGGTCCATGCCCAAACAGGGTAAAGCCATGATTACAGTAATGATACTGTAATCATGGCACCTGATTTACAATACATCATTTACATCAAAATAAACAATAGACCACCATCTCCAAACATACGATTGTATTTTCTTTTATGTGTTCCATGCTACTCACTCCCTTGATATAATGGTGCAAGAAAAATCCAAACTCGAGAAGGGCACAAACAGTGAGCAAATTTGATCGGGTCACAAAAATCAACCTCGCTATTCAACATCTGGAAGCAGCTTATGACTTTACAGCTGTGAAAGGAAAATCAATTCCAGCTAGCAAACAAGCCGAATTTCAAAATAACTTAACACAGGCAATTGAAAAACTGGAATCGACTGAACGAATCCTGCAAGAAATGCAAAGAATCGGATTTCGTTTTGCCAAGGTTGGCAAATATACACCCGTTGAAACCACACAAAGCCTTCTTCTTGGGTTTCGAAATGTTCTAGCTAATGGCATGGTGGGGCTTCCCTATGATTCCATGAGGGACAGCATTCCGCCCATAATTTCTGCTCTTAAAAACCTAAGGGAGTAGAATAAACGGGAGCTGGTACAAGTTGTACCAGCTCCTGCAACGTTATCTATTTTGATAGCGACATGTTCACTAACGGAATTCCTTTGTTGATGAATTTCTTCCCATCTAAGTAAACATCTGGATCTCTGATCACCAAATCAATATGTACTCCCGCTTCAATCTGACCGCCAAAAGTCACATTACTACCAAATGCCAGATGAATGGTGCCGTATACTTTCTCGTCCTCTAAAACCACACCTGTGATTCTAGCTTTATCATTGGTTCCGATCCCAAATTCAGCGAGTTGTCTGCTTTTATCAGTATGAAGCAACGTGAGAAGTTGCTCTGCTGCCTCTCCTTGTACATCTACCAACTTCCCATTTTCCAAGGTGAGCCATAAAGGGGAATTCAATATCCCAATATCTGCAATAGAACCGTCTACTTTAACCTTTCCAGTAGCAGTCCCTTCAACTGGGGCTATGTATGCTTCACCTGATGGAAGATTTCCAGAGTCTCCTCGCTCTGTCAAAACTCCCGTACTAGCAATTCCATGGCGACCTGCGATAGAGAAGGTTAGTGATTCCCCTTCTTTTTCAATTCTCACTTCGCTGCTCTGCTCTAGATAAGTGGTCACTTTTTCCGTAAGCGCTCTCACTTTTTTATAGTCTGCGGTGACAGCTCCATGGTAAAACATATCTTCTGTTATACCCGGCATTGTCGCTACTCTTGTCCCTGTAGCAACAGCTTCTTTACGAGCTGCTGTATGAGTCAGGGAGTGCTCAGTAATACAGACGACAGCGTCTGCTTGTTTCATTGCTTCTGCTACAGGAATCGGCGGTTCTTGACCGGATTTCTTTCTTTCTTCCATTAATAAAAGCATGGACTCCGCACCAATGCGTTGTCCTGCTTGGTGCAATTGCTGGGCTAATGCTATTTTTTTGTTGTCTGTCACAATAAGAAACAATTCATTTTGCTTTAGACCTAGACAATCTTCCAGCAGTTTCACACTGGCATCGATGGAATCTGCCATTTTTATCCCCCCACTACACTAACTCAGACATCAGTTTTACCATTAATGCATTCGATAATATCACAGGAAGACCAGAGATTTCTATCACTTCAGCCTTCATCTGTTCATCATATCCCATACAGTCCATCAACAATACTTCTGCTCCTTGGGCTTTTAGCTTCTGGACGGCTCGTTCAAATTCAAGATGATCACCTGTATAGGGAGAAGCTGCTGCCATATAAGGATAAAGTCCTACATTAATCCATTTTTCTTCTAAGTCATCAATTTGTTCTTCAAGAGGAGCTATTACTCCGAGTTTTCTATTTTTGACCAAAGCGGCGACGACAGGCGGAATAACATGGTCAGGCTCTAGAAGTACACTTTTTTTAGTTATTAAACTCTCAAAGACACCTGTACAAAGCACAAGAATCGGATCACACTGAGCATCCTCGAGCTGATGCACCTTCTGTTGTAACAAAGACTCGATCTTATGCCTTGCAACCAAAACAGAGTCACCTGTCTGTAGACGAGTCGTCAAAACATAATCCCCATCTACAGGAGATAGAGTCTGATCGATTTGATCTTTTTGCAAACCATCCAAAGCACCCGCTTGAACGACTTCTACATCAGGAAGATACTTTTGAAAAATAGGTTGTACATCTGTGCGAGGCGCTTGTCCTATTGTTACGATCCCTATTTTCCTTGACATCTCACATTCACCTCTATTGGTTTGCTGTTTGGTTTCCCGCTGTTTGAAGAACTTTCATCGAGCCATATAATTTTTCCAAACGATCAAATTCTCCTTGATCATGAAAATTGCAAGTACCATTTGTAAACTCTTTCGCTACTTCAACCGCATAACGGACTGCCTGCGCAATATCGATTTCATGACTTGCACCAGTACCACACCCAGGAACCATCGATTGTGCAGTGACTGCGACGCCAACTACTGGAGCATCTGTAGCGACTGATGGTTGTAAAATACTATTTACATGATAGACATCATTGCCATAAGGAGTGATATCTTGCGTTGTGATGGGAAACGTAACTGGGTATTGGCCTGTTGTCATCTCCATAATGCGGAGCAGGTCTTCACTTACTCGCAGGATATAGCCTTCTTTCACTGTAGGAGAAATAGCTATTCCTTTGTGATTAATCACACGATTTCCTTTTGTCGTATCAATCGATAAAATAGCATCCATTTCATCAGATACTTCATACTTATTCATCGTCAAAATGTCTACTGGTGAATCCATAAAATCTACTGGATCATGTGGAAGAGTAGGTGCGTCAGGGCAAATATGAGTAGCGATGATGACATCTCCTGCCAACTGATCTCCTTTTTGCACCATATCTGCTAATTTAAGTGCACTAGCAACGGCTGCAATAGCACCATCTCCATCCGATACCAAACCGATCCGGCTGGGACGTGCTCCAATTCCCCCTAATCTCCCAACTACTCCAAGAGTAGGTGCATTTCCTCCGCTAGATTTACCGGTTGTTCCTTTGATACGAATTTGAATGAAGTCAGTAGAACCGCCTTCACCATTAACCGTTTGAACCTTTACTTCTACTTGTTCATTTTCTGTAAACAAAGACTTTACTTTCTCTCCTGTTACATAGGCATCATCTAATGCTTCAAATGCTGTTATTGTTTGTTTTAAAGACATACTTTCCCATTCCTCTCTTTTGATTTATTCATATAAGTGACAAGCAATTTGTCTGCCTGTCGAAACTTCTTGCCATTTAGGAACAACAGATTTACAAACATCCATCGCAACAGGGCATCTGGTATGAAAGGCACATCCTTTCGGAGGGTTTAACGCGCTCGGTACATCACCAGACAACACAATTTGCTCTCTTTTTGCTTCGGGATCAGGCACTGGAACAGCGGAAATCAGTGCTTTGGTATAGGGATGCAAAGGCTCTGCAAAAACCTCATCTGTCGGTGCTAGTTCCACCAATTTTCCCAAGTACATCACACCTACTCGATCACTAATAAATTTCACCACAGACAGATCGTGGGAAATAAACAAATAAGTGAGGGAAAACTTTTGTTGCAAGTCTTTCATCAGATTCAAGACTTGTGCTTGAATGGAAACATCTAAAGCAGATACTGGTTCATCACAGACAATAAACTTTGGATTTAAAGCAATTGCCCGAGCGATCCCAATCCGTTGACGCTGACCACCGGAAAATTCATGGGGAAAACGACCAGCTTGTTGCGGAGATAAACCAACCAACTCCATCAATTCTGTGACTCTTTGTTTTATTGTCTCTTTGGAGTTCTTACCATGAGTGAGTAATGGTTCTTCCAATACTTGCTGAACCGTCCATCTTGGATTTAAAGAAGCATAGGGATCTTGGAATATCATCTGCATATTGGTACGAAAAGATCGAAGCTCGTCTTTTGTTAATTTGCCTATATTAACCCCATCAAATACAACTTCTCCTTCAGTTGGTTCCAAAATTCGCAGCAATGCTCGACCAGTAGTCGATTTACCACAACCTGATTCGCCAACGATTCCGAGTGTCTTTCCTTCTTGCATTTCAAAGGAGATTCCATCCACTGACTTCACTGCTCCAACTTGCTTTTGAAAAAAACCTTTGGTGACAGGAAAATGTTTCTTCAAGTTGGTCACTTGTAATAAAGTACTCATGACGAAACCCCCTCCTCTTGGTATAAATGGCATCGACAGTTGTGTAGTTCCCCTGTATCGAGCAAAGCAGGATTGCTTGTCTCACAAACACTCATTCGGAATTCACAACGTGGAGCAAACCGACACCCTACTGGCATCTCATCTAATGCGGGCACTTGCCCTGGGATGGAGTTTAATCGATCTGACTCACTTGTAAGTTGGGGCAGCGAGGCTAATAAGCCTTTGGTATAAGGATGTTTCGGATTTTTAAACAGTGATTTTACATCTGTTTCTTCCACCACTTGCCCTGCATACATCACCACCACTCGATCACACATTTCTGCAACCACCCCTAAATCATGGGTGATCAACATGATGGATGTCCCTTTTTCTTGTTGCAGTTGACGCATTAAATTTAAAATCTGCGCTTGAATGGTCACATCTAGTGCTGTAGTTGGCTCATCAGCGATCAAAATCTTTGGCTCACATGCCATAGCGATCGCGATCATTACTCTCTGCCGCATTCCTCCGGAAAGCTGATGCGGATATTCATCTACAACTGATTCGGGACGAGAGATCCCAACTTTCGTTAACATCTCAATCGCATATGACTTTGCTTCTTTTTTAGAAAGCTTCATATGAAAACGAATTGCTTCCATGATTTGGTCTCCTACTTTAAAGACAGGATTTAACGAAGTCATCGGCTCTTGAAATATCATGGAAATCTGGCTTCCTCGCATTTTTCGCAACTCTGATTTAGACATTGCTAGAATATCTTTTCCCTCTAGCGAAATGTTACCAGAAGTTACTTTGCCAATTCCTTTGGGTAAAAGTTGCATGATAGAAAGCGATGTCACACTTTTTCCACAACCAGACTCCCCTACAATGCCCAGAATTTCGCCTTTTTTTAACTCAAGGTTTACGCCGTCTACCACATGCACGAGACCCGCATCTGTATGAAACTGTGTTCGTAAATCTTCTACACGAAGTAGAGTCTCCATGCGTATCCCTCCTTCTACTTCACTCCTAAATATTTTAGAGAAGTGAGTGCATATACTTTTGCTGCTTGAATCACTTGATCAATTGGCGCACGTTCGTTATAAGAATGAATCGTCGGAAGATCAGCAGGTCCATATTGCAGCACCGGAATGTTGTGTGCTCGAAAATGTCTTGCATCACTAGAAGCCCATTGCAATACACCATAAGCATCTTTTTGACTGACTTGTTTGATGCTTTCCACCAAAGAAGAAACAATTTCATTTGTTGGAGGAGTCCAGTTTGCCGTACTTTGGAAACCGATTGGACGTACTTTTGCCTCGATCCCTGCATCCGCTAACAATTTTCTTACCTTTGGAAACATCTCCTCATTTTGAACTCCAAAAGGCAACCGTGTATCCACCTGAATGACGACATGATCTGCGATCACATTTGCCTTCGTTCCACCATGAATAGTCCCGATATTTACGGTGATATGATCCAACACATCACTCGTATCTGTTTCTTCCCGTTTGCGAATATATGCTTTCGTGATTTCAATGATTTCTTTCATTTCATCAGGTATCTTCACTTCAAAATTCCAAATGTTTTGCAGTACTTCAATTGCTTTGACTGCTTTTAAAATCGCGCTGTCTCCAATAACAGGAGACAAACTGCCGTGTCCAGGAGTCCCCTCGATCTCAACTTCAAACCAACAGCTGCCTTTTTGTCCAATTGTCGGATGTTGTGGATGAGACGGCTCAGCAATCACAGCAGCAGATCCATGTATGAGACTGCGCTCCAATACCCAAGGGACTCCATATTCTCCACCCGTTTCTTCATCTGGTACTACGAGTAAAGAAAGTTTACCTGCCAGAGGGATATCCAGTCGTCTGAACAATCCCATCGTAAAAACGAGGCCTGCTAGGCCACATTTCATATCGCTTGCGCCTCGACCGTGGATAAATCCATTTTCAATATGTCCAGAAAAAGGATCAAAATCCCATTTCTCCAAATCTCCAACTGGAACAACATCTGTATGTCCACATAAAATGAGATGCTTATTGTCCTTGTTTTCACCAATGGATGAAATCAAATTAAACATTTTAGGATTTGATTCATGAACTTCTGTTTCAATGCCAAAAGAAGATAAGTACCGAATAATAAATTCACTGATCTCACTTGTATCACCGGGTGGATTTTCTGTATTCATCTGCAACAATTTAGAGCAGAGGGCAAGTAAGTCTTCTTTTTGTCGTTCGATTTCGTCTATTACTTTTTGTTGAAGATCCACAATTCTACACTCCTATGGAAAAGGCCCCCTCAAGTATTCACTTAAGGGGAAACCATTATTTTATTTGGATAGAGGGAAGAAACGAATACATTCATCTGGATAGGTGATATAACCTTTTACTTCTTTCTTCGATCCGACTACCCGGTTGTATTCATAGAGATAAACCCATGGTGCATCTGCATTGATCAATACTTGCATTTGTTTATACAGAGCTTCACGCTTTTGTTTATCTTTCTCTATTTCAGCTTGCTCCCACAGCTTGTCTACTTGGGCATTATTGTAGCTGAATGCATTGGAGGAACCTTTGCTGTATAACAATAGTCCTAAATGATATCCAGGATCATTCACAAAGGAAGTCCACTTAGAAATATAGGTAGTAAGCGTTTTTTGGTTTACTGCAGTTAGAAATTCAGGACGAGCCATTGGCTTGATATTCATCGTGACACCAATTTTCCTCAACTCTGCTTGAATGAGAACTGCGTCATCTTTCCAGTCATCAAAACCAGAACCTAACGTGAAATCGAATGTAAAACCATTTGGAAGACCTGCTTCTTTAAGCAATTGCTTTGCTTTATTCAAATCATGTTTATATACAAAACCGTCTTCCGTATATCCAGGCATACTGCTTGGAATAGAGCTTTTCAATTGTTTTGCTTGATCATACATGACGTCATGTACCAATTGATCATATGGAATTGCATAGTTGATTGCTTGTCGAACTTTGGCATTGTCAAAAGGTTTTACTTTTTCATTAAAAGCAAAGTACAAAATCCGATTACTTGGAGTAGAGGTTACGTTGAGTTTCGCGTTTTTCTTAATGCTGTCCACATCTTTTGGAGGTATTTCAATTGCAAGATCAACATCGCCTTTATTCAGTAACATAACACGGTTAGAAGGTTCTTTGATAAATTTCATTGTCACTTTGCTAATCTTTGGAGCACCTTGCCAGTAGCTTGTATTGGCTGAAAGAACCGCTTGAGAAGCCGGGTCCCATGAATCTACTTTATATGGACCAGAACCAGCAGTATTGGTTTTTAAATAGTCTTTGGGTTTTGTTTTTACTGTTTTTCCATCGATGATAGAGAAGGTATACATTCCAATCATTTGAAGGAACATGTGGTTTGGACGATTTAGTTCAATTACAACGGTTTTGTCATCTTTGGCTGTTACCTTTTTAATAGAAGCCATTTGGTACATAAAACTACCATTTTGAGAGTTCTTCACATGATTCATCGAATAAACTACAGACTCTGCATCTACTGGATTTCCACTGTGGAATTTAGCATCACGCAATATGAAGGTATATGTTTTGCCATCAGCAGAAACTTTCCATTCTGATGCGAGCATTGGTTTGATATCTTCTGTATCTGCTTTTTGGTTACCATCCACTGTTTTGACTCCGTATGTCACCAATTGATCATAGGCGTTCATGGTCATGGTGTCAGAAGTAAGATCGCTTGCTTCTGCTGGATCGAGCGTTTGTCCACCGTCAGAATAAGCGATGGTCATCGTTTTTCGTGTGTCTTGATTTCCTTGATTGGAATTTGCATTTGATGCACAACCTGTTACAAACAATGCCCCTGTAAGCAATACAGCTAGAGAGGACATCCACTTTTTCTTGCCCAGCATATGAATACACTCCTTTATCAAATAGGTAAATAGACTTTAAACAAAAATAGATACGACTATCCCCACCTCAGATAAGGCTATCCTGCGAGTGTGGAACAAAATGTTAGTAGATTTGCTCATTTATATTTCACTTACTTGAGCGAAGTCGAGGGTCTAATACATCTCGTAATCCATCACCAAGTAGATTGAAACCAAGGATAGAAGTTGCAATTGCTAGACCTGGAAAGGTAACAAGCCACCACTCACCTGTAATGATGTACTCTCTGCCTTCCGAGATCATTGCTCCCCACTCTGGAGTAGGTGGTTGAATCCCTAAACCTAAGAAACTTAAACTAGAAGCAACTAAGATGGCAAAACCCATGCCAAGTGTGGCATGTACCAAAATTGGCCCTAGAGCATTGGGGAAAATATGCCGAAACATAATCGTACTGTCTTTGACACCAATAGCCTTACTCGCTTCTACAAATTCCTTTTCTTTTAAGGTAATCGTCTGCCCGTACATCAATCGGGCAAACTCTGGTATACCAACAATACCAACTGCGATCATTGCACTGATCAACCCTGGGCCAAGCGATGCAGCAATCGCCATTGCTAAGATCAAAGAAGGAAAAGCGAGCAGAACATCCATACAGCGCATAATGAAATTTCCCAATTTCCCTCCATAAAAAGCGGCAATAGCTCCTAGAGGGACTCCAATGATGAAAGATATACCTACTCCGATTAACCCAGTCCAAATCGAAATTCGTGCACCGTAGAGAATTCGACTGAGAATATCACGCCCATAATTATCTGTACCGAGCCAATGCTGGATAGTAGGACCTTGCAATTTAGATACGGTATCGGTATCTGTTGGCGAATGAGGGGCAATCCATGGTGCAACAACCGCCAGTAACGTCCAAACTACGATAAAAAATAAGCCAATTACTGCTAAACGATTACTCAAAAGAAGTGTGAAAAACGTCTTCTTTCTCTTCCTTTTCTTCACAGGAGCAGTAGCAATGGTTACATCAGCTGTAGACATCGTTTTCCTCCTTTCGTCTATTCATAACGAATCCGTGGATCGAGTGCTCCATATAAAACATCTACAATCAAATTAACGATACTAAATACAATCGCGCTCATTAGAGTAAACGCTTGAATGGGCGCATAATCTGTGGCAAGGATGGAATCTGTTATATATCCGCCAACTCCAGGCCAACTAAAAATGGTCTCTGTGATTACCGCACCACCGATCAGAAAACCAAACTGCAACCCGAGTAAAGTAAGCGTGGGAATAAACGCATTGCTAAGCGCATGTTTCATAATAACTTTTGACTCTCGCATTCCTTTGGCTCGTGCTGTTCGAATGTAATCTTGACCGATTACTTCCAGCATGCTTGACCGCATCATTCTCGCGACAATCGCCATCGTACCAGTGCTCAAACAGATAGCTGGTAAAATCAAATGCATGAGTGAATCTTTAAATGCGATCATATCTCCTGAAAGCAAACTATCGAGTATATATAAACCTGTAATCGCAGTTGGCGGATTGATGCCATCGCTGATCCTTCCCATCGGAGCTGGAAAAAATCCCCACTTGGAGTAAAAAAGAAAAATGAACATTAATCCCAACCAAAAAATAGGAACACAAGCTCCAATCAACGAAAAGACCCGAGAGATATGGTCCAAAATAGACTCTTTTTTCACCGCGGCGATGATCCCGACTGGAATCGCTATCAAAATAGCAATAAAAATACTAGCTAAAGTAAGTTCCACTGTTGCTGGTAATCGGGAAGAAAAATCTTGCAAAACTGTATGCCCCGTATGCCATGCAGTACCAAAATCTCCTTGAAATAGTTTCTTTACATAATCTACAAATTGAATATAGATAGGTTGATCTAGCCCTAGTTCCACTCTTATCTTAGCGATTACATCAGGCGGTGCTTGTTCTCCAGCAATCATGACAGCTGGATCACCGGGCAGAACGCGTGATAACACAAAAGTGATGAGAATGATGCCAATAAAACCAGGGATCATATACAAAAGCCTTCTTAAGATATACCCAAACAATGAGCCTACCTCCCTTTTGTAGAATTTTATATATTTTTAAATTAAAAAAAATCCCACCACCAACCTTGCAATTTTGTTATTCTCAAATCTTCGCAATTCTGAGACGGTGAAAATAATCTTGCAGCTTCTTTCCTTCTTCTCGAAGAAGTTTAACTACTGGCTGAATCTGATCTTCTTTCACTCGATAAGCAGGCCCTGCGATGGTTATGGAAGAAAAAACTTCGTTGCGATAATTAAACAAAGGAATCGCCACCCCAAAAACGGATTCCGTATATTCTCCTACCGAATAACACCAACCTTTTTGCCGAATATCAGTCAAGTCTTCCCTTAACTTGTGTTCATCGATAATGGTATTTGGGGTAACAGGGACCAGACCACGTTTCATAATGGATTCTTGTAAATCATCTGACAAAAAAGCCATCATCACTTTGTTTGAAGCACCAGCATATAATTGTGTGCGACTACCAATCGAAACCGCGTATTTGATAATCTGCAAACTCTCCACGATGTCGATACAGACACCTTCTTGACCATCCAATGTGGTAAAAAAGACTGATTCTCCAACACTTTTGCAAATTCTCTCTAATACTGGATGAATGAGATCATTTAAATGAATTTTTTCTTGGACCATTTGCCCATACTGCCAAAAGCTAATGCCCAGCTCATATTTGTGAGACTGAGGATCTTGCATCAAAAATCCCCTTTTTTCAAAGGTTGACAAAATTCGGTGTACAACAGAATGACTCATTTGACTTGCTTTTGCCAACTCACGCACTCCCCAAGCCGGCGTTTCTCTCGTGAAAAATTCTAATAATCCTAAAGAATTTTCCAATGTTTTTAAGCTCATCTCATCACCTGTACCTATATTAGAACCATTGGTTCTATTTTGTTAAAATGATTATATTAAAAACTACAAATAATATCTATAAATTTTTCTTTACATAAATATCCAATGATCGTTTTTCATTCAGAAATATATATTATGAAGAAATACTCGGTTCAAAAAAATACTGCTAATGATAAGACTTAGAGTAAACTTTTTTCTAAATCAGCCTCCATTTTATTTGTCTAATCATTCCTAAATTAGGCATATCAAATAAAAATACATATTTCCATTTGTTAAAACTATCTTTTATTTAATAAATGGTTTATAATCCATTCTATATTTAAATTGTAAGCGCTATCAAAAGGAGGCATAAAATGAAGATGAATAAGTGGGCAACTGCTCTCATGACAGGATTTTTAGCTCTCAGCCTGAGTGCATGTTCTTCTAGTCCTAATTTTGGCGGAGGAAGTAACTATCCTAGTAAACCTATTACGATTGTTGCACCCTCAGGTGCTGGTGGGGGATGGGATCAAACCGCACGTTCCATCTCAAAAGTACTGAATGAAACAAAGTTAGTTGAAAAAACCATTACGGTTGAAAATCGGCCAGGCGGGGGCGGGGCAGTCTTTATGGCTGAATATGCTACCCAAGAAAAAAAGAACTCATACAAATTATTTGTTAATTCACCACCCATACTGATTAATAATCTGAAAAAAGAAGGCAATAGCCCTTTTGGGTATCAAGACACTACACCACTTGCTGGGCTTACGAAAGACTATGGTATATATGCTGTGAAAACAGACTCTCCTATAAAAGATATGCCTGCACTTATTGCTAAATTGAAACAAAATCCATCAAGTATCGCTTTTGCCGGCGGGTCAGCTCCTGGTTCCATGGATCATTTGATATCTGTACTGCCAGCTTACAAATCTGGTATTGACATTAAAAAACTAAAATATATTTCTTATGATGGTGGCGGAGAAGCAATAGCAGCCCTACTCGGTGGAAATGCAGATGTTGTATCCACAGATGCTTCTTCCGTATTAGAGTATGTGAAATCTGGAAAAGTACGAGTGCTTGCAGTCGCTGCTCCAGAGAAACTTACTGGCGAATTAAAAGATGTACCTACGTTAAAAGAACTTGGAATTGATGCGGAATTTAATATCTGGCGCGGCATCTTTGGTCCAAAAGAGATGGATGCAACTGCTAAAAAGTATTGGGAAGATAAATTGAAAGCGCTTTCCGAAAACGAAACCTGGCAAAAAGAAATTGCAGCTAGAGGTTGGCTCAGTGATTATAAAGGTTCTGCAGACTTCACAAAATTTTTGCAAGAACAAAACAAACAAGTAAAAGAACTACTAACCTCATTGGGGATGAATAAATAATGAGCAGTCGCAGAACTGATCGAATAACCGCAGTAATATTGGTATTAGTAGGTGCATTTTTTGTCATTCAAAGTCGCAGCTTTGCCTCCGCTTCCTATGGAAGCGGGGTAGGGCCTGACTTATTTCCGATAATCTTGGGAATTGCCCTTATACTGCTAAGTATTCGTTTATTTTATGAAACATTTCACTATCAAGATGAAAAACAAGAGCGAGAAGATTTAGATTGGAAGCGTTTTTCCATCATTGTAGGAAGTTTACTGCTGTATGTTATGACTTTGGAAATAATTGGATATATTCTTTCTACCTTCCTCTTCTTAGTTATCGCAATACAAACAATGGAAAGAGGCGGCTGGTTGAAAACACTGCTAGTTTCAGCTGGTTTCTCTATTGGTATCTACTATCTATATGTACAGATTTTAGAAGGTACCCTGCCCCCGCTTCCAATCATAGGATGGTGATTTAATGGGTGTTATAGATTTTTTATGGAATGGATTTCTCGTAGCATTACAACCTGACAATCTTTTATTTGCATTCATTGGAGTATTGATCGGGACTGCTGTTGGAGTATTACCTGGAATTGGGCCAATGAGCGGGGTAGCTCTCTTAATTCCAATTACTGCTACGCTTACATCAGGGGCATCCGCAGAAGAAGCTGCTTCTAGTGCTATCATTCTACTTGCTGGTGTTTATTACGGTGCCATGTATGGAGGATCTACTACCTCGATTCTACTCAATACACCAGGAGAATCGTCCTCCGTTGTCACAACATTAGATGGCTATCAGATGGCAAAACAAGGACGGGCTGGATCTGCACTATCGATTGCCGCTATTGGCTCTTTTGTCGCAGGGATTGTTGCCTTAATTGGCCTAATTTTCCTAGCTCAACCTTTATCAGAGATAGCGATAAAATTTGGTCCAGCAGAATACTTTTCTCTTATGTTACTTGGTTTGTGTGCCGTAAGTAGCTTCGCAGGTAAGTCGATGACGAAATCATTGATCGCAACAGTCATTGGACTGCTATTAGCAACGATCGGGATGGATAATGTCTCTGGAGTAGCTCGTTTTACCTTTAATACCCCTGTCCTATACCAAGGATTAGAGTTTTTAACGGTAGCAGTGGGTATCTTTGCGCTAGGAGAAGTATTTTCTACCATTCTGCAAAAAAACAAAGAAGAACAGGCTATTGCAAAAGTGGGCCGTGTATTCCCTACGAAACAAGACTTAAAAGATAGTGCAGCTCCAATCGCTCGTGGTTCCATTATCGGATTTTTTATTGGGGTATTACCTGGTGCTGGTGCTATTCTCGCTTCTTTCTTTTCTTATATTGCAGAAAAAAAATGGAGTAAAAACCCTGATTCCTTTGGAAAAGGAAATATCGCAGGTGTAGCAGGGCCAGAATCAGCGAACAATGCTGCCTCTGGCGGGGGTATGGTTCCCATGTTAACACTTGGCATTCCTGGTGGTGGTACTACAGCTATTCTAATGGGCGCACTCATTATGTATAACGTCCAGCCAGGCCCTCTTTTATTTGAGGAACATCCACAAGTTGCTTGGGGTCTCATTGCGAGTATGTTTATTGGAAATTTGATGCTGCTTATTCTCAATATGCCACTAGTAAAAATATTTGCCAAGATTATCGAAACACCTATCAAATATTTGACTCCTATTATCATAGCAATCTCTGTATTTGGTGTTTATGCTGTACAGGTGGAAACTTTTGACCTCTATCTGCTCATCTTCTGTGGATTACTTGGATACTTTTTTGCAAAACATGACTACCCGTTAGCCCCTCTTGTGCTGAGTTTGGTTCTTGGACCGATGATCGAAAATAACCTTCGCAGGGCACTGACCGGATCAGATGGAGATTGGAGTATATTTGTAACCCATCCTATTTCACTTGGCTTTTTGATCGTATCTGCATTATGGTTACTTATTCCAATAATTTTAAAATTACGTGGCAAGAAAGTAATTATAAACGATGAATCATAAGTAAAGACCGCGAGTTGCGGTCTTTTTTTCTTTAATTGTTTTTATCGAAGAGGTTGTTGCACAATAAATTTGAACACTGGAAAAGTCTCTTGATATGCATGTTCTCCGTGTCTGTGATTAAAAAAACACAAAGGACACTCCATCCATGCACATTTAAGCTTTTGAGGCGAATAATGCAACAAGCTCCTAACATAAAAATGTATGTTAGATAAAAATAATAATATACATATAAGGGGTTTTCAATTGAAATATTATAATATTCCGATGAAGATATCACACATTGGTACATTAATATTTACTTGATCCTCTATTTATCTTTATAATGAAATTCACACCTTCTGGGAAGCAGGAGGATACAATGATTCTTCGATCTCAACCATCAAATTTTCAGACCTTCTCCAAAATATTTGTCACAAAACCAAACAACAATAGAAAGGAAGCGTTATTTTGACAACTTATACACAACAAATAAACGGCGAAACTTGGCTAGTAGAAGACGATCGCGATAATTTAAAAATTAGTTATCGCCTTAAAGAGATTGTGGCAGAAGAACAATCCGAATTTCAACATGTCATGATAGTGGATTCTTTTGACTTTGGACGTACATTGGTTCTCGACGGTGTAGTGCAAACGACTTCAGCTGATGGGCACATTTATAACGAAATGATCACCCATGTTCCTCTTTCCATCCATCCAAATGCGAAAAAAGTATTGATTATTGGGGGAGGCGATTGCGGTGCAGCTCAGGAAGCAGCCAAATATGAGCAGGTGGAAACGATTGATCTCGTAGAAATCGACCAAACTGTAGTAAAACTATGCCAAGAATATCTACCAGAAGTCTCTGGTCGCCTATCTGATCCGAGAGTCCATTATCACTTTACAGATGGCATGCAATATGTAAAAGAACATAAAAATGAATATGATGTCATCATTGTAGATTCTTCTGACCCAGTTGGACCTGGAGAAGTACTTTTTGCAAAAAGCTTCTATCTAGATATTTATGATGCCCTTAAGACGGATGGATTAATGGTTTGCCAAAGTATGTCACCATTTCTGAATCAAGAAATAACATCGCAAACTTACCGCCGCATTGGTGAAACATTCCCCCATCAAAAACTATACATAGCTACTATTCCTACGTATCCTGGAGCCTTGTGGAGCTTTACGATTGGTTCGAAAGAACATCAAAATATTAACGTTGAATCATTTGATAAACAAACCAAGTATGTAAACTACAACATTTTAAAAAGTTGTTTTGAATTGCCAGCGTTTCTTCAAAAATTTGTATAACGAAATGGACTTATAACTAAGAATCCGACGAGACAATCCCAACCGGATTCTTTTATTTTTTATTTCCCATTTACAGCTTGGAGAATATAGCCTGCAAATCTTTCGATCTGAGGATTTTTATTAGCTATTAAGATGTTTTTTATCTCCTCTATCCATCTTCAAAATATTCTTTTGCATAAAATATACTGAATACTCGTTAATTGACCATCTTCTGCTTGGCTTTTAGTCAAGTTGATCATGAATGCCATAGCTGAAATTGCCCTCCCCATTCTATGTAAGTCAACTAATCCTATCTTATGACCCACGCGAAACTAAAAGAGATCATCTATAAATAAATATAACTATACTATTTACAAGGAAGGGGATAGAAAAAAGTGCGATGAAAAATCCATTCTTATCTTTCTTTCCCATTTTCAAATGGTTAAAAAAATGAGCCAACAAGATATTGCACCTAAAAGCGGAGTACTTATTACAGAGGAAACTGGTGTTTGACTCGTCACAGTACTCAATCACTTTTCTGTATCACTGTCTTAGCCCAAATAACTTACTGTATAGTTTTTAAAATAAATCATAATAATCCACCGTCAATTCGTCGGGAGCAATTTAAATATACTTATCTTCCGGTATCGCCATCTCCACCCATAAAATCATTTGGGTAGGCCACACAAACACAGACAAAAAACATATTTTCAACTAGGTTAGAATGTCAAAATTAGGCTGCCCATTTCATCATATGTAAAAGAAGAGTTTTACTTATCTGTCAACTCAGAAGAATTTAAATCCGTTACAGGATCTTGTCGAACATTCCCAATTGCTTTAGTAGCGGAAACAGCACTAAAGTTTTTTATACTTCCCGAATAAATATACATATCTGCTAAAGTACACTCTGAAAGCAATTTTGAGATTTCTAGACCTGCTGGTGATGTTAATACGGCAATTGCTGCTTCTTTTGATTCATAAATGCCTTCAACAATCATTTCAAGTCCATCTAACTCTTGGGTAATATCTGGGCTCATTTTTTCGAGATGAATGATATTTGTTTCAAGCACTCCAGGAAGGTTATTATATTTTGGAATGATTGTTTCGGTATAAAACTCTAAAAACTTATTCATATCTTTTATATTTTTGTAAAATGCAAATACTTTTACCATAATTCGAACTTCCTTCCTAACAATTGAGATTGTGAATAATTGGCTATTATATTGTAACAAATAATTCGAAAATTAGTTAGTATTTTCTTTATTTTTTATTTACTAGGTCTGGTATAAAGATATTTAAATTTAATTTAAATTCAAAATATAATGAATATACTAATTGATTGAATGAGAGACTTTCATAGTGACACAAAATAGTTCTGAAAGTTGAAGAAACACATTAGCTGTACTTAAATTACACCCTTTATCTTTTTCCTCTTTTCTTCCACATGGTTATTTGGTCTTTCCTTATGAGATGATTCCACTAGATGTTGGGGTTCTTTTTGTACGTTTCTCGAATCAAGCCCCCGTGTGTAGCAACTGCAAAGGAGTAATGTGCCTTTGTCAGAACGATTCGACAAGTATATAAGTCCCCCAAAAGAAACCATACACAAAAACACTTTTGTTTCGATAGGAATGACTCTCTTTACTCTCATGCATTCGAAGTGACTCTCTAACTTAAAACTAGAGATGAAAAAAATGAGCTCGTACTAGAAGAAATGATGCTAGAGGATAATTTTGTTGAGATGCATAGGTCTGTAGAATGGACTAAGGGAAATAAATGTCATTACTGAAAAAGAATTCTTACTTCTGCTAATAGTAGACATCTAAAACTGGCAGCCTAAAGTATCAGAAATCTTGCATTTCTTTAAAAGAAAAACGACCTCTGATTCTTTTTCAGAGGTCGTTTTTGGTATCAATCATAAATAAAGAAGTAACTATTACCATTAGATGTTTGAATATAAATTTCAGCTTGATTATTTGCTCCGTCTATTATGCCTGACATGGATGTAAGATCCCAGCTGTCACAAGCACCACTGTTCAGATAGGCATAAGTAAAGTGATCATCTTTATTATCTGGATCATAATCCTTGATATAAAAATATCTTCCTCCACTAGAGTTATTACATACTTTTACATATCCTGAGGCATGTGCGCCATCTACATTTGTAATATAGTAATCCAAAGTGCTATTCCAATGTACTTTTTCCTTATATGTCAGCACCTGCCATCCAGCAGAATCCCCAAATAAGGATGAAAGCGGTAACACTAGTGCGAAAAGCGAAACAAGAAATGTCGACAAAGCACTCAAACTAAAATCCAAATGAAATTCAGGAAACAAACTGACTTCGGTACTCTATTTGCATCGTTTGTTTTATCTGTCTTCACTATAAAGCAAAAGCTGTTTTGTATAAGTTAAGTACTCAGAAAAAAGACTTTAAATATTCTATAACCCTAATAAAGAATCTTAAAATACCTTAGCATCAAAAATTAATCCCTGATTCTAATGAGATTTAAGTCTTGTTTGAATTCATAAAAATCCCCTTCATCTCAGTGAAAAGCATGAACCAGCCTATTTCAATATCAGACCTATAATTCTCTTGTAATATTTGAGTCTATCTTGACGAGATACGTTAAGTAAAATATTTGTTAAATATGACTGTTCCTGCTTTGCACTTGAATTCTCATACGGCGATAATATTACAGCAAGGCAAACAATCATGCGAGTAGGATGTCTATACGACGTCCAGAAAAGAGTAGCTGAGATGAGTGAGAAAACAACTTTCACCAACGAGATGAAGAAGCGGCTCATGCGCCACATCCCCACTGAGTTCCCAAGAGGGGACTGGAAGACGGGTGTTGACACGTTGGAGTTCATCACCACCCTTTTGGGAACAACCCAAAAAAAGTGGTTGATCCCCGTCCCCAACCATTTGACCAAACTCATTTGGGATTGTCCGAACCAGGTGAAGGGTGAGTACACCTTACACTACCTTTGGGACCTCGGTTATGGAAGGGCAGACGCGATCCATCTCCCAGACGGCAAGTGGCTGGTAATTTACCAAGACAAGAAGCTCAACAAGGGAAAGTTCTACTGCGTCCTCGTCTAGCACTCACTGGACATGAATTAATAGAGGACTTCCATTCATCGCGCAAAACTCCCCGTACTGACTTCAATCAGTACGGGGAGTGCGTATGTTAGGAGAAAAATCTGAAGAGAGGTTTTTATAAATGAAACCATCACCTCTATCTTTGTGTATAACATATATATGTTCTCTTACATTTTAATCTATTAAAGGCATCTGAACAACTATTCCCCTTCTCTCATACAGGTATCTTATCAAACTGTGCATGATACAGCCGACTGTAATGTCCATCGGATGCTAGCAATTCTTCATGTATTCCATGTTCTTTGATACCTTCTTCTGTCACAACTACAATATTGTCGGCATTTTTTATTGTAGCCAAACGGTGAGCAATGATCAGTGTCGTTCTTCCAGCTGAAAGTTCAGTAAGTGACTGCTGAATAGCTGTTTCTGTTTCGGTATCTAAGGCAGAAGTTGCTTCATCCAATATGAGAATAGGTGGGTTTTTCAGGAACATCCTAGCAATTGCCAAACGTTGCTTTTGTCCTCCAGATAACTTCACTCCTCGTTCTCCGATAATGGTATTCATCCCTTCCGGTTGAGTATGAATAAACTCCTTTAATTGTGCCTGACTCGCCGCTTCCCATATTTCATCCTCTGTAGCATTCAGATTACCATAAGCAATGTTTTCACGAATGCTTCCGGAAAATAAGTATACATCTTGTTGTACAATTCCAATGTTTCGGCGCAGAGACTCGAGCGTTATATCTGTGATAGCCTTGCCGTCAATCGTGATTTTTCCTCCGGTAACATCATAAAAGCGTGGCAGCAAACTGCACAATGTTGTTTTTCCAGCACCTGACGGCCCCACAAATGCCACGGTCTCACCAGCTTGTATCTCCAGATTAATATTTTGAAGTACAGGCGCTGAACCCTCATAACCAAACGTCACATTTTTAAACGAAATATTTCCTGTCAACTGTCCAGCATCTACTGCATGAGGAGCATCCGCAACATCAGGCTCTGTGTCCATAATCTCCACATATCTTTTAAATCCAGCAATTCCCTTTGGATAACTTTCAATAATCGCACTAATCTTTTCAATAGGACGAACGAAAACATTGGACAACAATAAAAACCCGATAAACTCGCCGTAGGTCAATTCTCCATTAATGACAAACCAAGTACCACAAATTAACACAAACAAAGTTATCAGACGCATCAACATATAGTTGATCGACATACTTTTTGACATAATTTTATAAGCAAGCAGCTTCGCTGAACGGTATTTGCCATTACTTACTGCAAATAATTCTTTCTCGTGTTCTTCATTCGCAAAGGCCTGAACTACGCGAATTCCACCTATATTTTCCTCCACACGCGTATTAAAATCAGCTATATTGGCAAATAACTTCTTATATGTTTGCGTCATTTTTCGGTTAAAATACAACGCTAAAAATGCAAATACAGGAACCACTAAAAATGTCAAAATCGCCATTTCCCAGTTAATGTACATCATTAGGATGCATGATCCTACCAATGTCATACCTGCAATAAATAAATCCTCAGGACCATGATGAGCAACTTCACCAATTTCATTGAGATCATTGGAAATCCGTGTCATGAGATGACCTGTTTTATGATTGTCATAGAAACGGAACGACAGCTTTTGCAAGTGTTCAAACATCTTTTTGCGCATGTCGGTTTCGATATTGACCCCTAGCATATGCCCCCAGTAGTTAACAATATAGTTAAGCAAGGTATTCAATAAGTATATCCCAAGTAATAAAAATGAAGCCCAAAGAATCAGCGACCAATCTCTACCTGGAAGCAGCTTGTCAACAAATTGATTCACGGCAATAGGAAAACCTAATTCAAGTAGTCCTGCTATAACAGCACAGGTAAAATCCAATACAAATAATTTTTTGTAAGGATGATAATAGGAAAAAAATCGGAGAAGCATAACAACCTACCTCTATTTCAATTAAGATTGGTAATTAGTATTTAGTGTGGAGATCATAATTTTCATGGTATTTTTTTGTTTGGTATACCATTTTTCACGAAACCCTGTATTTTTGTTCAGGCAGTATGTTTCAAATGATCCCGCTCTATTGTAACATTCTTTTGCAAATGACAAGTAGGGAACCAATATGAGGAAAATTGCTTTATCTTTTATGAAAGAAGATATTTTATAAACAATATCGTTTGAATTGTATAATAAGATTATTTGGATGTTTTTGAACTAGAAAAGCCATTGGATTTCCTCCAATGGCTTTTCCTTCTATACCTATTAACCTGTAATTCTAACGGGCTCAGCGTCTCCCCAGAGACGTTCCAAATCATAAAAATCCCGTTCATCTCGGTGGAAAACATGTACTACCACATCACCGATATCAATAAGCACCCAACGAGCCTCTTGTAGTCCTTGAACGCCTTTAATGCGAATTTGTTTTTCCTCGCATTTTTTCTTAATTGCTGTAGCAATGGCTTCTACTTGTGTACGAGAACCTCCGTGACAAATCACAAAGTAATCAGCAAAAGCAGAAACGTCACGAATATCCAACACAGATACGTCTTGCGCCTTTTTTTCTTCGGCAGCGGTAGCCGCAAGCATCGCGATCTCCACTAGATTCAACCGGATTCCTCCCTCAGATGTTATTCGTGCCAGTCATACTATTAAGTGTATCATATGTGATGGGATACACTCGTTGACCGGACGAGATAAGAAATTGAATCATTTGCTTCAAAGCAAGCACTATGGCGTCATCCAAATTCTCTTGGGCTAGTAGCCTCGTTGCATCGACTCCAGGAAATTTCCTCGCAGGCTCAATATAATCTGCAAGAAATACGACTTTCTCCACTAAGCTCATATTGGGTCTGCCTGTGGTATGGTAAAAAATCGCATTGAGAATTTCCTGATCCTCAACGCCAAGTTCTTTGGAAGCAACTACTGATGCTACTGGTCCATGCCATAGCTCTTGATTATATAATAATAGATCTTGGGGCAGTTTGTACTGCTTTATAGCAAAAATTAATTCTTCTGCTGTCCAAAATTTACAATAGTCATGAAGAATTGCAGCAGTGTCTACTTTCTCTTTGTCCGCCCCATATCTCTCCGCAAGAATCGCCGCTGTTTCCACCACTCGTAAAGTATGCTCCCATCTAGATAAAGGCAATTGTTCACGGGTTCGATCAAGATAATCTTGGCGATTCATACAATTGATGCTCCTTTATATAACGGCAAACTTCACTTGGAACAGCGTAGCGAATAGATCGGCCACATGTGATATTGTCACGGAGTTGAGATGCAGACAAGAAAATTTCTACCGCATCTTCCACCCAACGTACTTTCTCCTGAATAAACTCAGGTAATGACTCTGATGTAAATCCTGGACGATGCATGGCAATAATCGTTACTTGCTGTACCAGTTTCTCAATCCGATACCAGCTCGGAAGATTATTTACCATATCTGTACCAACGATAAGAGAAAATTGGTAAGTGGGATAAGTTTTGACAGCCCAATTTACTGTATCGATGGTATAAGATAGTTTTTCCCTTTTTATCTCCCAATCTAACACTTCAAAAGCGGAATTTTCTTCCGTTGCGATTTTTACCATCTCTAAACGGTGTTTTGCTGGTGTAATATGATGTTCTTGTTTATGTGGCGGGTGTCCTGCAGGAATAAACCATACCTTGTCCAAATTCATATGATTTCTTGCTTGTTCGGCGATTAGCAAATGACCCAAATGAATAGGGTCAAATGTCCCGCCGATAATACCTATATTCATCATTGCTGCCGACAGGATACTGACTTCTACAAATCGCGGAGGGATGGCGGCGTGATTCTGATGCAAATATCATAAAACTATTCTCCTGTCGTACTCCTTTTCTAGTATGATTTTCGAACGTATTGTCGGATTAAGTGAGTAAGAGAAAGCCGCTCAGTACTTGGACCAAAAAACACTCCTTTTGTTCTAGTCTTTGACTATTGTATAAAGAAATTATAGTATGAATGATCTTGTACGTAAAAGATACGAACTACCAGAGGTTCTGTACCTCGGTACCGAACAAACCATGTCTGTATCAGCATGACTGTATGTTGCAAGCCCCAACTCTTAGGTAGTGGGATCGTTGAATTAATCCTCATTCTCCAATATTGCTCTCATCTGTAAAATGGGGGCAGTTTCATTAAACCAATGTTCTACTGCCACTGCTGCTTGGTGTAACAGCATGCCTAACCCACCATGAGTTCTTGCACCAATCTGTTTTGCACTTAATAATAATTTGGTCTCTTCCGGACGATAAATTAAGTCACTCACCAATAGTTTTGGATGCAAGTAATCTGCTGGTACGGGCATCACTTCCGTATGAGGAGACATTCCAATAGAAGTCGTATTTACTAACAAATGGGACTCTGCTATTTTTTCATGTGCTTGTAGTAAAGCTACAGCACTCGCACTCGTAAAAGTGCCAAGTACATTTGCCAGCTCCTCTGCTTTTGATTGCGTTCGATTTGCAATGAACACCTTGGCCGCACCAGCTTTTGCCAATGTGATGCTCACTGCTCTAGCTGCCCCACCCGCTCCTAAAATAGTTACAATTTTATTTTTGAGCGAAAAAGCTGTCTCTTCTTGCAAAGAACGTAAATATCCTACCCCATCTGTATTATACCCTATCAGTTTACCATCTTTGTTTAACACCGTATTTACAGCACCAATTTCCTCTGCTGTTTCATCTAATTCATCCAGATATGGTATGATGGCAACTTTATGTGGAATTGTCACATTAAAACCGATAAAGTTCAATACTCTCATGCCATTAACTGCTTCTTTCAAGTGATCAGGGCATACCGAATAAGCCATATAGGTTGCTGGTATCCCTAAAATGCGACAAACCTCATTTAAAATCTGAGGAGATTTGGAATGTGTAACCGGATACCCAAGTAATCCAAGTGGACGTGTATTTGCCGTTATATTCATCCTTAACCTTCTTTCTATACCTCGCTGTACTTATTCACTCTTTCTATTCTGCAATTCATCTAACCATTCATCAAGGTTTTCCTCTTCGTCATTTACTTTTGCTTCTTTAACAAAAGATTCGATAGAAGCTGCTTTTGTAATTGCTGCTAAATTTTGTCCGATCCATCCAGCTGAAAAAATAAGGACGGCAAATAATACGTAATTCATAGAATTCGACATATAAAAATTTACAATATCAAATACGTTTTCGCTTGGTGAAATTTGCCCTGCCGCTATTGCCTCCGATATAGAATTATAACTATATACAAATGCCCAGATCGCGTAGACCATCACTAAGGCTGATAATGCGTAAAGTACCAAACTGAAAAAAGATACCTGCTTTTTTAACATTTGTTTCATCGCTCCCATTACATTTTAAGAATATCCGCAAAGCAAATATAACACCAGCTTTGCGGATGCCTTAATGCCAATTAATTTTTCGTATTTTCTTTGAACACTGTGATCTTTCCGTTGCTAATTCCGATTATGGTATCTGCAATCAAGGTAACCTTTTTCGAGTGAGTAACAATAATTACACATTTTCCCTCGTCATGAGCAAGTGAGGTGAAGATTTTTAAAATCTCCGCTTCCGTATCTCGATCCAAATTACCAGTAGGTTCATCCGCAATAATAATATCAGGATGGTGAGAGAGTGCTCTAGCGATCCCTACACGCTGCTGTTCTCCACCAGAAAGTTTTAATACTCGTCTGTTAGCAGTTTCACGGTTAATTCCCACTTTTTCTAACAGCTCATAAGCAAAATCAGTTTTGTTCTTCACAGAGCTATTGCTGATTTCCATGGAAAGCACAATATTTTCAACAGCAGTAGCATTGGTGATTAAGTTATATGCTTGAAATATAACACCAATATTTTTGGCTCGGTAAACATCACGGTCAATCGTCTTTAAATCTGCATCGTTGTACAGAATAGTTCCATCTTTGCACTTATCAAGACCGGCGATCAAAGATAACATTGTCGATTTTCCCGAACCTGATTTGCCTATAATCGTGTAAACTTTTCCAGCCTCAAATTCGGCATTGATGTTTTTGAGGACGTTCTTTTTTGTACCTTCGTATTGATAGGTCACACCTTTTAATGATAGTACGCTCATCTTGTTCACCTAGTTTCTTTCCATAAGAATTTTAATCGGTTCGTACTTTGTAATTCGACTAATGGATATCAAGCCTGCTATAGAAGCCAGCAATAAAGCAATACCGATGATTTGAAGAGCAGTGTCAGATCCGAGAGATATATCGAGATTACGCAATGGTTCCGCAGAGCTGGCACTATTGGACATACTTATTGGACCCATCATCATACCTCCACTGTTCTGTTGAGCCTGTTCTTCTGCTTCCAACTCAGCCGATTCGATCTGCTGTGCCAGCAATGTATCTGTAATTGGTTGTGCTGCTGCACTGCCTATGCCAAGACCAAATACTAGACATAAACTAGTAATAATTAACATTTCTGACCAAAGCCCGAGAGCAACCTTCCATTTCTTCATTCCCATTGCGCGCAGAACTCCGATTTCATATTTTCGTTCCCGGATTGCCATCGAAGATAGAAGGACAATGATTATTCCTCCAAATATCAACACAACGATCATAAATGTTACTGAAATTCCTTTAAGTCCTTCTACAGGACCAACAATTTTATTATAGGATTCCTCATCGGTAGCCACATCAAATTTTTCGTCCAATCCTTTTGCATACAATTCCTTCGCAAATGCATCCAGCATGCCAGGTTCTTTCAAATAATACGTTGCATTAATGCGAATACCGCCATCCATATTTGGTTTTAACTGCTGTATAACCGTTTCGTATGTTGTTAAAATCTCATTACGACGGTTGGTGTACGCGTTTTCCATTGCACCCTCAGCATATTCTTCAGTAGCGTCATAATAGGTGCCAACAACCGTTACTTCATAAGAGGTTGCAGCAGTTGTACCTTTTTCGCTATTTTTCACTTCCCCTTGGAGGGAAAGCTTATCGCCGATTCTAATTTTGTTTGCTTCTGCTAAATCCGTGCTGACGATGGCTTCATTCTTTTTACTTGGCATTTTACCTTGAGCTAATTTACGTGTTCCTTCTGTAAAGTCCGTAAATTGATTTCCCCGAAGACTCATCATAAACTGGGTGGGTTTATTTCCCGAACTTCCGCCGATGTTTCCTGCCATCATCATCCCGCTGCCGCCGCCCTTATCAGCAGCAATTGCAGTGATTTTGTCATTGTTAACGCCAGTGCTGGCAGTATACTCGCTCTTTTGCAGATAATCTGATTCTCCAAAAGCAATGTATTGATCAGAAGGAATTGTTGGTGTTGCTATCCTCATCAGTCCATTTGTGCTTTTTTCTTGCGCTTCCTTACGAACTTTATCCATATTTGGCTTCAATTGTACTTGAGAACCAAAACGGCTTTTATAATCGTCAATTATTCCGGATGCCGTATTGCTGATCATCAGTGCAATTACAGAAGTAACGATCACAGCCAAAATAATTGCTCCAATCAGAAGGTTACGACCTCCATTGCGTAAAACATTTCGAAATGCATTTTTTAAAATATACATTCAACTGTCTCCTTGAAAAAATCATCAATTTTTTGATGAGTACCGGTTTCTCATCAGAGACTAGCATAAACTTTCAATCTAACTCTAATCTAACTTCGCCATCCTCAATTTGTTCTTTTTCGTAAATTCACCCAAAACAATACCCCTTGTTCTGTATTTTCCAACGCATAAGATAACTCCATAAAATCCAGCGTTTTTTTCACAATGGTAAGCCCTAGTCCGCTTCGCCCTAGTTCCCGGTTTCTCGACTCGTCTAATCGGTAAAAGGGTTCAAACAGCTTTGGCAGTATCTCTTCTGGAATTCTCACATTTTTATTTAAAACACAAAGGCAAATAAAACTCTCATTTTCTAAGGTATAAATGTGAATTTGCCCGCCCTCTGGTGTGTTTTGAATTGCATTTAATACAACATTGGAGAACACTTTTCCAAATAATTTGGGATCAAGTTCACAATTCAGCCGTTCTGGGACATCAATTGCAACTGTTTGGTTTTTTGACTCTGCAATTGTAAGGTAAGCAGTCAAATTTTTGGTGATGAATGTTTTTAGATTTATTCTTTTCTTTTTCTGTAAGATTGCGGAATTACTTAGTGTGACGATTTCCAAAATTTCTGATACTGTCTTGTTTTGTTCTGCCATCATTTTCAAGCATTCACGTAAGGTCTCCGGATATTCTTCAGGTTCAATCACACTTTCTAACATGCCTTCCAGCAAAGCACTCGTCGCAGCAATTGGTGTTTTTAATTCATGAGATGCCGCAGAGAAAAAATAACGCTGATTTTCTTCCATTTCTTTTCTACTGTCAATTTCAATCCCCATTTTATGAATCGTCATTTTCAAATCTTTGTGCATTTTATAAACGTCATTCGCAAGAGCCCCTATTTCATCTTTTCCTTCAGAAGGAGGAGGCGGAACATCTTCCAAATTCGACATTCGTTTCGCATCTTCTGCTATCTTTTGAATTGGCTTGGCAATTCGCTGAGCAAACAGCAGCGAGGCGATAATACTTGCTATTAAGATAAAGATAAAAGCAATACTTGTCTTTTTAATAAATGTCTGATAAATAGATGTATGAAAAATAGGTCCACTCACCAATAATCGTATATCACCAGAAAGTATTGTCATAAATTGTATTTTCTCGTTTGAAGTAGTAAAATTAAATCTGTCTTTTTTTGAAAGCTCCTCTTTAACAATTACATTGTTTGCCTTTGGTATATTTTTTTTTACTTCCTGTATTGCAAAATGTTCTGTCTTATATAAAACTTTACCGTCCAAAGAGATAATACAAAACTCAAATGACGCATTTTTTTTGTGAAATTCTTTGGCAATTTGCACGATTTCATTATTATTTTTCCCCTTTGCCTGATTTATCAGAGTTTGGAATACCCCCATGATCTGCTCGCGCTGTGTCGATTCGACAACACTTTTGAACTGTTCAGCAAAAAAGCCGATCATAACCGAGATGACCAGCAGTAAGATGAGCAGCGTGTAAAAAAATACTTTGCCAAAAATGCCAAAAAGTTTATGTCTCATTGATACTATCCTCCAATCGGTATCCCACGCCCTTCACCGTTTTAATGAGATTGGCAGGCAGCTTGTCCCGCAGTTTTTTGATCGTAGCATGTATAATTCCTTCGTTTCCATCAAAATCATATCCCCAAATTCTTGTCAACAGCGTTTCATGTGGAATGATTTTATGCTTATTGGTAACGAACAGCAGAAGAATTTCAAATTCTTTCGGTGTAAGAGACACCGCTTTACCGTCATATACAACCCCATAACTTTCCGGATAAAGAACCAGCTTTCCCAGCAAAACTTCTTTTCTCAAAACACCGCTTCGCCGAAGCAGTGCCTCTGCTCTTTTCACAAGAATCGGTATAGAAAACGGCTTTACAACATAATCATCCGCTTCATTGGTAAAAGCAGTTAGTTGATTGGTATCGTCTCCTAACGCCGTTATCATCAAAACTGGGGTATCGTATAACTTGCGAAACGCTTTAAGCAGTTCCAACCCATTCACATTTGGCAGCATAATATCTAATATCAACAGATGATATTTTTTTTTATAAATTTGCTCCATCGCCAATGCACCATCAAAATAAGTATCGACAAAATATCCTGCTTTGATGAGAAATTTGCTTACCATATCACAAATATGAATATCATCTTCTACTACTAGTATCTGAATATCCATTCCATCGCCTCCCATCCGAACATTGTAATGTAGCAAACTAACTTAAATCTAACTGTTTGATATATACTTATCTAATTTCTTCTTGTCATCAGGCACTTATAAAATAAAGAGCCTAACGATGTTTTATCGATAGACTCCATACAATTAGTTTTTAATATAAATGAATTTTAATCATATAATTGAAGGACGTAGCGTCACTTCTATCCCTTTTGGAGCATACACATCCACTACTCCTCTTTCTTTTCCACAAGCTATCCAGCCCAGACCCGAAATAACGATATCTTGTTTTTCTGATCCACGTAAAACAATGCGGTGTTTTTGCAAAGCAGGTAAATCATTTGGATCAAGAGGAGGCTGAAGTAATCCACTTAGATGTTTTTCATAAAAAGAATCTGCTTGTTCTTGTTTTGTTCGATGCAAATACAATCGATTGGAAAAATAGCAGGTGAAAGGCTGCCTTTGTCCTTCCACATAATCAAATCGAGCTAAACCAGCTAGAAAGACCGTCTGTCCATTATTTAATTGATACACTTTTGGATTTAGTCGACTTTTGGGTATTACTTCTCCTAATTCTTTTGGAGATATCCATTCACTGAGTCGATTTTTTTTCACAATCCCAGGTGTATCAACAATATTTCGGTCATCATCCAGCGGGATATGAATAACATCAAGTGTAGTACCTGGATAAGGGGAAGTTGTGATAATTGGTTCTTCTAACAAATAGTTAAGAAAGGTAGATTTTCCAACATTGGTTACACCAACAATATAAACATCTCTTCCTTGACGATACCGTTCTATGGCATTTCGCACCTCTTGTAACTTTTCTTGTTTCGCGGCACTACCAACTACCACGTCCACTGGCTTTACTCCCAGATCACTTGCATAACTGTGCATCCACTCTTTTAATTTACCGGTTTTAATGGATTGAGGAAATAAATCAATCTTGTTTCCAAATAACAAAAGTGGATTATTTCCTATATGACGATGGATTCCTGGTATCCAACTACCCGCAATATCAAACAAATCCACTATTTGCACTACCAAACTATCCGTATCTGCGATTTGCCCAAGGATCTGCAAATAAATATCAGGATTATGATCCACTGTTGATAATTCGTTATAATGACGGATACGAAAACATCTTTTACAATATTTATGGTCTCGTTCCAACGCAGCAGGTGGGATAAACCCTGGCCTTTTTTCATCTTCCGTTTGAAGCTGTATTCCACAACCTTCACAGTAAATCACAAGTCTTTATTCCCCTCTCTTGCTAATAACCCACGCTTATCCATCCATCGAAAAACAAGTCGTTCCACTCTTCTATTCACTTTTGTAAAAAAGCCTTCTGTTTTGGACATTGGAACCACTAATATCGTATATAGTCCAATTCGATTACCTCCAAGCACATCTGTTAACAATTGATCTCCAACCATAACGGTGCAGTTTGGATCAGTTTCTAACTCAATCAATGCTCTTCGAAAGGAAGAAGATAATGGTTTTCTTGCTTTATGAATAAATGGTATTTGTAATGGAATTGCAAACTCAGACACTCTTGTTTCATTATTATTGGATACAATCATTACTTGAAAACCTAAATGCTGCGTATGTTGCAGCCATTCAATCAAAAGAGGTGTTGCATCTTTTCGATCTGACTCTACTAATGTATTATCTAAGTCAACGATGATCGATTTGATCCCTTTTTCTTTCAGTTCTAGTAGGTTAATCTTATAGATGGACGGTACATATTGATTTGGCACAAATGATGAAAACATCTTGATCCCTCCAGGAAAACACGCTCGTGCCTACTATAACATAGTTAGAAAATAGCTTGCAAAACAAGGTCTAGGAGGATTTTATTTTGAAACCGCGGTTTGTTATAGGTCTTTTATTTTTACTTTTGACAGCTTGTCAGCAAAACGTTACATCGTTACCAAATGCAAGTATGAAAGAAAATTATGTAAAACCGGACAACCCTGATCCGATAAGCGGCGATTATGTCCAAGCTCGTCCTTTTTCGATCGTACTTACAGATGTACAACAAAAAAAACAACTTACTTTGAATGGAATAAGCCATCAAGCAAAAACAGCCTACTTATGTGTAAGTATTGGGATTACAAACCAAAGCAGTCAACCTGTTCAAATCACCCCAGAAATGTTTCGACTAATTGATGACCAAGGTAATACATATGACCCTGATGTGAAATTAGATCTGCTTCTCAATAACATGGGAGAAGGATTCTTTCATCAAAAAATAGATCCGATGAAACGTCAAAATGTCATGCTTTTATTTGATACCACTGTTGGAGCAGGACAAGGCTATTTAGAAATAAGCAGTCCACAATCTATGAAGAAAGCACATATTCGTGTTCTAAAGTAAAAAGCGGCTAAATGCCGCTTTTTGTATTTTTCTCTTCACTTTGTTGTTTTTTCCGGTAACGCCAGATAAAATACCAAACAACTGCCGCAACGACACAAAGACCTAGTATAAAGGAACCGAAAGTGCCTAATGTTTTTATAAAGTTTTGAATGCCGTCAATGCTACTGGATCGACCAATAAACAACAAAACAGTATTCCATGGAAAAGAACCTAAAAGGGTAAAAAAGAAAAATCTTACTGGCCTTATCTTACTTAATCCTGCTATATAGGAAACATAATTACCGACACTAAGCGGACGAGACAGTGTGATGCTCCACTCGCCGTATTTGCGAAACCACTCTTGTGCCTTTTTCACTTTTGGTGAATCCATTTTTTTAGAGGAAAAATTTTCCAATTGATAGCCAATTGCATATGGAATTAGTGTAAAAGCACTAAAAATAAAACTATTAGCAAAACCAATTAACACTAACTGCCATGCACTTACTTGCATGATATAGCCATACAACAATACAAAAAGTGCACCAGGAAATGGAATGGATGAGGCTTCTATTGCTGTAGCACCAAAAAGTCCCCACACCCCACACCGCTCTAAAAAGGTAAACGCAAAATCTAACATAAATCTCTCCTCATATGCATGATTGCATATTACCCTCACATATTTTATTTCATTATAACCGAAAATTATTTCAAATTTGCTCGAATTTCCATTAATATGAGCCCCAATTTATTTAATCCTGTGCCATCTCTCCCACAACCCCAGTAAAAATCCGAAGTTGTTTTTTCCACTAATATGGATTCTCCTGTGGATATAAGAGTATCACGAATATCTTTATGAGTTTGGAACTTAGCAAGAACAGCTTTTTTCATCACGATATCTTTCTGTTCTTCCCAATCCGAGCGGATGGGGTGTTTTCGAGACCTCCCCATGTTTGCAGCTTTCATGGGCGATAAAGTCAAACGAATTTGTTCCGCATATTCTGGTGTAGTTGGGAAAAATTTTTGTGCCTGAAAATAATGCTCACTTGTAGGCCAACGTTTCCCGTCTAAAACAAAAGGATGAGGGGAGAAATTAGAAAAACAACCGTAATCTTCGTTTACTTTGTAAAAATAAATAGTACCCATCTACGAGATCCTTTCTTGCGATCAGTTTTTTTGCGATTAACTACTATAATACCAATAATCACAAAAGCAAGCGCAAGAAAAGTGTTACTTTTTATTGGCTCATTCAAAAGTACAGAGGAGATAATCACACCAAAAACAGGGATCAAAAACAAAAACAGCGACACACGTCCTACTGGATAACACCTCATCAAATCATTCCATAGCAATAAAGCAGTTGCCGACATCCCACCCAGATAGAACAGAAGTAACACAGCATGAAATGTAAAAACAAATGAGTAGGAACCTACCATCCCATATCCAATCACAAAAAAACCAATACTACTCAATAGCATCGCATAAGCTGTCATTACCTTTGTATCCACATCAGCCATCATCTTTGATGCAAGCAAATTTCCCCATGCACCAGCAAAAACACTCGCTAATAAAAGGATATCTCCCCATCCGATTGACAACCGAAAGGCAGTGGTCATATTTAGCATCATAATCCCAAACAATCCAATTAACAAACCAATATTTTTTGTCCATGATAATCGTTCATTTTTAAGGAAAAAATGTGCGAATATCAATTGAAATAAAGAAGTCGTCCCAGCCATGATAGAGCCAACTGATCCAGAACTCAGACTAACTCCAATAAAGAAAAAGAAATAGTTAAGGAATACTTGGAAGATAGAAACCTTTAAAATAGAGGAAACAGTGTTTCTGTTTATTCGGATTGACTGCTTTTTCAACCGGATAAACAGAAACAGAATACAAGAAGCAAGAAGTGTAATATGACCTGCAAATAGAAGCTGCATCCCTATTTGATTTGCTTGGATATCTAATTCCTGATATCCAAGCTTAATCACAGGAGCCACGCTACCCCATAAAAATGTTACAAATAAAGCTGTAACTACCATACGGAATAAACAGATGCTTTTTGCCATATATTCACCCTTTCGCTATTACTAGAAGCTCCTTTGGATAAGTAGTGAGCACCTCACAACCCTCATCTGTTATCAAAACCATATCCTCAATTCGTACGCCAGCTGATTCCGGTACATAAACACCAGGTTCGATTGTAAATACCGATCCTATTGGAATGGATTGTTCATTATCACTAGACACAGACGGGTATTCATGAGCTTCTATTCCTAAACCATGTCCGAGACGATGCGTAAAGTAACTACCATACCCTGCCTTTTCTATGGTACTGCGAGCTATATGATCTACTTGCCCAAACGTATCTACTTGCTTTTCCTGTAGTGCTTTTATCGCATTCCTATTTGCTAATAACACCGCTTCATAGATTTCTTTTTGTATATCTGTAATACTTTCAAATGCCACTGTTCTTGTAATATCAGAACAATACCCATCTAAAACAACTCCAAGATCAAACAAAACAAGATCACCAGCTTTTAGCTTGCGATCACCTGGTACTCCATGTGGCAACGCAGTTCGTTCACCAAATAATACCATCGTTTCAAAAGCCATCTTCGTAATGCCTGATGTTTGTAATCTCTTTTCTATCACATTCTTTACATCTAATTCCGTACAGCCGACAGATAAAGCATCCACACCATATTGTATGGCTTGGTCTGCTAATTTAGCAGCGTTTCGTAATATTTCAATCTCTTCATTCGTCTTATGTATTCGCATGGCTCGTATTTGCTCATCGATGGACACAAGTGATGAAATCTCTAAAATTTCTTTTAACATCAGTGATCTGCCATACGTTAAATGATCTACCTCGATTGCTACTTTCGACTCCTTCGTTACATTATTGGCAAATTTATTTTTGAACCAAAGCCATGGATTCTCCTCATCCCTATATGCATACACTTCACCATGCCAACCCGATTCTTTTACTCGCTCTATTTCCAATAATGGACAGACCAAAACAGAACTGTTGTCAGGAAAAACCCAAACTCCTAATAATCTTTCATGTGGATCACATGAAAATCCTGTTAGATAAAACACATTCGCACTTGATGTTAAAAATGCAGCCTGTAGTTCATTTTGATGCAACCATTTTGCAATCCGATCTATTCGATTATCCATATCCTGTCATCCCTTATTCCGAATTGTTTAGTCAAATCGATAGTTATTTGTTATACTTACCTTACTGTCTCAAATCAAGGAGTGAAATATAAATTGGAAGTGAATCAAAATCCAAATCAGAACAAAAAAACATTACCTATTACCGAATATTTAACACCAACCAACTTATCTTTGGGATCTTTAGCATTAGGAGTACTTACGCTTATTCTTGTCTTCTTCCCTGATACAAAAGTACTAACCATTATACTTGGAATTATTGCCCTTCTTTTAGGAATATATAGTTACTATACTACCAATGGCAGTTTAATCTCTATCATTGGGATCATAACCAGTACGATACCACTCTTATTTTTCCTCTATCTGAAACTAACATGGATATATTTCGAAGCAGAAAGACCATTCTTCTTCTAACTAAAACCTTCTATTCCTTTCATCCAGTTTGACAACTCCACATGGCTAAAGCCGCGGGATTCTTGGGTAATCCTCGGTACTCCAAGGAAGTTTACCAAGCTTAGACCGTGAGCCCCACGGCAAGTAATCTTCTACCTTCTTGCAAAATGTTCTTTGCAGCATTGATATCTCGGTCATGGTGCTCTTTGCAATTTAGGCAAGTCCATGCTCGCAGTTGTAGCTGCTTCACTTCTTTGTTTCGATGGCCACAACACGAACAAAGCTGGCTGGAGGGAAAGGATTTTCCTACTTTCACCAATTTTCTTCCATATTCTTTTGCTTTGTATTCCAACATCGAAACAAACTCCGACCAAGAAGCATCGGTGATCGATTTCGCCAGTTTCTGATTTTTCACCATGTTCTTCACTTGCAAACGTTCGATACTGATGACTTGGTTTTCGCACACCAGTTTCGTGGATAGTTTATGTAAAAAATCATGGCGGGCATGGGTGATTTTTTCATGGAGGCGAGCAACTTGGATACGAGCTTTGTGCCAGTTGGAACCGTTCTTTTTTCTTCGTGCCATCATTTGTTGCAGTTTGGCTAGCTTTCGTTCGTATTGGCGAAAAAATCGGTTTGGCTTCGTTTTCGTTCCATCATCGAAAATGGCAAAGTCTTTCAGCCCTAAATCGATGCCAACAGCTTCTTTTCTCGCGGGGACGGATCGCAAGTAGCATCCCTCACAAAGGATGGATATATTGTATTTTCCCGATGAGGTACGACGGATCGTGGCGGACAGAATACGACCACTTATTGCTCGCGATGGGACAAACTTTACCCAGCCTAATTTCGGCAATTTGATTTTGTTTCTAATTATTTCAATGGTCGGTCTGCTATTTTTGGAATAATTGCACTGACTGGTATACGCTTGTACCCGATTTTTCCTGCTTTTGAAACGCGGAGCATCGTTTTGCTTTTGGAAAAAGCGCTGAAATGCATCCGCAAGATGTTTCAGTGTGTTTTGCAGGGAAGTGGAATCCACTTCCTTCAACCACGTTAACTCCCGCTTTTTCTCAGTTAGGACACGGGAGCAGGTGGTATAGGTCAGCCCTTTCCCCGTTTCTTGATACATGTTGTTCCATTCACCAAGAAAATGATTGAACACAAAACGGCTACATCCGATGGATTTGTGAATCAGCATTGCCTGTGCTTTGGTTGGTCGAAGACGGTAGGAAAATGCTTTATGCATGAAATCACCTCCTAGTTGGAATTTTGCGAACATTATAGATCGTATGTTTGCTTTTTGTCAAGTATATCCAAAAAAATAGTCAGATTCGTGAGAGGACCCACAGTTAATCCTCGTCTGCTCGCTTTCCTCCCACGATTGAAAACCGTGGGTTTTCTCGCTCGTAATGTTATAATAAGAAAATAAGCATCAATCGTACCCACTTTTCGAGAGGGTACTGTGTTCAAGGAGTTACGTGAATACCCAAAAGCTGCCGGTGATCGGCAAGCACCGCACCACTCCCGGTTTCAGCAAGCGAGGAAAACTGCTGTCCGGGCTGGCCACTCTCGTAGTGCTTGGTCTCTTCATCGGATGGGTTCTGGCGACCAGCGGAAACGAGCACAAGCCCGTTTCCCTGTCCAACCAGCACCCCGCGACGAACTCGCCGTCGGCGAAGCCGTCCAAGAGCGCCTCGCCCACCCCTACTCCCACTCCGACCCGTACCCAGGGAGGAAGCTCGAAGGCACCAGCTGAATCGACAAAGACGACTCAGCCGAAGGAGACGGCACAACCGAAGAAGACGACAGCCAGTGTTCCGAGCACGAAGTCGAACACCACGACTCCGTCCGGACCAGTCAACAAGAACCACAAGGCGAAGGAAGCCGTCAAGAAGATCATCAGCCAGAACATGCGCTGGTCGGTTTACGAGGGATACTTCCAGTTCCCGTACGAGACCCCCAGTGAGCAGAACATGGCGGACCTGCTCCGTCGCGTCGAACGCGATGGTGCTCAGCGCGCTGGCTTCGACCTTGCCGGACTGTATGCCGGTTCGAACAAGTCGGTGATCATGGATCGGCTGAACAATGTCACTGGTGCGAACAAGAAGATCGCCGAAGCGGACATCCGGTACATTAACAAGATCGAGACCATCGCTCCCCAGTGGCAGGATGCTCTGATGATCTCCGATCCCGGCAAGAAGAAGGACGAACAGGAGCGCGTTTTGCGTCTCTACAATGACGCCGCAGTCGCGTTCCTGAACGATCGCCTTCGCAACAACTAAATACCCTTGGTCACAAGCGAGGCTTCCAGAATCCATCTGGGCGCCTCGCCGTCATTTATGCCATAAAAAAACCCCAAGGCTTTTTGGCCTCAGGGTGATCTCCTCTATTAAGAAAAAGAGAAGGAGAATGAAGAACGAGAATGACGTCGGTGATGACGATGACGCCTATGAGATGAAGAAGTATAGTGACGACGTGGGCGGCTGCTTGTATAATGACGACGACGTTTTCTTCTCGAGGAAGAGAACAGACTAAACAACCCACAATGATACTTAATTTTATCGAGATCTTCTCGGATTTTATCCTGATAATCTTCTTTATGATCACTGTAGAAAAAGCGACCAACATCAATAATCTTTAGATTACCATTTTCATCTAGCATTATATTGTTAAGGTGAATGTCGTGTGGAATGATTCCAGATTCATAACATTCTTCAATCGTTTTTTCTAATTGACGGTATTGTGCATCTTTCAGCTTATAACCAGCATCGCGTAATTGAGCTAATGTGTAACCTTTTACTTGATCCACGATCATAAACTTATCATTTTGATAATGAAGTTTTGGGAACATTGGATGAGCATCGAGATTGGTTAACATCAAATGGTCATCATTTTCACTAAAATCCTCTTTGTATACTTTCACTGCATAATCTTCAAAGGAGAATACTTGCCCGCTTAATCCTTCTCCAAGTAGCGTGTGATGTTTTTCCACATTCCCCTTCACTACTAGAGATGATAAATAATCAACAGATTCTTGGTCTATCAAACGAGACCGCTCCATTATTTCTCCTCCTATTGAGTTTTAGTACTTACTTGGATAATATTCTACATGTTCCAAAGATCAATTGAAATACATTTTTCTTTACAATTAGGTGGATGTAGTTAAACCTTTTGTAAAGGTATAAATACTATTTCAATTTAATCTTTTTTCATTGTAAAACATTCTATCAAAAAAAAGAAGGATAACTTTATATCGTTACCCTTCTTTTTTATTCCGTCCATTCATTAAAAGAACTTCACACGATCTTCCAATGGGCTGAATTCTTTATCGCCTGGTTGTGCAGTTGGTTTTCCAAAAGGCATTTGCCCAATTAATTTCCACTCTTTTGGTAAGTTCCAAGTAGCTTGTACTTGTTCATCAATAAGAGGATTATAATGTTGCAATGATGCTCCAAGTCCTTCTTCTTGCAGAGCAGTCCATACAACAAATTGTAGCATGCCAGAAGATTGATTGGACCAGATAGGAAAGTTTTCGGCATACAAGGAAAACTGTTCTTGAAGGTTTTCTACTACTGTTTGGTCTTCAAAGAACAAAACAGTACCATAACCGGCAGCAAAGCTATCAATGCGTTCTTCTGTAGCTGCAAAGTTTTCCGCTGGAACGATTTTTCTTAGTTCTTCTTTTGTAATATCCCAAACTTTGTCGGATTCTTTTCCAAACAAAACTACAACTCTTGCACTTTGTGAATTAAACGCGGATGGACTATGTTTTACAGCAGTATTTATGATTTCTTTCACTCGATCTTCTTTTACCACTACTTCTTTGCTTAATCCATAAAAAGTACGTCTTGCTTTTACAGCATCTAAAAATGTATTTGCCATGAAAAATACCTCCAGTGTAATAAACTATATAAGAATTAATGACTTACTTAAAGTAATTACATAACTTATTATGTATAAAAGATATTCATTTGTCAATCCTTAAAATTAAAATATTCACTAATGAAATAAATGCTTTTCCCCATAAAAAATCTCAGGATAAATATCCTGAGATTTAGTGAATCCAAGAGGTAAATGTTCTGTAAAGAAGATATATATTTAATCCTGCGATTACAATCGCTATGGTCCAAGCGAGAATTTTAAGCCATAAAGGATTTACAAACTGCCCCATCTTCTTCTTATCACTCGTAAACTGTACAAGTGGAATAACAGCAAAGGATAATTGCAAAGATAAAATTACTTGGCTAAATACAAGGAGCTGTACTGTTCCTGAAGATCCATAGAGAGCAGTAACAATGATAGCTGGTATAATCGCAATCAGTCTCGTGATCAGTCTTCTTAGCCATGGTTTAAGGCGAATGTTTAAAAAACCTTCCATTACTATTTGACCTGCTAACGTACCTGTAAGCGTTGAATTTTGCCCAGATGCCAGCAATGCGACTCCAAACAATACACTCGCAATGGATGTACCAAGTAAAGGAGTCAGTAACTCATAAGCTTGACTTATATCATCTACAGGTTTTCCTGTCCCATGGAAAGTAGCCGCTGATAAGATCAATATAGCTGCATTGATAAAAAGAGCAAATACCAACGCAATGCTCGAATCCCAAGTAGCAAAACGGATGGCACTCCGTTTCCCTTCCGTACTGTCTTCGAAAGCTCTCGTTTGAACAATACTTGAATGAAGGTACAAATTGTGTGGCATTACTGTTGCACCTAAAATACCGATCGCGATATAAAGCATAGCAGGATTGGTGATAATCTCAGAATTTGGGACAAATCCTTGTAAAACTTGCGACATATCTGGCGAAGCTAAGAATAACTCCACTGCAAAACACAAACCAATAATTGCAATCAATGAGATAACAATCGCCTCAATAGAACGGAAACCTTTGTTTTGTAAAAGTAATACGAACAATATATCTAATGCAGTTAAGATCACACCATATAGCAGAGGGATTCCAAACAACAGATTAAGCGCAATAGCTGATCCAATTAGCTCCGCAAGATCACAAGCTGCAATAGCTATCTCACAAAGAATCCACAATATAAACGATACAGGTTTACTATAATGATCACGACATGCCTGTGCTAAATCTCTCCCAGTAACAATCCCAAGTTTTCCAGATAAGGACTGTAATATCATCGCCATAAGATTAGATAGCATAATAACAGAAAGTAGCGTATACATGAAGCTTGATCCACCAGCAAGATCGGTCGCCCAGTTTCCAGGATCCATATAGCCCACTGCAACCAAATAACCTGGTCCAACAAAGGCTAAAAACTTACGAAAGGTGGAGCCTTTTTTTGGTACTGGCATGGAACGGTGCACTTCACGTAATGAAGGGTTTTCTCTTTTTCTTAGCCAACCTGATTCTGTAGATGTTGGCGCTTTTTCTACTGTTTCCATTTTAATCCCTCCTCGTCTATTTGATATTTTTTTATCTAATACAATTTAATTTGATAGTACAAAAAAAGTTTCCCAAGGCTAAATTATACGACGTTTTAACCATTTTGTGTATATATAAAAATTGGACATAGATGTGAATTATTCACTATATGCTGACTGCGTTTCTTATTTTTAGTAAGATATATCATAAACTTCAGTCTATTTTTGTGAGTATTTGGAAAGGTTTGAGCACACAAATGCCGTTCCGATCATTTTGGATTCATTTTCTTTTGAGTCTCCTTGTTAGTTGTACCATCAACTATTCCTTATTTCACCAACTGACAAGCAGAGAAGCACATATGACTATTTTACTGCTTTCTTCCATTTCTTTTTTCGTACTGTTCTATATTCGTTATCGCTCTTTTCCTGATTGGTTTCTTTTACTAGCTGCCATCTATTTTGCATGGATGAGCACCTTACTGCTTTTTCGGTCTGTTCATTTTGCGACAACAGGGTGGAACATCATACCTTTCATTCATTCCTATCGACTTTTTACTCAATTGTCGTTGAAAAATCTGGTATGGTATTTTGGAGGAAATACCTTGTTATTTATACCAATGGGGTATATTTTTGCTTATTTGGCAAAATCAAAACCTATCAAAACTGCTTTTTTATTTGGATGCTCTTTGATGATGGTTGTAGAATTTACACAAGCAATTACTCGTACTGGTGTATGTGATATTGATGACCTTTTGATGAATATTTCAGGCATTATGTCAGGATGTGTCATGAGAATAGGAAAGAAAGAAACAGGGAAAAATCAAAAAGTACGAAATACTAACTGTTAAGATATAGTTAAGATTCGCTAGATTCCTCATCAGATTTAACCTATATAGGATTAAATTAGGGTAAAATGGAGGGATAAATTTTATTTTCAGGAGGGAATTCCTTGCTATTTAATCGCTCAAAAGACCGTTTCTTCTATCAAACATTAACCGATATAACGTTAAACATTGTAGAAGCTGTAAAGTTATTTCGTGAAAACGTGGAAACACTTCACGAGAAAGAGCAATATGCTAATAAAATAAAGGAATTAGAATCTAAAGGAGACGAGTACACTCATCTCATCCTCCAAGAGTTGGATCAAACATTCGTACCACCACTTGATCGAGAAGATATTTTAGCTCTTGCAGGTCATCTGGATGATGTTCTCGATGAAGTAGAATCATGCACTGCCAGATTTGTTTACTGTCGAATTGATCAAACCACTCCTTATCTCATTCAATTTGCTGATAACTTAGGAAAATGTGCTAACTTACTACACCAAGCTTTTGTCGCATTAGAAAAGAAAGAATTTAGAACGATACGAAAAATATCTATTGAAATAAATGAATTGGAAAACGAAGGCGATCGTTTGATGAGAGAAAGTGTTTACACGTTATTTGAAGAACCTGTAGATCTACTAAATCTTATTAAAATGAAAGAAATATACGAAAGATTGGAAGGTGTTTCCGATACATTTGAAGACTTAATGGATGTGATGGAAAGCGTGGTAATGAAATATGCCTGAGCTTTTGTGGCTGGTTGTCATCGTTGTTATATTAGCTTTGGTATTCGATTTCACCAATGGATGGCATGACACCGCAAATGCTATTGCGACAGTCGTAGGAACCAGAACGCTATCTCCTACCAAAGCCATCATGATGGCAGCAGTACTCAATTTGGTTGGTGCGCTTTTTTTCACAGAAGTAGCAAAAGCTATTGGTAAAGATATTGTCGATGCTAAAAATATATCATTAGTCGTACTAGTAGCTGCATTGCTTTCCGTTATCGTTTGGAATATCACTACCGTACTCATGGGGCTACCCACAAGTTCCTCTCATGCATTAATTGGTAGCCTTATTGGAGCATCTATTGCCTTTAAAGGGGTTGCAATCCTTAAAGTAAAGGGTATTTTTACGATTCTTCTTGGACTAGTTTTATCTCCTGTTCTAGGTGCACTACTCAGTTTTATTATTATTAAAATTATTCGAGGTATCTTCCGTAACAAACAACCTTCCAAAGTCAAGCGTGCCTTTCGGCCTCTGCAAATTGTTTCTGCAGCATTTATGGCTTTCAGCCATGGAGCCTCAGATGCTCAAAAAGCGATGGGTATCATTGCAATGGCACTACTTGCAGGCGGCTATTATAGTGAATTTACAGTTCCTTTTTGGGTTATGGTATCGTGCGGAGTTGCAATGGCATTAGGTACAGCTGTCGGAGGTCGTAAAATTATTCAAACGATGGGATCTCGTCTGAGTCGATTAGAGACACCCCAAGGTTTTGCCGCTGAAACAGGCGCTGCAATCCTGCTGACGACTATCGCCAAGATTGGTATACCTGTTAGCACGACTCATACGATTACAGGTGCTATCATCGGAGTAGGACTCGCTGACAGAATCAAATCTGTAAGGTGGAGTGTTGCAACAAAGATTGTTTATGCTTGGGTACTTACCCTGCCGATAACTGCAATTATTGCTTTTCTTTTGTTTCATTTATTTACTTTTTTTGGCCTGTAAGACTTACTCTCAAATTGGAAAAGCCCGAGTTCTCATGTGGAAACTCGGGCTTTTCTATGTGGGTTATCATATAATTTCCAATATAGGTGTCTTCCTGCATCGAAGTACAAGGAGACTCCCACATCTCACAGGTAGTCCAAGAGCGGTGTTACTCGTCGTAGTTTATCTTGGCAACGATCATGCCATCAGATTCCTTCGATCAGCGACAACTCAACCTTGTCCCCAAGGGCTACCATGTAGTCCTCCCTCGAGGAGACATAGGGGGAAAAAAGCTCATTTCTTCTTCTGTGGGATATCCTTTGCAAGCCGCCATCATAGAGTAGATAGGGCTTTTGGGCTTGAATCGCTCGACCAGATTGTTTCAGTTGATCGCATGCTTCAGCTTCACCCGATCGAGCGGAAAGAGCTTGAAAAACTCCCGATCGAGCGGAAGTAAAAGCGAATAATTCCGTTCGCTGTACCCGGGAAAGTCATCCCTTGAATCGACAGACATGTCATTCTCCTTGTTCGATGTGAGCGCACTTTGATCAGGTGCTGCAAGTTACATCTTTGACCACTCCCCACGCATTGAATGTGGGGATTCTTTGGACGGTAGTCTTATGACCACTTCATTCCCAAGCTAACCCCGTAGCTCCACGGTTTAGATGTTCCATTAATCATTTAAGCACCTTGGTTATCTCCTGATCATGGTAAATACTACCATGCGAACGTATGTTAGCAAAGGTTTTTCTCAAAAAATGTCATGCTTTTGAGAGGGGTAAAAAACCCCCTCCCTTGCCTGATGTTCGCTTTCATCCACATCGTAGAAGTTTGAGGTTTCCAGCTCACAAAGATATAAGTTTTTACGATTTACGAAGTATTTTTATACTCCTCTACGATATATAAAAGTTTGTTATTTTTTATATAAGGTCTTAGAGAAAGACATCCTCACTGGCTCCTCAAAACACCATTACCCTAAACAATAGGAGTATGTTTTCTTGGCTTATTCGCTCTTCTTTCCAGCTCGTACTCCATAGCTTTCTCATAAGATTGATCCAGCAAATGCTGAATCTTTTTTTCATCTGGTACAATCTTAAGTTCAGGTGTTTTGTTAACAAAAATAGCATCTTTTTTGGGCACCAATTTCATATAGGAATGATGCGGCAAAATCCATTCATAGTCTTTTGCCGTTACTTGTCCCGCTCGATCTTTCATCCCCCGAGCAATTACCTGTGCATCGGTTGGAGATACCTGAAAGGAAATAATATTTCCAGCTTGACGAAACAAACTATCCAACACTTGTGGGCTTACATAATCTTTTACTGCTGAGGCAGATAATATCAATGGTGTTCGATTATTTGTGAAGTCTTTTAAAAATCCATACATATTAGGCATAATATCTTGGATGTAATAAGAACCCTCATCCAAAATAATCGGGTGAAGAGGCAAGAGTTGACCTTGCATTCGTTTCATTTCCCTAGGATAAGAAAATATCTCAAAAATCATAAAGACTTTGGCAGCGATTAATTTTTTTTGATCATACGTGAGACCTGCAAGATCTAATATTTGAATATGTCCTTCGTTAATTGCTTTTAACCAGCGAAACCCATCTGTTCGTTGATTTAAAATATGTCCCATTGGGCCTGAATTCCACAGACGTAAACGAGTCAATGAAGGGCTTCGTACTAATTCTTTCGGCCAATTCACTACACCTGTTTCAGGATGAATATATTTTCGTAATTGTTCTCGCAAGGAGCGATTGCGATCACTGTCTTCCGGCACACCATCATATATCGCTTTCGCATAATCAGGGTCTTCAAATACGCGCTGCATATTCCAATAAGATCCCTTATCTAACAAGTCTAAAGCTGTTGCGGTCATCATAAATCCATCTGGTACTTGAGGTCCCCAAAATTCTGCGTCCAACCGACGTAGAATCTCTCCTACAAATCCATATTCCGCCTGCGGAAAATCGATATCAAACGGATTAAAAGGAAACTTCCAATCTCGAAAACGTGCTGTTGTCACATACGGATGGAGTTTCTCAGGAAGTTTTGTCAACAATCGATCCGATAAACTTCCATCCATATCCAGCACGGTGCAGCCATATCGATTTTCATCTGTTCTCTGTTCCAAAAAATCAAGCAGCCAATGAAGCAAAAAAGTGGTTTTTCCCATTCCGTCCCGACCAAAGATCACCATGTTTTCAGCGAGATGATCGATCGGAAGATGAATCTTATTTTCAATTGGTCCTCGAGCGTTCACGCCTAAAAATACAGTATCTGGCTTCTTTGCACCTTTTTGGACTTCTTTGGGAGCTAGAGGCAGCTGCATATTTTGATGGTGGATAAAGGCTGTTCGCGGCATCGCAGGAACTCTTGCCAATCCGGCTAATTCTTGATCTCCTAAAATTACCATATTTTTCTTCAATCGAAACGGAAAGATACGATTAGAAAATTCAAAGCGATATAGCGGCTTGATGGTTTGCCACCATTCACGAATTTGAAAACGGTTAAAATGGGAATGTTCCATCCAACTAAATGCTTTGCTGCATTGATCTGCAAGTTGATCTGCATCTTCTCTTGTTCGATCAAATGCTAAAATTCGAATAACCACTTCTGCTTTCATCCGATTTTTTTTCGCTTGTAACGCTTGCAAGTACAACTGATTTTCTCCACTTGGAGCACGCTTGTCTCTTTTTATATCACGAATAGCCCGAGAAAAAGCACCATCTACTTGATGATCGTACATCGGCCGAATGAGAAATTGGCAGATCACAGACTGATCTTCTCTCAATTGACTTATTAATTCCAGTAAGTTCGCGTGTGTTTCCAAATCATCTGGGTAGGCTACATTTAATGGCAGTGCATAATCATATTGCAACAGTAAACGGGTACCAGAATGCGGCCGAGTATAATCAATAGCTGGAGGTTTTTCAGCTGGATTCACCTGAATATCAGGATATGCCGATTGCAGGGAGTCCACCATTCTTTCACCGTAAACTCTATTGGAAGCCCAACAACCATATTGTGTATTTCCAGCATGACCATGTACCTCCCATGCAACCCAAGGTTCTTGAACAAGAAAAGGCATACGCTCGTACCAACGTCGCTTCATAAAGCGAATCATTTGATTCCATACTTGCGCCATTGGTTTGTATTTTGGTTTATCACCAGCCTGAATGGTTAGCTTGTAGTATACTCCTTTCGGAATCGCAAAAGGCATAAGATGAAATCGTTTCATACTGGGAACCTCCAAATGGATTTGAGAAACCACTCTAATTATTTTTTGATTTAAAAGGGTTTGATTGAATTAGCCCCTAAAGAATTACCATATAGAATCTGAATATATTCATCGATCCCATCTAATCCAATGGCCTTTTGATTCACCTTTTCTTTCTGCTCACTTTCGGGTTTCCAAGGTACCATCTCCCAATCTTGCTCTCGTTTATTTATTTCACCTAGGTATGACATCTCCAGTTCATCTATTTCCGCTTGGGTAGAAACGGGAGAATCAGGAAGATATCCTCGATTTGTAAAGGCATAAGTCCTCTGACCTTCATTGTCAATCGCCATTTGTAGGTATCCATAAAATGGATCAAGCGTTTGGAAATCAATAGACTCTAAGCCTAGTGTACGCATATGTTCGTATATGAAATCTGCATCTGTCGCATTGGAAATTCGGTAACTTAGAATCGTTTCTACATTTCGAAAAATGGATTCTGCTACCGATTGGTTTATATAATTCGTAATCCCAGGCAAACCCATCCACAAAGGCATTCGGTACTTTTTCGCCTCATGCAGGAAGTATTCTAAATCACCAAATGCTTGATTTAAATAAATACTTGCATCATCAAGTACAAAAGGATGCAATGGTATATATTCCCCATTTGTCCGCTGTTTTTCACGAATGAGCATAGCTTGATTGAACATTGTAATTACAGAAACTCCCATTCGAGGACGGTCTCCAGAGTTTAAACCTGACAGATCAAAAATTTGAAAATGCCCTTCATTTAGTGCATCTGTCCAACGAATTCCATTGGAGTAGTGATTAAGTGTATTACTCATTCCAGACATATTGATTTCACGTAAACGAGTGATCATCGAATTATTAAAAAATTCTTCTTTCCAGTTACTTTCTTCTGGATTTTGCAAATAACGGTGCAAAAATTTCGCCATCGATGCTTCGATCGGATGCGCTGGATCCAGTTCACGGATCACTTTCCGACAAAAATCATTATCCTCTATTAATAATTGCAAATTAAAAAGGTTAGCTCGATTTAATTTTAGTAAAGCCTGAGCACCATACAATAAATGATCAGAAACAAATGGAGTCCAATAATCTTTGCCTAGTCTACGGAAAATTTCCAAGACAATTCTTGCTTTTTCATGATCTGTTTTCGCATAATCGATATCAAAATAATTAAATGGATATTGTCCCCTCTTAAATCGAATCACCTTTACTAAATGGTGCATCGATTTAGGGATCCGTTCCAATAACTGATTTGCTAACTTTCCCTGAATATCCATCACGGTAAATCCCAGCCGATTTTCATCTGTTCTCATCTTTGCATAATCGACAAGCAGATTGAGCAGGGTAGTCGTTTTTCCAGTCTGAGCTGCGCCAAAAACTGCAAAATGACTCTCTAAATTGCGTATCGACAACTGATTGGAACGTATATTTAAATTTTTTTCCATTGTTCCAATCCGTATTCCATTGTCTTGATTTTGCTGATTTCGTATATCTAGCGGTTCTGCAACACGCTTGCCGCCTAACCATGTCATTTTCGATGACGGAGTGTAGCCTGGAGGATGAATTAACTTTGCAAGCTCATCTGATCCCATGATTAAAGCATTCTGTTTTTTGCGAAATGGAAACAACTTATGTTCAAATTCATATCGGAACAGAGGACGGATCATCCTCCACCATTCTCTCCAATTTAAATAATTTGTCTCTGTAGTATCTGATACGGATAATATTTGCGCACAAGGCTCTAAAATTTGCTTACTTTCCTCGAGTGTATCTGCAAAACTAAGTAAACGAATGACGACCTCTGCTTTATACTGTTGTTGCTTTTGATAAATCGCTGCATGAAGACGGTTCTTCTCATCCGTATCACCGCCATCTCGTTCAAGGAAGTGCAGAGCTTTTGTAAAAGAACGTGTTACCTGATAATCATATACAGGTCTAACTAAAAATTGACAAACAATTCGCTGATTGTTCTTTAATTTGCTCAAATACTCATGCAGCGCTTGTTCTAGGGAAGCATTCCATCCAGTTGGAAGACAAAAATTCTTTTCAAATTGCATTTTGTATCCGTAATGCGCCTGTTTAAAATTTAAAGGCTCTGGAGCTTCTGCAAGGGTTACTTCTAAACATGGATCAACGACAGCAAGCCGTTGAGCGATTTCATAACCATGTGTTGTATCAGGAGCCCAATAGTAATAATTTAATTCCGATCCAGTTGCATGTAATTCCCAAGATATCCATGGTTCTATAAATCGGAAAGGAAAACGACGGTACCATTTTTTTAATGCCAAATACTCAATTACTCCATCCCAAGCCAATTTCTGTTGTGAAGGTGGTTGAGCTGGATTGGAGGTTCTTTTTAGTTGGTAATACTTTCCTTTGGGTCGTAATTTTGGAAACAAATAGAACCTATTCACTTTTTCCTCCTTTTAAAACCATGATGTTTATCTAAATCCATTCATTTTCAATTCGGGAACGTTGATATATCTTAAAATTATCATTGTTTTGTTACTAGATCAATTATAACTCTATTAGCAAAAGGTATTAATTAACATATGTAACCTCTAACCAGAAAAAAGCACAGACAAAGAAAGGCAGCTATCCAATTGATAACCACCTGAACTACTCTACTCTTTTTCCTCTTTATCTTGTTTTTGAGGATCAGAATTCCAATTGGTTAACATTTTCTCCATATCGATCCCACTTACTTGCTTGACCATTTCTGGAGTTTGAGCCATTAACTTTGTAACATAATTGCTAACTTTAGTAGCTCCTTCTCCGCCACCAGAGTCAATCACTGTCAACTTATCGATATTTTGCAAGGGAATAGAAATTTGTTTTGCTAGCTCTGGAATCATTTTTACTACTAAATCTAAGACAGCAGCTTGTCCGTATTTTTGAAAGGCTTCTGCTATTTTTTGTTTCGCTTCTGCTTCTGCTAACCCTTTTGCCCGAATGACTTCAGCTTCTGCGGTACCTTCCATCTTCTCTACTTCCGCCTTGGCAAAACCTTTTGCTTTTTCGGCTTCTGCAAAAGCATGACCTTTTGCTTTTTCGGCTTCTGCAAAAGCATGACCTTTTGCTTTAATCGCTGCTGCTTCTGCTTTTGCTTGTGCTTCTTGTTGGAAACCGTTGGCTATCGCTTCTTGCTCTTTCGCATATCGATCCGCATCAGCTTTTTTTCGCACTTCTGCATCATATTGTTTCTCACGGCGAATAATCTCTTTCTCTTCTAATTCAATCTGTTTTTGTTTGCGAACAAGATCAATTTTCATTTCTTCTTCTACTACTTGCTGCTTATTCTTGTTTTCTTGCAGGGCATAAGCTTGGTCTGCTTCTGCTTTTTTCTTATCTTGTTCAATCTTAAAAGCAGCTACTTTCAGTTCTTTATCCTTTTTTGATTCTTCAATATTCGTTTCTGAAAGCAATGCAGCCTTGGTTCCTTCTTCACGAGCTTTTGCTGTTTGTATCTCCGTATCGCGAACAGCATTCGCCTCTGCTATATCTGCATCTCTTTTTACCATCGCAATACGCGGGCGTCCCAGAGCATCCAAATATCCATTTTTATCTTTCACATCTTTTATCGTAAATGATACGATAGTCAAACCCATCTTTTTTAAATCTCGTGCTGCTACCGCCTGAACTTGTTGCGCAAATTTTTCACGGTTTTTATATACTTCTTCTACTGTCATCGTGCCGAGAATAGCCCGTAAATGCCCCTCTAATACTTCTCGTGCCTCATCGTTTAGAACATCATTGGATTTACCCATAAATTGTTCTGCAGCTGTTCCTACATCTTCTAATGAGCTACCTATTTTTATAATTGCTACACCATTTACCATGATCGGAACGCCTTGTTCTGTATATACTTCTGGAGTATTTACCATTAATTTGTGAGAAAGGAGACTCAATTTTTCTGCCCGTTGGAAAATAGGGACAATAAATGCTCCACCACCACGAATAATTTTTATTTTACGACCTGATTCGTCAGCTAATACATTTTTATTCCCTAAAATGTTACCGGTTACAATCATAGCTTCATCAGCACCAACCGTTTTATAACGAGCCCAAAAAGCAATCGAAAAAATGAAAATAACCCCTATTACTATTCCTGCCGTTTGCAAAATCAACAAATCATTCATTCTTCCACACATCCACATAAAGTATTTGATCTTTCACTTCAGAAACGATAACTTTTGTGTCCCTTCTGGAATTGTCACATCTGATTGACTCCCTGCAATATGATTGGAGTTACCACCTGCCGTTGTAATGAGTACTTCCCCATATCCACCAGACGGTATTGCCACCCATACTTCTCCCTGCTTTCCAACTAGATCTCGCAGTTGAAAGCCAGTAGAACTTTCTGTTCGATTTGCTGGTCGTATGATAACAAAGTAGAAAAAGATAACAGCTATCAACGAAATCACAGCTGCATAGAGGACAACCTCATTTATAGGAAATGTTGTCCAATTATTTAAAATGAAACCTGAACCACCAAACACTGTTAAACCTACTAATAAAGAAATGGGTTGGAACCATGGGAATTGTACTCCTATCGGAAATAGGTCACCAAGCAAATCTCCCATCAATAAACCGAATAAACAAAAAACAATACCAACGAAAAAACACAGTTTAAATAGTAAGTTTATGATAACTTTCCTTCTCCTCTCTAACTTGTATTATATAGAAAAATAATATATTTTTCTCGTTCATATGAATGAATACATACCTGATTTATCGTTTTTGGATTTCTGTCAAAATTGTCGATCATTTGCAAACTAATTCAAAAACATTTACCATTACATTTAAATATTTTTTTCAAATACCTAACTATTCATATCCCATCAAGTTCTCTATGAAGTATTTATTGGGTTAAACCTCATTTTTTTTGACCAGTCAGGACAAAATAAGCCAACAACAAAAATGTAAAAAGTTATTCCCTTTTTATGAAGAACCAAAAACTTTCATGTCAGTCAAAGGACGGGTAAAACATGATCAAATTTGAAAATGTTTCCAAACAATACAATAGTGGTCATACTGTATTGAAAAATTTAAACCTCCACTGTAAAGAAGGGGAAATCACTGTATTTATTGGTCCAAGTGGTTGTGGAAAAACAACGACAATGAAACTTATCAACCGCTTAATCGATCCTACAGAAGGAAAAATACTTGTAAATGACAAAGATATTTCGACGATAAGTCCTGTAAAGTTGCGCAGAAGCATCGGTTATGTGATTCAGCATGTAGGGCTTTTTCCACATATGACAATCGCAGATAACGTTGCAGTCGTCCCTCGACTACTAGAATGGGAAGAAAAAAAAACACAAAAGCGAGTAGATGAGTTACTGGAAATGGTAAAACTTGCACCAAATACATACCGAAATCGGTATCCTTCTGAGCTAAGTGGTGGACAACAACAGCGAATTGGGGTGATTCGCGCTTTTGCGGCGGAACAATCCATCATTTTAATGGATGAACCTTTCAGTGCACTTGATCCAATCAGTCGCGAACAGCTACAGGATGAACTGATTCACCTGCAAAAAGACATTAAAAAAACAATAATTTTCGTAACACATGACATGGATGAAGCAATTCGTATCGCAGATAAAATCGTATTGATGCGAAGTGGAGAAATATTGCAAGAAGGTACTCCAGAAGAAATCTTACGTCGTCCTGCCAACGACTTTGTCAAAAACTTCATCGGAAAAAAACGACTAGCACAATATGAAGTAATCCCTGAATCCGAAGAAGTAATGACTCGTAAACCGGTTACGATCCTGCCCTCTAGAGGACTTGCAGAATCCATCAAGATCATGGAACGCAAGCAAGTGGATTCTTTGATCGTTGTAGATACCAATGATCGACTGCAAGGTTACATCACTATTTACGATGTCATTCAACAATTCCGCAACGAGAGCAAACGTGTAGGTGATATTATGCATACTTTTGAGCATGTGATTTCTCCTAATACGCTTCTCAATCAAACGATCGATCTAATGGATGAACATAAACTTCCTTATATACCAGTCGTCAAAAATGACCAAACCTTGATCGGATTGGTCACCAGAGGTTCCATTGTCGGTCATTTATCTGATATTTATTCTACCAACGGAAATGAAGGGTCATAAATGGACTATATTAAAATCTTTGCTACTCGTGGAAGTGATCTGTGGAGTGCGATGATCGAGCATCTCATTATTTCTGGCACTGCACTTATACTTGGTATTATCGTTGCCGTTCCATTAGGTATTTACTTAGTAAAAACAAAAAACACATGGCTTCGATCTATCGCATTTTCTATCACTAACATCTTTCAAACTATCCCTAGTTTAGCGCTGTTAGCAATCTTGATTCCCTTAATCGGAATAGGAAAATTTCCAGCTATCATAGCTCTCTTCTTGTATTCCTTGTTACCCATATTACGAAATACCTATTCAGGATTTAAGTCAATTGATGAGAGCATCATCGAAGCTGCACGAGGCATGGGATATGATGGAAAACAACGATTATTTCGTATCGAATTACCGTTGGCCATCCCCTATTTGATGTCTGGTATCCGATTGACCACCATCTATATCATTAGCTGGGCCACCTTAGCCACATTGATCGGTGCAGGCGGGCTAGGAGAATTGATTTATGGAGGTTTGAGTGTTTACGACAAACCACTAATCTTCGCTTCTTCTATTACCACTATGATATTAGCAATCGTAATTGACTTTCTCCTTGGAGCATTGGAGAAATTTTTAACCAAACAGACTACAAGTCGCGAACAATCCGCTTAAGGTTCTCATTACGCCCGAAAAGGAGGTAGTCCAACAGAATTCTGTTGTATACATATGAGACTACAAAAAGCACTTCTCCCTATTGCTCTATCGATGTTGATCCTGCTGTCTGGGTGCACCACAAAGGACACCATTACCGTAGGAACGCAAACATTTACGGAGACAAAAATACTTGGATATATGTACAAATACTTGATCGAACAGGGCTCCAATGTGAATGTTGATGTAAAGACCGATCTGTCTTCTAGTCCTTTTATTGTCAATGCATTAAAAGAAAATGAAATTCAGTTGGGTACTTTATACACAGGAGAAATTTTTAATGACTGGTTTCCAATTCAGCAAACGAAAGATAAGCAGAGTGTGTTAAGACAGGCACAACAAGGTTTTTCGAAATACTACCATTATAAATGGTACACTCCCCTCGGGTTTGAAAATACGTATGCCTTTACCGTCACAAAAGAAGTTGCTGATAAATACAACTTGAAAAAGATTTCCGATCTAAGAAAAGTAGCGAAAGAAATGCGTCTTGGTGTAGATACTTCTTGGATGGAACGAGACAATGATGGATACAAACCATTTGTCAAAACATATGGATTATCTTTTAAAAATGTGTTTCCTATGGAGATCAACTTAGTTTATAAAGCAGTAGCGAATAAACAAATGGATATCGTCTTGGCGTATTCTTCTGATGCTCGAATTAAACAATACAACTTAGTCACTTTAGAAGATGATCGACATTTCTTTCCACCTTATGATGCCTCTACTGTAGCCTTAGAGGAAACCTTGAAAAAATATCCAGCTATGGACAAAGCCTTAAAAAAATTAAGTGGCAAAATAGATATTGATACCATGCGAACTCTAAACGCAAAAGTGGACATTGATATGCAGGAGCCGGAACAAGTAGCGAAAGAATTTTTGCAGCAACAAGGACTACTCAAGAAATGAGGTGAGGATGAATGGATGCAGTAATCCGCTATTTACAGCACAATTGGGATAACTTACTTTTGCTAATCGGGCAACATATCGTCATGGTACTGTTAGGTTTAGTATTAGCATTGATCGTAGGTATTCCTCTTGGCATCTTATCTGCTAAGAACGAAAGAGCAGGAAAATATATCTTAGCCATTGCAAACTTAATCCAAGTCTTTCCTAGCCTTGCTCTGCTTGCAATGTTAATGGTTATATTCGGGATCGGTTTCTCCTCGGTTGTTATTGCACTTTTTCTCTATTCCCTCTTACCCATCATCCGTAATACCTATGTTGGGTTAAAAGAAGTAGATCAGAGTACATTAGAAGCGGGTAAAGGTGTAGGAATGACCAAATTTCAACTCTTGCGCAAAGTCCAAATCCCGCTTTCTCTATCTTTTATTTTTTCTGGTATTCGCTTAGCAGCTGTTATTGCGATAGGTGTAGCTACCTTAGCTCCATTTATTGGCGGTGAAGGATTGGGGAAAGAGATTTACTCTGGAATTAACCTGCGCGACCCAGTAAAAATATATACCAGTGCGATCATCACGGCGATACTCGCGATATTAGCAGATTACTTATTGGGGAAAGCGGAGAGGAAAACACGAGTGGATTAGTGAATAATAATAGAGAAAATAGTTTTCTTTTTTAACATTATTGCGGTTTGAGCAACCTTGACAGGATGCTCAAACCTAATTTATCCTGAATAGCTTTTATTAGATATCCAAGATAAAACCACTACTTTTTAGAAAGCTTCTTCACCTTAGCAATTTTACCGAGACTATACTCCTTGTTGTCCTTCATGGCACTCCAATCGAAGGAACCAAGCGGATTGCCCACAACATTCTCACTACCAATATATTCGACCTTGTGAGCAAGAACTTCACTACTAGAGACAATGAGGAGATATACCTCACTATTCGCCTCGAGCCAATACTTAGGCCGGTTGTCATCGGGTCGCTTCATCACCATCTTGAAAGGCTCCTTGATCAGAATCTCCCAGTAACGATTGCGAATAGTGTTCATTTTCGATCCTTCTATGAGACGAAGACTGATTTTACAGTCTTTTTTATATTAGCATATCTCAATCAAATCACACAGAGAGGAAACGAAAAAAATGGAGATAAGTTTGTCGATATCAAACATGTCTAATCGATTATTGACATGATTGTGGAAAATGATTTAAGCGATATTATTTTGCTTGGACACAGCCTTGGTGGTGCTGTGGTGCAATATATCGCCCAGGATATACCCGAGAGAGTTCGCCGTTTGATTTTTATGGGAGCTATATTAGTCGAAGAAGTACAATCCATCGCAGAAGGAATGTTTGCTCATTTTCAGGCCGAAGGACAAGACACTAAGCTTGCTTTTGGCGATAGCGAAATGGGACAACCTTTCCTCTTGCCGTTTGAGAGTTTTCGAGAGATTTTCATCAATGACGGTGACTTAGCCACAGCACAAGCAGCATGCGAAACATTAACCACTAACCCTGGTACGTATATTCTCGAAAAATAGATTTAAAGAAATTTTACGCCCTTAATATTCCGCGTACATTTTTACAAGGAACCATTGATACCGACTTCAAGGATTAATGCCATTTCCTACCTTTACCCTTTGTAACTTATAGTAAAGAAGCAGCAGTCCTTTTCCTGCTGCTTTTCACTATCTCTCAAAAAATCCTTCACTTATCTTCCTGATTCTTTTATCCCAATTTGTGACCGAACCAAAATCTCATCATAATTGTCTTCTTGTTTGGAAGACGAAAATATTGTTCCCAAATATGCTGCTAAGAAGCCAAGTGGTATTGAGATGATACCTGGATTGGTTAAGCTGATCAATGGATCTCCTACTAAGATAGCTTTCCCCACTTCGGGGCTCCAGACGTTTGGACTGATCGCTACTAAGATTAAGGAGCTAAATAATCCTACTAACATACTTGCGATCGCACCGGTTGTATTAAAACGACGCCAGAATATGGTAAACAATATAACTGGCAAGTTAGCGCTAGCAGCTACTGCAAATGCTAGACCTACCAAGAAGGCAACATTTAACTTTTGGGCAAATAAAGCGAGAATGATAGAGATAATAGATACCCCAACAGATGCCCATTTTGCAGCATTCATCTGCTCTTTTTCGCTGGCTTCCCCTTTCCGTATGATATGGCTATAAAAATCATGTGCAAAAGCAGAAGCAGCTGACAATACCAGTCCCGCAACAACGGCAAGAATCGTCGCAAAAGCTACTGCAGAAATAAAGGCGAATAAAAAGTCCCCGCCTAGTGCTTTTGCTAACAAGGGAGCCGCCATATTCCCAGCTGCATTTGCCTTTTCAATCACACCTGTTCCTACAAAAGCAGCTGCACCAAAGCCTAAGAAGATCGTCATGATATAGAAAATACCAATAATCCAAGTGGCATTTACTACGGATTTACGAGCAGTAGGTGCATCTTTTACAGTAAAAAAGCGAATTAAAATATGAGGCAAACCCGCAGTTCCAAGTACCAGCCCCAAGTTCAGTGAGATGTTATCCAACCCATCTTTGAACTTGTTACCTGGATTTAAGAAGGCGTCCCCCAGTGGAGTTGCTTCTTTCATATGCTGAAACATGTTTGTAATACTAAAATCAAACTTAGCAAAGACCATAACAGAGATAATAAAAGTTCCAATAAGAAGTAAAACTGCTTTAATAATCTGGACCCAGCTCGTCGCCATCATCCCGCCAAAAACCACATATACGGTCATCAGAACACCGACAATAAGCACAGAAGTAGAATAATCTAGACCTAGTAGCAACTTAATTAAAGCACCCGCACCAACTAACTGTGCGATCATATAAAAAATAGAAATAGCAATTGAATTTAAAGCGACAACACTGCGAATATTTTTATTTTTAAACCGAGAAGCAATTACATCGGCCATTGTATATTTGCCAAGGTTGCGCAATGGTTCCGCGACCAAATAAAGTACAACTAAGTATGCAACAAGAAAACCAATACTATAAAAAAAACCATCAAAACCCGTAAGCGCTATCATTCCTGCTATCCCTAAAAATGATGCCGCTGACATGTAATCACCAGCAATAGCCAGACCATTTTGCCAAGCAGTTAACCCTCCACCAGCCGTATAAAATTCACTTGTCGTATTTGTTTTTCTGGCGGCGAAAAAAGTGATAACGAGAGTAATAGCTACAATTAGCAAAAATAGCCAAAACGCAGTATAATTCACTTCTCTTCGCCTCCTACTCCTTTTATTTGTTCGACTATGTTATCAAATGTTTTTGCTTTGCTGGAATACAGTAGACATAACCCCCAAGTCATAATGAATTGAGCGAATGCAAAAACCCATGCCCAAGAAATCGGACCAAAAGCAGAATGATTTAATACAGTGGAATATGAAGTAAGAACTGGTAAGGCAAAATAAAATACAAAAAAGAAAATCGTAGTAGGAATGATAAAACTCTTCTTTTTTTGAATCAACTCGCGAAAAAGGGGAGATTGAGCAATTTTTTTGTAATCGTTTTCATTTTTATCTACCAACAAAAATCAGCCTCCTTGTTTATAGAGTATAAAAAAGTTAGCGTAATGTCTATCTGTATTTTTAAATAAGAAAAGATTACAGGAAGATGAAATAGATTTGTTGACGTCTGAATATTTATCAGGTTGTTCCTATCATGCATGCAGTACGGTAGCATCTATCCTTCGTCAAGTGTTGTAAGTTGAAATCGAAGGAGTGGTAATGCTTCATCACAAGATCAAGATACATATTCTAGAAGAACATGAGCGAAAACTTTATTGACAACATCTTTTCCCTTCCATAAAGTTTTAGGAGAGATATAGTCGATCTACCTTTGGAGAAGAGATACAATGAACATCGTTAATAACACAGGAGACACAGTTATTCTCGTGAATGAAGACGGAAAAGTAGTGGAAACCTACCGCTCACAGAGACGTGCTTGACGTAAATATTTACGTCAAGCACGTAGGCATGTGCGGACCTGTCCCTTTGATGGAAGAAAACTTCGGACCTATCGAAGGATTGCCTGCACCAGATCCCACCAGAAATACCATTCACATTGTAAATCCCCCGGTACTCAGGGCTGGCTTGGAGGAAGGGAGAAAGGGATCTCGCAATGTTATAATAAATGACAGCTGATATCTATTCTCTTTTGAGAGCAAGCAATCAAACCATACAATGGAAAATGTCGAGCTCCTTGGGATCTTGTGTACTTTATAGCATTTCAAACAAAAATAGAAAATGGCAAGAAAAAACCTTAACTCAAAGATCGAGTTAAGGTTTATAGTATCTTTTTTTATTTTTTGGCAAATTCGGTTTTTAGTTTGATGGACATGTACCCCTATCCCTAAGTGGATTGTTACTGTACTCCCTATATATCCATTGTTCCAACCTTTTTGACTAGCGTATAATATCCTCCCTCCGTTTTTTCAACTAGATGCTTAATCTTGTCTACATGTTCACTTGAATTCAAATTCTTCAACCAGTTGTTTGCAAATTGGATATTTTCAAACGTAATCATCATCACTGCTTTATTGTCATGGATAGAACGATGCCAACGTGCACCAATCCAACCAGGAATATCGTCATTATCTGTTAAAGAATGCATTGCTTTAGATTGAAAAGCAATTAATTCTTCAAGCTTGCTTGGCTTAGCAGTAAACACATTTATTAATACTACCTGCTCTTGTTCCTTTTTTTCATTACTCACTTGAATACCAACCTCTTCTTTTTTATCAGTGTTGTTATAGCTGGTATCTTTAAGTGGACCTTTTCCATGCAATTACCTAATTACCTTTTTTAAAGCATCTATATCTCCATTGACTATGAGATCAATATGATTCGAGATGATATCAATGTCCCAATCCCACCACTTCATTGCTAACCAATCATTCACTATTTCTTTTTCATATCGAAGTCTTATCGATTTTGCTGGGTTTCCCCCAACTATGGTATAAGGTTCTACGTCTTTGCTGACAACTGATTGGGCAGCAACAATGACACCATCCCCAATGGTTACACCTGGCATGATTGTTGCATCTTTTCCAATCCAGACATCATTTCCAACTCGTGTATCTCCTTTTAATGGAAGAGCGTCTAAAGTAGGGGTAAACTTTTCCCATCCTTTACCGAAAATGTTGAATGGATAAGTAGAACCATCCATACGGTGATTGGCCCCATTCATAATAAAAGTGACACCTCGCGCAATTGCACAAAATTTCCCGATAATTAATCGATCACCTAGAAATTCATAGTGATGCAATACTTGTTCTTCAAATGATTTACCATTTTCCGCATCATAATAGGAATAGTCTCCTACAATAATATTTGATTTCGTAATCGTGGTTTTAATAAATTGAACATTACGATTACCTTCGATTGGATATTTCACATTAGGATTAGGTCCGACCATTGCAATCATTCCTCTACTTTTTATTTAATAGGCTAACGAACCCTATCTAGTTAATTCCAACCCCAGAGACATATTTAAACGAAACTTCCATTTTAAGCTTTTTGATATTACATATCCCAATCTTTCTCCTTATCTTGTTGAGACCGAATTGCATAAAAAAGCCTCCTATCCATAGAATCCAGATAGGAGGCGTAGGCACATGAAAAGACACTATCCTCCTTTCCTAGAAGGATAGTTCCTCTTACTATATAAAAAAGCCTATACTAATCCTATCCAGTTAAAATCTCGCATTTAAAAACGAATGTTTTGATAATAGGATTAGTAGATCATTGGCTTATAAGACACCCTTTCAACGTAAAATCGATTATAGATTATCATAATAATCAAATCAACTCAAGAGTATTAGATATAGGAAACAGGAAATGTAATTCCAATCATTTCTCCTTTTTAAGTGAAATAATTACGGTCAAAAACTCAAGATATTACTTATGCTTCTTCCATGGCTTCCGATAAAATTCATGAAACAACTTAATCAACGCTCGTTTCTCTATTCTTGATACATAAGAGCGTGATATTCCCAATTCTTTCGCTATTTCTCGCTGTGTCTTTTCATCCAAACCCTCTAAGCCAAAACGATTGCGGATCACTTCTTGCTCTCGATCATCTAAAATGTGCAAATGGTTCATAATGCGCTTCTTCTCGATTTTCATCTGTACAAGATCTACAATTTCATCACGCTCTGTCCCTAAAATATCGAGTAGTGTAATTTCATTTACCTTATCCTTATATATATGATGATTTTTACAGGAGAGAAAAATATTGTGTTACCAAAAGGTTGAAGATCGCTTTTCTAACAGCTAACACATAAATCACCATTCCTATCGTCCTAACGATAGATAAAAAGACCACTTGTGCCGGGTCTGTTGACAAAAGTGGTTCATTTACTTTTCGTCTATGTCTTATAATCAAGTAAAAAGCCCTTGTATAATTTTACAGTGTTGTATTCCACGTTGATATATCGACGTTTCTTGTAGGTTCAATGTGGCAATTGATTATTTCCCGTATATTCCTCATAGAGTAGTCATCTTTCACTTTCTTGAGCGCAGTCTAAACAAAATCCACACTTGAAATAACAAACCAATACCAGCAGAAACCCAAGATTCCCATGAAGGTGATCCATACAGTTTGGCCGCCGTCATGGGTCGAACCCAGCCTGATGGATCTTCCACAATTTCTATTTTTTGACCTGCCTTTAGATTACCTAAACAACCGTTTTCATTTTCCAGCGCATAGCGGATCGGTTTTCTGTCTGTTGTTACTAACTTACAATCCCAATCTCGTTCAGAATAGTAGAAACCATCAAGGGTATCCACAACATTGTAATGTCGTATATCTACAATTATTGCAGTTTGTTTTATCCCTGTTTTTTCCAAATATAGATAACTCAATGCAGGACCTGTGAACATAAGAAATACAAAAACACTAATACCAACCCCTGAAAATACAGAAAAACCAAAAAAATGGCCAGTTATCCAAAGAATAAGAAAAGCAACGAAATAACCCGCTATTCCGAAATATGGATGTTGTGTTAACCATGCACAGCCTAGGAGGAGGAGTGGTACAACTATAATAGATACTAGGGTTATAACCCCATACAAAAAAGCGTTTTTCGCTTGTAATTTTTGTGTTTGCAATGATAACATCCTTTGTATGATATTATCTTTTTCTTACGAATATTATATCATATGGGAAAGATACTATCTTATTACTGATGTATTGTATTTGCTCACAACTTCAGCTTCTAGAAAGGAACGCTTTTTCGGGTCAGTGACAGGGTTACTGCTTAGTCCTCAAGATTATTTCGTTGATGATTTCTGTTAGATGGGACCGTGATGACATCACTCCGATTTCACCAAGAAAAAACTTAGCAAGAACAGTTCATGGAAGGATGTCGCTTCCTCACTCCATATCGGATAAATAGCAATAACAAAGCACATGACCTCTATTCGCTTAGAAATGTGCTTTTCATTTATTCAGTGACAAGGTCGCTGGTTCAGCTTAGTGTAGAATTTTTACATTTTTTTGATGGTAATCCTATAGAGTAATCCCATGCTGAGCACACATACATAATGGAGTAGGAGGAGATCCTCTCCTACTCCATTTTATTCAAATTATTTGCTGATTAATTTCATAAAAGTTTTATGTTCGATGGATGGACAAAAGTGGAAAAGCAACAACTGGATAACATTTAGGATCTAAAACCATAATCTTGCGACTTGATTTTGAATAGAATCTTCAAATGTAATTCTTAGTTTTCCTTTTCCTTTAAAACCTTCTGGTTGTAGATCCCCCAATATTGTCGGTGTTATAAATCTAACCATAATCCAAACGATGTTCTCTATTACTTCCTTGATCAGACGATTACTTTATTGGCTAACATTTTATAAAAACATGAAAAAAGACCACATTTATAAGGATCTTATCTGTTGTTCATCACACAAAAACAACCGCTATTCATTAGCGACTTTTTCTTTACTTTAACGAAATAATCTCAGGATAATCCTCCTAAAGTTCCAATGTGTTTATGGTAAAATAATGGGCATCGGGAAAAGTTCCCGTGTTAAAGATGAACTGAGGTTTCCATGGCTAAGATGAACTTGACGCGAGCAAAGCAGATTCTCGCAAATAACGGCTTTCCAGCAGTATATAACATTCTGATGGAAGAACCGCCGGGTCTACAGACAGCTTACAATATCCTTTCGGATAACGACAAGGCAAAAAGGAACTATCTCGTCAGGGGCGTTATCAACTGGCTTAAGAGTGAGCTAGAAAAGAAGTCTTAATGTTTCATCACGCTGGACGGCAACCAGTCATCCAGCACAAATCTCATTTGTAGCAGGTTTACATCGAGATATCGCCTATACTCTGCTACATCAATAGGAGTTACATCTTCAGGTCGAAATAATTCACCTGCTGTTTCTTCCATCCAATGAGCAAATTGTCTGAGAACAATTTCGTAAGTGGAAATGGTTTTTGGTTGTTTTCCTTTGGTCTGAAGTTGAGATAAAAACAAGGGAATCGTTTCGGTCATGCAATCCTCACTCCTTTAGAATCATTCTGCGATGAAAATCACATGAGTTAATCACCCCTTTTTTCTGGTGACATATACCCTTCTGATTATAACGAAGAGTGTAGTTTCTACGATGTAATTTAACATTAACAAACAATTACAGGATTAACTATTTAAAAGGAAAAGCGTGATATAACTACTGTATCAATATAATCGTTAGACTTTCATGACTACTTCCATCATCTAATTAATATGAATTATCCGAGAAAGAAGCGTAAAAAGAATAATAGCCTCCTCAAATCCATAATGGAGAAGCTATTATTCTTTCTATCTACTATTTACAATTTTATTGTAGGAATAAACACTTAGTACATAGTACAGAAAATAGATAAAAACATAAGCCATGATGGAAGTTAGGACGTTCATTGTAAACACTTCTCCCCTTGGATAGAGGATGGTATAGATCATGGTACTGTGTAAAATGCCAATTACAAGTGGTAATAAATAAACAAATAAAGTTTGTTTGGCGATAATGATGGTTATTTCTCGCTTAGTCGTACCGATCTTTCGAAGAGTATGGTAACAGTCACGATCTAAATAAGCTTCCATCAATTGTTTCAAATAAATGATGCTTCCTGTCGCTACAATAAAAATGATTCCTAAAAAACCCAACAAAAAGAGGTCAACTCCAGCAGATTCTATGTTCATTCGATAATTCCGATAAAACGTTGACAGCTCGATTTTTTTATCTGCCGCTAATGACAACAATTGATTAGAAGTTGTTCTAGTAGCCTCTTGATCTTTTACACGATATGTCTTGTAAAGGAATGGTTCATTTTGTTCCTTTAACTCCTTAAACATTGAATCACTAACCACAAGATATAAATCTGGTTCACTCCAATTAATAATTCGCTCTTCTAATGTTTTGACAATAGATAGAGTGTGGTTGCCTTGTAAGATTAGCTTTTGCCCAATATAGTTTGAATTCATGTAGTCTAGATAAGGTCGAATCATAGCTGCTTGATCCTTTGTTAGATGTAAAGTTTCTTTTTTTCCTAACGCCTTTGCGATCTGATAAAAGGTACTACAAGATAAGATTCGAATAGTCGTTTTATTTACTGGATACCCGTATGGAATATATTCAAAAGCTGAGATATCACCGTTCATCTGGATCACTGGAATATCCAATTGAGTAAGTACAGGGTGTTGTTTATCTTGTTCTACGACTTTTTTAACTTGTTGGTCAAAAGCTTTATTATTCGAAGTGTATTGATAACTAAAGGGAGCATAGTTCATCGCTTTTTTCTTGACACTGTCGTACTCGTTATAACCCATATAAAATGCTGTTAGAGTAACAGCACTTAGCAAGCTGATAATGGTAAGGAGTTGAGTATTACCTTGAATTCGGTGCAAAATGTGAGTGAATCCTATTAGATTGGTACCTTTATAATAATAGGGTTTATTTCTTTGAATCTCTTTTATTAAAAGCACAATTACAGAACGATACAAGAGATAAGTTCCAGTAATCGTAAATAAAGAGAATAAACCCAATATGACTATTGGTTCATCCAAAATAGGTCGATAGACTACTAAGAAACTGCATGCCAACAAAACAAAAGATAAAATAGTATATGGAACAGAGGTTTCAGGGACCTGCTCTCCTTGTTTTTCAGCTTGGAAAAAAACAATCAGTTTGAAACGATAAATCAAGCGATATGCTTGAATGGAAGTAAGTGCAATCATGCATCCAAATACCATGCCGGTATAAATGATGGCATCGAACGATAGATGAAAAGGAATATTCATCGGAGAATCGAGCAATTTTAGGAGAAGCATGACAAATAGTCTAGAAAACAAGGCTCCTAGTAGGATACCTGCCAACAAAGCACTTAATCCAAGGATAATATTTTCGTAAAATAACATTTTTCCTATCGTTTTTTTTCTAATTCCAAGAAGAACGTATAATCCTACTTCTTTCTTGCGTCTTTTGGTAAAAAATGAATTGGAATACCAAATAAAAACTCCAACAAACAAAACCGATAGGAACGATGCTTGGAAAATAATCGAGCGTAAAATCTCAAATGACTCTGTCCTTACTTGGATCTCAGGTACATCTTGCAAAGAAACAAAAGTATAGAAAACGATTACGCTTATCATGAAGGAGAGGAAATAGAATAGATAGTTTTGGATATTACCCTTCAAATTCTTTTTTACGATGTCAAACACTGTCATGTGTATTTCCTCCCAAAACAGGCAGAACATCGATTACATTTTGAAAAAATTCTTTTCGTGATTGACCTCCCTTTACGAGTTCCGTAAAGGTTCTGCCATCCTTGATGAAGATAACTCGCTTGCAGTAACTTGCAGCAAAAGCATCATGAGTAACCATCAGAATCGTCACTTTATCCAATTCGTTTACTTCTTTTAAACTTTCCAGTAGATCCGTGGCCGATTTCGAATCTAGTGCACCTGTTGGTTCGTCAGCTAATATAAGGCTAGGACGTGCTACCATCGCTCGTGCTGCTGCTGTTCGCTGTTTTTGTCCTCCAGAAATTTGATAAGGATGTTTCTCTAAAATCGAGCGAATGCCCAATCGATCTGCTATTTTCTCTACTCTATGCTCCATTTTGCTTACATTCATTTTTTCCAATGCCAGTGGTAGTAGAATATTTTCTTTTACCGTTAGCGTGTCGAGTAAGTTATAATCTTGAAAAACAAAACCTAGTTGCTTTCGACGGAAGTTGGATAGTTGATCTTCATTAAGTTGCATGATATCTGTTCCCACTATCTTTATTTCTCCCGAAGTTGGTTCATCGATTGTTGCAAGTAGATGGAGTAATGTCGTTTTACCAGAACCCGAGGGACCCATGATCCCCACAAATTCACCTTCGTGAATGGTAAGCTCCAAATCGTCTAAGGCTTGAAAAGCATTTCCGTTGTTATAATAAACTTTTTTCAAATGTTTGGCCTCTAGTATGGTTTCCATCCATATTTCCTCCTTTACTGTTTACCCTGCTTGTCCAAAAAGATAGAATATCCCAATTAACAAGATCGTTCCGATGGACCAACTTAAAACAGAACGAGTTGCTGGTTTTGGACCATCTTGTAAAACTTTAAACCCAAGTGGTAACAGTGCGATACATAATCCGATTGTTGCAACAAACGAAAAAGGTGACGTTCCCTTGAGAACACCTATAGGGAGTCCAGACATCAATCCTAAGGCAATGGCACAATATATATTGAGTGTGCGAGAGAGATAAGCTCCAATTGCTAAAATGATCCAACCAAACATAATAGCCAGATTGAAAGTGCTGAAAATATGAAATGCTCCATAAGCATCCCCAATGACTTTTGTGGCTAGTGTTGAATTTTGTATATGAACCAATTGAAAAGCAAGATGATCCACACCTGCATGAAAGGTGCGAGCAAAAAGCCCAAAGATGGTAAACATGCCTCCCCAGAAAGCCCAGTTCGGGTTACGTTTGCTAATTAATTGAACAAGTGTGAGGACAGCTGGCCACATCAAAATATTTCCTGCAATAAATGTACTATACGATGCTACCATTAAAGTAGAATGATCCTGATAGGCTGTTAGTTGATAGGGAAAGAAGAAGTCGAATGGACAACGGAGTGTTACCCCTATAAACAGAAGTAATGGACCTAATATTAAGCTAATACTGCCTACCCAACGCCCTGAAAAGCCGTTATCCGTGAATGATGAAACTTCTTTCATGATTTACTACCTCCACTAATATTTCTCTTCTGATGACTTTGATTGTAAAATAACGCATAAGGAATTAACCTTACATTTGATATTGCAACCTTACAAAATTGTCAGGTTGTACTGCTTTTTAAAATGGAGGATAGAATGAAAATTTTAATCGTGGAAGACGAGCAAAACTTTCGAAATTTAATTAGAGAATCCATTGAAAAATGGGGATTAGAAACAGTATCAATAGAGGATTTTACTCAGATATTTTCTATTTTTCTTAAAGAACGCCCCCATCTTGTTTTGTTGGATATCAACTTGCCGTTATATGATGGATTTTATTGGTGCTGGAAGATAAGAGAAGTTTCTCAAGTTCCTATCATTTTTATCTCGTCTCGAAATACACCGATGGACTCCATTATGGCTATGAATATGGGAGGAGACGACTTTATACAAAAACCATTTCACTTGGACGTGTTAATGGCAAAAATAAATGCACTCCTACGAAGGACTTACTCCTATGTAGAAATACAACCTGATGTACTCGAACATGATGGAGTCGTACTCAATCTTAAAGATGGAGATATGTATATAGGAGAAGAAAGTTCCAAACTCACCAAAACTGAATTTATTATCCTTCGGTTGTTGCTGCAACAAAAAGGAACAATCGTAGCAAGAACCAAAATCATGCGAGAACTTTGGAAAGATGAGAGTTTCATTGATGATAATACGTTGACTGTCAATATTACAAGACTACGAAAAAAACTCGCTGATATAGGAAAGAAAGACTTTATACAAACAAAGAAAGGTCAAGGGTATCTTATTCCATGACACTACCGAGTTACTTGAAAGATAAGCGATATTTTATTCTTTTGTATATCGCCCTCATGATGTTTATTTCTTTGATGCTACTTATAAATGAAGATCAACGTTTGGCTATACATAATATCATATATACAAATGTGGTCTGTTTTTCTTTGGTTTGTATTTACGTGATAGGCGGGTATTATTATCATAAAAAATTTTTCAAAGATCTGAGTAAAAGTTTGTATGCTGATGGAAAGGTGATCTTTCAAGATTTACCTGATTCCAAAACAAATGCTCAAAAGCTTTATCTGCAACAATTAAAAGAACTAAACCGTGCCTATACCAAACAAATGCAAAAACTCTATGATGAGAAGCAAGATCATCAAGATTTTATTCTTTCTTGGATTCATGAAGTAAAACTACCCATTGCTACGAGCTATCTAATAATGGAAAAAAGTGATGGAAAATCAATTGATGATATCGTAGATAAATTAGAAGATGAGATGCAAAAAATCGATAGTTATGTAGAACAAGCACTATATTATTCTCGGATTGATGCTTTTTCGAAAGATTACTTTATCGAGGAAGTGAGCTTGAATCGAATTATCAAGGAGAATGTCAAAAAGTATGCGAAATTGTTTATCCATAAACATATTCGTTTTACGATCGATGAGGAAGAAGTATCTGTTCAGACGGATAGTAAATGGCTTTCATTTATTGTAGATCAAATTTTGGTGAATGCACTGAAATATACGATGGAAGATGGCCAAATTTCATGTTCTTACGAAGAGGATGAGAAAGAAAAAAGAATGGTAATACTAGATTCTGGTGTAGGAATAAGTCAAGCAGACCTATCACGTGTATTCGAAAAAGGGTTTACTAGTTCTGTTGTGAGAAGCCATACGAAATCTACAGGTATGGGATTATATTTGGCAAAACAAATGACGCAAAAATTGGATCACGATATTTCCATTCAATCGAAAGAGGGAGAATATACAAAGGTCGTTCTTCATTTCCCTAAATTTTATACTTATCTCGATTTTGAGGATTGATCGTTTCTGTCTTATAACGTTCAATGCTAGTTATCAAGAAAAGCCAATTTTCCTGTCACATCTTAGCGAGTGGGAAATTGGCTTTCTTGATATTGTTTTTTCTTAGCGTAGGATTTTTACAAAATGTTGGCAGTAACCCAGACAGCTTACAATATCCTTTCGGATAACGACAAGGCGAAAAGGAACTATCTCGTCAGGGCGTTATCAACTGGCTTAAGAGTGAGCTAGAAAAGAAGTCTTAATGTTTCATCACGCTGGACGGAAACCAGTCGTCCAGCACAAATCTCATTTGTTTCTTTCACATCCTCAAAACTCACTATCCATGGTAATCACCCCTACATTATCACTTGAAATGCTTAATCCTACAATTGTGTAGTATACAACTCCACGCCGACCATCTTTCAATTGGATGTTGTCTCCTTCTCCGAGAATTGAAACCCTTCGATCAATTCCTACTATATGTAAAATAAAAAAACCGTCCTATAACGACTCTATCTTTATGCTTACGTCTTATTTTCGTGTACCTGGACAACTGGATGCTGCCCAGGTTTATTCCGCTAATTTGCGGATTAATTAAGATTACTTCTTACTTCTATTAACAAATATCACTCCGTGAATCGGTCTGGAAGTCTCACCAGATTCAAGAAATTGACGGTAAATCCATGGACGCTCACCACTACGATTTGCTGTTGGAGACATCCATTTAGGATTCCTAGAGTGGACTTCAACAAACTTTCTCTTAACTTCCTTCAATACCCCTACTGGACAAGCGTCAGCCCAGATACATTTAATCTCAATTCCATTTTCGCCTGTAAAGGACTTATATTGATATTGAGTAGTGAAGTCTTTGTCCTCGAACTCAACACGAGTACTGGTTACCTTCATGGTATGAGACCTTCCCTAGCAGTAAGCTGTATCTCAGCCTAGTTCAATTATAATTTAACAATCCTCTGTTTAACAACATTTGTAGATTCAATTCCTATTATTATACATATTCAGATTATTAAAACACTGTACATACATATGTTAATGTGAAAAGTATATATGTTTTAAACATTGCTATAATTGGAATTAAATAAAAAAGCGATGATATGACCGTGTTTCCATAAATAGAAAACCCAGCGAGCTGTGCAGACCTAATTTAACTACTTCATTACCTTGTACCAATTGCCTTTCTTCTCTAATGTATAGCAAAAATTCCCATAAGTGTTGGTCGAGCAGTAGGGATTAGATAATGGCAACCCACATGTCCAACACATCTAAGGTCAGCGTGGATGTTTTCGGTGAGTCTGGAATCGAAAAGAAAACTATTACTCGAGGAGTCATTGATAATGACTCGATCTATGCGTATCGTTATTTGATGGGCAAATTCAATACTATTAACAGATACAACACATTCACCACATATCTGGCTAACGCATGTTACTGGTTGATATTAACCACCTAATATTCTCCCCTACGATCCCTGAAGCTCGTCCAGTAGTATCCCTTAATAAATTCACATAACTAGAGTAGCTTCGTTCTTTTACAGAAAGTGCATGGTACTTCGGAAGGCTCACTATGTTCTCCCTCTCGTGTCATCCTACTCATCATCGTTTACTCCCCAAATATCTAAATACCAATCGCCAATTAAAATTATTTACCACCTTGTTCACTCTGTAAGAATAGTTGGAGTTTTATATTTGTGATACTATGATGATACATAACCCGATGCCAAGGAGCTCGAAATGCAGCAAGTTGACATTTACAGCCGGGCGAAGACGTTTGAAGTCGTCATTGGAGAACAGGGATCATCCCGTACCGACGGCTCCCTCGCAATCCTTTTTGTGAAAGAAAAATTCGACATCAAGCAGAACTGCTTCATGGGCACTGACTTCCATGTTTCCATGGGCAATAATCATTGGACGTTCTTGGATTTGATGACCTTCAACGTCCTTCCGGGTGACACAACTCCCTTCTACAGCGATGTTCCCAAAGCATATGTGAGTAAGGGACGCTCTTACATCGGAACGGGTCGAGTCGCATCCTTCCTTGTGGAGTCGATTATATTCGACCATTACAGAAAAGGCAGTGTCAAACTCACTGAATTCCATGATTTAAAATCCAAGTTGGACTGGGACTCTCATCCAATCTCCTGAGCGCAGTAAAAGAAGAGTAGTATGTCCTAGCTATGCTGGGCACCATAAAGGCAGCGGGTCTGGAGTGAGCAACATGACTGCTGTTCACTCCACCTCATTACTTGACCTCATCGATCATCGATCATTGGTCATTCCCACTCTCACATGCTCTAATTCGTATTGCTCTAAATCTTCCTCCTTAGTCACTATTTCGTTTTTACGAACCGAAGTCACACTATCCTTCACAGCTTGTGCGTGCAAACAGGAACCTTTTGCATCTCACTCAGTTTTAGCAGTAAAGCGATGACACATAAGCCGTTTCGGTTACGATCCTGGTCAGAAGTTGAGTGTATTCGATTAGATAATTTTCTTATTTTAAGGGATAATAAAATAATCAGAATAAATGAAATATTGGAACGGAATTGTGTTTTTATGAAAAGAAATCTCGTTTTGTTGTCTATGTTTTGTTGTGCAGTTGAGGTGACCGGATGAGTGCCTCTTGGATCGATATTGTTTTAAACAAATAGAAAAAGTTTGATTCTATATGTTTCATGAATCAAGCGTTTCTTTTTATATTCATATCGATAAATGATCTAGTGATAAGATCCTGTTACACTCCGTCAGATAGATTCCATTTATTGTAATCCTTATTCACCCTTTTCGAGGCCATGAACAAAAACATCCAATTATATTACTTATCTATATGATTTCCCCCTGTTGTACGTTAACAACAGGGGAATGATTAGGTTGCAATATCAGAATGATTGGGGAAAAGTCGGATGGCCGATAGTATACGTAATCAATTTCTAGCTCTCCATCAACGATTTTTACAGCGGATTTATTATCGACATGTGTATAGGAAAATTCACCATCTGTTAGTTCAGCAATTCCAATCGTTTATCTGGTTTGTTTTTGATCCTTGCAATGCCACCATACCATGTTTCATTATCTTTTTTTCTCGTCATTTTCATTCCTTATCTCTAGTTTCAGACTATTATATTATATTATTTTTATTTAGTTTTCGTTCTGTGCAGAGTAGGGCTATCAACTCAGAAAAACAAATGAAAAAGGAAATGTATTGTAACATCTGTGACGTGAACAGATTTACAGGACCACGTGACAGGGCTATTGCTCATTAGATAAATTTCATTATATGGTTACGACACCCCTCAATCGCCGGATGCTGGTTCTACCCTACTAGTAAAATCTCATTCAATATTGTAAATAAATGATATAAATAACATCATAGGAGTGAGCTCTCTTGGCTGTAATCTTACATGTAATAAACTTCAAATAATCGCTTTTCTATATGATTTGATGCTTAAATTCTTAAGTTAAACTAAATCTGACCTCATCCATTAGTAGCTTTTTCTTTTCATTGATTCACATATAAAAATACGCTATTTTTGTTATAGAGTATTGCTCCTATCCGATTGAGCGATCCCGAACCCTATGAGGAATGATGAGTAAGATTGAGTTCCCCGCTGGTGATCCCACCCGCACTCTATCTAATCAGATCAGGTCTGGGATATCCGTCCTGACGCCCTCACAGAGCTTCCAAAGGTAGGCGATAAGATTGGGTGCAGGGTGTTGATGCGCTCTATGATCTGCAAAGTAACCTTTTGTGTCAACCGAGTGGATGGTCGGAGCACGATCCCATCTGATTCTAAGGTTCATGGGCCAGTTGCGAATTTTCGTGCTGGTCCACCTGCTTTCACAACCTCAAACCTCGCCATTTCATGGAATCATCCTTACCTATCATGTGATAATGCTTATTCTACGATTGATACAAGATACAACTCCGCATTAACCATCTTTCAATTGAATAGTGTCGACTTTTCTTATGGTTTGAAAACTATTGCATTATCCCCCTGTTTGCAAAATAAAAAAGCTACCCATCCCATCGGATGACTCTTTGTACACGATAGATTTAAAAAAAATCCTCTAAACGATGGATCGACCAGGCTGCCCGAAAACGACCCAATCGGCCACTTGCTCCATTAGGAGCTAGGTGTTACTCCTCCATGTAACAGAAACAGCACCCATCACACATGCCACAGGACTTAGGACAGTTAGTCCGAGCCGGACATGCGTTGCAGAGGGAACACATCGCATTGTTGGGACGCGGAGCTGACGGATCGTGCTGATTCCCAGCTCACCATCGATGGAAGGCGTAACTTCCCTTTCGATCAGACAGACGCTGCTCATGCTTGTCTATTTCCTAGTTGGGTTGTATCCTCACAAATGTGATTCCTTTTCTGAGGATTAACTCCTATGTGTAAAATAAAAAAGCCGCCCTATGACGGCTCTCATCTATTATGTTTGTTACAAAATTCAGCGACCGACTACCAAAGTACCCAAAGGTATCTAGTAGCCGGTCATGTGGTTCAAGTTCTACTGAATGTCGATGTGTAGGATCTCGACCATGTCGACTGCGTCTTGGTTGCCTAGTGCGGCAGCTCTGTGCCAGTAGGCAAGCGCTTCATCGGGACGGTCCAGAATCTCCAGTAGTTCTGCCGCTCGATGTGCCTTCTCTGGTTCGCTGTCAGCGAATGGAAGAACGTCCTCCAACTCTATGGATGCCCGCTTCAATCTCTCGTAACTCGGCGAAGAAGGCTCGACATCTTGTTCAGCACGTTCTAGTAGGTAAAGGAGAATGGCCAGCGGTAGATTCTGCTCGTCGCTCACTTGGATTCCTTCTCAAGAACTTGACAGATACCACAATTATAACATGCACCACAAATATAGGGATATTCCCCATTATCCAGAAACTCTCTTACTTTTATAAACCTTTAGCAAAAATCATACCCATCAATCGACTTTCTTTTCTCATTGATTCATTGCGTTATATTTAAAAAGAGTAGATTGCTCCTATACGGTCGAGCGATCCTGAACTCTAGAATGAGGAATAATGAGCAGAGATTATTACTTTCCTACTCGTAAACCTAGCAAAGAGTTCGAAAATGGAGTCAAGCTCTGGATAATTAGGGATAAGGGTAAGGATAATGGTGTTTACTATCAATACCTTGTTGGTAAAAGGTTTAAAGCAGTCGTAAATTCTAAGAAGAATGTAGTTTACGTCACAAACATTAATATTAATGAGAAAAAGACCGAACCTCTTCCTTATGCAATCGAGTTGGAATGTCGAAGAAAAGATTTACGTGACCAACCCACAGACAGGGACTTGACAACGGAATACAAAACCCACCGGGTCAACAGGCAACTTACAATGTTCTAATGGATAACGAAAAAGCGCGAAAGAACTATCTCGTCGGGGGCGTTATCAACTAGCTTAAGAGTGAGGTCGTGGAATCCTAATGTTCACAACGCTGATCGGCATCCTATCGTCCAGCACAAAATTTTTAATTTTAAAGGTAATTTTGAATCCAATATTATAGAATTTCAGAGACCTATTATGGTCTCTTTATATACACTTTTCACCTTTACCCTCTTTATCTATTTTTTGTTGTCCTTCTATATCAGTGTTATAATTGCGAATAATACATAATTTTTGATCATCTGCCATCATATTCCAGATTTTACTTATCATCAGATTGATCTCTTCCCACTTTTGAAACCGTTCTTGATTACTCATTACTGGCGGAATAATACTTACATTTGGTGGCATAGGATCACCTCAATTCATCCTATGCGAAAAATGTTGGAGGACAACCCTATGGATAGGACTTGTATTTATTTACGCAAATCCCGTGAAGACGTAGAGGCAGAAAAAAGAGGCGAGGGTGAAACACTCGAAAAACACAAGAAAGCATTATTAAAAGCAGCGAAACAACAAAATCTAAACATCATCAAAATCAGGCAAGAAATTGTATCTGGGGAAAGCCTCATTCATCGCCCTGAAATGATGGAACTATTAAGAGAAGTAGAAGCAAAAATGTACGATGCAGTCCTTGTGATGGACATGGATCGTCTCGGTCGTGGGAACATGAAGGAACAAGGATTAATACTGGAAACGTTTAAAGAAGCAGATACAAAAATTATCACCCCTCGGAAAACGTATGATCTGCATGATGAGTGGGACGAAGAATATAGCGAGTTTGAGGCATTTATGGCGCGGAAAGAATTAAAGATTATCACACGTCGATTACAAGGTGGACGAATTCGTTCCGTTGAGGAAGGCAACTATATCGGAACACGCCCTCCCTATGGATACGAAATCAAAGAAGAAGGCCGCAATCGATTCCTTGTCCCACATCCGAAACAAGCCCCAGTAGTGAAGATGATTTTTGAATGGTATACATCTGATGATCCAAGGGAACGAATGGGAACAAAAAAAATAGCAAACAAACTGAATGAGTTAGGATATCTCAGCTATACAGGTATCCCATGGAAAGGTTCTAGTGTGCTCATCATCATCAAAAATGCAGTTTACACTGGTAAAGTCCAGTGGAAGAAAACAGCATACAAAAAATCAAAAGATCCAGAGAAACGAAGAGAAGCAAAAATGCGACCACAATCTGAGTGGATCGAAGCGCAAGGAAAACATGAACCTCTGATATCTGAAGAATTGTATCAGAAAGCGCAAAGTATTTTAAAAAATAAATCCCATGTTCCTTATCGGACAAATAACAAGATAACAAATCCTTTAGCAGGATTGATCCGATGTGCAAAATGTGATTCATCTATGGTACTTCGTCCGAGCACCAAACAAAAACCTCATCTCATCTGTCAAGACACTATCTGTAATAACAAAAGTACTCGGTTTGAATATGTCGAGCAGACACTGCTGCTTCATTTAAAAGAATGGCTCAGTCAATATAAGTTGCAATGGGAACAAGGAAGTATAGATGAACCATCCCAAAATAAAATCCAAGTTTATCAGACAAGCCTCAAAAATCTGGAACAAGAGTGGAAAAATTTAATCGATCAAAAAGGAAGGCTGCATGATCTATTGGAACGTGGTATTTATGATGATGATACTTATATCGAACGTTCCAACTATATTGCAGACAAACTCGCAGAAACAAAAGATAAAATCAATCAAATCAAAAATGAATTATCCCTTGAAAACGAGCGTATGATTGCAAAAGTAAAAATCATTCCCCAGATTGAAAACGTCATGGATTTATACAGGAACACAACTGATCCCAAAATAAAAAACAACTTGCTCAAATCTGTTTTGAATAAGTGCATTTATAACAAAGAAAAATGGCAAATAGGAAACAACTTCACCCTTGATATCTATCCAAAACTTTAATACCTTTGATCGTATATATGGGCATGGGTTCTACCCCAATATGACTGTCTATTATTTTTTTATAAGAAAAAGCTGGTGATTGGTAGTACTCCATCAGCAGCTTTTTATGTGTTCGGTTATTCAACTCTTTTTCGGCGCGAGCTCAATCGCCTGTCTTATTGCTTCTTGTAAGCTTTTTTCATCAGCAATGCCCTTGCCTGCGATATCAAATGCAGTTCCGTGATCAACACTTGTGCGAATGATCGGTAAGCCAACCGTAATGTTAACCCCCGCATCCAATCCAAGTACTTTGACCGGTCCATGCCCTTGATCATGATACATCGCAACTACAATATCAAAATCCCCGCGTACCGTTCGAAAGAAAAGTGTATCTGCAGGAAGCGGGCCAACGACATCGATGCCCTCAGCTTGTGCTTTTTCCACACCTGGGATCACTTTTTCTGTTTCTTCGCCATAGCCAAACAGGCCGTTTTCACCCGCGTGTGGATTAATTCCACAAACAGCGATTCTCGGTGCGTCAATCCCTGCTTTTTTCAACGTTTCGTCTGCCATCTTAATCACGTTGTATACACGGGTGGGATGGATACTGTTAATCGCATCGATGATTCCGATATGAGTGGTGACGTGAATCACTTTTAGATTTGGAGCGGATAACATCATCGAGAAATCAGTAGTATCAGTCAGATCAGCTAATATCTCTGTATGACCTGGATAGATGTGACCACCCAAATGCATCGCTTCTTTGTTCAACGGTGCGGTGCAGATCGCATCAATTTGTCCATCTTTGGCTAAATCAACTGCTTTTTTGACAAATTCAAACGCAGCATGTCCCGCTTCAGCTGATACTTGTCCAATCGGTAAGTCAGCTGCCACAAGATCCATATCCAAGCAATAAATCTTCCCAGATACAAATGCGGCATCACTAATCTCTTTGATAGAAACAATCTCCATATCGGTGTGCGTAAACTGCTGTGCACGCGCAATTATTTTCGCATCCCCGATGACAATGGGCCGACACTTATGATAAATCTCACCATCAGCCAAACTCTTGATGATGATCTCTGGACCCACACCTGCTGGATCACCCATCGTAATTCCGATGATTGGTAATTGGTTCATGATGCTCCTCCTTTTAACTCGTTTACAGCATTGACCAGTGAGTTCTCATGGCCAAATGCGCCCGCTTTCGTAATCGCAAACAATGCTAGATCTCCAGCTGTTAACTTTCCAAGCGGAATACCTGCCTCTACTTCTCGTATCAGTTCCAAACCACTGACCCCGATCTGGCGACAAACATCTTTGGCAGTATCGCCTCCAGTCAGAACAAGACCCGAGACATAAGGCTCGTTTTTCACCAGTTGACTGGCGATTTGGCCCAACCCTTGAGAAATCCGCTTGCTCACCTCAGCAGGTGTCAATCGTAGCTGGCTCGTGGCGTGCTGCGTAGAAAGGCGATTTTCCGGACTTGCCGCTACATACAATACAGCATGATCTCCTTGGGCATACACCTTACTCAACTGACAGATCAATTCTTGTTTTTTTCTCTCCCACTGCGTTGTTTCCGCAAACACAGACATTGGGTCAAGCTCGATCGCTTGGATATCATTTTTTTTGATCAACTTAGCAATTTGTTGACTGGTGACACTGGATAAACTTCCTGATACGGTAAGAACGCGGTGACTTTGCATATTTGCTGGTTGCTGGGTTGACACCTGTTGCCATCCCAGCATAGTTGGTAAATATTCAGCCAGCCCCGCAGAGCCCACCCAGACAACGTTTGTTGTGATTTTGGAGACACAGAAAGCGATCCACTCAAGGTGTGCATCTGTTTCAGCATCAAACACCAGCCATTTCACACCTTGATGCTGCCATTTCTCCAGCTCCGCTCGCCATAATGGAATGTCTTGACCCAACTCTTTTGTCTGCACCAAACCTACGTGTTGACTTGATTGGGATTCAAGTAAGCGGCATAGTGAAGATTGTACGACTGGACTTTGTGGATCGTGAGCGATCTCAGTTTCTGTAATCCGGACGCCATGTAAAAAGTGTGTTCCTTGTATGGTTGTTCTACCGATTCGCGGAAAAGCAGGAACGATGATACAAAACTCCGGTTCGAACACATCTGTCACGGCTTGGATCTCTGCACCAAGATTGCCACGCAACGTAGAGTCTACTTTTTTATAAATCTGAGTAAAATTATGTTCTTTCAAAAACATAGCCGCCCGATGTACAGCCTGGTATGCTTTTTCTGGACGCACAGCACGACTATCTGTGTCGATAACGACTGCATCGTGTTTGATCGGCACATCAGTGATGGGAATTACATCGAACATCACCGAGGTTCGCAATCCTTGTTTGACCAATTGTACTCCACTGTCATTTGCACCTGTCAAATCATCGGCGATGATTCCAAATTTATGCATCTTACGCTTCCTTTCTTTTGCTACAACCAAGTGTGACTTACTCCTATGTTTACTATGCTGTGTTCGCTTTAACACCGATGCGTTTCGCCCACCAAGAAACGACGATCGGAACCAAAATCGCTGTAACGATTACACAAGATGCGATTAACGCCGTTGCAGATGGTACCAATGGCGCATAAACGGCATTGGCTGAAGCGACTGCCGCAGGAACACCAACAGCATTTCCTGCTGTTGATGCTGCCGATAAACCAGCAATTCCATTTCCCTTACCTACAAAACGATCCGCAAAAAACAATGTCGTGCCTGTTACAGCGACAACAGCCACACCAAGTAATGCGCCTAGTAGTCCGGCTTTCCAAACATCAAGCAAGTTCAGCCCCGCACCAAGCGAAAACGCAAAGAAGGGGACAAGTACCGGAACGGCTTTACTCAAATACTCACGCATATCTTTGTCCAAGTTCCCCAACACCATCCCTACGATAAGTGGAATGACAGCACCCAATAAGGTTTGCCAAGGAAATGCAGCGAGGCCGGCTACACCGAGGGAAATCATCGTAAAAAAAGGACCTGATTCTAAACTCATGATCGAGTACGCACCAACATCTTCTTTTTTTCCAAACTGACCCATCAACGCCATGTACAAGCCACCGTTAGTATCATTCATGGCAGCAGCAATCGCAAGAACTGAGATTCCCGTGAAGAAACCGCTTTCAATCATGCCTTCCCCAAGAAACTGAGCAGCGATAAATCCGACAATCGCCGCAGTGGCAACTTTCGTTCCTAGTAAGGCTCCACCTTTTTTGAGAATATAGGGAGTTGCTTTAAAATCAATTGTTGATCCCATACAAACGTAAAACACTGCTAAAATAGGTAACGCACCTGTCATCATCGCGCCTGTAAATGAGCCGAACGTATCAGCTGTATTTGGGAACAGCGTATTGATAATCGCCCCGATCAACAATGGAACAATCATCATCCCTCCCGGAATGCGATCTAATGTTGCTTTGATCTTCATCAATAAGCCCTCCTTCTATCAATCGATTCAATATGAAACAAAAAAATAAATAAAACGTTTACATCTGCATTATACGCTTATCCCAAACACGCAACAACCAAGTATTTGTTTAAATATGAAACAATCACTTCAACTTTCTCCATAACGTAGCTCGACTAATACCCAGTCGTTTCGCTGCTTTTGACTGATTCATTCCCTCTTCGCGCAAAACGACTTCCAATATTTTCTTTTCTATCTGATTCCAAGTACCAGTCAAATCAATATTCGCAGCCGTTATGTTTGCAGCTTTTGCTTCAATCCGCTCTCTCACTTGGTTCCATTCATCCATGCCAATATAGTACCCGCTGGAAAGAATGAATAATTCATCCATAATATTTTCAAGTTCTTTTAGATTGCCTGGCCAATCATATGCGAGCAACTCTGTCAAAACCTCTTTCCGCAGACCAACAAATTGCTTATCAGATACGATATTATGCTGAGCGATTCTCACACGAATCATCTCTTGGATATCAGCTTTTCGTTCGCGGAGCGCTGGAATGACAAGCTGGCATTCGCCTAGTAGATGGAGCAACTCGGGATCAAAGACACCGCTTGTTAGCAGGTTTGACCAAGGGATACGTGATGAACTAATGATTCTGAGCTTTGTCCCTTTTCGCAGCACTTGTGCCAATCGTTCTTGTAAGGGAACGGATAATCGGTCTACTTCCTCCAAATAAAGGGTATCGTTTACGCCTATTTGTAGTAGACCAATCTGTGTAGACGTGCCGAATAATTCAGCAGCTAATTGATCATCGCTTACTGCTGATGAACACATCACACGATAAAAGTTGCCTTGATTTCGAGAGTTAGACAGATGGATCGCCTCAGCAAAAACCGCTTTTCCTGTCCCCACTTCACCAGAGAGCCACACCTGTTTGTCAGTCTGCGCATACGTGATTGCTCGCTGAATTGTTTTCGTAATCTGCTCACTCGAACCTACGATTTGTGCGAATGAAGCGAGCTGCTGTTTTTTTTGTATTAGGTTCCATTCATTCGATGCGTGCGAATCCGGTTCAACATAGATCAAGACTCCATCTTGTTGTGGAATAGCACAGACATGGTAAGCTCGATTTCCCACCCATACATGTTCCCACTGACGGCTGGTTTCTTTGAGCAAAAAAACCAACTCACGAGGTAGACTGGATATGTCGCCAATCCACTGCTTGACGGACTCATTTGAATATTGAATCTCCCCGATTTGGTTAACTAGCATCATGCCCATGGGAGCTTGCTGCACCATCTGCTGAAAAAAACTAGCTCGTTCGTTCTCTTTTTGATAAATCTCATATATATGCTCCACTTCCGATAACATCTCTGTGATTGATTCTTCACCGGATGTGATCAGTATCCCATGGTGACCGAGTTCTTGCGCCATCTCAACCGTCACCACATCACCTAGCACGATCTGCGCACCTTCCCGCACTGCCTTTTTCAGTGTCTGACGCACTTCCAACCCATCGTGAATGGGATAGATCGGGATCTCAAAATCCAGTAAACCCGCAACCGTCAACGCACCACGGCAAATATTCGGAAAACCGATAATCGCTAGGCGACTATGTGAGTCTTTGATCAATGTCAACACGCGTAAAATATCATAACCTGAGACCGGAATGTCCACGACAGGGATCGAGACATGCTGACGAATAACAGACGCTGTCCCTCCTCGACTGATAATCACATCATAGTTCTCTTCTTCAGCACGCTTCACGATTGGCAGTGCATCCTCCAAATTCGCAATCTCTACATCTATTGAAAATCGACTATGCTCACCCACGACCTTTGTTAGCAGGTCTCGCAAACCAGGGTAAGGAGCGATACCTTTGATTTTGATTTTCATCTTCCGCCCTCCATATGTTTCGTTTTGAAACATCCATATGAGATTATACAACAACCGAGAGGAAAACTCAGCAGCTACGAAAAGGAATCATCGCAAATAATACATTTCCATACCTAGGATACTGTAGTTGGATTATTCCCATCTAGAAGAAATGATTCGCCGAGTGCAGCTCTTAACTTGATGGATGTATGCGGTTCCCCCTCCGCTTTCTTCTTGAATGCTAAGGCATATGTTTTTCTGATTTTCCCCATGAAAAAATCCCCTCTTAAGTAAAACAATAGGACATCTTTCTTTTTCCTATCTACTATTCGGGGATCATATTAATGTCAGTCTTCCTTTTTATACAATTGTAAATTTATTCAAGCGGTTTTACTTAATTAGAGTATAAACTATAAACTATGATTTCTCTCGTATCCAACCTCTCAGGAAATTATAAATAATTTACAGATAATTATGATAACTATATATATATCCCCGGAATTATCTGTAAAATATTGAAAGTATGATAGAGAGCAAGGTAAAAAGACATAGCCACTCCATACATCCACGATGAAAACAAGATATTTCTGAGGCAATATTTGGATACAATTTTGCTGCAAAATTCGCCATATGAGGAACTAAAAATATACACAAAGCAAGTGCACAAGTAGTCCTATCGTAATACAGCTATTTTTAAAAACAATGTTGTGACTTCGCTTAAACTAAATACCTCACATTTTTACTGCATTTTTTTCAGGAAATTTTTAATCGGTTTTTGAAGAACACCTACAAAAGCAGCTACGGTACTTGTTAAGAAAATACCCATTAGACTTAGTGATATTGGACCTGCTGCATCTTCACCTGTAACTTTAGCAAGCACTATTAAACTTACGACCCCTAATAAAATGAATAAAATGACTGCAAAAGTACATTTCTTTATAATCCTCAAAGATCTAAGGGATAACTCAGAGAAAGCATTGTTCTCTTCGATATAGGTTAATAGTTTAAATGCTTGATACAACACAACAGAAAAAGTAATACAAAATCCGTATGCACAAACTAAAAAGGGGATAAGGAAGTAAGCCGTATCTGGATGTACCCTAGCGTCTTTAACGGCTATTTCAGGCAGCCAATAAATACAAAAAGCAAGCACTGCAATTCCAGCAAGAAAAATAACCACCTTTAAGAAAGTGGTTGAACCTACTTCATTTTACAATAAATTTATATTGTTTATTATTATATTATTATTGTTATCACCAGTAGCCATAAGATCAGAGGAACTCTGATGCCTTTGATCATATATAAGGTCAAAGATAATTCAATCTGATTGAGTCCATAGATCACTTTGTTACAAACTAATAAGACAGGGTTCTAATCAGTAGGACTATTCCCATTTTCTGGTCTATTGGACTGTTCTTCAAAGGAGGTGAACAAACTCCTTTGGATGGTGTTAATCTTATTTTTACGAAGGAATTTCTCAAGAACATAGTTCGTCATATAAATACCATAATATGGTCTCTTACCCTCAATGAAATAAAAATTTATTAAAGCTTCTTCGTTTGATGTGTAGTAACCAAATGAAGAAGCTTTTACTTTAGTCCTTTCGAAATGATTCTTCCAAGCCAGCAGTATCTTCGAATCCTTGGAATAATTTAATCTTGTTATCTTCTATTTCGACTACCACAGCCCAAGGACTTTCAAAAAGTTTATTAGTAGTTCGTACTCGATGTATAAACTTTCCCCAAGCAAAAGCAGTTGTTTCATCACCAATGATTTTATAAATACGGAAATCTTGTGTATCTAAATCTTTTTGAAACTTAGCTAACAAACTTCTTACTTCTTCTATCCCACAATATAGTCCATAGAAATGGTGGTTGCCAAATTCCTTAGCAGCAGTAAATTTTGCATCCTCATGGACATATTTTAGAGCCAGTTCTGGGTCATGTAAGCTTTCAAAATAGCTTTGCAATACGTCTACTGGTTTCATTGTTTTTATCCGTCCTTTTTTGTTGTCCAAGATAACTAATTCCATTTATATATTACAATCAAAAGAAACATATCATGTAATAGAGATTACTTATATAGATTTTTCATAATTAACAATTGGTTTAATTCTTCCTTCGATGGTGGAACTATTGTCCAATCTGAATGCTTCATTCCAGAATTAAACAGTTCCTCATATTGTACTGGAATTGAAGATAGGCTTCCGAAGCATAGAGTAGAGTATTTATTCAGGCGAATTGTACTATTAAATCTTTCTGTCTGAATGTCTAATTGAGACTCAGATATAATTTTAAGCCACCCTAAAACAGTACTTTTCCTGTATGTATGATTGATTGTGACATTGTTAAAACGCCTCCTAGTTTTTATATGTTGATGTTTATAGTTCTAGTGTACTTTCCCCCGTAAAAAGTAACAATTTCGGATTCCGATGCAAATGATCGGTTTTAGTAATGATTGAATAGAATAGTATTAGAGCGTATTTAGATTGGAGTTATAAATAATGGATTGGGATTAGATCCACTCTTCATGAGATGATCACCATACACTCGCGACTAAGTTCAGAGATAAAGTTCTTCAGCTTGTTCAAAAGTATCAGATGAAAACAAGAAGAGTTTTTCGTACTCCGTCAAACTTACGGCGAACATTTGCCCAGCTACTAAGGTGATATCGGTTCGGTTTTCAATTACTTTGTTAGACACATACCCACATGCACATAACCTTGGAAATCTCCCAAAAACTGCTTGGTTGTTTCTCTTTAAATGTGAGCTGGCTCAACTTATTTTTGTCTTTTCTAAAGCTTTGATACCTTTGTTCATATATATAAGGTCAAAGGCATCTCATTACCTTCTTTATCTGTTCCGATTGGGTCATGTAAAGATACATCTTTACGAGCTTTTTTTAATGAACGAAGATGCATTAATATTTCTATCCTAATGTCAATAGTAGTGCTTAAGGGACATTTATAACGTGTAGATTTCTACACGGTCATCGAATCACATTTCCATACCGACTTGTCGATAAGTTCCCATCTTCTTTCTTCTCAAATATTGATTGTTTCATTTTCCCTCCGGCTTTTTCCCATCTCAAAAAACAACTCGATTCATTTCTTCTCATCTATTCTTTCCGTTCTTCTTTCCGTTCTACTTTCCATTTCTTGTTTCCAGCTGTTCAAAAGTTGTTTTAAACATCGATTACTATCCGAGTTATATATGGCGAATAAAAAAACAAAATAAGAGAAGTATTATATTTAACAAATAAAAAAGGAGATAAAGATGAGAAAAATTTGTATGATCTGCATTTTATTTATTATGTTATTGCAAGGATGCACGACAAACCCACAAAGCAAGAAGGAAAATCCTTCGAACAATCGGTCTCAATCAAACTTAGAACAAATGACGAGTAGAGGCAGAATGTTACCTGTTAAAAGAGGAGATAATACACTTCCAACTAAAAGAGTAAAAACAGACATTGAGTCTATTGGTTTTTTGGAATCAGTGATCCCAACTCAAGCTGTTAAGGATGTCAAAGAAGCAGCGAAAAATTTGACTTATGTTGCTTTTTTTAGTTATCGTGCTCAAGGCAATGGAGATTTAATTTCGATCAATGATGCTTCCCCTCTGGCAACTACAAAAAAGAAAAATGCAGTGCCGATGTTAGTGATTACTAACTTCGCTAAAGGAAATTTCCAACCAGATATCGCCCATCAGATCTTTACGGATCCAACAGCATCTAAACGGCTGATTCAGAATGTACTTCGTGTCATGAAGGAAAAAGGATATCGAGCCTTAAACGTAGACTTTGAACATATCTACGAAAGAGACAGAGAGTTATACAATGGATTTTTGGCAACTTTATTACCAGAGGTCAAAAAACAAGGATATATAGTATCTACCGCCTTAGCTCCAAAATCTAGTGACAAACAATCTGGTCCTTGGCATGGTGCCCATGATTATGCATTTCATGGAAAAATAGCAGATTTTGTCATCCTCATGACCTATGAATGGGGTTGGACTGGTGGACCCCCAATGGCAGTCTCGCCAATTCCTCAAGTTCGTAAAGTTGTAGATTATGCTGTTTCTAAGATCCCTAGAGAAAAAATCATCATGGGAGCTCCCCTATACGGTTATGACTGGACACTGCCATATAGAAAAGGCGGCCCTAAAGCGAAACGAGTGTCACCTCAGGAATCCGAGATATTCGCTCAAAAAAATTCGCTAAAGATCCAATACAGTAACCGTGATCAAGCTCCCTATTATTTCTACACGGACAAACATAACAAAAAACATGTAATCTGGTATGAAAACAATCAAAGTGCCCAAGCCAAATTTAACTTAATCAAAGAGTACCGACTTCGAGGCATCGCCTATTGGGTTCTTGGTGAAGATTTCCCTGAGAACTGGTCACTGCTCAAAGAAAACTTCAAAATACGAAAGTATTAAAATAAAAAGGTTCTGGCGACTGTCGGAACCTCTTTTTTGTGCATAAATTCTTTTAAAACGTGTAGATTTCTACACGATCATCATACAGCACTATTTCCCTAACTACTTGACGGATTAGGTGTTGCTTATCCTCAAAAGTTATTCGGCAATTTGTTTCGGTGTATAGATTATATCCATCAGATTTTCTTATTCCTTAAAGTGTAACCTTAAAGACGAACAACAATATTAAATGATAAAAACGTATGAAAATCTAGCGTATTTTGTTGCTAAACTGAAAGATTGCGTAAATGTTGTACGATTATGATAGTTATCTTTGAGTGATGAGATAAAAAAATAATGGAGCTTGTAAAATCAGATTTTTAACGAAAAATAATTAAGAAACAAAGAAAGGACAGCAACTTAACATGGAAAACGTATCACATATAGATAAATTGGAATCAATCTACAATCTACAATCAGTAAACTCGAAAATGCCTTGTCCAAGATGACTCAGAAAGGTGCAAATACTACATTAGTAAAAAAAGACTCAATGCTATGTATGTCAGTTTAGCCATACTAGAAAACGTCTGGAATCAAAGACCTCATCATTACACTCAGGAAGATTTAGCGGAAGCTCGCAATGTTCTTACTGGTTTATTTCCATCAATTGAGAACAATTATGCTAAGTCAAAGACAGGTAGTCCCCAAAAAACGCTTTTAGAAAAAAGAATTAAAGCATTGGAATTAACTGTTCAAGCGATTGACGATCTTTCCAATGAATAACTTACCTTCTACTTTGCGGTCTATGGTAGGAACCGTGCGCCCATGAGGCTTGAATATCTTTACTGCCGATGGCAGTCTCACTGGAGTAAATGTGAATAAAGCAGCGTCTTACCATCACCCGAAAGGACTGAGGGGACAGCAGCATGACGTGAAAAAGGCTTGTGAGTTCTAGCACTGTGAACAAGATGCAAGTCAGCTAGGCTACATATGGTGAAAGCTACACTGCTTGAATCCCAGTTACGGCGGATAGCACCATGTCCCTTGGGAAAAGTGCTGAAACCCATGACTTGGTACTACTAGGTTAAGGGTTCTGACTTAGTAGAACTCCTACCAAGAGCCAACCACAAGGAGTGGATAGTGATGAACGGGACACCTACGTGTAGAGCGAGACATTCAGGCTACTTGGGGATGACCTAAGTCCCGCAAGGGATAAGGTCACGGAGTGATCATAGTACTCGAATGCTCTTCGTAATGGAAGAGACATGGAGAAGGATCACAGGAAACGAGCTTTTACTCAAATCGAAGTGACTCGGATGAGTCATCAGCTCCGAAGAGGTAGAAGCACTATTCAGGTAAATAGCGTTTCTGGAGAGCCGTATGCGGTGAAAGCTGCACGTACGGTTCGGGAAGGGGGAGTTGATGCGCTACTAGCGCTTGGCTCCCTACTTCACCTGTCACTTGGCCAACAAGAAAACATCTCACCCCTCTTCAGGGAATTCTACCATGGGCAGTACATCCTGAATCAGGGTGCGGATATGCGAAAGAAGCACTTCACACAATCCGAACATCTGCTGAGTTCGAACGAAATTTGATTCGTCAGAGAACAGGGACAGGACGAGCTGCGGCTCATACAAGAAGGCAGTTAGGTGATCAATCTGAGAAATTAGGAGATGGAAGGAAGAGAAAATGATCAAATCACTTGCTGCAAATAACCCCTCCATTAAAGATATTGCTGAAATAATGGAGATCTACCGTACCATTGTTTATCACTATCTAGCAAGTAAAAATAGCCACTCTACACTTTAACTATCTAATTAATTCTAGAGTGGCTCCTCCATGTGCCCCATACCACAAAGATTTTACAGAATAGAAAATTTGGATCTGTATCATTACTATGCATGTTATTATGAGTGGATTGAACTAACCAGACAACATTGGTTTTGATCCTGTTCCTCCTGCCAAAATAATACTCCTCAATCCTAATTCCCCTTTAAATCGGGATTAGATCATTCATATAGTTCTTTAGAAAAATTTGTTGGTATTTTCCATAGGAAACCGCATCAAACTCATCTCCACTATAGTGAAGACACCACGGTCTCATTTGGTTAGGAACACCAACTAAATAGCCTGCTCTACGAAATTCAAGTGACTGTGAAACATCATAGAAATGAAAGCCATCAAACAAATCATCTCTCCATGGCAAATCATACTGCGTCGCCATAAACAAACCATCTATTGCCTGAACAGAAGTAAAAGGCTTTGGTTCATAAAAACCTTTGTCAAAACTTAATAATTGATAATTTTGTCTTCTATACTCAATAACTTGCCCTACTAAATTTCTCCCTTCCCACCAAATACCATTACTAGGTAAAAATTCACTCCCCGTTACTCCGATTAACCCGAGTTTTTCATTGGATGTAAAAAGAGAAATAAGATCAATAAATAAGTTACGATTGATAAGAAATGTATCTTGGTGTAGATATACTTTATACTTCGCCGGATTTAATATTGCTTGATTATAAGCGCTTGTCATACTTGTCGCAGAATGGATTGGATATATATGAACTTGATACCCTGAAGGAACAACTACATTTTTAATTTGCCTCTCACATTGTGTAAATAACTCTTCATTATTCACACAAACGATCACTAAAATCGTCTTTTCTTTCAACATGATATTCCTTTCTTTTCTGTTTATGAAAACAGATGTTTATACATGTAACAAATAAATCGTTTTCACTGTTTCAATCACACTTTCACTGCTTCAATCACATATTGATAAACAGGTGTTTCCATCATAAATTCATTTCCAATATTATGTTTTCTACAAACTTCATATAAATCTTGAATAATCGGAATATAATTACCATAGGGAGCATATACACGCTCAACTTTATTAATCGAAAAACCCGTATTTGTAAATAGACGCACCATCTCCTTAAACGTAAAGAAACGAATATGTGTTTTATCCATTAATCCAGCTTCTTCATATGTCCAATCTCCGTTAAGCAGAGAAATCACTATTGAAATGTGGGCAGCGTTTGGTATACTTGTTAGGATACTTCCTTCTTTTTTTACATAAGGTTTTACTTTCTTTAAAACAACCCACGGATCAAATAAATGTTCTAGTACGTCTCCAAAAATAATACAATCAAATTGCTCTTTCTCATATGGCAATTCCATTGTTTCTATATTTCCTTGGATTACATGATCCAACTTTCCTTTTGCGATTTGTGCTGCTTCTTCAAAATTTTCAATACCCGAAACCCGTATCCCCTTTTCTTTTATCGCAGCTCCTAATCCCCCTTTAGAACAGCCAATATCAAGAACTTCAGTCCATCCCTTATTTATATGTTTTAACAAATAAGGATTGGCACCTTCATAATAATCATCATTTTTTTCTTTATATAAAGAGGATTCTTTTGTATCCATTGTACTCCCCCTGTACACATTAATTTAGACTCATCGCAATTGATGTGCATCATACTGATGAAACAATGATAGTATAACTGGTTAAATGTGTCGGCTTACGATAACGATCCTTCATTCAAAGGTTGTTGCCCCATATTCAATTTGTAAACTAAATTATCGTTAAAACTGCATCATTGTTTAAAAATAAAATGTTGTAATGTTCCCCACCACCCACATATCATAATTCGTACTCATATCATTATAATTAGGCAGCTGATATTTCATTACTAAAATTTCAAATATTACGCCTATCTTCTAATGTGATTAAAGCAATTATTATTTAAGTGTTTTGGTATATAAACTTATAAAGTTATTTCATTAACATATAAAAAACAACTTGAGTCCTGATGAAGAATACCACACCAACAAAAAAATTCTCATTGGAAAACTAAAAAACCGCTTGATTCGAATGATTTTAGAAGAGGATGATTAGAAAAAGGACATCCTCTATTTGTGTTTGATACAAGAATTACAGCGAAATATTGTACCTATGATAAAAAACTGCTCTGTTCCCAAAAACAAAAAACGAAAAAAGGCAAAGGCTAATCGATATACAAAGGCGAAATGCCGTTGTTTATAAGGGATTTCATTTATACTAACAACATTGAAGCTTGACCTACCTGACAAACCTCAAAAAGGTGGAATAAAGACTTCTCTTACATAGAGATAACATTCAGTTCAGGTAGATGGGTATGTATGTTTGATGTCAAAGAGAGGTAGGAGGTTAGCTGAAAATAGGAGATAAAAAGGAGCTAGGTACACGAGAATGTTCCTCGTGAGCTCATGATCACAGAATAGTCGAGTTGATCTCATATGGTCAACTTAATCGGCCTAATACCAGACGCTCGAAGCGGGTCTGTCCGAGATCAATAAACGGTCCAGCCAGTAAGAGGTCTCGATCTGCAAGAAACAATGGTGGTGTTATACTGGGTTCAACAGATCATGGTGAAACACCACCGCGACTGATTTATGTACTAGATAAAGTCATTTCATGTATTTAGTTACAGATATATCTAAAACGTGTAGATTTCTACACGATCATCATACAGCACTATTTCCCTAACCACTTGGCGGATTAGATGTTGTTTATCCTCGAAAGTAAACTCTTGTTCTCCTTTTTTACTTAAATAGTATTCAGCTGCATCTCGCAATACTTCAGCAGTATAATGATGTTCCTCATCTTGTTTTACTTTCTGCTGTAAACTCAATAACTTTTGTTCCAACTCATTCTCTTTATCCTTTAATTCACGGATAGATTGTTTTATTTCCTCTTCTGTCATATCCTCCTCATCTGCAAATGCAAATAGCTTTAATACCTTTTTCCTTGCCTTTTTCGTCTTTTCAATCTCCCGCTCTAATCTTTCCATTTCTACTTGTTCAAATGTCCCAATTTCATTCTCTGAAATCATTCCATCAGCAATAGTAGCTGTAATCTCATCTGGCTGATCCAACCACTCTAATAACTGATTCCAAACATGTGTATCCAGTTCCTCACACTTCATGTGAAGACCACATCCAGGGTGTTTTGCTCCAGAATAATTTTTCTTATCTGTATACTCAAACTCATATTTACCCCAGTTTTTCGCTTTTCTTCCAGTAAGCGTATTTCCACATTTTCCACAGCGTAATATCCCGCTTAATAAATACGAATATAGGCTCTCTTTGGCAAAACGTCTTCTGGAATCTCTTATTAATTTTTGTGCATGGTGGTAGGTTGCTTCGTCAACTATAGGAGGACAAGGAATTTTAATCCATTCATCTTTTGATCGTAGTTTCATAGATACTTTCTCTTCTTTAGAGCGAAACTGATTACCAAGCATACCTTCTGTATTCCACTTGTTCTGATAAAACTCGCCCATATAAACAGGATTTAGTATGATTTGTCGCACCACTTGCCGATGCCAAACATTCGCTCCTCTTTTAGTTGGAACGCCCTGTGCTGTGAGAAACTTTGCAATACCATTAATACCTTTTACCATATCATTAGGCTTAGTAAATAGATCAAAAATCAATTTTACTACTTTAGCTTCTTCTTCATTGATTTCTAATTGTTCTGTCTGCTTATTGTATGTATAACCGTATATAACAAAATCCCTTAGTACTTTGCCTTGTTTCGCTTTTTCTTTACGTCCTCGACTTGTACGCTCTTTTATTTTTGCTTTTTCAAACTCAGATATTGCACCACGCAGGCTATAAAACAAATTTCCTTCTGGGGTTTTAGCATATTCACCATTTACAAACTCCAACTTGATTTCTTTTTTGTCTAGCTCATCAGTAATGATAAGCTGATTCATTAGTTTTCTTGATAAACGATCTGGATCAAGACAGATAACCTTGTTTATCAATCCTTTTCGTGCATCTTCTCTCAGCTGAGTAAGAGCAGGGCGATCAATAAACTCACCAGAAAAACCATCATCGATATATTCAATGATCTCTGCACTGTTTGCTTTCTTCCGACATTCCTTTATCTGATCCTTGAGACTGAACCCCTTCTTCGCTTGTTCTTCTGTACTCACACGTGCGTAAACTCCAATCAACGCTTAGTTTCTCCCTTCTATACTTATCGATGAGAAAATCGTAACAATTCCGACGGAGTTTATTCGCTAATTCACCTTGTACCATAACAACAAGCATCTCATCACCACCTAATATATAGGTATGCAAGAGATGCTTGTACTACAGCGACATAATTCTGCAAGATCATTTCATTTTTTAGCCAAATCGTATTTCGTGGCAAGAATGTTAGTTTTTAATTTTCTGATTTATTGTTATAATTAATAGGAACACATGGAACAAGCCTATTCGAGTAGCAGAAGGAAATACCTTTTCCTCAGTAGGCGTGACAACCGATCAAAAGGAGTTGATCGGAATCGTGTTCTAGGAATCCAGACAAATCATCTGGAGTTAGCGGATCTCTCTTCGGGAGATTCCAGAACGAAAGGGTATCGTGGTAACTGTTCCAACGCATGTAGAAAAGGACCTCTCCCTCCGAGTGAAGGTCGGTGACGCTTGCGGGCTCACCTGCACCTTCTGTCACAACGAGGGGGTTCCGGTGTCTTCAGACAACCGCAACCTTCTTCCTATCAGTCCCTTCAAAGAAGGGTCTACCCCCATCTGGAAGGATGGTGGGAAGTCGGGTCGACGGTCGATTTACAGCAAGACGAACGGAGTAAACTTCCTTTCCGATCTTGTTGAACCAGACGCTGAGTTTATCGCAGCGCTGAACGCGATTCGAGAGGTATTCGGGACAACGGAAATCCACCTCACGGGTGGAGAACCGACCCTGCACCCCCGAGTCGCCGAAATCGTCCGAGCCGCTACAGAGAACGGCTATGAGGTGGGGATGACCTCCAACGGAGAGAACCCCAAGGCCATTCCGCCGAGTGCGGCAGCGGGTCTGGATCGCGTGAACTTTTCCATTTTCGGAACAACTCCTCAAGAGTTGGCAGAAGTGCAAAACGAAAAGTTCCGCAATGAAAAGCTGGCGGAAGTGAAGCTGAGGTCTTTGGCGAGGAGCATCGACGCGGCTCTCTCCAACGGCGTCAAAGCGAGTGCGAATATCGTCGTCGTCAACCACGACCACATTCCTCGCGTCCATCGCCTACTGGAGCAGTATTCCAGCGAGGTGTCCGTTCGGCTGCTCAACTCACTGGATGATGGTCAAGCATCCATCGATGCTATCCATCAAATCTTCGCCGACCTGAACGCCAAGCCGGTCGCAAACTACGTGACAGCAGGAGTCTCAGGCGCGCGAACCGTGTACGAACTCCCTGACAAAAGGAGGATTCACTTCAAGAAAATCCGAACGGTCCGACTTCCTGACACTTGTCAGGGATGCAGCCTCAATAACCCCATCGACTGCCAAGAAGGCTATTATGGCATGCGACTCTACAAGGCTATGGGGGGAGGTTACGTAGTCGGCATCTGCATTCAGCGGATGGATCTTGTTATGCCTGTGTCGGAGTTCGTCAACAGCCCTCGATGCCAGGAGGTATTGGACTTCAGGGAACAGGAATACCAAGAATTGACCACGGCTAAGTAAGATAGCCGCAAAGCAGGAGGAGAAGAACACCTCCCGCTAACCAGGTTATTCGCTAGTCAATCGTATGATTGCTAAGCGATGAGTAAGCTGACGCTTCGCCTGGGTCCCCCTCTTTCTGAAGAAAGAGGGGGACACTGATTTATGGCGTTATTTCGAATTTGCTAAAAAAACATGTTAAGCGATTTTTTGTCATGAGGATAATATCAATGATGGATTGATGATATGACGAAATTATTTTAATTGATCATTATGTACGTAGAAGACTGTTGTCCAACAGTAAATTGAAACACTCATAGAGATCCACCCAGATATTACGATTTCTGATATCGTCTTTTTCTCCATAAAAGAACGAATCCAGCTTTTGATCGATTCGATGGAAGGATCGTCAACAGCTTGAAGAATTCATTGGTTTTACTTGATTGAATTTGGTTAATATCAATCGTTCATTATCAAGATGAACATAATCAGTATAATCCAATACTCAAAGCTTTGACCACTTACGGCTGATTTTTCTTGTAAGAAGATAAACCATAGTCTCACCCCTCAAGGGGATGAGTATATCAAACAATCTTATTTGTTGATAGAAAAACAGTCCGCCAATTGTTGTATATATATAACAATTGTCTGTTCAATAGGTATTATCATTGTTCGTCTCCGTTCCTCCTCTCATGCAGTTTTGTACGCTTTTGAGTTATTTACTAAGAGACATAATTTCAATCATATTCACACCGTCTCCCATCGTCTCTTTTGAAGTTTATGCGCTTTCAATCTCCTTACGTGCTAATCGAGAATAGTGCTCAATTAATCATTGTTCCATTAACTCCTTTGTGGTTGGGGTTCTGCCTAACTCTTCTGACAGTTGCTTCGCTGTTTGAATTGCTTTTTCTCTAGCCTTTATGTTTGGTTGGAACAAACTAGAAGATTTTTTTGCATCTCTTCACGATGGAATCCTATTTGACGTTTTAACGGTTATAACAATTTCTTGTGGATCATCTTTTATCATGGGAGTAGTTGTGATAAAAATCTCTTGTGCTGGCTCCCATTCGACTCGGAAAAACTCAGGAAGCCCGTCTCCTATTGTCTCTTTTCGTTTTTCTTCTGCCTAACGAGCTTCTTTGATCAATCGTAAATCTGGCTCCTGATCTTCCCATTTCATCCATTCGATTTGCTGAATCGTTTTCTCTTCTTTGATATCTCGCTTGGTTGCTTGTATATGTTCTCTAATACTTTTTTGATAAGGCTTATGACTGTCGACCCAAAGCCATAAAAGTACCGATTCCATCAACCACTTAGCTCCTGATATCCTTAACCCAACGATAGAACCTAAAACAAGATTTTCTTTAGCTAATCCATACATATTAATTCCAGTAACAAAGCTCAAACTAATGAAATACCCAAGTTCCAAGAATATTGGCACATTTCTTTGGGACGTTCGCTTACGACCCCGAATGAATAGAAGTGAACCAAAGAGGATTTCTACAAGTCCAGCCATAAGATACGGATTGTGTCCTAATCCTCTGGCTATCTTGGTTGTGTTTTGGAACGACAAGGCAAACAATAATCACTACTATTCCAAAAACAATCATGTCCAATACTGTTCTTTTTTCATGTTTTATTTTTAATTACTAGATTTTACATTTGGATTTACTGTTCCACATGCCGTTCATAGATGATCTCCGCAATATCCAGATGATTGAAGTGGTAAATACCTTCTTCGATGCCATCAGGTAGCTGAACCCCAATGTAATCCAATGCTTTATAACTGTATTCATTGTCATAACTGTTTTTATATTCCTTTACTTGACGCTTACCAATAATCAAGATTGTATGAATCTCTTCACCTATTTCTGCTTTAACGATTGTTCCCACATTCAACAAAACATCTTTCAACCGTGTACCTCCTAGATGTAAGGCAGCGTTGCTGCCTGTTTTATTGTTTGATAATACTGAAATCAATTTTACCTTTTAGATCGGAGCAATTTCATATTGATCTTGGAGATATAATCGGCCCAAAGAATTGAACGAATTTAATATCAAACGAGCGCCACAATCTTTCATGTATCTATAATAAAAAGAAATAGTCCTAGTAAGTATGGGATTTTCTTTTCATTATGACTTTCATCACACCAAAACATTGAAGAAAAGTGGCACATTGCACCTATTTTGACAAGGATTCGATTTAATGGTACAAGCCGTCTAGAAAACATAACAATTGAACATTTTGGTGAAACATTTATATTACTGGAAATCCTAAAAAAATAGTCAATAAAATAGAACCAATGCCAGGTGATGTACCTTTGAACATTGGCTCTTTAATTTTTTGCATTCCATGTGTGGTTTAATAGTACCCCAAAACGAAATTTTGGGCTTATTTGTAAAAAAGAAGCTCATTTTATCGCTTTGGAGGTATTCATTTTACTTATCTTGACGACAATTGGTCCTATTACAATACAATTATTTAAGCTTCTTTTTAAACCCTTTATGAGTTTGAGAGCTATATCCTGCTGACTCATAGAAATTACATGCATCAAACCTATTACTTTCTGTTACAAGTATCACCTGGGTACAATCCCTATTGGTGGCAATTTCCTCAATCTTGGATATTAATGCTTTCCCAATCCCTTTGTTCCTATAATTTTTATCAACTATCATGTTTTCAAGAACTAAAAAAGGCTTACAATCACCATATAATTCCTCGCATATTACTCCCATAACTGAGCCAATTAGTTTATTATTTTCAATAGCACTGATCAATATGTGTGAGTTATTTTTTTGAAGTTTATTAAACTGGTTATGCATTGTTTCGATACAAGATTCTTCGTTCCAAAATTGACTATATAACTGTGCAAGTTCAGGTATGTCATCTGTAATCATTTCCCTTATAATCATTCTCTTTTGCCTCCTACTGTAACAAAGTCCTTCACATTTTTATGTCTAAAGTCCATTCTTACTATACTAACCAGCCCTCGTTACGTTAACAATAAGGGGGCACGGTACATCGCCATCCAATTAATATACAAAAAATTGAAAGAGATCTATTCTTTCAGTAGACAACTACAAAGGATGGCATTTTCTTCATGAGCCTACTACATCATAAGTTTAATCTATGCATATCTACTCGAAAAGGGAAAGGACTAAGATAAATCTTAATATGTACTTTTCTTCTTTGGATAAAGTTACCCCTATGTTATGAAAACTTAGGAGTCATTCATAAAAGGCGATTTTTAGGGAGAACAATCAAATCACATGGATAAGACCTTCTTACATTCCAACAGACGATCAAGAAGCTATTTCCTTCATCGCACCCAAGCTACTTGGAGAAAAAACAATATTACCCTTATTTGCGTAAAGGATTTGAATGGATGGCACAGCCGTTTGAACTAGAAAACATCTCAATAGGTTTTGGAGAAGATATTTGTATCACAGGTTATCTTAAAAATAGTC